>NZ_JARRAB010000001.1 GCF_030376615.1 Pseudomonas sp. sp1636
TCTGCAAGCTCGCGTCCCAGTCCCGCCAGGAGGCCGAGTGCAGGTGTTGCGTAGGGGGACGAGCCGCATGGATGCGGCGAGAGGCTTAATGGGCCAGGGATGGCCCTTGTAAGCCGGCCCCCGGAGCGGCGCCGGAGCGAGGGGAGTTTCGCGCAGCGAAACCCGGATGCCGGGTGCCCTTCTTTGGCACACCTTTCTTGGGCAAGCAAGAAAGGTGTGGCGCCCGTGAGGGGCGCAACCCAAACGTCCAGCACACGCGTTAACGGGCCATGCCAAGTCTTCGGCAGAGACGCACAAACTTGCCAGTCCGGTGTCAAGCTCAACGTCCCCACAGAAATGCGAAGAACCAAAAAAAACGGCCCATCAGCCAGGCCGTGGGCCGCTACAACACAAGCGAAGCGCCTGCAGCTATGGCAAACCATGCAGGCAGGATCAGGTTCTAAGGCATGCTGCCGATGATCTTGCGGATCTCTTGCTCCGAGAAGCCGCGCAGCGTCTGCGTGCGCGTATTGCCCAGCGAGCCGACTTTCAACAGCAGGGCGGTGGCGGCGGCCTCGTCCCCCTCGACAACCAGCACCAGGTCGTAATTGCCGACGGTCCAGTAGACGGCCTTGACCGTTACGCCCGCCTTTTCGCCCAACGCCTTGAATGCCTGAAAACGATCCGGTGAGTCTTGAACCGCCCGGATGCCCTGATCGGTGAAGTTAACCAGCGAAATGAAAGTTGCCATGATTACACCCCTTGTTAGGGTTGCCGAATGGCGGTCACAGAGTCGACAGCGATTACCTGGAAGAGGGCCGCCATTCTTCCAAATCCGCGAATCGACCATCAATCGCTTGAGCCTGTTGCTTGCCCGCCACGGTGCGGACTGAGGCCGCTGCCCCACCGCGCCAACGTGCCTTGCTAGGAATAGCAGCTCACGGCATCCCCCGCATGACCACTGATCCGCACAGGCAAAAAAAACCGGCCCCACACAACGGGGTGGGGGCCGGCAAAGCACTATCGGGTCGTCGTGGGGCCCGAGCCGGGCATCAGCAGTGAAATCCTGACTCGGGCGCCCCGCCTGCAGACGACCGGCTGCAGGCGGGGATGAAACTCATCAGGCCAGCTTGCGCGCGACCTCGTCGAACTGGGCTTGCAGGGCCGCTTCCGGCTCCTTGCTCAGCAGGCTGACGACGATGATGGCCAGGGTCGCCAGGATGAAGCCGGGGATGATCTCGTACAGGTCGAAGATACCGCCGGACAGCTGCTTCCAGACCACCACGGTCAAACCGCCGAGGACGATACCGGCCAGGGCGCCGTTGCGGTTCATCCGCTTCCAGTACAGCGACAGCAGGATGGCCGGACCGAAGGCGGCGCCGAAGCCGGCCCAGGCGTAGGACACCAGGCCCAGTACGGTGTTGTCCGGGTTCATGGCCAGCACCAGGGCGATGAGCGCAATCAGCACCACGGCGCCACGGCCCACCCAAACCAGTTCGCTATCGCTGGCGTGCTTCTTGAGGATGGCCTTGTAGAAGTCTTCGGCCAGAGCCGAGGAGCTGACCAGCAACTGCGAGTCGGCGGTGGACATGATCGCAGCCAGTACGGCGGCCATCAGGATACCGGCCACTACCGGGTGGAACAGGCTGTTGACCAGCACCATGAATACGGTTTCGGCGTCGCCCAGGTCGGTTTCCAGGAAGCCGACGCCAATCCAGCCGATGGCCAGTGCGGCAATCAGGGTCAGAGCCGTCCAGCTGACGGCAATGCGACGGGCAGTCGGCATGTCCTTGTCATTGGAGATCGCCTTGAAACGCGCCAGGATGTGCGGCTGGCCGAAGTAGCCCAGGCCCCAACCGAGCAGCGAAAGGATCGCGATGATGCCCAGCGGCTGACCCTTGACATCGTTGAAGAAGGTCAGCAATTCCGGGTTTTTCGTGGCTATCGCCAGGTGCGCGGCTTCGACACCGCCTACGGCGTTGAGCGCAAACACCGGCACCAGCACCAACGCGGCCGCCATCAGCAGGCCTTGCACCACGTCGGTCCAGGCCACCGCGAGGAAGCCGCCGAACAGGGTGTAGGACACCACCGCCAGGGTGCCGACCACCACGGCGATCTGGTAGTCGAAACCGAACACGGTTTCGAACAGCTTGCCAGACGCCACCAGACCGGAGCTGGTGTAGAACAGGAAGAAGGTCAGGATGATCAGCGCCGACACCACGCGCAGGGCGCGGGATTTGTCGTTGAAGCGGTTTTCGAAGTAAGACGGCATGGTCACCGAATCATTGGCCGTGTGCGAGTACACCCGCAGACGCTGGGCGACGAACAACCAGTTCAGCCAGGTGCCGGCCAGCAGGCCAGCAGCGATCCAGGTGGCTTCGAAACCGGCGGCCAGGGCATAGCCCGGCAAACCCAGCAGCAGCCAGCCACTCATATCGGAAGCACCCGCCGACAGCGCGGCGGTGGTCGGGCCAATGGAACGGCCGCCGAGGATGTAGTCGGACAAGTTGCTGGTACGCCGGTAGGCCACCAGGCCCAACCACAGCATCAGTACCAGGTAGACCACGAAGGTCACCCCTACAACAAAAACGTTCTGCTCACTCATCTTGTTGTTCTCGTATTCGCACGGCTCGGGCCGTGACTCTAATTTTAAGCGGCCGCCGTATACGGCCACTGCCTTGAAACCACCAACCCGGTGCACGCCTGCTAACCCGGCCGGAGGCGGTGGCAGGCCTTGTGAGCCTGCCCTCGATGAACTCAGTCCTCGTCGCCCAGCGACAGCAGGGAGGCGTTGCCGCCCACCGCCGTGGTGTTGACCGAGGTGGTGCGTTCGTTGACGAAGCGCAGCAGGTAGCTCGGCCCGCCGGCTTTCGGTCCGGTGCCGGACAGACCGCAACCGCCGAACGGCTGCACACCGACCACGGCACCGATCTGGTTGCGGTTGACGTAGAGGTTGCCGACGCGCGCCAGCGCCTCGATGCGCGCGGCGGTTTCCTCGTTGCGGCTATGCACGCCAAGGGTCAGGCCGTAGCCGGTGGCGTTGATCGCAGCGACCACTTGCTCCAGCTCGCTGGCCTGGTAACGCACGATGTGCAGGATAGGGCCGAAGTTTTCTTTCTTCAGCTCGGCGATGCCGCCGATCTCGAAGGCCACCGGAGCGACGAAGTGACCGTTCAAGCCAGCCGGCAATGCCGTTTCGGCAATCAGCTTGCCCTCGCCCTTGAACTGGGCGATATGCGCGTCCAGGCCCGCCTTGGCTTCGGCATCGATCACCGGGCCGACATCGCTTTCGCGCAGGTGGGTCGGGCCGACTTTCAGTTCGGCCATCGCCCCCTTGAGCAGATCCAGCACGCGCTCGGCGATATCGGCCTGCACGTAGAGCACGCGCAGGGCCGAGCAACGCTGGCCGGCGCTGGTGAAGGCCGACTGCACGGCATCCTTGATCACTTGTTCCGGCAACGCGGTGGAGTCGACGATCATCGCGTTCTGCCCGCCGGTCTCGGCGATCAGTGCGGCGATCGGGCCGGCCTTCTCGGCCAGTTGGCGGTTGATGATCCGCGCGGTGTCGGTCGAACCGGTGAAGCACACGCCGGCGACCCGGGCATCGCGGCAGAACACGCCGCCCAGGGTGGCGCCATCGCCCGGCAGGAAGGCGATCACGTCCACCGGCAGGCCGGCTTCGAACATCAGTTGCAGTGCGCGCGCGGCGATCAGGCTGGTCTGCTCGGCCGGCTTGGCCAGCACACAGTTACCGGCCACCAGCGCGGCGGCGATCTGGCCCAGGTAGATGGCCAGCGGGAAGTTCCACGGGCTGACGCAGACGAAGATGCCACGGCCTTCGTGGAACAGTTCGTTGCGCTCGCCGGTCGGCCCCTTGAGCTCTTCGCGGCCCAGACGCAGGCGCGCCTGTTGGGCATAGTAACGGCAGAAATCCACCGCCTCGCGCACTTCGTCGATGCCGTCCTGCATCGATTTGCCGGCCTCCACGGTGCACAGCGCCATCAGCTCGCCGCGATTGGCCTCGAGCAAATCGGCCAGGCGCTCGAGGATGCTCGCACGGCTGTCGACCGGCGTGGCATTCCAGCGCGGCCAGGCGGCGCTCAACCCGTCCAGCGCCTGAGCGGCCTGGGCGGCGCTGGCGAACTGGGCGCTGCCGACCAGCTTGCTCAACTCATACGGGCAATACACGTCCTGCGCGGTGCCGGGCAGCGACTGCCCGTTGATCACCGGCGCGGCCTGCCATTGACGATTGAGATGGGGCTGATAGGCGAGCTCGAGCTCAGCGAGAGAGTGCTGGATGTTCATGTTGAGGCCTTGGGAGTTTTTCCGCGCAGCGCCGAACAGTGCAGGCGGAAGGGGGATTTTGTCATTACCGAGGGTTTTAAACTTGCACAGTTGCGTCACCGGATGATCGAGAAGTGACTCGATCGGCGTATTCGGGTCGACCAACTGGTGGACGAACGAGGAGTTCGCGCCGTTCTCCAGTAGGCGGCGCACCAGATACGGCAGCAAATCCTTGTGCGCACCGACTGGCGCATAGATGCGCACGGTCTTGCCATGCTTCTCCAGCACGGTGTCGTACAGCGCGTCGCCCATGCCATGCAGGCGCTGGAATTCGAACTCGCGCGGCTGCTGGCACTCGGCGGCCATCGACAGGATGCAGCTGACGGTATGCGCGTTATGGCTGGCGAACTGCGGGTAGATCACGCCGCGGGCGAAGTCCGACAGCAGGAAGCGGGCGCAGGCCAGGTAGGAGGTATCGGTGCCTTCCTTGCGGGTGAACACCGGGTAGCCGTCCAGCCCCTGCACCTGGCACTGCTTGATCTCGGTGTCCCAGTAGGCGCCCTTGACCAGACGCAGCGGCATCTTGGCACCGAGCTCCTTGCCCAGCAGGCACAGCCACACCAGCACCGGCAGGCAGCGCTTGGAATAGGCCTGCACCACCAGGCCGAACTCGCCCCAACCGGCGATGGCCGGGTCGCGCATCAATTTTTCATAGAGCTCCAGCGACAGCTCCAGGCGGTCGGCTTCCTCGGCGTCCACCGAGATACCGACGCCCAACTTGCGCGCCCGCACGGCCAGCTCGCGCACATTGGCGAACAGCTCGGTCAACACGCGCTCGCGCTGGGCCACTTCATAACGCGGATGCAGCGCCGACAACTTGATCGAGATCGACGGTTTCGGCCCCGGGCCGACCTGCGCCTCGGCACCCACGGTGTCGATGGCCAGGCGGTAGTCGGCCATGTACTTCTCGGCGTCGGCGGCGGTCAGCGCCGCCTCGCCGAGCATGTCGAAGGAGTAGGTGTAGCCCTTCTGGCGCTCGGAACGACCGTTCTTCAGCGCTTCGGCAATGTTGCGGCCGAGCACGAACTGCTTGCCCATCAGCTTCATCGCCTGGTTCATCGCGGCGCGAATCACCGGCTCGCCGGAGCGCTTGATCAGGCGGCCAATGACCTTCTTCGGGCGGCCATCGGCGGCGTCCGGATCGACCACCTTGCCGGTCATCACCAGGCCCCAGGCCGCGAAGTTGACCAGCACGTTATCGCTCTTGCCGAGGTGGCGTTCCCACTCGGCGGCGCTCAATTTGTCGCGGATCAGCGCGTCGGCGGTAACCGCGTCCGGCACGCGCAGCAAAGCCTCGGCCAGGCACATGAGCATCAGCCCTTCCTGGGTGTCGAGGCTGTACTGACGAAGCAGTGCGTCGAGGGTATCGACGGCATTGTCCCGGCTACGCACGTCTTCGATCAACGTGCGGGCATTGCGGCGGATAGCCTCGATGCCGGCGTCGCCGGGGTCGCCGGGGTCGGCGAGCTTGAGAAGCTCAGTAAGATAGGCTGCCTCGTCAACGCTGTAGTTGGCGCTGATGACAGGGAAAAAATCGGCGGCCTTGGCGGTCGAGATCCGGTTAAGGAACTCGTCCTGCAAGACGTGACTGGCTTTAAACATCACGCCCATCCTCTTATGGAGACTGTTGTTGTGGGTATCACTGCTATGGGTCTAGCGCAGATGTGCGGATCAGGCCAATACGCCATGCCAACCACGCACGGCACACAGTGGAGGGGGAATTTAGTGGCATAGCCATGGCCGCTTCTTGCAGAAAGCTCTGGAGTTTTTGCGAAAAACTCCAGGCGGGGAACTAACGGCGAACAGGCGTTCGAATTGCCGCTGGCTGGAGCAGCCGGATAGCCAGCGGCTTTGGCCGCTGAAACAGGCCTGGCTGTGGGGCGACTCGATACGCCTATCGCCCGGCGAGCGGGCGAACCAGCAGCGCAGCCAGGCTGCGCAGCGCGCCACCGAGCGGCAACCGCGCCACGCCGATCATCATCAAGCCATGCGCCATGCTTGTTTCCCGCCGCCAGCGATGCCAGCCAACGCCTGCTCAGCCGAACTGCTCGTCATAGGCCGCCGGGGTGATACCGGCGCCGAGCAGGCATTCGCGCAGGTGTTTGATTTCCTGCTTGCTGCACACATTGCTGTGATGCGGGTGATGCAGAAAGAACTCGTGCTGGTTCAACAGCACGCGAAAGCGCGCCCCGAGAATCGGCTCGACCGTCGCGCCGAGGTGATGCAGCAATGACTCGACCTCCCGCCAGTGGACGTTGCCAGGCAACGGCCCCTGGAAAATCGAGTGCAGCAGAACCTGGTACTTGTGGCTCATGGTTCGGTCTCCTGGCAAATACCCACTGTTCGTAGGATAGCGGAGTGCGCGCTTGTGCCTCGCAAGCCCAAGGTTCCATGGCCGGCGCCGGCAACAAACCGGCACGACGGACACCGGCTTGAACCCGCTCGCCCCGCGCGGCTCCGCTTCAGGCAGGCCAGCCACCGACGCTGGCTACCTCGTCGAGAACGGCGCAGTCCCATGCCGCCGTGTCCAACGCGCCGATGCCGACCCACACGGCGCGCTGCGCACCGCCAAGGCCAGCCGGTACATGTTGGCGATGAACCGAAGAACTGGAGTGCTCTTGGCGCGCCACCGCCAGGCCGGGATCGGACTGCAGAGCATGAATGGCTGGCAACGGCCGAGGCTGTGTAAAAACGCAGACACCGTTTTGAAGTCTGCGTTGCTACGTAGTTTGGTTGGTCAGCAGCCCTAGAATTTGCATAGGAGCGCGTTTTTCGGTGCGATTCTGACTGTCAAACTCGCTCTAAAACGTTTGCACACAACCTGGGCCAGAAGCAGACGGTCGTGATCGGCAGCGGGCTTATTACGTCGCTTCACGGATTGCCGACTTAGCGTGGCGACATCCAGCTGGGTTCAATCCCCAGCTAGTGCATTGATGATAGGGCAAGCGGCCCCGCCATCGCCCACATCACATTGCTGTACGAGTCCGCCAAGTACCTTCTGCATGGCCGCAAGATCGTCCATCTTTTGCTGAATCAGAGTCATCTTCCGCACAGCCAGTGCGCGCGTCTCAACACAAGTGCACGCAGCATCTAGCGTCAGCAGCGCGCCCACCTCATCCAGCGTGAAGCCAAGCGCCTGTGCTCGTTTGATGAAGCGCACCCGCTTGATCTGCTCAGGTAGATAGCGCCGATAACCACCGAGCGGTTTTGGTGGCTCATCCAGAAGGCCGCGCCGCTGGTAATAGCGAATCGTCTCGATGTTCACCCCGGCAGCTTCCGCCAGCTTGCCGATAGTCAGCGCTGTCGCCATCACAACTCCCTTGACTCCGTACTCAGGTACAGGATTTAGAGTAACGCTTGGCTAGATAGGTTCAAGGAGATCGCGATGACTCAGCTCACCAGTAAAGGATCGCTTATCGCGAGTGCATTGGCCGCCATTGGTGCATCAGTGTGTTGTGTCGGACCGCTCGTACTGTTGGCGCTTGGTATCAGCGGTACGTGGATCGGCAGCTTGACGGCGATGGAACCATATCGACCTTACTTCATCGGTCTGACTCTGCTGTTTCTCGGGCTGGCTTTCCGCAAGCTCTACCTGATGCCGCAGGTGTGTGCAGCAGACACGGCCTGTGCAGATCCGCGCACGACCACTCGGCAGCGGCTCGTATTCTGGATCGTAACCGGGCTGCTACTGGGTCTGCTGGTCGTGCCGTGGATCGCCCCACTGTTCTATTGAAGGAGACTCACCATGCGCAAATTGCTACTGGCTGTGCTCGTCGTCTTGCCTCTCATGACGCTGGCGGCTTCACCGGAAACCATTACGCTCGACGTGCGGAAGATGACCTGCGCGGTCTGCCCGATCACGGTCAAAAAATCACTAGAAAAGGTGCCCGGAGTGAGTGATGTCAAAGTCGATTTCGTTGAGAAAACGGCCACCGTCACGTTCGACCCGGATAAAACAAACTCCGAGGCGATGACCACAGCGACTACGAACGCGGGTTATCCCTCCACAGTGCACAAGTGAGGCGGCAATGCGTGCCATAACCCTCGAATCGGTATTAACTTGTCCGCACTGCGGTTATGCCCAACTGGAAACCATGCCCACAGATGCATGCCAGTTCTACTACGAATGCCTGAACTGTAAGACGTTGCTACGACCGCAAGCGGGCCACTGCTGTGTTTTCTGTTCGTTCGGCTCTGTGCCATGTCCGCCAATTCAGCAGCAGCGAGGATGCTGCTGAACGGGTTAGCGTACGGCTTCCATTTTCTGAGACGCACCAACACCTTCGCTGATCCTCAGAATTGGAAAATAAGGACTGATATTTTGCCTAGTCTGACTGTCCGCAATGGGTCGATTCTGTTGAAAAAGTCGGTCTCCGAGGGAGCTGCTTTTCGGCAGCTCAAAAATCACTCAATTTTGGCGTTGCTACGTAAAAACCAACGCAGCTCCGCCTTCTGAGCGAGTCAGATTTCAACGTAGCCAACGCTATTTCGTATTCAAAAATCGCAAAGGGACTTTTTCAACAGAATCGGCCAAAAGCTGACATTCAGCAGCATCGAGATCCTGGTGCCTCGCCGTTTTTCGGGCAGCCCGTTGCTTCGCGCCTGAGCTGCAAATAGGCATACAGCATGCCGTTATAGGGAATATGGAGGGCGCTTTTATCGGTCGTTCGGATTGCCAGCTCAGTAGAGTTAGGCCCGAGCAGAGGGTTGAACACTAGCCGCGCTGCAGTTGAGTGGGTCAAGGCTGGGGCTGTGCTTTTACTCATCAACGGCAGCATGACCACAGCTCCAGCGCCTCTCTAGCAGACCGTTGAAAAACCTAGGCGAGGCAGCCGAGCCTGTTTTTAACGCCGTATCGGCAACGCAGGTAGTTTTTCAACGGCCGGCTAAATCGCTTCTGTCATTCCCGACCGCCAAAAGGTGCCCGCCATGCGTTTAAATGCTGCGGTTGTAGTGCTGCTAACCGGCCTGGTGGCGGCGACATATGGCTTCGGAATCTATCTGTTCGCCCAGCTCGTCCCCGATATGCAGGCATCTTTTGGTTTCGATTTTTCCTATGTGGGTAGCATCACCGCTTCGGCGCAACTGGGTTTTCTGCTCGGCGCACTGCTGGCGGTCTGGCTGACGCCCAAGATCGGCGGCGGCTGGATGATAGTGGCTTCGGGTACGGTGTGTGCCCTGGCGTTGCTGCTGATCCCGTTGTCGAACAACATCTTTGTGGTAGGCGTATTGCTGACCCTGCTGGCAGGCACTGCTGCGACTGTCTTTGTGCCGATGGTCGATGTCATCGCTAGTGTGGTCGCCTACCGTTACCGTGGCTTGGCCATGGGCCTGGTATCCAGCGGAACCAGCTATGGGGTGGCGATCAACAGCCTGTTGGTGCCCCTTTATGTCCCGCAAGGGGAATGGCGCAGCGTCTGGTGGTTGGTAGGGTTGCTCACGGTGGCGATGGCTGTGCTGGTGCTGCTGGTGTTCAAGAAGGGCGGTTTGCTTGGCCAAAACGTGCCGGTAGCCGCGGCACCGGCGACAGAAGATGTCGCCTTACCCAGCTTGCGCTTGGAACTGATAAAACCCTGGGTGTTACTGATCTGGTCGATGAATTTCTTGATAGGTTTCGCTACCTTTCCGTTCCAGACCTACCTCTCGTCTTATCTGCGCACCGAGCTGGGTTTTGGAGTGCAATACAGTGCCCAGGTCTGGGCGTTGATCGGTTTCGTCGGCATGTTCGCCGGGCTTGCAATCGGCTGGCTCTCGGATCGGATCGGGCTACGCGCCGCGATGCTTCTGGTATATGGCTGCGTGGTGCTGGCTGCACTGATATTCGTGGTGAGTCCCTCGGGTTATTGGCCCTTGGTCGCCGCGGTGCTGTTCTCTACTGCCTTCTACCCCATCTTCGGCCTTATTCCCGCTTACGTTTCCAAATTGGCATCATCCAGCGCCATGGCCGTCTCCATCTTTGGTATCGCCAACGTGATGCAAGGCTCTGGCGGCATGCTGGGCAACTATGGCGCGGGACTACTGGCTAATCACAGCGGCAGCTTTGCCGGGGTATATGCCGCGATAAGCGGCGTTGGTGTGTTGCTGATAGTGCTGACGCTAAAACTGCCCCGAGAGACCCCGGCAACCGCAGCGGCGGGCTTAACCGCTAGCTGCTAGTGCGGGTTGGACACAGCTCGTGCGGCTAGCAACAGAAGAGTAGGCAACGCGGCCCATGGAGGTGCTGGAGGCGCCAGCGATGTTTTACCTCGGTTTTGTAAAAACCGGAAAAACCGGGGCAGACCACGGTATTGATGCTGAGGAAGCAGCTCCTGGCCGGTTTCTGCCGGTTGTTACTGGCTGCTATCGGGTCGTTGGCTGTCGGGCACGAATGCCAGGAGCGGCCAGCCTGCCCTATAAATCAGTCCGCCCCCTTTTCGCTAGCAAAGACTCGCCCCTAAGTCGGGCCTCCCGCGCAAGGCTTGAATCCGCGAGGGTACATAAACCGATTACCCACACGGCCAACCAGCGGGTTAACCCGGATCCGGCGCCGTTGCGGTCTGGGGCCGGATGGCGCGGGCGGAGCCCGGCGTCTGCTTGAAGCGGCTCTTGTAGGCCCGGGAGAAGCTGGAGGCATCGGCAAAGCCGACTTCGTCGGCCACCGCCGCCAGCGAAATGGCGCTGTTGAGCAGGAGGAACTGCGCCCGCTGCATGCGCCGGTTCATCACGTATTGTTGCGGCGTCAGGCCGAACTGGCGCTGGAACAGGCAATGGAAATGGCTCTCGCTGAGGTTGATCGCCGCCGCCAGCTCGCCATTGCTGGGCGGCTCGGCCAGGCGCCGGTCGATCAGCCGGTCGAGCTCGGCGACGGCCAGTCGCGAGCCACGCAGCGGCGACGGGGCGGCCGATGAATAGAGCTGGCACAGCTGGGTCATGAACAGCGAGACCAACTGGTAGCTGACCACCGAGCCGCCCTGTTCCAGGCCACGCCGCAGCTGCCCGGCGGCGAAGTCCAGCAGCGGCAGCGCGGCAGCATCCAGGCAAACGAACTCCGGGCGCTGGAACAGCGTCTGGCTGAAGTTCAGCTCGCAGGCCTGTTCCAGCGCCCGGATATAGGGGTCGTTCAGCGACACGTCGATCACCAGCAGTTCGCTGTCTTCGCTGAGGCCGGCATATAGATGCCCGGCCGAAGCCGGTACCAGTGCGGCGCGGCCGTTGGCCAGGCGGCCGGCGTTGCCCTGGAACTCGCAGTCCATCCGCCCGCGCCAGCCGATCAGCACCTGGGCATAGTCGTGGCAATGCTCGCCGCGCTGCCGCGCGATCAGATTACGCCGGGCCTGGCTGCGGTTCATTGCGCCTGAACCGCTGGAGGAAGGGATCGATTCATAGCCTGGGTATATAACTCCAGCGGCAGGGTCAATGGCAGAGGGGGCAACGTGATTACCATGGCAAAACACCTTAGCAACGGGAAACACCGCCATGCAACTGAATGCCGACCAGGTACAAAGCGCCCTGCCGTGGGCCAGTCTGATCGAGGCGCTGAGCGACATCTTCGCTCGCGACGACGTCTGCTCGCCGATTCGTCACCACCACGCGCTCAACGTGCCCGGCGAGCCGACAGCCACCCTGCTGCTGATGCCGGCCTGGATCGAAGGCGAGTACCTGGGCGTCAAGCAGGTCAATGTATTCCCCGGCAACAATGCGCGTAACCTGCCCGGTCTGAGCAGCTACTACATGCTCAGCTGCGGCCAGAGCGGTCGCCCGCTGGCGCTGCTGGACGGCAACGAGCTGACCGCACGACGCACCGCCGCGGCCTCGGCGCTGGCCTCGCGCCTGCTGTCCCGCGCCGATGCCAGCACTCTGCTGATGGTCGGCGCCGGACGCATGGGCCGCCGCCTGATTCCGGCGCACATGAGCGTGCGGCCGATCCAGCGCGTGCAGGTGTGGGATCGCAACGAGACGGCCTCGGCGGCGCTGGTGGCCGAACTGCGGGCCAGCGACATCGACGCCCAGGTGTGCCGCACCGAGCAGTTGCAACAGATCGCCGGCGCGGCCGACATCATCAGCTGCGCGACCCTGGCGACCGAGCCGGTGATCTTCGGCGACTGGCTCAAACCCGGCGCCCACCTCGACCTGGTCGGCAGCTTCACCCCCAACATGCGCGAAACCGACAACCTCGCCATGCAGCGTTGCGCGGTGTTCGTCGACACCCGCGCCGGGGCGCTGAGCGAGACCGGCGACCTGATCATGCCGATCCGCGAAGGCGCCATCGGCACCGACAAGATTCTCGCCGAACTCGCCGAGCTGTGCCGCGGTCAGCACGCCGGCCGCGCCGCCCTGGCCAACCCCGAGCAAGCGCTGACCCTGTTCAAGTCGGTGGGCGATTCGCGCGAAGACCTCGCCGCGGCGATTCTCGCCTACCGCCATCAAGGCTGAAACGAACGCCTGTTTGGGCACCCGGCGACGGGTGCCCTTTTTTACTCCCGCCAACAAAAACAAGACGATGAGGACGGCCGTCGCTCATCATCCGGAGTCCCGAGAATGACGGATAAAGCCACGCCCCCAATTGCCATGCCCAACCTCTGGCTGGCCCTGATTCCAATTGTCCTGACCATCGGCCTGCTGGCCCTGCAGATCTTCTACTACAACGATTTCACCCCGCACATCGCGCTGGCCATCGGCATCGCCATCACCGGCCTGGTGGGCTGGGCGCAAGGCTATCGCTGGAAGGACATCGAGTCCGGCGCCTTCCATGTGCTGCACGTGGCGATGCCGTCGATCGCCACCCTGATCCTGGTCGGCATGCTGGTCAGCACCTGGATCGCCAGCGGCACCGTACCGCTGCTGATCTACTACGGCCTGGAGCTGATCGACCCGGCCTGGTTCCTCGCCGCCTCGATGCTGCTCTGCTCGGTGGTATCGCTGGCCATCGGTTCGAGCTGGACCACGGTCGGCACCATCGGCCTGGCGCTGGTGGGCATCGGCACCGCCTTCGGCATTCCGCTGTACTGGATCGCCGGCGCGGTGGTCTCAGGCGCGTTCTTCGGCGACAAGGTCTCGCCCCTGTCGGACACCACCAACCTGGCGGCGGCGGTGACCGAAACCAACGTGTTCGAGCACATCCGCAACATGATGCCGACCACCATTCCGGCGATGCTCATCGCCTTCGCCCTCTATCTGCTGGTGGGCGGCCAGGCCAGCGTCGATGCCTCGCAGCTCGAGCAGATCCGTCTGTTCAAGGAAGGCTTGAGCAGCCACTTCGACCTCGGCTTGCTGGCGCTGATCCCGCTGCTGGTGGTCATGGCGCTGGCGTTCTTCAAGGTCGCGCCGATTCCGGCGCTGTTCACTGGTTTCGCCCTCGGCGGCCTGGTTGCCTTGATCAATTACGACTACAACCTCAACCAGCTGCTGACCTTCGCCCACAGCGGCTTCAAGATCAGCAGCGGCAGCGAGTCGCTCGACAGCCTGCTCAACCGCGGCGGCGTGACCTCGATGACCTGGATGGTCACCTTGATGATGTTCGCCCTGGCCTTTGGCGGCGCCCTCGAGCGCACCCGCTGCCTGGAATCGGTGGTCAGCTCGATCATGCGCCTGAGCAGTGGCTTTCGCGGCCTGCAAACCAACGCCATTCTGACCTCGATCGCGACCAACGCGGTGTCCGGCGACGTCTACCTGTCGATCGCCCTGCCGGGGCGCATGTACGGCCCCGAGTACGACCGCCTGGGCTACAGCCGCCTCAACCTGTCGCGGGCCATCGAGGAAGGCGGCACCCTGGTCTCGCCACTGATCCCCTGGAATGCCGGCGGCGCCTTCGTCATCGGCACCCTGGGGCTGTCGGTGGCGTCCGGCGACTACAGCAACCTGCTCTATGCGCCGCTGGCATTCGCCTGCTGGCTGTCGCCGCTGATCGGCATCCTCTACGCCCAGACCGGCTGGTTCTCCAAGCGCGCCGAGGTCGAGCAGGTGGGTGCGGCTGCCCGCCCGGCTACCGACACGTCGCTGGCTTCCCCGGCAGAAGAAGTGGCCTGATGCGATCCTCACGCGCGCCTCAGCCTGGCGCTTCTGCCCAAACCGTCGCGGTGGTCGGCGCCGGCGTGGTCGGCCTGTGCACCGCCCTGCAAGCCCAGCGCCAGGGCTACCGGGTGACCCTGATCGACCGCGATGCGCCGGGCCAGGGCGCCTCCTTCGGCAACGCCGGCTACCTGGCCACGGAACTGATCGACCCGCTGTCCAGCGGCAAGACCCTGCGCGGCGCCTTGGCCATGTTGCTCGATCCGCACGGGCCGTTGGCCTTGCCGCTGGGCTACCTGCACCGCAGCCTGCCCTGGCTGCTGCGCTTCGTCGCCGCCGCCCGCCCCGCTCAGGTCGCGCGCTCGCGGGACGGTCTGCTCGCCCTCAACCGGGCGGCGCTGCCGGCCTGGCGGCGCTGCCTGGCCGACATAGGCGCCAGCCAACAGCTGCGCCAATCCGGCTACCTGCTGGTCTGGGAATCGGCGGGGCGCCTCGAGGAGGCCAGGGCCCACGCCCGCTACCTGCAGCAATGGGGGGTGCACAGCGAGTTGGTCGACGCCGCGCGCGTGGCGCAACTGGAGCCGGCGCTGGCCGGTACGGTCAAGCATGCCCTGTATTTTCCCGAGGCCTGCCAGGTGCGCGAGCCCTATGAGCTCTGCCGCCAGCTGTTCGCCGCGTTCGAGGCGCGCGGCGGCTGCTTCGTGCAGCAGGCCGTCGAACACTTGTCTGCCGATGCGCAGCAGGTGCGCGTGCAGATCGCCGGTACAGCGTTGAGCGTCGACCGGGCGGTGATCTGCGCCGGTGCCTGGAGCAAGAAGCTGCTGCAGGGCACCGGCATCGAGGTGCCGCTGGAGGCGGAGCGCGGTTACCACCTGAGCCTGGACAGCCCGGTCATCCGCCTCAACCGGCCCATCGGCTCGGCGGAACGGCGCTTCGTCATCAGCCCGCTGGACTCCGGCCTGCGCGCCGTGGGCTTTACCGAACTGGGTGGCCTGCGGCTGAAGCCGATCCGCCGGCGCGGCAAGACCCTGCGCCGGCACAGCCAGGCGCTGATTCCGGCACTCGCCGATCCATCCCTGCAAACCAGCGAGTGGATGGGCCACCGCCCCACCCTGCCCGACTCGCTGCCGGTGATCGATCGTCACCCGCAGCATGCGCGGTTGCTGTTCGCCTTCGGCAACCAGCACCTGGGCCTGACCCAGGCGGCGATCAGCGCGGAACTGGTGGTCAGCCTGATGGCCGGGGAAACCCCGCCTATCGACTTGCGGCCCTACCGGGTCGACCGCTTCTGAGTCGAGCAGCCAATCCTCCTCAGCGAGGGCTCGCTCAGCCTTCCACCCAAACCGCAACAGCTCGGGCAGCCCTTAGCCGGGTCGATCGGCGATCAACGCCAGCAGGTCGGTGACGCCCACATCGACCCCCGCCTGGGCCAGCAGGGTCGTGACCTGGCCGCGGTGGTGGCTCTGGTGGTTGAAGAAGTGCATCAGCAGACTGAAGAACGGCTTCTGTGCGGGCACGCCCTTGCTGTTGCGGTAGGCGAGCAGATGATCCAGATCGGCCTCGCCGATGGACGCGGCCCAGTCGAGGATCAGCCGGTCGAGCCATTGGCGATGCGCGTACAGCGCCCGGAGGTCGGCGAACAGTATCTGCCCCAGGCCCGCCGGCGCCGGCAGGTCGCGCACCGGCGCCAGCGCGGCATAGTCGGCCGGGTGGTTGGCAAAGCGTTGAAGCCAGATTGTGTCGCCTACCACCAGGTGGTTCAGGGTGCCGAGCAGCGAGCCGAAGAACGCCTTGCGGTCGGCGACTTGCTCGGCCTCGGGCAGACCGAGCGCCGCCTGATAGACCTTGGCGTTGATCCATTGGTTGTACTGCGCCATCAGGCGGACATGCTGGCTTCGGCCCACGGTGAATCTCCTATTCGCTGATTGGATGCGGCGTCGCCTTGACGGCGAACGATCCCTCCCAGCCGAGATAGTACAGCTCGAAGGGCATGGCGCGGGCAGGCTTTCAGATCGGGGATGAGCTCTGCAAAGCCATCTCGCGGCACCTTGATCTGGAGAAAAAGCCGAACGATGGACTGCCGTTCGATCGTGAGGCGATCAAGCCGAGCCAGCCGGCGTTGAAAGGACTGGGCATCCATAACGCCACGCCTTGCTGAGCCGTCTTCAATCTCGGGCTTGCAACAGTTAACGGCTACATAGCCCCCAAAAAAGGCCCTGTACCCGTTAACCGTTGTATCGCCAGGCGCGAACGGCCTGCGATCCGTAGGAGGCCCGGCCTCGGGGCGAGCCTTGGCAATACCGCGCAACGATGGGCAGGCAGCCCTGCGGGGTCGCGCCGCCTACAAGAGATCGCGCATGCAACACATAATTGGGACATAGCCAAAAAAAGAACCGGCCTGCACAGCAGGCTGTGCAGGCCGGTTCCGCAGGCTGACTGGCGACCCGACTCAGAAGGCCACATTGACCCCGGTGTAGAAGGAGCGGCCCATTCCAGGCACCGCGACGCCCCACTCAATGCCATTCATCGACATGGTTCGGCCCTGGGCGGTGTAGGCGCCGCCGGTGGGCTGGTGGTAGAACTTGTCGGCCAGGTTCTCCACGCCGAAGTCCAGCCGCACCTTGTCCCAGCTGTGGCTGAGGCGCAGGTTGAACAGGGTGTAGCCGGCCGTCTGGATCTCGTTGCGCACCTCGGAGCCATGGTTCTTCGACTGCACGCTGACCATCTCCAGGCTGTTGCTCCAGCCGCCGAGTTCCTGAGTCAGGGCCAGCGTGGTGTTGAGCGGCATGATGTTGTACAGCTCATCGCCGCTATCGCGGTTCTTGCCGTTGCTGTAGTTGACCAGCCCAGTGAACCCCCACTGGCCCAGCGCATTGCTGGCCAGCGGCATGCGCCCGGCGACGTCCACGCCGTAGATGCGGGCCGACTGGTTGGCGTACTGCAGCACGTTGAACTGATCCGGGACAATCGTCTTACCCGGCAGGCTCACGGCATCGATGTAATCGTTGACCCGGGTGTAGAACGGCGTGACCTTGAGCTCGTGGCGGCGGTCGACGCTGTGCCAATCGAAGGTGGCCGAGGCGATGTGCGCCGCTTCCGGCTTGAGGTCGACGTCGCCGACATAGCCATTGCCGTCGCCGACAAAGTTGTTCATGGTCGCGGCCATGGGCCAGCTGGACCAGGTGTAACGCTCATACAGGTTGGGCGAACGCACCTTGCGCGCCACGCCGAACTCGATATCCAGGTTGGCGTCGTGGCTGTAATGCGCCAGGGCCGTCAGATCCCAGTTGTTGTCGTTCTGGCTGCGGTCGCTGGCATTGAAGGCGGCCGCTTCGACGAGTTGCCCGCCGCCCGCGTGACCATAGCCATGCACCTCATCGGCATCGCTGGCCACATGTTCGTAACGCACGCCCAGCAGGGTCAGCCAGGCCGGGTTGAGCTGCCGCTCCCACTCGCCGAACAGGCCGATGCGATCGCGCTCGCCGTCCTTGATGTTCTCGAAGGTGTTCGGCCACATGCCGCCACCCGAGGCCGGCCAGAAATCATTGAGGCGATAGCGCTGGTATTCACCGCCGACCCGCAGCAGGTCGCGTTCGCTCAGGTCGATGCTGGCCTTGACGCTGGCGCCGAGGGTCTTGCCTTCGCTCTCCATCGGCATGCCGGCGGCACAGGTGGGGGAAAGCGGGCTGCAAGGGCGGGTGTCCGTGCTGCCGGGAATCATCGACTGCATGCCATACCAGAAGCGTTTGTCCGGGCCGAAGTTCATCTCGTGCTCGACTTTCTCGTGATAGACCTGGGTCTCCAGATCACCCCAATCGAACTGGCTGAGGTAACGCAGGTTGATGCGTTCCTGGGTGTTATCGGTCATGTCCATGCGCTGGTTGGCGAACAGTTCCTGCGGTACGTGCTGGTAACCGAGCTTGAGCTCCAGCAGATCCTCGCCCAGCTTGAGCGCCATGCTCAGGTCATGGTTTTCCGTCTCGTAGGCGGTGGAGGCCACTTCGTCCAGCGGCGAACCGTTGCCGAGCTGGCCGGTGCTGGTGCTGTCCTTGAAGTCGTCGCCGGCCATGTAGTTGTTGGCCTTGCTGTAGCTGCCGGCATAACGAATGTTGAACACATCGTTGGCATGGGTGGCGGAGAAGTTGCCGCCACGCGCATCGTTATTGCTGCGCAAGAAGGCGCCCACCTCGCCCTTGTTGATGCTCGCCGCCCCCGGCGCCGCGAACTCGGGCTTGGCGCTATCGGCAATGATGGTGCCACCGATGCTGTCGCCACCGACGCTGACCGGGGTGATGCCGGCAAACACCTGCAGCTTGCCCAGGTTGCTCGGGTCGATATAGGACAAGGCCGGGTTCATGTGGTTGGGGCAGGAAGACACCAGATCCATGCCATCGACCTTGATGCGCAGGCGATCGTCCGCCAGGCCACGGATGACCGGCAGGCTGGAAATACCCCCGGCGCCGTTGAGGCTGACGCCGGGCACGCCGCGCAGCAGCGAAGCCGTGTCGCTGGTGGCCGGGCTCAGGCTGCGCAGGGCTTGCAGCGAAACCGCGGTGGCGCCGAGCGGCACCTGCTCCCCCTTGATCACGGCAGCTTCAAGCTGCAGCGCCTCGGCCACAACAGGCTGCGGCGCGGCGTGGCCAGCGTGCAAGTCGGAGTTGGCGGTTTCTACGGCCAGCGCCAGCGGGCTGAATAAAACCAGCAGGGCGGCACAGGCGCGGGAATCGACACGGGTACGGGACATGGGACATTTCTCTAGGCATAGGTGATGAGCACCGCAAGCTGCGCACGCGCACCCAAGGGGCGACAGCGCGCGACGGCCAAGCGGCAGACAACAAGGTGGCAACCGGCGGCTGCCGAAGCACTAGGAAATGGGCGGGGCGCGGGTCAGCGCGCCAGGGAATACGGTGTCGCGGCCTGCCGCCAGCGGCGTCGGCAGCACACTCAGGGGGGGCGGCGCCAGGCAGGGCTGGGCCTGCGCCGCGCTGCCGGGAACGGCCGGCGAACTCAATAGCAGGGTGCAATAGCCGCACTTGGCCCAATCCAGCTCATGGCCGACGCTTGGCGACTGCTCATGCTCGCCGCTGCAGGCCAGCTCGTTGCG
Organism: Pseudomonas sp. sp1636; assembly: GCF_030376615.1. Classification (GTDB taxonomy): domain Bacteria; phylum Pseudomonadota; class Gammaproteobacteria; order Pseudomonadales; family Pseudomonadaceae; genus Aquipseudomonas. The sequence goes on from NZ_JARRAB010000001.1 coordinate 19,415, forward strand.
CCAGCTCGACTCGCGGCCGCCCTGGTTCAACCCCTGCCCCAGCAACGGCCCGACCAGCAGCAACAGCATGGCCAACAGGCCAAGCCGGCTACAGTGACGAACAAGCTGCGAATGAGACAAGGGCGTTATCCATAGTGAGCAAGCGCACGCATGCTAACGCAAAGCAACGCCCACCCTGACTGGGGCAGAAGGTCGCAGCCAGCCGCCCCAGCCTCCGTCGCCAAGCCCGCGCTGCAGCCGCACCAGCCCCTGCCCAGTCCCCGCCGAAGCCCGTCGGGCGGGCGTTCGCCAGCGTTGCGCCGGCCTCGCAGGCACGGCCAGGCATGCCGTAAGATGGCCATGGCCGTCACCAAAAAACCTGAACGCAAGCTCAAGTTACTGATCCATATCAGGGTTTAGCCAGATTTGCGCCGGCACACTGGCAATCTGCCAGTTATAAAATGCAGCCCCCTTTACCAGGCCAGAGAAACAACCATGAGATCCGCCTTCGAGCCCTTGATCCGCTGCCTGGCGACCCTGCTACCGGGGGAATTGCGCCCCAGCGAACTGCCGCAGCTGCTCACGCCCCGACAGCACTCGCTGCTCCTCAACCAGCGCCGGGCCACCATGATCGTCAACCGCGTGCGGCTGTTCGCCTTCCTGTTTGCCGTGCTCACCCCCCTGTGGGCCGTGATCGACATCATGGTCTTCGACTTCTCCCTGTGGGCCGGGCTGGCGTTGTTCCGCATCCTGGCCAGCGGCGCCTTCGTCTGCCTGCTGCTGTTCTACCGACCCAGCGGCAACCTGTTCGAAGCCTACCGCGCCATCACCCTGCTGTTCGCCATCCCCACGCTGTTCTACGTGGCCTCGCACACCCTGCTCGGCAGCCATCAGCTCACCGAGTTTTCCGCGGCGGCGGCCACCGGCTATGCCTTCCTGCCCTTCGTGCTGATGGCCGGGCTGTCCATCTTCCCCCTCAGCCTGAAGGAGAATCTGGCCCTGGCCAGCCTGTTGCTGTTGGCCCAGGGCTTGGCCGGTTATCTGGGTTGGTCGACCCTCAACTGGCCCTCCTTCGCCGGCGGCTTCTGGCTGCTGATCCTGATTGCCGGGGTCACCGCCCTGGCCAGCATGAGCCAGCTGGCGTTCATGATCGCCCTGCTGCGCCAAGCCATTCACGACCCACTGACCGGCATGCTCTCGCGCGGCAGCGGCGAGGAGATCCTCGGCCTGCACTGGAGCGGCGCGCAGCGCAACAACAGCTACCTGAGCCTGGCCTTCATCGACCTCGATCACTTCAAGGCGGTCAACGACAACTTCGGCCATGAAGCCGGCGACCGCACCCTCTGCGCCTTCGCCGCCCACCTGCAGAGCAACCTGCGCGACGCCGACAGCCTGCTGCGCTGGGGTGGCGAAGAGTTCCTTCTGATCATGCCCAACACCGACATGGCCCAGGCCGACCAGGCTCTGCAGCGCCTGATGCAGCACGGCCTGGGCAACCGCCCGGACGGCAGCCCGCTGACCGCCAGCATCGGCCTGGCCGAGCGCCGCCATGACCAGGCGTCCAACTGCCACGAGCTACTGGAGCTGGCCGACCGGCGCATGTACCTGGCCAAACAAGGCGGACGCAACCAGATATGCGACCACAACGCCGCCGCGCCGGCGTAGCGGTGCGACCTGCAAAGCGGCGGCCAATAACCCTGAAAGGCCCATTGCCTGGCCGAGCGAGCACAGGCGACTGACGCGCCGGCGCAGGCCTCAGGGTGGTGAAGCCATAGAGCGGCGCCGCGAGTGTGTTTTCAGCGCTTCTCAGTCCAGCGCTTCATCGTCGCGGATGAGGGTGTAGTGGCGACCCTGCTCGGCGTCGCTGTAGTCGTGCACAAAGAACATCACCACCTCGCCCAGCCCCGGCATGGTCGCCACATAATCGCCGACGTCAGCCACGAAGAAACCGGCCGCATCGGGCTTGGCCTCGCACTCGATATAGGCAGTGACGAACAACTCGGGCTCGACATCGCCGAAGAACTCGGCACGCTCGAACTCGTCCCATTCGCCAGGCGCCTGGAACGCACCGCTGAAGAGAATCTTGGCATCGCCGAGATCCAGTTCTTCCGCATCGGGATCCTCGTCATCCGGCCGGTAGACCGTGCAGTCCTGGGCGTCCGGGTTGCCGAGTATGGCCAGGCGGGCAGCCAGGCGCTGTTGGGGTTCGATCTGGGGCACGTGGATCTCCGCTGTCACTACAAGGGGCTGCCAGTGTGGCGGCTAAAGACCAGGGCTTTCAAGCCGCCGTCGGGCTGGATGTCGGCGAACTCCGGCGGGTTGTCCAGGCGCTGGACAAACCTCAGGCTCGGCGCCTCACTGGCCATGCCCTCGAGCAAAAACTCAGGGCCGACCTCCGGATCGTTCACGCAGGCCAGCACCACGCCTTCTGCGCCGAGCAACTCAGGCAGGCGGCGCAGGACTTTTCGATAATCCTGGGTCAGGACAAAACTGCCTTTCTGGAAAGAAGGCGGGTCGATGATGACCAGGTCATAAGGGCCGCACTTTCTGACCTTGCCCCAGGATTTGAATAAATCATGGTCCAGAAAACTCACCCGACTGAGGTCATGCCCATTCAGGCGGTGATTGTCCCGCCCTCGGCTGAGGGCCGCCCTGGCCATATCCAGGTTCAGCACATGTTCGGCGCCTCCGGCAATCGCGGCGACCGAGAAGCCGCAGGTGTAGGCGAACAGATTGAGCACCCGCTTGCCCCGGGCCTGGGCTTGCACCCAGCGGCGGCCGTAGCGCATGTCCAGGAACAAGCCGCTGTTCTGCTTCTTGCCCAGATCCAGCTGGTAACGCAGGCCATGCTCGCTGATCAGCCATGCATCGCGCACCTCGCCGAGCAGCCACTCGGTCGCGCTATCCGGCAAGTAGCGGTGTTGCAGCAGCAGGCTGTGCGCCTGGCTGTCCAGCCAGACGGGCGACTGGGTCAGCGCCATGAGCATGTGTTTTAGCCCAGCCAACTGCGCCGGCTCCGGCTCGCGGAACAGCGACACCAGCAGCAGCCCCTGCAACCAGTCGACCGTGATCTGCTCAAGCCCCGGCCAGCGGCGTCCGCGGCCGTGGAACAGGCGTCTGCTTTCGTCGGGAGCGGGGCTTAGCGAGGCGAGCAACTGCTGCTGCAGGGTAGCGATGGCGTCTGAGTTCATGGGGGCTTTATCAGGTGGGCATTGCGCTGCATTTTAACAGGCCGTCGGGAAACTACCTGCGTTGCCGATGCTGCGTTAGATCAATGGGCTCAGTGTCATTGACTCTCAACTTCCCGATACCCCGCAGACTTTCTGTCCCCCCTGGGCAATCGCCCGCCGCCTGTCTTGGCTTCGATTTTGGCCTTGAACCGATCATCGCCCAAAACCCACGCCTTGTTCGTGGCCTCACGGATTACAGTCACTTCCCGCTCCGGCGCTCTATCCAAAAACAGTGGCCGGCAGGCACTCTGCCCCCTCCACTTCCGTGTTGCCTAGCTAAAATCAATGACTCTGACTCCATTGATTTAAAAGGAAAGCTTTGCTCAGTACTTGTGGGAGAGCCTATATACAGTTGTTATGTGTTGCGTGCAACTATTAACCGGAACCAACTAGCTTTGCGATTATTATGCCGAGTGCCAAAAGTGAGAAAATTCCGACCATGGATACTAAGAAATTGGTTAGGTAGGTGGAATTCTCGCGCTCAGTAATAGGTGTTCTTGGTAGTTTTCCGAGAGTAATTAGGCGGCATACAGGCCAACCTACATACCAAGCAATTTCCTCGAAGCAAAACTCCCAAATTAGCCAGATTAAAGATCTGACTACGAGCCCAATGATACGTAGTAATCCTTTCAATGCACCTTCGGCTAAATCTTCCAAGCGCCTTACTCCTTAAGACACATAACGACTATTGGACGACATTACTGTCGCATTTAAACACGACAGTAATGTCGTATAACGTTCCTTGTCCTCCCGTAAGCCTTGTCTAGCTTGGAGGGGGGTCGCAGCAAACGCGACCTAGCCCAGTCAGTCTGTCCATCACCCCATTGGCGCGAGTCATGCCAGGCTGGCGATTTCTTGCGCGCCCCTCTAACCGAGTCGCGGCAAGCATTGCTCTGGGCATTGGTGCTGGGCCGGCGATTAGCCGTGCTGGGTATCGTTGCGCTCGACGCCCGCCTACATAGCGGCGAAGCCCGTCAGACCGGGTGTTGCTCGCACCGGCGGCGCAGGCGCCCATCAATCGTCCCGGGTCAGCACTTCCAGCAGTTCGATCTCGAAGATCAGGTTGGAGTGGGGCTTGATATGGGCGCCGAATTCTCTTTCGCCGTAGCCGAGGTGGGCCGGGACGAAGAGTTTGCGTTTGCCGCCGACTCGCATGCCCATCAGGCCTTGATCCCAGCCTTTGATCACGCGGCCGGTGCCGATCACGCACTGGAAGGGTTTGCCGCGGTCGTAGGAGGAGTCGAACTTGCTGCCGTCTTCGAGAAAGCCGTTGTACTGGGTGGTGATCAAGGCACCTTTAACCACGGCCTTGCCCTCGCCCACCTGAATATCTTCGATCTTTAATTCGCGGCTCATCGCTCGCCTCCTTTGTCCGGCCTGGTAAACGAGTTTAATCCAGTCGGCGTAAGTGCGCTGTTGCCGGCTGCAATACCGCCAGACGAGCGGCCAGCCCGGCCGGCTCTGGCGCTGTTAGCGGGGCCGCCCAAAAGCACCGCGCCGGGTCGGCCTTCCTACACAGAAACACAGCACCTGCTTTGCCTGCCTGACTATTGCGCACGCTGCGCCAGTGACAACTCGCGCACATTGCTCGGCCGCTGGGCGAGAAAACGGGTGCAGCTGACGCGCAGGAAGGAGGCGAAATTCACCACTTCGCCGCGGTAGTCCATGACCTCGTCGTAGAGCTTGCTGATCAGTTGGTTGGTGGTCATGCCGTCGACCGCGGCGATCTCGGCGAGGATGTCCCAGAACTGGTTTTCCAGGCGCAGGGTGGTGACCACGCCGCGGATGCGCAGCGAGCGCGAGCGCGATTCGTAGAGAATCGGGTCGGCTTTGACGTAGAGCTCGCACATGGGCGTCTTGCCTCGATCGGGGAGCGGCTAATAGCACCGGGCAAGCGCCAGTACATCGGCGCTTGCCCGGTCGCCAGTCTACAGGCTGATCCGGGTGCCCAGCAGCTTGAGGAAAGCGGCCAGCCAGGCCGGGTGCGCGGGCCAGGCCGGGGCGGTGACCAGGTTGCCCTGGACATGGGCCTGATCCACGGCGATCGCCATGTAGCGGCCACCGGCCAGCTGCACTTCCGGCCCGCAGGCCGGGTAGGCGCTGCATTCACGGCCGTCGAGCACACCGGCGGCGGCCAGCAGTTGGGCGCCATGGCAGACCGCGGCGATGGGCTTGTTGGCTGTATTGAAGGCCTGCACCAGGGCCAGCACCTCGGCATGCAGGCGCAGGTATTCCGGGGCGCGGCCGCCGGGAATCAGCAGGGCGTCGTAATCGTCGGCCTTGACCAGGCTGAAGTCGAAGTTGAGGGCGAAGTTGTGCCCGGGCTTTTCGCTGTAGGTCTGCTCGCCTTCGAAGTCGTGGATGGCGGTGCGCACGGTTTGCCCGGCGTTCTTGTCCGGGCAGACCGCATGCACGCTGTGGCCCACCATCTGCAAGGCCTGGAACGGCACCATCACTTCGTAGTCTTCGACGTAGTCGCCGACCAGCATCAGAATCTTTTTCGCAGCCATGAGCGTTCTCCTGTAACGGGTTGGGGGAGCCAAAGCAGTATCCGCCCCCCGTTCAGTACACAGGTAATAGCCTAGAACTACATCGCAGAGAAACATGCCCGCATGTCGGGCGGCCAAGCCAAAGTGCAACCTAGCAGGCCGTTGAAGAACGTAGGCGAGACAGCCGAGCCTGTTTTCAACGGCCGGCTAGCGACGTCGGTCGAGCAGGTTCACCACCAGCCGATCCAGCCAGCCCCACAGGCGTTGCTGTAGACGCCGCCACCAGGGCCGGGCGTGCCAGAGTTCCTGGCTGATCTCGAGGCTGTCGGCGAAATCCGCCTGGAAGCTGGCGGCCACCGCGGCGGTCAGCTCCGGGTCGAGCGCCTCCACATTGGCGTCGAGGTTGAAGCGCAGGTTCCAGTGGTCGAAGTTGCACGAGCCGACGCTGACCCAGTCGTCCACCAGCACCATTTTCAGGTGCAGAAAACGTGGCTGGTATTCGAAGATTTGCACCCCGGCCCTGAGCAGCTTGGGGTAGTAGCGCTGGCCGGCAAAGCGCACCGGCGGGTTGTCGGTGTGCCGACCGCTGAGCAGCAGGCGCACCTCGACCCCGCGCGCCGCCGCCTTGCGCAAAGCGCGGCGGACTTTCCAGGTCGGCAGGAAATACGGCGTGGCCAGCCAGATGCGTTGCTTGGCGCCGTGTAGCGCACGCACCAGTGACTGCAGAATGTCGCGATGCTGGCGGGCATCGGCGTAGGCCACCCGGCCCAGGCCCTCACCCACTGGCGGCGATAGCGGCAGATGTGTCAGCCCCAGCGTCGGCCTTGGCCGCCAGGCAAGCCGGGCATGCAGGGCATGCCATTGGCGGTCGAACAACTCTTGCCAGTCGGCCACCAGCGGCCCGGCGATTTCCACCATGACCTCGTGCCAGAGGCTGGCGGTTTCGCCCGGAATCCAGAACTGATCGGTCGCGCCGGTGCCGCCGACAAAGGCCAGCCGGCCATCGACCAGCAACAACTTGCGGTGGTCACGATAGAAATTACGGAGCCCTCGGCGCCAACGCAACGGGTTGTAGCGGCGTAACTGCACGCCGGAGGCGCTCAGACGCCGGCGGTCGACCTGCGACAGGGACTGGCAACCGTAATCGTCGAACAGGCAACGCACCTCGACGCCGCGTTGCGCCGCCGCGCACAAGGCTTGCGCCAGGACTGCCATGCAGGCGCCGCTTTGCACCAGGTACAGCTCCAGCGCGACCGATTGGCGAGCGGCGCCGATGGCCTCGATCATCCGCGGGAAGAAGCTCGGGCCATCGTTGAGCAAGGCGAACTGGTTGCCGCTGCGCCAAGGGAAAACCATTCCGGGCATCAGTACGCGGCCAGCAACAAAAGGCAGGTCAGGCAGATTCGCATAAGCACCCGCAGGTTAAGCATCAAGGTCGCCACGATAGTCGTCCGTGGCGGCCTTGCAAAGCCTGCTGTAGTGGCTGCTCAAGGCCGTGACGCGACTGGCGCGGCGGGCCGCAACTGGCAACTCTGCCGCAGCTCGAGCCGACGACGCCGTGGCCAGGCGAAGGCACTAGCACGCCTTCGATGAGGCGAAACGGCGCTGGCGAGCGAGCACGTTACAGCTGCAGGCCCAAGGCGGCCTGGGCATTGGCCAGGCGTTTGCCGCGCGCCGCCCCGGCAATCGACAGCAGGCCGCGGTCGCGTTGCCACAAGGCGGCCCACTGCGCCGGCCCGGCGGCGAAGGCCGCGTGCAACTCGGGGTCGAGTGCGGCGAACTGGGCGAACAGCCCGGCCAGCAGCAGATGCGTGGCGGGTTGTGCCGGGCCTTGCCGGGCCACTTCGGCACAACCGGCGAGCAAGCCGAGCAGGCGCAACTGCAACGCCTGCGGCCAGCGCGACTCCTGCCCCACGCCATACAACCAGGCACCGACGGCGGCCAGCACGTGCAGATCCTCGATGCTGCGAAAAGGCTTCACGTAATCATCCCAGCCATCGCCGGCCAAGCGCGCGCAGTGGGCGCCGTCGAGATGCAGGCGGGCGTGGCCGATGTCCGGCATCAAGGGCAGCGCCGGCAGCGCCTCGATGCGCACCCCGGGATCGCCATTGCGCACCACGCCCAGGGCCAACCGCACCGCTTGCGCCGGCGGCTCTTCGCGGGCGGCGACCAGCAGCCAGTCGGCGGCATCGCCTGCCGTGACGAAATCCTTGCGCCCATGCAGCAGCAGGTCGCTGAGCCGGGTCTGCATATCCGCCGGGCGCACGCTCTTGTTCTCGGTGACACAGAGCGCGCCCAGCGACCAGGGCGCGGACGGCCACAGCACCCGCAGGGCGCCTTGATAACCGGCGAGGAAGGCCAGCCCCGGCGTCGCCGCCAAACGCCCGCCGAGCAAGGCCAACTCGAATGGCGCCGGCGTGCCCAGCCGCGCCAGCAGCGCGGTATACCACGCCTCCAGGTTGCTCGCGGCCGGCAGGCGCTGGTGGGTTTGCAACAGGATTGGCCAGGGCATTCGCAGTTCCTCAAACGGGTTGGAGTCGCAGCGGCTTGTCACACAAGCATCACCAAAACTTCACAGGGGTGACACCGCTGCTACCTAGCCTGAGCTTGCCCAACAAGATCGACCGGCTGCAAGACAAAAAGCTGGCCAACGGAGAGAACGGCATGACTCAGATGGCAATCACCCGCGACCGCACCACCCCAGCACGTCGCTTGCAAGCCGAGCGTCTGGTCGGCCCCGCTGCCCTGCGGGAAGCCCAGGCCCTGCGCTTTCGCGTGTTCAGCGCCGAGTTCGCGGCCAAGCTCAAGGGTGCCGAGCTCGGTCTGGACATGGATGACTACGACATTCACTGCCAGCACATCGGCGTGCGCGATCTGAACAGCGGCCGGCTGGTGGCCACCACCCGCCTGCTCGACCATCAGGCCGCCGCCGGCCTGGGGCGGTTCTACAGCGAAGAGGAATTCAGCCTGCACGGCCTGCCGCATCTCGAAGGCCCGCTGCTGGAAATCGGCCGCACCTGCGTCGACAGCGCCTACCGCAACGGCGCCACCATCGCCGTGCTCTGGGCCGAGCTGGCCGAAGTCCTCAACCGGGGCGATTACCGCTACCTGATGGGCTGCGCCAGCATCTCCATGCAGGACGGCGGCATCCAGGCCCAGGCGATCATGCAGCGCCTGCGCGAACGCTACCTGTGCACCGAGCACCTGCGGGCCGAGCCGAAGAAGCCGCTGCCGATCCTGGCGGTGCCGAGCAACGTCATCGCCGAGCTGCCGCCGCTGCTCAAGGCCTACATGCGCCTGGGCGCGAAGATCTGCGGCGAGCCGTGCTGGGATGAGGATTTCCAGGTAGCCGATGTGTTCATCCTGCTCAAGCGCGACGAACTCTGCCCACGCTACGCCCGCCACTTCAAGGCGGCGGTCTGAACCGACTTACCTTGTAAGCCGCTGCAGCCGCGCATTGCGAGTTCCGGGTTCGCGGCATTGCAGACTTGCAGCGAGTTCCAGGAACCGGTAGACATGCCGGCACTCGCGTCCCCCGGAGCCATCCATGGCGAAACTACGTTTATCTCTGCGTCTCCTGCGTTTGCTGGCGGTACTCGGCCTGGGCACCCTGCTGGCCGGGCTGCTGAATCTGCTGGAACCTTTGCTGCGGCATGACCCGATGAACCTGCGCCAACGCCTGAGCCGCTGGTTCTTTGCGCGCCTGAGCAATGCCCTGCCGTTTCGCCTGAGCGTGCACGGCGAGCTGCCGCAGGAACCGATGCTGTGGGTCAGCAATCACATCTCCTGGACCGATATTCCGCTGCTTGGCAGGCTCGCCCCGCTGTCGTTCCTGTCCAAGGCCGAGGTGCGCTCCTGGCCATTGGCCGGCTGGCTGGCGCGCCAGGCCGGCACCCTGTTCATCCGCCGCGGCGCGGGCGACGGCAGCCTGCTCAACCGGCAACTCGGCCAGCATCTGGGACAGGGTCGGCCGCTGCTGATTTTCCCGGAAGGCACCACCAGCGACGGCCAGATCCTGCGCACCTTCCACGGCCGCTTGCTGAGCAGCGCCATCGATACCGGGGTCGCCCTGCAACCGGTCGCCATCCGCTACCTGCGCGACGGCCGGCCCTGCCTGACCACGCCCTTTATCGGCGACGACGACATGCTCTCGCACCTGTTGCGCCTGCTCGCCAGTGACCCGATCGACGTGCAGATCCGCTTGCTGCAACCGATTGCCAGCGCCAGCCTGAACCGCAACCAACTGGCACGCCGCGCTCAAGCGGCCGTGGCCGGCGCCTTCGAGCCGGACAGCAGCACTCAGCGCCAGGCCGCGTGAATCAGCCCGGCGGCGGCACGCAGAGGATGTCGCAGGCCAACTCGGCCAGCAGCGCCCCGGCGACGCTGCCGAGCACCAGCCGCGGCAACCCTTTGCGCTCATGGGTGGCGATCACCAGCAGGTCGGCCTGGCGCTGTTGCAGCGCCTGGGCAATCACCTGCCGGGGTTGGCCTTCTTGCACCCGCACGCAGCCGTCGGGCAGGCTCAAGCCGGCGTCATGCAGGTTCGCCAGCAGCGTCAGCAAGGCCTCCTCGGTCTGACTCTCGAGTAAGCGCTGATCAATCGCCGCCTCCGTCAGCAACCCCAGCGGAAATGGCTCCTGGGCATACACCGCCGTGCAGTGCTGCGGGTCGAGCAGGCCCAGCCGCTGCGCACGCGTCATGGCCTGCACCGCACCAGGCGACAGATCCAGCGCCGCCAACACCTGCCGATAATCGGCAACGACCGGTTGCGCGACACGCAGTACCGGCAGATGACTGCCACGGATCAGCCGCTCCACGCTGGAACCCAGAAAGAAATCGCGCAGCGGCGTCTTGCGGTGACAGCCGACCACCAGCAGGTCGGCGTCCATGCCCAGGCACGCCTCGAAGATGATCGCTTCGACCTCGCCGCTGCTCACCAGCACCCGCGGCCGGCTGCCGGTCTGTTCGGCCAGTTGCTGCGCCTGCTCAGCGAGCAACCGCTCGACCCGCTGCACATGCTCGGCGACGAAGTCCTTAGGCGCATCGTCGTCGACCACATGCACCAAGGCCCAGTCGCCGCCACCCTGCTTGCGGATCAACTGAGCGGCACGCTGCAGCGCATGCGCCGAGCGTTGCGAAAGGTCGGTCGCCACCAGCAGTTTGATCATCTCGCTTACCTCGCCAGCCTGGGCATGCCCGGTTATTCAACTGCCGCGCATGTCCTGCGGTGTTGATACAGATCAGAGCATAGCCAGTGAATAAGGCTACTGTGCCAACAAGGCAATGCATGGAGAGGCCTGAATGGACACCCGACAACCAGCCCAGACGGCCCAGACTGCAACGCACTGGCACAGCGTCGATGCGCAACAGGCGCTCGCCGCCCTGCACGGCAACCCGGCGGGCCTTGCCGAGAGCGAGATCGCCAGCCGCCGGCAACGCTATGGGGCCAATCGCCTGCCGCCGCCCAAACGGCGCGGCCCGTTGCGGCGTCTGCTGCTGCAATTCCACAACCTGCTGCTGTACATGATGCTCGCCGCGGCGGCGGTCACCGCCCTGCTCGGCCACTGGGTGGATACCGCGGTGATTATCGCCGTGGTGCTGATCAATGCCCTGATCGGCTTCCTTCAGGAGGGTAAGGCCGAGCACGCCCTGGATGCCATTCGCGACATGCTGTCGCTGCATGCCATGGTGCTGCGCGATGGCGAACGCCGGGAAATCCCTGCCGAACAGCTGGTGCCCGGCGATATCGTCAGCCTGGTGTCCGGGGACAAGGTGCCGGCCGACCTGCGCCTGCTCAGGGTGAAGAATTTCGTCGTCGAAGAAGCGGCGCTGACCGGCGAGTCGGTGCCGGTGGAGAAATCCATCGCCCGCTCGGGCAAAGACGCGGTGCTCGGCGACCGCCGCTGCATGGCCTATTCCGGCACCCTGGTCAGCAGCGGCCAGGCCCTCGGCCTGGTGGTGGCCACCGGCCCGGCCACCGAACTGGGGCGTATCGGCAGCATGCTGCAACAGGTGCAGTCGATATCCACGCCACTGCTGCGGCAGATCGACGGCTTCAGCCGTTGGTTGAGCGTGGCCCTGCTGATCCTGGCGGTCGTCACCTTCGCCCTCGGCACCCTGTGGCGCGGGCAGGATCCGGCGCAGACATTCATGCTGGTGGTGGCGCTGACCGTCGCGGCGATCCCGGAAGGATTGCCGGCGATCATGACCGTGATCCTGGCCCTCGGCGTGCAGCGCATGGCCCGGCAAAACGCCATAGTACGGCGCTTGCCGGCGGTGGAGACCCTCGGTTCCGTCACCCTGATCTGCTCGGACAAGACCGGCACCCTGACCCGCAACGAGATGAGCGTGCAACGGCTGGTCAGCGCGCAGCGGGTCATCGACGTCAGCGGAGTCGGTTACGCCCCCACGGGCGGTTTCCATCTGGCTGGCGCGCCCCTGGACATCGATCAGAACCTGCTCGACATCGGCCGCGCGGCGCTGTTGTGCAACGACGCCCGGCTGGAGGAAGACGCCGACGGCAACTGGCGGCTGCACGGCGACCCGACCGAAGGCGCACTCGTCGCCCTGGCCCTGAAAAGCGGCCTCGACCCGCTGGCCACGCAGGCCGAGCTGCCGCGCAGCGACGCCATTCCCTTCGAGTCGGAACACCGCTTCATGGCCACCCTGCACCATGACCACAGCGGTCATGGGCTGATCTATCTGAAAGGCGCCCCCGAGCGGCTGCTGGAGATGTGCAACCGGCAACGCGGTGCCGACGGCGACCAGCCGCTCGATGCGGATTTCTGGCGACGCCAGGCCACCGACCTCGCCGCCCACGGCTTGCGCCTGCTGGCCATTGCCAGCCGTCCGGCCGATGCCGAGCAACGCAGCCTGAGCTTTGCCGATGTGCAACAGGGCTTCACCCTGCTGGCCCTGTTCGGCATCATCGACCCGCCGCGGGCAGAGGCCATCGCCGCGGTGGCCGAGTGTCGGCGCGCCGGCATCGCGGTGAAGATGATCACCGGCGATCATGTCGAAACCGCCCGTGCCATCGGCGCGCAACTGGGCATCGGGGTTGGCCGGCCAGCGCTGACCGGTGCCGAAATCGAGCTGCTCGACGAACCCAGCCTGCGCAAGCTGCTACCCGGCATCGAGGTGTTCGCCCGCGCCAGCCCGGAACACAAGCTGCGCCTGGTGCAGGCCATGCAGGCCAGCGGCGAAGTGGTGGCGATGACCGGCGACGGAGTCAACGATGCGCCGGCGCTGAAGCGTGCGGATGTCGGCGTGGCGATGGGCCACAAGGGCACCGAGGCGGCCAAGGAAGCGGCGGCAATAGTCCTTACCGACGACAATTTCGCCACCATCGCCGGGGCCGTGCGCGAAGGCCGGGCGATTTACGACAACCTGAAGAAGTTCATCCTGTTCGTCCTGCCCACCAACGGCGGCGAGGCCCTGATCGTAATCGCCGCCATCCTGTTCCAGCTGACCCTGCCGCTGACCCCGGTGCAGGTGCTGTGGATCAACATGGTCACCTCCATCACCCTGGCCCTGGCACTGGCCTTCGAACCGTCCGAGCGGGGCCTGATGAGCCGCCCGCCGCGTCCGCCGGCCGAGCCGCTGCTCACCGGCTTTTTCGTCTGGCGCGTGCTGATGGTGTCGCTGCTGATGATGGCCGGCGCCCTCGGCTTGTTTCTCTGGGAAATGCAGCACGGCAACAGCCTGGAAAGCGCGCGCACCATGGCCGTTAACACCGTGGTGATGGGCGAGATGTTCTACCTGTTGAACAGCCGGCATATCTTCGCCTCGGTGCTCAATCGCGAAGGCTTGCTCGGCAATCCCAAGGTGCTGCTGGCCATCGCCGTGTGCCTGGCGCTGCAACTGCTGTTTACCTATGCAGCGCCCATGCAGCAGGTATTCGGCTCCAGCGGGCTGAGCGGCGGTGAATGGCTGCGCGTGGTGCTGGCCGGTTTGCTGCTGTTCAGCGTCGCCGAACTGGAGAAGGCGCTGATCCGCCGCTTCCACCTGCATCCCCACGCGCGGGGCTGAACCCGGTGCGCGCGGCCGCCTAGGCCGTGCGCACCGGCTGTGTCCCGGATTGCATCCGGCGAGTAATGTCGCGCAACTTGTAGGAGGCGCGCCCCCGCGGCGAATGCAGCCCGCAGGGCTGCCCAGCTATCGCCTGGCGGGCACGGGTTAAAAGCTCGCCCCGAGGTCGGGCCTCCCACAGAAATACAATCCGGGCCTTGCACATAAACATAGGATCTACGGCTCCACCCGCAAGCGCCGGGCGAACTCGAGCAGCTCCGGGTAGAACTGACGGAAATCCTCGCTCAGCGGCACGTACAGGCGCTCCAGCTCGAGCAGGCTGCCATCCAGCAGGCCTGGCCGTGACAGGCGCCGGCCCATGCCGGCGATCACCTGCTCCAGCACGGCGAAATCGCGGTAGCTGCCCAGCCAGTCCTGCGCCGCCATGCGCGGCACAATCAGGGCCAGGCGCTCGGGCAAAACCGGCTCGGCGGCCAAGAGCCGGTACACCCGCCCGGTGAACTGCGCCAGCGGCTCGTCGGCGTAATCCGCCCAATGCAGCGCCAGGCAATGGTCGAAGAACAGATCCAGAAGAATCCCGGCACAGCGCCGCCGCTCGGCGGGAAAACGCGACCGGGCCTGGGCCAGCAGCGCATGGCTGTCGGTAAAGGCATCGATGCGCCGATGCAGGGCGATGGCGGCTTCGATATCCGCCGGCCACTGTCCGCCCAGCCGGCCTTTGACGAAGTCGCCATACAGGCTGCCCAGCAGTTGCGCCGGCGCGTCGCCGCCGAGGTGTAGGTGCGCGAGGTAGTTCATCTGCCGAGCTTACACATCAGTGCGGTCGATGAGCACTATCGGCACGAACAATCTGTATATCGTCAGGCACCGATATAAAGTCCGCTGCATGCCGATATGGCGCAACCGCAACCCTGGAAACCCCGTCCATGCCCATCGATATCGATGAAGTCATCAAAGCCCTGGCCCATCCGGTGCGCCGCGACATCCTGCACTGGCTGAAAGATCCGCAGGCGTACTTCGCCGATCAGGATCACCCGCTGGAGAACGGCGTGTGCGCCGGCAAGATCGACCAGCGTACCGGGCTGTCGCAATCGACGGTGTCGGCGCACCTGGCAACCCTGCAACGGGCCGGGCTGGTGACCAGCAGCAAGGTCGGCCAGTGGCACTTCTTCAAGCGCAACGAAGAAACCATCCAGGCGCTTGTGCGCCATATCAGTCACGAGCTTTAACCCACCCGATCCCTGCATGACAGCCGCTGGAGAATCACCCATGCCTACACTTTTCGACCCGATCAAGATCGGCGAGCTGGAACTCGCCAACCGCATCATCATGGCGCCGCTGACCCGCACCCGCGCCGACGCCGGGCGCGTGCCCAACGCGCTGATGGCCGAGTACTACGTACAGCGCGCCTCGGCCGGGCTGATCATCAGCGAGGCCACCGCGGTCACGCCGATGGGCGTCGGCTACCCGGACACGCCCGGCATCTGGTCCGAAGCACAGGTGCGCGGCTGGAGCAATATCACCAAGGCGGTGCATGCCAATGGCGGTAAGATCGTCTTGCAACTCTGGCATGTCGGGCGCATCTCCCACCCCAGCTACCTCAACGGTGAACTGCCGGTGGCGCCCAGCGCCATCGCGCCGGCCGGGCATGTCAGCCTGGTGCGGCCGATCACCGAATACGTCACCCCGCGCGCCCTGGAAACCGAGGAAATCGCCGATATCGTCGAGGCCTATCGCCAGGGCGCGGAAAACGCCAAGGCGGCCGGTTTCGACGGCGTGGAGATCCACGGCGCCAACGGCTACCTGCTCGACCAGTTTCTCCAGGACAGCACCAACCAGCGCAGCGACCGCTACGGCGGCTCCCTGGAAAACCGCGCGCGGCTGATGCTGGAAGTCACCGATGCGGTGATTGCGGTGTGGGGCGCCGGCCGGGTCGGCATGCACCTGGCGCCGCGCGCCGACAGCCACGACATGGGCGACAGCAACCGCGCCGCGACCTTTACCTACCTCGCCCAAGAGCTGGGCAAGCGCGGCATCGCCTTTATCTGCGCCCGCGAGCAGGAAGCCGATGACAGCCTGGCAGCGAGCCTCAAGCAAGCCTTCGGCGGCGTGTTCATCGCCAACGAGCGCTTCACCAAGGAGCAGGCCAACGCCTGGCTGGCCGCAGGCAAGGCCGATGCCGTGGCCTTCGGCATCCCCTTTATCGCCAACCCGGATCTGCCCGCCCGCCTCGCCGAAGACGCCACGTTAAACCAGCCGCAGCCGGCAACCTTCTATGGTTCCGGGCCGGTCGGCTATATCGATTACCCACGGTTGTAACGCTGCCGGGCGCGTGAAGTGACCCGCTGAATGAAAAAAGGAGCCGAAAGGCTCCTTTTCTCATTGCCGCGGGTTCTCAGTGCAGGATCTGGCTGAGGAACAGCTGAGTGCGCTCGTTCTGCGGATTGGTGAAGAAGGTTTCCGGATCGGCCTCCTCGACGACCTCGCCCCTGTCGAGGAACAGCACCCGGTTCGCCACGGTGCGGGCAAAGCCCATCTCGTGGGTTACGCAGAGCATGGTCATGCCGTCTTCGGCCAGACCGACCATGGTGTCCAGCACTTCCTTGACCATTTCCGGGTCGAGTGCCGAGGTCGGCTCATCGAACAACATGATTTTCGGTTTCATGCACAGCGCCCGAGCGATGGCCACCCGCTGCTGCTGACCACCGGAGAGTTGTCCGGGATACTTGAGGGCCTGCTCGGGAATGCGCACGCGCTCCAGGTAATGCATGGCCACTTCCTCGGCTTCACGCTTGGGCATCTTGCGCACCCACATCGGCGCCAGCGTGCAGTTCTGCAGCACGGTCAGATGCGGGAACAGATTGAAGTGCTGGAACACCATGCCGACTTCACGGCGAACCGTCTCGATGTGCTTGAGGTCATGGGTCAGTTCGGTGCCGTCGACCACGATACGCCCTTGCTGGTGTTCCTCCAGGCGATTGATGCAGCGAATGGCCGTCGACTTGCCGGAGCCGGATGGACCGCAGAGAACGATACGCTCGCCCGGCTGCACGCTCAGGTTGATGTCCTTGAGTACGTGGAACTGACCGTACCACTTGTGCACGCCCTCCATCAGGATCATCGGCTCAGCGCTGGTTTGTTTAATTGCTTCAGACATTGCAAGGGCTCCTAACGCTTATGGCCGGTCTCGAGCTTGCGCTCCAGGTGCATGGAGTAACGGGACATACCAAAACAGAAAATCCAGAAAACCAGGGCGGCGAACACATAGCCTTCGGTGGCCATACCCAGCCAGACCGGGTCGGTAGTGGCTTGTTTGATGCTGTTGAGCAGGTCGAACAGGCCGATGATGATCACCAGGCTGGTGTCCTTGAACAGGGCGATAAAGGTGTTGACGATACCCGGAATCACCAGTTTCAACGCCTGCGGCAGAATCACCAGACCCATCATCCGCCAGTAGCCCAGGCCCATGGCCGCAGCCGCCTCGTACTGGCCTTTGGGGATGGCCTGCAAGCCGCCACGCACCACCTCGGCCACATAAGCCGACTGGAACAAAATCACCCCGATCAGCGCCCGCATCAGCTTGTCGAAGTTCATCCCTTCGGGCAGAAACAGCGGCAGCATCACCGAGGACATGAACAGCACCGTGATCAGCGGTACGCCGCGCCAGAACTCGATGAAGGTCACGCAGATCACCCGAATCGCCGGCATGTCCGAACGCCGGCCAAGCGCCAGCAGGATGCCCAGCGGCAAGGCGCCGGCGATACCGATGGAGGCAATCACCAGGGTCAGCATCAGGCCGCCCCAACGGGTGGTGGATACCGTGCTCAGGCCGAAGAAACCGCCATGCAGCAGCCAGTAGGCCAGCACGGGGTACAACAGCAGGAAGGCCAGACCGTACAGCGCCTTGCGCGGCATCTGCGGAATGAACAGTGGCGCCGCGCCAATCACCGCCATCCACAGGGTCAGGTCGACGCGCCAGCGCAGTTCGGTCGGATAGAAACCGTACATGAACTGGCCGAAACGCTGCTGGATGAACACCCAGCAGGCACCGTCACCGGTGCAATCGGCACGGGTGGTTCCGATCCAGTTGGCATCGATGAAAGCCCACTGGATCAGTGGCGGGATAATCAACCAGACCAGGTAGCCGGCGAACAGGGTCAACAAGGTGTTGAACCAGTTGGAGAACAGGTTGGCGCGCAGCCAACCGAGCACGCCAACGCTCAGCAGCGGTGGCGGTAGATCGGGTTTGAACGTATGGGTTTGCATGGCTGCTCCTTACCGCTCGATCAGCGCAATGCGCTTGTTGTACCAGTTCATCAGCATGGAAATACTGATGCTGATGGCCAGGTACACGCTCATGGTGATGGCGACCACCTCGATGGCCTGGCCGGTCTGGTTGAGGACAGTGCCAGCGAACAAGGAGACCATGTCCGGATAGCCGATACCGGCGGCCAATGAGGAGTTCTTCGCCAGATTGAGGTACTGACTGGTCAGCGGCGGAATGATTACTCGCAGTGCTTGCGGGATGATCACCAGACGCAGGGTCTTGCCCGCGGGCAAGCCCAAGGAGCGCGCCGCCTCGGTCTGACCATGGCTGACCGAGAGAATCCCGGCACGCACGGTCTCGGCGATAAAGGCGGCGGTATAGATGGTCAGCGCCAGGGTCAGGGCCATCAGCTCGGGGATCATCACCCAGCCGCCACGGAAATTGAAACCGCTCAGCGCCGGCGTAGTCCATTGCAGCGGATTACCCGTCAGCAGCACGGCCAGCGCGGGCAGCCCCAGCAGCAAAGGCAGCGCACCCAGCGACACGGGAAAGTACTTGCCGGTCGCTTCGAAGCGCGCCTTCGACCAACGTGACAGCAACACCACGCCGATCAGCGCCACCGCTATGGCAGCGGCAAAGGTCATGAAGCTGTCGGTGGCGCTGGGTGACGGCATGTACAGGCCGCGGCTATTGAGGAAGAAAGTCTGGCCTATCTCCAGGCTCTGCCGCGGCCCGGGAAGCGAGAGCATCACCGCGAAGTACCAGAAGAAAATTTGCAGCAATGGCGGGATATTGCGGAACGTCTCGATATAGACGGTGGCCAGCTTGCTGATCAGCCAGTTAGGCGACAACCGTGCTACGCCGAGAATGAAACCCAGGATAGTCGCACCGATGATACCGATCACCGACACCAGCAGGGTATTGAGCAGGCCGACAAAGAACACCCGTCCGTAGGTATCGCTTTCCGTGTAGTCGATCAGGTGCTGGGCAATGCCGAAGCCGGCACTGTTGTTGAGAAAGGCGAAACCGGAGGTGATCCCGCGGTTCTCGAGATTGGTCTGGGTGTTGTCGAACAGATACCAGCCGAGCGCCACAACGACGATAACGGCAAGAATTTGGAATAGCCATCCGCGCACCTTGGGGTCGGTCCAGACCGATCCCCGTGGGTGCGAGGCATTTGCAGGAGTTTGCATAGGAGCCCTCTTGGAACCCCCATACCCGCATTGGCGGGTACGGGGTTCACGTCATCTAGAACCTGCCAGCGCCCCAGGACGGGATGCTGGCAAAGACGATCAGCGCACTGGCGGTGCGTATTGCAGACCACCTTTGTTCCACAGGGCGTTGAGGCCGCGCTCGATCTTCAGATCGCTGCCGGCGCCGACGTTACGGTCGAAGCTCTCGCCGTAGTTACCCACTTGCTTGACGATCTGCACCGCCCAGTCTTTCGGCAGCTTCAGATCCTTGCCGAACTCACCTTCGCCGCCCAGCAGACGGGCAACATCCGGGTTCTTGGTGGTCTTGGCCACTTCTTCGACGTTCTTCGAGTTAACGCCCAGCTCTTCGGCGTTGACCATGGCGAACAGGCTCCAGCGGACGATGTTGAACCACTCGTCATCACCCTGACGCACCACCGGGCCCAGCGGCTCTTTGGAGATCACTTCCGGCAGTACCACGTACTCCAGCGGCGCAGCCAGCTTGATGCGTTGCGCGTAGAGTTGCGATTGGTCGGACGTCAGCACGTCGCAACGGCCGGACTCCAGCGAAGTGGCGCTCTCGTCGGAAGTATCGTAAGTGATCGGGGTGTACTTCAGACCGTTGGCGCGGAAGTAGTCGGAGAGATTCAGCTCGGTGGTGGTACCGGCCTGGATGCACACGGTCGCACCGTCGAGTTCCTTGGCACTGGTAACACCGAGTTTCTTGTTAACCAGGAAGCCCTGCCCGTCGTAGTAGTTGACGCCGGCGAAGTTCAGGCCCAGACCGGAGTCGCGCGAACTGGTCCAGGTGGTGTTGCGCGACAGCATGTCGATTTCGCCGGATTGCAGCGCGGTGAAGCGCTCCTTGGCCGTCAGCGGGCTGTATTTAACCTTGGTTGCATCGCCGAACAAGGCCGCTGCCACTGCGCGACAGACATCGACATCGAGGCCAAAGTAATTACCCTTCGCATCGGCGTAGGAGAAGCCAGGCAGACCATCGCTGATACCGCACTGAACGAAACCTTTCTTCTGTACCGCGTCCAGGGTAGCGCCGGCATGCACGAAGCCGCTGATGCCGAGAACGGTTGCGGTAGTCAGAATAGCCAGGGTGGATTTCACCATCTTCATTAAAACCTCCAGTTGCTTTTGTTGTGTTTGGAGTCTCGGCCCTACCTCCGTACCCTTATGGGGCTCGTCGATCGTGTCGGCAGCAACGCGATCAACCGGGGATCAGACCTTAAATGCGAGTCTAGTTGCTGATCGTTACCTCAGCCATTAAAGCTCTCGCTCGCCCATTGGTCGAATGGACTGGAGACGGATAGCGCTTCGCTTATCGGCCAACATGCCGCATTTGCCGAGTCTTGTGGAAACCCCCATCAAATGGCTTCCCGTCTATTCCGTACCCGGTTTGGTAGCAGTGTTACCGTGCCGGGCGACAGCATGAATCCCGCTTGGTTACGCAAAGCCCGTACCAGAACCTCGCCTTTATGGCGATACGCTCAGGTCAAGAGCAAAACTTGCAACCTTGCGACATCTTCTTCACAGAATAGCCACTCACTAAAATTTCAGGTGCATTAAAAGTTGCGCAATCGCACCACCCTGGAGCTACCCATGAGCGACCCGTTGATCCTTCAGCCCACACTCGCGGCCGACGCCTGCGTCATTTGGTTGCACGGCCTGGGGGCCGACCGTTATGACTTCCTGCCTGTGGCCGAGGCATTGCAGCAGCCTTTACGCAGCACCCGCTTCGTCTTGCCGCAAGCGCCCACCCAACCAGTGACCATCAATGGCGGCTGGGCCATGCCCAGTTGGTACGACATCCTCGCCATGAGCCCGGCACGGGCGATCAACCGCGAACAACTGGAAGCGTCGGCCCGGCAAGTGATCGCGCTGATCGAAGCGCAGCGCGACAGTGGCATCGACCCGGCACGGATCTTCCTCGCCGGGTTCTCCCAGGGCGGCGCCGTGGTTCTGCATACGGCCTTCCTGCGCTGGCAAGGGCCGCTCGGCGGAGTCATCGCCCTGTCCACCTATGCGCCAACCTTCAGTGACGAAATGCAACTGGCAGATACAAAAAGACAACTGCCGGTACTCTGTTTGCATGGCAGATTCGACGACGTTGTGCTGCCCGCCATGGGCCGTGCAGCCCATGATCAACTGGCCGCCTGCGGCGTCGCCGTGCAGTGGCGCGATTATCCGATGGCCCACGAAGTGCTGCCGGAAGAAATCCGCGACATCGCCGACTGGCTGGCGCAGCAGCTGAGCACGCCAACGCCACGAGCAGAGAACAACACATGACCAGCCAACCCAGCATTCGCGGTTTAGCCGATATCGAACAGATCGAAGCCACCCCGCTGGCCGAGCGCAACCTGCCGGCCAGCACCTACGAACTGATCCGCCGCACGACCGCGGCCCAACCGGACGCGCCGGCGCTGTCCTTTGTTCTGCAGGGCACTGCCGACGAGTCCGCCTATCGACTCAATTACCAGGAACTGCTGGGCAAGATCACCCAGACGGCCAACGCCTTTCACCGCCTCGGCCTGCGCCCGGGCAAGGCGGTGTCCTTCCTGTTGCCCAACCTGCCGCAAACCCACTTCACCATCTGGGGCGGCGAAGCGGCCGGGATCGTCAACGCGATCAATCCGCTGCTCGAACCCGAGCATATCGCCGAGCTGATCGAGGCCGCCGACTCCGAGTTGCTGGTGACCCTGGCGCCCTTCCCCGGCACCGACCTGTGGGCCAAGGTCGAGTCGCTGCGCGGCCGGCTCCCCAATCTCAAGGCGTTGATCTGCGTGGACATGGCCAACCTGCTGGACGAACCGCAGCGCAGCGCCCTCAAGGCGCAACGCGGGCCGTTGCCGGAAGGCGTGTTGGACTTCGACGAACTGATCGCCGCCTGCCCGGCCGACCGGCTGGAAAGCGCCCGCCAATTCCACCCGGACGACATCGCCAGTTACTTCCACACCGGCGGCACCACCGGCACCCCGAAACTGGCCCCGCACAGCCACGGCAACGAAGTGGCCATGGCCTACAGCATGAACCTGGTCACCCGCTTCGCGCCTGGCGACGTGACCCTCTGCGGCCTGCCGCTGTTTCACGTCAACGCCGTCATCGTCACCGGCCTGACCACCTTCGGCGGCGGTGCCGAGGTGCTGCTGGCCACCCCGCAGGGCTATCGCAACGGCGCGCTGATGCAGAATTTCTGGCGCCTCATCGAGCGCCACAAGGTCAGCTTCTTCAGCGGCGTGCCGACCATCTTTGCCGGCCTGCTGCAGGTACCCAGCGAGGGCCACGACCTGAGCTCGCTGAAATACGCCCTGTGCGGCGCCGCGCCGATGCCGGTGGAACTGATCCGCCAGTTCGAGGCCAAGACCGGCCTGACCCTGATCGAAGGCTACGGCCTCACCGAAGGCACTTGCGGCAGTTGCGTCAACCCGCCAGCCGGCGAGCGCCGCCCCGGCTCCATCGGCCTGCGCATGCCCTACTGCGCGGTGAGCATCAAGCTGCTCGACGAGCAGGGCCGCTACCTGCGCGATGCCGCGCCAAATGAAATCGGCAACCTGTGCATCCGTGGCGCCAGCGTGTTCAAGGGCTACCTGCAAGCCGGCAAGAACGCCGGCATCTGGGTCGACGGCGACTGGTTCAACAGCGGCGACCTGGGCCGCATCGATGCCGACGGCTACATCTGGCTGACCGGACGCAGCAAGGATCTGATCATCCGCGGCGGCCACAACATCGACCCGCAGATGATCGAGGAAGCCCTGCACAGCCACCCCGCCGTGGCCTTGGCCGCCGCGGTCGGCAAGCCCGACGAGAAGGTCGGCGAACTGCCGGTGGCCTATGTCCAGCTCAAGCCGGGCAGTCAGGCCAGCGAAGCGCAGCTACTGACGCATGCTGCCGCGCATATCTGCGAACGCGCAGCCGTGCCCAAGGAAATCTGGATCATCGACGCCATCCCGCTCACCGCCGTGGGCAAGACCTTCAAGCCGGCTCTGCGCCTCGATGCCATTCGCCGCGTCTATCAGGCCGCAATGACCGAGTTGGACACCGCCATCCGCGTCGAGGCACTCAGCGACGAGCACCTCGGCCAGCTCGCCCATATCCATCTGCCGCGCCGCGACAGCCAGCTGGAGCAGGCCGTGGCCGAGCGTCTGGCGGGGTTCGCGGTTGCCACCCGACTGCACTGCAGCGACTGAGTGCCACCTGGGGCGCACGGACGCGCCCGACCGTGATGCATCCCACAGTTCGCACGCACAGGCCCGCCACACTTTTGCCGAGGATTGCCAGCCCCCGCCCACAGGCATACAGTGGGCGTTGGTATTGCCTATACGACAGGGAGTGTTAGCGATGTCCACCACCTTTGCCAGCCTGCTGCGCACACGCCTCGCACGATGAAAACCTCACGCAGGCAGGCCAACCTGCAGCAAGTCCGACAACTGCACCTGTTCAACAATGTCGCGACCAGCAGCGTCGACCAAGCGCTCAAGGAGTTCCGCATCTGCGACCTGGAGCCTGGCGAAATCCTCCTGTCGCCGTTCAACCACAACCAGCACCTCTACCTCCTGCTCAAAGGCCAACTCAAGGTCTACCTCGGCTCGCTGGACAATCCGCCGATCAGCACCCTGCACGCTGGCGACTGCGCCGGGGAAATCAGCTTTATCGACAACCATCCCCCTTCCGCCTATGTGGTGGCGACCGAGCCGAGCAGCATGCTGCGCTTGCACCGTGAAGCCCTGATCAAGCTGTTCCAGCAATCGCCCCAACTGATGCACAACCTGCTGGAACTGCTCTGCACCCGTCTGCGTCAAGGCAACCTGCTAATTCTCAACAGTGAGCAGAACGCCAACGTCGACACCCTGACCGGCTCGTTCAACCGCCGCTGGCTCGAGCACATGTACGAACGCGAGAGCACCCGCTGCGCCTTCAACCAACAGCCTTTGAGCCTGCTGATGCTGGATGTCGACCACTTCAAGGCTTACAACGACCAACATGGCCATCTGGCCGGCGACTACGCCCTGTGCCTGGTGGCCCACACGTTGCGCAATCAGCTGCGCGCCAAGGACAGCCTGGTACGCTTCGGCGGCGAAGAGTTTGTCATTCTCCTGCCGGAAATCGCCGCTCCGGAGGCGCGCAGCATCGGCGAGCGGTTGCGCCATAGCCTTGAGAACGTCACATCCTTCTATTCGTCGGTCGGGCTTTTGCCCGGGGTCACGGTTTCCATCGGCTTGGCGCAAATGGATCCGAAAGACAGCCTGCAGAGCCTGATCGCCCGTGCCGATGGCGCGCTCTATAAAGCCAAGCAGCAAGGCCGCAACTGCCTCTGCTAACATCCGCCGGCAACGCTGACGGACAAGCCCTGCTCACCCGGTCAATTGCCAAGCCGATTGGCGCGAAGACGCGTCAACCCGCCGAGGCCCGGCGCGACAAAGCGGGTCGATAGCGCCCGCCAGCCATGGCACTTCGCCGCACCGGCTTCTTGCTTTACACTGGCAGCCGTTCACTCCTTAACCAATTGACGAGATGACCGTGCTCAAAGCACTCAAAAAAATATTCGGCAAAGCCGAGGGTGAGCAGCCCAGCCCAACCAGCACGCCTGCTTCGCCAACCACGCCCCGTAGCGGCGACACCCACCCCGCGCAACCCAGCCACACGGCCAAGCCGCACAAGCCGGCCAGCGATAGCGGCAGTGCACCTGCGGCGGCGGCCAACCAGGAGAAAGCGCCGGTCAAGGCCGACAAGCCCCGCCGCCAACGGGCGGCCAAGCCGGCGAACAGCTGGAAGCTGGAAGACTTCGTGGTCGAACCGGCCGAAGGCAAGACCCGCTTCCATGACTTCAAGCTCTCCCCCGAGCTGATGCATGCCATCCACGACCTGGGTTTCCCCTACTGCACGCCGATCCAGGCCCAGGTGCTCGGCTTCACCCTCAGAGGCCAGGATGCCATTGGCCGCGCCCAGACCGGCACCGGCAAAACGGCCGCCTTCCTGATCTCGATCATCACCCAGCTGCTGCAGACCCCGCCGCCGAAAGAGCGCTACATGGGTGAGCCACGCGCGCTGATCATCGCGCCGACCCGCGAACTGGTGGTGCAGATCGCCAAGGACGCCGCGGATCTGACCAAATACACCGGGCTCAACGTCATGAGTTTCGTCGGCGGCATGGACTTCGACAAACAGCTCAAGCTGCTCGAGTCGCGCTATTGCGACATCCTGGTGGCCACCCCGGGGCGCCTGCTCGACTTCAACCAGCGTGGCGAGGTGCACCTGGACATGGTCGAGGTGATGGTGCTCGATGAAGCAGACCGCATGCTCGACATGGGCTTTATCCCCCAGGTGCGGCAGATCATCCGCCAGACCCCGCCAAAGAACGAGCGCCAGACCCTGCTGTTCTCGGCGACCTTCACCGACGACGTGATGAACCTGGCCAAGCAGTGGACCACGGAGCCCGCCATCGTCGAAATCGAGTCGGAGAACGTGGCCAGCGACACCGTCGAGCAGCACGTCTACATGGTCGCCTCCAGCGACAAGTACAAGCTGCTGTACAACCTGATCGCGCAGAACGACTGGATCCGGGTGATGGTCTTCGCCAACCGCAAGGACGAAGTGCGGCGCATCGAAGAACGCCTGACCCGTGACGGCATCAGCGCCGCGCAAATGTCCGGCGATGTGCCGCAGCACAAGCGGATCAAGACCCTCGAAGGCTTCCGCGAAGGCAAGATCCGGGTCATGGTCGCCACCGACGTGGCCGGCCGCGGGATTCACGTCGACGCCATCAGCCACGTGATCAACTACACCCTGCCGGAAGTGCCGGACGACTACGTGCACCGCATCGGCCGCACCGGTCGCGCGGGCGCCAGCGGCACCTCGATCAGCTTCGCCAGCGAAAACGACGCCTACGCCCTGCCACCGATCGAACAACTGCTGGGGCGCAAGATCAACTGCGAAATGCCGCCAGAAGAGTTGCTCAAACCGGTGCCGCACAAGCGCTAAGCGCCAGCCGGCAGGAAACAGAAAAAGGCGAAGCCAAGCGGCTTCGCTTTTTTATTGGCTATGTCCCGTTAACAGGCCGTTGAAGAATGTCGCCGAGGCAGCCAAGGCCAGGCCGTTTTTAACGCACTATTGGCAACGCAGGTAGTTTTTCAACAGCCGGTTAAGTGTTGAGTCCCTGACACAGCCAAGGCTGACAGCGGCAAGCATGCGCCACCCACAGGCAACCAGCGGTCATGCCTCTTGCCGGAGTATACTTAAAAGTCCAGAATAGATTTTTAAGTCATTACCCGCTGGAGACACCTGCATGCCTAACGTCACGCCCTACATACTGCACCAGGCAGAGACCGAGCAGCTGCTCGCCCAGGTCGACGTGCACCAGGCCATGCTGGCCATGTTCCGTGGTCTGGCGGCGGGCAATGCCGTGCAGCCGGCGCAGCAGTTGGTCGAGTTTCCCAACGCAGCCGGCGATTTCATCAATTACCTCGGCGTATTGGCCGAAGCCGGCGTGTACGGGGTCAAGACCTCGCCCTATATCGTGCGCGAGCAAGGCCCGCTGGTCAGCGCCTGGACCCTGCTGATGTCGATGCACAGCGGCCAACCGCTGCTGCTCTGCGATGCCGGCAGCCTGACCACCGCGCGCACCGCCGCCACCACCGCGGTGGCCGTGGATGCCCTGGCACCCAAGCAGGCCATGCGTCTGGCGGTGATCGGCAGCGGCGCGGTGGCGCGCGCCCATGTGCACTACGTCAAAGGTTTGCGTGAGTGGCAGAGCATCCGCGTCTATTCGCCGAGCCTGGCCGAGCAGAGCGATGCGCAGCGCCGCGAATTGCAGCAGCTCGATCCGCGCCTGCAGCTCTGCGGCAGCCTTGAGGAGGCGACCCGCGACGCCGAGGTGATCATGCTCTGCACCTCATCCGCCGGCCCGGTGCTCGACCCGCACAGCCTGCGCCAGTCAGCGCTGATCACCTCGATCAGCACCAACGCGCCACGCGCCCACGAAGTGCCGCCACAATCGCTGGCGAGCATGGACGTATACTGCGACTACCGCGCCACCACCCCGGGCAGCGCCGGCGAAATGTGCCTGGCCAGCGAACAGCATGACTGGGATCGCGCACTGATTCGCGGCGACCTGGCAGAGCTGCTCAGCGACCAGGCGGCACGGCCGGACTATCGCCGCCATGTGTTCTTCCGCTCCATCGGTTTGGGCCTGGAAGACATCGCCCTGGCCAATGCGCTCTACCATCTCAAGCACGCACGCAACGCCTAGGAGCCCTGCCATGCAACAGGCCGACTTTCTCATCATCGGCGCCGGTATTGCTGGCGCCTCGACCGGTTACTGGCTGGCGCCGCACGCCCGGGTGATCGTACTGGAACGCGAGCAACTGCCGGGCTACCACTCCACCGGCCGCTCCGCCGCGCTCTACACCGTGGCCTATGGCACGCCGCAGGTGCGTGCCCTGACTGCCGCTAGCCGGGCGTTTTTCGACGCCCCGCCGGCCGACTTCGCCGAACACCCGCTGCTCACGCCGCGCGGCGAGCTGAGCGTGGATTTCACGGGCGACCCGGAGGAATTGCAGCGCCAGTACCAGAGCGCCAAGGCCAGCGTGGCCGAGGTGCAATTGCTCAGTGCCGAACAGGCCTGCGCCATGTTGCCGGTGCTGCGCGCCGAGAAGGTTCAGGGCGCGCTGTTCGATCCGAGCGCCGCCGACATCGACACCGACGCCCTGCACCAGGGCTACCTGCGCGGCATCCGCCGGCATGGAGGACAGATCCACTGCAACAGCGAGGTGCTGCAGATCCAGCGCCGCGACGACGGCTGGGAAGTGCGCACCGCCACTCAGAGCCTGCATGCCAAGGTGCTGATCGACGCCGCTGGCGGTTGGTGCGATCAGATCGCCACACTCGCCGGGGTCGCTCCGCTCGGCCTGCAACCCAAGCGCCGCGCCGCCTTTATCTTCGCCGGCCCGGAGGGCATGGACACCCATCATTGGCCGATGCTGGTCAGCCTCGACGAATCCTTCTACATCAAGCCCGATGCCGGCATGCTGCTCGGTTCGCCGGCCAACGCCGACCCGGTCGAGCCGCATGATGTGCAGCCGGAAGAGCTGGATATTGCCATGGGCATCTATCAGATCGAGGAGCACACCAGCCTGAGCATCCGTCGGCCGGCCCGCACCTGGGCCGGGCTGCGCTCCTTCGTCGCCGATGGCGACCTGGTCGGCGGTTACGACAGCCGGGAGCCGAGCTTTTTCTGGGTCGCCGCGCAGGGCGGCTACGGCATCCAGACCTCGCCGGCGATGGGCCAGGCCTGCGCCGCCCTGGCCCGCGGCGAACCCTTGCCAGCACACCTGGCAGCCTTCGGTTTGACCGCGCAGATGCTCTCTCCCGCGCGTCTGGGCTAACGGGCCGTTGCAAACCCTAGGCGAGACAGCCGAGCCTGTTCTTAACGCCGTATCGGCAACGCAGGTAGTTTTTCAACGGCCTGCTAAGTCGCCGAATGCAGGTAAAACGCCCGGGGGGTGACGCCTCGGGCGCTTTACGCCACACTCGCAGCGCCCCGTCGTGCGGGGCGCCGACTGGAGCCCCTGATGAAACCGACCTCTGCCGCCGATCTGGCTAATTACCGGGTCATTGCCGACGCCATCGCCACCCTGTTTTTTCCCCACGCCGAAGTGGTGCTGCACGACCTGCGCACGCAGAAAGTCGATTACATCGCCAACAATATCTCCAAGCGCGAGATCGGCGACGACGCGGCCCTGGAAGACCTGCTCGGCGGCGAAGTCGACGAACGCAGCATCGGCCCTTACGAAAAACTCAACTGGGACGGGCAGAAGATTCGCTCGGTCAGCAGCGTGGTGCGCGACGGCCAAGGCGCACCGATTGCGGTGCTGTGCATCAACCTGAATATCTCGCTGTTCGAGAGCGCCAAACAGGCGCTGGATCTGTTCCTCTCCTCCAGCAAGCTGATTGCGCAGCCAGACGCGCTGTTCCGCGACGATTGGCAGGAGCGCATCAACACCTTCCTGCATAGCTGGCTGCGCCAGCGCCAGCTTGGCCTCAACCTGCTGACCCGCGAGCACAAGCGCGAGCTGGTCGAAGCCCTGCACGCCGAAGGCGCGTTCAAGGGCAAGAGCGCCGCCAACTATGTGGCCAACGTGCTGAACATGGGCCGGGCGACGGTGTACAAGCACCTGAAAGAGATCAAGGAAGAGGGTTGAGCGCTCGCTGTGCGCGGGTGGCGAGAAGCGCACAGGAGCAGACGCGCCCAGGTTCCGGGCCTATTAACTTTGCCTACCTTGCAACTCGCGGGCCTATGAGCAAGAGCCACTAATCGCTGATGCGCCCGCGCAGCTTGATCCCCACGATAGGGTTTCAGCCTTCACTGGCTCGTTATCACGCCGAAGGAGTACCGAGCGGTTCCGTGCAGACGTCCCGCACGCATTCGCGGAGCCAGCGATGCGCTGGGTCGGCGTTCATGCGTGGGTGCCATAACAGGGCAACCGTGATCTCCGGAGTACTGAACGGCAGGGGAAAGCTGAACATTGCGCCACCCAGGTTGCCGCTATGGCGTTCGGGAACGGTGGCGACCAGATCCGTCGCGCGCGCCAGGGACAACGCGGCCGACAGGCCGCCGACGATGGCGACTATCTGCCGCTTCAGGCCAAGCGCCGCCAACGCCTCGGCAACCGGCCCCAGGTCGTGGCCGCGCCGCGAGACCAGCACGTGGCGGCCAGCCGCGTAGCGGGCCGGGGTGATTTCGCCCTGGCTCAGCGCGTGGCCCATGCGCACCACGCCGATAAAACGGTCGCGGAACAGCGCCCGCGTATGCAGCTCCGGGCTGGTCGCGGCGCCGACCACACCGGTGTCCAGATCAACGCTGCCCTCGCGCAGCGGCGTGCTGTCCTTGTCTGGTTTCTGCACGAAGCGCAGTTGCACGCCGGGTGCTTCGGCGCCGATGCGGGCAAGCAGGCGCGGCCCGAAGTTTTCCACGAAGCCGTCGCTGGTGCGCAAGGTGAATGTTCGCTCGAGCTGCTGGAGATCGAGTAACTCCACGGGACGCAGCACCGCTTGCGCGTCCTGCACCAACTGGCTGACCCGCTCGCGCAGCTCGAGCGCCCGGGGCGTCGGCACCAGGCCGCGCCCAGCCCTGACCAGCAACGGATCGCCGGTTGTTTCACGCAGCCGCGCCAGGGCACGACTCATGGCCGAGGGACTCAGCCGCAGGCGTTGGGCGGCGCGCGCAACGCTGCCCTCGGCGAGCAGCACATCCAGAGTGGTCAGCAAGTTGAGATCGGGCGTCGACATAGATAAACCCCAGCACGGCTTCATTCTGACATGGCGTTAGATGCACGAATAAACTGCAAACGCTGCGCCTTCCGCTACTTCAAATAGCGCATTAGGCTCCTGACTGCAACCTATCGGGAGTCGCCAACATGCAGTGCAGATCGAAGCCAAGCGCCGCGGGAACAGCCGAGGAAGTCGCTGAATATGGGCAACGCAGACCGTCGCTGAAGTGGGCGCGGGTCAGCCTTGCACTCACCATGTTGCTGTCCTCGCTGGCCAGCAGCATCGCCACTATCGGCTTGCCGACCCTGGCCCAGGCGTTCAACGCCACCTTTCAGGACGTCCAGTGGGTCGTTCTCGCCTATCTCCTGGCCATCACCAGCCTGATCGTCAGTGTCGGCCGGCTCGGCGACATGCTCGGCCGCCGACGGCTGATGCTGGCCGGGATAGCGCTGTTTACCGCCGCCTCGGCCCTGTGCGGCATTGCGCCTACGCTCTGGCTGCTGATCGCCGCCCGTGCCGTGCAGGGCCTGGGGGCCGCCATCATGATGGCCCTGACCATGGCGTTGCTGGGTGAGACGGTGACCAAGGCGAAGACCGGCAGCGCCATGGGCCTGCTCGGCAGCATGTCGGCGATCGGCACCGCGCTCGGCCCCACGCTGGGTGGTGTGCTCATCGCCGGGGGCGGTTGGCGGGCCATCTTCCTCATCAACCTGCCGCTGGGTCTGCTGGCATTCGGCCTCGCCGCTCGCCACCTGCCCGCCGCTCGGCCGCTAGCGCAGGCCGAGCGCGTGCGCTTCGACCACCTGGGGACGCTGTTGCTCGTCATCACTCTCGCGGCCTATGCGTTGGCCATGACGGTGGGACGCGGCAGCTTCGGCCTGCTCAATGCGGCGCTGCTGTTCGCGGCGGCTACCGGCGCCGGCCTCTTTCTGCGCGTCGAAAGCAAAGCGGCTTCACCGCTGATCCGCCTGGCGATGTTCCGCGATTCGACGCTCGGCGCGAGCTTTGCGATGAGCGCCCTGGTCATGACGGTGATGATGGCGACGCTGGTGGTCGGCCCGTTCTACCTCTCCACTGCGCTTGGGCTCGATGCGGCCCGGGTCGGGCTGGCCATGTCGTCCGGCCCGATTATCTCCGCGCTGGCGGGCATGCCGGCCGGGCGTATCGTCGATCGGTTCGGCGCACCGCGCATGAGCATAGCCGGGCTCAGCAGCATGGCGGCCGGCGCATGCGCCCTGCCGCTGCTGCCCGTGAGGCTCGGCGTCCTGGGTTACATCGTCCCGCTCATCGTCATCACCGCCGGCTACGCGCTATTCCAGGCGGCCAACAACACCGCGGTCATGGCGGACGTTCGCCCAGACCGGCGGGGCGTGGTCTCCGGCTTGCTCAACCTGGCGCGCAATCTCGGCCTGATCACCGGCACAGCCGTCATGGGCTCGGTGTTCGCGCTCGGCGCGGCGACGAGCGAGATCAGCACCGCGCATCCCGAGGCTGTCGCACTCGGCATGCGCACCACCTTCGCCGTCGCCGCGACCCTGATTGCCGTCGCCCTCGCCATCGCCTTGGCAAGCCATGCCCTTTCGCAGCGCGGCGTTTCGTCAAGAGGTGAGCGGGAGGATGGCCGTAGCGTTGGGTGAATGCAGGGCCGCAATGGCTCGACTGCCGCCAGTCGACTCAGCATCGCCTCGACTAGCACCCAGAGGCTGTGAAAAAACCGCAACGCCGCTGCAGCCGCTGGCTGACGGCCGCAGTAGGCCGGAGGTTGTTTCACCGCCTCTCACGCCTCTGGCTAGGGTGTAGCTAGCCGTAACGCCTTCGCCAGCCGGCCCTGCATCTCGTACGCCGGGGCCTCGACGCTTTGGTAATCCCGGCTGTAGCGCCGGGCGAACTCGGCGACGCCCCATTGCTGGTACTGCTGCACGTGCTTGAGTTCGTGCGCCCAGAGGGCAACGTTGTCGAGGGCGTCCTGCTGATGGCGAAAGACGATGATGTCGACCAGGGTGACCGCCTGCACGTCGGGATTTTGTAGCATGAGGTTGGCGGCGTTCAGCTGCGTCTCATCACCCAGCCGGTAGCGAACCGCCTCCAGCACCTGCAGGTCGTAGTAGGGCTCGAGCTGAACACGCACATTCAGCGGGATGACGTGAACCTCACCGGCGGCCACGGCGTTGCGCGATTGCACCAGCCATTGCTCCAGGCCGGAGGCCGCCAGCCGGTTCAGGTCGTCGTAGATCGGGCCCATTTCCCCGACCCGATCGGGTGCACAGAAGCAGGCGAGCAGGCATACCTGGTGCGCTCCCGGCGGACAGGTGCTGGCAGCCGAAGCGGTGCCGGCGAAGATGAGTGGAACGATCAGGCGGGATAATCGAAGCAAGACGGCGGCTCGCAAAGAGGGTTATCAAAGGCGCTGGAATCCGGCGGACGCTGTAATGCGCGGCGCTTGTCCGAGCGGGCGTTGGACACGCACATTGGGCATTCGTCACCCAGGCCGCCATCAGGTTTGCGGCCGCATGTTGCGCCACCGGATGCCCGGCTACAATGGCGTTTTCCCACCGAGGGCCAGCACCGTGAGCAACCATCCCCCCTACGGCGTCGGCGACGCCTCCTACCAGGCCGCGGGCGGCATCGAGGGTCTGCGCCGGCTGGTGGCCGATTTCTACCAATTGATGAACCACCTGCCCGAGGCGGCCGAGTTGCGTCGCCTGCACCCGGCAAGCCTGGAGCAATCGATGGACAAGCTGGCCTGCTTTCTCAGCGGCTGGCTAGGCGGCCCCAAGCTGTTCGCCGAGCAATACGGAACCATCGCCATCCCCGCCTTCCATGCCCAATGGCCGATCGGCGCAGACCTCAGCGAGGCCTGGCTGAACTGCATGGAACAAGCCATCGCCCGACAGGGCTATGCAGCTGACTTCGCCGAATATCTGCTGGCCCAGTTGCGGGTACCCGCCGGGCGCATCGTCCAGGCCAGCCGTAACCGCCACGGCCACTAACGCCGGCAACCTGCGCCAACTCGCACGCTGGCAGGGCCGACCCGGCCAGTCACCCCTCGTGAAAGCGCCGCCCTGCAGACACCGAAATTCCGCGCACCGCGCGGCATTTTTGCTGTGCCTGCGGCTTAGCAGGCCGTTGAAAAACCACCTACGGTTTTCAACGGCCTGTTAGTCGCCGTAGATATCGAAGTCGAAGTAGTTGGCCTGAATCTTCTGGTACTCGCCGTTGTCACGGATCGCCTTGATCGCCGCATTCAACTTGCCGAGCAGCTCGCTGTCGCCTTTGCGCACGGCGATGCCGGCGCCTTCACCGAAGTAGTCGGGGTCGGTCAGGCTTGGGCCAACGAAGGCAAAGCCTTTGCCGTTTTCGGTTTTCAGGAAGCCCTCATTCACCGGAAACACATCGCCGAGTATCCCGTCGAGGCGGCCGGAGAGCATGTCCAGATAGATTTCGTTCTGCGAGGTGTAGCGCACCACCTCTACGCCTTGTTTGGCGAGCACTTCACTGGCGAAGCGGTCGGTGGTGCTGGAGCGTTGCACGCCGATGCGCTTGCCTTTGAGGTTGGAAAAATCTGCGGCAACCTCAGTGCCCTCTTTCATCACCAACTGGGCCGGGCTGTAGTAGTAACGCCCCGTGAAATCGACTGAATGACGACGCTCATCGGTAATGGTCATAGACGACAAGATGGCGTCTATTTTCTTGACCTTGAGCGACGGAATCAGGCCGTCAAACTCCTGTTCAACCCAGCTGCATTCAACTTTCATCTCGGCGCACAGGGCGTTGCCGATGTCATGGTCGAAGCCGTCGATCTTGCCATCGGCGGTCTTGAAGGCAAACGGTGGGTAGGCCGCCTCGATGCCCAAGCGCAGTGGGTTTTCGGCAGCACACAGGTTGGCGGCAATCAGGCTCAGGGCGAAGCCGCCCAGTAAGACGAGTTTCTTCATTGTGGTGATTCCTGCTGAGTGAGTGACCTAGCCCACGCCCACGGGCAAACGCCCTGGCCTGGCGAAATGACGGCAAGACAGAAGAAAAGCGCATCAGGCATGTGCCTGTGCGGGAAACTAGCGCGGGGTGATGCGCGGGGACGGGTCATCTGCCAGCCTCTTTTTGTACGATAAAATCCATACTGGACTTAAACGTACAAATCGTCAACCGGACACGCCCAACCGCCAGCCGAGCGCTGGCGACCCGATTCGAGCAAAGATGACTGGCGTTAAGCGCCCGGCAGCGCAACCGCAGCGCCGCCGGGAATAGCCTACGGCTTGCGCCAGCGCTCGGCGGCGCTTTGATCGCTGTGCCGACCTTCGACCCAGCACGAGCCCTCGGCCGTGTCTTCCTTCTTCCAGAACGGCGCGCGGGTTTTCAGGTAGTCCATGACGAAGGCGCAAGCCTCGAACGCCGCCTCGCGGTGGGCGCTGGTGGTACCGACGAAGACAATCGGCTCACCCGGTTCCAGACGGCCGATGCGGTGAATGATCTGCAGGTTCAGCAGCGGCCAGCGCTGTTCGGCCTCTGCCGCGATCTTGCCCAGGGATTTCTCGGTCATGCCGGGGAAGTGTTCGAGAAACATGCCGCCAACCTGGCGGCCCTCGTTGAAGTCGCGCACATAGCCGACGAAGCTGACCACCGCGCCTACGCCGACGTTCGTCGCATGCAGCGCGTTGACTTCAGCCCCCGGATCGAAGGGTTCCAGCTGGACTCGGATGGTCATGCTCAGCCTCCGGTGACGGTGGGGAAGAAGGCCACTTCATCGCCCTCCTCCAGCGGCTCGGCGAGGCTGCACAACTCCTGGTTGCGCGCGCACATCAGGTTCTGTTCGGCCAACACCTGCCATACCCCACCACGCGCCAGCAAGTGCCGGCGCAGGTCGTCGAGGGTGGCAAGCTCCTGGGTATCGCTCAGCTGCTCGCCATCCAGGCCCAGGGCCTCGCGGTAACGGGCGAAATACTGCACGCGAATCATTGCTCGTCCTCGGCCTTGTAGTGGCCGCTCTTGCCGCCCAGCTTCTCCAGCAGGCGTACGTTTTCGATGACCATGCCGCGATCCACGGCCTTGCACATGTCGTAGATGGTCAGGGCCGCGACGCTGGCGGCGGTCAGGGCTTCCATTTCCACCCCGGTCTGCCCGCTCAGCTTGCAACGCGCGGTGATCTGTACCGCATCATCGCCCAGGGCGAGCAATTCGACCTTAACGCTGCTCAACATCAACGAATGACAGAGCGGAATCAGGTCGGCGGTCTTCTTGGCGGCCTGAATACCGGCGATACGCGCCACGGCAAACACGTCGCCCTTGGGATGCGCGCCAGCGACGATCATCTGCAGGGTCTGCGGGCGCATGCGCACTACGGCTTGAGCCACGGCTTCGCGGACGGTCAGCGCTTTATCGCTGACATCGACCATGGTGGCGTGACCTTGGGAATCGAGATGGGTTAGCACAGGTTTACTCCAGGCAGGGATCGGCCGATTGTAAACCCAGCAGTCAAGATATGGCAGCTGCAAGCCATCAGCTGCTGCGCTTTCAACTCGCAGCTATGGCTTGCAGCTTGCCGCCCAGCTCCTACATATGGGTTTCGGCAAATTCCGCCAGGATCGAACGCGGCACCCCTTGCAGGGTGATGTGCACGCCGTGGGGGAAGTCCTTGAAGCGCTCGGTGAGGTAGGTCAGGCCCGAACTGGGCGCCGACAGGTAGGGGGTGTCGATCTGCGCCAGGTTACCCAGACAGACCACCTTGGAGCCGGTGCCGGCGCGGGTGATGATGGTCTTCATCTGGTGCGGGGTGAGGTTCTGGCACTCGTCGATCAGGATCAGACTCTGCTGGAAGCTGCGCCCGCGGATGTAATTGAGCGATTTGAACTGCAAGGGCACTTTTTGCAGGATGTAATCGACGCTGCCGTGGGTGTTCTCGTCGTCCATGTGCAACGCTTCCAGGTTGTCGGTGATGGCGCCGAGCCAGGGCTCCATCTTCTCCGCCTCGGTGCCGGGCAAAAAGCCGATTTCCTGATCCAGGCCCTGCACGCTGCGGGTGGCGATGATCCGCCGGTAGCGCTTGCTGACCATGGTCTGCTCGATGGCCGCGGCCAGGGCCAGAATGGTCTTGCCCGAGCCGGCGGCGCCGGACAGGTTGACCAGGTGGATGTCCGGGTCGAGCAAGGCGAACAGCGCCAGCGCCTGATGGATGTCGCGCGGACGCAGGCCCCAGGCCTCCTGATGCAGCAAGGGCTCCTGGTGCAGATCGAGGATCAGCAGTTCATCGTTCTGGATGCCCTTGATCCAGCCGACGAAGCCCTGCTCGTCGATGATGAACTCGTTGACGTGCACCGCTGGCAGGTTGTCGATCAGCTGCACGCGGTGCCAGGTGCGGCCGTGATCCTGACGGGTCTCGACCTTGCTCACCCGATCCCAGAAGGAACCGCTCATGCTGTGATAGCCCTTCGACAGCAGCGACACATCGTCGACCAGTTGGTCGGTGTGGTAGTCCTCCGAGTCGATACCGCAGGCGCGCGCCTTCAGGCGCATGTTGATGTCCTTGGTCACCAGCACCACGGACATGTCCGGTCGGCGGGCTTTCAGCTCGACCAGTTGGTTGATGATCTTGTTGTCGTTGAGATCCTCCGGCAGCCAGGTGATGGGGGAGGCACTCTTAGTCATGAGAATCGAGAGAAAGCCACAGGGGCCGCTCTTCTCACGCTGGATCGCGACACCATGCTCCACTTCCTCGGGGGTGGCGCTGCCAAGGATCTTGTCGATCAAGCGAATGGCCTGACGGCACTCGGCGGCGACGCCCAGTTTGCCGGTTTTCAGCTTGTCCAGCTCCTCCAGCACGGTCATCGGGATAGCGACGTGGTGTTCCTGAAAATTCAGCAAGGCATTGGGGTCGTGGATCAACACATTGGTGTCGAGGGCATAGAGGGTTGGAGCAGTGGGCTTGAAGCTTCCGTGGTCATCCATACTCGGTCACCTTCTTCTAGGAGCCAAGCGACGAAATGCCTGAGCAGCGTTCCGCCGCGGGGACCGCCGGTCGCTCAGACGGGGGCTGAGCAGGTGCAAGCAAGGTGAAGGCCAGGGACGCCACCTGTCTGCAGGGTTCGGCGGTCTGTCTTTTAAATACTCCAAAAAGCATGACAGGCGAATGTTTTTTTCAGTTTTTTCAGGTTTATTCGTCGGCTCGACGAATAGCGCTTGGCGACCCGCGCAGGCACCGTTAAAGTCAAAAGTCCTAGCGGCGTTCCAGCCGAAAAAACTCCCGCCTTGGCGCCACGCTCAGGGCGCGTTTTCCGCGCAACGATTGACTTCCACGGTGACATGCACCAGCTCGCTGACCCCCGCCAGACGGAGCTTGTAGCGATCCGCCGAGAGGTCGCCATGGGTTACCACGCTGACGATGCAGGCATATTGCGCCCGGCCGACTCGCCACAGGTGCAAATCCGCCAACTCGCTATCTGCTTCCTGCGCCAAAGCGCTGCGCACACGCAGCACAACGGGGCTGTCCATCTCGCGGTCGAGCAGCACCTTGGCGGTCTCGCTCAACAAGCCCTTGGCCCATAGCGCAATGATCACTGAGCCGATCACGCCCATCAGCGGATCGAGCCAGCTCCAGCCGAACAACCAACCGCCCAGCAGGGCAACGATCGCCGCCACCGAGGTCAGGGCATCCGCCAGCACATGGAGAAAGGCGGCCTGCCGATTGAGATCCTTGCCCGCCGCTGGAGCGGCATGAGCGTGCTCGCCATGAGCATGCACGTGGCCGTGACCCTGCTGCTCACGCAACAGCCAGGCCGACAGCAGGTTGACCAGCAGACCGAGCACAGCGACCCCCAGCGCCACCTCGAAGGCAATCGCCTGCGGTTGCCACAGCCGCCATAACGACTCGAACAGCAACAGCGCCACCACCACCAGCAACAGCAGCGCACTGGCGAAGCCGGCCAGCACCTCGATCTTCCAGGTGCCGAAGGCGAAGCGCGGATCATCGGCATAATGCCGCGCCAGCAGATAGGCCAAGGCGGTCAGGCCAATGGCGAGCATATGCGAGGCCATGTGCCAACCATCGGCGAGCAGGGCCATGGAATTGAAGGCATAGCCGGCGGCGATCTCCACCAGCATGGTCGCCCCGGTCAGCGCGACCACCAGCCAGGCTTGGCGCTCGGTGTTGGTTTCCAGCGGGCGATAATCGTGGGAAGGTTCCCAGCGCGAGTGATTGCAGGCGGCCATGGCGACTCCTCGAAGGATTTGACCTGGGCAAACTACAACCCCGGGGCGGCCCCAGGTCAAGCGGCCGGCACCTGGGCCTCCTGCCCCCGGCCAATCGCCAATCGCCCTTATAGGTAGTCGCAGCCGCCTGCAGCTTCTAGAATTGCGCAGACTTTCAGGAGCAGACCTTATGTTGATGGTGATTTCCCCGGCCAAGACCCTCGATTTCCACACTCCACCGGTGACCCAGCGCTATACCCAGCCCGAACACCTCGACCACGCCCAGGATCTGATCGCCCAGCTACGCGACTTCACGCCCCTGCAGATCGCCGAGCTGATGCACCTGTCGGACAAACTCGCCGGCCTGAATGCCGTGCGCTTTGGCAGCTGGACGAAAAACTTCACCCCGGAAAATGCCAAGCAGGCACTGCTGGCGTTCAAGGGCGACGTCTACACCGGGCTGCATGCCGAAGACTTCAGCGAAGCCGACTTCGATTTCGCCCAGGCACACCTGCGCATGCTCTCCGGCCTCTACGGCGTGCTGCGGCCGCTGGATCTGATGCAGCCCTACCGCCTGGAGATGGGCACCAAGTTGGCCAATCCGCGCGGCAACAACCTCTACGACTTCTGGGGCGAGCGCATCAGTGGCTGGTTGAATGAGGCGCTGGCCGCCCAGGGTGACGAGGTGCTGCTCAACCTGGCCTCCACCGAGTATTTCAGTGCGGTGAAACGCAAGGTGCTCAACGCGAGGATCATCGACACCGAGTTCAAGGATCTGAAAAACGGCCAGTACAAGATCATCAGCTTCTACGCGAAAAAGGCCCGCGGCCTGATGGCCCGCCATGTGATCAAGGAACGCGTGAGCAACCCCGAACAACTCAAGGCCTTCAACTCTCAGGGTTACGCTTATTCGGCCGCACACTCGACGCCGAACAAACTGGTATTTTTACGCGACGCCCCACAAGACTGAGCCGGCCTCGACGTCCCCGGTCACCAGCCGACAAGTCGCCAACACGGCGCATGCCGCCCCGGCCTTGTGTAGGATAAAGCCCAGTTTCACCCACCAAGGCCCATCACTATGTTATTCGGCGCGATACTGGTTCTGAGCTGGCTGACCCTGCTGATCCGCTACCCGAGCAAAGCCCTGCCCATCTCCCTCGCCGCCCTGATCGGCCTGGGCCTGGTGGCCAGCTGGGTGCTCTGGCAGGAAAGCCGCGAGACGCGCCACCTGGCGCATCTGCAACTACGCCTGGCCTACGACGCGCAAAACTGCCCAGCCAATCGACCCCTGGCGCTGCAGTTGAAGAATGGCAGCAGCGCCGCCCTGCTCGAACTACGCTGGCAGATCGCCGCCTACCGCCCCGGCGACAGCATCAACCTGGCCGAACGCCTCTACGAATCCCCGCGCTACCGCGGCCCCGGCGAACTGCTGCCAGGCGCCACCTGGCAAGACTGCCTGCCCTTGCCGACCCTGCGCAGC
Organism: Pseudomonas sp. sp1636; assembly: GCF_030376615.1. Taxonomy (GTDB): domain Bacteria; phylum Pseudomonadota; class Gammaproteobacteria; order Pseudomonadales; family Pseudomonadaceae; genus Aquipseudomonas. The sequence continues at coordinate 59,533 of NZ_JARRAB010000001.1, forward strand.
GGCTACCGCGCCAGCACCCTGGAATTCCGTGCCGAACGCCTGCAAGGCAGCTTCAGTCACTGACTCCCCGCCTCCTGGCCCCCCAATAAGGATGTGCGCATGCGCCAACCCAGCGCCCTGATCACCGGATGTTCCAGCGGCATCGGCCGCGCCCTGGCCGACGAATTCCACCAGGCCGGCTATCAGGTATGGGCCACGGCCCGGCAAAGCGCCGACCTCGCCGCACTCCGCGCCGCCGGCTTCAGCGCGGTGCAACTGGACGTCAACGATGGCCCGGGCCTGGAACAACTGGCCGAACGCCTGCAGGCGGAAATCGGCGGCCTGGACGTACTGATCAACAACGCCGGTTACGGTGCCATGGGGCCGCTGCTGGATGGCGGCGTTGCAGCCATGCGCCGGCAATTCGAGACCAATGTGTTCTCGATCATCGGCGTCACCCGCGCCTGCTTCCCGCTGCTGCGCCGTAACAAGGGTCTGGTGGTAAATATCGGCAGCGTCTCGGGCGTCCTGGTCACCCCCTTCGCCGGCGCCTACTGCGCCTCGAAAGCCGCCGTGCATGCCCTCTCCGATGCCCTGCGGCTGGAGCTGGCACCCTTTTCCATCGAACTGATGGAGGTGCAACCCGGGGCGATTGCCTCCAGCTTCGCCGCCAACGCCAGCCAGCAGGCCGAGCAATTGATCGATCAAGCCTCGCCCTGGTGGCCGCTGCGTGACGCCATCCGCGCCCGCGCCAATGCCTCGCAGAACAAGCCAACCCCGGCCAAACAGTTTGCCGGCCAGCTGCTCGCCGCCGTACAACGGAGCAAACGTCCACGCCTGCTGCGCCTGGGCCATGGCAGTCGCGGCCTGCCGTTGCTGACGGCGCTGCTGCCGAAAAGCCTGCTCGAGGCGCTACTGAAAAAACGCTTCGGCTTGAATCGGAGCCTCTAAGTGCATCCCGCCACCGACCTGACCAACCCGACACCGAACCCCGTGCCCGTGGCGCGCCTGGCCCTGACGGGAGTAGCGGCGGCGATCGCGCTCAATCTGCTGCTGCGCAGCTTCGTCAAACTCGGCGGGCTGCTGACCACCCTGCTGATTGCCGCCACGGTCGCCGCGGCAATGGCCCTCTGGTTTGCCGGACGCCAGCGCCGCGCGCCGTTGCCCAGCGAACGGCGGCGCCTGGTCTGGCTCTATGGCGGGGTCTTGGCGCTGCTCTATCTCGGCCTGCTGGCCATGATGGCGCTCAAGGACGCCCCCAGCCCGATGGGCCTGCTGATCTTCGGTCTGCATTACCTGTGCTACCCGCTGTTCGCCCAATTGCTATTCTCCGAGCGGGTTTTCGCCAAGTTCCACAAGACCTAGCCCGGATAAAGGCAGTGGCAAGCGTATTAGATCCGACAGCATGCCTTTCTATTCAGATTCAGCCCGTAGCTCGCGCCAGCCGCGGCATGGGCTTCGGCTGGCGAAACACCAGCACGTTGCCGAGCATCACCAGCAGCAGGCCGAACAGCGCCGGCGCGGTCCACTGGTAGCCCTCGACGAACACCGAGATATTCAGCGCCACCACCGGGAACAGCACGGTGCAGTAGGCCGCCCGCTCCGGCCCCATGCGCCCGACCAGGGTCAGGTAGGCGGTGAAGCCGATCACCGAACCGGGAATTGCCAGGTACAGCAGCGAACCGACATAGCGCGTGCTCCACTCGAAAGCGAACGGCGTGCCGTTGACCAGGCAGATCGCCACCAGCATCAAGGCGCCGTAGAGCATGCCCCAGGCGTTGGTGGTCAGCGGCTTGAGGCCGGCCTTCTGTTGCAGGCTGGAAAGCAGGTTACCGGCGGAAAAACACAGGGTGCCGATCAGCGACAAACCGATGCCCAGCAGGGTTTCCCGACTGGCGGCATGCCCGGCCAGTTCCGGCCAGAACAGCAAACCCAGGCCAACCAGGCCCAGGACACCGCCGGCCAGCACATTGGCGGCGACCTTCTGCTTGAAAAACAGCCGCGCATTCAACGCATTCCACAGCGTCGCGGTGGAGAAAATCACCGCAATCAAGCCACTGGGAATCCACTGACTGGCGCTGTAGAAACACAAAAAGTTAATGCAGAACAGGCACAAGCCCTGGAGCAGGCAGATCAACTGGCCACGCCTATCGAGCTTCTGCAGGCGCCCGCTGAGCAGCAGCACGCCGAACAGCACCGCCGCGGCCAGGGCGAAGCGATAGGCAATCGAGGCGGCCAGCGCCACCTCGCCGATCTGCAATTTGATGGCGATCCAGGTGGTGCCCCAGATCAGCACGGTCAACAGGTAGAGCGACAGGTTCATCAACAGACTCCCGGTGGATAACCGAGAGTCTGCGCCCGATCAGCCCTGTCGCTCTTGCACAAACTTGCGCTTTTTATCCGACCCGCCGCTGTCGGGGCAGGCCGATGGACACCGGCGCCGCGCCGCCAGCAGCACAAAGACCGAGAAAAACCATAGGCACGCAGCCAGGCCATAGGTCTGATGGTTGAACGGCGCCTGGCAGGGGGTGCTGCGGCAGCTGTTGGCGGTGCCGAGCAACAGAACCCAGCGGCATTCCTTGCTACGCAGCTCAGCTGCAGATGTTCTGCCGGTCGGGGCGGTTGCGCATGCTCTGCAGTTTTTCGCTATTGACGGCCAGCCAGGGCCGGTTGGCCTGCAAAATCACCTGCAGCATCTGTTGTGCCCACTCGGGCAGCTGCGGGTGCAAGCGGTAGTACACCCACTGACCGCGCCGCCGATCTTCCAGCAGGCCGCAACTGCGCAGTTGCGCCAGATGACGGGATATCTTCGGCTGGCTGTCCTCCAGCGCAGCGGTCAATTCGCAGACGCACAGCTCGCCTTCGGCGGCGATCAGCAGGGTCATGCGCGCGCGGGTTTCATCCGCCAGGCATTTGAAAACAGTGGTGGGGCTCAAGGGTTCAAGCATCGGTGCCTCAGCGTTTGCTCTTGACTCATGCGAGCAGCTTGATGCGTAGGTGAATCTGATGAAGCCTGCTAGGCATTGATTTGCTCAATGCCTAGCAGGCTTCGAGGTTCCAGGCGATGTGCTCGCCGGCACCCGGCCTCACCAACAGCGGGGCGGCGATGCCACAGCAGCATCGTTTAAATTCGTTTTGGCGAATATATTTAAAACCATATATCTTGTAAACCGAATGCCTTGATGATCGGTGGTGAGCAGGACAGCCTGGGCGATATCGCCATACTCGAGCCCGGGCGTGAGACCCGCGAGCGCGCGGTACTGGAGCCCGAGCGGCAAGCTCGGCGCGGATGGCACCCGCGCCGCCCACAGCCGCGTCAGCGAAAGCGCAGCCACGCTACAGCCCGACATCGATCGATAGCACACCAGCCGAGCGCCGCTAGACTCGGCGCTCCGCCATAAGGAAACCCCGATGTCCAGCCAGTGCGAAGTAATCGGCAAGCAAGCCGCAGGAGCCCCCCTGGGCTTTTTCGAGCGTTACCTGACGCTTTGGGTATTTCTCTGCATCATCGGCGGCACCCTACTCGGCCTGTCAGCCCCCAATGCGGCGCAGGCCGTGGGCGCCCTGGAAATCGCCCGGGTGAATATTCCGGTGGGCCTGCTGATCTGGGTGATGATCATCCCCATGCTGATCAAGATCGACTTCAGCACCCTCTCCGAGGTCTATCAGCAGCGCACCGGGTTGGCCGTAACCCTGACCGTCAACTGGCTGATCAAACCCTTCACCATGGCCTTTATGGCCTGGCTGTTTTTGCGCCATCTATTTGCCGGCTGGTTACCGGCCGAGCAGCTCGACAGCTATGTCGCCGGGCTGATCCTGCTGGGCGCCGCGCCCTGCACCGCCATGGTCTTCGTGTGGAGCAACCTGTGTAAGGGCAACGCCAATTTCACCCTGAGCCAGGTGGCGATCAACGACCTGGTGATGGTGTTCGCCTTCGCCCCCATCGTCGCCCTGCTGCTGGGGGTGTCGTCGATCCCGGTGCCCTGGGACACCCTGCTGCTGTCGGTAGTGATGTATATCGTCATCCCGCTGGCCATTGCCCAATTTATCCGCGCACGCCTGCTGCGCCAGGGTGAGGCGGCATTGCAAGCGCTGCTGACGCGTATCGGGCCGTTCTCCATCCTCGCCCTGCTGGCCACCCTGGTGCTGCTGTTCTCCTTCCAGGGCCAGACCATCATCGAGCAGCCGCTGATCATCGCCATACTGGCGGTGCCGATCCTGTTGCAAACCATACTGATCGCCGCATTGGGTTACGGGTTATGCCGCCGACTCAAGGTTCGCCACGACATCGCCGGCCCGGCGGCGATGATCGGCGCGTCGAATTTCTTCGAGTTGGCCGTGGCGGTGGCCATCGTGCTTTACGGCTTCAACTCCGGCGCAGCGCTGGCCACGGTGGTCGGCGTGCTGATCGAGGTACCGGTGATGCTCTGGCTGGTGCGCATGATCAATAACAGCAAGGGCTGGTACGAACGCGCGCAAGCGCAAGACTGAGGAAGACCTGTGGAACCGTTCAAATGGCTCGATGACCAGCTGCTGCGCATGGACTGGCTGGCCTGGCTGGTGCGTGTGCTGCTGGAGGACGGCTTCGGCCTGGACATGGCCAGCCGCAGCGGTGCCAGCCTGCACTTCTTCATCTTTGACGTGATCAAGATTTTCATCCTGCTCAGCGTGCTGATCTTCAGCATTTCCTGGGTGCAGAGCTATTTCCCGCCAGAACGTACCCGACGCATCCTCGGCGGTCTGAGCGGCTTCAAGGCTAAGCTCACCGGCGCGTTGCTCGGCACCATCACACCATTTTGCTCCTGCTCGTCGATCCCGCTGTTTATCGGCTTTACCAGCTCCGGCCTGCCGCTGGGCGTGACCTTCAGCTTTCTCATTTCCTCACCGCTGGTAGACCTGGCGTCGGTCATTCTATTGGCGAGCATCTTCAACTGGTCGATTGCCATCGCCTACGTGCTGACCGGCCTGGTGCTGGCAGTGCTGGGCGGCATGCTGATCGGGCGAGCGAAGATGGAGCGCTATGTCGAAGCCTTTGTCCTGCACAACCCGGTGCTCGAGATACCGCAAGAAGAGTTGACCCGCCGCGACCGGGCCCAGTTCGCCTGGGCACAAGTCAGCGATATTTTCCGCAGGGTGTGGCTGTATGTGCTGATTGGCGTGGGCATTGGCGCAGCCATTCACAACTGGATTCCGGCGGACTGGATCGAAGCGTTGTTAGGGCAGAACAACTGGTGGTCGGTGCCGCTGGCGAGCCTGATCGGCATCCCCATGTATGCCGATATTTTTGGCACCCTGCCGATTGCCGAAGCCCTGGTTGGCCAAGGCGTCGGCCTGGGCACGGCGCTGGCCTTTATGATGGCGGTTACCGCGCTGTCGCTGCCCTCGCTGATCATGCTCAAGAAAGTGGTCAAAACACCGCTGCTGGCATTGTTCTTCGGCATCGTGGCCGTTGGCATTGTGCTGATTGGCTATCTGTTCAACACGCTTAGCTATCTATTCATCTGACCTATGGAGCACGGCATGATCATCAAAATCTTGGGCTCCGGCTGCAAGAAATGCATCTCCCTGACCGAGAACACGCAAGCAGCGTTGGCTAACCTGGGACGCGAAGCACAGGTAATCAAAATCACCGACTTTGCCGAAATAGCCGCCCATGGGGTGATGTCGACACCCGCGCTGGTGATTGACGACAAGCTGGTATCGGTCGGCAAGGTGCTGACAGTCGACGAGGTGGAAAAGCTGCTCAGCGCCTGAGTCCTGCGCCGCCTTGAATATTCTTGCGCTTTTCACCGCGCCGGGGCTGGCGCAGGCGCATGCCCGGCGTAGCATGGGGCGAGGGAGGATTTATGTCGCAACTTGAGCACCTACAGGTTTTCCAGAGCATGCACAGCTCGCCCCATGCCCGCCTGCAACGCAGCGCCGAGCTGGGCGACGGCCTGGCGGCGGCCCTCTGGAGCAACCGCCATGATGCCCGCGACTACCAGGCCCCCAGCCATCACACCCTGTCCTGCTACCTGGCCGGCGGCACCGGCACCTTTCGCCGCGAAAACCCGAATAGCAAGGGCGCCCCCGACAAACTGTGCATCCTCCCGGCCGGCCACCAGTCGGCCTGGGTGATCAACGGCGAAATCCAGTTGGCCCACCTGTATATCAGCCAGGAGCAATTCGCCCTGGCGGCCGTCAACCTGCTGGATCGCGAACCCCGGGAGCTGGAGCTGCGCGAAGGCACCTTTCTCGATGATCCACAGCAGGCTCAGCGCTTTCGCCAGCTCAGCCAGCTGGATTGGCACGAGCCGGCTGAGCGCCTGCTGAGCAGCAGCCTGGCCCATGGTTTGATCAACCACGCGCTGCTGTCCCAGGTGGGACTTCGCCAAGGGTTGCGCCTGAGCGGCGGCCTTGCCCCAATCCTGCGCCGCCGCTTGCGTGAATTCATCGAAGCGAACCTCAGCGAACCACTGAGCCTGGGGCAGCTGGCCGGCCTCTGCGCCTTGTCCGAGTACCACTTCGCGCGCATGTTCCACGTGAGTTTCGGCCTGCCGCCGCACCGTTATCTGCTGGCGCGCCGCCTCGAACGCGCCCGCCAGTTGCTGCGCAGCAGCCGCCTGCCGTTCGGCGAGATCGCCCTGGCCTGCGGCTTTGCCAGCGCCAGCCACTTCAGCAACCGTTTTCGCCAAGCCTTCGCCGCGACGCCGGGGCAGTACCGCAGGGCATTTGCCGGCTGAGCCACTAATCCCCCGCCAGCTGTGCCAGAATCGCCGGCTTTGCACCTGCCGGGCATTGTCATGCACAGACTCGCCGCCGTTCCCGCTGGACTCGCCTGATGGCCCTGGATGTTCTGCGTCTGCGCCAGGCCGACTGGCGTCCGGCATTCCGTGCCGGCGATGTGCAGCGCGGTATCGGCTATGCCGAACAAGGACGCAGCACCCTGCTCAGCCTCAAGGGCGATACCCTGCTGGCCAGCTGTCGCGGCTCGGGCGCGCGAACCTACCAGCAGCGCATCGGCCTGCACTCCTACCCCCAGGGCTGGAGCGTCAACGGCCAGTGCAGCTGCCCGGTGGGTTTCAACTGCAAGCACGTGGTCGCCGCCCTGCTGACCCTGGAACGCCAGCAACTCGCCGGCATCGATCTCAGCCCGCTGATCGAGACGCGCGCGGAGGTCGTCGAACAGCGCCTGGAGGGTCTCCAGCCCCAGCCGGTGCTGACTCTCGGCAGCCATGTGCGGGTGCATTTCGATGCGCGCAAGGGACGCATGCACGAGCAGACCCAGCACCGCGCCGCCCTGGCGTTCGCTTACCAGGGGCAGCTGGCCTACGGCAAACCGACGAACGATCTGCTGGTGCGGCAGAGCCCGAGTCTGACCCTGCGCATCATCCGCGACGCGACCCACGAAGCGCGGCTGCGCCAACGCCTGGAAGACGCCGGCCTGCAGGTGGCCCTGCGCCAGAGCGAAGCCCTCGCCGAGCATCCCGGCGAACACTTCGAATTGCCCGGCGAGGCGGCCTGGCTGAGTTTCGTCCAGCAGCAATTGCCGCTGCTGCGCGAGCAGGGCTGGCGGATCGAGCTGCAGCCGGAATTCCGCTACAACCTGGCGCCGGTCGACGATTGGTACGCCGCGATCGCAGAGACGCCCGAGCACGACTGGTTCGATCTGGAGCTGGGGATCGAAGTCGAGGGCCAGCGCATCAGCCTGCTGCCGATCCTGCTGCAAGCGATTCGACACAAACCCTGGCTGCTCAATGGCGAGGCTCTGGCCCAGCGCCAGGATGAGGAAATGTTGCTGGTCAGCCTGCCGCAGAGCAACCAGCACATCGCCCTGCCCTTCGCCCGCCTCAAGCCCTTGCTGGCGACCCTGGGCGAGCTGTTTTTCCGCGAGCCGGGCGAATCCAGCCAGCGCTTGCGCCTGCCACGCGCCGACGCCGCGCGCCTCGGCGAACTGGAGCAAGGCCCGGCGCTGAACTGGCAGGGCGGCGAGCAACTGCGCGGCTTGGCCCAACGCCTGCAGACGCACAGCACCCAGGATGTCGAAGCGCCGGCGGGTTTGCAGGCCACCCTGCGCCCCTATCAACTGCACGGCCTGGCCTGGATGCAGGCGCTTGGCGAGCTGGAGATCGGCGGGGTGCTGGCCGACGACATGGGCCTGGGCAAGACCCTGCAAACCCTGGCGCATATCCTCGGCGAGAAACAAGCCGGGCGCCTGAACCGGCCGGCGTTGATCGTCATGCCCACCAGCCTGATCCCCAACTGGCAGGACGAAGCCGCGCACTTCGCCCCGCAGCTCAGGGTACTGGCCCTGCACGGGGCAAAACGCCGCCCGCTGTTCAGGCTGATCGACGCACACGACATCGTCCTGACCACCTACGCCCTGCTGCCGCGCGACCTCAAGGCACTGGCGGCGCAGCCCTATCAGCTGCTGATTCTCGACGAAGCGCAGAACATCAAGAACCCGCGCAGCAAGGCCGCGCTGGCCGCCGGGCAAGTGCAGGCACGCCAGCGCCTGTGCCTGACCGGCACGCCGCTGGAAAACCACCTGGGCGAACTCTGGTCGCTGTTCAACTTCCTCATGCCCGGCTGGCTCGGCGACAGCAAGAGCTTCACCCGCGACTACCGCACCCCCATCGAGAAGCAGGCCAACCAGCAGCGCCTGGCGCACCTGCGCGGGCGGATCAAACCCTTCGTCCTGCGCCGCACCAAGGAACAGGTGGCGCGCGAGCTGCCGCCCAAGACCGAGGTGACCCACTGGGTCGAACTGACCGCCGTGCAGCGCGACCGCTACGAAACCCTGCGCCTGGCGATGGACAAGAAGGTGCGCGATGAAGTCGCCCGCCAGGGTCTGGCGCGCAGTCAGATGGTGATCCTCGAAGCGCTGCTGCGCCTGCGTCAGGCCTGCTGCGATTTGCGCCTGCTCGGCGATGACGACGCGCCGCTGAAAAGCAGCGACTCGGGCAAACTCGGCGCCTTGCTGGAGATGCTCGAAGAACTGGTCGACGAAGGCCGCAAGGTGCTGCTGTTCTCCCAGTTCACCTCGATGCTGACGCTGATCGAAAGCGAACTGCAGGCGCGCAAGATCGGCTACACCAAGCTCACCGGCAGCACCCAGGATCGGCGCACCCCGGTGCAGCAGTTCCAGGCCGGCGAGTTCCCGGTGTTCCTGATCAGCCTGAAAGCCGGCGGTGCCGGGCTCAACCTCACCGCCGCCGACACGGTGATCCACTTCGACCCCTGGTGGAATCCGGCCGCCGAGGCCCAGGCCAGCGACCGTGCCTACCGCATCGGTCAGGACAAACCGGTGTTCGTCTACAGGCTGATCGCCCGCGGCAGCGTCGAAGAGAAGATCCAGCACCTGCAGCAGGCCAAGGCCAGCCTGGCGCGCGGCCTGCTGGAGGGCGGCAGCCAGGCGCAGTGGCAGGTGAGCGAGGACGACCTGGCGGCGCTGTTCGCCCCCCTCGGCGACTGACCTGGCAACCGGGCACTGGGGCACACGGCCTAGCGTCCCCTACGAGCCCGCAGCCCGAATGCAATCCGGGAGCGGTTTGTCGTCGATCTATTTTCCTGGATTGCATCCAGGCTACGGTTAGCGTGAAAGGCGCGCAGCGCTCGGCCTCACTGGTCGCTGCGGGTATCGTCTTTTTCCGCCGCGTCATCCGCCGGGTTGCGGCGCATGCGCGGCCCGTCGCTCTGTACCGCGGGGAACCGCGAGGAGGCGTAGCGCACCACCAGAATCGCCAAGGCCAGCAACAGAATGGCCCCGGACACCAGCACCACGCCCATGTCCGGGCGATGATGGTGCGAGACATCGGAAATCAACAGCCGGGTCAAGGCGGTGATCGCCACATAGATCAGGAAACGGATCGGCATGTGGTTGGTCTTGAAGTAGATCCCGACCATCGCGCCCAGTTCGAGGTAGATGAACAGCAGCAGAATATCGTCGACCGTGGTGTGGCCCTTCTCGACCATATCGCCGAACGCCATCACTGCCGCCCAGGCCGTAGCCCCGCCGATGGCGAACAGGGCCAGGTAATGGAAGCTCTCGACCAACAGGTTGCCGAGCGACTCGGCCAGGCCATGCAGGTTCTCACGCAGGCTCTCGGCCCAATTCAATTTCAAGATACCACTCCTCAGTCTTGGCCTGCCCGCCATGTTCGGCCGCGCAGACAAAGGTCGAATTATGCAGGACGGATGCCGGCCAGACGGCCGAGAACAGCGCTGTGCGGCAATAATACACAGCTACGCGCCAGCGAGCATGACGCCGGAGTGGAACCGCAGCGGACGGCACCGCAAACCATGCCGCCCCTTGGGTCAGGTTATTCGCTGATGGATCCGCACTGGGCGGTCGGCATGAGCCTGGCGAATTGCTTCGCGCTCATGTGCACCAAACCCTCGTGATCGCCCGACTCGAAGTACACCTCCTTCAGCCCGGTGAGCGCCTCGTCGATCAGGGTGTCCATCGCGAAGGCACTGCCCACCGGCGGAATCGCCCCGGTCGCGCAGTCGCTGAAGCGCGGGATGAACTCGTTCTCCCGCGCCAGGCGCCAGTGGCGCTTGGTCAGCTTGCGCACCTTGTTCAGGTCGACCTGGCGGGTCGCCGGAACCACCGCCATCAGCCAGTGGCCCTGGAAATCGTCGAGGATCACCGACTTGGCCATCAGGTGTGGCGGCACCCCGGCGCGGCGCGCGGCTTCGCGCGAGGTCATCGAGGGGTCGTGCTGGAGCGTGTCGTAGCGGCAATGCTGCTGTGACAGGTAATCTTGCAAACGGGTGGCCATGCTCATGATGCACCTCCTGCCGCTGGCCTGAGGAATGACGCCGCGAAGCTCGCATTTGCCGCGACGGGCGTGTCGTCTGGAATCCGGGGCTGAACCCCGTGCAAGCGGTCAACCCGAGGCTGCCACCCACTCTGCAAGTTTAGTGCATGGGGTCGTGCGCGCCGCCCCACCGGGCCAATCACGGATAACCGGCACACGCGCCGGGACGATTACCGCTGGCCAAACCGGAGCAAGTTCTTTATGCTCGCCACTACTGTATAAATGAACAGTTTTCTTGTAACCCATCAGCGTGAAGGCGTAGAGGTGATGAATGGCCGTCGAAGTGGTGTACCGCAGCAGCCGGGATCTGGAGCGTTTATTTATGGATAAAGCCGAAGCCGACCGTCATGACAAGATGCTCGAACTGGCCGAGCTGCTCACCGACGTATTGCAGAAAGCGGTGCCTTCGCTGAACGAGCAGCAAGGCGAAGAGCTCGGCATTTTCATGGCCAAGAACCGCGACATCTTCGCCAAGGCGTTCAAGAACCAGCCCGATGCGCTGAACGAGCTGGGGCAGGACGCGGCAGCGGAATAACCGCCGCCCCGACTCGGCAAGCAACCGGCGCGCGCTGCGCCTCAGCCGATGCCGCCCTGTTCGCCGCATTCACCGTCGATCGGCGCCAGCTTGGCCGGCTAGTCGATTACCTCAAATTCGCCGACTTGAGTCTTATCCGTGGGAGGCCCGACCTCGGGGCGAAGCCGTTGTCCTGCACCGCGCTCCCACAACTTGGCAGCCCTGCGGGCTGCATTCGCCGCGGGGCGCGGCCGCCTACAAGGCTGGGCACAGGCTTGAGTCCATGGAGAAACGGATTAATCGACCAGGCCACTAACGGCTCAGGTTCGGCGGTTGTCCTGGCAACATTCGGCCATGACGAACTGCAGGGCTTGCTGCAGCCGCGCGAAATCGACCCGGTTAAAAACCTCACGGCCGTCCCGCTCCTGGCGCAGCACGCCGGCCTGCGCCATGGTGTTGAGGTGATGGGCCAGGGTCGAGCGCGGAATGCCGATACGTTCCTGCAGCTGGCCGAAGTTGAGCCCGTCCGCACCGCTGCGAACCAGGGTGCGGAAGACTTGCAGGCGCACCGGATTAGCCAGCGCCTCTAGGCAAAGTGCGACATCGTTGAGTTCCATGGGGCGAAGGATAGACAAGCGGCGAAGTGCATGCAACTATATAACCGGTTTTCTAGTTATATAGTTATTTGGCTTTGGAGACGGCGCCTGCCGCCAGGGAACCCGCCATGCACAAATCAGCTCTGCGCTTCGTCGCCGGCAACGGCCTGCTCGACCGCCGCGCCTTTCTCAAGAGTGGCTACGGCCTGACGATCGCCACGGCCATCGGCCTCTCGCCCGCCGGCCGGGCACTGGCGCAAACCGAGCCGTCCATGCCGGCCTGGATGACCAGCCTGGGCGCTGGCGATAGCCCTTATGGCAGCCCCTCGCCGCATGAAAGCCAGGTGCTACGCCAGCCGCAGCCAAGCACGCCGCAGACGGCCGGTTTCAGCATCTGGCACTCGCCGTTGCAACACCAGCGCGGCATCATTACCCCCAGCGGCCTGCACTTCGCGGTGCACCACAACGGTATCCCGGCGATAGAACCGGAGCGCCATCGACTGCTGATCCACGGTCTGGTCGAACGCCCCCTGCAGTTCGACCTGGAACGGCTGATGCGCTACCCCATGGTTTCGCGCATCCAGTTCCTCGAATGCGCGGGCAATACCGCCGCCAACGCCCTCTCGCCCACCGCGCTCGATGGCGACTGTCGGGAGCTGTTCGGCCAGGTTTCCGGCTCGGAGTGGAGCGGCGTGCCCTTGTCCTACCTGCTGCACGAGGCCGGAGCGAAGAGCACGGCACGCTGGGTGATCTGCGAGGGCGCCGACGGCGGTTCGCACAGCCGCAGCCTGCCGCTGGCCAAACTGATGGACGACGCCATCATCGCCTTCTACCAGAACGGCGAGCGCCTGCGCCCCTCGCAGGGCTATCCGCTGCGGCTGTTCGTGCCTGGCTGGGAGGGCAACGTCAGCATCAAGTGGCTGCACCGGCTGGAGGTCAGCGACAGCCCGGCCTTCAGCAAGGACGAGTCGGGGCTCTATACCCGAATTCTCAGCGACGGCGATATCCTCGTGTTCGGCTTCCCGATGGAGGTCAAGTCGGTGATCACCCACCCGTCCGGCCAGCAGCGGCTACCCGAGCTCAAAGGCTTCTACGAAGTTTCCGGACTGGCCTGGTCCGGCCGCGGGCGGATCGCCAAGGTGGAGGTCTCCGCCGATAACGGCCGGAGCTGGGCGGCGGCGCAGTTACAGGGCCCGCGGCTGGACAAGTCACTGACCCGCTTCAGCATTCCCTGGCAGTGGAGCGGCGCGGCCACCACCCTGCTCAGCCGCGCCACTGACGAGCACGGCAACACCCAGCCGACCCGCAGCGAATGGCGCAGCCGCTACGCGGCCCACTCGTTCAACCACTACAACGCCATCCAGGCTTGGCGAGTGCAGCGCGACGGCAGCGTGGAGAACGTCTATGCGTAGCCTCTGCTACAGCGCCTGGCTGCTGCTCGCGCTTGGCACCGGTGCGGCGGCGCAACCACTGATCGGCCTCGGCCAACCCTTAGCGCCGGAGACCCTCCAGCGCTATGCCATCAGCGTCTTCCCCGATGGCCGCAACCTGCCCGCCGGTGCGGGTAGCGTGCACGCGGGCCGTGCGCTGTATGCCAGCCGCTGCGCGGGCTGCCATGGCGCCAAGGGCCGCGAGGGGCCGGCCGCACGCCTGGCCGGCAGCGACGGCTTCTTCAGCCTAGACGACCCGCTGCGCATCCTGCGCATCCGCGAGCAGCCGCTATTGCTCCTGTCGGTCGGCGGACTATGGCCCTACGCGACCACGATCTTCGACTACACCCGCCGGGCCATGCCGCACCATGCGCCCAAGAGCCTGAACCACGATCAGGTCTATGCCCTGAGCGCCTATATCCTCTACCTCAACGGCCTGCTGGAGGAGACCGCCGTGCTCGACCGCGATAGTTTGCCGAGGGTCGCAATGCCCGGCCGCGCGCGCCTGCGCTGGGCCGAGCAGACGCTGGAATAAGCGCCGCCGCGCTGTTCGTCCAGGATCCGTGAATGGGCCTGCGGCTACGCCCCTGCTTGGCCGCCGTGGCTCAGCCCTCGGCCTGTTCCAGCGCCTGCACCAGCGCCTTGAGAAAACGCGCGGCCTCGCCACCGGTGACCGCGCGGTGGTCGAAGGTCAGCGACAACGGCAGAATCGGGTGCACCACTACCTGGCCAGCCACCGCCACCGGCTCCTCGCGGATGCCGCCGGCGCCGATGATCGCCACCTGCGGCGGCATCACCACCGGGTTGGCGTAGCGGCCGAACAGGGTGCCGAAGTTGGACAGGGTCAGGGTCGCGCCCATCATTTCCTGGGGCGGAATCGAGCGCGCCTTGACGTCGGCGCGCAGGCGCGCAATTCCTTCCTTCAAGTCTTCGCCCGTGCGCGCGCCGACATTGCGCAGCACCGGTACGAACAGACCGTCCGCGGTATCCACGGCGATGCCCAAATCCAGCTGACTGTGCTGTTTTATCGACAGCGACTTGCCGTCGAACCAGCTATTGAGCAGCGGCTCGACCTGGCAGGCGGCGGCGATGGCCTGGGCCAGACGCACCAATGGATCGCGTGCCTGGGCCCAACGGTGCAGGTCGGCATCGCCGGCGATAAACACCGGCACCACCTCGGCATGCGCTCGCGCCATGTTGAGCGCCATGCTGCGCCGCACCCCGCGCAGCTTGTCGCCGCCGAACTTGTCGCGGGCGGACTGGGTAGCGGCTTCGACATCGCCACGGGTAATCAGGCCGGCGCTGCCGGAGCCGCGCAAACCACTCAGGTCGACGCCCAATTGGCGCGCCAGTTGACGCACCGCCGGGGTCGCGCGCGGCGCCAGATGTTCGCGGGTCGAAGGTGCGGCGCCGACGAAGAAACTATCCGCCTGCGCCTCGCCGCCGCCTTCCAGGCGACCGACCACGGTGCCCGCATCGGCCTCGCCTTCGTAGCCCAGCAGCGGCTCGCCGACATGCAGAATGTCGCCCTCGGCGCCGAAGCACTTGGCCACCACGCCGTCGTAGGGCGCCGGAATGTCGACGATGGCCTTGGCGGTTTCCACCGAGACCAGCAACTGGTCGGCTTTGACCGCATCGCCGGCCTTGATGTGCCACTCGACGATCTCGGCCTCCTGCAGGCCTTCGCCCAAGTCGGGCAGTTTGAAGTATTTCATGGCGTTCTCCCGATTCCACCGTTTTTGTTCGCTAGCCAAGTCGTAGTGGTTCTGAGCTCGCTGGCAATCGCGATCAAGGTCGCTTCTACAAGAGGGTGGCCGCTCATACACCGCCGTAAGGCAGAGCGTCACCGGCTGCGTTGCCACGCGGACGGCTCGACCTGGGAACGACCAACCAAGGCAGCTCCGTAGCCCGGATAAGCCTTGGCGCAATCCGGGAGCGATATCCGCTTTACAACCATGCCCCGGATTGCGCTGCGCTTATCCAGGCTACGCCCAGCAAGGGCCACGCAGGTTCAGGCGTACTCCAGCACCGTCGCGCAAGCGGCGAGAATGTCCTCGACGCCGGGAATATACAGTTGCTCCAGGCGGTACAGCGGCGGCGGAATATCCGGCGCGCTGACCCGCTGGATCGGCGCCTGCAAATCCAGCCAGGCACGCTCGTACAGGCTGGCGGCGATCTCCGCGCCGACCGCGCAACTCTTCGGCGCCTCGTGCACGATCACGCAGCGCCCGGTCTTGCGCACCGAGGCTTCGAGGGTGTCCAGATCCAGCGGCTTGACGCAGGCGACGTCGATCACCTCGGCGGACACCCCGCGTTCCTGCAGTTGCGCAGCCGCCTGCAGGGTCTCGTGGACGCTGGCGCCCCAACTGATCAGGCTCAGGTCGCTGCCCTCGCGCAGGGTGAAACAGCTGTCCAGCGGCAGGCGCTTGCCATCGTCGGCCAGCACCTGCGGGTTCATCCGGTAGAGCCGGGTGGGTTCGAGGAAGATCACCGGATCGGGGTCGTCGATGGCCGCCAACAGCAGGCCGTAGGCTCGCGCCGGCGAGGACGGGATGACCACGCGCAGGCCGGGAATCTGGGCGAACAACGCCTCGGTGCTTTCGCTGTGGTGTTCCGGCGCACGGATGCCGGCGCCCATCGGCGTGCGCAGCACCAGGGGGCAGCTCAGGCGCCCGCGGGTGCGGTTGCGCATACGGCTGGCATGCGACACCAATTGATCCAGGGCCGGGTAGATGAAGCCCATGAACTGGATTTCCAGTACCGGCTTCAAGCCTTGCGCGGCCATGCCGACCGCCAGACCGGCGATCATGGTCTCGGCCAGCGGCGTGTCGATCACCCGTTTGAAGCCGAAGGCCTCGCGCAGGCCGGCGGTGGCGCGAAACACCCCGCCGTTGACGCCGACATCCTCGCCCAGCACCACCACATCCAGGTCTTCGTACATGGCCCGGTGCAGGGCCAGGTTGACTGCCTCCAGCAGGGTCAGCTTGGCCTCACTCATGATGGGCCTCCTCACGCCGGGCGACGCGCTCCAGCAGCATGTCGCGCTGCTCGGCCAGGGCCACCGGCCAGCGCGCATAGACGTAGTCGAACAGCGAGTCGAGCGACTGCTTGCCGGCCTGTTCGAAGGCGTCCACCGCCTGTTGCACCAACCCTTGGCATTCGCCGATCAGCGCCTGCTCGCGGCCTTCATCCCACACGCCCTGGGCGGCGAGAAAGGCTTGCAGGCGCTTGACCGGCTCTTCCTGCCAGGCCTGCTTGACCTCCTCGGCACTGCGATAGCGGGTGGCGTCATCGGCGGTGGTGTGGTCGCCGAGGCGGTAACTGAGGCACTCCAGCAACACCGGCCCCTTGCCGTGACGGGCACGTTCCAAGGCCACCTGCATACGCTCGTACACGGCGATGATGTCGTTGCCGTCGACCTGCTCGCCGGGGAAACCGGCGCCTATGGCTTTCTGCGCCAGGGTCGGCGCGCCGCACTGGATGCGCCGCGGCACCGAGATTGCCCACTGGTTGTTGTTGACCACGAAGACCACCGGCAACTGCCAGGCGCCGGCGACATTCAGTGCCTCGAGGAAGTCGCCCTTGCTGGTGGCGCCATCGCCGCAGGTGGTGACGGCGACTCTATGCTCGCCGCGGATCTTCATCGCCGTGGCCACTCCGCAGGCGTGCAGGGCCTGGGTGGCGATCGGCACGCAGAGCGGGAAGTCCTGGGCCACCGCCGGGTCAAGATAAGCGCTGCCGCGCTCGTCGCCGCCCCAGTAGAGGAGGATTTCCTCCATCTTCACCCCGCGCATCACCTGCACCGCGGTGTCGCGGTAATAGGGCACCAGCACGTCCTCGGGCTTCATCAGCGCGCCTATGGCCACGCCTATGGCTTCCTGTCCGATGGTCGGGGCGTAGGTGCCGATGCGTCCGGTGCGTTGCAGGGCCACGGCCTTCTGGTCGAATAAGCGGGTCAGCACCATCTGCCGGTACAGACGGCTGAGCAGCTCGAAGTCGTCGGCCCACGCCGGCAAGGCAGCGAGCAGGCGGCCCTGCGGGTCGAGGTAACGGGTATAGGGAATCTCGGGATTGAGCGGGTTCATAGGCATTTCCTCGGCACCTTGTGGGTGTGCGAACAACGGCCGAGGCGGGTGGCGTCGACCGAAGCGGGCCAAGACAAACAGGCTCAGCCGTACAGCAAACGCTCGGCCAGGGCGTCGGCAACCCGCGCCGGCGAGCGCTTGTCGGCCTGGGCATGGGCGTAAATCTCGGTCAAGCGCAGGCTGATCTGCTTCAAGTGCGTGGTGATCGCCGCCGGGCTCTCGCCGCGGTGCCTGAGGGCGACGTAGATCAGCCCGCCGGAATTGATCACGTAATCCGGGGCGTAAAGAATCCCGCGCGCTTGCAGGGTGTCGGCGATATCGGCGCCGGCCAGTTGATTGTTGGCCGCTCCGGCCACGGCCGAGCAACGCAGCTGGCCGACCGTTTCGGCATTCAACACGCCCCCCAGGCCGCAGGGCGCGAGGATGTCGCAGGGGGTGGCGAGCAAGGCATCGCTGGCCACCGGATGAGCGCCCAGTTGTTCCACCGCCAGTTGCACCCGGCCGCCGTCCAGATCGCTGACCAGCAACTCGACGCCCGCCGCGTGCAGCTGCTCGGCCAATGCATAGCCGACGTGGCCAAGCCCCTGGACGGCCACGCGCAGGCCTTCCAGATCATCGCCGCCCAGGCGTGCCTGGGCCGTCGCGCGGATCCCGGCGAACACGCCCATGGCCGTGTGCGGCGACGGATCGCCCTCGCTGGTGGTGCTGGTGACGTGCTGGGTGTGCTGGGCGATGCAGTCCATGTCGGCGCTGGAGGTGCCACTGTCCATCGCCGTGATGTAGCGGCCATTGAGCGTCTCGATAAAGCGCCCGAAGGCTTCGAACAGGGCGCCACGGTTGTCCATATGCGCCGGGCGGATGATCACCGCCTTGCCGCCGCCCTGGGGCAGGCCGGCCAGGGCGGCCTTATAGCTCATGCTGCGGGCCAGGCGCACGGCATCATGGATTGCGCTCTGCTCGTCGGGATAAGCCAAGTAACGGCAGCCACCCAAGGCCGGGCCGAGTCGGGTGTTGTGGATGGCGATTATGGCCTTGAGGCCCGTGAGCGGATCCTGGGTGAGGTGCAGCGCCTCAAGCCGGGCGGCTTCCATCATGGCGAACATGCTGTGGCTCCCCTACTTCTGGTTATAGCCAGTATAGGTTGGCCCCCTGAAATCGCCCGGACGGGCCAACATAAGTACGCCGGGGAACACCGCCAAGCTGTATCAGCAACAGTTGCCAGCGCAACACTGGACGCCGTCCGGCAAGGCGGTTACAAACGAGTAACCTGCGGAGGTGACCATGAACCCACGCCAGTCCTGCTTTGCCTGCCTTGAGCGAGAGCCGCCCGCCCTCTTCGAGGCGGCGCTGTGGATTGCCGCCGAACACGACCCGACTCTGCAACCGGCCGAGGTGCTGCGTGAACTCAACGGGTTGCAGCTGCAGATCAGCCTCGATCTGCCCGCCTTACCGCCCCAGGAACTGGCGCAACCGCTGCTGCGGCGCCTGAGTGAACTGGACTTTCGCGAAGACGACAGCCCGCCACGCCCGCAGATCGCCTTGCTGCACAAGGTTGTCCAGCGCCGCCGCGGACAACCGCTGACGCTGGCATTAATTGCCCTGGAGCTGGCGCGGCGCCTGAACATCCCCTTGCAAGGGGTCAATTTCCCCGGGCATTTCCTGCTCCGGGTAGCAGGCGCCGACCACCTGCTCGACCCGTGCGGCGGCCGGCGCCTGTATACCCGCGACTGTCGCGAGCTGCTGATCCGCCACCAGGGCAGCCAGGCCGAACTCAGCGCCAGTCATATGCGGGCCTGCGATGAACGCAGCATGCTGCAACGGCTATCGCGCAACCTGCATCAGCTGCACCTGCGGGAAAAGGATTATCTGGCGGCCTTGAAGGATGCCGAACGCGTGTTGCTGCTGGGCGCGCCCACGGTGGCCGACCACCTGACTCGCGCCGAGCTGTACCAGCGCCTGGAGTGCCCCCAGGCCGAGCGTTTCGATGTGCAGCATGCCCTGCTGCTCTGCGACGACCCGGCGCAACGCATGCTGCTCGCCGAGCGCCTGCGCCAGCTCGCGACGCCGCCGGCCCTGCATTGATGCGCCCGGGCGGCGATCCGTTCGGCGCTTGGGGCGGTTTCGGAGCGCAGCGACAACCCGCCAGCGTTGCGCCACGCGGGCAGGCTGGCGGACTGCATGCCAGGGCTGATGCGCTGAGGAGCAAGACCGCAGCCGCCTTGACGGATGCGCCGCGACGCGGGCTCATGCCGCGCCACAGCCGGCGATCTTGCGCCGGCTGAGCTGCCGATAGCGAACGTCCGGCCCAGCCGACCGATCTCGGGGCATAGCCGAAGAATCGACCGTATCGCATTCAATACGGCGTAACGAAACACACACGGCAGCGACATAAACCTGCCAACCCGCGACATCAAAGGCTTTGCCTCCCCCTTTTCGCCCCCTCCCGGCACGAGCGTATCGAATACGCTACACACGGATTCGCGACAACTTCCCGGCACAAATCGTAAGCAATTGATTTTATTGATAAAAATAACAATGGCATCGCACTTGCTATGCTCTCTCCCCAGAGCGCTCGCTGCCCGGCACGAGCACCTTGATCATCGCCCAAACAAGAATCGGGCGAGTCTGACCACTTGAGGAATCCACATGAGCGAGTTGCGTTTTACTGTCGATCACGAATGGCTGCGTCAAGACGCCGATGGCCTGGTTACCGTTGGCATCACCGCTTACGCCCAAGAAGCACTGGGTGACGTGGTGTTCGTGCAGTTGCCGGACGCGCAGTCCTTCGCCGCAGGCGCCGAAGTCGCCGTGCTGGAGTCGGTCAAAGCCGCCAGCAACATCGCCATGCCCCTGGACGGCGAAATCGTCGAAGTGAACGCCGCGCTGGAAGCCAGCCCGGAGCTGGTCAACGAAGACCCGCTGGGCCAGGGCTGGTTCTTCCGCTTCCGCCCGGCCAATGCCGGCGCCGTTGCCGAGTTGCTCGATCAGGCCGGCTACGACCGCCTGCTCAAAGCCAATGACGACGCCTGAGGTGGCCGGCATGACTGACGCAATCGACCTGAGTACCGCCAACGAATTCATCGCTCGCCACATCGGCCCGCGGGACGCCGACGTCGCCGCCATGCTCGAGGTGCTCGGCTTTGAGTCGCTGGACGCGCTGATCGCCAGCGTGATCCCCGACAGCATCAAGGGCAGCAGCGTGCTGGAGCTGAGCGATGGCTTGAGCGAGGCCGACGCCCTGGCCAAGATCAAGGCCATCGCCGGCCAGAACCAGCAATTCACCACTTACATCGGCCAGGGCTACCACGGCACCCACACGCCGGCGCCGATCCTGCGCAACCTGCTGGAAAACCCGGCCTGGTACACCGCCTACACCCCCTACCAGCCGGAAATCTCCCAGGGCCGCCTGGAAGCGCTGCTGAACTTCCAGACCCTGATCAGCGACCTGTCCGGCCTGCCGATCGCCAACGCCTCGCTGCTCGACGAAGCCACCGCCGCCGCCGAGGCCATGACCTTCTGCAAGCGTCTGTCGAAGAACAAGGCCAGCAATGCCTTCTTCGCCTCGCAGCACTGCCACCCGCAGACCCTCGACGTGCTGCGCACCCGCGCCGAGCCCCTGGGCATCGAGGTAGTGGTCGGCGACGAACACGCCCTCGCTGACGCCGGCGCCTACTTCGGCGCCCTGCTGCAGTACCCGGCGAGCAACGGCGACATCTTCGACTACCGCGAACTGGTCGAGCGTTTCCACGCCGCCAATGCCCTGGTCGCGGTCTCCGCCGACCTGCTGGCCTTGACCCTGCTGACCCCGCCCGGCGAGTTCGGCGCCGACGTGGCCCTGGGCAGCGCCCAGCGCTTCGGCGTGCCGCTCGGTTTCGGCGGCCCGCACGCGGCCTATTTCGCCACCCGCGAAAGCTTCAAGCGCGACATGCCGGGGCGCCTGGTCGGGGTTTCGGTCGACCGCTTCGGCAAGCCGGCCCTGCGCCTGGCCATGCAGACCCGCGAGCAGCATATCCGCCGCGAGAAGGCCACCAGCAACATCTGCACCGCCCAGGTGCTGCTGGCCAACATCGCCAGCATGTACGCCGTGTACCACGGCCCCCAGGGCCTGACCCGCATCGCCAAGCGCGTGCACCAGCTGACCGCGATCCTCGCCCAGGGTCTGACCCAGCTGGGTTACAGCGTCGAGCAGACCAGCTTCTTCGACACCCTGACCCTGGCCACCGGCACGCGCACCGCGCAACTGCACCATCAGGCTCGCGCCATGGGCATCAACCTGCGTGAGATCGATGGCGAGCGCCTCGGCCTGTCGCTGGACGAAACCACCACCCCGGCCGCCGTCGAAGCGCTCTGGGCGGTATTCGCCGACGGCCAGGCGCTGCCGGCCTTCGCCGAACTGGCGAGCAGCGTCGCCGCGCGTCTGCCGCAAGACCTGCTGCGCCAGTCGGCGATCCTCGCCCACCCGGTATTCAACCGCTATCACTCGGAAACCGAGCTGATGCGCTACCTGCGCAAGCTGGCCGACAAGGACCTGGCACTGGATCGCAGCATGATTCCGCTGGGCTCCTGCACCATGAAGCTCAACGCCGCCAGCGAGATGATCCCGGTGACCTGGGCCGAGTTCGGCAACCTGCACCCCTTCGCCCCGAGCGAGCAGAGCCAGGGCTACCAGCAGCTGACCAGCGAACTGGAGGCCATGCTCTGCGCCGCCACCGGCTACGACGGCGTGTCCCTGCAGCCGAACGCCGGCTCCCAGGGCGAGTACGCCGGCCTGCTGGCGATTCGCGCCTACCACCGCAGCCGCGGCGACGAGCAGCGCGACATCTGCCTGATCCCGCAATCGGCCCACGGCACCAACCCGGCGACCGCCAGCATGGCCGGCATGCGCGTGGTGGTCACCGCCTGCGACAGCCTGGGCAACGTCGACATCGAAGACCTGCGGGCCAAGGCCATCGAGCACAAGGAGCGTCTGGCCGCGCTGATGATCACCTATCCGTCGACCCACGGCGTGTTCGAGGAAGGCATCCGCGAGATCGCCCAGATCGTCCACGACAACGGCGGCCAGGTGTACATCGACGGCGCCAACATGAACGCCATGGTCGGCCTCTGCGCCCCGGGCCAGTTCGGCGGCGACGTCTCGCACCTGAACCTGCACAAGACCTTCTGCATCCCCCACGGCGGCGGCGGCCCGGGCGTCGGCCCGATCGGCGTCAAGGCGCACCTGATCCCCTTCCTGCCCGGCCACGCCAACATGGCCCGCAAGGAAGGGGCAGTCAGCGCCGCACCCTTCGGCAGCGCCAGCATCCTGCCGATCACCTGGATGTACATCAGCATGATGGGTGGCGCAGGCCTCAAGCGCGCCTCGCAGCTGGCGATTCTCAACGCCAACTACATCGCCCGCCGTCTGGAAGAGCACTACCCGGTGCTCTACACCGGCAGCAACAGCCTGGTGGCCCATGAGTGCATCCTGGATTTGCGCCCGCTCAAGGACATCAGCGGCATCAGCGTCGACGACGTGGCCAAGCGCCTGATCGACTTCGGCTTCCACGCCCCGACCATGTCCTTCCCGGTGGCCGGCACCCTGATGATCGAGCCGACCGAGAGCGAGTCCAAGGAAGAGCTGGATCGCTTCTGCGACGCCATGATCGCCATCCGCGAGGAAATCCGCGCGGTGGAACGTGGCGACGTGACGGCCGACAGCAGCCCGCTGAAGAACGCACCGCACACCGCGGCCGAACTGGCCGGCGACTGGCCGCACAGCTACAGCCGCGAACAGGCGGTGTACCCGCTGGCCTCGCTGGTCGAAGCCAAGTACTGGCCGCCGGTGGGTCGGGTCGACAACGTGTTCGGCGACCGCAACCTGGTCTGCGCCTGCCCGTCCATCGAAGCCTACCAGGAGGCCTAACGGCCCCACCCGTAGCCCGGATTACCTCCGGGCTACGGGATCAAGGTCGCCGAGCTTTATCGGCGACCGCAACAGCGCTTGCAGGGGGGCGGCATGTTTCTTGTGTCGGCAAACCCAGGGTGCCTGCCGCCTCCCTGTAACAACTCATGGCGCCCACGCGCTAACCACTCACGAGCCAGCAATCCCATCGCGGCAAAACCGCGCACCAGCCCTTATCCGGCACGGGCCATCCCCGTGCACTTAAAACAAGAAAGAGGTGCTCTCCATGGAATTCATCAATAACCTGACCAATCAAATCAACGGCCTGGTCTGGGGCCCACCGATGCTGGTGGCGATCCTCGGCACCGGTCTGTTCCTCATGCTGCGCCTGAAATTCATGCCCCTGAGCAAGATCGGCGCGGGCTTTGCCCTGCTGTGGCAAGGGCGCAAGAAAGACGACGAAGCCAGCGGCGAGATCAGCCCGTTCCAGGCATTGATGACCTGCCTGGCCGCCACCGTCGGTACCGGCAACATCGCCGGCGTGGCCACCGCGATCTTCCTCGGCGGCCCCGGCGCGCTGTTCTGGATGTGGTGCACCGCCCTGGTCGGCATGGCCACCAAGTACGCTGAAGTGGTGCTGGCGGTGCATTACCGCGAGAAAGACGAGCGCGGCGAGCACGTCGGCGGGCCGATGTACGCGATCAAGAACGGCCTGGGCAAGAAGTGGCTGTGGCTCGGCACCGCCTTCGCCATCTTCGGCGGTCTGGCCGGTTTCGGCATCGGCAACATGGTGCAGGTCAACAGCATGGCCCATGCCCTGACGGACACCTTCGGCATACCGGCCTGGGTCACCGGCGTGGTCGCCATGGTCTTCGTCGGCCTGGTGATCCTCGGCGGCATCAAGCGTATCGGCGCGGTCGCCGCCACCCTGGTGCCGGCCATGTGCGTGACCTATGTGGTCGCCGCCATAGTGGTGCTGATCGTCAATGTCGACGCCATCCCGGGCGCCTTCGGCCTGATCTTCAGCCATGCCTTCACCCCGACTGCCGCCACCGGCGGTTTCGCCGGCGCGGCGGTGATGGCGGCGATCCGCTTCGGCGTGGCCCGCGGCATCTTCTCCAACGAAGCCGGTCTGGGCACCGCCGGTATCGCCCAGGCGGCCGGCACCACCCACAGCTCGGTGCGCTCGGGGTTGATCGGCATGCTCGGCACCTTTATCGACACCCTGATCATCTGCACCCTGACCGGTCTGGCGATCATCGCCTCGGGCGTGTGGACCAGCGGCGCCAGCGGTGCCGGCCTGTCGGCGGCGGCCTTCGAGTCGGCGATGCCCGGCTTCGGCGGTGCCATTCTCAGCATCGCCCTGGTGGTCTTCGCCTTCACCACCATCCTCGGCTGGAGCTACTACGGCGAGAAGTGCTGGGAGTATCTGGTCGGCACCAAGTCGATCCTGCCGTTCCGCATCGTCTGGGTGCTGGCCGTGCCCTTCGGCGCCGTTGCCCAGTTGGACTTCGCCTGGCTGGTCGCCGACACCCTCAACGGCCTGATGGCGCTGCCCAACCTGCTGTCGCTGCTGCTGCTCAGCCCGGTGGTGGTCAAGCTGACCAAGGAATATTTCGCCCGCGACGGCCGTGTGACCGGCAACGCACCGGCACAACGCTAAACCACGCCCCTCTCGGCGCGACCGCAAGGCGGCCGCGCCCTTAGTACAGGACTGCTCCCGATGTTCCATAAAAGCCTGACCCTGAACACCTACGACCCGGCCCTGGCCGCAGCCATCGCCGCGGAAGAGCACCGCCAGGAAGACCATATCGAGCTGATCGCCTCGGAAAACTACACCAGCCCGGCGGTGATGCAGGCCCAGGGCACCGGCCTGACCAACAAGTACGCCGAAGGCTACCCGGGCAAGCGCTACTACGGCGGCTGCGAACACGTCGACGTGGTCGAGCAGCTGGCCATCGACCGCGCCAAGGCGCTGTTCGGCGCCGACTACGCCAACGTCCAGCCGCACTCCGGCTCCTCGGCCAACAGCGCCGTCTACCTGGCCCTGCTCAACGCTGGCGACTGCATCCTCGGCATGAGCCTGGCCCACGGCGGCCACCTGACCCACGGCGCCAAGGTCAGCTCCTCCGGCAAGCTGTACAACGCCGTGCAATATGGCATCGACGGCGATGGCCTGATCGATTACGACGAGGTCGAGCGCCTGGCCGTCGAGCATCAGCCGAAGATGATAGTCGCCGGCTTCAGCGCCTACTCCAAGACCCTGGATTTTGCGCGCTTTCGCGCCATCGCCGACAAGGTCGGGGCGCTGCTGTTCGTCGACATGGCCCACGTCGCCGGTCTGGTCGCCGCCGGCCTGTACCCCAACCCGCTGCCCTACGCCGACGTGGTCACCACCACCACCCACAAGACCCTGCGCGGCCCGCGTGGCGGCCTGATCCTGGCCAAGAGCAATCCCGAGATCGAGAAGAAGCTGGGCGCCGCGGTGTTCCCCGGCGCCCAGGGCGGCCCGCTGATGCACGTGATCGCGGCCAAGGCGGTGTGCTTCAAGGAAGCCCTGGAGCCGAGCTTCAAGGACTACCAACAGCAGGTGATCAACAACGCCCAGGCCATGGCGGCAGTGTTTATCGGCCGCGGCTACGACGTGGTCTCCGGCGGCACCGACAACCACCTGTTCCTGCTCAGCCTGATCAAGCAGGGCCTGACCGGCAAGGCCGCCGACGCGGCGCTGGGCGCCGCGCATATCACGGTGAACAAGAACGCCGTGCCGAACGACCCGCAGTCGCCGTTCGTCACCTCGGGCCTGCGCATCGGCACCCCGGCGGTCACCACCCGCGGCTTCAAGGAAGGCGAGTGCCGCGCACTGGCCGGCTGGATCTGCGACATCCTCGCCGAGTTGGACAACCCCAGCGTGATCGAACGGGTTCGTGGTCAGGTCGCCGACCTGTGCGCCACCTTCCCGGTCTACGCTGAATAGATAAGGTCGCTTCTTAGTCTGGCGTGCTCCTCCCGAGGAGTGCGTCAGCAGCACAAGAAGCAGGAGCTCAGCATGTCACTCAGCGTTTTCGATCTATTCAAAATCGGCATCGGCCCCTCCAGTTCGCACACGGTCGGGCCGATGCTCGCCGCCGCACGCTTCGCCGAAGGCCTGCGCCGCGACGACCTGCTCGACGGCACCGACTGCGTCAAGGTCGAGCTGTACGGCTCACTCGGCGCCACCGGCAAGGGCCACGGCAGCGATAAAGCCGTGCTGCTCGGCCTGCAAGGCGAGTTGCCGGACAGCATCGACACCAGCACCATAGAACCGCGCCTGGCCGCCCTGCGCGCCGCCGGCGAACTGAAACTGCTCGGCGAGAAAGCCATCCGCTTCGTCGAGAAAGAACACCTGGCGATGATCAGGAAACCCCTGCCCTACCACCCCAACGGCATGATCTTCCGCGCCTTCGACACCTCCGGCCTGCAGATCCGTGCGCGCGAATACTACTCGGTGGGCGGCGGTTTCGTGGTCGACGAGGAAGCGGCCGGTGCCGACCGCATCGTCGAGGATCGCACCCCGCTGGCCTACCCCTTCACCACCGGCAAACAACTGCTGGGCCACTGCGCCGAGCAGCAGCTGTCGATCAGCCAACTGATGCTGGCCAACGAAGCCGCCTGGCGCCCGGAGGCCGAGACCCGCGCCGGCCTGCTGAAGATCTGGCAGGTGATGCAGGACTGCGTCGAAGCCGGCTGCCGCCATGAGGGCATCATGCCCGGCGGGCTCAAGGTCAAGCGCCGCGCCGCCGCCCTGCACCGCCAGCTGTGCCAGCACCCGGAAGCGGCCCTGCGCGACTCGCTCAGCGTGCTCGACTGGGTCAACCTCTACGCCCTGGCGGTCAACGAGGAGAACGCCAGCGGCGGCCGCGTGGTGACCGCCCCGACCAACGGCGCGGCCGGCATAGTGCCGGCGGTGCTGCATTACTACATGCGCTTCATCCCCGGCGCCAACGAAGACGGCGTGGTGCGCTTCCTGCTCACCGCCGCCGCCATCGGCATCCTGTACAAGGAGAACGCCTCGATCTCCGGCGCCGAAGTCGGCTGCCAGGGCGAAGTCGGCGTGGCCTGTTCGATGGCCGCCGGCGCCCTCTGCGAAGTGCTCGGCGGCAGCGTCAACCAGGTGGAGAACGCCGCCGAGATCGGCATGGAGCACAACCTCGGCCTGACCTGCGACCCGATCGGCGGCCTGGTTCAGGTGCCCTGCATCGAGCGCAATGCCATGGGCTCGGTGAAGGCGATCAACGCCGCGCGCATGGCCCTGCGCGGCGACGGCCAGCACTTCGTCTCGCTCGACAAGGTGATCCGCACCATGCGCCAGACCGGCGCCGACATGAAGAGCAAATACAAGGAAACCGCCCGCGGCGGCCTGGCGGTCAACATCATCGAGTGCTGATGCCCCTCATCAATCCCGTAGGAGCGGGCCATGCCCGCGAAAAGCCTTCACACAAAGCATCGCGGGCATGGCCCGCTCCTACAGATCGCAGCTATTTTTAGACTTGGAGAACCGCATGACTACCGAAACCCTGGCAAAAACGCCACTACACGCCCTGCACCTGGAACTTGGCGCGCGCATGGTGCCCTTTGCCGGCTACGACATGCCGGTGCAATACCCGCTCGGCGTGATGAAAGAACACCTGCACTGCCGCGAGGCGGCCGGCCTGTTCGACGTCTCGCACATGGGCCAGATCATCCTGCGCGGCCCGAATGCGGCCAAAGCCCTGGAAAGCCTGGTGCCGGTGGACATCGTCGACCTGCCCGTGGGCATGCAGCGCTACGCCATGTTCACCGACGACCAGGGCGGCATTCTCGACGACCTGATGGTCGCCAACCTGGGCGACGACACCCTGTTCCTGGTGGTCAACGCCGCCTGCAAGCACCAGGACCTGATGCACCTGCAACTGCAGATCGCCAGCCAGTGCCAGATCGAAGCCTGCTTCGACCGCGCCCTGCTCGCCCTGCAAGGCCCGAAGGCGGTGGATGTACTGGCCCGCCTGGCCCCGGAAGTGGCGAAGATGACCTTTATGCAGTTCGCCCCGGTGCGCCTGCTCGGCGTCGACTGCTACGTCAGCCGCTCCGGCTACAGCGGCGAAGACGGCTATGAAATCTCGGTGCCGGCCGCCCACGCCGAAGCGCTGGCACGCAGCCTGCTGGCCGAGCCGGAAGTCGCGGCCATCGGCCTCGGCGCGCGCGACTCGCTGCGCCTGGAAGCCGGCCTGTGCCTGTACGGCCACGACATGAGCACCAGCACCACGCCGATCGAAGCCAGCCTGCTGTGGGCCATCTCCAAGGCCCGCCGCGCCGATGGCGCGCGTGCCGGCGGCTTCCCCGGCGCCGAGCGGATCTTCGCCCAGCAGCAGCAAGGCGTGGCCAGCAAACGCGTCGGCCTGTTGCCGCAGGAGCGCGTACCGGTGCGTGAAGGCGCGGAAATCGTCGATGCCGATGGCAACCTCATCGGCTCGGTCTGCAGCGGCGGCTTCGGCCCAACCCTGGGCGCCCCGGTGGCCATGGGTTACGTGCAGAGCAGCCACATGGCCGTGGACACCCCTGTGTGGGCCATGGTGCGCGGCAAGCGCGTGGCGATGAAAGTGGCCAAGACCCCGTTCGTGCCGCAGCGCTACTACCGCGGCTAACAGGCCAAATTTTTAGGCTCTGTACCCGTTAGGTGTTGTATCACCAGGCGCGAACTGCCTGCGATCCGTAGGAGGCCCGACCTCGGGGCGAGCTTTGGCTATACCGCGATAACGATGGGCAGGCAGCCCTGCGGGCTGCATTCGCCGCGGGGCGCGTGACCCACATGGATGTGGGAAATGCCGCTAGCCTGTCAGGAACAGGCGCGGCCCTCCTACAAGAGATCGCGCATGCAACACATAATTGGGACATAGCCAATTTCTAACCCAGCATCGGCAACGCCGGTCGTTTTCCAACGACCGGCGTTGCCCGCAAACATAGCCCGGAGTGCATCCGGGCGCCCCAGCCGCCCGCACGCTGGGCCGCGCCGGCAATAACGGCCGCGTAACCTCGAAGCCCGGAGCAGCCTCGGCGCACCTTGACCTCACCCGCGCCGACAGCTGGCTTCGCCCCATTCTCGCGACGGGAAGCATGGGCGCAGAATCGAAGAGCGCGCAAAAGCGCGGTCACACCAGTTGCTGGCTATTTCTGCACGCAAAGCAGGCCGGGCGTTTTGCCTCGGGCACTGCAAACTCCGCCTCCCACTCGAGTGCGCGTAACCTATCATTTGAACCAGCACCTGCCTTTGCGCACAGCCTATCGCTAACGGCTCATGGCGCTTGAGCATTCGACAAAGGCGCCGCGATTGGCGACCTTCGACATGCCCAAGGCGGGAAGGACACTTGCCTAGCAGGCCGTTGAAAAATGTAGGCGAGGCAGCCGAGGCTAGGCAAAAACAGGCGAGAAAGCGCAGTTTACGTGTTGTAAATGAGCATTTTGAGCCTGTTTTTAACGACGCATCGGCAACGCAGGTAGTTTTTCAACGGCCTGCTAGCGCACCGAGCGGAGCATCAGCGCGCTGCTAGCGGCTCAGCACAAAAGGGACAGCGATGAAGACAGCGGATAAAAATCCAGCCGCGATGCGCGCCGAGTATCGCCGCGCAGAGCTCGCCTTAGTGGCGCGAGGAAACCATGCCGCCGCTCAGACAACGCGCCGCCTCGTTAGCGCAGCTACACGCAGAGCCGGCCGTGCGCCAGCGTCATGCCGCCTGCGGATGCGTTCGGCATACGCGGCGGGCGGTTAGCCGATGCCAGCCCGCGCATCATGAGCACTCCTCCTGACGAACAGCACGAGTCGACTCGGCGCGGGCCGGCGGGCCGGCGTATGTTCGCCGAGCTGGCCGATCTGTCGCCCGCCTACTTTGGCATGGTCATGGCCACGGGGATCGTCTCGCTCAGCGCGCACCTGCTGGCCATGCCCGGCTTGGCGCAGACCTTGTTTCGACTCAACATCGTCATCTACGGCGTGCTGTGGCTGCTGACCGTGCTGCGCATGCTTGGCCACTCGCGTCGGTTCTTCGCGGACATGTTCGATCACCTGCGCGGGCCCGGATTCTTCACCAGCGTGGCCGCGACGAGCATCCTCGGCAGCCAGTTCGTCCTGCTCGCCAACGACCATGGTGCGGGCACCGTGTTATGGGCGGCGGCGATCATGCTGTGGATCGTACTGACCTACGCGATATTTGCGGGTTTCACCATCAAGGAGCACAAGCCGACCCTGGATCAGGGGATCAGCGGCGCCTGGCTGCTCGCGGTCGTGGCAACCCAATCGATCGCGGTTCTCAGCGCGCTGCTGGCCGCCCATATCGGCCAGCCCGGGAAACTGGAGATGAACTTCCTCGCGCTCTCCATGTGGTTGTGGGGCGGCATGCTGTACATCTGGATGATGTCGCTGATCTTCTACCGCTACACCTTCTTTCCGTTTTCCCCCGGCGATTTGTCGCCACCGTACTGGATCAACATGGGCGCAATGGCGATCTCGACCCTGGCTGGGTCGCTGCTGATCATCAATGCATCCGACGCTCCCTTCCTGCTTTCGCTGCTCCCCTTCATCAAGGGTTTCACGGTCTTTTACTGGGCGACGGGTACCTGGTGGATTCCCATGCTGGTGGTTCTCGCGGTGTGGCGCCACGCGTACCGGCGCTTCCCGTTGCAATACGATCCGCTGTACTGGGGCGCCGTGTTTCCCCTGGGCATGTATGCGACCAGCACTTTCGAGATGATCGAAGCGATGGATATCGGTTTCCTCCGATTCTTGCCGCCGGTGTTTCTCTATATCGGGCTCATCGCCTGGACTGCGGCATTTTGCGGATTGACGCTCAACCTGCTGCGCCGTATCGGCGGATCCCGAGGCGAGCCGTAGTGGGCTGTTTGGCTAGTTGATTAGCGCAAATTCGCCGGTTCAAGCCCAGCCGTGCATGCCACTGGGCGGCGGACTCCTCGGGATAGCCGGCGAAGTGTTTATCCGCGGGGCGCAACGCGATTTCGGCCCAGGACGCTTTCGCCTCGAGCCGCACAGGGCAAGCCCGGCGGCGCTGCTCGGCCGGACTCGCCATCTGCCCCGTTTACCGGGTTGGCCGCTCAGTCCACGGCGAAGCAGTACAACAGCCCCGCGCCTCCGGTGCCGATCAGGGCTTCTTGACTGCATCCACGGCTGAGGTGCGAGGCATTCCACGAACGTGACGGCGCATCGTCGCGCAGCCCCATGCGGTCGTGGTGGCCGACCTGGGCCGCGCCTTCAGCACCGCTGGTCCAGTTGCTGCAGGTGTGGTCTTCGCCGGCGGCAAACGCCGTGCCGTCGGCCTGGGAGCCGGTGAGTATGTCGTGCATGTTCGGCGTGTCGCCACGCCCCTTGACCGGCGCACCGTGCTCGTCAAGGGCCGTGTCCTTGCTCAGTTGGTTGTCGCCGTGCAACTGCGCGACATCCTCGGCAATGACCACGCCTGTGGCGTTTTGCCAAGGGCCCTGGCCGATACGGTCGCGGGCATTGACCGCCTCCGCCCCGCTGCTGGCACTGTTGCTGAGGTAGGCGCGCCAGGTACGCTGGCCCGCCCCGACAGCCGCGGCCAGGCTCTGGCAGTGGCCGTCGGCACCGGCCAGACCGCCCAGGTCGGCGCCCTTGCCCATGCCCTGGCTGGTGACGAAGAAGGTCATGTCGGCTTGCTCGGCCTGGCTGGCAAAACTGCAGACCAGTGCCAGCAGGGTCGCGGGGATGGTGAGGGTGAGAGTCATCTTGTGCATGTGCTGTCCTCCTGTGAGAAACGGCCCCCCCAGACCGGAATATGACTGCCCGCTAGAGCCTAGCAGCTCTTCCATCGCCCCGCGCCTGGCGCAAGGAGCAGCGGCGCGGCCGCAAACTAACAGGACGCGGCTGATCGAAGGCCGCCGGTGCGTTACTCTTTGACCGTTGCCGGGGATTCGCCCCGAGTCAGTCAAGGATGTGTCCGCGTTTTATGCCTGCTCCCGGGGTATTTCCCCGCCATATCGCCGTATTGATTCTGGCCGCCCTCGCCTGCACCTTTGCCGGCAACCATATCGCCGCCCGCATCGCCTTCGATGACGACGCAGGCGTATTGCTGGCGATTCTCTGTCGTTCCGGAGTGAGCATGCTGATGCTCGCCGGCTTGGTGCTCTGGCAGCGGCAACGCGTGCAACTGGCGCCAGGTGTCTGGCCTTGGCAGCTGCTGATGGGGGTGCTGATCGCCGTACAAAGTCTGGCACTGTACTCGGCCGTGGCGCGCATTCCGGTGGCCCTGGCTTTGCTGGTGGCCAATACCTTCCCGATCCTGCTGAGCCTGCTCACCTGGGCCCTTGGCGGGCCACCGCCGACGCGGCGTACCGCCTGGCTGATGGGCTTGATCCTGCTCGGCCTGTTGCTCGCCCTGGATGTGCCGGCCCGCCTGGGCGCGAGCGCGCATGTCGGCGCCGACTGGCTGCTGGGTATCGGCCTGGCGTTTTGCGGTGCCTGCGCCTTCGCCAGCGCGCTATGGGTGACCGAACACCAACTGTCAGGCCTGCGCGGCTCGGTGCGCAGCATGCTGACCATGATGGTAGTGTTCAGCAGCGCGGCCCTGCTCGGCGCTGGCGATCTGCTGCCTGGCGGCATGGCGCCGCCCGCGACCCCCACCGGCTGGATCGCCCTGGGCGTATTGGCGCTGCTTTACGCCACGGGCTTCACTCTGTTATTCGTCTGCATGCCGCGCCTGGACATGCTGCGCAACGCCCCGGTGATGAATGTCGAGCCGGTGGCCACACTGCTGCTGGGCTGGCTGATCCTGGGCCAGGTGCTGAGCCACACCCAGATCCTTGGTGGCTTGATCGTGGTCGGCGGCATCGTGCTGCTGACCTATCGTAAACAGCCATGAGCCAAGCCGCGGCCTGGGCAGCGCAACAGACACCGTCCGCGGCGACGGCGCAAGGCCAATCAATTCAGCGCGCCATCCCCCTGGCGCCCGCGCAAAGGATCACCGCATGTATCGCCAACAACTCCCCTGCACCCTGGCCATGCTCGCCGTCCTGGCCGGCTGCAGCTCGGTGGATAGCACCGAGCCCGCAGCCTTGCCACCCCACGGCGACTGCAACGCCGAGGCGGTGCAAGCCCTGCTGGGCGAAACCGCGACGGCGGCCCAGGTTGAACAGGCGCGCCAGCAGGCCGGCGCGCGCAGTGTGCGGGTACTGGCGCCCGGCGATGCGGTGACCCTGGACTACAACTCGCGGCGCCTGAATATCGAAATCGACGAGGCCGAGGCGATCGAGCGGATCAACTGCGGCTGAATAGCCCTCGACGGTCGGCCGCGCCTGCACCTAATGGCCAAACCGCCGCGTAGCGGAGTAACCGCCGCAGGCTGGCCCGCAGGGTCGGCGAAGCGCGTCAAAAGCGCCGTTTACCGGGTGTAAATGCGTATTTTGCGCCCATGTTTAACGCCTTATTGGCAACGCCGGTCGTTTTCAACGGCCTGTTAGCGGTTTAAATAAGCGGCGCAGACCGGGCATACTGGCGCCCTCTTTATCCAGCCCCAGTTGCCCGCATGCGCATCCACGTCAGCTTTATCGACCGCGTTGGTATCACCCAGGAAGTCCTGGCCCTGCTCGGTGGGCGCAATCTCAACCTGGATGCAGTGGAGATGGTGCCGCCGAACGTCTACATAGACGCACCGACCTTGAGCGCCGAAGTGCTCGACGAGCTGCGCGAGGCGCTGTTCAAGGTGCGCGGCGTGCAGGCGGTGACCATCGTCGACATCCTGCCCGGCCAGCGTCGGCGCCTGCAGCTCGACGCCTTGCTCGCGGCCATGACCGACCCGGTGCTGGCGGTGGATAACGAAGGCCGCGTGCTGCTGGCCAACCCGGCACTGATCGCCCTGTGCGAACGCGAAGTGGAAGGGCTGTCGCTCGCGGAGCTGTTCGCCGACCCGACCTTGCTCAAGGCCTTGCTGGAACAACAATTCCGCCTGCCGCTGCGTGAAATCACCCTCAACGGCCAGGCGCTGTTGCTGGATGCCATGCCGATCAGCGAAACCGCCGATGCCGGCCGGATCGCCGGCGCGCTGCTGACCTTTTACGCGCCCAGCCGGATCGGCGAACGCCTGGCGGCGCTGCACCACGACCACGCCGAAGGCTTCGATTCGCTGCTCGGCGAATCGCTGCCGATCCGCACCTTGAAGACCCGCGCCCTGCGGGTCGCCAGCCTGGATGCGCCGCTGTTGATCCAGGGCGAAACCGGCACCGGCAAAGAGTTGGTGGCGCGTGGTTGCCATGCCATCAGCGCCCGCAGCAGCGCGCCCTTTCTGGCGCTGAACTGCGCAGCGCTGCCGGAAAACCTCGCCGAAAGCGAGCTGTTCGGCTACGCCCCCGGCGCCTTTACCGGCGCCCAGCGCGGCGGCAAACCGGGTCTGCTGGAACTGGCCAACCAGGGCACGGTATTTCTCGACGAGATCGGCGAGATGTCGCCCTATCTGCAGGCCAAACTCCTGCGCTTCTTGAATGACGGCACCTTCCGCCGAGTCGGTGGCGAGCGTGAGGTCAAGGTCAATGTGCGCATCCTCAGCGCCACCCACCGCGACCTGGAACAAATGGTCAGCGAAGGCACCTTCCGCGAAGACCTGTTCTACCGTCTCAACGTGCTCAACCTGGAAGTGCCACCGCTGCGCGAACGTGGTCAGGACATCCTGCTGCTGGCCCGACACTTCATGCAGCATGCCTGCACGCAGATTCAACGCCTGCCCTGCCGGCTGACCCCGGAGACCTACCCGGCGCTGCTCGGCAATCGCTGGCCGGGCAACGTGCGCCAGCTGCAGAACGTGATCTTCCGTGCCGCCGCCATCTGCGAGAGCAACCTGGTGCAGATCGATGACCTCGACATCGCCAGCACCGCCGTCGCCCCCCAGTTGTTCGAAGGCGAGATCGTCAGCCTGGAAGCGGCCGTGGCCGGTTTCGAAAAAGCCCTGCTGGAAAAGCTCTACCTCAGCCACCCCTCCAGCCGCCAACTGGCCGCACGCCTGCACGCCTCGCACAGCGCCATCGCCATGCGCCTGCGCAAGTACGGGATTCCCGGCAAGCGTTGACTAAGGCTGGCAGGACGCAGGGTGGGCTTCAGCCCAGCCTGCAGTCAGAATTGACCGTGCCGCCCCTGGCCGTCCTTGAAACGCTGGGCGCCGGCCTGGGTTTCGCCGCTGGCGATCACCTGCATGCCGCCGGCAAACTCGTTGGCGAGCGCCTGCTTAAAGGATAAATCCCACTGCGCATAGGCACTGGCGCGGTCAGCCAGCAGGCAGCGCTGCGGGAAGCCGGCGATCTCCCGCGCCAGTTGCTGGGCGGCCGCCAGCGCCGTACCCGCAGGCACCACGCGGTTGACCAGGCCGATGGCCAACGCCTCCTCGGCCAGCACCGCACGCCCGGTAAGAAGCAAATCCAGCGCCCGGCCCTGGCCGATGATGCGGGGCAGGCGCACGCTGCCACCGTCGATCAGCGGCACGCCGAAGCGCCGGCAGAACACCCCGAGCATCGCATCGTCGGCCATCACCCGCAGGTCGGCGAGCAGCGCCAGTTCCAAGCCGCCGGCCACCGCATGGCCTTCGATGGCGGCGATCAACGGCTTGCTCAGCTGCATGCGACTCGGCCCCATGGGCCCGTCGCCCTCAGGCTCCAGGCGATTGGCGCGCTCGCCGCCTGCGGCCACCGCGCCCAGATCGGCACCGGCGCAGAAAGTACCGCCGGCGCCGGTGAGCACGGCGACCCGCGCCTGCTCGTCCGCCTCGAACGCGCGCAACGCATCGGCCAGCGCCTCGGCGGTCGGCCGGTCGACGGCGTTGCGCACCGGCGCGCGGTCGATGATCAGGGTGGTGACCGAACCGTTGTTCTCGACGATAACGCTCATGACAGGCTCCCGGCAGGGTGCGCCGCGCGCACCAGGACGCAAAATTCGGTGCGCACGGCGCACCCTACACAGCAAAAGACCGGCATAACGCCGGCCTTCACCTTATATCCCGGCGGTAGGCAAATCAGCCCGCTGGCCGAATCCCCCGCCAGACTGGCGCGATCAGAGGGCGTATCGCTGCAGGTGCGCCATCATTTGTTTTAGCGCGTCGAGATTGTCCGCCGGATGCGTCGCGCCGTCGAAGTCGCAGATCTGCTGCCAGCTGGCCGCCACGTCTTCCGCGCTGAAACCGCCACGCGGGTCGAAACCGGCGCCCAGGCTGCGCTCCCAACGGGTCTTGCCGATCCAACCGCCACCGACCTCGAACAGGCCGGAGGTTTCTGCGCAGGCGGCGCTGGCCAGGTAGACCACCAGCGGGCTGACCAGCTCGGGCTTGAGCTGCGCGAACACCTGCGGCGGGATCAGCCCTTCGGTCATGCGCGTGCCGCCGGTGGGGGCGATGGCGTTGACCAGGATGTTGCTCTTGCGCCCTTCGATGGCCAGGGTACGGGTCAGGCCGTACAGGCCGAGCTTGGCCATGCCGTAGTTGGCCTGGCCGAAGTTGCCGTAGATACCCGAGGTGGACGCGGTGAAGATCACCCGCCCGTAGTTCTGCTCGCGCATATGCGGCCAGGCGGCGCGGGTGACCTTGTAGGCGCCCTCGACGTGCACCCTGTAGACCAGATCCCAGTCGGCGTCGTCCAGCTTGTGGAAGCTCTTGTCGCGCAGAATCCCGGCGTTGTTGACCACCACGTCGATGCGGCCGAAGGCGTCCAGGGCGTGCTGGACGATCTTCTCGCCGGCGGTCACCGAGTCATGGTTGGCCACCGCGATGCCGCCAGCGGCGCGGATTGCCTCGACCACCTTGTCCGCGGCCGAGGCGTTGGCGCCCTCGCCATGGGCGCTGCCGCCGAGGTCGTTGACCACCACCTTGGCACCATGCTTGGCGAACAGCAGGGCATGGGCGCGACCCAGGCCGCCCCCGGCACCGGTGACGATCACGACTTGGTCTTGCAAACGGATGGCTTCGCTCATGGGTTGGGCTCCTCGGCAGATGGCAATAGTCCGAGTGTCCAGCAGGCACACACCGGTCACAATCAAGGCGCTCGCCGCTGAATAGTCCTCGATAAGGCAACAGGATGATGGCGACGGCCCCCAGCATGCGTCCTGCTTATAAGCTTTGGCGAAAGACCAGGTAGTGCCAATCCCAACTGGCGCTGGGAACACCGTGGATCAGCAGCAAGGGCGCAGGCCGATCCGGGGGCGTTCCATTCGGAGCCTAGGACGGCTGCACACGCAACGACAGCCCGGCATGTGCATGCCGCGCCGATTAGTCAGGGCGCGCTGCCGGCATCAGGCTTGCAGCGCCAGCATGAACTCGGCCAACCAAGGCTCGGCGTCGGTTTCCGGGGTGACGCTTTCGCTGCTGTCCAGGCGCAGCATGGCCACCACCTCGCGGATACCCAGTTCGGCATACAGTTCGCGTACCAGCTCGCCGCCGCCACAGAAGGTGTCACCGTAACTGGAGTCGCCCAGGGCAATGACGCCGCCGGGCAAACCATTCCAGGCGGGCAGATGATCGCGAATGGCGAAATACAGAGGCTGCAGGTTATCCGGCAGTTCGCCCATGCCGGTGGTCGAGGTCACTGCCAGAAAGGCCTCGGGGGCAAACGCCTGGACATCGGCCAGGCTGGCACGCGGATTATGCCAGGCGTCGAAGCCGGCATTTTTCAACAGCCGCTCGGTGTGCCGGGCGACTTCCTCGGCGGTGCCATAGACCGAACCGGAAAGGATGGCGACTTTCATAAACAACTCCGAAACATGCGGAACACAGACTGAAACGGCGGGCATTATGCCGCAAGTAGCCCGCACAACCGGATCTTTTGGAATGCCGCGGACAGCTCCCGCCGGCAAAGCATCCCGCGGTTCAACGCAGGCGCGCAGCTGAGCGACTACAGCAAGCACGGCAGCCAGAAGAATGTCGCCGAACACCTGCACAGTCAGGACTGGGCCAAGGAACTGGCGCCCCTGCGAGCGGAACCGGCACAGTTGAAAAGCCGACCACTGGCATAAACCAATAGCGGACTATGCTGTCATAACGGATCAACCCTCCTGGGCAGAATTTGACCATGCATGACCGGCCATTACTCACACCGGCTGAACTGGAGTTCATCCAGCATCTAAGCAAGAAGTCTGCGGCGGGCACACGCGAGCCCGCGCCAATCCCCGACTTGCTGGTCGATGCCGGCACCCAGCTCAGAGAGCTGCTCGCCTATTGCGCCGCCAACGAACAACTGACCATCGATGCCCACGTCGCCAATCAGCGCCTGACCTTTACCCCGCACCTGATCGAAGACGCGCATCATGTGCAACACCTTGAGCTCGGCACCCCGCAGATTTTCGATGTGGGTCCGGCCAGCCGCGCCTGGCGCCTGCCGCTGGATCCGCCCGTTGCGCTGCGCCAGCACAACGCCAAACCCAGCGACCTGTGGGCACACGAACTGTCGCTCAACGGGCTACTGGTCGAGTTCCGCGCCACGGGCGCCGCGCCCGATCAGTTCAAACTGATCCTGCCACTCGCCGGGCAGAAGCCGATTGCCATTGCCGGCAGCCTGGTGCGTAAAACCGTCAATAGGCTCCTGGCCTATCGACTCGAACCGCTCGACAAACTCGGCAACGAGCGTTTGCAGCAGTTCATTTTCCAGCAGCACCGCGCACGCCACCCCCAGGCTAACCAAAGCTTGCCGGCGCCCCTCTAGCAGGCCGTTTTTAACGCCGCATCGGCAACGCAAGTCGTTTTCCGACGGCCTGCTAGACGTTGTTCGCGGATAACGCGTAACGGGGCCATAGCCTTGCCACCGCCCCATAGCCACCGCAAAACCTATGCATAACAATTAACGCTGTACAACATAAGGCCAAATTTACTGCGCCTGTTTATTCTGCAATTTTGCACACCGACGACTTAGCCCAACAGAACAGGTATAAGCCGAACGAATCGACAGTAACCATGCCGGGCGCATGGTTGTACAAACTAAACGACTGCTATAAGTTCCCCTCTGCTTCAGTCGATCCAGCGCCTGGCTGGCCAGCTATCCCGACGCAACGTCGCTGGGCCCACCCCTCCATCTGCTGAGCCCATCATGAGCGCTAGCGCATCCCCGATTCTGATCACTGGCGCCAGTCAACGCATCGGCCTCCATTGTGCCGAGCGCCTGCTCGACGACGGTCATCGGCTGATCGCCACCTACCGCAGCGAACGCGAGGGCCTCAAGCACCTGCGCGCACGCGGCGCACTGACCCTGCAGGCCGACTTTGCCAGCGAGGCGGGCATCCTCGCCTTTATCGCCGAACTGAAGAGCCATACCGCCAGCCTGCGCGCCATCGTCCACAACGCATCCGAGTGGCCAGACGAAACGCCCGGCGCCGAGGCGACGATATTCCAGCAGTTGTTCAACGTACACATGCTGGCGCCCTACCTGATCAACCTGCATTGCGCGGCGCTGCTGCGGCGCTCAACCCCCGCCGACATCATCCATATCAGTGACGATGTGGCGCGCAAAGGCAGCGCCAAACGCCCGGCCTACTGCGCCAGCAAAGCCGGCCTGGACAACCTCACGCTCTCGTTCGCCGCGAAATTCGCCCCCCGGATCAAGGTCAACGGCATCGCCCCCGCGCTGATCATGTTCAACCCCGAGGATGACGCGGCCTACCGGGCGAAAACCCTGGAAAAATCGGCATTGGCTATCGAGCCCGGCCCCCAGGTGATCTACCAAAGTTTGCGCTACCTGCTGGATAACCCCTACGTCACCGGCACCACCCTTACCGTAAACGGCGGCCGCCATCTCAAGTGAGGCGCGCCTCGAGGACTGTACCCATGAACCGACAACTGCCCGATCACTACCGCGACATCCTCCTCGGCATAGGTGAAGACCCCGAGCGCGAGGGCCTGCTGGAGACCCCGGCACGCGCGGCCAAGGCCATGCAATACCTGTGTCACGGCTACCAGACCAGCCTGGAAGAAGTGGTCAACGGTGCGTTGTTCGCCTCCGACAATGACGAAATGGTCATCGTCAAGGACGTCGAACTCTATTCCCTGTGCGAACACCACCTGCTGCCGTTTATCGGCAAGGCTCATGTGGCCTACATCCCCACCGGCAAAGTGCTGGGGCTGTCGAAAGTGGCGCGCATCGTCGACATGTACGCGCGACGCCTGCAAATCCAGGAGAACCTGACCCGGCAGATCGCCGAGGCCGTGCAGCAGGTGACCAACGCCGCGGGCGTCGCCGTGGTGATCGAAGCCAAGCACATGTGCATGATGATGCGTGGCGTCGAGAAGCAGAACTCGGTGATGAGCACCTCGGTGATGCTCGGCGCCTTCCGCGAGTCATACAATACCCGTCACGAGTTCCTGCAACTGATTGGACGGAGCAACTAGCTATGCCACGACTGGAGCCTGGAATGGCGCGCATTCGGGTCAAGGATCTGCGCCTGAGAACCTTTATCGGGATCAAGGAAGAGGAAATCAACAACAAGCAGGATGTGCTGATCAACCTGACCATCCTCTACCCGGCCAACGAGGCGGTGCGCGACAACGACATCGATCACGCACTGAACTACCGCACCATCACCAAGGCCGTCATCCAGCACGTCGAAGGCAATCGCTTCGCCCTGCTCGAACGCCTGACCCAGGAAGTCCTCGACCTGGTGATGCAACAGACGGCGGTGCGTTACGCCGAAGTGGAAGTGGACAAACCCCACGCCCTGCGCTTTGCCGAATCGGTCTCGATCACCCTGGCCGGCCACCGTTGAACATAGGCTAACCGGCTCGACCCGCGAACCGCCGCGGCATTGCCGCGAAACGCCGGGGCTTTTATCATCCTCGCCACCTTAGCCCGTAAGTCTGCCGGAGCCGCGCCACCGCCGGCACCGACAGCGATCCTGTCCGCCTCTGAGAACAGCACCATGACCGATCAAGAACGCCTGGAACTCGAAGCCGCCGCCTTCCGCAGCCTGCTGCAACACCTGCGCAGCCGCCCCGACGTGCAGAATATCGACATGATGAACCTCACCGGCTTCTGCCGTAACTGCCTGTCCAAATGGTACAAGGCCGCCGCCGATGACACCGGTGTCGCGCTCACCCCGGATCAGGCGCGCGAAGCCATCTACGGCATGCCGTACAGCGAGTGGAAAAGCAAATACCAGAAAGAGGCCAGCGCCGAACAGCAGGCCGCATTCAAGCAGGCCACCGCGCAAGGCGACGACGCATGAGCGCCCTCAGCGACTTCCGCGCCCGCCTGCATGGCGACGAGTTCGCCTTTAGCGAGACCCTGGCCTTTATCGCCGCGCACTATGACTACCAGCCGAGCGCCTTCAGCAATGGCGCGGTGGAAAACCTGGCCGGACAGAATGAAGGCTCCTGCAAGACCCTCGGCCTGGCCCTGCTCGAAGGCCTGAGCCTGGAAGAAAGTCTGCGCTGCTTCGGCGAACACTACCGCAGCGTGCTGGCCACTCCGGACGGCAACGACCACGGCAACATCCGCGCCCTGATGAGCACCGGCCTGGCCGGCGTGCGCTTCGCCCAGCAGCCGCTCAAGCGCAAGGCCTGAGCGAGCAAGGGGCAGGAGTGGTTGGTAGCTACCGGATTTCCTCCGGGCTACGGTTTCTGCCGC
Source organism: Pseudomonas sp. sp1636 (assembly GCF_030376615.1). GTDB lineage: Bacteria > Pseudomonadota > Gammaproteobacteria > Pseudomonadales > Pseudomonadaceae > Aquipseudomonas. Next base: position 101,441 of record NZ_JARRAB010000001.1, read on the forward strand.
GCTCTGGCCGCCCCTAGTGTCGCGTCACAGATCATTTGTCGTGGACGCCGTTAGCCATCGAGTTGTAGGAGCCGGCCATGCCGGCGATTCGCACGCATGGCGTGCTCCTACAGGTTTGCGACATTCGAACCCTGTCGTGACACTAGGCGTCAAGGAAGCGCTCCACATCCAGGGCCGCCATGCAGCCGGCGCCGGCCGAGGTAATCGCCTGACGGTAGACATGGTCGGCGACGTCGCCGGCGGCGAACACGCCCGGCACGCTGGTGGCGGTGGCATTGCCGTCGCGACCGCCGTTGACCACCAGGTAACCGTCCTGCAAGGCCAACTGGCCGTCGAACAGCGCGGTGTTGGGCGTGTGGCCGATGGCGACGAACAGACCATCGACCGTCAACTCCGTGCTGCTGCCGTCGCTGTGCTGCAGGCGCACGCCGGTCACGCCCAGGTTGTCGCCCAGCACCTCATCGACCTCGGCGTTGAGTTTGAGCACGATCTTGCCCTCGGCGATCCGCGCCTGCAGCTTGTCCTGCAGAATCTTCTCGGCGCGGAAAGTCTCGCGGCGGTGCACCAGGGTCACCTTGCTGGCGATATTGGCCAGGTACAGCGCCTCCTCCACGGCGGTGTTGCCGCCGCCGACCACCGCGACCTCACGGTTGCGGTAGAAGAAGCCGTCGCAGGTGGCGCACGCCGAGACGCCCTTACCCATGAACGCCGCCTCGCTCGGCAAACCCAGGTAGCGGGCGCTGGCACCGGTGGCGATGATCAGCGCATCGCAACTGTAGGTGGCGCTGTCGCCGACCAGGCTGAAGGGCTTGCCGGCCAGATCCACCGCGTTGATATGGTCGTAGACGATCTCGGTGTCGAAGCGCTCGGCGTGCTCCTGCATGCGCTGCATCAACGCCGGGCCGGTCAGGCCATGGACGTCGCCCGGCCAGTTGTCGACCTCGCTGGTGGTGGTCAACTGGCCGCCAGCCTGCAGACCGGTGATCAACAGCGGCTTGAGGTTGGCCCGCGCCGCATAGACGGCGGCGCTGTAACCGGCCGGGCCGGAACCGAGAATGATCACTCGAGCATGGCGTGTTGCAGACATAAGAAGACTCCTGCCGGGCGCTGAGCCGGGCGAATAAACGCGACGGAGAGGCGCTGAAGCGCAAATCCCGCGAAGTGCACGATTCGGTAAGCTGATGCGCAGGCTACGCGGGTGCTGGCCGGCGAGGAAATACCCTTTGCCAATCCCATGCATAGCCAAGCCCTATGACACCCCGGCCGGCAGCGGCGGGCTTTCCCCTGTCGCGCAAAGCCGGTAAGGTCGGCGCGACTTGCACCTCACGGAGATCCCCATGTCTGCCCCTGTACTGTCCGGCCCGCAATACCTCAGCGAAGGTCTGAAACTGGTGCTGAGCCCGGGTTTGCGGCTGTTCGTGCTATTGCCGTTGACGATCAACCTGATCCTGTTCGTCGCCCTGGTCGGTTTCGCCGTGCAGCAGTTCGGCGGTTGGGTGGATGTCTTTATGCCGAGCCTGCCGAGCTGGCTGAGCTTCCTCGAATACATCCTCTGGCCGCTGTTCGTGGTGCTGGTGCTGCTGATGGTGTTCTTCAGCTTCACCATGCTGGCCAATATCATCGCCGCACCGTTCAACGGTTTCCTCGCCGAGAAGGTCGAAGTGGTGGTGCGCGGCGAAGACTGCTTTCCGCCGTTCAGCTGGGCCGAGCTGCTGGCCATGGTGCCGCGCACCCTCGGCCGCGAGCTGCGCAAACTGGGGTATTTCCTCCCGCGCGCCATCGGCCTGCTGATCCTCACCTTCATTCCGCTGGTCAACCTGATTGCCGCCCCGCTGTGGCTGCTGTTCGGCGTCTGGATGATGGCCATCCAATACATCGATTACCCGGCGGACAACAACAAGATGAGCTGGCAGGACATGCTCGCCTGGCTGCGCGAGAAGCGCTGGCAGAGCCTGGGTTTCGGCGGCATCACCTACGCCGCGCTGCTGGTACCGGGGCTGAACATCCTGATGATGCCGGCGGCGGTGGCCGGCGCCACGCTGTTCTGGGTGCGCGAGGGGGGCGATAAAGCCGTCGGCATAACGCCACGCTAAGGTCATCTCCCAGCAGGCCGGCGTGGCGAGGCCAATGCGTCACGTCCAATGTCAGCGGCTTACTCCAGGCGGAAAAAAGCCCCGATGTGCCGGGGCGCGCAGCAATCCTGCGCCGGCATGCGGCGCAGCAGAGCAACCTTGAGCGAAACGCTTACACCAGGCTCATCAGCGCGGCGCGGCTGAACGGCAGGATGTCCGCCTCGCGGCCATCGCGCACCTTGAGTGCCCAGTCCGGGTCGACCAGCAGGGCGCGACCCACGGCGACCAGGTCGAACTCCTGCTTGTTCAGGCGCTCCAGCAGGTTCTCCAGGCTGGCCGGCTCGGCGACCTTGTCGGTGTTGACCATGAACTGCAGGAACTCGCCATCGAGGCCGACGCTGCCGACGGTGATGGTCGGCTTGCCGGTCAGTTGGCGGGTCCAGCCGGCCAGGTTGAGATCCGAGCCGGCGAACTCCGGCTCCCAGAAGCGCCGGGTCGAGCAATGGAAGATGTCCACGCCGGCATCGCTCAGCGGCTTGAGGAAGGCTTCCAGCGCTTCCGGGGTTTCCACCAGACGCGCGCTGTAGTCCTGCTGCTTCCACTGCGAGAAGCGGAAGATGATCGGGAAATCCGGGCCGACTGCGGCGCGTACCGCCTGGATCAGTTCGATGGCGAAGCGCGAACGCTGGGCCAGGTCGCCGCCGTACTCATCCGTGCGCTGGTTGCTGCCCGCCCAGAAGAACTGATCGACCAGGTAACCGTGGGCGCCGTGGATTTCCACGCCGTCCATGCCGATGCGCTGGGCATCCTTGGCGGCCTGGGCGAAGGCGGCGATCACCTCCTGGATATCCTCCGTGCTCATGCCATGCACCACGACATTGCCATCTTTGAGCTTGGCGCTCGGCCCATAACCCGGCACCGCGGCGTCCGGCTCGGTGCCGAGCTTGCGCACATTGCCCACGTGCCACAGTTGCGGCACTATCTTGCCGCCTTCGGCATGCACGGCCTCGACCACTTTCTGCCAACCGGCCAGGGCGTCTTCGCCGTAGAAACGCGGCACATTCGGGTAACCGTTGGCGGCCTTGTGCCCGACGGTGGTGCCTTCGCTGACGATCAGGCCGACGCCCGCCGCCGCGCGGCGACGGTAGTACTCGACGACCTTGCCGTTGGGTACGCCACCCGGCGAGAAGGAGCGGGTCATCGGCGCCATCACCACACGGCTTGGCAGCTCCAGGGCGCCGAGGTTGAAGGGTTGGAACAGGGCTTGTACCGGGGCGGTCATAATCTCTCCTCTAGCCGGCCAGGCGACCGGTCGTCTCATCAACAGCGGGTGAAAGAATCAGGCTTGCAACAGACGCTGCAAGCGCTGCAGAAAATCGTCCAGCACCTGGCTATTGCTCGCTACTTTCAGGCGGGTCAGTGCGCCCTGCCAGGCGCTGGCGATAAAGCTCGCCAGGTTGCTGCAATCCTCATCCATGGCCAGCTCGCCAGCGGCCTGGGCCTGCTCCAAACAATGCTGGAGGATGTCCGCCGAGCGCTGCAGGATGGCATCGATCTCGGCGCCGAGGCGCGGCGACAACTCGGCCATTTCGAAACTCAGACTGCCGATAAAACAGTGATATTCGCGTTTTTCCTGGTGGGCAAAGTGCCCCACCAGCTCTGCGTAATACCCCAGGATGCGCTCGCGCGGCGTCAGCGCCGGGTTGCCGAGCGCCTCGGCATAACGCTGCAAACGTGGGCCGTAGACCTGCTGCAAGGCCTGCACGGCGAAGTCTTCCTTGCTGGCGAAGTAGTGGTAGAAGGAGCCCTTGGGCACGCCGGCGGCCTGGACGATTTCCTGCACCCCGGCACCGTGATAACCGCGTCGGGTCATCACCTCGGCGCCTTTGGCGAGGATCAGCTCACGTTTGTCGAGTCGTTGGTTGGCGTTCATGCCGGCAAGGATATGACCGGTCGTCTCGCCCCGCCCAGCACTATTGATGGGCGTGATAAACGGTCACAGCGAAGGAAGAAGGGCCAGCCTGTCGCCCGGATAAGCCGCGGCACGCGGTGCAATCCGGGGCAGCGCCCCCGGATTGCGCCAAGGCTTATCCGGGCTACGGGATCTTAAGGTTTTCAGCCGAGGGCTTTTTCGATGGCCTGGATCAAGGCGGGGTCGTCCGGCGCAGTGCGTGGCGAGAAGCGTGCCAGCACCCGGCCATCGTGGCCGACCAGGAATTTCTCGAAATTCCAGGTGATGTCGCCGGGAAACTCCGCCCCCTCGCCGGCCAGCAGGCGGTACAGCGGATGACGATCATGACCATTGACTTCGATCTTGCTGCCCAGGGGAAAGCTCACCCCGTAGTTGAGGCTGCAAAACTCGCGAATCGCCTCTTCGCTATCGGGTTCTTGCCCGGCAAACTGGTTGCACGGCAGGCCGAGCACGCTGAAGCCTTGCGCGCGGTATTGCTGGTAAAGCTGCTCCAGCCCGGCGTACTGCGGAGTGAGCCCGCATTTGGAGGCGACGTTGACCACCAGTACCACCTGCCCCTTGAAGGGTGCCAGCGGCAGTTCCTGGCCATCCAGCGTACGCAGATTGAGGTCGTGAAAAGCACTCATGACTGGCTCCTTGAGAACGCTTCGAATGACACACGGGGGACAAAAAAGGCGCCTCTCTAAAGGCGCCTTTCTTTTTAACTCAGCTTAGCAGCCGATGGCGCAGTTGCTACGACCATAAGTCGTATTCAGCAAGCGGCCAGAATCTGATTCACGACATCGCGGCCGTGGATCAGTGGTGGTGACCACCTTCGCCATGCACGTGGCCATGAGCGACTTCTTCTTCGCTGGCGTCACGCACTTCGACCACTTTGACCTTGAAGTTCAGGCGCTGGCCGGCCAGCGGGTGGTTGCCGTCGACGATCACGTCGTCGCCTTCCAGGTCACGGATGGTGACGATCTGCATGCTGCCATCCGGGCCGGAGGCGTGAAACTGCATGCCGACTTCCAGCTCGTCGACGCCTTCGAACATGGTGCGGTTGAGCGTCGCGACCAGCTCGGCGCTGTACTCGCCATAGGCATCTTCCGGCTCGACGGAGACATCCAGCTCGTCACCGGCCTGCTTGCCCAGCAGGGCTTTTTCCAGACCGCCGATGATGTTGCCAGCGCCGTGCAAATAAACCAGCGGCGCGCCGCCAGCGGAGCTATCGATCACCTCACCGGCATCGTTGGTCAGGGTATAGTCGATAGAGACAGCCTTATTGGGGGCGATCAGCATGGGGCGAGACCTTCTGCATAGAAATAAAGAACGGACAAGTTTAACCAAGGGTGCGCGGGAAAGCGAACCCGGCCCTGACGGGCGGCCGAGCACGGCCTTAGTGCGACTGATTGATTTTAGTCAGGACGCTGACGGCCATAGGCTGGCAATCTTGTCGTGCGGCCATACTCAACATTTGCGCCATCTGCCGCCCTGGCAAAATCGCGCCTGGGTGCTCGACCCCATACAACGCAGTACACGCTTGGGCCAGCCGTTCACCTGCGGCTGGTGCATGGCAGCTGTCGAAGCCGACGCCGCCGACCCGAGCCAAACAGACAAGGAACGGTAAATGCCGGCTCGCAATATCCTGGTAATCAACTGCGGCAGCTCGTCGATCAAGTTCGCCCTGGTCAATGAAGCCCACTCGCAATTCGTCCTCAGTGGCCTGGCCGAACGCCTTGGCAGCCATGATGCGGTGCTGCACTGGCAGCGCGGCGGCGAGAAGGACAGCCTGATGATCGCCAACGGCGATCACCGTGCCGCCCTCGCCCAACTGTTGCCGCTGGTGCAGAGTGCCGCCGGCGGCAAGCTGCACGGTATCGGCCACCGCGTGGTGCATGGCGGCGAGCACTTCACCGCGGCCAGCCGCCTGGATGAAGCCACCCTGCACGCCATTCGCGCCACCGCGCCGCTGGCGCCGCTGCACAACCCGGCCAACCTGCTGGGCATCGAGGCGGCGATCAAGCTGTTCCCCACCCTGACCCAGGTGGCGGTGTTCGATACCGCGTTTCACCAGACCCTGCCCGAACATGCCTTTCGCTATGCGTTGCCGGACAACCTCTACCGCGAACACGGCGTACGCCGTTACGGCTTCCACGGCACCAGCCACCGCTACGTCAGCCATCGCGCCGCCGAACTGGCCGGCCTCTCGGTTGGCGACAGCAGTTGGCTGGTGGCCCACCTCGGCAACGGCTGTTCGAGCTGCGCCATCGTCAACGGCCAGAGCCGCGACACCAGCATGGGCCTGACCCCGCTGGAAGGCTTGGTGATGGGCACCCGCAGCGGCGATGTCGACCCCAACCTGCACAGCCACCTGGCGCGCACCCTGGGCTGGAGCCTGGAGCGCATCGACCAACTGCTGAACAAGGAAAGCGGCCTGCTCGGTCTGTCCGGGCTGTCCAACGACATGCGCAGCCTGGAGCAGGCCCGCGAACAGGGCCATGCCGGCGCCACCCTGGCCATCGAGGTATTCTGCTACCGCCTGGCCAAATCGCTGGCCGCCATGAGCTGCGCCCTGCCGCAGCTGGACGGGCTGATCTTCACCGGCGGCATCGGCGAAAATTCGCCGTTGATCCGCAGCAAGACCGTCGCCCACCTGAAACTGTTCAACCTGGCGCTGGACAAGGAGGCCAACGCCCGCACCATCCGCGGCGTGGCTGGCTCGATCCAGGCCTATGGCCACCCGCGCGTGCTGGTGGTGCCAACCAACGAAGAACGCCAAATCGCCCTCGACACCCTGGCCCTGCTCAACGCCTGAGCGCCGCATCGGAGAAAACATGCACAGCTTCTTTATCTCGCCCACCGGCTTTGGCGTCGGCCTCACCTCGATCAGCCTCGGCCTGGTCGGCGCCCTGCAGCGTGCCGGTCTCAAGGTCGGCTTCTTCAAGCCGATTGCCCAGCCCCACCATGGCGATGACGGCCCGGAACGCTCCAGCGAGCTGATCGCCCGCACCCATGGCTTGCACTCGCCCAAGCCGCTGGCCTTGGCGCATGTCGAGCGCATGCTTGGCGACGGCCAGCTGGACGAGCTGCTCGAAGAGATCATCAGCCTCTATCACCAAGCCGCCGCTGACAAAGACGTGGTCATCGTCGAAGGCATGGTGCCGACCCGTCAGGCCAGCTATGCCGCACGGGTCAACTTCCACCTGGCCAAGAGCCTGGACGCCGACATCATCCTGGTGTCGGCACCGGAACAGGAGAGCCTCAGCGAACTGTGCGACCGGGTGGAGATTCAGGCGCAAATGTTTGGCGGGCCGAAAGACCCGAAAGTGCTCGGTGTAATCCTCAACAAGGTGCGCAGCGAAGACGGTGTCGAGGCCTTTTGCGGACGCCTGCAGGAGTTCTCTCCGCTGCTCAAGAGCGACGATTTCCGCCTGCTCGGCTGCATTCCCTGGCAGGACGAATTGAACGCACCGCGCACCCGTGACATCGCCGAACTGCTCGAGGCCCGGGTACTCAATGCCGGCGACTACGAACAACGGCGCATGCTCAGAATCATGCTCTGCGCCCGCGCCGTGGCCAACACCGTGCAACTGCTCAAGCCCGGCACCCTGGTGGTGACCCCCGGCGACCGCGACGACATCATCCTCGCCGCCAGCCTGGCGGCAATGAACGGCATGCCGCTGGCCGGCCTGCTGCTGTGTAGCGACTTCGCCCCCGACCCGCGGATCATGGAGCTGTGCCGGGGCGCCCTGCAAAGCGGCCTGCCGGTAATGACGGTGAGCACCGGCTCCTACGACACCGCGACCAATCTCAACCGACTGAACAAGGAAATCCCGGTCGACGACAAGGAGCGCGCGCAGAAGGTCGCCGATTTCGTCGCCAGCCACATCGACCACGACTGGCTGCGCACCCGCTGCGGCACGCCACGCGAGCTGCACCTGTCGCCCTCGGCGTTCCGCTACCAACTGGTGCAACAGGCCAAGGCGGCGGACAAGCGCATCGTCCTGCCGGAGGGCAGCGAACCGCGCACGGTGAAGGCCGCCGCCATCTGCCAGGCTCGCGGCATCGCCCGCTGCGTGCTGCTGGCCAAACCGGACGAGGTTTACGCCGTGGCTCAGGCGCAGGGCATCGAACTGCCGTCTGGGCTGGAAATCCTCGACCCGGATCTGATCCGCGAACGCTATGTCGAGCCGATGATCGAACTGCGCAAGGGCAAGGGCCTCAACGCCCCGATGGCCCTGGCGCAACTGGAAGACAACGTGGTGCTCGGCACCATGATGCTGGCTCTGGATGAGGTCGATGGCCTGGTTTCCGGCGCCATCCACACCACGGCCAATACCATTCGCCCCGCGCTCCAACTGATCAAGACCGCGCCGGGCTACAACCTGGTGTCTTCGGTGTTTTTCATGCTGCTGCCGGATCAGGTGCTGGTCTACGGCGACTGCGCGGTCAACCCGGATCCGAGTGCCGCGCAGCTGGCGGAGATCGCCGTGCAAAGCGCCGCCTCGGCCACTGCCTTCGGCATCGAGCCACGGGTGGCCATGCTCAGCTACTCCACCGGCGACTCGGGCACCGGCGAGGAAGTGGAAAAAGTTCGCGAGGCCACGCGCCTGGCCAAGCGCATCAACCCGGATCTGCTGCTCGACGGCCCCCTGCAATACGACGCCGCCGCCATCGACAGCGTCGGTCGGCAGAAGGCACCGAACAGCCCGGTGGCCGGCCGCGCCACGGTGTTCGTGTTTCCCGACCTGAACACCGGCAACACCACCTACAAGGCGGTGCAACGCAGCGCCGACTGCATCAGCGTCGGCCCCATGCTGCAAGGGCTGCGCAAGCCGGTGAACGACCTCTCGCGCGGGGCGCTGGTCGACGACATCGTCTACACCATCGCCCTGACCGCGATCCAGGCGGCCAACTTGCCGGAGTAGCGGCCCTCTGACTCGCAGCCCTATAGCCATAGGCAAGGGCTGCGGCAGCGTCGGCGGATGGCGCATCCACCCTGGCCACATTTCGTAGCCCGGATGCAATCCGGGAGCTGGTCTTGCAGTCACTGAAGCCCCCGGATTGCGCCAAGGCTTATTCGGGCTACGGAGTGGACTTTTGCCGCCCGCAATAGCGACAACAGTAACGGCAGCCCCGCAAGATGACCGAGCGGTCAACCCCAGCACTTGCAGTCCAGTTTCCAGACGCTACCCTTGGCGCCGACCGACCCGCGGTGGAGAACCGCGGGCTCTCAACGACCCGGGGCATGCGTCCCCCTTTCTGGAGGCACGTGCCCCCATGCTGCATTTTCTGCCTGCTGCCCTGCGCGGCCTGATTGGCGCAAGTTTGCTGGCCTTGAACACCCTGTTCTGGTGCTGGCCGCTGTTTTTCATCGCGCTGCTCAAACTGCTGTTGCCCATCCCGGCGCTACAGCGCTGCCTGCGCGACCTCATGCATACGACCGCCGAAGCCTGGATTTCCACCAATAAATTCTGGATGAATCTGCTGTCGCAGACCCGCTGGCACATCCAGGGAATCGAGTGCTTCGACCAACGGCATAGCTACCTGGTGACGAGCAACCACCAGAGCTGGGTCGACATCTTGGTGCTGCAATACCAGCTCAATCGACGCATGCCGCTGCTCAAGTTTTTCCTCAAGCAGGAACTGATCTGGGTGCCGGTAATCGGCCTGTGCTGGTGGGCGCTGGAGTTTCCCTTCATGAAGCGCTTCAGCAAGGAATACCTGGCCAGGCACCCGGAGAAACGCGGCGAGGATCTGGCCACCACCCGCAAGGCCTGCGCGCGCTACAAGAGCAACCCGGTGTCGGTGTTCAATTTCCTCGAGGGCACGCGCTTCACCCCGGCCAAGCATGCCGCGCAGGACTCCCCGTTCCAGTACCTGCTCAAACCCAAGGCCGGCGGCATCGCTTTCGTACTCGACGCCATGGGCGAGCAATTGCACAGCCTGGTCAACGTCACCATCCATTACCCGCAGGGCAGTCCAGGCTTCTGGCAACTGCTCAGCGGCGAGATCGGCGACGTGGTGGTGAGCTTCAATAAATTGCCGATCCCGTCGGAATTCATCGGCAGGAACTACGATCAGGACGAAGCCTATCGCCAGCGCTTCCAGCAATGGGTCAACCGGTTGTGGCAAGACAAGGACGCCGAACTGGCCCGCCTGCACCAGCAATATGGGCCGCCACGCCACTGATATAGCGGATAAAAACGCCCGCTTACCACGACCGCTTCACTTCGTCTGGACAAGCAAAAAGGCCTCCTAGTACAGGAGGCCTTGGCGTATGAGGCGACTCGTTACTGCAGGGGACGCAGGTTGATCTCGACCCGACGATTCTGCGCACGCCCGGCTTCGCTGGCGTTGCTGGCGATCGGCTGGTTCGGCCCGGCACCGTAGGAGGAAATCCGCGCCGCCGCTATGCCATTGGCGGACAGGTAAGAGGCGACGCTCTGCGCGCGGCGATTCGACAGGTTCTGGTTCAGCTCCAGCGAACCGGTGCTGTCGGTGTGGCCGACGATGTCGATGCCGTTCTTGTCGAATTCCTTGAACACCGTGACCAGGGAATTGAGGGTCGGGTAGAAGCCGCTGGAAATATCCGCCGAGTTGCTGGCGAAGGTGATGTTGCCCGGCATGATCAACTTCAGGTCATCGCCATTGCGCTGCACCTGCACACCCGTGCCCTGCAGGGTCTGGCGCAGCTTGGCTTCCTGGGTGTCGACGTAATAGCCATAGCCACCGCCTGCGGCGCCGCCCACTGCCGCGCCGATCAAGGCGCCTTTGGCCCGGTCTTTCTTGCTCGAAGTGGCCGCCCCGATCACGGCGCCGGTTACCGCGCCAACACCGCCGTAGATACCGGCTTTACCGGCTTCACGCTCGCCGGTGTAGGGGTTGGTGGTACAGCCGGCCAGGAGGGTAATGCCAGCTGCTGCAAATGCCAGGTTGCGCCATTTAGTCATGGTTGTTCCCTTGTTTTTCCGTGTTATGACAGATTTCAAACCAGGGTTTCGAACCTGGCTCGGACGTGAAGTTCCTCATCAGCTTAGCAAGCTCCGTCGCGCGGCATTGGCCGTCATGCCCGCACGAATGGGTTTTCGCGCATCTCCTCGGCCAACTGGGTATCCGGCCCGTGACCGGTGACCACCGTGGCCTCTTCGTCCAGGCGGTACAGGCGCTGCTTGATCGAACGCTCGATGGTCGGGTAGTCGCCGCCCCACAGGTCGGTACGGCCGATGCCACGCTTGAACAGGGTATCGCCGGCGATCAGCAGCTTGTCCCGGGGGAACCAGAAGCTCATCGAACCCGGCGTATGCCCCGGCGTGTGCAACGCCACCCCGCAACCGCAGTCCAGCGCCTGATCGTCGACCAACCACTGATCGGGGGCCGGCACCGGCACATAGGGCACGCCGAACATGCGGCACTGCATCTCCAGGTTGTCCCAGAGGAACTGATCGTCCTTGTGCAGGTGCAGGGTCGCGCCGGTCTTCTCCTTCATCTGCCCGGAGGCGAGGAAGTGATCCAGATGGGCGTGGGTGTGAATGATACTGACCACCTTGAGGCCATGGGCTTCGAGGCGCGCCATGATCAACTCGGGATTGCCACCGGGATCGACCACAATGGCCTTTTTGGTCACCGGGTCGCCGATGATCGTGCAGTTGCACTGCAAAGGCCCGACGGGGAAGGTTTCGCGGATTAGCGCGGGTTTGGCGGGTTCCATAGAGGCTCCAACAGGTTGAATGGCACATTTGCGGCACGCTCGGCATGAAAAACGCTAAGCGAAGAAGACCCTATCAGCGGCCTGCCCAAATCAGCTGTAAAGGGTGACCCCAACAGACCCGCACATTCAATAGCCAGAAGGCAATCCTTGCTCGTGCATGCCTGCTTGCCTGCTTGCCTGCTTGCCGGCCGGCCGGCGGCAACGACCGTCCAGCCAACTGAAAGTCGCAAGACAAAAATGGAGAGTGTTCACCCCCCCCTGGGCAAGACGCCCCGCCCAATCAACGCCAAACAAGGTACATTTACGCCCATCGAGCACGATCAGCAGTGCCGGCATGGAGCGACCAGGCCGGCTTGAAGGGAATTGGGGTTATGGACAAAAAGTCGCTTTCCGAGCGGGACATCTGCAGCAAGTACATCGCCCCAGCCGTCCAGCAAGCCGGTTGGGACATGCACCAGCAGGTACGCGAGGAAGTCAGCTTCACCAAGGGCCGCATCATCGTCCGCGGCAAGCTGCACAGCCGGGGCGAATCGCGCCGTGCCGACTTCATCCTCTACCACCAGGCCAACCTGCCGCTTGCCGTGATCGAGGCGAAGGACAACAAGCACTCCGTGGGCTCCGGCATGCAGCAGGCGCTGGGCTATGCCGAGGCGCTGGATGTGCCTTTCGTGTTCTCCAGCAATGGCGATGGTTTCCTGTTCCACGACCGCAGCGGCACAGGCGGCCAGACCGAAACCGAACTCAGCCTCGACCAGTTCCCCGGCCCGGATGAACTCTGGCAGCGTTACTGCCAGTGGAAGGGCCTGGACGACCAGGCCCAGCACAAGATCGCCGCGCCCTACTACAACGACGGTTCCAGCCGAACACCGCACTACTACCAGATGAACGCCATCAACCGCACGGTCGAAGCCGTGGCACGCGGGCAGGATCGCGTGCTGCTGGTCATGGCCACCGGCACCGGCAAGACCTACACCGCCTTCCAGATTATCTGGCGGCTGTGGAAGTCCAAGCAGAAGAAACGCATCCTGTTTCTCGCCGACCGCAATATCCTGGTCGACCAGACCAAGAACAACGACTTCAAGCCGTTCGGCCAGGCGATGACCAAGATCGCCAAACGCCAGATCGACACCTCCTACGAGATCTACCTGTCGCTCTATCAGGCCGTCACCGGCGCTGAAGATGAGATGAACGTCTACAAGCAGTTCTCCCGCGACTTCTTCGACCTGATCGTGATCGATGAATGCCACCGCGGCAGCGCCGCCGAAGACTCCGCCTGGCGCGAGATTCTCGACTATTTCGCCAACGCCACCCACGTCGGCCTCACCGCCACGCCGAAGGAAACCAAAGAGGTGTCGAGCATCACCTACTTCGGCGAGCCGGTGTACAGCTACACCCTTAAGCAGGGCATCGAAGACGGCTTCCTCGCGCCCTACAAGGTGGTGCGCATCGACTTCGACAAAGACCTGCAAGGCTGGCGGCCGCCCAAGGGCATGCTCGACAAGCATGGCGAGCTGATCGAAGACCGTATCTACAACCTCAAGGACATGGATCGCACCCTGGTCATCGAGGCGCGCACCCAACTGGTGGCGCAGAAGGTCAGCGAGTTCCTCAAGGCCACCGATCCGTTCCAGAAAACCATCGTCTTCTGCGACGACATCAACCACGCCGAGCGCATGCGCCAGGCCCTGGTCAACCTCAACCCGGAGCGCGTGGCCGAGAATCGCAAGTACGTTATGCGCATCACCGGCGATGAGCAGGAAGGCAAGGCCGAGCTGGATAACTTCATCAACCCTGAAGAGCGCTACCCGGTCATCGCCACCACCAGCAAGCTGATGACCACCGGCGTCGATGCGCAGACCTGCAAGCTGATCGTGCTCGACCAGCACATCAAGTCGATGACCGAGTTCAAGCAGATCATCGGTCGCGGCACCCGCATCAACGAGGACTACGGCAAGTACTGGTTCACCATCATGGACTTCAAAAAGGCCACCGAGCTGTTTGCCGACTCGGCCTTCGATGGCGATCCGGTTGTGATTTACGAGCCAGGGTCAGACGAGTCACCCGTGCCGCCCGACGAGGAATCTTCCCCCGGCCCCCTCTTTGGTAAAGAGGGGGAGCAGTTGATAGCGGACGACCTTCCCCCCTTCGCAGAAGGGGGGATCGAGGGGGGATTGCGGCGCATCAAGTACGTCATCGACAGCATCCCGATCTACGTCATCGCCGAGCGCGTGCAGTATTACGGCCCGGACGGCCGACTGATCACCGAGTCGCTGCACGATTACACCCGCGCCTGCGTGCAAAAGCAGTTCGCCTCGCTGGATGACTTCCTGCGCCGTTGGAGTGATGCCGAGCAGAAGAAGGCCATCATCGACGAAATGGCCGCCCAAGGCGTGATGTGGGAAGCCCTCGCCGAAGAAGTGGAAAAGCAGCAGGGCAAGCCGCTAGATCCCTTCGACCTGATCTGCCACGTCGCATTCGACCAGCCGGCCCTGTCGCGCCGCGAGCGCGCCGAGCAGGTGAAAAAGCGCAACTACTTCGCCAGGTATTCCGGCGCCGCCCGCCAGGTGCTGGAAGCCCTGCTGGATAAATACGCCGACACCGGCATCGAGCATATCGAGGACATCAAAATCCTCCAACTCGACCCGTTCAGCCAGATTGGTGCGCCCATCGAGTTGGTCAAGGCCTTTGGCGGCAAGGCTGGCTACAACAAGGCCATCCACGAACTGGAAGACGAGCTTTACGCCAGTTAGCAGAACTGGATCGTAGGGTGGGCAACGGCGCAGCCTTGCCCACCATCATCAGCCAATCCCGATACAATCCCCCGCTTTGCCGCACCTGCCGAGAATTCGTTATGTCGATCAGCTCCACCATCAAATCCATCCAGGACATCATGCGCAAAGACGTCGGCGTCGACGGCGACGCCCAGCGCATCGGCCAGCTGGTCTGGCTGCTGTTCCTGAAGATTTTCGATGACCGCGAGCTGGAATGGGAGCTGATGGACGACAGCTACCGCTCGCCCATCCCCGAGAGCTGCCGCTGGCGCACCTGGGCCGCCGACCCGGAAGGCATGACCGGCGACGACCTCAAGGGTTTTATCGACAACAACCTGTTCCCCCAGCTGCAGAACCTGCACGAGTACAGCAACACGCCGTCGGCCTTCGTGGTGCGCAGCGTGTTCGAGGACGCCTACAACTACATGAAGTCCGGCCAGTTGCTGCGCCAGGTGGTCAACAAGATTCAGCAAGGCGTGGACTTCAACAAGGCCCAGGAGCGCCACGAGTTCGGCAACCTCTACGAGCAACTGCTGCGCGACCTGCAGAACGCCGGCAACGCCGGCGAGTTCTACACCCCGCGTCCGGTCACCGAATTTATGGTGCGCATGGTCGACCCCAAGCTGGAGGAAAAG
Source organism: Pseudomonas sp. sp1636 (assembly GCF_030376615.1). Lineage (GTDB taxonomy): Bacteria > Pseudomonadota > Gammaproteobacteria > Pseudomonadales > Pseudomonadaceae > Aquipseudomonas. Next base: position 116,584 of record NZ_JARRAB010000001.1, read on the forward strand.
GTCATGGATCCGGCCTGCGGCACCGGCGGCTTCCTCACCTGCGCCATCGAGCACAAGCGCAGCCGCTATGTGAAAACCGCCGAGGACGAACGCACCCTGCAGGCCAGCATCTTCGGCGTGGAGAAGAAGCCGCTGCCGCACCTGCTGGCCACCACCAATATGATCCTGCACGGCATCGAAGTGCCCAGCCAGATCCGCCACGACAACACCCTGAGCAAACCGCTGATCAGCTGGAGCCCGAACGAGCGCGTGCACTGCATCGTCGCCAACCCGCCGTTCGGCGGCATGGAAGAAGACGGCATCGAAACCAACTTCCCCGCCGCCTTCCGCACCCGCGAAACCGCCGACCTGTTTCTGCTGCTGATCATGCAGCTGCTTAAAGACGGTGGCCGCGCCGCCGTGGTGCTGCCCGATGGTTTTCTGTTTGGCGAAGGCATCAAAAGCCGCATCAAGGAAAAGCTGCTCACCGAGTGCAACCTGCACACCATAGTTCGCCTGCCCAATGGCGTGTTCAACCCCTACACCGGCATCAAGACCAACCTGCTGTTCTTCACCAAGGGCACGTCGACCAAACAGGTGTGGTTCTACGAACACCAGTACCCGGCCGGAGTGAAGAACTACTCCAAGACCCGGCCCATGCGTATCGAAGAGTTCGCCGTGGAGCAAGCCTGGTGGGGCAGCGAAGCCGATGGTTTTGCCGCACGGAAAGAGAACGAGTTTGCCTGGCAGGTCGGCGTCGAAGAGCTGCAGGCGCGCAACTGGAACCTCGACTGCAAGAACCCGCATATCGGCGAACAGATCAGCCACGACCCGAACCAGCTGCTGCGCAACTACGCCAAGCTGCAAGATGAAATCGGCGAGCTGCGCGACCAGCTCAAGACGGTGCTGGCCGAAGCCCTGGAAAGACCATGAACACTCAAGGATGAGCAACATGCTGCCCTACAACCGCAACCTGAAGCCCTTGGCCCGCGATCTGCGCAGCAACATGACCGAGGCCGAACAGCGGCTCTGGTCTCGACTCAGACGCAAACAGGTATTGGATCTGCAGTTCTATCGCCAGAAACCCTTGGCCGGCTATATCGCCGACTTTTACTGCGCAGCGGCCAAGCTGGTCATCGAACTGGATGGGGCACAACACCTCGAAACGGCTGCACAAGAACGGGACCAGCAACGAACCGCTGCCCTGCAAAAGCTCGGACTGCAGGTAATCCGTTTCGATAACCGTCAGGTTTTACTTGAGTTGGAAGATGTAATGAGCGTGATTTTTGCTGAAGTAGCAAAAGCAATCCCCCCCTGCCCCCCTTTTTCAAAGGGGGGAGACAAGCAGCCTGATGCCGCTCCCGGCACCAGCGTACTGCCAGGCCGCACGCAGCCCTCATCAACCGACGCAGAACCCCATCCCCCCCTTTGCAAAAGGGGGGCTAGGGGGGATTCGCCTTTAGCTGCCACACCTGACGCCGGTGAAACAGCATGACTGCTTTGCTCACCGACAATCTGCCGCTGCTGGCAGGCAGCCCCAATGGCATCAAGAAGCTGCGCGAACTGATTCTGGAGCTGGCCGTGCGCGGCAAGCTGGTGCCGCAAGATTCCAGCGAAGAACCGGCCAGTGAGTTGCTTAAGCGGATTGCCGAGGAAAAGGCTCGGTTGGTGGCTGAGGGTAAGATCAAGAAGCAGAAGCCGCTGGCGTCGATAGCCGAGGAAGAAAAGCTATTTGAGTTACCCATGTCTTGGGTGTGGGGGCGTCTTGGCGAAATCACTTTAAAAATAACGGATGGAACACACCACTCGCCCACAAATACCCCGAGTGGTGATTACAAATACATCTCAGCAAAGAATATCAAGTCATGGGGTATCGATCTGACAGGGGTCACTTATGTGACCAATGAAATCCATCAGGAGATTTTTTCTCGTTGTGACCCAAGTAAAGGCGACGTCCTGTATATCAAAGATGGCGCGACCACTGGCGTAGCAACAATTAACTCGCTGGACGAGCCGTTCAGCATGCTATCCAGCGTGGCGCTACTCAAACCCAGCGGCGGACTGCATAACGAGTACATGCTGAAAGCGATAGTCTCGCCGGTTTTCTATCGCGAAATGCGTGCTGGTATGACGGGCGTGGCAATCACTCGCGTGACGCTAGCCAAGCTAAATAATGCAGTCATCCCGCTACCGCCGCTCGCCGAACAACACCGCATCGTCGCCAAAGTCGATGAACTGATGGCCCTGTGCGACCGCCTGGAAGCCCAGCAGACCGACGCCGAAAGTGCCCACGCCCAACTGGTACAAGAGCTGCTCGACAGCCTGACCCAAGCCAGCGACGCCTCCGACTTCGCTGCCAACTGGCAACGCCTGGCCGAACACTTCGACACCCTGTTCACCTCCGAACCCAGCATCGACGCCCTCAAACAAACCCTGTTGCAGCTGGCCGTGGTGGGCAAACTGGTTCCGCAAGACCCCAGTGATGAATCGGCGAGTTGCTGGCTTGGCCGAATTGAAAGTGAAAAAGCTCAGTTGATTGAAGCCGGTCTACTGAAAAAAACGAAGAGCGCTCTGGACGTAGGCAGAAGCGAAGGCACTCCCGAACTTCCAGACTCATGGCGCTGGGTAACACTCAACGCGATCACATTGGGAATGGACTCTGGCTGGAGTCCGGCTTGCGAGCAAAATCCGTCACCAAAAAATGACATTTGGGGTGTGCTCAAGACAACTGCAGTGCAGGTTATGCAATATCGTCAGGATGAGAACAAAGAGCTTCCCTCTCACCTTGAGCCTAGACCTGATGCAGAGGTGAAGGCTGGGGACATTCTTTTTACTCGTGCAGGCCCGACCAATAGAGTGGGTATCTCTTGCTTAGTCGCAAGCACCAGACCCAAGCTAATGATTTCGGACAAGATCATCCGCTTCCATCCGGTTGAGGCAGGGGCATATGGACGCTATATAGCTCTATGTCTAAATACTGGGAGTACAGCAAGGTACTTGGAGTCAGCCAAGTCCGGCATGGCTGCCAGCCAAGTGAATATTTCACAGGAGAAATTGAAGCTCGCACCTATTCCGCTGGCCCCTCTGCCAGAACAACAGCGCATCGTCGCCAAAGTCGATCAACTAATGGCCCTCTGCGACCGACTAAAAACCCGCCTAACCCAGGCCCGCCAACTGAACGAACAGCTGGCCAGCACCCTGGTCGAACGCGCCCTTGCCGATGATCGCCAGCAGGCACCCGTCACCACGGATCAAAAAGTCGCCCGCACCCTACTCGCTGCCGAAATAACTCACCGCCTCCACAGCCAACGCACCTTCGGCCAGCGCAAACTGCAGAAGGTGATTTACCTGGCCGAGCATGCGGCCAGGCTTGCCGCCGTACAGGGTAACTACTTGCGCGATGCAGCCGGCCCCCATGATCGTCAACTGATGAATCAGGTCGAGAACGAGCTATGCAACCGCCAGTGGTACGAGTGCGTCGACCGCGAAACCTTTGGCCATGCCTACCGTCCGCTTTCCCAGGCAGGGCAACATCGGCAGGCGTATGACAGCGCCTGGTCGACTGCCGAGCGGGCCACCATTGAGCGGGTCGTCGACTTGATGCGGGACTGGGATACGGATCGCTGCGAAATGACCGTAACGCTCTACGCCGCCTGGAACGACTTTATCCTCGAAGGCCGCCCGGTTACCGATGAGGCCATCGTCGACGAAGTTATGCATAGCTGGAACGACGCCAAGCTGCGCTTCGGCAAGAACGAATGGCTGGCAGTGCTCGCCAAGATGAAGAAGCAGGAAATCCTGACGCCCACCGGCTTTGGCCAACGCACCACGGGCGGTATGCTCAGCTTGCCCGGTTTCGAATAGCCAAAGGGCAATCAGGACGGCGAGGAGAAAGCGGCAGATGCTCAAGGTCATTTTCAAATGATACCCGGCTATCCAAAACCCTGGAAAAGCTACCAGGAGCAGCTCGATCAGCTCATCGCTCGCGGCATGGGTGTCACAGACAACGCCAGGGCCCTGGACTACCTAGAGCGCATCGGCTACTACCGGCTGAGCGGTTACTGGTACCCATTCCGCGAACGCGTCGACCTCTGCCTGCTCGATCCACAGACCAATGCCAAGCCGAAAAAGGTCAAAGTTGAGCGGCTGCCGCTGGATGAATTCAAACCTGGAACGACCTTTCAGAACGCCGTAGACCTTTATGTATTCGACAAGAAATTGCGACTGCTCGTCCTGGATGCGCTGGAGCGTATCGAAATTGCCCTGCGCGTCGACATCTCCCATGGCCTTGGCAAGCACCATAAGTTCTCCTACCTGAAGCCGGAGCTGTTTCACCAAAGCTTCTCCGGCAAGCTGGATAGTAAGACAGGGCTGACCAAACATCATGGCTGGTTGAGCAAGCATGCAGCGCTTATCAACCGCTCAAACGAAGACTTCATCCGTCACAACAAGGACAAATACGGATTGCCTTTGGCCGTTTGGGTCGCCTGCGAAGTGTGGGATTTTGGAACTCTATCAACGCTTTTCAGTGGCATGACCGAAGCAGACCAGGACTCCATTGCCAAGCAATATGAAGTCAGTAATGGCCGCATTTTCGCCACATGGCTGCATAGCCTGAACTATCTACGTAACGTATGTGCCCATCACAGCCGGCTGTGGAACAGAAACGTTGTTGTATACCCTCGCCTGCCATCGACAGAAGAAACTCCTGCATTGAGCCCCTTTCAGGAGGCACGTCAGCGCAAACCTTTCGTTCTGTTAGTAATCATTCTGCAACTGATGAAGGTCATCAACCCGGCATCTAGCTGGGGGCAAAGACTGAAAACGCTAATGGAGCAGGACTTCCCAGACCTGAGCCACCTAGGTCTCGATCTGAAAGGCATGGGCGCACCAGAAAGCTGGCAGACACTCGATTGGTAAACTGCAGGCAATAAAAAACCCCTGAGCAATCTCGGCACCGAAGCGCTTCAACCGACAGGGGTCGTGTTGCTGCCAATTATAGGCAGCTGCGCCATTGCGTCAACCGCCGCCGGGCGTCAAAAGCTGGCTGACCTTACTCGCACTGTGCCGACATTCGGCTCTACGCCGCAGCTCAGCGCACATCCAGATGGAGGCATCGTGCATGTCCCTTTTTAGCACCTCCAGCTCTTCGGCCGTCAACGGCCTGGGGTGGTTGTCTTGCGGCTGCCCCCGGTGTCAGGCCAGTGGTCGCCTGAGCCGACTTATCAAAACGATAGATCGGAGGCGTCAAAGAGAGCGGTAAGGTCGCGTTATTCACCTGAGCGTAAAGCTGCCCTTATCCGTAAATTACTGCCGCCACAAAACATGTGCGTGGCCGAGTTGTCGCGTCAAGAAGGCATCTCCCACGCCACCCTGCATGCTTGGCGCACCAAGCTCGGACAGATAAGGGCGCAGAGTTACTATCTGTATTCATCCCCAACCGCCTGTTAGCGGCTCGCCGAAGCCAATGCCGCGCCGAAGCCGATAAAGGTCAGCCCAGCGGTTTTATTGACGATGCGCCCGCCACGTGACGAGGTCAGCCAGGACTTCGCCCGCCGCGCAAACAACGCATAGACGCAATGAATGCACACCACCAGCGCACTGTACGTCAGCACCAGGGTGGCGAACTGCAGCGAATAGTCGCGTGCCGGGTCGATGAATTGCGGAAAAATCGACAGGAAGAAAAACACCGCCTTGGGGTTGGTCAACTGTAACGACAGCCCTTCGACAAAGCGCCGAGGGAAGCTCGCGCTGTGCACCGCTTGCAGGGAGAAATCGAACGGCGGCGCCCGCCACAGGCGAATGCCGAGGTAAACCAGGTAGGCCGCGCCGACCAATTTGAGCAGGGTGAAGGCCTGCGCCGAGGTCGCGAGCAACACCCCCAAACTGGTGGCCGAAATCGCCGCGACCACCAGGGCGCCGAAAGCGATGCCGAGAATTCCGCCAAAGGTGCCGCGCAAACCATAACGCAGGGCATTGGTCAGGGTCATGACCACGCCCGGGCCGGGGCTGGCCACGGTGGCGGCGGCCATCAGCAGAAACAGCAGGTAGAGCTCCATCGATGACTCCTTGTCGTCGGCGCTGGGCCCGATTGCCGTGCGCCGGGGATAGCTGCGGCGCGCAGGCCGCTCAGGCTGCCGGCCGCACTGTCACTCTCCGGCCGGCGCACCCTCGGCCACGCAGCGCACGGCCCGCTTGCGTTGGTCGACCAGCACGCCACTCAGGCCTTTCTGTTCCAGGTCGAACAACACCAGTACGCCGTCCACGCACTGCGCCACCTGGCTGGCCGGCTTGAGCGAGACCTTGTAGTCCTCGCCGGGAACGGTCTTGAGCATGGTGTAGTCGGCGAGCAGCAAGGCATCCTCCGGCTGGGCGATGTGCAGATAGCCGTAGTAGCCGAGGGCCGCCACTGTGGCGCAGATGCTGGCGATGCCGGTGAGGATCAGGGGGATGGGGTTCAGTTCACTCATGACAGACTCTCGAGGTTGGGCGTTTCGGCAAAAAATAGTCGCCTATCGAGCCAGATGGCTGGCTGACAGGCAAGCGACGAATTGGCACTGACAGTAACGGCAGGCGGCGCAGCTTGATACGCGCGCGAGCCCGTGCGAAGGCTCGATCATTTGCCGCCGGCACGCACTTGCTCGCGGGCCTTGAAGGTCGCCGCGTAGATGCGCTCGGCCAGGCGCGAGAACGGCAGGCTCTGCACCCAGACCGTGCCAGTGCCCTTGAGGGTCGCCAGGACGATGCCCTCGCCGCCGAACAGCATGCTTTTCAGCCCGCCGGCCAGGGCGATGTCGTAGTCGATGCCGCTGGTAAAGGCCACCAGGCAGCCGGTGTCGAGGCGCAGGGTCTCGTTGTTCAACTCCTTGCGGATCACGGTGCCGCCGGCATGCACGAAGGCCAGGCCATCGCCCTCGAGTTTTTGCAGGATAAAGCCCTCGCCGCCGAAGAAACCGGCGCCCAGGCGCTTGTTGAAACTGATACCGACCGCGGTGCCGTAGGCGGCGCAGAGAAAGGCGTCTTTCTGGCAGATCAGGCTGCCGCCGTGCTCGGCCAATTGAATCGGCACCACGGTGCCCGGGTAAGGCGCGGCGAAAGCCACCCGTGCCTGGGTTTGGCCGGCATTGGAGAAGTGCGTCATAAACAGCGACTCGCCGGTGAGCAGGCGCTTGCCGGCGCTCCACAACTTGCCCAGTACCCCGCTCGCCGCGCCATCGCCCATGCGCGTCTCGAAGCGTACGCCGTCGCTCATGTAGTTCATCATGCCGGCTTCGGCGATCACCGTCTCGCCGGGGTCGAGGATGATTTCCACGCTCTGCGCCGAGGCGCCGAGGATTTCGTAGTCGAGCGAGTGGCTGGGCATGCGGGGCTCCTGGCTGTTCGAATTGGGCGCTTTCCCGGATTGCATCCGGGGCTACGGCTCACCTGTTTAAGGTTCAGGAGCGTCACGAGCGAAGGGTCGTGCGCAACGCCGCATAACCGAGTGCAGCAGCGCCTAGAGGATGTTGGCGTAGTCGGCTTCGATCCGATCCAGACTCAGGTGATTGAGGAAGTTGGAGAAACACATCCAGGCCGACAGCGCGTTGAGATCCTGGAACTGCGGCGGCAGGTATTTCGGCGCCACCACCAGGCCCTCGTCGACCAACTGGCGCAGGGTGCGCATGTCTTCCAGGGTGGTCTTGCCGCAAAACAGCAGGGGTATCTGCTCCAACTTGCCCTTGCGCACGGCCAACTGGATGTAGTTGTAGACCATGATGAAGCCCTTCAGATAGGACAGATCCTTGGTGAACGGCAACCCGTTCGGGGTCGAGCCACGGAACACCCGGCTGGCGTTGCTGTAGCTGACCTCCATGTCGAAACCCTGCTCGCGGTAGAACTCGAAGACCTGGAGAAAATCCGCCCCCTCCTCGGCCATGTGGATGGTGCGAGTGCGATTGGTCAGCTTGCGCAGACGGGTCGGGTAGGAGGCGAAAGTGATCACCTCCATCAGGATGGCCAGCCCCTCCTGGGTCACGGTGGACGACGGCGGCCCCTTGGACAGAAAGGTGCAGATCGGTTGGCTCAAACCGTTGAGGGTGGTGCCGACATGCACCAGCCCCTCGTGTACTTCCAGCGCCCGGACATCGCGTTCGTTGAACAGCGCATCGGCGCGAATCTTGATGTAGTCGGCGCCGGCCGCGGCATCGGCGAGAATGCCGTCGGACTCGAACACCCGGATGGTGTCCTCCGCTTCGCCGAACACCTTGTTCAGCCGGCCCTGCAACAAACTCACGGCCTGTTTGGCGTCGAGGTTTTTCGGCTCGTCCTCAAGATCGCCGCGCCTGTCGATATTGTTCAGGTAGTCGGAGAACATCAGGCCCAGGTCGGCCAGGGTCGGGTCGCCGGCATGGAAGGCATCGGAGGCGGCGCCATAGAGCTCCTGGGAGATCAGGCCGAAATCCTCGGTGCCGCGCGCCTCGAGCATGCGGATGACCATGCGGTATTCGCGGCACATGCGCCGCATGATCTGGCCGACCGGGTTGAACTGGCCGAGCTGACGGGTGACATCGCGCTCGATGCCCTGGAATTCCTGTTTCTTCGCGATCGCATCGAAGCCCAAGGGGCGGCTTGCGTAATAGGCGCGGTCGACCGCCGGCGGCTTTTTGCCTTTCTGTTTGAGAAAGCCCTCACGGATGCTGTCGTCCCATTTCACCGCATCGAGCACGCGAATCGGCGTCTGCGCCTCGACGATCCGCTCGGATAACGCCCGCACGCTCAGTTGATAGTCGTCCAGCTCGCTGTGACTGTTCATCGCGCCCTCATTGTCCATGCTTTGACTGCCTATGGGCCGACGCGCTGATAGCGCGCGACCTCGATAAATACATCCGAATTGGCCTGATCGTCGAGGTAGGCGAAGACCACGTCCAACGGGCTGCTAATCAAGACCCCCTCGCCCTGCGGCGTGTCGACGGGGGTGCCTTGCAACCGGCCCGCCTCGAGCTCCTGCAGGACGCGTTCGACATCCAGGGTGTAGACCACCAGCTCATTGTCGGCGGTCAGTTCGAAGCCGGCGATGGCGAAGTTGCCGCCCAGGCGTTGCGGCAACCCTGCCGACAGGTACCAACGCCGGCCGTGATGGGCCACGGTGAAGCCATACCGTTGGAGACTGTCGAGGTTGTCCGGGCTGCCCTCGTAAGTTCGGGCCTCGTAGAGGTTGGAGCCGGCACGGGTGATGTCCAGATAGAACTGCTCGCCCCATTCGTCCTTGCGCGACCATTCGCCGAGCAAAGGAATAGGCGCCGCTTCGTTGGCTGGAATCGGGTCGTTGAAGGTCACCAGGCAACCACTCAACAACAGCAAGGACAAAACGACCACTAGGCGCCAGGCTTTCATTTCGCTCTCCATGTGAAAACAGTTCGCCCCCCCGGAGAAACCCTTCGGGGGGCGTCGGCACAACTCAGAGTGCCAACACTACATGCATATAACGTTTAAGAATGACCAACATGTCTTCATTGTCTAGTTGTTCAACTCCGTCGAGCAGGTTCTGATACTCCATCCAGCCGATAATCGCCGTCAACAGCTTGGCATCCCGCTCCGGCTGACACGAACCCGGCACCTGGCCGGTTACCCAGTCAGTTGCGCCTGAGAACGCCGACCGCCACTTGCTGGGTTATGTGGCGCGCCAATGATGCCGTTGCTTTTCAGCTCCACGACCCGCGCCGCTAACCCACAAAAGCTACAAAAGTGGCGACCAACAGATCACTGGGACATAGACAACAAAAAGCCGCCCGAGGGCGGCTTGGCTTCACGCTTGCGGGCGCATGTGCGGGAAGAGGATCACGTCGCGGATCGACGGTGCATCGGTGAGCAGCATCACCAGGCGGTCGATGCCGATACCCTCGCCCGCGGTGGGCGGCATGCCGTATTCCAGGGCGCGGACGAAATCGGCATCGTAATGCATGGCCTCGTCGTCGCCGGCGTCCTTGTCGGCCACCTGGGCTTGGAAGCGTTCGGCCTGGTCTTCGGCGTCGTTCAGCTCGGAATAGGCGTTGGCGATTTCACGGCCGCCGATAAACAGCTCGAAACGGTCGGTGACGCTCGGGTCTTCATCGTTACGCCGCGCCAGCGGCGACACTTCGAACGGATATTTGGTGATGAAGTGCGGCTGCTCCAGCTTGTGCTCGACCAGTTCCTCGAAAATCATCACCTGCAGCTTGCCCAGTCCTTCGAAGCCCAGCACCTTGGCGCCGGCCTGCTTGGCGATGGCGCGGGCCTTGTCGATGTCGTGCAAGTCGGCGGCAGTAATCTGCGGGTTGTACTTGAGGATCGAGTCGAACACCGACAGGCGCACAAAGGGCGTGCCGAAGTGGAACAGCTTGTCGCCGTAGGGCACGTCGGTGCTGCCGAGCACCAACTGCGCCAGCTCGCGGAACAGTTCCTCGGTCAGGTCCATCATGTCTTCGTAGTCGGCGTAGGCCTGGTAGAACTCGAGCATGGTGAACTCGGGGTTGTGCCGGGTCGACACGCCCTCGTTACGGAAGTTGCGGTTGATCTCGAACACCCGCTCGAAGCCGCCGACCACCAGGCGCTTGAGGTACAGCTCGGGGGCGATACGCAGGAACATCTGCATGTCCAGGGCGTTGTGGTGAGTCTCGAACGGCTTGGCCGCGGCGCCGCCGGGGATGCTCTGCAGCATCGGCGTTTCCACTTCGAGGAAGTCGCGCTGCATCAGAAACTGGCGGATGTGGGCGATCACCTGGGAGCGCACGCGGAAGGTCTCGCGCACTTCCTCGTTGACCATCAGGTCGACGTAACGCTGGCGATAACGCTGCTCGGTGTCGGTCAGGCCGTGGTGCTTGTCCGGCAGCGGGCGCAGCGACTTGGTCAGCAGGCGCACCTCGGTCATCTCGACGTACAGGTCGCCCTTGCCGGAACGGGCCAGGGTGCCTTCGGCGGCGATGATGTCGCCCAGATCCCAGTGCTTGACCTCTTCCAGTTTTGCTTGCGGCAACGTCTTGCGGTTGACGTAGACCTGGATGCGCCCGCTCATGTCCTGAATCACCATGAAGGAGCCGCGGTTGAGCATGATGCGACCGGCGACCTTGACCGGGATAGCGGCTTCGGCCAGCTCTTCCTTGGTCTTATCGACGTACTGTTTCTGCAAGTCCGCGCAGTAGCTGTCGCGACGGAAATCGTTGGGGAAGGCGTTACCCAGCTCGCGCGCGCCGGCAAGCTTTTCCTTGCGCTGGGCAATCAGCTTGTTTTCTTCCTGTTGCAGTTCGTGGTGGTCGAGTTGTTGGTCGCTCATGATCTCTGGTCTTTCCTGGTAATCGTAGGTTGGTGCTGAGCGCAGCGATGCCCAACATCCGGCCAACGGGCCGGCCTCCTACGCAAATGCAGCGCCGCTCGTTGGGCCTGACCGGCCCAACCTACATTGCGTGTTGTTAAAGCCCCTGTTTCAGGCTGGCCACCAGGTACTCGTCGATATCGCCGTCGAGCACCTTGTCGCAGTCGCTGCGCTCGATATTGGTGCGCAGATCCTTGATCCGCGAGGCATCGAGCACATAGGAACGGATCTGGTGCCCCCAGCCGATGTCCGACTTGGTGTCTTCCAGGGCCTGCGAAGCGGCGTTGCGTTTCTGCACTTCCTGCTCGTACAGGCGCGCGCGCAACATCTTCATCGCAGTGTCCTTGTTGGCGTGCTGCGAGCGTTCGTTCTGGCAACTGACCACGGTGTTGCTCGGCACGTGGGTAATCCGTACCGCCGAGTCGGTGGTGTTGACGTGCTGGCCACCGGCCCCGGAGGAACGGTAGGTGTCGATGCGCAGATCGGCCGGGTTGATCTCGATCTCGATGTTGTCGTCGATTTCCGGCGAGACGAACACCGCGGTGAACGAGGTATGCCGGCGATTGCCGGAGTCGAACGGGCTCTTGCGCACCAGGCGGTGCACGCCGATCTCGGTGCGCAACCAGCCGAAGGCGTACTCGCCCTTGATATGCAGGGTGGCGCCCTTGATCCCGGCGACTTCGCCGGCCGACAGCTCCATGATGGTGGCGTCGAAACCGCGTTTGTCGGCCCAGCGCAGGTACATGCGCAACAGCATGTTGGCCCAGTCCTGGGCTTCGGTGCCGCCGGAGCCGGCCTGGATGTCCAGGTAGGCGTTGTTGGCGTCCATCTCGCCGCTGAACATGCGCCGGAATTCCATCTTCTCGAGGATATCGCGCAGGCGCTCGACCTCGGCCGCGACATCGTCGACGGCGCCCTGGTCTTCCTCTTCGGCGGCCATCTGTAGCAGATCGCGGGAGTCGGCCAGGCTGCCGTCGAGGTCGTCGATGGTGTCGACGATCAACGCCAGGGAGGCGCGTTCACGGCCCAGGTTCTGCGCGTATTCGGGGTTGTTCCAGACGTTCGGGTCTTCCAGTTCGCGGTTTACTTCGACCAGCCGATCATGCTTGTGATCGTAGTCAAAGATACCCCCGAATAGTCTGGGTGCGCTCGGACAGGTCCTTGATGCTGTTCAGGATCGGGTTGATTTCCATGGCTGGCGGCACTCGCAGGTAAAACTTTCGGAAAAGCCGGCGAGTATACCGCAGTCCGTCCCGCCTGGCAGCCCGCCGCCAACCAGACGGATCAGTGGACGGTGGCGTTGTTCTGCCGGCGCTTTCACCAGGGCCTTGCCTGTTCCAGCCCCATGCGCAGCCGGGTGCCCGCTTTGCGCCAAGACCGCTGAGAGCGAGCGCGGCGAGTTGGCGCCGGCGGATAAACCGGGCAGCGACTTGCTCCACTCAACGCGGCAATAGCTCGGCCGTACTCACCGCACGCCACGGCCCCACTGAACGACCGCTCAGCGCCGACCAGTACCAGGCCGAGTTATCGCTGAAGCTTTGCCCGCCGGCATCCTCGATGTACTCGCACACGCGCAGGTTCGTGCCGCGCCCGCTGGCGACGAAGCAGCGCTGCAAGCCTGCGGCATCGGTGCGCTGCTCCAGGTGCATGGCTTCTATGCGATACCCCAGGCCACGGAAACAATCGGCAGCCGGGTGCAGCTTGCGCGTGGGCCGGGTGACGTGGCGCAGCGTGACCACCTGCGCGCCGGCGCTGAAACGGGCGATGGCGCCGGGAAACTGCGCGGCGAAACGTTGTTCCACCGCCGACAAGGCCAGCGGTCGCAATGCCTGGCCAGCGAACTGCAGCGGCCATTCGACAAAATTATCCGGCCGTGGCTCGGCCGCCAACGGCTTGCTCAATAGCGGCCACAGCGCCAACAGGACGAAGGCCAATACCAGCGCGCCTTGCAGCGCCGGACTGAGCGGTGACCGATGTTCCGCCGCCGGAGTGGCGTGCGTAACCATTCCACAACCGGCCGCGACATAGCGCAGCACCAGCGCGCAGACCGCGACGAACACCAGCAACCCGGTGCCTTCATGCATCCAGCTCGGCCAATCCAGACGCCCGGTTTCCTGCAATACCAGCACGCTGTTGCGCAGGATATTGCCCGTCAGCACCAAGCCGCCGAGCAGCGGCAAACGCCGCAGCAGCTGTCGATCCGTCAGGCGCAACCAGGCCGCCGTGGCGAAGGCGGTGAAATAGGCGACCCAGGCCATCTGAATCCCCGAACAGGGCGCATCGACCATCACCAGTTGCCCGGCCACCTCCAGCGTGCTGCCTTGGCGCAACACCTCCAACCCGCCCGCGCGCAGCAACCAGGCACTGACCTCGGCCGTTAGCACCCGCAACGGATAGCCGATAAAGAACTGCAGCGACGACATGATCGGCAAGGCCAGCAGCGCCAGACCCAACCAGGCCAACAATGCCTGGCCCGGTACGCGCAAGGCCAGCACCCCACTGAACAGCGCCAACACCGCCAGCACCGCGCGCAGCAACGGCGGCAGCCCGGGCGTCAGGGCGGCGACCGCGCAGAGCAACAGCGCCAGCAACAACCCAGGCAGACGCGGCGCAGCGGCCAAGCGACTGCGCTCGCGCCAGAGCATCGGCAGCAGCGCGGCCAGGGCGACTATGCCGAATGGATCGTCGGAGCCATCGCTCATCCGCCGCACACTCCACTGCCACACTGGCCACAGCGCCAGGGTCGGCAACAGGAGCCAGGCCCAGCCCGGCAGCCTCGCTGAACAGCGCGCCCCAGCCATGCGCGGGGCCGAGATCACGCGGGCTGCTCCTGACGAACATGCTGACGCGCCAGCCAGCCCATGCCCAAGGCGGCAATCAGCAGCATCAGCCAGACACTTGGCTCCGGCGTGCTCGACACCAGCGCGCCGCCTATCGCCAGATTACTGACCCCCTGAGGCATCGGCACAGGCTGTTTGACGCTTGCGGCAGCGGCCGGATCGGGGTTACGCACCCGTTCATCGACGGAGATAAACGAGGTGTAGGGCGTCAGCAGGCTGTACTTCAAGCCCAGATCCAGTATCGCCTGGCTATGGGCATAGTCGCCTTCGAGGGTTTCCTGATCGGTCAGGCTGGCGACCTTATGCCGCGCCCACAGGTAGGCCAGCGCCTGATTGCTCGCGCTGGCCATCTCGGGCTGTATTGCCACTTCGGCGCGGTAAGGCCCGGCCGCGCCGCGGCCCTCGACCTGCAAGCTACCGCGCGCCTCACCGCGCCATTTGCCGAACACCGCCAGCGGGCGTTGGGCGAACAGATCCGGCAGGGCCACCGGTTCCACGTCGTACACATCCAGACCGTCGAAACGTACCTGCGGATTGGCCAATACGGGCGCATCGATCATCTGCCGGAAGCGCTCGGCCTGCTCGTCCGCCGAGTCCTCATCGAGGATCACGAAGGGCTCGCCCTGCCCGGCCCGGGCCAAGCCTTCGAGCAATTGCCGGTTGACCGAACTGCCGATACCGAAGGCGAACAGGTTGGCCTTGTCCAGGTTGCTGCGCACCAGCTCGAAGGCATCGCGCTCCACAGTCACATAACCGTCGGTCACCACCACAAAGCTGCGCGCCCGCTCGGGGTCGGCGGGTACCGCCAGGGCCTGGCGCAACGCCGGCAGCAGCTCGGTACCGCCCGAGCCCATCTGCGTGTCGAGCATAGCCAGCGCCTGGCGGATATTCGCCGGGGTGGCCGCCAGGGACTCGGCGGCGAGCATGCTGCTACTGCCGGCAAACAGCAGCACATTGAAGCTATCGGCCGGACGCAGACTACCGACCAGTTTCTTCAGCAGGCGCTTGGCGGTATCCAGCGGAAAACCATGCATGGAGCCGGAGATATCCACCACGAAGATGTATTCACGCGGCACCAGCATCTGGCGCTTCACCTTGGCCGGCGGCGCGATCAGTGCCAGGAAGAAATTCTCATCGACGCCCCTGGACAGCAGCACCCCGCTCTCGAAGCGGGCACCACTTAAGCGGTAGTCGAGGACGAAGTCGCGGTTATTGCCGGGATCTTGGCTGGCGTCCAGGCTGATCCGGGCCTGGCTCGGCGTAGCCTGCTGCAGCTCGATGCGATGGCTGGGCGAGCGAATCTCGCCCAGTGCCACCGGCGACTGCACGTCGACCTTGAGGGCAAAACTGTCGCGACCCGCTTCGCCCTGCGGCAGGTAAGGCGTACCGACCCAGGGCCCGGCCTTGCGGCTCTCGCTACCCGCGGCGCCGTTGTAACGCGGCCCGACCACGGTCGGAAAGACGAACTGGTAAACGCCATCGGTGGGCACCAGCAGCTCGGTATAACGCAGTTCCACATCCACCACATCGCCGGGCAGGATATTGGCGACATTCATCTGGAATACGTTTTCCCGCTGCTGCTGGAGCAAGGCCGCGGTCTTGCCGGCGCTCTTGGCCTGCTGGTATTGCTGCTGGGCCTTCTGCTTCTCGCGGATCTGCGCCTGCAGCTCGCGCTCGCCCAAACGCACCCTCATGCCATACACCGCCGCGCGGGTCGAGCCAGGAAACACATAGCGCGCCTCCAGCGCCCGCGTGCCCTCGTTGCGGTATTGCTGAACGACCCGCACATCGGCGATCACCCCCAGCACTCGCACGTCCACCCGGGTGGACTTGAGCGGCATGCGATCGACCGCGGGATCGTCGCTCTGCACCGCGAAGTAAGGGCTTTCACCAGACGCGGCAGCGGCTTGCGCACTGACCAGAGCGGGCGGCGCTAGAACCAAGGCGATCAACAGTACAAGCCTGCGACCGGCGCAGATCCTGGCAGTAGATAAATAGTCAAACATGGCGACGCTCCCCGTGAGTTATGCAAACACGGGGGCAATCTTGGGGTCGCTTTGTGGTGAGAGTTTGTAGCCGCTATGGCGATTGTGTGGACTCTTGCAGACACCCACATAATAGTCGCAACGGTTCCGGGCCGCTTAGCTAGCGTCCTGCTGAAGCTGTACCTGGCTTTCCAGCTCGGCTTTTAGCGCCGGATCGAGCTTAAGCTGACGGGCCAGCTCTTCCAGGTAGGCGCGCTCCATAAAATGCTCCTCATCGACCATCAGTACGCTGGCGATGTACATCTCGGCGGCCATTTCCGGGCTGGTCGCCGCGCGCGCCACTTCGGCCGGATCGAGCGGCTTGTTCAGCTCGGCCTCGAGCCAGCGCTGCAGCTCGGCGTCATGGGTCAACTTGGCCAGCTCGCCTTCGATGAGTTGACGCTCGCGCGCATCGACATGCCCATCGGCCTTGGCTGCGGCCACCAACGCCTTGAGAATGCCCTGGCTATGCGCCTCGGCCTGCGGCGCCGGCAAGCGGTCGAGGGTTTGCGGTTCGCCTTGCGGCGCTTGCGCCTGCTGCGCCTGCCAGTTGCCATAGGCCTTGTAGGCGATCACCCCGAGCGCGGCCAGACCGCCATAGGTCAGCGCCTTGCCGCCCAACTTGCGTGCACTCTTGTTGCCCAGCAGCAAAGCCATGGCGCCGCCGGCCAAAGCGCCGCCCCCCGCACCGGAAAGCAGACTGCCCAGACCGCCGGCACCGCCACCTGACAACAAACCACCCAAACCGCCGGCAGAGGAGCCCTTGCCGGGGTTTTGCCCAGCCTTGTTTTGCAGCAGATCCTGACCGGACTTGAGCAGTTGATCGAGCAAACCACGGGTATTCATCGACAAGTCTCCTGGTTAACAAATGGGCAACAAAGGTGCAACAAAGGTGCAAATCAGGTCGCCAGAATAAATGGAAACTTCCTGCACTATCCGCCGGTTTGCTTCGAGATGTTGCCGCAACGCAGCCTGACGAGCCGCCGTCGGCGTCGGCTCCGCTGACAGCAACCCCTGCAGTTCGTCGGTTACTCGGGGGAAAGCCCTCAAATAGTGTTTCCCATCACACCCTGCCTCTATGCGCTCACTAATTGACGTCGGTAGGATGGCGGCCCAACGAGTAGAACTCGGCTAAGGCTATGGAAGGCTCAACAGTCCAGCGCAGACACCCGACCATGCCCCGACTTGCGACCTCCGGCCACACTCGCCCCCTCGCACGCCTCCTGTCGATGACCCTGGCGACCCTGCTGGCCCTGGGCGGCTGCCTCAGCCATGCCCAACTCCGGCATGAGGCCTCCGCCTTGGATCAAGCCATCGAACAAGCCCGGCTGACCAGTTGGCGCAGCCTGATCGAGCAGAGCGGCGCCCTGGACGAGCGGAGCAAACTGCAAGCGGTCAACGACTTCATCAATCGCTCGGTGAGCTACGCTACCGATCGCGAAATCTGGGGCACGGACGAATACTGGGCGACGCCGCTGCAGACCCTGTCGCGCGGCCGCGGCGACTGCGAAGACTTCGCCATCGGCAAGTATTTCAGCCTGGTGGAGATGGGCGTGCCCAGCGAGAAGTTGCGCCTGACTTTCGTCAAGACCCTGGCGCTCAACCAGGCGCACATGGTGTTGGCCTACTACCCGAGCCAGACGGCGCAGCCGCTGATCCTCGACAACCTCGACCCGCGGATCAAGCCGGCCGGCGAGCGCCGCGACCTGCTGCCGGTGTATGCCTTCAACAACCACGGCATCTTCCTGGCCAAGGCGCCGCAGCAGAAGTCCGCCCAGCCGCCGCAACTGCTCTCGCGCTGGAGCGACGTCAGCGAGCGCGCCCTGGCCGATGAGGCGAAACTGCAGGCAAACCAGAGCTGATCGTCAGCGCGGCGCCAGGTGCGCCACCAGCAGTTGCACGCTTTCCTGGCCACGGTACTCGTTGACGTCCAGCTTGTAGGCCAACTCGACCCAGCGCACGGTGGGGTTGGGCCAGGTTTCGCGGTCGACGTTGAAGGCGATGGCGTCCAGGGTCTGGCCGCCGCACTCGGTCTTCAGCACCAGCTTGAGGTGTTTGTCGCCGACCAGGCGCTGCTGCACCACCTGGAACACCCCGTGGAACAGCGGTTCGGGGAAATGCTGGCCCCAGGGCCCGGCATTGCGCAGTTCCTTGGCCAGGGGCAGATGAAACTCTTCGACCGACAAGGTGCCATCGGAGAGCAAACGCCCGGTCAGGTCGTCCTCGCCCAACTGCCGACGCACTTCGGCATCGAAGGCCACGGCGAAGGCACCGAAGCACTCCTGCGGCAGGGACAGTCCCGCCGCCATGGCGTGGCCGCCGAATTTGCTGATCAGGCCCGGGTGCTTGGCCGCCACTGCATCCAGCGCATCGCGGATATGAAAGCCCGGCACCGAGCGCGCCGAGCCCTTGAGCACGCCGTCGCCGGCATCGGCGAAGGCGATGGTCGGGCGGTGATAACGCTCCTTCAGGCGCGAAGCGAGGATGCCGATCACCCCCTGATGCCAATCCGCCTCGAACAGGCACAGGCCGAACGGCATGTCCGCCAGCGGCAGATCCTTGAGCTGAGCCAGAGCCTCGCGCTGCATGCCCTGCTCGATGGCCTTGCGATCCTGGTTGAGCTGATCCAGCTGCACCGCCATGTCGCGGGCCAGGGCCTGGTCTGCGCAGAGCAGGCATTCGATGCCCAGACTCATGTCGTCCAGCCGTCCGGCCGCATTCAGGCGCGGGCCGAGGATGAAGCCGAGGTCGGTGGCGGTGATGCGCTCCGCTTGCCGCCCGGCCACTTCGAGGATCGCGCGCAGGCCCGGCCGCGCCCTCCCGGCGCGAATCCGCGCCAGGCCCTGATGCACCAGGATGCGGTTGTTGGCGTCCAGCGGCACCACGTCGGCGACGCTGCCCAACGCCACCAGGTCGAGCAACTCGGCCAGGTTCGGCTCCGGCCGCTGCGGATTGAACCAGTTCAGCTCGCGCAAGCGCGCGCGCAGCGCCAGCAATACGTAGAAGATCACCCCGACCCCGGCCAGCGCCTTGCTCGGGAATTCGCAGCCCTGTTGGTTGGGGTTGACGATGGCGTCCGCTGCCGGCAGCTCGGCCCCCGGCAAGTGGTGATCGGTGACCAGCACCATCAGCCCCGCCGCCTTGGCCGCCGCCACCCCCTCGACGCTGGAAATGCCGTTGTCCACGGTGATCAATAGTTGCGGTTGGCGTTGCAGCGCCACCGCGACTATTTCCGGGGTCAGGCCGTAGCCGTACTCGAAGCGGTTCGGCACCAGGTAGTCGACATGGGCCGCACCGAGCAGGCGCAAACCGAGCAGGCCCACCGCACTGGCGGTAGCACCGTCGGCATCGAAGTCACCGACGATCAGCATCCGCTGGCCTTGCTCCAGGGCTTGCACCAGCAACTCGACCGCCGCCTCGATACCCTTGAGCTGCCGGTAGGGCAGCAGCCGCGCCAGGCCCTTGTCCAGCTCGGCCAGCGACTGCACGCCACGGGCGGCATACAGGCGGGTCAACAGCGGCGGCAGATTACCCAGATCGGGCAGGATGGCGGGTAGCGGGCGGGGTTCGATACGCATCTTCAGCTCATGTCGGGAGGGGATCGGTAAGCGCCTTGGCGGCCCAGGGTGCCGGCAAAAGGCGTTTAGCGTTGGCCGATGAGCCACTCGATAGGTATTTCATGCTGACCGCGCTCATCGGTAACGAATAACTCGCCGTCGCTGATCATCACGCTCCAGTTCAGCGAGCGCGGCAGGTCGAGGGCCACGCTTGCCAGTGCCTCCTGATCCAGCGCCACCACGTTGATGTTTTTCAGGCTGCGCACCGGATCGAGCGCCTTGGTCTGCCACACGCGCAGATTGCCGTAGGCCACCAGGCTGAATTTCTCGGTACGCCGCGAGCACCAGGTGATGCGCTCGCTGTCCGGCTGGCCGACTTCGATCCAGTGCAACACCCGACCATCCAGGCTCTTTTCCCACAGCGCCGGTTCATCCACATCCGACAGGCCACGGCCAAAAGCCAACTGCTCGTGGTAGAACAGGGCATAGCCGATCAACCGTGCGGCCAGGCGCTCTTCGGTTTCCGACGGGTGTTTGGCCACGGTGAAGCGCAGGTGCTCGTAGACGCTGTTGTCGATATCGGTGAGGTTCAGCTCGATCTTGTAGGTGGTGGACGGCAGGGCCATGGGCGGGCTTCTTGACTGGGCAAATAAGCCGGCAAGTCTACCCGATGCGGCGTACTCACGTTAGAGTCGCGACCATCCCCAGATAGATGGACGCCCCATGAGCCTGCCCAGCAAGCCCCTCGCCGGCCTGAAAGTGATCGAACTCGGCAGCCTGATTGCCGGCCCCTTCGCCGCACGTATCTGCGCCGAGTTCGGCGCCGAGGTGATCAAGGTCGAATCGCCCGACGGCGGCGACCCGCTGCGCAAGTGGCGCAAGCTCTACCAAGGCACCTCGCTGTGGTGGTTCGTGCAGGCGCGCAACAAACAATCGATCACCCTCAACCTCAAGCACGAGCAAGGCCTGCAGGTGCTGAAGAAGCTGCTCGGCGAGGCCGACATCCTGATCGAAAACTTCCGCCCCGGCGTGCTGGAAAAACTCGGCCTGGGCTGGGAGGTGCTGCATGCGCTCAACCCCAAGCTGGTGATGGTGCGCCTGTCCGGCTTCGGCCAGAGCGGGCCGATGAAGGATCAGCCGGGCTTCGGCGCGGTCGGCGAGTCCATGGGCGGGCTGCGCTACATCACCGGCTTCGCGGATCGCCCGCCGGTGCGCACCGGCATTTCCATCGGCGATTCGATTGCCGCGCTGTGGGGCGTGATAGGCGCGCTGATGGCGCTGCGCCATCGCGAGGTCAACGGCGGCCAGGGCCAGGTGGTCGATGTGGCGCTGTATGAGGCGATCTTCGCCATGATGGAGTCCATGGTGCCGGAGTTCGACGTGTTCGGCTTCATCCGCGAGCGCAGCGGCAATATCATGCCCGGCATCACCCCCTCCTCGATCCATACCAGCAGCGATGGCAAACATATCCAGATCGGCGCCAACGGCGATGCGATCTTCAAGCGCTTCATGCAGGCCATCGGCCGCCATGACCTGGCCGAAGACCCGAGCCTGGCCAGCAACGACGGCCGCGACGCACGCCGCGACGAGCTGTACGGGGTAATCGACCGTTGGGTCGGCGGACTGCCGCTGGAGCAGGTGCTGGCCACCCTGAACCTGGCCGAAGTGCCGGCCAGTCGCATCTTCAGCGCCGAAGACATGTTCGGCGACCCGCAATACCTCGCCCGCGAGATGCTCCTCAGCGCCAAGCTGCCGGACGGCAAGCCGTTCAAGATGCCCGGCATCGTGCCCAAGCTGTCCGACACCCCGGGCGGCGTCGAGTGGACAGGCCCGGCCTTGGGCGAGCACAACCAGCAGGTACTCAGCGAACTGGGTTACGACAGCGCCCAGATCGCCGCCCTGCGCGAGCGCGGAACGATCTGAACGGCCCGACGCCCTCCGAAACGCCTGCCCACGCGCAAGACACCCACCCCTCACCCGAGCCGGCTTGACTTTAATCAAGTCGGCTCAACGCCCAAATGTTAACTTGATTGCAAATGATAATGATTGCATATAAAGACAGCGGTCGAGATTAGCCACTCACTGTTTCAGTTAACGCAAAAGGGTTTGTGATATGTCGAAAAGAATGGAGAAGCGCGGCCAATTCAGTGCGCTGGCGGTAGCCCTGGTTTCCGCGCTGGCAATGAGCGGCCAAGTGAGCGCCGCTACCGATGCAGAAACTAAGGGTCTGGCCAGCGTCAAGCAATTCACTCTGGATCACAATGAGCGACTGATCGCCCAGGCCCAGCTACTGGAGTCTGCCGTCGCCGACTATGCCGCCACCATCGACGCCCATAAAGGCAATTACCAGGCAGCCTGGGACGCCGACAAGGACAACCTGACGCAACAGATCAACAACATTCGGATGCTGTGGCTGGAAACCTCGAACCAGTATGAAGCCATCGAAGGCATTGTTGCCGGCATTCCCTCCACCGCCAAATACGATCTGATTCTCGATGCCGGCAACCCTGGCACCGAGGAAGAAGACGTGGCCGAGTACGACCTGACCTTACCGGACGGCAAGGTGCTCAAGCGTCCTGGCAATCTGTTCCATGGCATCACTGAGCCACTGTTCTGGGGCATGGACGAGGCCAACGTCAAACTCAAGACCGACTTCAATGGCGACGGCAAGATTGCCCGTAGCGAAATGCTGTTCGACGCCAACCTTGGCCTGGGCGCCGCACTGGCGTTGTCGCACTGGTCGAAGGCCCTGCAAGCCGACATGAACGCCTGGAAGCCTAATCGCGACGATGCCTTCACCTCGGTGGTAACCATGACCCCTACGGTGGGCGATTACTTTGGGGAGTGGAAGGAGTCCCAGTTCATTACCGCCGAAATCGGCTCGTTCGTGGCGCAGAGCCGTCTAGTTGACGTACTGGGCATCATGAATGGCTGCAAGAAGATGTACTTCAGCGCTATATCCCCAGTTGTTGCCGGCAACGACGCCGACCTTGACCGCCAGATCAAGAGCGGCTTCAACGAACTGCTGAGCTTGGTCGAAGACACCTATGCCCGGGAAAAGGCCGGCACCCAGTTCGGCGCCGAAGAAGCCGATGCCCTCGGCAACGAAGCGCAGGATATTGCCGACCGCGTAGTCGCCATGGTGCTTCAGGCTGCCGCCAAGAACAACGTGAAGATCCACAGCTAAGTATGAGAGTCGTCCAACCGCACCGTCATTGCGGGCCCACTGCCCGCAAGAGCCTCTGTACATGATACGTTCGGACACCCTCCTGGAGTCAGCGGCGGCGTGCAAAGCGCCCGCTGCTCAAGCCAAACGGCGTGCTGCACTGTTCATTTCCCTACTCTTTGCCGGCCTGATGGGCTCCGGCTTGCATCTGGAGTTTCTCGCCGGGCGCAACTGGAACTCCGGCGAAGTCGTCTTGCTGGTTCACCTGCTGATGGGCCTGGGATTCAGCGCCCTATTCGTTGCCTGGATCAGCAACCATGTGCGCGCAGGACTGTTCAGCAGTCAACGCCCACTCTTTACCTGGCTGAGCTGGCTGTTACTGGGTAAATGTACCCTGATTCTACTTAGCGGCCTGCTTATGGCATTACCGGCCGCCCTCTATCTAGGTCACGTAATCTGGTTCTGGAGTTTCGAAACGACCGCCGTTTTGGCCTTCCTACACCTGTGGGCAGCCATCCTGGGCGGCCTCGGCCTGCTGCTTCATCTGCTGCTCAGGCACTGGCGTCATGCGGAGCCGATTGAAAAGGAAAACCGGCCGTGAAAAGCCAATTCAAGAAAAGCGCACCCTGGCTCGCACTCGGTCTGCTCGGCAGTTTGAGCCTGATCATCGCGGCCGAACTGCTGCGTCCGCCAACAGCAGAGTCGGGTGTCGACCTGGTCGACATTCCTTACTACCAGTTGCCATTCGGCCCTGATGCAGAAGGCCAGGAGCGCCCCTTCTGGCCCTCACGACTGCAGACGGAAAATGGCCGACTGATCGATCCCAAAGCCATTCAGTCAGCGGCCGCCTGTGCCGAGTGCCACCCGCGCGAGTTCGATGAATGGGCTCCCTCGCTGCATGCCATTGCCGGACGCGATGTCGTCTATGAAAAAGCCGTCGAGACCAATGAAGACCTGCACCGCGACGGCATCGAGAAAGCGCGTTTCTGCGAAGGCTGCCATGCCCCGGGTGAAGTGCTGGCGGGGCGCACTAATAGATTCAAATCGGTAATGCCTTCTGACGCCGAAACCGAGGGCCTGACCTGTGTGATGTGCCACACCGCAATCCATGCCGATCCGGTGGAAGGCAATGGCGCGCTGACTCTGGCCGTCAATACCGGGGTAGACCAACTCTCCAACCCGATGATTCTCGCGGCCCCCCGCGATCATTCCCGGGCCTTTGGTGCCACCCAGACCAATGCCCTGATTGCCAGCTCGGATTTCTGCGGCGCCTGCCACACCGAAAATTACGACCGTTCGATGTCCAAAGCTGAAACCCGCCAGCACGTGCAGACCACCTTCGTCGAATGGCGCGACAGTTGGTACGGCCGCAACAACGTCAGCTGTCAGGATTGCCACATGGCACCGGATCCGGCTGCTTATGTTCGACAAATTCGAGCCGGCAACCTGGCCAAACCCGAGCGCTATTCGCACAATTTCGTGGGCGCCAACTACCTGATGTTCGACACCGCCCTGGGCTCCAACCTCACCTACCTGCGCGGCGGTATTCCGCCCGGTTTGACCGCTGCAAAAAACACTCAGCTGATCGAGCAGCAAGGTAAAGCGACCCGCGCCCTGCTTAGAGAAGCGGCAGGATTGGAACTGCGCCACAGTGAAATCCGCGATGATCAGTTGCGCTTCAGCATTGCCGTGCAGAACCTGGGAGCTGGGCACAACTTACCCACCGGCGTCATCGACCAGAAATACATGTGGCTGGAAGTCATCGTTCGCGACGCCGAGGGCAAGGTTCTCTATCACTCGGGCGCCTTTGATGCCGAGCGCGGCGAAACCGACCCGAATGCCGTGATCTGGCGTGAAGACTTCCGTGACGCCAAGGGTAAGCGCATTCCCGACCACCTCACTTTCTTAACGGCGCAAATCACCCACCTACGCCGCGGCGTCCCGCCCAAAGGCGAAGACGTGGTGGATTACCAGGCCCCCTTACCAGCAGGCAGCCATGGCCCATTGACGCTGGAAAGCAGGCTCTGGTACCGGGTAGCCACTCAGGAATTCGCCTACAACACGCTGAAGATCGACCTGGTCATCCCAGCGTTCGAACTGGCAGCAGCAACCTTCAGCCTTAGCCAGATCGACGAGGTCGCACCATGATCGCGCCTGTATTGCGCTCTTTCCTGCTCATTGCAGCCCTGCTCGGGGCAATGACAGCCCTCCCGGCCAGCGCGGCGGTTCCCTGGGAAAATGCCGAAAACATACGGATCGACAGCGCCTACCTGCAGCGTCACCTGTTCCGCCAGCCCAACCCGGCACTGCGTCAGGATGCCCATGTCCGCCTGGAGCGCCTGCGCGAACACTGGGAACAAGGCCTGCAAGCTGCCTACGCTGACGCCAGCGCCACTCAGGCCGCCCATATCAGCTCAGCACTGACGCGCCTCGAACAGGCAGTCATGGCCTGGGATCCGGTACGGGTGGCACAAGCGCGTGCCGAGCTGTGGAGCGGCCTGCTGGATGGGGCTCTGCGCAATACCCTGCGCCAACTTGACCAAGGCGCATTCGATGAAGCGGCAGCCTGGCTGCATATCCGCGAATATGCGCGTACCTCGCGTGATACCGCTGCCAGTCTGGCCATTCGCGAAGCGCTGGCCGGGCGCCTGAGCGCCCAACAGGCACGCCAGACCATAGAAACGGAACTGCTGGGCATCTATGCCAGCGAAATGCGTATGGCGCTTGCTCAGGCCCGCAACCATCTGGCGGCTCAACACCCGGTGCAACTGGCCAGCAACCTGGCTCGCGCCATGGGCCTACAACGTTTGCTGACAGATAACTTGAATAGCCGGCTGGGCAGCGACCAGGCGCAGGCCATTGCCTCACGTTTTGCCCAACTGGACAAGGAGCTACCCGCCGCAGTGCTCGACCAGCAACTGGCCAGACTGGAAACCAGCCTGCTGACCTACACGCCAGCACCGCTTTCAGCAAGCGAGCTGGAACGACGGATCCAGTTGCTTTTTCGTTTTCTGCGCCTGATTCCCATCGAATACAGCAAAGGCGTGCGCGATGGCGAAATCACGATCCCCTTCGAATACTTCGAGGCCGGGCTGTTTCGTGACCGTGCGGAAATGCTGCTGGGCGACCTTGGCTACAACCTAGCTGAACGCTCTCCCGCGGCCCTGCAACGAATGACCGCCATTCTGACCGAGCTGCAACAGCAGATTAGTGCCAAGGGTGATAGCCAACAGGTACAAGCCCTCGCCGACGAGGGGCAAAATCTGCTGATCGAGGCCTATGGCGATGAATTGTTGCAAAACGCCCAGGGCGCGGCGCTGTCCCTGCTGCCGGAAGTCCTTACGGAAATCGCGAATGCGGTAACCGCTGGCGACTGGGAGGCCGCTGAACTGAAGCGGCTGGAAGCTTATGCGCTGTTCGACCCCGATATCGAGCAACGCCTGGTGCCACGCGCCCCGGCACTGGCCTTGAAGATGGAAGCCGCGTTCTGGGAAGGCAACAGCCGTGAACCGGGCCTGGGCACGCTGGTTGCGGGCCGTGCCAGCGAACCGGCATTCAAGGCCGCATTGGCACGGCTGCAAGCCGATACGACAGAAGCCACCAAGATACTGGGCAGCCAGCTGTCTGCCAGCGGTGCGTTCATCCAGTCGCTGGCCATTCTGCTGCGTGAGGGGTTGGAAGCTGTCATTGTGCTGGCGTGCCTGATCGGCGCGGTGAAGGCAAGCGGCGTACCCGCCAGCGGCCTACGGGGCTGGCGCTGGCCGGTTCTGGCCGGAACCCTCAGCGCGGTGGCAGGTTCCTTTGCCTTGTGGCTGACTGTCGGCAAACTATTTGCCATGTCCACCCTACAACGCGAACTGCTCGAAGGGCTCACCGCCCTGATCGCCGCCGCAGTCCTGTGCTATGTAACCCACTGGATCTTCCGCAAAGCCTATGTAGGCGACTGGGTCGCCGATATTCGCCGCAAGGCCAGCCGCGCCGCCCAGGCGCAGTCCGGCACACAAGGCGCCTATCTGGGCTGGATGACGCTGTTCAGCCTGGCCTTCCTGGTGGTCTTTCGCGAAGGTTTCGAAACCGTGCTGTTCTACGAAGCCCTGCTGATCGATGCCCCCTCGCTGCCGGTACTGGCTGGCCTGGCGACCGGCGCAGTGCTCTCGGGCATTGCCGCCTATGTGGTTCTGGGACTGGAGGCGACGCTACCGATAGCGTTGTTCTTCCGGATTACCGGCGTACTGCTGGCCATACTCTGCCTGATGATGACTGGCAGCGGTATTCGCGGCCTACAGACAGCGGCTCTGGTGCCAGCCACACCGGTAGACTGGTTCCCCGATGCACCCTGGCTGCAGCTTTACTTCGGCCTTTACCCGGTGGCCGAAACGCTGTTGGCCCAGGGCGCACTGGCCGGGTTGTTGCTGCTGTCGTTGGCCTGGCTGCTCTATCGTCGGCCACAGCATCACGCAACAGCCTGAAGGCCTCAAGGGGGCTGGACAGTCCATCCGGCTCCCGCTGTGCCCCCAGCACGTGCCGGCCTTGGCCTTGACGCCGACGCTTCATTTGCTCGCCCTGGCTGGCCGGCTCTGCAACACACTCGCGCCGGCGTGGGTAGGCGTCGCGACCAAAGGCTCTCAGTGGCTCAACCCCGAAGGCGTGGCAGATTTCGTCATGGCTCTTGGTTCGAGCGCGCCACATGCCACCGACTCGGCGCCCTGCAGCTTGCCAAAGGCGGAAGCGTGCATCGGCGCGCTAGTAGACAGTCACGGCGTTACACGCCCGGCTTGGCGCACGCAAAAGAAAACCCGGAACCGCCAGAGGCGACACCGGGTTGCGGGATTACGTGCCAGGCGTTACAGCGGCTTGCCGCGGTTGCCGTGCTGGGCGACGAAGCCCTGCACCGTTTTCAGGTCATTGGCCAGCACCGTGCAGCGCTCTTCGCGCTCGAACAGATCGGCCAGATGCGGCGGCAGCGCCGGGGCCTGGCCGACGCCGGCCTGCTCCACCGCCTCGGGGAACTTCACCGGGTGTGCGGTGCCGAGGATCACCATCGGAATAGCCAGGCTGCGCCGGCATTCGCGGGCGGCGCGCACGCCGATGGCGGTGTGCGGGTCGAGCAACTCGCCGCACTCGGCATACACCTCGGCGATGGTTTCGCAGGTGGTCTGGTCGTCTACCGCCAGCGAATCGAACAGCTTGCGCGCCTCGACCCAGCGCTCTTCCTCGACGCTGAAACCACCGCCTTGCCTGAAGTCGGCCATCAGCTCGGCAATCGCCGCACCGTTGCGCCCGTGCAGGTCGAACAGCAGGCGCTCGAAGTTGGACGAGACCATGATGTCCATGGACGGCGACAGCGTCGGGTACAGGTCGCCCTTGACGTACTGGTTGCCGCTCATAAAGCGATGGAGGATGTCGTTGCGATTGGTCGCCACTATCAGCTGGCTGATCGGCAAGCCCATGTTGCGCGCCAGGTAGCCGGCGAAGATGTCGCCGAAGTTGCCGGTCGGCACCGAGAAGGCGATGGAACGCGCCGGGCCGCCGAGCTGCAGGGCCGCATGGAAGTAGTAGACGATCTGGGCCATGATCCGCGCCCAGTTGATCGAGTTGACCGCCACCAACCGGGTGCCCTTGAGGAAACCCTGGTCGGCGAAGCTGGCCTTGACCATCTCCTGGCAGTCGTCGAAGTTGCCTTCGATGGCGATGTTGTGGATGTTCTCGCCGAGGATGGTGGTCATCTGCCGGCGCTGCACCTCGGACACCCGGTTGTGCGGGTGCATGATGAAGATGTCGACGTTGTCGCAGGCTTTGCAGCCTTCGATGGCGGCCGAACCGGTGTCGCCACTGGTGGCCCCCATGATCACCACGCGCTCGTTGCGCTTGGCCAGCACGTGATCGAGCAGGCGACCGAGCAGCTGCAGGGCGAAGTCCTTGAACGCCAGGGTCGGGCCGTGGAACAGCTCGAGCACCCACTCGTTGCCGTTGAGCTGACGCAGCGGCGCCACCGCGCCGTGGGCGAACACCGCGTAGGTCTCTTCGAGGATTTTCTTGAAGTCGGCATCCGCAATGCTACCGGCGACGAATGGGCGCATCACCCGGAAGGCCAGTTCGTGATAGGGCAGGCCAGCCCAGGAAGCGATCTCTTCCTGGGTGAAGCGCGGCAGGTTTTCCGGCACATAGAGACCGCCGTCGCTGGCCAGGCCAGCCAGCAGCACGTCTTCGAAATTCAGGGCCGGTGCCTGGCCACGGGTACTGATATAGCGCATGTTTGGCAAACCTTCGGTTTGAGCTGCAAGCTTCAAGCGGTAAGCCGCATGCGCTTGCTGCGCCTGCGGCCTGCTGCTGGTTAGTTCAACTGTTCGACGCGGATACGCATGACCTTGCCCACCACATCATCCAATGCTTCCAGGGCGGCCAGCGCCTCGTCGATGCGCGCCTCGACCACCCGGTGGGTCACCAGAATCATCGGCACCAGGCCGTCGTGTTCTTCGACTTCCTTCTGCATGATCGACTCGATGTTGATGCCGCGCTGCGACAGGATGCTCGCCACCTGCGCCAGCACGCCGGGATGATCCTTGGCCTGGATGCGCAGGTAGTAGGCGCTTTCGCAGGCGCTGATCGGCAGTACCGGGTGATCGGACAGCGAGTCCGGCTGGAAGGCCAGATGCGGCACACGATTGGTCGGGTCGGTGGTCAGGGCGCGCACCACGTCGACCAGATCGGCAATCACCGAAGAAGCGGTTGGCTCCATGCCGGCACCCGCGCCGTAATACAGGGTCGAACCCGCCGCGTCGCCATTGACCATCACCGCGTTCATCACCCCGTTGACGTTGGCGATCAGCCGATCGGCGGGAATCAGGGTCGGGTGCACGCGCAACTCGATACCGGCCTCGGTGCGACGCGCGACCCCCAGGTGCTTGATGCGATAGCCCAGGGCTTCGGCATAGTTGACGTCAGCCGTGGTCAGCTTGGTGATGCCTTCGGTATAGGCCTTGTCGAATTGCAGCGGCACGCCGAAAGCGATGGAGGCGAGGATGGTCAGCTTGTGCGCCGCATCGATGCCCTCGACGTCGAAGGTCGGATCCGCCTCGGCATAACCCAAGGCCTGGGCTTCCTTGAGCACGTCGTCGAAGGCCCGGCCTTTCTCGCGCATTTCGCTGAGAATGAAGTTACCGGTGCCGTTGATGATCCCGGCCAGCCAATTGATACGGTTGGCCGCCAGACCTTCGCGAATCGCCTTGATCACCGGAATGCCGCCAGCAACGGCGGCTTCAAAAGCGACGATTACACCCTTCTCGCGGGCCTTGGCGAATATCTCGTTGCCGTGCACGGCGATCAGCGCCTTGTTCGCGGTGACCACGTGCTTGCCGTTTTCGATGGCCTTGAGCACCAGCTCTTTGGCCAAGGTGTAGCCACCGATCAGCTCGATGACGATATCGATCTCGGGGTTGTCGACCAGCTCGAAGACATCGCTGGTCATGCTAATACCGGTTGTGTCGTACTGCGGCTTGGGCGAGCGAATGGCAATCTGGGCAATCTCAATGCCACGACCGGCGCGACGTGTGATTTCCTCGGCGTTGCGCTTGAGTACATTCAAAGTACCGCCACCGACAGTACCCAGCCCACAGATGCCTACTTTGACCGGTTTCACACTGAACTCCCCATCTGCACTGCGTAAAACGGCCGGAGCTAGCTCCGGCCGCAGAAAAGAAAAAAGAGCCGCACCTTACGAAGCGGCTGTTTATTAGTCAATCGCTTCGAGCCCCCGAATCAGTTGGCTTCGAGCGCCAGCTTGGCCAGTTGCGCTGCCGGCTGGTAACCGGGTATCAGCTTGCCATTGGCCAGGACGATCGCCGGCGTGCCGCTGACCCCGATCATCTGCCCCAGGGCGTATTGCTTGGCCACCGGGTTGTCACATTCGGCAGCCGGCACCTCCTGGCGCGTCTTGGCCAGGGTCATCGCCGCCTGGCGATCCTTGGCGCACCAGACACTGACCAGTTCCTGGTAGGCCGGGCTTTGCAAACCCTGGCGCGGGAAGGCCACGTAACGCACCTCGACCCCCAGGCGATTGAGCGCCGGCACTTCGCTGTGCAGCTTCTGGCAGTAGCCACAATCGGTGTCGGTGAACACGGTGATATGGGTCTTGGCCTGCGCGGCGGGAAATATCACCATTTCCTTGGCCGCAATGCCGTTGATCTCTTTGGCAATCCCTTGGGTTTCCTGCTGCTCGGTCAGGTTGAGCGCCTGGCCATCCTTGATTTGAAACAGATAGCCCTGCAGGAGGAACTGACCATCGCCACTGGCATACAACTGACGCCCGCCCTTGAGCTGAATCTGATACAGGCCGGGCATCTGGCTCTCGGCAATCGCTTCGATGGGCATATCCGGCTGGATCGACTGCAAGCTCTGGCGGATCAGCTGATCGGGGTCGGCGGCCAGGCTCAGGCTGCTGGCCAGGCCGAGGGCCACGGCTGCGAAAATACGGGTCACGCGCATGGATACTCCTAACGAGCGTCGGACAAACGAAGATTGCCACAGCCTACCATAGATGCCCGCAAAGGCAGACCACAGCAGGTCGGACGGCCACCTCAGCCTCTTGGATGATGCCGGGCATGCAACTCTTGCAGGCGCGCTCGGGCAATATGGGTATAAATCTGCGTGGTCGACAGGTCGCTGTGCCCCAACAGCATCTGCACCACGCGCAGATCGGCGCCGTGATTGAGCAGATGCGTGGCAAAGGCATGGCGCAAGGTATGCGGCGACAGGCTCTTGGCGATCCCGGCGACCCTGGCCTGCAGCTTGATCCGATGCCAGAAGGTCTGCCGGGTCATTTGCTCGCCACGCAAGCTGGGAAACAGCACGTCGCTGGGTTTGCCGCCCAACAATAACGGCCGCGCCTCCTTGCTGTAGCGCTCGAGCCACAGGATCGCCTCTTCGCCCAGCGGCACCAGGCGCTCCTTGCTGCCCTTGCCGAACACGCGCAATACCCCCTGGCGCAGGTTGACCTGCTCCAGGGTCAGGCCGATCAACTCGCTGACCCGCAAACCACAGGCATAGAGCACCTCGAGCATGGCGCGATCGCGCAGGCCGATCGGGTCGTCCAGTTCCGGCGCCGCCAATAGCGCTTCGACATCCGCCTCCGAGAGGGACTTGGGCAGCGCTCTGCCGAGCTGCGGCAAATCGACCTGCAGGGTCGGATCGGCGCCAATCACCCCTTCGCGCAACAAGAATCGGTAAAAGCCGCGCAACCCCGAGATCAGCCGCGCGGTAGAGCGGGCCTTGTAGCCCTCATTCAAGCGCCAGGCCAGATGATCGAGAATCAACTCGCGACCGACGCCGGCCAACTCCAGATCGCGCGCCTGCAACCAACCATTGAACAACGCCAGATCGCTGCGATAGGCCGCCCGAGTGTGCACGGACAAGCCTTTCTCCAGCCACAGGGCATCGAGAAAACGGTCGATCAGCGGGTGGTCGATAGCGGGCATGGGGGACTATGGCGGCCATTGAAAGCGGGTTAGTCTTTCACAGCCTGGTCATGCCCGACTAGCGGCATGTAGCCAAGGACAACAAATGGACGAGCAACAAATCCTCCTCGCCTTCGCCGCCATCGGCGCCGCCGCCCTGGCCTGTCAGTGGCTGGCCTGGCGCCTGCGCTTGCCGGCGATTCTGTTCTTGTTGATCGGCGGCATTCTCGCGGGTCCGGTTCTCGGCTGGCTTGACCCACAGGCGCTGTTCGGCCCACTGCTGTTCCCCATGGTCTCGATGTCCGTGGCACTGATCCTGTTCGAAGGCAGCCTGACCCTGCATCTGTCCGAATGGCGCGAAATCGGCAGCGTGGTCAGACGCCTGGTAACAATCGGCGCACTGGCCACCTGGGCGATTATCGCCGTCACTACCCACTACCTGCTCGACTTCGCCTGGGACATGGCCCTGCTGTTCGGCACCCTGACCCTGGTCACCGGGCCCACGGTGATAGTACCGATGCTGCGCGTGGTACGGCCGAAAGCCTCGGTGGCGAACATCCTGCGCTGGGAAGGCATTGTCATCGACCCGATTGGCGCGCTGCTTGCCGTAGTCGTTTACAGCTTCATTATTGCCAGCAGTGACGGCGACGGCTGGAACCATGGTCTGGGTACCTTCGCCGGGGTGATCTTCTGCGGCAGCCTGTTCGGCATGGCCGGCGGCTGGGCACTCGGACAAGTACTGCGGCGGCAATGGCTGCCAGACTACCTGCACAACCTGGCCGTGCTGGCGACGGTACTCGGGGTTTTTATCGCATCCAACCAGGTCATGCACGAGTCCGGCCTGCTCGCGGTCACCCTGATGGGCATGTGGCTGGCCAATATGAAGGGCGTGGACGTCCGGCATATCCTCCACTTCAAGGAGAACCTCAGCGTGCTGCTGATTTCCGGCCTGTTCATTCTGCTCGCCGCGCGCCTGGATCTCGGCGCCCTGCTCGCGATGGGGCCGGCGGTTTTGCTGCTGCTCGCCGTCATCCAATTCATCGCGCGCCCGCTCAGCGTGGCGCTGTCTACCCATGGCTCCAGCCTCAACTGGCGTGAGCGCGCCCTGCTCGCCTGGATAGCCCCACGCGGCATAGTCGCCGCCGCGGTGTCGGCGATCTTCGCCATCCGCTTGAGCGAGTCCGGCCACGACGGCGCCCAGCTTCTGGTGCCCCTGACTTTCGCCGTCATCATCGGCACCGTGGTCTTGCAAAGCGCCACCGCGCGTCCACTGGCAAGCCTGCTCAAGGTGGCCGAACCATCGCCCAGCGGCTTCCTCATCGTTGGCGCCAACTCAGTCGCCCGGGCGATTGGCAGGGCCCTGCAACAACTCAACTGTCGCGTACTGCTGACCGACTCAAGCTGGGAAAACATTCGCGCCGCGCGCATGGAGAACCTGCCGACCTATTTCGGCAACCCAGCCTCACAACATGCCGAGGCGCACCTGGATCTGATCGGCCTCGGCCACCTGCTGGCGCTATCGCCGGCCGGCGAACTGAACACCCTGGCGAGCATGCGCTTTCGCCATGAGTTCGGCGCCACGCGCCTGTTCAGCCTGGCAAGCGGCCAGGAAAGTCGCCGCAGCGACAAGCACCGCGCCAGCGACGAACACCGTGGCCGACCGCTGGGCAGTCAGCCCCTGACCTATCCTCATGCCGCCAGCCGCCTGTCCCACGGCGCCGAACTGTACAACACAACCTTGACCGACGGCTTCGGCTGGGGCGATTACCAGGCGCTGCACGGCACGCGCGCCACCCTACTGTTCGCCCGCGACCCTGAGGGCTGGGTGCACGTGGCAACGCCAGGCCACAACTTGCAACCGCAGACCGGCTGGACCCTGGTATCGCTCATCGAAACGCAAACGACAACCACCGCCAGTGTGGAGCAAAATAGCCTGCAGACCACATGAGCGACGATCGAATCGACCACCCCTGATGATCCGCTCTCCGGGGTTCGGCATCCGGAAGCCTCTTGCCAAGCCCCACAACCGAGCCCGGCCAGGCGGACAACTTATCGGGACGCGGAGCAAGCGACACTCAACGCCCAGCCCGCCCCATAAACGAAAAAAGCAGCCCGAAGGCTGCTTTTTTCACAGGAAGCCGAGGCTTAGCCCAGTTTTTCCTTGATACGCGCCGCCTTACCGGACAGGTCACGCAGGTAGTACAGCTTGGCTTTGCGTACGTCGCCGCGACGCTTGACGGCCAGGCTCTCGACCAGCGGGCTGTAGGTCTGGAAAGTACGCTCTACGCCAACACCGTTGGAGATCTTGCGCACAGTGAAGGCACTGTTCAGACCACGGTTACGCTTGGCGATTACCACGCCTTCGAACGCCTGCAGACGCTCACGGTCGCCTTCCTTCACTTTCACCTGGACGACAATGGTGTCACCCGGGGCAAAGGGAGGGACTACTTTGCTCATCTGCTCAGCTTCGATTTGCTGAATGATCTTGTTGGTCATGCTGCGCTCCTAAGACAAGCCGTCTGGCCGGTCATCGATACGTTAACTATCGTCCCGCTGGCGGATGTATTCCTCCAGCAGCTTTTTCTCTTCCCCAGAAAGCGAGCGGCTATCCAGAAGATCGACACGACGTTCCCAGGTCCGACCGAGGGACTGCTGCAAACGCCAGCGCCGGATGTGTTCGTGGTTGCCGCCGAGCAGCACCTCAGGAACACGCTTATCCGCATACACCTCCGGACGGGTGTAATGCGGGCAGTCGAGCAGGCCATCCGTAAAGGAATCCTCCTCGGCCGAACTTGCATGACCCAATGCACCAGGCAAAAGGCGCGTTACCGCATCGATCAGCACCATGGCCGGCAGCTCACCGCCAGACAGGACGTAATCCCCAATCGACCATTCTTCATCGACGTACGTTTCAATGAAACGCTCATCGACGCCTTCGTAGCGCCCGGCAATCAGGATCAAAGCCTCCTCATTGGCCAGTTCGCGTACGGCTGACTGCGTCAGCTGACGACCCTGCGGCGAGAGGTAAATCACCTTCGCTTTTACACCTGCGGCCTGCCTGGCATCGAGCAAGGCATCCTCAAGCGGCTTGATCTTCATCACCATGCCCGGACCGCCACCGAAAGGCCGATCATCCACAGTGTGATGACGGTCTACGGTGTAGCTCCGCGGATTCCAACAGGTCAGTTGCAGCAAGCCCTGCTTCACCGCACGGCTGGTGATGCCGTAGTCGCTGATTGCGGTAAACATTTCCGGGAACAGCGTAATGACTTCGACGCGCAGATTTGGCATCAGGCTTAGAAGTCCGCATCCCAGTCGACCCGCATTTCGCCAGCGCCAAGGTCAATCGACAGCACGCATTGCTCCGTATAGGGCAACAGGCGCTCACGACCATCCAGGCTGTCGGTGCAGGGTTTGACCACAATCACATCGTTGGCACCGGTCTCGAACAAATGGTCGATCTTGCCGAGCAATTGCCCCGCTTGATCGATAACCCTGAGACCTTCCAACTGATACCAGTAGAACTCGCCTTCACTCAGCTCAGGCAGCTGGCTGCGCGGCACGCAAATCTCGAAACCGGCGAAGGTACGAGCCACTTCGCGGTCATCCAGACCCTTGAGCCTTGCCACCAGAACCTTGCCTTGCAAGCGCCCACTGGCCACTTCGACTTGCTTCACCTCGTTGTCACGCCTGAGCGTCCAGCGAGGGTAATCGAGCACGTTGGTCAAAGGATCAGTAAAGGAAAACACCTTCACCTCGCCTTTTATGCCATGCACCGAGACTATCTTGCCCAGAACCACTAAGTCCTCGGCGGGAGCTGGCATCATGCTCATAAGGTTGCTTAGGCAGCAGCCTTGGCAGCTTCCTTGAGCAGCTGAGCAACACGCTCAGACGGCTGTGCACCCTGGCCGAGCCAGTAAGTAGCACGCTCTTGGTCGACGGACAGCTTGATTTCGGCACCCGAAGCAACCGGATTGAAGAAACCAATACGCTCAACGAAACGACCATCGCGCGCATTGCGGCTGTTGGTCACGGTGAGGTGGTAAAACGGGCGCTTTTTGGAGCCGCCACGGGCAAGACGGATGGTTACCATTGAACTTCTTTCCTGTAGTCGGTGCTGCAAACTAAAAAATGCAAGCATAGGGCACTAGGCCCGAAAGGCCGCATATTCTAAGGATTATTAGGGTTTTTGCAAATCTCTTTTTTGCCGCCAACGCTCGGCGACCGCCGCAAGCCACAGGCCGCAAGCGGTCATCCAGAGACCACTTGCAGCTTGAAGCTCAAGCTACATCTTCGGCATACCGCCCGGCATCATACCGCCCATGCCGCGCATCATCTTGGCCATACCGCCCTTGGCCGTGAATTTCTTCATCATCTTTTGCATCTGCTTATGCTGCTTGATCAGGCGCCCGATGTCCTGCACCTGAGTCCCCGAACCCATGGCGATGCGGCGCTTGCGCGAGCCGCTGATAATTTCCGGGTCGCGCCGCTCGCCTGGAGTCATCGAGTTGATGATGGCTTCCATCTGCTTGAACTGTTTCTCGGCCGCCCCCTGAGCGTTGCCCATCTGCGCCAGATTGACCCCACCCATCTGCGGCAACTTGTCCATCAGGCCGCCAAGGCCACCCATGTTCTTCATCTGCTGCAACTGGTCACGGAAGTCTTCGAGATCGAAGCCCTTGCCCTTCTTCAGCTTCTTGCTCAGCTTGTCGGCTTTCTCGCGGTCGAGGGTCTGTTCGGCCTGCTCGATCAGGCTGAGCACATCGCCCATACCGAGGATGCGCGAGGCAATTCGCTCCGGATGGAACGGCTCCAGCGCATCGCTCTTCTCGCCCATACCGATGAACTTGATCGGCTTGCCGGTGACATGCCGCACCGACAAGGCCGCACCGCCGCGCGCGTCGCCATCGACCTTGGTCAGCACCACGCCGGTCAGCGGCAGGGCATCGCCGAAGGCCTTGGCGGTGTTGGCCGCATCCTGACCGGTCATGGCATCGACCACGAACAGGGTCTCGGCCGGTTTGATCGCGGCATGCAGCGCCTGGATCTCCGCCATCATCTCGGCATCGATGGCCAGACGACCGGCGGTATCGACGAGCACCACATCGATGAATTTGAGCTTGGCTTCCTTGATCGCCGCCTCGGCAATCGCCACCGGTTTCTGGCTGATATCGGAAGGGAAGAAGGTCACGCCGATATCGGCTGCCAGGGTTTCCAACTGCTTGATCGCCGCCGGACGGTAGACGTCGGCCGACACCACCAACACGGTCTTCTTCTTGCGCTCCTTGAGGAAGCGCGCCAATTTGCCTACCGTGGTGGTTTTACCCGCGCCCTGCAAGCCGGCCATCAGCACCACGGCCGGCGGCGTGACGTTCAACACCAGGTCTTCGTTGGCCGCGCCCATCAGCTCTTCCAGCTCGGCGCGCACGACCTTTACGAAGGCCTGGCCCGGCGTCAGGCTTTTCGACACCTCGGTACCGACCGCACGGTCTTTAACCTTGCTGACGAAGTCCTTGACCACCGGCAACGCGACGTCAGCTTCGAGCAACGCCATGCGCACTTCACGCAAGGTGTCCTTGATATTGTCTTCGGTCAGCCTGGCCTTGCCAGTGACATTGCGCAGCGTCTGCGAGAGGCGGTCGGTAAGATTTTCGAACATGCACGTTCCTTTCGGGCCCTATCGAGCCGAGGGTGGGCTTGCAACAGACCGGCGATTATATCGGAGACTCCCAGCCACCGACACTGTCGGCGGTCTTTCGTGAAATGCTCGTTGTATGCCACACTCAGCGCCTTTCGGGCTTGCCTAACCAGGATTTATGCACCCTTTGCTTCCCAGTCTCGCTGCTGCCAGCTTTTACGCCGGCGCCACC
The DNA here is from genome assembly GCF_030376615.1 of Pseudomonas sp. sp1636. Lineage (GTDB taxonomy): Bacteria > Pseudomonadota > Gammaproteobacteria > Pseudomonadales > Pseudomonadaceae > Aquipseudomonas. Next base: position 154,798 of record NZ_JARRAB010000001.1, read on the forward strand.
CTCTACCAAGGCCTGCGCCTGAGCCAGCGCAGCACGCCCGATAAACGCCTGCTGGCGCTACTCGGCGTGCTCGCCTTGCTCTTCCATGGCGCCAGCCTGATTCTGCAGATGAGCCAAGCGTCCGGCCTGTCGCTCGACTTCTTCAATGCGGCCAGCCTGATTGCCAGTGCCGTGATCGCGCTGACCCTGCTCGCCTGCATCCGCATCCCCGTGCAGAATCTGCTGCTGCTGCTATTCCCGCTCGGCTGCCTGACGGTATTGCTGGCGCAGTTCATGCCGAGCGGCACGATCCAGTCGATCAACGAAGCGCCGGGCATCCTCGCCCACATCCTGCTGTCGATCCTGGCCTACGGCATGCTCACCATCGCCGTGTTCCAGGCGCTGCTGCTGTTGCTGCAGGATCATCAGCTCAAGCACAAGCACCCGTCCGGCTTGATCAAAAACTTCCCGCCGCTGCAAACCATGGAAAGCCTGCTGTTTGGCTTTCTCTGGGCCGGCTGGATACTGCTGTCGCTGTCGCTGCTGTCGGGCGTGGTTTTCATCGATGACCTGTTCGCCCAGCACCTGCTGCACAAAACCATCCTGTCCAGCTTCGCCTGGGTGGTCTTCGCCGTGCTGCTCTGGGCCCGACACCAGCTCGGCTGGCGCGGACACAAAGCCATCCGCTGGACCCTGGCCGGTTTTTGCCTGCTGATGCTGGCCTACTTCGGTAGCAAGCTGGTTCGCGAATTCATCCTGCATATCTAGGCCATTGCCGTGGACAACGCACACCCCGGTTTTCTGCTTGGCCTGCTGATCTTCCTGCTGGCCTGCTCGGCCTTCTTCTCCAGCTCGGAAACCGGCATCCTCAGCCTCAATCGCTACCGCCTGCGCCACCTGACCAAAGAAGGGCACCGTGGCGCCAAGCGCGTCAGCGACCTGCTCAGCCGCCCTGATCGCCTGCTCGGCACCATCCTGATCGGCAACAATTTCGTCAACATTCTCGCCTCGGCCATCGCCACCGTACTGGCCATTCAGCTCTGGGGCGAGGCCGGGATCGCGATCGCCACCATAGGCCTGACCCTGGCGCTGCTGATTTTCGGCGAAATCACCCCGAAAACCCTGGCCGCCCTGCACCCGGAAAAAGTTGCCTACCCGTTCAGCCTGCCGCTGCTGCTGCTGCTCAAACTGTTCTACCCCCTGGTCATTATGCTCGGCTGGATCAGCAACGGCCTGCTCAGGCTGCTGGGTATCGACCCGGCCAGCAAAAGCAACGACAGCCTGACCACCGAGGAACTGCGCAGCGTGGTGCGCGAGTCTGGCCATGAACTGCCGAAAAACCGCCAGAACATGCTGCTCGGCATCCTCGACCTGGAAAACGTCACGGTCGACGACATCATGATTCCGCGCAACGAAGTCACCGGCATCAACCTGGAAGACGACCTCGAAACCATCCTCAACCTGCTCACCACCACGACCCACACGCGCCTGCCGGTGTTTCGCCACGACATCAACCAGGTCGAGGGCATCGTCCACATGCGCCAGATCGCGCGCCTGATGAGCCACAACCAGCTGACCAAGGAAGACTTGCTCGCCGCCTGCAACGAACCCTATTTCGTGCCGGAGAACACGCCGCTGTCGACTCAGTTGATCAACTTCCAGAAGCAGAAACACCGCATCGGCATCGTCGTCGACGAGTACGGCGATGTGATCGGCATCGTGACCCTGGAAGACATCCTCGAAGAAATTGTCGGCGACTTCAGCAACCAAGACGCGCTGCGCAGCCCGGACATCCACCCACAGGAAGACGGCACCCAGGTCATCGATGGCGCCGCCTATATCCGCGAAGTGAACAAGACGCTCGGCTGGCACCTGCCCTGCGACGGCCCCAAGACCCTCAACGGCCTGATCACCGAAGCCCTGGAAAGCATTCCCGACAGCGCCGTATGCCTGAAGATAGGCCCCTACCGCCTGGAAATCCTGCAATCGTCGGAGAACCGGGTAAAAAGCGTGCGAGTCTGGCAGACCAGCGCTACGGCGCCGAGCGACGAACCGGCAGACTAGCAGGCCGTTGAGAAATGTAGGCGCCGAAATTGACTAGTCGAACCGCCCCAACAGGCCATTAACCGCCAGGCTCTCGGCCCAGACCCGATAACCGAGGCTCGACGGGTGATAGCCATCGAGCGCCAGGTAATCTGCGGAAAATTCCAGAGTCGCCGAATGATGCCCCGCCCCGAGGCGATCGGCGAGCCGGCGCAAGCTGGCATCCAGCAAGGCGGCGCGCATGCCGAGCACACGCCGCAACAACCAGGGCAAGGCGCTCAAATGCTGCAGCGGCGGCACGCTGCAGAAGGCCACCCGCGCACCATCCCGGGCCAATGCCTCGGCCATGTCGCCAAGCGCCGTCTGCCAGTGCCGCAGCGAAGTGACATGGCTGGTGTCGTTGACGCCGAAGACCAGCAGCACCAGATCAAAGGATTCATCCAGCACCTGCGGCAACAACCGCTCCCGCGCCTGTACCGCGGTGATGCCATTCTCGCCGCAGGCACGCCAGGCCACCGGCCTGGCGTGCCGAACGGCCAGCGCCTCGGCCAACTGCCCCACCAGCGCCGCACGCAAGCAACTGACACCAACACCCACCACCGTCGACTCGCCCAACAGCAGCAAACGCAAGGGCTCACCCGCCTGATCCGCCCCCGCCAGACCGCGCCGCGGGCCTTCGGCAGGCGGCAGCCGCAGTGTCCGCCTGCGCGTGCGTATGGCCAGCGGCACCAGCAGCGGCGACAGCAACGCCACCATCAACCACCAGGCGTAGGCGCGCAGGCGACTCACCGCTCGCCAGAACCACAGAGCAAGACGCCCTTGGCTTGCGCACGCTCATGACAGCGCCGCAGCACCTGACGGCGCGCGGCGTTGTCCATGCGGCTCCAATGGGTGATTTCGGCGGCATTGCGCTGGCAGCCGATACAGATGTCTTCATCGTCCAGCGCGCAGACCTGCACACAGGGCGAGGCAAGGGGGCGTTCTTGCGCCATCAGTCGTCCTGCTCGGCCAGATCGCGCGCGTAACGTTGGGCGTTATGGACATAGTGGGCGGCGCTGACTTCGAGCATTTTTTTCTGCGCCTCGCTCAGCTCACGCACCACCTTGCCTGGCGAGCCGACCACCAGCGAACCGTCGGGAATCTCCTTGCCTTCGGCGATCAGCGTATTGGCGCCGATGATGCAGTACTTGCCGATCCTGGCACCGTTGAGCACCACCGCATTGATGCCGATCAGGCTGTAATCGCCCACCGTGCAGCCATGCAGCATGGCGTTATGGCCGATGGTCACACCCTTGCCGACCGTCAACGGAGAGCCCATGTCGGTGTGCATCACCGTACCGTCCTGCACGTTGCTCTGCTCGCCGATATGGATCAGTTCATTGTCGCCACGCAACACCGCGTTGAACCAGACGCTCGCCCCCTGCTCCAACTTGACCCTGCCAACCAGGGTGGCGTTCGGCGCCACCCAGCTCTCGGGATGGGCGTCGACACAGAATTGCCCCAGGCGATAGTTCATTGGTTGACCCTCGTTTGCCGGTTGATGTCTGCCGCTATTAGCGGAGCGTGATGAAATGCGCAGGCGGCCGGTGCAGCTGGATGCCGGCGTCATAAACCAAGTTGACCAGTTCAACCAGCATGATCGCCGTAAGGCCCCAGATCTTGTATTCGCCATAACGGTAGCTCGGCACGTACCAACTCTGTCCGAGGTAGTCGATGCGATGGGTCATCTCGCGCGAATCGTCGCGAAAGAACGCCAGGGGCACCGCAAACACCGAGGCGATTTCGTCGTCGTTGGCCCGGTATTCGACGTAATCCGGCACCAGTCCGACATAGGGCGTGACCTGAATGCCGTGCCGCGAAACCAGCGTGCTGAGCGGCCCAACCACCTCGACCAGACCTGGCGGCAGACCGATTTCCTCTTCGGCCTCACGCAGCGCGGTGCGAACCAGATCGGCATCTTCCGGATCCCGTCGACCACCGGGGAAAGCCACCTCGCCACCGTGGGTGGACAGGCCACTGGCGCGCAAGGTCAACACCACTTCCGGCTCGTCGCTGCGAGTGAGCGGAACCAACACCGCCGCTTCCGGGAAGTTGCGGTCGGCCTCCAGAAGACGCGGGCTGTAGCCGCGCACGCGGTGGAGCAGTTCGTCCAGCATGGAAGTTCTCGGTATTTGTTCTTGTTTGGATGATTGCACGAAAGTCACCCGCGGCCCAAGCCCCGCAACGCTGGCCACGAGCATTCAGGATATCGATGCAACGCCTGCATTGCGCTTGCCGTCCAGCCCTATCGCGCGCCAAGATATGGGCAGCAAAGAGGATTCGCCATGAAGTTCTGCAGCCAGTGCGGCAGCCCTGTGGCCCTGATGATTCCCCAGGGCGACAACCGCTTGCGCCATGTGTGCGAGCACTGCCACACCATTCATTACCAAAACCCGCGAATCGTCGCCGGCTGCCTGCCAGTATGGGATCAACGCGTGTTGTTGTGCCGCCGCGCCATCGAACCGCGCCGCGGTTACTGGACCCTGCCGGCCGGCTTCATGGAGAACGGTGAAACCCTGGAGCAGGCAGCGGCCCGCGAAACCCACGAGGAAGCCTGCGCACGGGTGCGCGACCTGAGCCTCTATACCCTGTTCGACCTGCCGCACATCAATCAGGTGTATATGTTCTTCCGCGCCGAACTGGTCGACCTGAACTTTGCCGTCGGCGCAGAGAGCCTGGAGGTACGGCTGTTCGCGGAATCCGAAATCCCTTGGTCCGAGCTGGCTTTCCCGACTGTCGGGCGTACCTTAGAATGCTACTTCGCCGACCGGCAACAACACGCCTACCCGGTACGCAACGAGCCGCTGGAAGCCTTGCGCGCGCACTACAAGAAAGTCCATTGAACCCTGGGATACCGCTCCGATGCGCTGGCTACTCATTCTGCTCTGTTTATCCATTACCGCTCATGTTCACGCCACTGCCACGCCCATCCAGGAGGCCTCCTCGGTCGACAAGGTGCTGGTGATCAAGTCGGAGCGCAAACTGCACCTGATCCGCCGCGGCGAAACCCTCAAGTCCTACCGGATTTCCCTCGGCAAGCAGGCCAGCGGCGCCAAGCGCCGCGAGGGCGATCAGCGCACACCGGAAGGTCTCTATTGGATCGACTGGCGCAAAACCAGCGAGAAATACCAGCTGTCGCTGCACATTTCCTACCCCAACGCCCGCGACCAGGCCCACGCCCGCGAGCAGGGCGTGACGCCGGGCGGCATGATCATGATTCACGGCACGCCGCAGGACGAGGAATACCCGGAGTGGTTCTTCCATACCCTGGACTGGACCGAAGGCTGCATCGCCCTGAAAAACGACGACATGCGCGAGATCTGGAAGCTGGTCAAAGACGGCACCCTGATCGAGATCAGACCCTGACGGCGGCAAGCGCTAAGCCTGCCCCTTGCCGCTGATGGCTTCTCGCCTAGAACTGAATATCCGACAAACGCCAGACATCGAAAGCCGGCGTCTCGTAGGGATGGCTCTTTTTCAGGGCCTTGACCGCGTCATGGATCAGCTCGTCGGCAACCACCAGCTCTACTTTCCACTCCGCAACCTGCTCGACCACGCCGACCTGACCGAGAAACGCCTGACTACCTTCCAGCGGGCGGAACTGCCCCTGCCCCAAGGCCTGCCAGGCGCAATTGTCGTAGCGACCAATGCGCCCACCACCCGCGGCAAACACCACCTCTTTCACCTCGTCCAGATGGGTTTCCGGGACATAAAAGCACAGTTTGTACATCAAACTCTCCGCAGACAGGGCAGATTGAAAGTGGCTGGATAATGACGCCAAAAAAATAATGGCATTTTGCCTTCATTCAATCTGTGGCGTCTATCACACACCTTGTTTTCGACCGCCGGATCGCCCGGGCGTTCGCCCTGAACAGCGTGCTGTCGAGCACGGCCCGCGCCTTGCGGCCTAATTGCCGCTGCAGAAACGCCGCCACTTGGCTTTGCCAGCAGGCGCCGACGGATTGTGCTCGCCATCGCAGCAAGGCAAACGCAGCGACTGGCACAGCGGCACCGCAACAAAACCGATTGCAGACAGGATCGAGCCGCACCCCGGCTGAACAGCCGGGAGGGCTATCGGGAAGTGCGGACGAACGCCCGCAACGGCACAGCAGCAAGCGAGCGCCAGGTTTGACCTGGCGCACCCGGGCAGGACAGGCGCAGACTTAGCGGGTTTGCGCCTGCGCCCCCGGCATCAATCCACCCAGACCCGCGCGTTGCGGAACATGCGCAGCCAGCCGGCGTCTTCTTGCCACTCATCCGGCCGCCAGGAGTTCTGCACGGCGCGGAACACCCGTTCCGGGTGCGGCATCATGATGGTCACCCGGCCGTCGCGGCTGGTCAGGCCGGTGATGCCACGCGGCGAGCCGTTGGGGTTGGCCGGATAGGTTTCGCTGACCTTGCCGTGGTTGTCGACGAAGCGCATGGCCACGCAGCCGGACAGGTCGGCCTCGAGCAGGGCTTCCTCGCTCTCGAACTCGGCATGCCCCTCGCCGTGGGCGATGGCAATCGGCATGCGCGAACCGGCCATGCCCTGGAGGAAGATCGAGGCCGATTCCTGCACCTGGACCATGGCCACCCGCGCCTCGAACTGCTCCGAACGGTTGCGCACGAAGTGCGGCCAGAACTCGCTGCCGGGGATCAGCTCGTGCAGGTTGCTCATCATCTGGCAGCCGTTGCACACGCCGAGGGCGAAGCTGTCCTTGCGCTCGAAGAAGGCCTGGAAGGCATCGCGGGCCCGGTTGTTGAACAGGATCGACTTGGCCCAACCCTCGCCGGCACCGAGCACGTCGCCGTAGGAGAAGCCGCCGCAGGCGACCAGGCCCTTGAAGGTCTCCAGATCGACACGCCCGGCGAGGATATCGCTCATGTGCACGTCGATCGCATTGAAACCGGCGCGGTCGAAAGCCGCGGCCATTTCCACCTGGCCGTTGACGCCTTGCTCGCGCAGCACGGCGATTTGCGGACGCAGGCCCTTCTTGATGTAGGGCGCGGCGATGTCCTGGTTGACGTCGAAAGCCAGCGTGATGCTGAGGCCCGGATTGTCTTCCTCGAGCAGCGCATCGAACTCCTGCTCGGCGCACTGGACGTTATCGCGCAGGCGCTGAACCTGGTAACTGGTTTCGCTCCACTGGCGCTGCAACAAGCGGCGTTGGCCGGCGAATACCGGCTGATCGTTGAAGTTGATCCGCACCTCGCCATTGTTCACCGGCTGACCGATCACCGCCACGCAGTCCAGCCCCGCCGCACTGAACTGGGTCAGCACCTGCGGGGTGATATCCTTGTGCACCTGGATCAGCGCCCCCAGCTCCTCGTTGAACAGCACCGCCGCCAGTTCGTCCGGGCTGCCGGCCAACGAGTCGAGCGTCAGATTGAGGCCGCAGTGGCCGGCGAAGGCCATTTCCAGCGCACTGACCAGCAAGCCGCCGTCGGAACGGTCATGGTAAGCCAACAGGTGACCGTCGGCATTCAGGCCCTGGATCACCGCGAAGAAGGCCTTGAGGTCTTCGGCGTCGTCGACGTCGGGAGCCTGCTTGCCGATCTGCCCATAGACCTGAGCCAGAATCGAGGCGCCCAGGCGGTTTTGCCCACGGCCCAGGTCGATCAGGATCAGGTCGGTTTCGCCCTTGTCCATACGCAGTTGCGGCGTCAGGGTCTTGCGAATATCGCTGACCGGAGCGAAGCCGGTGACGATCAGCGACAACGGCGAGGTGACGCTCTTCTCCGCGTCGTCCTCCTGCCAGCGGGTCTGCATCGACATCGAATCCTTGCCCACCGGGATGGTGATCCCCAGCTCCGGGCACAACTGCATGCCGACGGCTTTGACCGTGTCGTACAGGCGGGCGTCTTCGCCCGGGTGGCCAGCGGCGGCCATCCAGTTGGCGGACAGTTTGATGTCGGAAATCTGCTCGATCCGCGCCGCGGCCAGGTTGGTCACGGTTTCGCCAATGGCGATGCGTCCCGAGGCGGCCGCATCCAGCAAGGCCAGCGGGGTGCGCTCGCCCATGGCCATGGCTTCGCCGGTATAGACGTCGAAGCTGGTGGCGGTGACCGCGCAATCGGCCACCGGCACCTGCCACGGACCGACCATCTGATCGCGCGCGACCAGGCCGGTGATGGTGCGGTCGCCGATGGTGATCAAAAAGCTCTTGCTGGCCACGGCCGGGTGATGCAGCACGCGGGTCAGGGCATCGTCGAGCGCCAGGCCGCTGGCAACGAAATCATCGCCCAGCTCGGCTTCGTGAGCGGCCGAACGGTGCATGCGCGGCGCCTTGCCGAGCAGCACGTTGAGCGGCATGTCCACCGGCTTGTTGCCGAAATGGCTGTCGGCAACGCTCAGGTGCGGCTCTTCGGTGGCCTCGCCGACCACCGCGAACGGGCAACGCTCGCGCTCGCAAATCGCCTTGAAACGCTCGAATTCGGCGGCATCGACCGCCAGCACGTAGCGCTCCTGGGACTCGTTGCTCCAGATCTCATGGGGCGCCATGCCCGGCTCGTCGTTGGGCACATTGCGCAGCTCGAAACGCCCGCCACGACCGCCGTCGTTGACCAACTCGGGGAAGGCGTTGGACAGGCCGCCGGCGCCGACGTCATGGATAAAGCTGATCGGGTTGCGCTCGCCGAGCTGCCAGCAGCGGTCGATCACTTCCTGGCAGCGCCGCTCCATTTCCGGGTTCTCGCGCTGCACCGAGGCGAAATCCAGATCCGCCGAGCTGGCACCGGTGGCCATCGACGAGGCGGCGCCGCCGCCCAGGCCGATCAACATGGCCGGACCACCGAGCACGATCAGTTTGGCGCCGATGCTGATTTCACCTTTCTGCACATGGTCGGCGCGGATGTTGCCCATACCGCCCGCAAGCATGATCGGCTTGTGGTAACCGCGCACCTCGAGGCCGCGCGGCGTCTGGATCGTTTGTTCGAAGGTGCGGAAATAGCCGGTCAGCGCCGGGCGACCGAATTCGTTGTTGAACGCGGCGCCGCCGAGCGGCCCTTCGATCATGATGTCCAGGGCGGTGACGATGCGCTCCGGCTTGCCATAGGGCACTTCCCACGGCTGTTCGAAGCCGGGGATCTGCAAATTGGATACGCTGAAACCGGTCAGCCCGGCCTTGGGCTTGGCGCCGCGGCCGGTGGCGCCTTCGTCGCGGATCTCGCCGCCGGAGCCGGTGGCCGCACCGGGGAAGGGGGCGATGGCGGTCGGGTGGTTGTGGGTCTCCACCTTCATCAGGATGTGCACCGGCTCCTGATGGGCGGCGTATTGACGGGTTTCGGCGTTCGGGTAGAAACGCCCGGCCGTATGGCCGACGATCACCGCGGCATTGTCTTTATAGGCCGAGAGCACGCCTTCGCTGTGCAGCTCATGGGTGTTCTTGATCATGCCGAACAGCGACTTGTCCTGGCTCTCGCCGTCGATGTCCCAGCTGGCATTGAAGATCTTGTGCCGGCAATGCTCGGAGTTGGCCTGGGCGAACATCATCAGTTCGATGTCGTGCGGGTTGCGCTTCAGCTCATTGAAGCTGCTGACCAGGTAATCGATTTCGTCTTCGGCCAGGGCCAGGCCCAGTTCGACGTTGGCCTGTTCCAGGGCGGCGCGGCCACCGCCCAGCACATCCACCGCGCTCAGCGGCTTGGGCGTGGCGTGACTGAACAGCGCAGCGGCGCCTTGCAAATCAGGCAACACCAGCTGGGTCATGCGGTCATGCAGCAAGCCCGCGACCAGTTGCAGCTCGGCTTCGCTCAACTCGCCGGCGACGTAGTAGGCGATACCGCGCTCGATGCGCTGGATCTTCGCCAGCCCGCAGTTACGGGCGATGTCACTGGCCTTGCTCGACCAGGGCGAGATGGTGCCGAAACGCGGAATGCTCAGGAGCAAGCGGCCGTTCGGCTCCTGCACCGGGACACTCGGGCCGTATTTCAGCAGACGGGCCAGCACCTGTTCTTCATCGGCGCTGAGCACCCCGACGACATCGGCAAAATGCGCGAACTCGGCATACAGCCCAGTCACAGCGGGTACCTTGCTGGTCAGTTGGGCAAGCAATTTACCGTGGCGGAAAGCAGAAAGGGCGGGAGCGCCGCGCAGGATCAACATCGGGGACAGCCTCTGGGAAGGGGTGTACTTTGAGGCCGTGCATTCTAGCCTAAAGCGCTCGCCGCGACACCCGTGACGGTGCCGGAACTGTCGCCTGCACTGCCAAGATATGGTGAGCAGCACGCTTTGCGTATACTGCGCCCATGTTTGCTCAATCTGCGTTCCGTACACGCTGTGCCAACTGGCTGTCGGCGATCGGGATCCTCCTACTGCTCATCAGTTGCGCTGAAGAACCCAGCGCGCTCGAGCGCGTCAAGGCGGAGGGTGTACTGCGGGTGATCACTCGCAACAGCCCGGCCACCTACTTCCAGGATCGCAACGGCGAAACCGGCTTCGAGTACGAACTGGTCAAACGCTTTGCCGACGACCTGGGCCTGGAACTGCAAATCGAGACCGCCGACAACCTCGACGAACTGTTTGCCAGCCTCGCCAAGAAAAATGGCCCGGTGCTGGCCGCCGCCGGCCTGGTAGAAAGCGACGGACGGCAGCAGGTCGCCCGTTTCTCCCTGCCTTATCTGGAAGTCACCCCACAAATCATCTACCGCGATGGCCAACGGCGCCCCACTCGCCCGGACGACCTGCTCGGCAAACGCATCCTGGTACTCAAGGGCAGCAGCCACGCCGAGCAATTGGCCCAATTGAAGGTCGAGCTGCCGGAACTGAACTACCAAGAGTCGGCTGCGGTGGAAGTGGTCGACCTGCTGCGCATGGTCGACGAAGGGCAAATCGACCTGACCCTGGTCGACTCCAACGAACTGGCGATGAACCAGGTGTACTTCCCCAACGTGCGAGTGGCCTTCGACCTCGGCGACTCGCAAAGCCTGGCCTGGGCCGTCGCCCCCGGCGCCGACAACAGCCTGCTCGAGGAGATCAACCGCTTTCTCGAGCGCGCGCAGCAGAACGGCAGCCTGCAACGCCTGAAGGAGCGCTATTACGGCCACGTCGACGTGCTGGGTTACGTCGGCGCCTATACGTTCGCCAAGCACCTGCAGCAACGCCTGCCCCGTTACGAGAAGGATTTCCGCCAGGCGGCGCAGACCAATCAGGTCGACTGGCGCCTGCTCGCCGCCATGGGCTATCAGGAATCACTCTGGCAACCGTCTGCCACCTCGAAAACCGGAGTGCGCGGCCTGATGATGCTGACCCTGCGCACCGCCCAGGCCATGGGCGTGTCCAACCGCCTCGACCCCAAGCAGAGCATCGATGGCGGCGCCAAATACATCGTCCAGGTGAAACAACAGTTGCCCGAGAGCATCCAGGAGCCGGATCGTACCTGGTTCGCCCTGGCCGCCTACAACGTCGGCGGCGGCCACCTGGAAGATGCGCGCAAGCTCACCGAGGCCGAGGGCCTGAACCCGAACAAATGGCTGGATGTGCAGAAGATCCTGCCGCGCCTGGCGCAAAAGCAGTGGTACAGCAAGACCCGCTACGGCTATGCCCGTGGCGGCGAACCGGTGCATTTCGTGCGCAACATCCGCCGCTATTACGACATCCTCACCTGGGTCACCCAGCCGCAGCTGGAAGGCAGCCAAATGGCCGCCAGCAACCTGCACACGCCCGGGGTAAACAAGACGCCACCCCGGGAAGAGCTGCCGCCACTGTAACGCGAGCCGATCGCCTCACCTGCTCGACCTGCCCAATTGCTCTACCGATCCGCAGGATGGCCTTGAGCGCATCGAAGCGCATCCGCTTCGATGTGGAGCAAATCCGAGGAGCACCTCAGCCGTCCATCGTCGCCCGGATTGCGCTTAAGCTTATTCAGCGGGCTGCGGGAAAAGACGGCCTCTAGCGCGTTGCGCGCCGGGTCTTGAAGAACGCACTGAGCAGCGCAGCGCACTCCTCGGCCAACACCCCGCCCTCGATCAGCACCCGATGATTGAGAAACGCCTGGCTGAAGAACTCGCCACGACTCAGCGCCACCCCGGCCTTGGGCTCGGTGGCGCCATACACCACCCGCTGAATCCGCGCGTGTACGATCAGCCCGGCGCACATGCTGCACGGCTCCAGGGTCACATACAGGGTGCTGCCCGGCAGACGGTAGTTGTCGACGGCCTGCGCCGCCGCACGGATCGCCACCATCTCGGCATGGGCGCTGGGGTCATGCGTGGAAATCGGGCAGTTGAAGCCGCGCCCGATGATCGCATCATCCTGCACCAGCACCGCGCCGACCGGCACCTCGCCCAAGGCCGCGCCCTCGGCGGCCAGGGCCAGGGCCTCGCGCATGAAGTGCGCGTCGCGGCTGCGGTCGATGATCTTTGGCTGGCGCATCAGGCCACCTCGATCGCGGCCATCAGGCCGGTTTCCATATGGTCGATGACATGGCAATGGAACATCCAGATGCCTGGGTTATCCGCGACGAAGGCGATTCGCGCGACCTCATTCTTGCCCAATAAATAGGTGTCGGTGAAATACGGGATGATCTTCTTGCGGTTCGAGTCGAGCACCTTGAACGACAGCCCGTGCAGGTGGATCGGGTGCAGGTACTGGGCCATGTTGCGCAGCTCGAAGATATAGTGACCGTCCTTCTTCAGGCTGGCGATGGGCCGATCCGCGCAGGTTTTGTCATTGATGTCCCAGGCCTGGCCGTTGATCTGCCAATACTTGGCCGGACCCTTGTCGTCCACACCAGCCAGCTTCGCCGACCACTCGAAGTTGAAACGCAGGGTCTCGGCCCGCGCCAGATCGGGCTCCGCCACCGGATTGCGCGGCAGCCGCGCCGGCCAGTCGCCCGCGCGCTCAGGCGTCGCCGTGCTCTTCAGGGTGGCCAGGCGCAGCGGCCCGTTGCGCAGCGACAGCTCCTGGCCAGCCGCCGGTACGCGAACCGCCAGATCGATACGCATGCCAGGCCCCAACCAGTACTCCTTGCCCAGCGCGCGCGGCTCGATCGGGTGACCGTCCAGCGCATACAAGCGCGCATCGGCGCCCGGCAAATTGAGCTTATAAGTAACCGTGTTATCCAGATTCAATAACCGCAGTCGTACCACCTGCCCCGCTGGCAGCTGCAAAACCGGGGCAGGCTTGCCATTGATAGTCGTCAGCCGCCCGCGCGTACCTTCACGCGCCGCCTCGCGCGGCACACTGAAGGCGCTGAAGGCACCCTGCTCGTCGATGTGCCAGGTCTTCAGACTCAGCGTGCGCTCATGCCTGAACCCGCTCGGTTCGCGCTCCTCGACGATCAGCGGGCCGACCAGCCCGCGGCCCAGTTGCCCGGCGCTGGACAGGTGCGGGTGGTACCAGAAGTTGCCGGCGTCTTCGGTCTTGAAGCGGTAGTCGAAATACTCGCCCGGCAGCACCGGCAACTGCGAGATGTAGGGCACACCGTCCATTTCCAGCGGCAGGCGGATGCCATGCCAATGAATGGTGCTCGGCTCGTCCAGATGATTGATAAAACGCACCCGCAACCAGTCGCCCTGGCGCGCACGAATCTCCACGCCCGGCGCCTGCCCACCATAGGCCCAGGCCGGAGTCATGTGCCCGGGCACCAGCTCGATATCCTGTGGTGCAGCGATCAATTCGTAGTCGTGGGTCGCCGCATTCTGCGGGCGCCCCAGCCAGTAGCGTACGCCGCCGGTACCCAGCCCTACGGCGGTCAAACCAAGCAGGCCACCGAGAAGTTGTCGACGTGTAAATGACATGGGTACAGACACCTCTAGATAGGGGGACTTTCTAGAACAACACGCTGGGCCCATCGGGAAAGCAAGGTAGGCATGTAATAGCCGGCCTCTGACGGATCGGCTTTTTAGAAGCTTTCAAAATCAAACAGGCGACGCCGAAAAAGGGTTACTGGGCTAAGGCCAGGCAAAGCGCCCCGGAGCTTTTAAGCGCAGCGTACTGCAGTACGCGAGCATTAAAAGCGAGGACGCAACGCCTGCATGGCCGACGACCGGGAAGCCGTCCCGCTAACGCATCATTCCCACTCGATGGTCGCCGGCGGCTTGCTCGACACGTCGTAGGTGACCCGGGAGATGCCTTCGATTTCGTTGATGATCCGGTTGGACACCTTCTCCAGCAATTCGTAGGGCAGGTGCGCCCAGCGCGCGGTCATGAAGTCGATGGTTTCCACCGCGCGCAGGGCGACGACCCAGGCGTAGCGACGGCCGTCGCCGACCACCCCGACCGACTTGACCGGCTGGAACACCACGAAGGCCTGACTGGTCTTGTGGTACCAGTCGAAGTTGCGCAGCTCTTCGATGAAGATGTGGTCGGCGCGGCGCAGAATGTCCGCGTATTCCTTCTTCACCTCGCCGAGGATGCGCACGCCCAGACCCGGGCCCGGGAACGGGTGGCGGTAGACCATGTCGTAAGGCAGGCCCAGCTCCAGGCCGATACGCCGCACTTCGTCCTTGAACAGTTCGCGCAATGGCTCGACCAGCTTGAGGTTCATCTCCTCCGGCAGGCCGCCGACATTGTGGTGCGACTTGATCACGTGGGCCTTGCCGGTCTTGGCGCCGGCCGACTCGATCACGTCCGGGTAGATGGTGCCCTGGGCGAGGAATTTGATGTTGTCCAGCTTGCTGGCTTCGGCATCGAACACATCGATAAAGGTGCGGCCGATGATCTTGCGCTTCTTCTCCGGATCGGCTTCGCCGGCCAGGTTGCCGAGGAACTGCTCCTCGGCATTGGCGCGGATCACCTTGACCCCCATGTTCTCGGCAAACATGGCCATCACCTGCTCGCCTTCGTGCAGGCGCAACAGGCCGTTGTCGACGAACACGCAGGTCAACTGGTCGCCGATCGCCTTGTGCAGCAAAGCCGCGACCACGGAAGAGTCGACCCCGCCGGACAAACCCAGCAGCACATTGGCGCTGCCGACCTGGGCACGCACCTGGGCAATCGCGTCTTCGACGATATTCGACGGCGTCCACAACGCCTGGCAACCGGCGATTTCCAGGACGAAGCGCGAGAGGATGCGTCCGCCCTGCTTGGTGTGGGTCACCTCGGGATGGAACTGCACGCCGTAGTAGCCGCGGTGGTCGTCGCTCATGGCGGCAATCGGGCAGCTCGGGGTGCTGGCGAGGATATGGAAGCCCTCGGGCATGGCGGTGACCTTGTCGCCGTGGCTCATCCACACGTCCAGGCCGAACACGCCGTCGTCGTCGACATGGTCTTCGATGCCGGCCAGCAGGCGGCCCTTGCCGACCACATCGACGCGGGCGTAGCCGAACTCGCGCACATCCGAGCCCTGCACCTTGCCGCCGAGCTGCTCGGCCATGGTCTGCATGCCGTAGCAGATACCCAACACCGGCACGCCGAGGTCGAATACCGCATGCGGCGCGCGCGGGCTGTCGGCCTCATGCACCGACTCCGGGCCACCGGCGAGGATGATCCCGCGCGGCGCGAAGGCGCGGATGTCCTCGTTGCTCATGTCGTACGGATGCAGTTCGCAATACACCCCAATCTCGCGCACGCGGCGGGCGATCAGCTGGGTGTACTGGGAGCCGAAGTCGAGGATCAGGATGCGGTGGGCGTGAATATCTTGGTGAGCCATGGCCGTCTCTCGTAGCGGAATTCACAAATGACAAGGGGCTGCAGAACAGCCCCATGTCGATTCAATGCGATGGATCTCAGCCCACGCGATAGTTCGGGGCTTCCTTGGTGATCTGCACATCATGCACATGCGACTCGGCCATGCCGGCGCCAGTGATGCGCACGAACTCGGGCTTGGTGCGCATTTCTTCGACAGTGGCGCAACCGGTGTAACCCATGGACGCGCGCAGGCCGCCCATCAGTTGATGGACGATGGCCGCCATCGCGCCCTTGTAGGGTACGCGTCCCTCGATGCCTTCCGGCACCAGCTTCTCGGCACCGGCGGAGGAGTCCTGGAAGTAACGATCCGAGGAACCCTGGGCCTGGGACATGGCGCCCAGCGAACCCATGCCGCGGTAAGCCTTGTAGGAACGGCCCTGGAACAGCTCGACTTCGCCCGGCGCTTCTTCGGTACCGGCCAGCATCGAGCCGATCATGACGCAAGAGGCACCCGCGACTACGGCCTTGGACAGATCGCCGGAGAAGCGGATACCGCCGTCGGCGATCAGCGGCACACCAGTGCCTTGCAGCGCGGCGGCGACATTGGCCACCGCGGAAATCTGCGGCACACCCACCCCGGCAACGATGCGCGTGGTGCAGATCGAGCCCGGGCCGATACCGACCTTGACCGCATCGGCGCCAGCTTCGACCAGGGCCTTGGCGGCATCGCCGGTGGCGATGTTGCCGCCGATCACCTGGACTTCGGGGAAGTTCTGCTTGACCCAACGCACCCGGTCGATCACACCT
Organism: Pseudomonas sp. sp1636; assembly: GCF_030376615.1. Lineage (GTDB taxonomy): Bacteria > Pseudomonadota > Gammaproteobacteria > Pseudomonadales > Pseudomonadaceae > Aquipseudomonas. The sequence continues at coordinate 171,218 of NZ_JARRAB010000001.1, forward strand.
TTGGAATGACCGTGGGCGGTGTCGACAATGATCACATCGACGCCGGCCGCCGCCAGGGCGGCTACGCGGTCACCGGTATCGGCACCGGTACCGACCGCCGCGCCGACGCGCAGACGACCCTGATCGTCCTTGCTGGCCAGCGGATAGGCCTTGGCCTTCTCGATATCGTTGACGGTCATCATGCCCTTGAGGCGGAACTGACCGTCGACGATCAGCACCCGCTCGATGCGGTGCCTGTGCAGCAGTTCGCGCACCACCTGGGTGTCTTCGCCTTCCTTGACCGTGACCAGACGCTCTTTGGGCGTCATCACTTCGCGCACCTTGGCGGCCATGTTGGTCTCGAAGCGCACGTCGCGACTGGTGACGATGCCGACCAGATCGCCGTGGTGCAGCACTGGCACGCCGGAAATATTGTTCTGCCGGGTCAGGTCGAACAGGTCGCCCACAGTGGCGTCGGCCTCGATGGTGATCGGATCCTTGACCACACCGGACTCGTAGCGCTTGACCTTGCGTACCTCGGCAGCCTGCTGCTCGATGGTCATGTTCTTGTGGATGATGCCGATGCCGCCTTCCTGCGCCATGGCAATCGCCAGACGGGCTTCGGTCACGGTATCCATGGCAGCAGAGAGCAACGGAATATTCAGTTCGATGCCGCGGGTCAGGCGAGTCTTGAGGCTGACATCCTTCGGCAGAACTTCGGAATAACCAGGAATAAGTAGAACGTCGTCGAAGGTTAGAGCTTCTTGACTGATACGCAGCATGGCGGGGGCTCCCGGACGGGAAAATTGGAAGCGCGCCATTATACTCAGAGGTTGTTAAAAAATCGAGCGCCGCAGCGGGCGTTTGGAGGCGGTCGCAGTAGGCGAGAGTTTTCTCACAAACTCTCAGGCAAGCCCCTGCACTCATGCAAACAATCGGCCGCGATGCCGCGCCCTGTCGCAGCCAGCGCCCGCGCCTGCCAAGCAGGCGTTACAGTTTGACCTCAACCACGGACAGCGGATAATCCAGCCGCTCGGCGAATTCGTCGAGAAAACTCTGCTTAAAAGCCGCCTCGGCCCAGTTATTGAAGATAAACCCCAGATTGGAAAAGCCGCAGGGCTGCAGAAACAGGAAGCCGTTGATGTCGTCTTCATGCCCGCATAGCGGACAGAGGAAGGTGTCGGTATGGCCGGGCATCCATTCCTCCAGACGGTCGAACAGCTCCACGCCAACCTCCTGGCGGCACTGCGGACAACCGGCCTCCTCGAGAAAGTCGTGCAGCGGGGTGAAGATGCAGCGCTTGGAGACGATCTCCAGGCCATGGACTGGCCGGTCGAACGGCAGCAGCGCCGGCTCTTCGACCACCCGCCGGGCACCCGGGGCAATGCCATAGGCCAGCTTGTTGAAGGTGCGGCCGCAGGTGCTTAGCTGCGCCTCAATGACATCCTGCTGCACCAGCCAGCGCACAATCGCCCGCGCCCTGGCCTCATGCCCGGAGAAGCTGGAGATTTTCGGCACTATGATGGCTTGCTGTTCGTTCATGAAAAGACTCTGGCCCGAGGTAATAGCCGCGCAGCTTAATGGCCCGGCGCCGCCGGTCAAGGCAAACGGCCTATGGTCGGCCCGGCAAAGCCTTTATCATGCCGGGCATGATCAAAGACCCGTTCCAACGCCTGAACCTCGACCGCGAAGTGCTCAGCGTCAGCCAGTTGAATAACCGCGCACGCCTGCTGCTGGAGGATGTGTTTTCCGGTATCTGGGTCGAGGGGGAAATCTCCAACCTGGCCAAGCCGGCTTCCGGGCATATCTACTTCACCCTCAAGGATAGTCAGGCCCAGGTGCGCTGCGCGCTGTTCCGACAGAACGCGGCCAAAGTCCGTCAGGCCTTGCGCGACGGCCTGGCGGTCAAGGTGCGCGGCAAGGTTTCGCTGTTCGAAGGACGCGGCGATTACCAGTTGATTCTCGACAGCGTCGAGCCGGCCGGCGACGGCGCCCTGCGCCTGGCCTTCGAAGCGCTGAAGGACAAACTCGGCGCCGAGGGTCTGTTCGCCAGCGAGCGCAAAGCCGCCCTGCCGGCCCACCCCAAGCGCATCGGCATCGTCAGTTCGCCGACCGGCGCGGTAATCCGCGACATCATCAGCGTGTTCCGCCGCCGCGCCCCGCAGGTCGCCCTGACCCTGATCCCCACTGCCGTACAGGGCCGCGAAGCCAGCGCGCAGATCATCCGCGCCCTGCAACTGGCCGACCGCCAGGGCTTCGACGCGCTGATCCTGGCCCGCGGCGGCGGCTCCCTGGAAGACCTCTGGTGCTTCAACGAAGAGCCGGTGGCCCGCGCCATCGCCGCCTGCGTCACCCCCATCGTCAGCGCGGTGGGCCACGAAACCGACGTGTCCATCGCCGATTTCGTCGCCGACGTGCGCGCGCCCACCCCCTCGGCCGCCGCCGAACTGCTGGCCCCCGACAGCAGCGAACTGGTGCAGCGCTTGCACAGCCTGCAGCGCCGCCTGGTCATGCGCATGCACAACCGCCTGGAGCGCGAACGCCTGCGCCTGGACGGTTTGAGCCGGCGCCTGCGCCACCCCGGCGAGCGCCTGCGCCAGCACGCCCAGCGCCTGGACGACCTGGAGATGCGCCTGGCGCGCGCCTGCGAGCGCCAGTTGAACATTCGCCGCGAACGCCTGGCGCGCCTGCACACCCGCCTGGCCGGCCAGCATCCCGAGCGCACGTTGCAACTGCTGCGCCAGCGCCTGGGCAGCCTCGCCGAGCGCCTGCCACGGGCCATGCGCGAAGGCCTGAAACAACGCCGTTTGCAACTGCAAAGCCAGGTGCAGACCCTGCAGGCGGTCAGCCCGCTGGCCACCCTCGGCCGCGGCTACAGCATCCTCCTCGACGAGCGCGGCCGGGCCGTGCGCCGCGCCGCCGACACCCACACCGGCCAACGCCTGAAAGCACGCCTGGGCGAGGGCGAGCTGGACGTGCGGGTCGAGGACAACCACGTGCAGCCGGCGACCCTGTCGTTGCTGGACTGATCGATCATCAGGTGGATGAGCACAACGGCATCCACCCTACAGCCGGGATAGCCCATGCGATTAATTGCCTTGTTAGCCAGCCTTTGCCTCGCCCTGCCCGTGCAGGCCGAAGGTTTTATCAGCCGCCTGCTCAACCAGCCGATACCCGGCGGCGTCGCCGTGCTCGACCTCGGCACCGCCGCCAGCGCACCCCGCGCCACTTTCCAAGGCAAACCGCTGCTGGTGATTCGCGAGGACGGCCAGCGCTGGATCGCCATCGTCGGCCTGCCCCTGACAACCAAACCCGGCCCTCAGCAGATCGAGGTGAACGACGCCCGGAGCCTGAGCTTCCAGGTCGGCGGCAAGCACTACGCCGAGCAGCGCATCACCCTCAAGAACCCGCAGCAGGTCAACCCGAACGCCGCCAACCTCAAGCGCATCGAGCGCGAACTGGCCGAGCAAACCCGCGCCTACCAGCAGTTCAGTGCCCGCCAGCCGAGCAACCTGCTGTTCGACAAGCCCGTCAGCGGGCCATTGTCCAGCCCCTTCGGCCTGCGCCGCTTCTTCAATGGCGAGGAGCGCAACCCGCATTCCGGCCTGGACTTCGCCGCCAAGCGCGGTACCCCGATCCAGGCGCCGGCGGCAGGACGGGTCATCCTGATCGGCGACTACTTCTTCAACGGCAAGACCGTATTCGTCGACCACGGCCAGGGCCTGATCAGCATGTTCTGCCACCTCTCGGAGGTCGGCGTCAAAGTCGGCGACGAACTGCCGCGCGGCGGCGTGCTCGGCAAGGTCGGCGCCACCGGCCGCGCCACCGGGCCGCATTTGCACTGGAACGTCAGCCTGAATGATGCGCGGATCGACCCGGCCATTTTCATCGGGGCCTTCAAACCCTGAAACATGGCCGTGCTCCAGTGACTTACCCATAACGAGGGACTGTTGATGCGAATCAAAGCCGAGACTTCAACCCTGCTGCTCATCGACATTCAGGCCCGCCTGTTTCCGGTCATCCATGACCGCGCCACACTGGCCGAACATGCCTTGTGGTTGCAGCAGGTGGCGCAGCGCATCGGCGTGCCCGTGCTGCTCACCGAACAGTACAGCAAGGGCCTGGGGCAGACGATCGCGTCCTTGCGCGATGGCCACCCGGCTTCGGCCATCATCGAGAAACTGCATTTTTCTGCAGTCAGCGAAGGCGAACTGTTCCAGCGTCCCGGCGGCGAACGCGCGCAGTTCGTGGTGTGCGGCAGCGAAGCGCACGTCTGCGTGTTGCAGACCGTACTCGACCTGCTCGTCCAGGGCCGCCAGGTGTTCGTGGTGGCGGAGGCCGTCGGCTCGCGCCAGGCCTCGGACAAGGCGCTGGCCCTGGCGCGCATGCAGCAAGCCGGCGCCAGCATCGTGTCGCGAGAGATGGTCGCCTTCGAATGGCTGGAGCAGGCCGGCAACCCGCTGTTTCGCGAGGTGAGCAAGGCGTTCATTCGCTGAACGCGCCAGCACCCCCCTGCATCCTGAACACCGCGGACTGCCAGGCATGCACCGACGCATGCCGGCCTACCCGTGTAACCCGGAGTTGAAACATGCGTAACCCATTCAACGGCTGGCTCGACTGGCTGAACGCCCAGCCAGCACTGCAAACCCTGGCCTTCTCCGCACTGCTGGTCGTCGCCGCCTGGCTATCCAACTGGCTGGTCAAGCGCATTCTCGTGCGCGCCCTGTGCCGCCTGATCGACGCTACCGCCCTGGGGCGCAATGCGCAGAACCTCGATAACGAACTGATCAAGCGCCTGGCCAATATAGTGCCGGTGCTGATTCTCTCCGCCGGTGTCGGCCTGGTGCCGCATCTGCCAGACGCCCTGGTGACGGTGACCCGCAACGTCTGCAGCGCCTTTATCGTGCTGACCGTCGCTTTGGCCTTGAGCACCCTGCTGGACATTGCCAACACGCTCTACCACCTGCGCCGCGATGCCCACCTACGGCCGATCAAGGGTTACCTGCAGGTGTTGAAGATCGCGGTGTTCGCCGTGGCGGCGATCCTGATGGTCGCCACCCTGCTCGACCGCTCGCCGCTGATCCTGCTATCCGGCCTTGGCGCCATGGCGGCCGTGTTGATGTTGATCTTCCAGGACACTTTGTTGTCGCTGGTGGCCAGCGTGCAGATCACCTCCAGCGACATCATCCGCGTCGGCGACTGGATAGAAATGCCGCAACTGAATGCCGATGGCGACGTGATCGACATCGCCCTGCACACGGTCAAGGTGCAGAACTGGGACAAGACCATCACCAGCATCCCGACCAAGCGCTTTATCAGCGACCCGTTCAAGAACTGGCGCGGCATGCAGGAATGTGGCGGCCGGCGGATCAAGCGCAGCCTGTACCTCGACCAGACCAGCATCGGCTTCCTCGACGCCGAGGCCATTGCCCGCCTGCAGCGCGTCAGCCTGCTCAGGCAATACCTCAAGCTCAAGCACAGCGAACTGCTCAGCTGGAACAGCGCCCTGGCCGAAGACGCCCAGGAACCGGCCAACACCCGGCGCATCACCAATATCGGCACCTTCCGCGCCTACGTGGAACATTACCTGCGCCAGCACCCGCAGCTTAACCAGAACATGACCCAACTGGTGCGCCAGCTCAGCCCGACGGCCGACGGCCTGCCGCTGGAGCTCTATTGCTTCACCAACACCATTGCCTGGGGCAGTTACGAGGGCATCCAGGCGGATATTTTCGACCACCTGCTGGCGATCCTGCCCGAGTTCGGCCTGCGCGTGTTCCAACACCCCAGTGGGGCGGACATGCGCGCATGGCATGGCGGATCGCCGGTCTGAGGTGCCGGTGTGATTGCGCCGCCCGCAAGGCGCAATCACACCGCGCAATTAATCCAAATTCCAATCCGTCATAACGCAATAAAAAATCACATAAACAAGCCACACGCGCTTTATCACCAATTTTTCAGCAATGCTTGCCAGCTTTAGCCCCGCTGGTTAGGGTTGGCGCCATGAACGCTAACCGCACCCTCTTCCTGCTGCGCCAACAGCCAAGACCCACAGGGATGTGGGAAATGCCGCTAGCCCGCCGGCGACCCCATGGATGGGGGAGGTAGGAAAAACGCCGGGAGCGTTTTCGAGAGCGGGCGCGGCCCTCTGCCTGGTCGGCCAGCGACTGCGTGGCTGATTCCTTACGCCAACGCCCCGTCCCATTTCTCAGATTCAGCCCGGCCCGCCGCGTGCGACCGTAGCTAAAAGGAACTTCAGATGAGCATGCTCAAAGACCCGTCCAGCAAGTACCGCGCCTTCCCGGCCATCGACCTGCCGGATCGCACCTGGCCGTCGAAAACCATCAGCGAGGTGCCGATCTGGTGCAGCTCGGATCTGCGCGACGGCAACCAGTCGCTGATCGAGCCGATGGACGCGGCGAAGAAGATGCGCTTCTTCAAGACCCTGGTGCAGGTCGGCATCAAGCAGATCGAAGTGGGCTTCCCCTCGGCCTCGCAGACCGACTTCGATTTCGTCCGCGAGCTGATCGAAGGCGGGCACATCCCCGAGGACACCACCATTCAGGTACTGACCCAGGCCCGCGAAGACCTGATCAGCCGCACCTTCGAGTCGCTCAAGGGCGCGAAGAAAGCCATCGTCCACGTCTACAACGCCACCGCGCCCTCGTTCCGGCGTATCGTCTTCAACCAGGACAAGGCCGGGGTGGTGGGCATCGCGGTGAATGCGGCGCGGATCATCAAGGATCTGGCCGCGCAGCAGCCGAACACCCAATGGACGTTCCAGTACTCGCCGGAGATTTTCACCTCCACCGAACTGGCGTTCGCCGTGGAAGTCTGCGACGCGGTGCTCGACGTCTGGCAGCCGACCCCAGAGAACAAGGCGATTCTCAACCTGCCGGCCACCGTGGAAGTGGCCACGCCCAACGTCTACGCCGACCAGATCGAATGGTTCGGCCGCCATATCGGCCGCCGCGACAGCGTGCTGATCAGCCTGCACACCCACAACGACCGCGGCACCGGCGTGGCCGCCAGCGAACTGGGGCTGATGGCCGGCGCCGACCGGGTCGAAGGCTGCCTGTTCGGCAACGGCGAGCGCACCGGCAACGTCGACCTGGTCAACCTGGCGCTGAACCTCTACACCCAGGGCATCCACCCAGGCCTGGACTTCTCCGACATCGACAACGTGCGCAAGGTGGTCGAGGAGTGCAACCAGATCCCGGTGCACCCGCGCCACCCCTATGTCGGCGACCTGGTGCACACCGCGTTTTCCGGCTCGCACCAGGATGCGATCCGCAAGGGCTTCAGCCAACAGGATCCGAACGGCGTCTGGGAAGTGCCCTACCTGCCGATCGATCCGGCCGACATCGGCCGCAGCTACGAGGCGGTGATCCGGGTCAACAGCCAATCGGGCAAGGGCGGCATCAGCTACCTGCTCGAGCAGGAATACGGCATCTGCCTGCCGCGGCGCATGCAGATCGAATTCAGCCAGGTGGTGCAGAAGGAAACCGACCGCCTCGGTCTGGAAATGAGTGCCGAGCAGATCTATCGCCTGCTCGACCGCGAGTACCTGCAAGCCATTACCCCTTATGCGCTGAAGGGCCATCGCCTGCAGGAGGAGAACGGTACCAGCGCGGTCGACGTCGAAGTGCTCAGCGAGGGCGAAAGCCAGCACTGGCGCGGCATCGGCAAGGGCCCGCTGGAGGCCCTGGTCGCCGGCTTGCCGGTGGCCGTGGAAATCATGGACTACAGCGAGCACGCGATCGGCGCCGGCACCAACGCTAAGGCCGCGGCCTACCTCGAGCTGCGGGTCAACGGTGGTCGCGCGCTACACGGCGTCGGCATCGACGAGAACCTGACCACGGCGAGCTTCCGCGCCCTGTTCAGCGCCTTGAACCGCGCCCTGACCCAGGCCGAGGCGCAAGAAGCGGCCTGACGCAGACCGCAACGGCAGAACGCCGGACATTGCCCGGCGTTTGCTTATCCGTAGCCCGGATGCAATCCGGGAGCGTTGGAATGAGCGCTATCGCTGCCCCGGATTGCATCCGGGCTACGTGATCGCGAAGTCATCCGCATCCAGATAGGCCGGGAAGCGCTCGCGGTAGGCGGCCAATTCGCTGGCCCTGAGCGTCACCCGGAACACCCCGGCAGCCGCTCCGGCATTGAGCAAGGCTTCACCCTGGAAATCCAGAACCTGAGTGTCTCCGCTGTAGGGGTGCCCTTTGCCATCCTCGCCGATGCGGTTCACCGCCGCCACATAACACAGGTTTTCGATCGCCCGCGCCGGCAGCAGGCGGTTCCAGTGCTGCCGCCGCGCCGCCGGCCAGTTGGCGGTGTACAGCAGCAGATCGGTGCCGTGCGGGTCGCGGCTCCACAGCGGGAAACGCAGGTCGTAGCAGATCAGCGGGCGGATCTGCCAGCCCTTCAGCGCCAACAGCAGCTGCTTGTCTCCCGCCGCGTAGTGCCGGTGTTCGCCGGCCATGCGGAACAGATGGCGCTTGTCGTAGTGCGCCACGGAACCATCCGGGCGCGCCCAGAGCAGCCGATTGCGGTAACTGCCATCGGCCGCCTGGATGATCAGGCTGCCGGTCACCACTGCATCGATGCGCTTGGCTTGCTCGCTCAGCCACATGCTGGTCGGGCCATTCTCCGGCTCGGCCAGGGCCACGGAGTCCATGCAGAAGCCGGTGCTGAACATCTCCGGCAGCACGATCAGGTCGGCACCGCGGGCCTGCTCCAGCAAGGCCTGAAAATGCGTGCGATTGGCTTCGGGGTCTTGCCAGGCCAGTTCGGTCTGGATCAGCGCCAGCTCAAGGTCGGGCAATTGGTTTATATCGCGCATAGTTTTTCCGCCGCCTGGGCCAGGGTTTCCTCGCGCTTGGCGAAGCACAAGCGCAGCAGGCGTAGATCCTTGGGCGGCTGTTGGTAGAACACCGACACCGGAATGCTCGCCACCCCGTGCTCGCGGGTCAGCCACTCGGCCATCGCCAGATCATCCAGGTCATCGCGAATCGCCGAGTAGTCGACCAACTGGAAATAGCTGCCGGCGGCGCGGCTGAACGTGAAGCGCGACCCCGCCAGCAGATCGCAGAACAGGTCGCGCTTGGCCTGGTAAAAGGCCGGCAACTGTTCGACATGCTCGGGGTGCTCAGCCATGAAATCGGCCAGCGCCCATTGCAGCGGGGTGACGCCGCAGAAACTGACGTACTGGTGCACCTTGCGCAACTCCGCACTCAAGGCCGGCGGCGCCACCACATAGCCGGTCTTCCAGCCGGTGACGTGATAGGTCTTGCCGAACGAGCTGACCACCAAGGCACGCCGGTACAGCTCCTCATGGGCCAGCACGCTGGCATGCCTGGCCCCGTCGAACACCAGGTGTTCGTAGACCTCGTCGCTGAGCAGGTAGAGGTCGCGTTCGCGGATCAGCGCCGCCAACTGCTCCAGCTCGACCGTCGAGATCAAGGCGCCACTGGGGTTGTGCGGGCTGTTGAGGATGATCAGGCGGGTCTTGTCGCTCAGCGCAGCGGTCAAGGCCTGCCAATCGATGGCAAAGCCGGGCAAGGCCAGCGGCACATGCACGCAACGCCCGCCGGCCAGCTCCACCGCAGGTTCGTAGCTGTCGTAACAGGGGTCGAAAACGATGACTTCATCGCCTGGCCGGATCAGCGCCTGGATCGCACAGAAGATCGCCTGGGTCGCCCCCGGGGTGATAGTGATCTCAGTGTCGGCGCTGACGCTGCGGCCGTAACTGCGCGCGATCTTCGCCGCCACCTGCTCGCGCAACGCCGGCAGGCCGGTCATGGGCGCGTACTGGTTATGGCCGGCGGCAATGTGCCGGCCGACCGCCTCGCGCAAGGCCTGCGGGCCATCGAAATCGGGAAAGCCCTGGGACAGGTTGAGCGCCCCGGTTTCCACGGCGAGCTGCGACATGCGGGTGAAGATGGTGGTACCGACGTTGGGCAATTTGCTGATGATCATCGATGACGATATCCCTGGATCAAGCGCCGGGCGTGAGCGCTACTGATGCGGCAGGATAGCCCAACCCCCGGAAAGGCAAAAGGCACCCGCAGGTGCCTTTATAGAGCGTCAGGTTACAGATTCAACGCTTGTCCTTGCGCTTCTTCTCGGCCTTCTTGTGGTGGCTCATCAGGCGGCGCTTCTTGTTCACCTGGCGGTCGGTGAGGGTGTTCTTGTTGCCCTCGTAGGGGTTCTCGCCGCCCTTGAACTCGATGCGGATCGGCGTGCCGACCAGTTTGAGCACGCGCCTGTAGGTGTTTTCCAGGTAGCGCACATAGGACTTGGGCACCGCCTCGACCTGGTTGCCGTGGATCACGATCAGCGGCGGGTTGGCGCCACCGAGGTGGGCATAGCGCAGCTTGATCCGGCGGTTTTGCACCATGGGCGGCGCGTGATCGCTCACAGCGTCTTCGAGAATCTGGGTCAGGCGGTTGGTCGGCCAGCGGGTGATGGCCGACTTGAACGAGTCCTGCACCGATTTGTACAGATGACCGACGCCGGTGCCGTGCAGGGCCGAGATGAAGTGGATGTCGGCGAAGTCGACGAAGAACAACCGGCGTTGCAGCTCGGTCTTCACGTAGTCGCGTTCGCTGGGCTCCATGCCGTCCCACTTGTTCAGGGCGATGACCAGGGCGCGGCCGCTTTCCAGGACGAAGCCGAGCAGGTTGAGGTCGTGGTCGACCACCCCTTCGCGGGCATCCATGACGAATACCACCACGTTGGAGTCCTGGATCGCCTGCAGGGTCTTGACCACCGAGAACTTTTCCACCGCCTCGAAGATCTTGCCGCGACGGCGCACGCCGGCGGTGTCGATCAGGGTGTACTTCTCGCCGTCGCGCTCGAACGGAATATAGATGCTGTCGCGGGTGGTGCCGGCCTGGTCATAGACGATGACCCGGTCTTCGCCGAGCATGCGGTTGACCAGGGTCGACTTGCCGACGTTGGGCCGACCGATGATCGCCAGCTTGATCCCGTCTTTCTCGCTCGGTCCGGGAATGCGCTTGGCTTCCTGACCTTCCAGCACTTCCTCTTCTTCCTCGCCTTCCGGCAGCTCAGTTTCATCCTTGGGGAAGGAGCCCAGCACGGCTTCGAGCATCTGGGTGATGCCGCGGCCATGGGCACCGGCAATCGCCAGGGCTTCGCCCATGCCCATGGAGGCGAACTCGGCACGCGCCAGATCCGGATCGAGGTTGTCGACCTTGTTGATCACCAGAAAGCTGTGCTTGTTGCGCTTGCGCAGGTGCTCGCCAATCATCAGATCCGAGGCCGACAATCCGGCACGGGCGTCGACCATGAACAGTACGGCATCGGCCTCTTCGATGGCGTGCAACGACTGCTCGGCCATCTTCGCGTCGATGCCCTCTTCGTCACCGGAGATACCGCCGGTGTCGATGACGATATAGGTTCGCCCCTGCCACTTGGCCTCGCCGTATTGACGATCACGGGTCAGACCGGACAGGTCGCCGACAATCGCGTCGCGGCTTTTGGTCAAGCGGTTGAATAGGGTGGACTTGCCGACGTTAGGGCGGCCCACCAGGGCAATTACGGGAACCATTAGGCTCTCCACTTCGTTATTTCAAAAAATACAAAAGCCGCTGCATGGGCAGCGGCCGGAATTCACAGCGCGGAGTGACTAGCTGCACAGCCTTGCCGTGCAGCATCGCCACGCCCGCTAGCGGTGGGTCACTTGATGGTCAGCGCGACCAGTTTGCCACCATTACCGAATGCATACAGCCAGGCGCCGACCACCAGCGGACGAGCGCGCAGGCCATCGCTATCGATGCGCTCACGACCGACGAAACGTCCATCCACCTGACTGATCAGGTGCAGGTAACCTTCCAGATCGCCGAAGGCGATGTAGCTGGAGAACACTTCCGGCGCCGACAGTTGACGACGCGCCAAGGCATCGTTGCTCCACAGCGCCGAGGACGAACGCTCGTCGATGCCCTCTACCGTGCCGTTGGCCAGGCTGACATAGACGTTGCCGAAACCCTGGGCCACTCCGACCGAACTTGAGGCTTCACGTTGCCACAGCACCCGTCCGCTTTCCATATCCAGCGCCGCCACACGGCCCTGATAGCTGACCACATACAGGTTGCCGCCTGACAGCAGCAGGCCGCCGTCGATATCCACCACGCGCTCAAGCTCGGAGCGTCCTTGCGGAATCGCCACGCGCTGCTCCCAAACCGGGATACCGCGCTGGGCATCGAGGGCAATCACCTTGCCACTGGACAGGCCGGCAATCGCCAGGCGATTGGTCAGCACCGGGCTGCCGGTGCCACGCAGGGTCAGCACGGCCGGGGTGTTTTCAAACAGCCAGCGCTGGCTGCCGGTGTCGGCATCCAGAGCGATCAGCCGATCGTCCTGGGTCTGCACCAGCACGATGTCGCCGTTGATCGCCGGCGCCGCCAGCACTTCGCTGGTCACCCGCGCACGCCATTTTTCTTCGCCGGAGCTGGCATCGAGGGCAATGATCTCGCCTTTCAACGTGCCGACAACCACCAGGCCGTAACCGGCAGCCACGGCACCCGAAACCGGCAGATCCAGCTCTTCTTTCCAGATCACCTTGCCGGTCATGCGGTCGAGCGCCATGACCAGGCCTTCGACATCGGCCGCGTAAATGCTGTCGCCCTCGACAGCGGGCACCAGCATGTTGAAGGTTTCGCCCTGACCTTCACCGATCGAACGACTCCACTCCTTCTGCAGCACCACTTCTTTTTCGAAGTCAGGCAGATCGGCGGGCGGTAATTCCTTTTTACTGTTGCTGCTGCAACCCACAGCCAAAACGGCCAGGGCCAGCAGTGCGGCATTTTTCCAACGCATCACGTCACGCATCCCCTTTGGCCAAATCGTCGAGCTTCATTTGCAGGCCGCCCACGGCGGCCTCTTCGGCCAGCGCCGCCTTGGCTTTTACATAGGCGGCATAGGCCTCATCGCTGCGCCCCAGCTTCACCAGCAGGTCGCCTTTGAGTTCTTCGCGGCTGGCGAGATAGGCTTGATCGGCATCGCCCTCGAGCAGCTTGAGCGCCTCTTCGGTCTTGTCCTGCGCGGCCAGCACACGGGCCAGACGCTGACGGGCCAATTCGGCCAGGGTGTCGTCCACCGGCTGATCGACAATCGCTTGCAACTCGGCCGCGGCATCGTCCAGCTTGCCGGATTCGACCGCGACCTTGGCGACGAACAGGCTGCCGTACTGGGCATAATGACTGCCGGCAAAATCGCGCTTGAGCGCATTGGCCAGTTCGGCGACCTTGGCCGGATCGGGCTGACCACTCGGGTTCAGCGCGCTTTCCAGCAATTGCTGATAAGCCATCGAAGCGCCATGAGCCTGGCCGGCCTGGTATTTCTGCCAGCCCTGCCAGCCAAACACCAGCACCAGCGCCAAGGCGCTGCCGGTGAGCAATGGTTTGCCGTTGCGCTGCCACCAGTCCCTGATTACCGCCAGCTCTTCTTCATCGGTACGCGAAACCACCCCAGATACTCCTATTCGCTAAATCGCTTAACAGCCTGTCAGGCCTGCAAGGCACAGGTCGCCAAATGGTCGGCCAATGCCGTCCAGGCGATACTTTGTTGTTCACCCTGGCCCCGCAGCGGCTTGCAACCTACCACCTGCCGGGCCAGTTCGTCTTCACCCATGACCAAGGCGTAAAGCGCACCGCTCTTGTCGGCCTTCTTCAGTTGACTCTTGAAACTGCCCGAGCCGGCATTGACCTGCAAGCGCAGCGCCGGCAGGCGATCGCGCAGGCGCTCGGCCAAGGCCAGCGCCGCCAATTCCGCCGGCTCGCCCAGGGCGCACAGGTAGACATCGACCTGCCGGGCGATTTCTGCCGGTACTTTATCCAGGGTTTCGATCAGCAGCACCAGGCGTTCGATGCCCATGGCGAAACCCACGCCCGGCGTCGGTTTGCCGCCCATCTGTTCGACCAGGCCATCGTAGCGACCGCCAGCGCAGACCGTGCCCTGGGCACCGAGCCGATCGGTCACCCACTCGAACACGGTCTTGCTGTAGTAATCCAGGCCACGCACCAGCTTGGGATTGATCACATAAGGCACGCCAGCCGCATCCAGGCGCGCCTTGAGGCCGTCGAAATGCACCTGCGATTCGTCGTCCAGGTAATCGGCTAGCTTCGGCGCGTCGGCCAGCAACGCCTGGGTCTCCGGCGACTTGCTGTCGAGCACGCGCAGCGGGTTGCTGGTCAGGCGCCGGCGACTGTCTTCGTCGAGCTGCTCGGCACGCGCCGTGAGGTACTCGACCAGGGCTTCGCGATAGACCGCCCGCGCCGCGCTGGTGCCCAGACTGTTCAGTTCCAGGCTGACCGCATCGCGAATACCGAGCAACTCCCACAGGCGCCAGGTCAGGATGATCAGCTCGGCGTCGATATCCGGGCCGTCGATATTGAACACTTCCACGCCGATCTGGTGGAACTGGCGGTAGCGCCCCTTCTGCGGCCGCTCGTGACGGAACATCGGCCCGATATACCAGAGTTTCTGGGTCTGCCCGCCGCCGGCCAGGCCGTGTTCGAGCACGGCGCGCACGCAGGCGGCAGTGCCTTCCGGACGTAGGGTCAGGGAGTCGCCGTTGCGATCCGCGAAGGTGTACATCTCTTTTTCGACGATGTCGGTCACTTCGCCGATCGAGCGTTTGAACAGCTCGGTGAACTCGACGATCGGCATGCGGATTTGCCGGTAGCCATAGCCATCCAGCAGACGCGCCACGCGGTCTTCGAAGTAACGCCAGAGCGGAGTTTGCTCGGGCAGAATGTCGTTCATGCCACGGATGGCTTGCAGGGACTTGCTCAATTCATTTCCTTAACAGGGTTAGCTGCGCACGATAACCGCGGCGTCAGCGGCGACCTTCTCGGCCGCCTTCTGGCGGATCAGCTTTTCCAGCTCATCCACCAGGTGGTCGTTGTTCAGTTTCTGCGCCGGCTTGCCATCGATATAGATCAGGTTGCTCGGCGCGCCGCCAGTCAGACCGATGTCCGCTTCCTTGGCTTCGCCCGGGCCGTTGACCACACAACCGATCACCGCGACGTCCAGCGGCACCAGCAGATCTTCCAGGCGGCCCTCGAGGTCGTTCATGGTCTTGACCACATCGAAATTCTGCCGCGAGCAGCTCGGACAGGCGATGAAGTTGATCCCGCGCGAACGCAGACGCAGCGACTTGAGAATATCGAAGCCGACCTTGATCTCTTCCACCGGGTCGGCGGCCAGGGAGATGCGGATGGTATCGCCAATCCCCTCGGCCAGCAGCATACCCAGCCCCACCGCCGACTTCACCGTGCCCGAACGCAGGCCACCGGCCTCGGTGATGCCCAGGTGCAAGGGTTGCTCGATCTGCTTGGCCAGCAGGCGATAGGCCTCCACCGCCATGAACACATCGGAGGCTTTGACGCTGACCTTGAAGTCGGGGAAATTCAAACGATCCAGATGCTCGACATGGCGCAGCGCCGATTCGACCAGAGCTTCAGGGGTCGGCTCGCCGTATTTTTTCTGCAGGTCTTTTTCCAGCGAACCGGCGTTGACCCCGATGCGAATCGAAATACCGCGATCGCGCGCCGCCTCGACCACGGCCTTGACCCGGTCGGCACGGCCGATATTACCCGGGTTGATGCGCAGGCAATCGACGCCCAGCTCGGCCACCCGCAGGGCGATCTGATAATCGAAGTGAATATCCGCCACCAGCGGCAGGCTGACCTGCTGCTTGATCCGGCCAAAAGCTTCGGCAGCGTCCATGTCCGGCACCGAGATGCGCACGATATCCGCACCGGCGTCTTGCAGGCGCCGAACCTGGGCCACGGTTGCCGCCACATCGTTGGTATCGGTGTTGGTCATGCTCTGCACGGCGATGGGCGCATCGCCGCCCACCGGCACCGAGCCAACCCAGATCTTGCGCGTCAGGCGACGTTTGATCGGCGATTCACCATGCATGTTACTGACCACCCAACTTTATGCGTGCGGTTTCACCCGTGGTAAAGGGCGCCAGGTCGACGGCCTGGCCGTTGTAATTCACTTGCGCGCCCCGGGCAAAGCCCAGGCGCAACTCCAGCGGCGCCTGGCCGGCCAGCTGCAATGCCTCGCCCTTACGCTTGAGCGCACTGAACAGCACCTTGCCACTGGCATCGGTCACTTGCGTCCAGCAGTCGGCGCTAAAGCTGACACTTAGCAGGCCCTCGCCGGCAGCGACGGCCAGCGACTCGGCAGCGTTGGCCGGCGCGGGGCTGACGGCTTCCGTGGCGCCAGCCGGTTCGGCCTGCACCACGGCTGCAGCCGGTTCAGCCGCCGCAACAACTGCCGGCTCTGCAGCGCCGTCCAATTCAGGCTCTGTTGCTGCTTCGGCGGTGACGGGCGCCAGGTTCAGCTCAGTCGCCCCCTGGGCCGCCAGCACCGCCTGGTCTTCAGGCTCATCCAGAGGATGAATCTGGGTCGTACCATCGGCACCGTCCACTTCAACCTGCTCGAGGCTGGTTACCGCCGACTCGCCGGCATGCCGTGCGGTCTGCTCTTGCCACCAGTAAAAACCGACGCCAGCCAGCACCACCAGCAAGGCAAAACTGACGAAACGCAGAATGCTCTGCGAATAACGCACCGGCTCCTCGATATGGCCCAGGCTGTGCACATCACTGCCCACGGCGTCACTGCCAGTGAACTGGTCGAACTCCAGCACCAGACGACTCTGATCCATGTCCAGGAGTTTTGCATAAGCGCGCACATAGCCACGGGCAAAGGTGTTGCCCGGCAACTTGTCGAAAGCCCCGGCTTCGATCTGACTCAGGCGCAGCGGCGTCAGGTTGAGCTGGGCGGCCACTTCCTCGACGGCCCAGCCCTTGCTCTCGCGGGCCTCGCGCAGCGACTCGCCGGGATTGACGCGCTGGGCAGTTACAACTTCAGGGTGCGCCGCTTTCATCATTGCTCCGACCGATATTGCTGATATTCCGGCGTGCCGGGATAAAGACGCTTCAATTGCAGGCCCAGGCTGGCTGCCGTGTCGCGATCCTCGAAGATGCTCGCCAGACGGGCGCCGAGCAACAGGCTACGCGCATTCTGCTCGGCCAGCAGGCTGTAGCTATCGTAATAGCCGCGAGCCGGCACATATTGTTTGTCCTCGTAGGACAGCACGGCCATCTCCAGCAGCGCCCGAGGCTGGCGACTGTTGAGGCGCAGCGAGCGCTCGAAGTAGGCTTTCGCCTGCTCACGCCGATTGAGTTTCATGGCGGTCAAACCGAGGTTCTCGAACACCCGCGAACGCTCGGGGTAAAGGTTGTCCTGGGAGGCCTGCTGATAACTGCTGAAGGCCTCCTGGTAGCGTTTCTGCTCGAACAGAAAGCCAGCGTAGTTATTCAACAGCCGGGCATCACCCCGGCGTTGCGACAACGCCTCGCGGTAGTGCTCATCGGCCAGTTTGTATTCCATTTCTTGCTGGAACACCAGCGCCAGGGCCGCATGTGCATCGGCACTGGAAGGGTCGAGGTCGAGGGCTTTTTTCAGCGGCACCTTGGCACGCTCGCCGGCACCTTGCTGCAGATAGCCAATGCCTAACTGGATGTAGGCATCACGGGCCTGATCGCGTCCCTTATCGGTTCTCATCGGGTCGATATCGCCAGTCGACACACAGCCGGCCAACAGGCTGGCGATTAACAAGAACAGCGCTGGGCGCAGGGTCATGGGTATCCTCTCTTCAAGTTCGATCGGCGGCGGAACGCGGCGTATCGGCCTCGCTACTCAATTCACGCACGGCAATGTAGCGTTCGCTACGACGGGTACGATCCATGACCTGGCCGACCAACTGGCCGCAAGCAGCATCGATGTCTTCCCCGCGGGTGGTGCGCACGGTGACATTGTGCCCGGCTTTATGCAGCAGATCCTGGAAACGGCGAATGGCATTGTTGCTCGGCCGCTCGTAACCCGAATGAGGGAAGGGATTAAACGGGATTAAATTGATCTTGCAAGGCACATCTTTGAGAAGTGCGATCATCTGCTCAGCATGTTCGGGCTTATCGTTGACATCCTTGAGCAGGGTGTACTCGATGGTCAGCACACGCTTCTCACCGAGACGCGCGACATAACGCTGGCAGGCCGCCAGCAACATCGCCAGCGGGTACTTCTTGTTGATCGGCACCAACTGGTT
Organism: Pseudomonas sp. sp1636; assembly: GCF_030376615.1. Taxonomy (GTDB): domain Bacteria; phylum Pseudomonadota; class Gammaproteobacteria; order Pseudomonadales; family Pseudomonadaceae; genus Aquipseudomonas. The sequence goes on from NZ_JARRAB010000001.1 coordinate 189,339, forward strand.
GCGCAGCGCATCGTTCGGCGCATGCAACGACAGCGCCAGGGAGACATCGATGACTTCGCCCAGCTTGTCGATCATCGGCACCACGCCCGAGGTGGACAGGGTCACCTTGCGCTTGGAGATGCCATAACCGAGGTCGTCCATCATGATCTGCATGGCGGCGACCACATTGTCGAAGTTCAGCAACGGCTCGCCCATGCCCATCATCACCACATTGGTGATGGCGCGGTCGACCTTGGCGGGCACGCTGCCAAACGACTTGTTGGCGATCCACACCTGGCCGATCACTTCGGCGGCCGTCAGATCGCTATTGAAACCCTGTTTACCGGTGGAGCAGAAGCTGCAATCCAGGGCGCAACCGGCCTGCGACGAAACGCACAGAGTGCCGCGCGAACCTTGCGGGATGTACACGGTTTCCACACAACTGCCCGACGCCACCCGCACCACCCACTTGCGCGTGCCATCGGTGGAAATATCTTCGCTGACCACTTCCGGGCCGCGGATCTCGGCACAGGCCTTGAGCTTCTCGCGCAAGGCCTTGCTGACGTTGCTCATGGCGTCGAAATCATCGACGCCAAAGTGGTGAATCCACTTCATCAACTGACCGGCACGGAAACGCTTCTCCCCGATGTCCTCGAAGAACTGTTCCATTTCTGCCTGGGTCAGACCCAGCAGATTGATTTTGCCGACAGCATCAGTCATGGCTTCACCCTCGCACGCGTCGCCTTAGCGAATGCGCGCGCACACCTCGGTAGCGGAGAAGAAGTAGGCGATTTCACGGGCGGCGGACGCCTCGGAATCGGAACCGTGCACCGCGTTCTCGTCGATGGATACGGCGAAATCGGCACGAATGGTGCCGGCAGCCGCTTCTTTCGGGTTGGTCGCGCCCATCAGCTCACGGTTCTTGGCGATGGCATCTTCGCCTTCCAGCACCTGAACGATAACCGGGCCCGAGACCATGAAAGCGACCAGATCCTTGAAGAAACCGCGCTCGCTGTGCTCGGCGTAAAAGCCGCCGGCTTCGCGCTCGGACAGCTGTACCATTTTCGAGGCGACGACGCGCAGGCCAGCCTTTTCGAAGCGGCTAACGATCTCGCCGATAACGTTCTTGGCAACAGCGTCGGGCTTAATGATGGAGAAAGTACGTTGAACAGCCATGTGGAACTCCAGAAACAAGAATTAAAGCGAAAAATTAAACCCGCGAATTATACGCGGGTTCCGGTTAAATGCGTAGGGCAGCGCCGCTGCGGCGCCCCGATCAGTCGATCTCGTCGATCCAGGCCGCCTGAATGGCTTCAAGCACTTTCTCGCCGCCACGCTGCGGATCGTCCGAGAAATCCGGCAATGCCAGCACCCAGCGATGCAGATCGACAAAATTGACGAAATGCGGATCGACGTCAGGCTTGCTTTCCGCCAACTGGATCGCGATCTCCAGCACATCGGCCCATTTGAGACTCATGACCTGCTCCTTTGCCGAGTTCTCAGTGCCCTTCGGACACTTGATTGATGGTGTACTTGGGGATCTCTACCACCAGATCCTGCTCGGCCACCACGGCCTGGCAAGACAGCCGCGAATTAGGCTCCAGCCCCCAAGCCTTGTCCAGCATATCGTCTTCCAGTTCATCGGATGGTTCCATGGACGCAAAGCCTTCCCGAACCACCACGTGACAGGTGGTGCAGGCACAGGACTTCTCGCAGGCATGTTCGATGTCGATACCATTGCGCAGCGCGACATTGAGCACGGTTTCGCCCGGCTGCGCTTCGAGCACCATCCCTTCAGGGCAGTGGTCGGCGTTGGGCAGAAAGATCACCTGCGGCATGCTTACTCCTCGATTTCATTAAGACTACGGCCAGCCAATGCGGCTTTGACCGTGGCATCCAGGCGACGAGCGGCAAAGGCATCGGTCACCTGGGTCAAACGTTTGGTCTGCTGCTCAATGGCCAAGCCATCGTTACCCGCCATCAGCGCGCGCAACTGCTGCAGTTGCGCCTCGATCGCCAGACGCTCATCGGCATCCAGCAACCGCTCGCCATCGGCCTGCAAGGCAGCCTCTACCGCCTCGAGCAAACGCTGGGCATCCACCTGTTGCTCACGCAGCACACGGGCGACCTTGTCGTCACCGGCATTGCGGAAAGAGTCCTGCAACATTCGCGCGATTTCGCCGTCGGTCAGCCCGTAAGACGGCTTGACCTGGATGCTGGCCTCCACCCCCGAGGCCAGCTCGCGGGCCGCCACGCTGAGCAGGCCATCGGCATCGACCTGAAAGGTCACGCGAATCTTCGCCGCACCGGCGACCATTGGCGGAATACCGCGCAACTCGAAACGGGCCAGGGAACGGCAATCGCTGATCAGCTCGCGTTCGCCTTGCAGCACATGAATCATCATGGCGGTCTGACCATCTTTATAGGTGGTGAAGTCCTGAGCGCGCGCCACCGGAATGGTGGTGTTGCGCGGAATCACCTTCTCCATCAGCCCGCCCATGGTCTCCAGGCCCAGCGACAGCGGGATCACATCCAGCAGCAACAGCTCCTCGCCATCACCGCGCTTGTTACCCGCCAGGGCATCGGCCTGGATCGCGGCGCCGATGGCCACCACCTGATCCGGATCGATATCGGTCAAGGGCTCACGCGCGAACATCTCGCCGACCGCCTGGCGCACACGCGGCACCCGAGTCGAACCACCGACCATGACCACGGCCTCGACCTCTTCCAGCTCGATACCGGCATCGCGTACGGCACGCCGACAGGCCTTGAGGCTGCGCGCCAGCATCGGCTCGATCAACGCCTCGAACTGCTCGCGGCCCAACTGCCCCTGCCAAGCACCATGGCTCAACTGGGCCACAGCACAACCGGTCAGGGTTTCTTTGGCCGCACAGGCGGCCTGCAGCAGGCTGCGCTGCTCGCCCGGATCGAGGTCGGCGGACAGACCGGCCTGCTCGACCATCCAGCCCGCAATCGCGTGATCGAAGTCATCGCCACCCAAGGCGCTGTCGCCACCGGTGGCCAACACCTCGAACACCCCGCCGGTCAGGCGCAGAATAGAAATATCGAAGGTGCCGCCGCCCAAGTCATAAATCGCCACCACGCCTTCGGCATGCTGATCCAGGCCATAGGCCACGGCGGCGGCGGTCGGCTCATTGAGCAGGCGCAGCACATTCAAACCGGCCAGACGCGCCGCATCCTTGGTGGCCTGGCGCTGGGAGTCGTCGAAGTAGGCCGGCACCGTGATCACCGCACCGACCAGCTCACCGCCGAGGGTGGCCTCGGCACGCTGGCGCAACACCTTGAGAATATCGGCAGACACCTCGACCGGGCTTTTCGGCCCTTGCACGGTGTCGATGAAGGGCATGTGCGACTCGCCCCCGACGAAACGATAGGGCAGTTGCTCGCCCAGCTGCTTGACGTCGGCCAGGCCTCGCCCCATCAGGCGCTTGACCGAAAGCACGGTGTTCAATGGATCTGCGGATGCAGCCGCCCTGGCGGTCTCGCCGACCTCGACATGATCGGCGTGATAGCGCACCGCCGAGGGCAGTATCACCTGCCCCGCGGCATCGGCGAGCGGCTCGGACAGGCCGCTGCGCAAGGCAGCGACCAGCGAATTAGTGGTACCCAGATCAATCCCCACCGCCAACCGACGCTGGTGGGGCTGGGGGCTCTGTCCGGGCTCAGCGATCTGCAGTAGGGCCATGATTAATCAATGCTTGTCTGTATATCAGGCGTGCCACGTCGGCGGCGCCAGGTTAATCGTCGAGGCGCTCTTCCAACTGGCGCACCTCGTGGGAAAGCTTGTCGAGAAACTGCATGCGGCGCATCAGGCGCTCGGCCTCGGCGCGACGCTGCAGATTATCCCAACAAACGGCAAAGCTTTCGTTCAACTCATTCTGGGCAATCTTCAGCCGGCGCTTGAACGTCGCCACGCCCAGCAAGTCGGCGCTGTCCTGCAGGTCTTCCAATTCTTCGCGCCAATGCATCTGCTGCAGCAGGAAGTCCGGATCTTGCACCGTGACCTCCAGAGGCAACTCCGGCCCACTCAATGCCAGCAGATAACGCGCACGCTTGGGCGCACTTTTCAGCGTGCTGTAGGCCTCATTGAGACTGGCCGAATGTTCCAGCGCCAAGCGCTGCTCACGGTCAGAGGCATCGGCGAAGCGATCCGGGTGGACATTGCGCGCCAGCTCGCGATAGCGCACGGCCAACTGGTCAAGATCCAGACGGAAACCCGGCTGCAGATCGAACAAGGCAAAATGACAAGGACTACCCACAAATGCCTCAGATGTTGAAGCTTTCGCCGCAGCCACACTCGCCGCGTACGTTAGGGTTGTTGAACTTGAAGCCTTCGTTCAAACCTTCCTTGACGAAGTCCAACTCGGTGCCGTCGAGGTACACCAGACTCTTGGGGTCGATAATCACCTTGACCCCGTGGCTCTCGAACACCTGGTCTTCGCTGGCGGCCGCGTCGACGAACTCCAGCACATAAGCCAGGCCAGAGCAGCCAGTGGTGCGAACACCCAGGCGAATACCCTCACCCTTGCCACGCCCTTCAAGCGAACGCTGCACATGCTGAGCGGCAGCTTCGGTCATGCTGATAGCCATCGACAACCTCCTTAGAGCAAACCTTTCTTCTGCTTGTAATCACGCACGGCCGCCTTGATGGCGTCCTCGGCGAGTACCGAGCAGTGAATTTTCACCGGCGGCAACGCCAATTCTTCGGCGAGCTGGGTGTTCTTGATGGTTTCCGCCTCATCCAGGGTCTTGCCCTTCATCCACTCGGTGGCCAGGGAGCTGGAAGCGATCGCGGAACCGCAGCCATAGGTCTTGAACTTGGCGTCTTCGATCACCCCCTGCTCGTTGACCTTGATCTGCAAACGCATGACGTCGCCACACGCCGGCGCACCGACCATGCCGGTACCGACGTCCGGGTCTTGTGCGTCCATCTTGCCGACGTTGCGCGGATTTTCGTAGTGGTCAATGACCTTTTCACTGTAAGCCATGCTGGTATTCCTCTCTCACATCAGGGGCTGCTCGACGGCAGCTTTAGCAGGCTGTTGAAAAACTACCTGCGTTGCCGATGCGTCGTTAAAAACAGGCTCAAAATGCTCATTTACAACTCGTAAACTGCGCTTTTTCGCCTGTTTTTGCCTAGCCTCGGCTGCCTCGCCTACGTTTTTCAACGGCCTGTTAGTGTGCCGCCCACTCGACCTTGGACAGATCCACACCCTCTTTGAACATATCCCACAGCGGCGACAATTCGCGCAGCTTGGTGACCGCCTCGCGAACCTTTTGCGCGGCGTAGTCGACCTCTTCCTCGGTGGTGAAACGGCCGAAGGTAAAACGGATCGAACTGTGCGCCAGCTCGTCGTTACGGCCCAGGGCGCGCAATACGTACGAGGGTTCCAGCGAAGCCGAAGTACAGGCCGAACCCGACGACACCGCCAGATCCTTGAGCGCCATGATCAACGACTCGCCTTCGACATAGTTAAAGCTGAGATTGAGATTATGCGGCACCCGCGAGGTCATGCTGCCGTTGACATACAGTTCTTCCAGGCCGTCGACCTGCTCGAAGAAGCGATCACGCAAGGCCTTGATGCGCTGGTTTTCCTGGGCCATTTCTTCCTTGGCGATACGGAAAGCTTCGCCCATACCGACGATCTGGTGAGTCGCCAGGGTACCGGAGCGCATGCCGCGCTCATGGCCGCCGCCATGGGTCTGGGCTTCCAGGCGCACACGCGGCTTACGCCGCACGTAGAGCGCACCAACCCCCTTGGGGCCGTAGGTCTTGTGTGCCGAGAAGGACATCAGGTCGACCTTGAGCGCTTCTAGATCGATCGCCACCTTGCCGGTGGACTGCGCCGCATCGACGTGGAACAACACGCCGCGCGCACGCGTCAGCTCGCCGATGGCAGCGATATCGTTGATGGTGCCGATTTCGTTGTTCACATGCATGATCGACACCAGAATGGTGTCCTCGCGCAGCGCCGCCTCGACCATGGCCGGCGTAATCAGCCCGTCTTCGCCCGGCTCGATGTAGGTCACCTCGAAGCCTTCGCGCTCCAACTGGCGGGTGGTATCCAGCACCGCCTTGTGCTCGATCTTCGAGGTGACGATGTGCTTGCCCTTGCCGCTGTAGAAATGCGCAACACCCTTGATCGCCAAGTTATCCGACTCAGTGGCACCGGAGGTCCAGACAATCTCGCGCGGGTCGGCATTGACCAACTCGGCGACCTGACGACGGCCGGTTTCAGCAGCTTCCTCGGCCTTCCAGCCGAACACATGGGAGCGCGACGCCGGGTTGCCGAAGTTGCCATCGACCAGCAAGCACTCACTCATTTTCTGCGCCACACGCGGATCGACCGGGGTGGTGGCGGAATAATCGAGGTAAATCGGCAATTTCATTGACTCTCTCCTAATCAGGTTTCTGGCCACACGGACCGGCACCCCACGCTCAATCGACAGAGGATGCTTCAATTTTATCCTGGTGCAGCATCCTGCCATTGCTGCGGCGCTGATCCTGGCACTGCGCGATTTCTTGCACTTCGCGGCGCATCACCAGATCAGCCAAACTAATACCACTGAGGAACGCATGAATCTGCTGGCTCAGGTCGCACCACAAATGATGGGTCAAGCAGGTGTCGCCGTCATGGCAATCGCCCAGCCCCTGACAGCGCGTGGCATCGACCGACTCGTTGACCGCATCGATCACCTCAACCACCTGAATGCCCCGCATATCGCGCGCCAGCTGATAACCGCCACCCGGACCACGCACACTGGAAACCAGATTGCCCCGACGCAGCTTGGCAAACAGTTGCTCGAGGTATGAAAGGGAGATCCCCTGACGCTCGGAAATGTCTGCCAGGGACACCGGCCCATGCTGCGCATGCAGCGCCAAGTCCAGCATGGCGGTAACGGCGTAACGGCCTTTGGTGGTCAGTCGCATGGAGGATTACCACAGAATCACGATTTGGCGCGAGTATGCAATTCCCGAGTATTTAAGTCAACTATAAGACCCAGCGCCTTACTCGGGATTAGCCGCAACCGGAGGCGGCCCAGCATAGCAAACCGCTCGCCCAGACGCATCAAGCCTCAGGCTTACCATCCTGATCCTTGCACACGCCGACGAAGTCCTCATCACGCAACGCCGGCAACTCCTTGGCGTAGTAGTCGCTTCCCAACTCATTAAGCGCCTTGCACATACCTTCCAGGCGCCCATCGACCGCCTGCAAGTGATCGAGCAACTGACCAATGGCCCGCGCCACCGGATCCGGCATGTCCTGACCGACACCGTAGGCATCGAAACCCAGCTTCTCCGCCATGGCCTGGCGCTTGGCCGCCTGCTCATCATCCACCTTGACGATGATCCGCCCGGGAATGCCGACGGCAGTCGCGCCTGCCGGCACCTCCTTGGTCACCACCGCATTGGAGCCGATCTTCGCCCCCGCCCCCACCGTGAACGGCCCGAGCACCTTGGCGCCCGCACCGACCACCACGCCATCTTCCAGCGTCGGATGGCGCTTGCCCTTGTTCCAACTGGTGCCACCCAGGGTCACGCCCTGATACAGGGTGACATCGTTGCCGATTTCGGCCGTCTCGCCGATGACGATGCCCATGCCATGGTCAATGAAGAAGCGCCGACCGATCTTCGCCCCCGGATGGATCTCGATCCCGGTCAGCCAGCGCCCCAGATTGGACACCACCCGCGCCAACCACTTCCAACCGGACGTCCACAGCGCATGGGCCAAACGATGCAGCCAGACCGCATGCAGACCCGGGTAGCAGGTCACCACCTCAAGCGCATTGCGCGCCGCCGGATCGCGATGGAATACGCCCTGGATATCTTCCCGCATGCGCTCAAACATCAGTTTTCCCCTGCTTATGGTGCTCACCACGCGCCGCCTTGACGGTTTCCGTCAGAATGCCGCGCAAGATATTCATTTCCAGCTTACTGATACCACTACGCCCGTACAGGCGCCGCAAGCGGCTCATCAAATGCCGCGGCTTGGCCGGGTCGAGAAAGCCGATCTCGACCAAAGCGAGCTGCAGATGCACATAGAAGGACTCCAGCTCATCCGCCGTCACCGGCTGCACACTGAGCATCGCGGTGGTTTCCAGCTTAGCGGTCTTGGTCGGCCGATTCTGCGCCGCCAACCAGGCCATGCGCACTTCGTATGCCAAGACCTGCACCGCCGCCGCCAGATTCAATGAACTGAACTCCGGGTCGGACGGGATGTGCACGTGAAACTGGCAACGCTGCAACTCCTCGTTGGTCAGGCCGGCGTACTCACGACCGAACACCAGGGCCACTTCGGCGCCCTGCATCGACTGCTCGCACGCGGCCAACCCGCACTCGCGCGGATCGAGCAACGGCCAGGGAATGCGCCGATCGCGCGCACTGGTGCCCAACACCAGGCTGCAACCGACCAGCGCCTCTTCCAGCGTGCCGACCACCTGCGCGGCCTCGAGAATATCAGTCGCACCCGAGGCCCGAGCCACCGCATCGCCACTGGGAAAGTCCAGCGGGTCGACCAGCACCAACCGCGACAGCCCCATGTTTTTCATGGCGCGCGCGGCACCGCCGATATTGCCGGGATGACTGGTATTGACCAAAACCACTCGAATATTTTGCAGCAACGCAAGCGCTCACATGGACAGCCAAGGGCAGCAAAGCTTACAGAACCACCCAAGGTAATGCCATGCAAGACACAGACGGCACTTCATCCACCAGTCTTTTCTGCTAATATGGCCGGCTTTCTTTAACGACCCAGGTGAATCGCCCATGCAGCCCATGCTGAATATCGCCCTGCGCGCGGCCCGCAGCGCCGGTGAAATGATTTTCCGCTCGATCGAACGCTTGGACGTCATCTCGGTCGACGAGAAAGATGCCAAGGATTACGTGACCGAAATCGATCGCTCTGCCGAGCTACTGATCATTCAGGCCCTGCGCAAAGCTTATCCGACCCACAGCTTCCTCGGCGAGGAAGGCGGCCTGATCGAAGGCAGCGGCGATGGCGCCGACTACCTGTGGATCATCGATCCGCTGGACGGCACCACCAACTTCATCCGCGGCGTGCCGCATTTCGCCGTCAGCCTGGCCTGCAAATACCGCGGCCGACTGGAGCACGCCGTGGTCATCGACCCGGTGCGCCAAGAAGAATTCACCGCCAGCCGCGGCCGCGGCGCCGCCCTCAACGGCCGCCGCCTGCGCGTCAGCTCACGCAAGAGCCTGGACGGCGCCCTGCTCGGCACTGGCTTCCCGTTCCGCGACAGCCAGCTCGACAACCTGGAAAACTACCTGGGTATGTTCCGCAACCTGGTCGGCCAAACCGCCGGCGTCCGCCGCGCCGGTGCCGCCAGCCTGGATCTGGCTTACGTGGCCGCAGGCCGCTTCGATGCCTTCTGGGAGTTCGGCCTGTCCGAATGGGACATGGCCGCCGGCGCCCTGCTGATCCAGGAAGCAGGCGGCCTGGTCAGCGACTTCACCGGCGGCCACGAATTCCTCGAGAAAGGCCAGATCGTCGCCGGCAACACCAAGTGCTTCAAAGCGGTTCTGACGGCCATCCAGCCGCATCTTTCCGCCTCAATGAAACGCTGATCAGGCGACAACTAAAAAACCGGCCTCGGCCGGTTTTTTATTAGCCACAAAAAAAGCGCCCCGCAGGACGCTTTTCCATTTGCAGGGTTACTGAACCGTCTCAGTCAAGACCAACTGCCCATCCTTGACTGGAATCCGCCGGCCCGGATCGCTGGCCATACGCACCCGCCCCTCCTTGCCATCCAACTGATACTTGACGTCATAACCGACCACTTTCTCACTGGTGTCGGTCACCGTGCTGCAGCGGGTTTCAGTGGTGGTATAGGTGTCACCGGCCTGCATGTTGCCCTGCACCTTGTTGCCGGCATAACCGCCGCCAACGGCACCGGCCACGGTGGCGATCTTCTTGCCGGTGCCGCCGCCCACCTGATTACCCAGCAAACCGCCGACCACCGCCCCAATCGCCGTTCCGGCAATCTTATGCTGATCCTGCACCGGCTTCTGCCGGGTCACAGTGACGTCCTTGCAGACCTCGCGCGGCGTCTTGATCGTTTCATTGACGGGTTGCACGGCAAGCACTTCCGCGTACTCGGGGCCACTTATCAGACTGTAAGTGGCGACGGCGCCGCCCGCCGTAACCCCAACAGCACCCAGCACCGCACCAACGAGCATTGATTTGTTCATGGCAACTCCTGATTTTCGCTTATCAGGCGCATGGCGCCCAATCTCCTCGCCGTTGGACAGGAGCGACCCGGCGCAAGTTCAACACCCGTTCAAGCCGCCCCGCCAGAACCGCGACAGACTCAGGGCCGCTCGTCGACCTCTTCAGTCGCCACCGGCGGAATCAGATCCTCGACCGTCAGGTTGAGCCAGATCAACACCACGTTGGAGATATAAATCGACGAATAAGTACCCACCAGCACGCCAACGAACAACGCAAAGGCAAAGCCGAACAGGTTATCTCCCGCAAAGACCAACAAAGCCCCAATCGCCAACAAGGTGGAAATCGAAGTAGCCAGAGTGCGCAGCAGGGTTTGCGTGGTGGAGATATTGATGTTTTCGATCAAATCGGCCTTGCGCAGCACGCGGAAGTTCTCACGCACCCGGTCGAACACCACGATGGTGTCATTCAACGAATAACCGATGATCGCCAACAACGCCGCCAACACCGTGAGATCGAAGGTGATCTGGAAAAACGACAGAACCCCCAGGGTGACGATGACGTCATGCACCAGCGAGACGAAGGCGCCCATGGAGAACTTCCACTGAAAACGGAAGGCCAGGTAGAGCATGACCCCACCCAGCGCCAGGAGCATGCCCAGACCGCCCTGATCGCGCAGTTCCTCGCCGACCTGCGGGCCGACGAATTCAACCTTTTTCACCTGCAGCCTATCGCCTGACTGCTGCAGAACCGTGGCGACCTTATTCCCCAACTCCGGATCATCGCCCTGCATCCGCACGACCACCTCGGTAGTCGCGCCAAAGCTCTGCACCACGGCATCGCCATAATTAGCACCCGCCAGCTGTTGGCGAATTTTGCCGAGGTCTGCCGGCTGCTCATAGGCCAGTTCGATCTGCGTACCGCCGGTAAAATCCAGACCGAAGTTAAGGCCTTTAAGCGCCAAACTGCCCAACGCAATAAAGGTCACGACCACGGTGATAGCAAACGCAATATTGCGTATGCCCATGAAGTTAATTACACGACTCATCTCAGCCCCTTAAATCCACAACTTCTTCAGGTCGCGCCCGCCGAAGCTCAAGTTGACCATCGCACGAGTCACCAGAATGGCAGTGAACATCGAAGTGAGGATGCCCAGCGACAGCGTCACCGCAAAGCCTTTGACCGGACCGGTACCCATGGCGAACAAAATGCCACCGACCAATAGCGTGGTCAGGTTACCGTCGATAATCGCCGAGTAGGCGCGGTCGAAGCCCTCATGAATGGCTCGCTGCACCGACATGCCATTGGCGATTTCCTCGCGAATCCGCGAGAAGATCAGCACGTTGGCGTCCACCGCCATGCCCATGGTCAGCACGATACCGGCAATCCCCGGCAGCGTCAGAGTGGCACTCATCAGCGACATCAGCGCCAGCAGCAACACCATGTTGAAGCCCAGGGCAATGGTCGCCAGCACGCCGAAGACGCGGTAAATGGCAATGATAAACAGCGAGACGAAGAGCATGCCCCAGAGCGCGGCATCGACCCCCTTGGCAATGTTATCGGCCCCCAGGCTCGGGCCGATGGTGCGCTCTTCGGCGAAGTACATCGGCGCCGCCAAGCCGCCGGCACGCAGCAGCAACGCCAGCTCGGTCGACTCACCCGGGCCGTCGAGACCGGTAATACGGAACTGGCTGCCCAGCGGCGACTGAATGGTCGCCAGGCTGATAATGCGCTTGTCTTCGATGAAACTCTGGACGGCGACTTCTTTCTCTACGCCATCGACAACCTGACGCAAGTAACGCACGGTCGGCTTTTGCTCGATAAAGATCACCGCCATGCTGCGCCCGACATTGCTGCGCGTCGCCCGATTCATCAGCTCGCCGCCATGGCCATCCAGACGGATGTTGACCTGCGGACGGCCATTCTCATCGAAGCTGGCCTGGGCGTCGGTCACCTGGTCACCGGTGATGATCAGCTCGCGCTCCAACTGCGCCGGCGGGCGCCCCTCCTCACGGAACTCGAAGGCCTCGGTCGAGGCTCGCGAGGCATCGACGTCGGCAGCCAGACGAAACTCGAGGTTGGCCGTCTTGCCCAGAATGCGCTTGGCCTCGGCGGTGTCCTGCACACCCGGTAGCTCAACCACGATGCGGTTGGCACCTTGACGCTGAACCAGCGGTTCGGCCACGCCCAACTCGTTGACCCGGTTACGCACGGTCGTCAGGTTCTGCTTGATCGAATATTCGCGAATTTCCGCGAGCTTGGCCTGGGTCAGGGTCAGGCGCAGCACTTGCAAATCGCTGCGTTCGGTGGAGTTCAACTCGAAATCGGAGAACTCCTTACGAATCAGCCCCTGAGCCTTTTCCAGGGTCGCCTCGTCGACGAAGCCCAACTGAATCGCGCCGTTGAGCTCGGGCAGGCTGCGGTAGCGCACGCGCTCCTTGCGCAGCATGCTCTTGACCTCACCCTCGTAGACCTTGCGCCGCGCATCCAGAGCCTTGTCCATGTCCACTTCCAAGAGGAAATGCACGCCACCGGACAGATCCAGGCCCAACTTCATCGGCCCCGCCCCCACGCTGCGCAACCAGTCCGGAGTGGTTTGCGCGAGGTTCAAGGCGACCACGAACTCTTCACCCAAAGCCCTGCGCACCACGTCCTTGGCCGGCAACTGATCGGCCTGACTGGTCAAGCGCAGCAGGCCGGCACGGCCTTGCGCAGCCAGACTCGAAGCCTTGACCGCGATCCCGGCCTCTTGCAGGGCACGGCTGGCGCGCTCCAGATCAGCCTGCTCGACCCGCATGGCCGTGCTGTTACCGCTGATCTGGATGGCCGGATCATCTGGATACAGGTTGGGCGCGGAATAAAGAAAGCCGATCGCCAGCACAGCCAGGATCAGCAGGTACTTCCAGAGGGGAAACTTATTGAGCATGACGCCGCCCGTTATGACGCGGGGCGCCTTAAGCGCCCCGTCGGATGGTAAGAGTGTGAAGCTTAAATAGCTTTCAGCGTGCCCTTGGGCAGGGTCGCGGCGATGGCTACCTTCTGAATCTTCAGCTCGACCGTGTCGGACACTTCCAGCACCACGAAGTCATCGCTGACCTTGGCCACTTTGCCGGCGATACCGCCGCTGGTCACCACTTCATCGCCTTTCTGCAAGGTGCCGAGCAGGTTCTTGTGCTCTTTGGCGCGCTTGGCCTGGGGACGCCAGATCATCAGATAGAAGATGACCAGAAAGCCGACCAGAAACACCCACTCGAAACCAGAACCAGCAGCGCCCACGGGGGCGGCGGCATCGGCATAAGCGGCAGGGATCAAAAAGCTCATTTAACACTCCTGTTGGAAACTACTCGAAAACGATGATTATCAGTCCAGCGGCGGAACCGGCAGGCCACGCCGGGCATAGAAGGCAGCGACAAAGGCGGCCAATGTACCCTGTTGAATAGCCTCGCGCAAACCAGCCATCAGCCGCTGATAGTGACGCAAGTTATGGATTGTATTCAGCATGCTACCCAGCATTTCGCCGCACTTATCCAGATGATGCAGATAGGCGCGGGAGAAATGTTGGCAGGTGTAACAGTCGCAAGTTGGATCCAGCGGCGAATCATCCTGCTTGTGGAAAGCATTGCGGATTTTCAGCACGCCGGTGTCGACGAACAGATGGCCATTGCGCGCATTGCGCGTCGGCATCACGCAATCGAACATGTCCACACCGCGGCGCACACCCTCGACCAGATCTTCTGGCTTGCCCACGCCCATCAAGTAACGCGGCTTATCGGCGGGCAGCAGGGCCGGCAGGTAATCCAGCACGCGGATCATCTCTTCCTTGGGCTCGCCGACCGACAGGCCGCCAATCGCCAAGCCGTCGAAATCCAGCGCATTCAAGCCCTCCAGCGAACGCATGCGCAGCTCCTCATGCATGCCACCCTGAACGATGCCGAACAGCGCCGCCGTGTTGTCGCCATGCGCCTCCTTCGAGCGCTTGGCCCAGCGCAGCGACAGCTCCATGGAGCGCTTGGCCACATCGAATTCGGCCGGATACGGGGTGCATTCGTCGAAGATCATCACGATGTCCGAGCCCAGATCGCGCTGCACCTGCATCGACTCTTCCGGCCCCATAAACACCTTGGCGCCATCCACCGGCGAGGCGAAGTACACCCCCTCCTCCTTGATCTTGCGCATCGCCCCCAGGCTGAACACCTGAAAACCACCGGAATCGGTAAGGATCGGCCCCTGCCACTGCATGAAGTCATGCAGATCGCCGTGACGCTTGATCACCTCGGTGCCGGGGCGCAGCCACAGGTGAAAGGTATTGCCGAGGATCATCTGCGCGCCTATTGCCTCGATGTCACGCGGCAACATGCCCTTGACCGTGCCATAGGTGCCCACCGGCATGAATGCCGGCGTCTCCACCACCCCGCGCGGGAAGGTAATGCGCCCGCGCCGCGCCTTGCCATCGGTCGCCAGCAATTCGAAAGACATCCGGCAGGTGCGCGTCATAGGTGATCCTCTGGCCCGCGTGGCGCGGGGTTGCGGGTGATGAACATGGCGTCGCCATAACTGAAAAAGCGATAGCCTTCGGCGACCGCACTTTTATAGGCCGCCATGGTTTCGGGGTAACCGGCGAACGCCGAGACCAGCATCAACAAGGTCGACCCCGGCAAATGGAAATTGGTCACCAAGGCATCGACCACATGCAGCGGCCGGCCCGGGTAGATAAAGATGTCGGTGTCCCCGCTGAATGCCTTGAGTACACCATCGCGCGCCGCACTCTCCAGCGAGCGCACGCTGGTGGTACCCACGGCCACCACACGACCGCCACGGGCACGACAGGCCGCCACGGCATCGACCACCTCCTGACCGACCTCCAGCCACTCGCTGTGCATGTGGTGATCTTCGACGTGCTCGGCCCGCACCGGCTGAAAAGTACCGGCGCCGACATGCAGGGTCACGAAAGCGCTCGCGACCCCCATCCCGGCAATGCTCGCCAGCAACGCCTGATCGAAATGCAAACCCGCGGTCGGTGCCGCCACCGCACCGGCACGCTCGGCATACACGGTCTGATAACGCTCGCGGTCGGCGCTATCGTCCGGGCGATCTATATAAGGTGGCAGCGGCATATGACCGACCCGCTCGAGCAACGGCAAAACCTCTTCGGCAAAGCGCAACTCGAACAGCGCGTCATGCCGTGCCAGCATCTGCGCCTCAGCGCCGCCATCGAGCAGAATCATCGAACCCGGCTTGGGCGATTTGCTCGAACGCACATGGGCCAGCACCCGATGGCTGTCCAGCACCCGCTCGACCAGCACTTCGAGCTTGCCGCCAGAGGCCTTCTGACCGAATAGACGTGCAGGGATTACCCGCGTGTTGTTGAACACCATCAAGTCGCCGGGGCGCAGATACTCCAGCAGATCGCTGAACTGACGGTGCGCCAGCGCACCACTGGGCCCATCCAGCGCCAGCAAGCGGCTGGCACGCCGTTCGGCGAGCGGATGGCGGGCAATCAGAGCGTCAGGCAGCTCGAAATCAAAGTCGGCAACGCGCATGTTTGGAGGGGTCGTCTAGCAGGGCGGCAAAGCTTACCGGAAATAGTGCAATCTGACCACGCAAGTGGATTGACCAATAGCAAAGCGCTCCCTATACTTCGCCGCCATTGTGCCCCGGTGGCGGAACCGGTAGACGCGGCGGATTCAAAATCCGTTTTCGAAAGAAGTGGGAGTTCGAGTCTCCCCCGGGGCACCATATATCTCTATCGTTGCTTTAGCGCCTCAAGCAACAGACAACAACGGCTTGCACTGCACGCTCATGCACCGGCAAGCACGTTGCCAAAACGCTTCTTGCGATCATTCAGAACCACCTGCATTACGGCTGAAACACAGGCCCTGCGGGGGTTGGCATTTGCCTTTGAGTTAGCGTAGAGTGCTTTCCACTGTGTTTGCATGGGTCGCCGCAAATCATGATCTGGTGCAGTAGATCATCCGGATCCGCTACATCCCGCTCGACGTCGCCTTACTCCTTGCAACCAGTCTGTCTCAGCCCTCTATTGTTTGGAGGCTGTCATCAACTCTAGTTTCAAGGATATAAACTATGTCGAATCGTCAGAACGGTACCGTCAAGTGGTTTAACGACGAGAAGGGTTTTGGTTTCATCACTCCAGAAAGCGGCCCGGATCTATTCGTGCATTTTCGCGCGATTGAGGGCAACGGCTTCAAGAGCCTGAAAGAAGGCCAAAAAGTCAGCTTCGTGGCGGTACAAGGTCAAAAAGGCATGCAGGCTGACCAAGTTCAAGTCCAGGAATAACCCTGCGGTTCTGAAGAACCCCTGATGGCAACGTCGGGGGTTTTTTTATGGTTCTGTACCCGTTAGGTGTTGTATCACCAGGCGCGAACTGCCTACGGTTCGTAGGAGGCCCGACCTCGGGGCGAGCTTTTGCTGTATCCACGAAACGATGGGCAGGCAGCCCTGCGGGCTGCATTCGCCGCGGGGTCGCGCCTCCTACAAGAGATCGCGCCTGCAACACATCATTGGGACATAGCCTTTTTTATGGCCATGTCAGCGTTACCTGTTGGCCCCGACCACAGCCTGCAAAAGCGCCGCCCCGCATGTAATACGTCGCCGGGACATCGTCTTTTTAGGCTTAGCGATGCCGCATTGTGATTCTCCATTCCGCCAGTCCGACCGAGCAAAGAGCCCACCATGCCCAAACACCTGCTGCGTCCGCAGGGCGACTTCCCCCCTGCCGGGTTAATTCGCCGCCTGGCCGCCGCGTTCTATGACTTTCTGCTGTGTCTGGCGCTGCTGATCGTGGTGACCTTTGCCTACAAGCTGATCCTGATGGGCTTCTACGGCGAAACACGGCTCAAACAGCTCTCCGACTCAGGCGCACTGGATGGCGACCCCTTACTGTCCACCCTGCTGGTGCTCAGCCTGTTTGGCTTCTTTGGCAAATTCTGGACGCACAGCGGCCAGACGCTGGGCATGCAGGTATGGGGCATTCGCATCGAGAACACTGACGGCACGGCCATTAGCCTATGGCAGGCATTGCTGCGTTTCCTGGTCGCCATTGCCTCCTGGCTGTGCCTGGGCCTGGGGTTTTTCTGGGTGCTCTGGGACAAGCAGAAGCGCAGCTGGCATGACATCTACTCCAGCAGTCGCACGGTGCAACTGCCGAAGAACACTCACAAGACCAAGCAGTAGCACACGGCAAACGAAAAAGCCGGCTCAACGCCGGCTTTTGATCGACCACGCAAACTAGCCGGCCGCTGAAAAACGTAGGCGAGGCAGCCGAGACAAGGCAAAAACAGGCGAGGAAGCGGAGTTTACGAGCTGTAAATGAGCATTCCGAGCCTGTTTTTAACGCCGTATCGGCAACGTAGGTAGTTTTTCAACGGCCTGCTAGCCGGCGCGACGCAATAGGCCGACACCGGCCAGGGCGCAAACCGCCGCCGGGATCAGCACGGCAAACAAGGGCGAGAAACCGAACACCAGGCTGGAAGGCCCGAGCAAATCCTGGGCGATGCGGAACACGAAGCCCACCACCACCCCGGTGAAGACCCGCTGGCCCAGGGTTACCGAGCGTAACGGGCCGAAGATGAAGGATATCGCCATCAGTACCAGCGCGGCAGTCACCACCGGCTGCAGCACCTTGCTCCAGAATGCCAGCCAGTACTGGCCATTATTCAAACCCTGCTCGGCCAGGTAGTGGATATAGCGCCACAGCCCGGTTACCGACAACGCCTCAGGCTCCAGCACCACGGTACCGAGCAACTGCGGGTTCAGCTCGACATCCCAGCGCTCATTCGGCGCGTTTACCACCTCGGTGCTGCGCTCGCGGAAATGCGTGGTCGCCACATTCTCCAGCTGCCAGTGATCGCCCTGAAACTGCGCGCGCCGGGCAAAACTGGATGACAGCATGTGGCGCTGCTCATCGAAGCGGTAACGGGTCACACCGAACAGCACGCCGTTGGGCTGTACCGCGTTGATATGCACGAACTCCTCGCCTTGACGATGCCACAAGCCGCGCCTGGAACTCTGCGCCTCGCCACCGCCCTGAGCCATGGCGCGGTCGGCCTGGGCCCGGTTTTCGCTCCAGGGCGCCAGGTATTCGCCGATCAGAATGCCGACCAGCATCAACACCAGCATCGGCTTCATCACCGCCCAGACGATGCGCCCGATCGAAACCCCGGCGGCGCGCATGACGGTCAACTCGCTGTTACTGGCCAGACTGCCCAGCCCGATCAGGCAGCCAATCAAGGCCGCCATCGGCAACATCTCGTACACCCGTCGCGGCAGGGTCAAGAAGACGTACCAGGCGGCTTCCTGCAGGCCGTACCCCCCCTCGACATCGCCCATCTCATCGATAAAGGCGAACAACAAGGCCAGACCGACGATGACCCCCAGTACGGTGAGAATCGCGAAAAACACCTGGGTGCCGATGTAACGATCCAATTTAAGCATGAGCCACCCCCGACCCGGCACGGCGACTCGCCCACTTGAGGCGCAACGGTTCCCAATAGAGCAACGCAAGACCAATCAACAGAAACACTCCATGCACCCACCACAACCCCAACTCCTGAGGAATTCGGCCCTTGTCCAGGGCGCTGCGCGCAGCGATCAACAGAGCCAGGTAAGCCATATACAAGAGAATTGCCGGGAGCAGCTTGAGGAAACGCCCTTGCCGTGGATTGACCCGCGACAGTGGCACCGCCAACAGGGTAACCACGAAGACCAGCAGCGGTAGCGACAGGCGCCACTGCAATTCGGACTGCAAGCGCGGATTGTCACTGCCGATCAGCTCTCGGGTTGGCACGGCCTCACGCTCGCTGATCTCGCCACTAACCGATGGCTTGGGCAACAGCACGCCATAGGTGTCGTACTGAATCGCCCGGTAGTCGGCCTGCCCTGGGTTGCCGTCGTAACGGTAGCCGTTCTGCAGAATCAGATAACGGCTGCCATCGGCCTGAATTTCCTGACGTCCGCGCTCCGCCACCAGCACGGTGATCCCGCGCTCCTTGCCGCCCGCACGGGAAAAGCGTTTCTCGGAGATAAAGATGCCCGCCAACTCGCCGCGGTCTGGCGACAGCTCCTTGGTATAGGTCACCCGCGAACCATCCCGCATGGCCTGGAAACGCCCAGGCACCAGGGTATCGAATTCGGTCAAGGCATCCTGCTCATTGAGAATTTTCGCCACCTGCGCCACCCCCTGCGGCGCCAGACCCATGCTCAGCCAGGCGACCAACAGCGCCACCACCAGCGCCGGCGCCAGGGTGTAAGCCAGCAAACGCCGCTGACTCATGCCAGTGGCCGAGAGTACGGTCATCTCGCTGTCGAGGTAGAGCCGGCCATAGGCCAGCAGGATGCCGAGAAACATCCCCAGCGGCAGGATCAGCTGCAGGAAGCCCGGCAGGCGAAAGCCCATGATCATCAACAACACGCCCGGATCCAGCAATCCTTGGGCCGCCTGCGCCAGGTACTTGATGAAACGGCCACTCATTATGATCACCAGGAGTACGGCACTCATCGCACTCAAGGTCACCAGCACTTCACGAGACAAATAACGGAACACGATCAAACCAGACACTCCAGGGTTGTCAGGCTCAGGCGGCTACGATCACACTAGCCGCACTGTTTGCCGGTTCGCACACAGACGAACCATCGAAAATAGCCGGCATTATCCTGCAATATCGACTCATTGTCTTGGGAACACCACGCCATGGAATTTATTGTCAAAAGCACTCGCCCGGAAACCCTGAAAACCGCCACCCTGGTCATCGCCGTCGGCGAAGGCCACAGGCTCGGCGAGACGGCGAAAGCAATTGATAACGCCAGCGCAGGCGCAATCAGCGCCCTGCTCAAGCGCGGCGACCTGGCCGGCAAACTTGGCCAGACCCTGCTCGCGCACAACCTGCCGGGCCTCAAGGCCGAGCGTGTGCTGCTGGTCGGCAGCGGCAAGGAGGCTGAACTCTCAGACCGCCAACTGCGCAAAATGATCGCTGCAGTGTATGCCGTGCTGAAGACCCTGGGCGGCAGCGATGCCGTGCTGGCGCTGGGCGAAGTCCAGGTCAAAGGCCGCAACGCCTACGGCAAGGCCCGCCTGATGGTGGAAACCCTGGCCGATGGCGGCTACCAGTTCGACCGTTTCAAGAGCGAGAAGGCCGAGGTCAAGGCCTTGAAGAAGCTGATCCTGCTCAGCGACAAGCCCGACCAGGCCGAAGTCGAGCGCGCGACCCAGCATGCCCAGGCGATTGCCGGCGGCATGGCGTTCACCCGCGATCTCGGCAACCTGCCGCCGAATCTGTGCCACCCCAGCTACCTGGCCGAAGAGGCCAAGGCCCTGGGCAAGGCCTACAAGAACCTCAAGGTCGAGATTCACGACGAGAAAAAGCTCAAGGAACTCGGTGCCGGCGCCTTCCTCGCCGTGGCCCAGGGCAGCGAGCAGCCACCGCGGCTGATCGTGCTCAACTACCAGGGCGGCAAGAAAACCGACAAGCCCTTCGTCCTGGTCGGCAAGGGCATCACCTTCGATACCGGCGGCATCAGCCTCAAGCCCGGCCAGGGCATGGACGAGATGAAGTACGACATGTGCGGCGCCGCCAGCGTCTTCGGCACCCTCAAGGCCGTGCTCGAGCTGCAACTGCCGATCAATCTGGTGTGCCTGCTGGCCTGCGCCGAGAACATGCCCAGCGGCGGCGCCACCCGTCCCGGCGACATCGTCACCAGCATGAGCGGGCAGACCGTGGAGATCCTCAATACCGACGCCGAAGGCCGCCTGGTGCTGTGCGACGCCCTGACCTACGCCGAGCGCTTCAAGCCGCAGGCGGTGATCGATATCGCCACCCTGACCGGCGCCTGCATCGTCGCCCTGGGCGGCCATACCTCGGGCCTGATGGGCAACGACGACGAACTGCTGCAGCAGCTTCTCGGCGCCGGCCAGGCCGCCGACGACCGCGCCTGGCAGTTGCCGCTGTTCGACGAATACCAGGAACAGCTGGACAGCCCCTTCGCCGACATCGCCAACATCGGCGGGCCGAAAGCCGGCAGCATCACCGCCGGTTGCTTCCTCTCGCGCTTCGCCAAGAAGTACCACTGGGCGCACCTGGACATCGCCGGCACCGCCTGGATCAGCGGCGGCAAGGAAAAAGGCGCGACCGGCCGGCCGGTGCCGCTGCTGACCCAGTACCTGCTGGATCGCAGCGACAAGGTTGCCAGCTGACACGACATGCGCCAGGGCCTCGGCCCTTGCCATCCTGTAGGAGCGGGCCATGCCCGCGATCGTGACTTCGCGGGCATGGCCCGCTCCTACGTAATCTGGAGACCGATTGTGCGCATCGAGTTTTACGTCCTCTCCTCCGCCGCCCCGGCAGACCGCCTGCGGGCGGCCTGCCAACTGGCGATGAAAGCCTGGCGCCATGGCCTGCCGGTGTTTCTGCGCGGGTGCGACAGCGCGCAATGCACTGAGCTCGACGAACTTCTCTGGCGTTTCAAGGCCGAAGCATTCGTGCCGCACACGTTGCATCAGGATGATCCGCAAGCACCGGTGGTGATTGGCCTGGACGAGGAACCGAGCAGCCAGCAAGGCGTGCTGATCAACCTGAACCCGAGCCTTTCGCCCTTTGTCGAACGTTTCAGCCGGGTGATCGAGATCGTCAACCAAGAGCCCGATCTATTGACCGCCTGCCGGGAGAATTTCCGCAGTTACCGCGAACGCGGTTATGATCCGAAACGAGTCGAACTTTAAGTTCTGCACCATGGACACGCCAAAACTCCCGCAAAAGCCCACCCATCTGCTGGACGACCTCGAGTCGATCCGCCAACTGCTGGGCGACGAACTCCTGGATCCGCCACTGCTGACCGACTCGATCGACCCGGACAGCATTCCCCTGCTCTCGGATATCGTCAGCCCGCTGCCGGCACCGGAGCATCCGCCGATCGCCCCGCCCGCCCAAGCGGCAGGCCTGCACAGCAGCATCCAGCAAACCCTCAATCGCGACAGCGAATTGAAGCGCCTGGACAACGAGTTGCACGCCGCCGCCCAGCTGATTCTGCAGGATGTGATCGACGACTTCGTGCCACAGATCGAAGCCGAGCTGAAGCGCCGCCTGCAAGCCCGCCTGAGTCGCCTGCTGCCGCCGCGCAAGTAGCGAGGGCACCTGTAGCCCGCCTGAATTTATAGAGCAGGCCTTGGCGCAATCCGGGAACGTTTGCACAAGCATCCCCGGATTGCATCCGGGCTACGAACCTGCGCTCGACGCCATCCGGATTGACGGTCTGACGCTTATGGCTTGCGCTCATAAGCGTTATACTTGCCGGCTTTTCCGATCAGCCGTCATAAGGGTCCCGCCGCGCATGGACAAGACCTACCAGCCGCACGCCATTGAAACCGCCCTGTACCAGAACTGGGAGACGAACAACTACTTCGCTCCGCAGGGGTCGGGCCAGCCCTACACCATCATGATCCCGCCGCCGAACGTCACCGGCAGCCTGCACATGGGCCATGGTTTCAATAACTCGATCATGGATGCGCTGATCCGTTTGCGCCGCATGCAGGGCCGCAACACCCTGTGGCAACCAGGCACCGACCATGCGGGCATCGCCACGCAGATGGTGGTCGAGCGCCAACTGGCCGCCGAGGGCATCAGCCGGCATGATCTGGGCCGGGAAAAATTCCTGGAAAAGGTCTGGGAGTGGAAGGAACAGTCCGGCGGCACCATCACCCGGCAGATCCGTCGCCTGGGCAGCTCGGTGGACTGGTCGCGCGAGCGCTTCACCATGGACGACGGCCTGTCGGAGGCGGTCAAGGAAGCCTTTGTGCGCCTGCACCAGGACGGTCTGATCTACCGCGGCAAGCGTCTGGTCAACTGGGACACCAAACTGCACACGGCGATTTCCGATCTGGAAGTGGAAAACCACGACGAGAAAGGCAACCTGTGGAACCTGCGCTACCCGCTGGCGGACGGCAACCAAACGCTTGACGGCAAGAACTACCTGATCGTCGCCACCACCCGCCCGGAAACCATGCTCGGCGACAGCGCCGTCGCGGTAAACCCCAACGACGAACGCTACCAGGCGCTGATCGGCACCTTCGTCGAGCTGCCCCTGGTTGGCCGGCGCATTCCGATCATCGCCGACGACTATTGCGACCCGGAGTTCGGCACCGGCTGCGTGAAAATCACCCCGGCCCATGATTTCAACGACTACGAAGTCGGCAAGCGCCACAACCTGCCGCTGCTCAACATCTTCGACAAAGACGCCGCCGTGCTGGCCACGGCTCAGGTGTTCAACGTCGATGGCAGCGTCAACAGTGTGATCGACGCCCGCCTGCCCGCCGAGTACGCCGGCCTGGATCGCTTCGAGGCGCGCAAGCAGATAGTCGCCGCCTTCGAGGCCGCCGGCCTGCTGGAAGGCATCGACGCGCATGCGCTGAAAGTGCCGAAAGGCGACCGCTCCGGCACCGTCATCGAGCCCTGGCTGACCGACCAATGGTACGTCTCCACCAAGCCGCTGGCCGAACCGGCCATTGCCGCGGTGGAAGACGGCCGCATCCAGTTCGTGCCCAAGCAGTACGAGAACATGTACTTCAGCTGGATGCGCGACATCCAGGACTGGTGCATCAGCCGCCAGCTGTGGTGGGGCCATCGCATCCCGGCCTGGTACGACGAAGCCGGCAACGTCTACGTCGGCCGCGACGAGGCTGAAGTACGCGCCAAGCACAAGCTCGGCGCCGAAGTTGCGCTGCGCCAGGACGAAGACGTCCTCGACACCTGGTTCAGCTCCGGCCTGTGGACCTTCTCCACCCTCGGCTGGCCGCAGCAAACCGAATACCTCAAGACCTTCCACCCCACCGACGTATTGGTCACCGGCTTCGACATCATCTTCTTCTGGGTCGCGCGGATGATCATGCTGACCATGCACCTGATGAAGAACCAGGACGGCACGCCGCAAGTGCCGTTCAAGACCGTGTACGTGCACGGCCTGGTGCGCGATGGCCAGGGCCAGAAGATGTCCAAGTCCAAGGGCAACGTGCTCGACCCGCTGGACATCATCGACGGCATCGACCTGGAAGCCCTGGTGGCCAAACGCACCAGCGGCATGATGCAGCCCAAGCTGGCCGAGAAAATCGCCAAGCAGACCCGCGCCGAATTCCCCGAGGGCATCGCCGCCTACGGCACCGACGCCCTGCGCTTCACCAACCTGGCGCTGGCCTCCACCGGTCGCGACATCAAGTTCGACATGGGCCGGGTCGAGGGTTACCGCAACTTCTGCAACAAGATCTGGAACGCGGCGAACTTCGTCCTCGAAAACACCGATGGCCAGGACACCGGTATCAATGACGAAGCGGTCGAGCTGTCCTCGGTGGATCGCTGGATCATCTCGGCCCTGCAGCGCACCGAAGCCGAGGTCACTCGCCAGCTCGATGCCTTCCGCTTCGATTTGGCGGCGCAAGCCTTGTACGAATTCATCTGGAACGAGTACTGCGCCTGGTACCTGGAGTTGGTCAAGCCGGTGCTGTGGGACGCTGTACAGGGAAGTACGAGTGTCGCCGAAGGCAGGACGCCGGAGGCGACCGAGAACGCCTATAAACTGGCCCGCCAGCGCGGCACCCGCCGCACCCTGGTGCGCGTGCTCGAAGTGGCGCTGCGCCTGGCCCACCCGTTCATGCCCTTTATCACCGAAGAAATCTGGCAGCGGATCAAGACCCAGGCCGGCGTCGATGGCGAGACCATCATGTTGCAGGCCTGGCCGGTGGCCAACGAGAGCCGCATCGACGCTGCCGCCGAAGGCGACATCGAGTGGGTCAAGCAGCTGATGCTGGGACTGCGGCAGATCCGCGGCGAGATGAAAATCTCCATGGCCAAGCGCATCGACATCATCCTGCAGAATGCCAGCGACGAAGATCAACGCCGCCTGGCCGATAACCTGCCGCTGCTGAACAAGCTGGCCAAGCTGGAATCGGTTCGGGTACTGGCCGCCGGCGAACAGGCGCCGATGTCCGCCACCGCCCTGGTTGGCGACATGCAAGTGCTGGTGCCGATGGCCGGGCTGATCGACAAGGACGCCGAACTGGCGCGCCTGGACAAGGAAATCCAGCGCCTGGAAGGTGAAGTCCAGCGGGTCGGCGGCAAGCTGGCCAACCAGGGCTTCGTCGCCAAGGCGCCTGCCGAGGTGCTGGACAAGGAGCGGGCCAAACTGGCCGAGGCCGAACAGGCCCTCGGCAAACTCGCCGAGCAGCGCGAGCGCATCGCCGATTTATAGCCGTGAACAGAGCCCGCCGTCGCAAGATCGCGGGCTTTTTTCTGAGCGGAAAAATGCCCTATCGGCGCACTCAAGCAGTGGCCGCAAGACGCCCCCGGCAGCGGTCAATGCCGACCTGGATCGGCACGACTCAACTGAACGACATAAGGTTTCTATTCTTGTCCAGCATCAACGCAGTGCAACCTGGAATCGCCTATAAACGCCGCCAATTGGCGCGACGCTTTCCGCTCGAAGCATTCTTGATGCAGGCTGCCGCTCAGCATTTTTCTTACGATTTCAAACCTTAACCTTAACCTTCTGACTGGAAACTCAGCCTATGTTTGCATACGTACTAATGGCATTGATATTCGTGCTCGGATATCTATGCATCGCCCTCGAACACCCACTGAAAATCGACAAGGCCGCCTCGGCCATCCTCACCGCCGTGGTCTGCTGGACGGTACTGGTGCTGGGCGCCGACAGCATCCTGCCGCTATTGGCAGGAGAAGGCGCGTCCCATGAAGTCACGACCGAACTGCGCCACCACCTCGGTGAAGTCTCGGAGATCCTGTTCTTCCTGATGGGCGCCATGACCATCGTCGAACTGATCGACGCCCACGAAGGCTTCAAGGTCATCACCGACCGCATCCGCACCAACAAGCGCGTGCACCTGCTGTGGATGGTCGGTTTCATCACCTTCTTCCTCTCCGCCGCGCTGGACAACCTGACCACCACCATCGTCATGGTTTCCCTGCTGCGCAAGCTGATCAAGGAACAGCACGAGCGCTGGTTCTTCGTCGGCATCGTGGTGGTAGCCGCCAACGCCGGCGGCGCCTGGTCGCCGATCGGCGACGTGACCACCACCATGCTGTGGATCGGCAATCAGATCACCGCCAGCGGCATCGTCGCCCAACTGTTCATCCCCAGCCTGGTCTGCCTGCTGGTACCGCTGTTCATCCTCAGCCTGACCATGAAGGGCGAGTTCGAGCGTCCGGTGGTAAAACCAACCAAGGAAGAGCGTCGCGACCCGACCACCGCGTTCGAACGCAACCTGGTGTTCATCCTCGGCATCGGCGCCCTGCTGTTCGTGCCGGTGTTCAAGACCGTCACCCACCTGCCGCCGTACATGGGCATCCTGTTCGGCCTCGGCATCCTCTGGGTGGTCACCGAAGTGCTGCACCGCGGCAAGAACGAAGAAGACAAGCACCCGCTGTCGGTGGTCGGCGTACTGCGCAAGATCGACACCACCAGCGTGCTGTTCTTCCTCGGCATCCTCCTCGCCGTCTCCAGCCTGGCCACCGCCGGCCACCTGACCCAGGTCGCCACCGCCCTGAAAGAGAGCCTGGGCAACGTCTACACCATCAACATCGCCATCGGCCTGCTGTCCTCGGTGGTCGACAACGTGCCGCTGGTAGCCGGTGCCATGAAAATGTACCCGCTGACCAACCCCGACATGCTGGCGGCGGCCGGCGGCGATGGCTGGCTGGGTAACTTCGTGGTCAATGGCACCTTCTGGGAAATGCTGGCCTATTGCGCCGGCACCGGCGGCAGCTGCCTGATCATCGGCTCGGCGGCCGGCGTGGCGGCCATGGGTATGGAGAAGATCAACTTCATCTGGTACCTGAAGAAGATCAGCTGGCTGGCCCTGCTCGGCTACCTGGCCGGTGCGGCGACCTATATCGGTATCGCCACCCTGGCCTGACGGTTCAGCAGCGTTCGCTTATAACAGGCTGTGCTCGCGTAGCGGCGCAGCCTGTCCTTGCCGCAGGAGTTCCCTGGCGATGGATGTCAGCAAGACCAAAACCAGCTTCTATCGCCGCCTCTACGTGGCCTGGCTGATCGACAGTGGCAGCGCCTGCAGCGTGCCGGCACTGATGGACGCCACCGGCATGCCGCGGCGCACCGCCCAGGACACCCTGGCCGCCCTGGCGGATCTGGATATCGACTGCGCGTTCGTGCAGGAGGCGGGCGAACGCAACAACGCCGGGCACTATGAAATCCGCGACTGGGGCGCACTCGATCCGCAATGGATAGCCGCGCACCTGCCACAGATCAAGGCCATACTCGGTTACCCCTGACCGTTTAGGCCCGTTATGCGCAGCTCGCATCGACTCTTGTTGGTGATCCTCTTTCTCCTGGGTCTGTTCGTGCTGTTCGAAGTTCTCGGCATTCGCGCCCAGTTCAGCCTGGAATCCCTGCAAACGCTGATCCTGATGCACCCGGTGAGCGGCCTGCTGCTGTTCATCCTGCTATTTGCCTTGGGCAACCTGATCCAGATTCCCGGCTGGATCTTTCTCGCGGCTGCGGTGCTGGCCCTCGGCCGCGTCTACGGCGGCATCGTCACCTACCTGGCTGCCTGCTTCTCCTGCGGGTTCACCTTCATCTGCATCCGCACCCTGGGCGGCAACGCCCTGCGCGAACTGGACAGCCGCCTGGCGCAACGCCTGCTGGCCGGCCTCGACCGCCATCCGCTGGCCAGCATCATTGCCCTGCGCACGCTGTTCCAAACCGTGCCGGCACTGAACTACAGCCTCGCCCTGTCCGGCGTGCGCCTTCGCCATTACCTGCTCGGCACCCTGCTTGGCCTACCGCTGCCGATCGCGCTGTATTGCCTGTTTTTCGACTACCTGGCGATGTGGCTGAATATCGCTTAGCCGGCGGCTGGCTCTGCGCATAGCCGAAAGCAAACCATCGAGCCTACTCTTTTCCAGCACCGCCGCCGCAGCTATGGGAAAATGCCGCGCTCCGCCTCTGCCGATACCGCCAGCATGTCCCTGCCACCCAAACGCCCCAGCCGTAAACCCTCCGCGCCGCGCTCTCCTTTGCCGGCCAGGCCCGATGCGGCCAAGGGCCAGTTGCACCCGCGCAACCGCCACCAGGGTCGCTACGACTTTCCCGCGCTGATCAAGGCCAGTCCGGAGCTGGCGGCGTTCGTGATCATCAATCCCTACGGCAAGCAGAGCATCGACTTCGCCAACCCGGCGGCGGTCAAGGTGTTCAACCGGGCGCTGCTCAAGCAGTTCTACGGCATCAGCCAGTGGGATATTCCGGCGGACTACCTGTGCCCGCCGATTCCGGGGCGCGCCGACTATCTGCACTACCTGGCCGATCTGCTGGCCAGCGGCAATGCTGGCGAAATACCGCGCGGCGCCCAGGTGCGCGCACTGGATATCGGCGTCGGCGCCAACTGCATCTACCCGCTGCTGGGCAATCGCGAATACGCCTGGCAATTCCTCGGCTCGGATATCGCCGCCAGCGCCATCGCTTCGGCCAAGGCCATAGTGCAGGCGAACCCCGGTTTGGCCGGCGCCATCGAACTGCGCCTACAGACCGATAGCGCGCATATCTTCCAGGGCCTGCTGCAGGCCGACGAGCGCTTCGACCTGAGCCTGTGCAACCCGCCGTTCCACGCCTCGGCCGCCGAAGCCAGCAGCGGCAGCCAGCGCAAATGGCGCAACCTGGGCAAGCTCGACCCCAAGCGCAAGTTGCCGCTGCTGAATTTCGGCGGCCAGGCCGCGGAGTTGTGGTGCCAGGGCGGCGAGGCGGCCTTCGTCGCCCGGTTGATCAAGGAAAGCGCAGAGCATGCCCAGCAGGTGCTCTGGTTCACCAGCCTGATTTCCAAGGCGAGCAACCTGCCCGGCGTCTATAGCGCCCTGAAACAAGCAGGCGCCCGCGAAGTGCGTACCGTGGAAATGGCCCAGGGGCAGAAGCAAAGCCGCTTCGTCGCCTGGACCTTTCTCAGCGCCGAACAGCAGCAGAGCTGGCGGCAAGAACGCTGGTCGTAGGGGCGACATGCGAAGCCTTGTCCACAGTCTCGGCGTACAGGCCGCGGCGTGGCGTCTACGCCCTACAGCAGCAGCCCGGATGCAATCCGGGAAAACCTGGCGCCTACAGAACCGCTCCCCGGATTGCATCCGGGCTACGAAGCTGCGCATGCCCCGAGGCATGCGGATGGTGCTCCGTGAGCAGCCAACCGCTGCTCACGTACCATCTGCCTCTTTCGACTTTCATATGCGGGAGATATCCCATGCCGTTCAGCGACTACCGCCCACCCGTGCCCAACTCCTGGCGCTGGGCGATCCGCTCGCTGACCAGGACGGGATTTCTTACCGGCAACTCGGCCTGAGCGAAACCGATGTGCCGGAACTCTGCCGCCTGGCCCAGGCCGTCACCCTCTATGACGGCGAAGCCGACGACCTCGAAGCCTATGCTTGCGTGCATGCCTGGCGCGCCCTCGGCGAGCTGCGGGCAGAGGCCGCCATCGACACCCTGATCGGCGAGTTCCGCCACGCCGAAATGGACGACTGGGTGGCGGAAGAACTACCGGCGGCCCTCGGGCGGATCGGACCGACCGCGATTGCCCCCCTCACGGCCTATCTCGGAGACGACGACAACGATACCTGGGCACGTGTCACGTGCCATGGCGTCCCTGACCGCGATCGCCCAGGCCTTTCCCGAAAGCCGCGAGCGCTGCGTCGCCATTCTCAGCGAGCAACTGGCCCGTTTTGCCGGACGGGATGATTGCCTCAATGCCCTGCTGATCAACGACCTGTGCACCCTCGCGGCGGTCGAGGCCGCACCCTTGATGGAACAGGCCTTCGCCGCCGAAGCGGTCGAGCTGCCCATAGTGGGCGACTGGGAGGATGTGCAGATCGAACTGGGTCTGCTGCAGCGGCGCCTGACCCCCAGACCCAATTACTTAGGCTACAGCCTGCCCGAGCCCGGAGAGTCGGCGCCCACGCTGCG
Organism: Pseudomonas sp. sp1636; assembly: GCF_030376615.1. Taxonomy (GTDB): domain Bacteria; phylum Pseudomonadota; class Gammaproteobacteria; order Pseudomonadales; family Pseudomonadaceae; genus Aquipseudomonas. Next base: position 219,494 of record NZ_JARRAB010000001.1, read on the forward strand.
TAAACCCGCCGCCGGCAAGACGAAGAAGATCCAGCGCAAGCAGCAGGCGAAATCCTGCCGGCGCAACCGCAAGAAGAAATAGCCGCCGCGCAGCGATTGGCCAAGCGCACCGGCAGGCGGAGGATCGGTGCAACCCGCCGGGTCCTGCTGACCTGGCGGGTCGCACCCGCCCCACGGGGCTTCCCGGAGATGGCAACCGGCGACGAAAACACCCTTCACTTTGCCTCGCTGCTTCCCGGCGCTCGCCGTTGCAGTTGCTCGAACAGGCTGTCCACCGCCACGGCCAGCAGGCCGATCAGGATCGCGCCCTGCAGGATAAAGGCCGTATTGCCGGTGACCAGCCCCGAGATCACCGGGTCGCCCAGGGTACTGGCGCCGATAGTGGAGCCGATAGCCGCGGTGGCGATATTGATGGTCACCGAGGTGCGGATACCGGCCAGGATAACGTTCAAGGCCAGCGGCAACTCCACCTGCGCGAGCACCTGCAGCGGCGCCATGCCCATGCCGCGCGCCGCCTCCAGCACCGCCGGGTCGATACCGCGCAGGCCCGCCAGGCTGTTGCGCAGGATCGGCAGCAGGCCATAGAGGATCAGGGCGAACAGGGTCGGCCCGCTGCCGAAGCCGAGCGCGGGCACCGCCAGGGCCAGCACCGCCACCGGCGGTATGGTCTGGCCGATCGAGGCGACCTGGCTGACCAGCGGCAGAAAATCCGCGCCCCAGCGCCGGGTCACCATGATCGCCGCGCCCACCCCGAGCAGGCTGGAAACGCCGGCCGCCAGCATGACCAACAGCAGATGGCTGCCGAGCAGGTCGATGAAGGCGGCGCGGCCGTAGATCACCGTGCGGCTGTCCGGTTCGAGCAGACGAAACAGCCCGTCCAGTTCCGCCAACCCGAGCGCCGCCGCCAACAACAGGGTCAGCCACAGCAGCGGTTGCCAGGCGCCGCCACGCAGCAACGCGAACGCGCTCACCGGGGTCGACTCAGCAGCGTATCCAGCTGCAGCACACCGATCTGCCGGCCTTGCTCATCGACCACCGGCAGGCTGCCGCAGCGATGCCAGAGCATCAGCGACAGCGCCTGGCGCAGATTGTCCGTGGCCTTGAGCCGGGGCCCGGCGACCGGTTCGGCGGTCGTGACCAGCGCTTGCATCAGCGCCTCCACGCGCAACAGCCCGGCCTGCTTGAGGCCGCGTTCCTGGCCGCCGAGCAGGTTCTCGACGAAGGCATTGGCCGGTTTGGCCAGCAGCGCCTGCGGACTGTCCTGCTGGACGATCCGCCCCCGGTCCATCACCACGATGCGGTTGGCCAGCTTCAGCGCTTCGTCCATGTCATGGGTAACGAAGACGATGGTTTTGCGCACCTGCTGCTGGATGCGCAACAGCTCGTTCTGCAGGCTCTCGCGAGTGATGGGGTCGAGCGCACCGAAGGGTTCGTCCATCAACAGGATGTCCGGGTCGCCAGCCAGCGCGCGAGCCACCCCGACCCGCTGGGCCTGGCCGCCCGACAGCTGATGGGGGTATTTGCCGGCAAACTCGGCCGGTGCCAGTTCGAGCAATTGCAGCAGTTCCTCGACCCGCTGCCGGCTGCGCGCGGCCGACCAGCCGAGCAGGCGCGGCACCACGGCGATATTGCGCGCCACCGTCCAGTGCGGGAACAGGCCGATGCTCTGGATCGCATAGCCGATGCCCCGGCGCAGCTGTTGCGGATCGATCCGCTCGATGTCCTGGCCAGCGATACGAATACTGCCCGCCGAGTGCGGGAGCAGGCGATTGATCATGCGCAGGGTGGTCGACTTGCCGCAGCCCGAGGTTCCCACCAGCACGCACAGCTCGCCGGTTGCCACGCTCAGGGAAATGTCATCCACCGCCCGGGTCTGGGCGAACAGCTTGCTGACATTGCGCAGCTCGATCATCGCCTCGCTCCAGGGTCGAAACGCTCGGCCAGCAGGCCGAACAGACTGTCCGCCAGCAGCGCCAGGGCGATGATGGGCAAGGCGCCGAGGATGATCAGATCCATCGCCGACTGGCCCAAACCCTGGAAGATAAAGGTGCCAAAGCCGCCCGCACCGATCAGCGCGGCGACCGCCGTCAGGCCGATTGCCTGGATGCTGGTGACCCGCACGCCCTCGATGATCAACGGCATGGCCAACGGCAAACGCACCTGCAGGAACACCTGGGCGGGACTCATGCCCATGCCGCGCGCGGAGTCGATCACGCTGGGCTCGACCGCCTGCAGGGCGACGCAGGTGTTGCGCACGATCGGCAGCAGACTGTAGGCGATCAGGGCAAGCAGGGCCGGCGCCCAACCGATACCGCGGATGTTCAGCTGCTGCAGCCAGGCAAACTGGCTCGAAAGATAACTCAGCGGCGCGATCAGCAAACCGAACAGCGCCAGACTGGGAATGGTCTGGATAAAGCTCAGCAGGCCGATGCTGCCCTTGTGCGCAGCCGGATAACGGTTGAGCAACAGCGCGATGGCACAGCCGAACAGCAGGCTGCAACCCACCGCCCCGCCCACCAGCGCCAGATGGCTATACAGGGCGGCAGCGAACTGGCTGCGGCGCGACTGGTACTCGCGCAGCAGCGCCAACGGCTCCAGCCACCCCAACCGGGCGAGCGACCACAGCAGCAGGGCCAGGGCGACGACCATCCCGAGCAGCCAGACCCGCGCGAGACGAATGCGCTGCTGCACCTCGATCAACAGCAAGCCGAGCAGAAACAGCAGGCCCCAGCCAGCCGCGCCTATGCCGACCCGCGCGTAGGGCATGTCCGCGCCGATATGCCGCGCGACACACCAGGCCAGGCTCAGGGGCAATTGCAGCAACAGGACAAACAGCACCGCCAGGGTCAACCAGTAGCGCAGGGGCGAGGGCCGCAGCGCCAGCCAGGGGCAAACCAGCAACAGCCCCGTGACCAGCAGCGCCCAGGCCGGCCCCACGGCCGTCAGCAGCCCCAGGCCATGGCCCGGGGCGATACGGTTGGGCTGGATGCTGACGAAATCCAGGCTCCACAGCAGCACCAGCGCCAGCAACGCCAGCACCGGGATAACCGTATTGGCCCGTCGTGGCAGCGTCATGCGCGCATCATTGCGCCAGGCTGTCGAGGAACGCCGCCGCCACTTGCGCCGGTTCCGCGCCCTGCACCGCCACCTCGCCATTGAGCCGTTGCAAGGTCGGCAGATCCAGGGCGACGAAGATCGGCTGGAGAATCCCGGCGATCTGCGGGTAGGCCTCGAGCACATCCGCGCGCACCACAGGCGCAGGCTGATAGACCGGTTGCACGCCCCGGGTGTCTTCCAGCACCTGCAGATCCAGGGCGCTCAAGCCGCCATCGGTGCCGTAGGTCATGGCCGCATTGACCCCATTGGTCTGCAGCGACGCGGCGCGGATGGTCGCCGCGGTATTGCCGCCGGCCAGGATCAGCAACTGCTCGGACGTCAGGGTGAAGCCGTAGGCCTGCTGGAAGGCCGGCAATGCCGCTGGCGATTCGACGAACTCGGCGCTGGCGGCGAACTTGAAGGCGCCACCGGCGGCCAGGTAACGGGCCAGATCGTCCAGCGTCTTCAGACCATGGGCGCGCGCCAGATCGCCGCGCACGCTCATCGCCCAGGTGTTATTGGCCTTGGCCGGTTGCAGCCAGACCAGTCGGTTGGCGGCAAGATCCAGCGCCTTGACCTTGGCGTAGCCCTGCTCGGCGTCTTTCCACAGGCGGCTGTCGACGCCGTCGAAAAAGAACGCGCCATTGCCGGTGTACTCCGGGTAGATGCCGACTTCACCGGCGATCAGGGCACTGCGCACTATATGGGTGGCGCCGAGCTGGGTGCGATCCGTCACCGGCACCCCGCCACGCTGCAGCGCCTGATAGATCAACTGCCCCAGCACCGCACCCTCGGTGTCGATCTTGGAGGCAACCACCACCGTTTGCTGTGCCTGGGCGGCCGCGAGCAGCCCCCACAGTGCCAGCACCGAGAGAAGCCGTCCGAGTTGCTTGGCCAATAAAGACATGATTGATCCACCCTGTTGGTTGACGGCGCGGAACCCTGGGCACGGCAATCCCGCCGATCCGTGCCTAACAGGCCGTTGAAAACCACCTGCCTTGCCAATACTGCGGTAACCATGGCCGCAAAATGCGTATTTGCAACCCGTAAACTCTGTTTTTGACTCGCTTCGCTCGCCCCGCGGATCAGCCTGCGGCCGTTACTCCGCTACGTTGCGTTTCGGCCATTTGCCTGGTCGTGGCGGCCTCGCCTAGATATTGCAACGGCCGCCTACGATTCCCGAGGTTGCTGCTTATGACCATAGGCAGGCCGCATGCCCACGGCAAATCGCCGGCCCATGGGCGTCGCAGCACCCGCCAATTTGCCTCCCCCGAGCGCGGACGCGGGAGGAGGCGTAAGGGCGGGCTTGCTCATGGGCAGCGCCCATCACAACCTAGCGGGTGTTCCAGAACCGTTGCATCTCCACAAATAGAAAAGACGCGGTCCAGGTAATCAGCACCAGCCCGGTGAGCGATTCGATGCCGGTCAAATAACGCAGGTCGCCGTGCGGTTGGATATCGCCGAAACCCAGGGTGGTAAAGGTGGTGAAGGAAAAATACCCGCAGTCCAGCAAACTGCCGTTGAAGTTTCCTTCCAGGTAGCCCCAGCGACCACCGGCGCGGTGCATCAGAAAGTAGGCGTAGGCAAAAACCCACACCTCCACGGCATGGGCAATCAGCGCACCGCCGACGCCCAGCACGATGCGAAAACGATGGCGCACCTTGAGTCGTGGCAACAGCAGCGTCAGCCGAAACAGAAACTCGTAGTGGATGATGACGGCGATGATCACGACCAGGCTGTTAACTACAAATACGGCAATCACGGGCAATCCTGCTGTGAATGGTTTATTCGACCCAGGCTCTGCTTCGATGCCCCAAGATCGAGCTTGATCTCGCCAAGGAGTATGCCCTCGGCTTCAGCGACACACCACGCCGGTCGACGTCATGAGCACGCCCGCGCGTTCCACGGCGCACCCGGCTACCCGGGGTCATGCACCATGCCGACGCGCCACCGTCGGCGACGGCAAGCCGATGCAATGGCCTTAGGGTGCGGGCCTGGCCAGGAAAGCCTGCACCCGCGCCCGATACTCCGGCGCCTCGCGCTGGCGTTCTATCTCGGCCCAGATGGCCTTGGCCAGGGTCGGGTTGGCCGCGACGTAGGCATTCGACAGCATCAGGTAATAGGCTTTCTCCTCGAGCGGTAATGTGACCTTCTCGATCGCGGCCGCCAACGCTGGGTGGGCCTGCAGGAGAAAATCGGCACGCAGGCTTTGCAACGCCGCCGCCTCGATGCGGCCATGCCTGAGCATGTGCAACAACGCCAGTGGATCGCGGCTGCTTTCATCCACCTCGGCGCCATGCTCGCGAATGAAGTCGACGATGGAAAAACCACTCAGCGAACCTATGCGGCCACTGAGCCGGCGAAACTCGTTGCCGTCCCAGCCCAGCAGGCTGCCCTTGCGCCGGTACAGGGCATAGCTCGAGGTATGCAGGCGCTTGCGCTCATCCAGCCGGCCGTCGGCAGCCGTTGGATAACGGCCGAGAGCCAAGCGTTCGGCCTTGAAACTGGAGGAGAAGGCGCCATCGTATGTCCCCCGCGCCAGGCCGGACAGACAACGCTTCCAGGGCACCGCAACGAACTCGAACTGCAGCGCCAAGGCCTGCTCGACCAGCTCGAGCAGTTGCAGATTGAGCCCGGAATTATCGGTCATCACCCAGGGATAGGAGTCCTGATCCTCAAAGCACAGCTTCAACTCAGACCTTGCGGCTGAGGCGGCCGTGACCATGGAGGGCAAGCAGCAAACAAGCACAAAACAGACAAGTGCCTTGGTCAACGCGCGTGCTCCGTCAACGTAACGAGAGTGGTCATCCGTGGGCTATTGCAGCGCCTTCTTCCTGGGCGCCGGCATCAGTATAGGTAAAACCCGCAGCCTGTCGGGCTTGACCGTGCGTCGCGAGGAGAAATCCGGGCTGAGCCGGGCTTGCCGATCTTTCGCGGCGAATAGCAGGCGATTTAACGAGAAAGAACGGCAAAAACAGCCAACTACGGCTTTTCCGCCGCCATCTCCCGGTTACGGGTTGCCTGTGGGGGCCTGCTATCCCCCGCCGACCACGGCAAAGCGCTTGTCCAGCCCGCTATAGCCCATGCCCACGCCCTTGTGCACCTTCAGTTGCACCGGAATGCGCTCCTTCATCGCTTCCACATGGCTGATCACGCCGATCATCTTGCCGCTGGCGTTGAGGCTGTCGAGGGCATCCAGAGCGACTTCCAGGGTTTCGCCGTCGAGGGTGCCGAAGCCCTCGTCGAGAAACAGCGAATCGATGCTGGCCTTGTGGCTGACCAGATCGGACAGCGCCAACGCCAGGGCCAGGCTGACCAGAAAGCTTTCGCCGCCGGACAGGGTCTTGGTGTCGCGGGCGATATCGGCCTGCCAGGTGTCGATCACTTCCAGCTCCAGCTCGCCGCTGCTGCGTCGCGCCAACTGGTAGCGGCCATGCAGGCGCTGCAGTTGCTGGTTGGCCAGGTAGACCAGGTGATCGAGGGTCAGGCCCTGGGCGAACTTGCGGTACTTGGCGCCGTCGGCCGAGCCGATCAGGCTGTTGAGTTGCTGCCAGAGGTCGTACGCGGCCTGCTGGGCTTGGATCGCGGCGAACAGACTGTGCAGAGTCTGCCGCCGCGCATCGTCGCCCTGCAACTGGGCGCGGATTTCGCCCTGGCGCTGGCTCAGGGCTTTGAGCTGGGTCATCAGCTGCTGAATATGATCCCGCACCTGTTCATCGCTGCCATCCGCCAAGAGCCCAGCCGGCTCGCTGGCCTGCAACTCAAGCAGACGTCGGCTCGCCCCCATTTCCAGGGCTTGCGCGGCGGTGATGGCATGCCCCAGCCGCTGTTCCAGTTCACGCAGGTTCAAACGTTGCGCCTCATCCAGCACGGCCGCAAGAAACTGCGCCTCATCGGCAAACGGGCTTGCCGCGAGTGCCAGCTGCCAGGCTTCGCACTGGGCGAGCTGCTCGCCTTGTTCAGTCTCGATACGCGCCCGCACGGTGTGCAACTGGCCCTGTAACCGATCACGTTGCTGCTGGGCAGCCGGCCAGCTGCTTTGCAGGCTGTGCAACTGCTCTAGGGGCTGCGCCGCCGGGACAAGCAGTGGCAACGCCTGCGCACCTTGCTCGACCCAGCGCTGCTGCCAGACCAACGCCTGCTCCTGCGCAGACTGCACGGCATGCCTGCACGCTTGCACTTGGCTGGCCAAGCTCTGGCTCAGCGCCTGCTCAGCCTGCCAATGCTGCCACGCCTGCTGCTGTTCTTGCAGCCAGCGCACTGGGGTTTCAGGCCAGGCATAGCCCAGTGCCTGCAAACTACTGGTTAGCCGTGCCTGACGTTGAGCCTGTTTGCGCACCAGCTGCTGCATGTGCGCCTGACTGTCGAGCTGACGCTGTTGCTGGCTGCCTTGTCTGGCCAGCAGTGACTCCAGCTGGGCACGGCAGCGATTGAGTTCGCGCTCAGCCTGCAAACGCCCATCAACGCACCCCTGCAGCGCGCGCTTGAGCTGATCGAGCCGGGTCAGCCGTGACTGCTGCGCCGCCAGCTGTTGCTCGTGCTGTTGCTGTGCGACGAGCAGCGCCGCGGCATCCACAAGCAGCTCACCGAGTCGCTCACAGCCTTGTTGCCAGCGCTGGCTGCACTCTGCCAGCCCCTGCTCGGCGCTGCTGAGCTGAGCCTGGCTGTGCGCGACCTGCGCCTCGATCACGCCCAGTTGCTTATTCAGCGCCTCGCCCTGCGCCCGCACCGCATCCTGCTCATGCTGCTTGGCCTGCAAGGCTTGGGCAGTTTGCGAGGGATCGAGCGCCTGATATTCAGCGATTGCCGGATGCTCATGGGAACCGCACAAGGGGCAAGCCTCATCGACCTGCAGCGCCGCGCGATGCTGCTCCAGTTGCTGGATGCGCTGTTCCTGCTCAAACAGCTTCTGTTTATCGGCGATCTGTTGTTTGAGGTCGACGAACTGACTGCGCAATGCCTCACGCCGACGGTTCAACTCTGTCAGCTCGCCCTGCTGTTCGCTCAGTTGCGCCTGGCTCTGGGCCTGCAGCACAACATCGCGCCGACGTTGCGTCTCGATAAGCTGCAGATGCTCAAGGACACGCCCGCGCTCAGTCAGTTGCTGCGATTGCTCACGCAGCGCGGCATCGTCCTGCCCGGCCAACACCTGGTCGAGCTGCTGCTGGGCCACGCGGGCCGCCTGCTCGGCCTGCTGATAGTCCGTCTCGGCTGTCTTTAGCGCGACCTGTTGCCGAGCCAGCTCGACGCCTAGTTCGCTCAGTATCTGGCCGGTCTTCTCTTGCTCGGCCTGTTCAGCCGCCTGCTCCAGCTCGCCCTGCTGCAAGGCATCGAACTGCTCTTGCCACACCGGCAGGTGCGCCCCGAGCTGTGCACGCTGGGGTTGCCGCGCCAGTTGTTGCACGTTTTCATCAGCGCGCTGCTGCACGTCCGCCAAAGCCTGCTGCTCTACCTGCAAAGCCTGCTGACTGAATTGCTGACCTTGCCAGGCGTATTGGCTGATCTGCTGCAGCGCCTGCGCATGCTGCGTCTGCAGCTGCTGCGCCTGAGCCTGACTGTCGTGCAACTGCCGACGTAGCCGTTGCAGCTCGTGGTACAGCGGCTGCAACTGGGTGGCGGGCACACTGGCGGCCAATTGTTGCAACTGCGGCTGTGCCTGCAGCTGCGCCTGCCGGGCCGCATCAAGTTGCTGGCGGGCCTGCTGCAATTGCGCCTGGGCGGCAGCGCTCGCCTCACGCCACTGCTGCTGGGCCTGCGCGCTGGCTTGCTCAAGCGCCAGGCGCTGCTCATCCTGCGTCAACTGCTCGGCTTCAGCACTGAGTTGATCCCGCTGCTGGTCGCCGAGCAACTCGACGCCTTCGGCCCTGGCACGCAGCTGGTCGAGGGCGACCTTGACCTCGCGGGTCTGCTCGAACACGCGCTGGGAAATCTGGCCGTAGATATCGGTGCCGGTCAGCTCTTCCAGCAGCTCGGCGCGCTGGTTGGCATTGGCCTCGAGGAAGGCGGCGAAACCGCCCTGGGCCAGCAACATGGACTTGGTGAAGCGCTCGAAATCGAGGCCGGTGAGGCGCTCGGTCTCGCGCAGCTTCTCGCTGATCTTGTCGCTGAGGATGCTGCCATCGGCCGCCGCCAGCTCCACCTTGGGCGCCTGCAGCGCGCCGCCGGCCTTGTCGCGGGCACGGCGCTGGCTCCAGAAGGCGCGGTAACGCGCTCCCTTGACCTCGAATTCGACCTCGGCCAGGCAATCGCCGGTGTGTCGGGTCATCAGCTCGTTGGCGCTGGCCGAGACGCTGCTCATGCGCGGCGTGCGGTGGTACAAGGCCAGGCAGATGGCGTCGAGCAGGGTGGTCTTGCCGGCACCGGTCGGCCCGGTGATGGCGAACAGGCCGTTGTCCTTGAACGGCTCGGCGGTGAAATCGATCTTCCACTCGCCCTTCAGCGAGTTGAGGTTTTTCAGGCGCAGGCTGAGGATCTTCATGCCTGGCCCTCGCGCAGTTCGCCGACCACCTGGCGGTACAAGGCGAGCAAGGGGGCCTGCTGCGCTTCGTCCAGGGTTTCGCTGCTCAGGCGCTGGGCGAACACCTCCTCCACGCTCAGTTCGTCCAGGGTTTCTTTAGCCTGGCCCGGCAGCGCGGCCACGGCAGTGCCGCGCTCGCGGCGGATGCGCAGCACTTCGACCGGCAGGCCCTCGCACAGCGCGGCGATGCGCAACTGCAGGTCGCTGAGGTAGTCATCGCTGCTCACCTGCACTTCCAGCCACACCGGCCGCGCGCTGCTGCCCTGCTGCGCGGCCTCGGCAATCGCCGCTTCCAGCACCTTGAGCGAGCCGCGCAAGGCCAACAGCGGCTGCAAACGCGGCACCGGCAAGGCCGTGACGCTGCGCAAAGCACTGCCCTCCAGCTCGACCAGCAGCACCTCCTTCTGCTGTCTGGCCTCATCGAAACTCAGCGGGAGCGGCGAACCGCAATAACGGATATGTTCCAAACCGCCGACCTTCTGCGGCCGGTGGATATGGCCCAGGGCGATATAGGCCGCCGGCGGAAAAGCGCTGGTAGGGAAGGCTTCCAGGCTGCCGACGTAGATCTCGCGCACCGACTCGCTGGCGCTGGCACCGACCGTGGTCAAGTGCCCGCTGGCGATGATCGGCAGCTCGCCGCCCAGTTCGGCGCGCCGGGCCTCGGCCAGGGCATACAGCGCCTGGTAATGCTGCCCGATCGCCTGCTGCAACGACAGTTGCTTGTCCTGCGCACTCTGCCCGGCCTGGCTCAGCAGCACATCGCGCGGACGGATAAAGGGGACGGCGCAGAGCAGCGCGCCGGGCGTGCCGTCGCGCCGATGCAGCACCAGCAACTGCTCGGCAAGCTGCTCGCAAACGCCGGGAACCACCCGGGTACCGAGCTGCGCCAGCAGGGTCTTGCTCTCGCCGAGCATGGCCACCGAGTCGTGGTTGCCGCCGAGCACCACCAGCTCGCAGCCGCTGCCGCGCAACTCGACGACAAAACGGTTGTACTGCTCGCGGGCGTAACTGGGCGGCGCGCCGGTGTCGAACACATCGCCGGCGATCAGCAGCGCATCGACCTCATGCGCGCGCACCTGCTCGATCAGCCAGGCGCAGAACGCCTGATGCTCGGCCTGGCGGGTCTTGCCCATGAAATGCTGGCCGAGGTGCCAGTCGGAGGTGTGGAGGATACGCATGGGCCGGCTCAAAATGCCCAATCCTTGACCACCACATGGGTCTTGACCTTCTGCATGCCGGGGAAGTTTTCGATCTGCCCGCGGATCTCGCTGAAGCGCTGCATGGACGCCGCCTCGAGATACACCAGCATGTCGGTCTCGCCGCTGATACCGCTGCAACGACGCACCTCGGGAAATACCCGCATGCGCTCGACATAGTGCTCGCAGCGCCCGCCCTGGTAGAACAGCTCCAGGTAGGCCTTTATGCCGGCATCGCCCGGCGCGGCTATCCGGGCGTGATAGCCACTGATAATGCCGCTTTGCTCCAACTGGCGAATGCGCTCGCCGACCGCCGAACGCGACAGATTGATTTCACGGGCGATCTGACTCACGGCCAGACGGGCATCGGCACGCAACAGGGCGAGGATCTGCTGATCGAACTTGTCCACTCGGGGCGTCTCATGCAAAAACAGATTGACGGGTAATAGCGCCATTTTGCCGGTCAGAGCCGGCAGCTTGCCGCGGGTTGGCGGCTTAATATGGCGACATTCTTCGAAAGGACACGAGCATACCTTATGAGCCGCCTCAACCAGGAACTGGGCCTGCTGCAAGGCATCGGCCTGCTCAGCACATCGCTGCTCGGCACCGGCATTTTCGTCGTGCCGGCGCTGGCCGCCACCGCCGCTGGCGCCGCCTCGTTATGGGCCTGGATGATCCTCATCGCCCTGGTGCTGCCGATCGCCTTCACCTTCGCCCAACTGGGTCGTCGCCACCCCCATGCCGGCGGTGCGCCGCACCTGATCGGCCGCGCCTTCGGCCCGCGCATGGAGCGCCTCAGCGCCTGGCTGTTCCTCGCCGTGTTGCCGGTCGGCTTGCCGGCGGCACTGAATATCGCCAGCGGTTTCTGGCAGGCCGTGGTCGACTTGAATCGCGGCCAGGCGCTGACCATCCAGCTCGCCACCCTCGGCGCCATCCTGCTGCTCGGCCAGCGTCCGGCCAAGGCCTCGGGGCTGCTGCAGGGGCTGATCGCCGTGGCCATTATCGGCAGCGTCGCGCTGATCTGGTGGGTCGGCGACTTGCCGCGCACCGACCACCCCTTGTTGCCGCCCATTCAGGGCTCCTGGCAGCTGCTGCCGGCGGCGCTGGGGGTGATGTTCTGGTGTTTCGTCGGCATCGAGGCCTTTACCCATATGGGCGAAGAATTCAAACGCCCCGAACGCGACTTCCCCCTGGCCCTGCTACTCGGCGTGCTGCTGGCCGGCCTGGTGTACTGGGCCTGTTCGGTGGCGGTGCTGAGTTTCAACGCCTACGGCAATGTGCAGACGGATGCGGCCTCGCTGCCGCGGCTGTTCGACCTGCTGCTGGGCGAGCGGGCGCGTTGGCTGGTCGCGGTGGTCGGCTACCTGGCCTGCTTCGCCTCGATCAACGTCTACATCCAGGGTTTCGCCCGATTGATCTGGAGCCTGGCCGACGAAGGCAAACTGCCGGCCCGCCTGGCCCGGCGCAACCACCACGGCGTACCCGCCCGCGCCCTGCTGCTGGTGGTGCTGGGCTGCGCCCTGTGCGCCAGCCTGGCCGGTCTGCTCAACCTCACGGTGGACGACCTGATCCGCTACGCCAACGGCAACTTCGTGGTCATCTACCTGCTCAGCATGGCCGCAGGCGCAGTGCTGCTGCGTGGCCTCTGGCGTTGGCTGGCCAGCTTCAGCGCGCTGCTCTGCGCCCTGGTGCTGATCATGCTCGGCGTGGATGCCTGGTATGCCCTGGGGCTGCTCGGCGGGTTGGCGCTGCTCGATTGCGCGCGCCATCCGCCCATGCAGGCGGCAAAGGTGACCTGAAGCCGCAGATGCTTCTATCCTTGCAGCGAACCCGCCGAAAGGAAGCCCCATGCGCCGTGTGCTCAAAGACCTGAAGATCATGCTGCTGGCCAACCTGTGGATCGTCCCGGTGCTGGCCGCCTTGATTGGCGCGCTGTTCTATTTCGTCGCCCCGCCGCCACCGATGCACGCCCGCATGGCCACCGGCGCGGAGGGCGGCAATTACCGGCTATTCGCCGAGAAGCTGAAGACGCAACTGGCCAGGGAAGGCTTCGAGCTGAGCCTGGTGCCCAGTGCCGGCTCGCGAGACAACCTCGAGCGCCTGCTGGCCGAGCAACCCGCCGTGCAGATCGCCCTGGTGCAGAGCGGCCTGGAGCGCCAGCTCGAAGATGCCGACCGCGCCCGCCTGCACAGCCTGGGCGCGGTGTATCAGGAACCGCTGTGGTTGTTCTACCGCAAGGACATTGCGCTCGAGCGCATCGCCGACCTGCTGCCGCTGCGCCTGGCCCTGGGCAGCGTCGGCAGCGGCACCCGTGCGGCCAGCGAGGCGATCCTCGCCGCCAACGCCATCAGCCCAACGCAATACTCCGCGAGCTGGCAGGATCTGGGCGGTAACAAGGCCGCCGCCGCCCTCAACGCCGGCGAGCTGGACGCCGGCTTTTTCGTCGGCCCGGCAGAAAATACGCGGGTACAGCAACTGGCGGCCAACCCGGCGTTGCGCCTGGCCAACTTCCGCCGCGCCGCCGCCTATGAAGCCCGCCTGCCGTTCTTCAAGCGCGTGACTATCGACGAGGGCCTGCTCAACCTGGCGCAGAACAGCCCACCGCAGACCACCGTCACCCTCTCCCCGGTGGCCACCCTGGCGATCAACCAGGACTTCCACCCCGGGTTGGTGCCGCTATTCCTCGAGGCCAGCCGCGAGGTGATGAAGCACGGCACATTGCTCGATCCGGCCGGCGCCTTTCCCAGCGCCGCGCCACGCACCTTCGAATTGTCCGGCGCTGCCGAACATTACTACCAGAACGGCCTGCCGCTGCTGCAGCGCTACCTGCCGTTTCGCATCGCCTCGCTGGCCGACCGCTACATCATCCTGCTGATCCCGCTGCTCGTGGTGCTGGTGCCGCTGCTCAAGGCGGTCGGGCCGCTGTATCGCTGGCGCATCCGCGCGCGCATCTACCGCTGGTACAAACACCTGCGCGAGATCGACCGGCAACTGGATGCCGGCACCCTGCCGGCACGCCTGGATAGCGAAGTCGAGCGCCTGGAACAGCTGGAGGACGAACTGGCCAAGGTCGAGGTGCCGCTGTCCTACTCCAACGAGCTGTATGAGCTGCATGTGCACCTGCGCTATGTGATCGAGCGGCTGCACACCCTGCAGCGGCGACGGGCGACCCAAGCCGGGACTCTCGGGTAAACTGCGCGCCATCCAATGCTTAGCCGATTCCCAAGAGACCGCCCATGCCGATCCGCCATTGCATCGTCCACCTGATCGACAAGAAGCCCGATGGCAGCCCTGCCGTGCTGCATGCCCGCGATACCGAGCTGGGCGCCTCGCAAGCCATCGAGAACATGCTCGCCGACCTCAACGAGAGCTACAACGCCAAACAGGGCAAGGCCTGGGGCCTGTTTCACGGCGAGTCCGGCGCCTATCCGTTCAGCGGCTGGCTCAAGCAGTACCTCGACGGCGGCCAGGACTTCGCCGCCTTCAGCCGCCAGGCGGTCGAGCACCTGCAGAAGCTGATGGAGGAGTCCAACCTGTCCACCGGCGGCCATGTGCTGTTCGCCCATTACCAGCAGGGCATGACCGATTACCTGGCGATCGCCCTGCTCCATCACAGCGAGGGCGTGGCGGTCAACGAGGCGCTGGACGTGACCGCCGCCAAACACCTGGATCTCGGCCAGCTGCACCTGGCGGCGCGGATCAACATCTCCGAATGGCAGAACAACGCCCATTCCAAGCAGTACATCTCCTTTATCAAGGGCAAGCACGGCAAGAAGGTCTCGGAGTACTTCCGCGACTTTATCGGCTGCCAGGAAGGCGTCGACGGCCCGGGCGAGACCCGTACCCTGCTCAAGGCCTTCAGCGACTTCGTCGAAAGCGAAGACCTGCCGGAAGAAGCCGCCCGCGAGAAAACCAAGACCCTGGTCGACTATGCCAGCAGCCAGGCCAAGCTGGGCGAACCCATGGGCCTGCAGGAGCTCTCCGGACTGATCGACGAGGAACGTCCGCGCGCCTTCTACGAGCATATCCGCAACAAGGACTACGGCCTGTCGCCGGAGATTCCCGCCGATAAGCGCACGCTCAACCAGTTCCGCCGCTTCACCGGCCGCGCCGAAGGCCTGTCGATCAGCTTCGAGTCGCACCTGCTCGGCTCGAAAATCGAGTATGACGAAGCCCAGGACACCCTGACCATCCGCAACCTGCCGACCCAACTGACCGATCAGCTCAAGCGGCGCAAGGACTGAGGCCGCGAGCCATGCAACGGCGACGCACCGCAACGCTCATCGGCCTGGGCCTGCTGCTGGCGAGCCTGGCGCAAGCGGAGCCGGAGCCGACCAGGGCGGTCGATGAGCTGCGTTTCGTCACCGCCAACGCCGAATTCACCCTGCTGCATGAAATGGGCCACCTGCTGATCAGCGAACTCAAGCTGCCGGTGCTCGGCCGCGAAGAGGATGCCGCCGACCAGTTGGGCTTTATGGGCCTGTTCCTGCTGTTCGAGCGCCAGCGCGATGCCGGTTTCTACGCCAGGCTGCTCGACGTCGCCGATTACTGGCGCCTGGAATGGCAACGACAAACGCCCGGTCAGGAAGAGATTAAGGCCTGGGACAGCCATGCACTGGATGCCCAGCGCTTCTTCAATATCGCCTGCCTGGCCTACGGCAGCGACCCGCAGCGCCTGGAATGGATCATCGAAGAGACCGGGCTGCCCTATGAGCGAGCCCTCTATTGCCCGGAGGAATACCAGCAGGTGGAGCACGCGGTGAACTGGATCCGCGACTACTTCCGCCGGCCCCCGGATCAACCTGTGCGCCATCGTATCGCGGTGGTTTATGAGCCGCCGCCCCAGCATCTCGATGGCGGCGTCGAACTGCTCGAGCGGGTGCGCGCCTCGGGCGAAGTGGAAGCGATCGCGGACAAAGCCAGCCAGACCTTCGACCTGCCCCGCGACCTGACCCTCAGGCTCGCGGCCTGCGGCGCGCCGGATGCCTGGTATAACCGCATCAGCGGCGAGCTGACCCTGTGCTACGAGCGCATACTCTACTTTCGCCAACTGGCCGGCGAACTGCAGCGCCAGCCCCCTGCTACCGCGACCAAGCAACGCCCATGAAGAAAATTCTCGTATTACTCACGGCGCTGGCGCTCTACCAGCACTGGGGGCGGCTGCAAGACTGGTTCGACCCGGCGCCGGCCAACGGCCGCGCCGAGGTGGTGCTGTATGCCACCCAATGGTGTGGCTACTGCGCCAAGACCCGGGCGCTGCTCGCCGAGGAGGGCATTGCCTACCGCGAAGTCGATATCGAACAGAGCCGCGCCGGCCAGGCCGCGTTTCAGGCGTTGGGCGGGCGCGGCGTGCCGCTGCTCGATGTGCGCGGCGAGATCATCCACGGCTACAACCCGCCGGCCATGCGCGCGGCCTTCTGAATGCGGGCGCCCACCCGCCAGCATCGGCCGAACCCGCCCGCGACCTGTAATTACAGCGCCTTGATGGCGAAGCCCAATCGCGGGAAATGCACATGCACCACCCCGGCACGCGGGTCTTCGCGGCGCAGGATCAGCTCTTCGCGGCCGCTGAACAGCAACTCGCCCTCGACCGCATCGACGCCGTAGTCGACGGCGGCGATCGCCACCCGCTGGCCGGCCTGGAAGCCGTTGGGCTCGACCAACGGCTCATTCGGCAAGGCCGCTGGCGTGGCGTCACGCGCCAGCGCGATGGCCTCTTCGCCACTCATCTCGCTATGCGCACCGTGGCCGAAACCGAGCACCCGGTTCAGCCATGCGGCGACGGCCGGGTAGTCGTCGACCAGTGGCGCCGTCACCGGGGTACCGCGCAGGAACCACAATGAATGAGCCATGGCGAAGTCGGCCAGCGAGGGCTCGCCGAACAGGAAGTCGCCCGCTTCGCGCTCCAGTTGCTGCTGCAAGCGGGCCATCAGGCTTGGCCACTGGTGCCGGGCCAGCTCCAGCGGCAGGCGGCTGGCCTGGCCGCCACTGAACAGCGCGCTGCGGTCGGCCATAAAGGTCTTGAGGAATTCCGCCGGCAAACGGCCAAAACGGGCGGCAATGGACGCGGGCTGGAACACCAGGCTGACCGCATGCTGGAACAGCACCGAGTCGGCCCACTGGGCGATGCCGGCGACATTGAATTCCTGGCCTTCGGGGAATAACGCCGGGATGGCCTTTTCCGCCTCCAGACGCCGGGCGATCAGGGCACTGTCGCAATAGATGTCGGCGCCGACCTGCAGCACCGGGGTCTTGCGATAGCCTCCGGTCAAGGCGGTCAGCTCCGGTTTGGGCATCACCGCCGGGATCAGCACCGAACGCCAGGACAGTTGCTTGAAGCCCAACAGCAGGCGAACCTTCTCGGCAAACGGCGAGGTCGGGTAATGGTGCAAGATCAGCTCGTGCATGACAGGCTCCGCAGCGATGGCTAAACCAGCAGCTTACCCGCGCCGACAGCAACGGCCTACCCGCTTAGCCTGATAGCTCGCCATCAGCCACAGCGATAAGACTGCCGCCTGCCACCAGCGCTTCCTTGGCCGCCTTGCCCAGCCGCTTGATCGTGCGCTCGCGGCGCAGGGCATCGCCCTTGCCCGCACAGGCTTCGGTGTAGACCAGCGCCAGCGCCGGGCTGGAGTAAAAGAAGCGCGCGCCCTTGCCGCTCTGGTGCTGGGCGAAACGCCGCTGCGGATTGTCGCTGATCCCGCAATAGAGCGCGCCGTTCTGCGCCCGCACCAGATAGACGAACCAGGCTTTGCCGGTGGCCTCAGTCATCGCAGGCACAGCCCACCAACCGAGTCAGGCGAACCATTCGCGGGCCGTGCGCCACAGGCAGATAGCGACGAAATAGACAGAGGCCAGCCCCCAGACCAGCAGCAGCCAGGTCTGGTTGAGTGGGTACTGCACGACCAGCAAGGCGCAGGCCGCCATCCACACCAGGGTTACGCCGATATTCAGCGGCATGAACTGCTTGACCCGAAACGGGTGGAGAAACTTCATCTTGGTCAGGGTCAGGCCCGACAGCAGCAGGACAGTGGCGAAGCTCAGCCAGGGAGCGAAGTCCAGCAGGTAGAGGTACACCACCACCACGTTCCAGGCCGCCGGAAAACCGACGAAGTAGTTGTCCTGGCTCTTCATGTTGAGGTTGCAGAAGCAGAACAACGACGACAGCAGGATCACCCCGACCGACAGCAGCAGGGTGTATTCGGGCAGAGGAATGAAGCGATACACGAAGATCGCCGGAATGAACACATAGGTGAGGTAGTCGATCACCAGATCCAGGGTCGAACCATCGAAGTGCGGCAACACCCCCTTGACGTCGAATTTGCGCGCCAGGGTGCCGTCCAGGCCGTCCACCAACAGCGCCAGGCCCAACCAGAGCAGACAGACCTGCGGCCGGCCATCGAGTACGGCCAACAAGGCCAGCAACGCCAGAATCACCCCGCTGGCAGTGACGGCGTGCACGCTCCAGGCCTTGGCTTTGCTTGCGGACAGCAACATTACACTCATGATCAGACTTCCTGACGGACTGGCTCTTGGCTGGCAGCTGAAGGGCAACTGCTCCCGGTTAGCACCGCGCTCTGCAGCGGTCTGTTATTCAACGAATAGTCCAGGTTTACAGCTTGCGCCGGAGGTCGCTGAGGGTTCAGACCAGAAAGCCTACCATTGCGTTGGTTAAATCGGCTAAAAGCCGTGAAGCAAGCGCTAGCAGGCCGTTGAAAAATGTAGGCGAGGCAGGCAAGACAAGGCAAAAACGGCCGAGGAAGCGGAGTTTACTGGCTGTAAATGAGCATTCCGAGGCCGTTTTTAACGCAGTATTGCCAACGCAGGTAGTTTTTCAACGGCCTGCTAGCGAGAGGCTCTGAACTGCGCCAAACCCTTGGCCGCCTGGCGCCGGATGGCGTTCTGCACCGGCGGCGCCCAGCCCAGCAACAGCCCTTGCATGCCCAAGGCCTGACGTGCCCAGCGCCACAGGTCGAACTGGTCGCGGTGTTCGACGATCTTGCCGTCGCGAAAAACGAAGTGGGCATCGATACGGTTGACCACCGTGTTGCCGGTCTGGCTGAACAGGTAGGTCGCCACCCACTGCGCGCGGCCCTGCCGCTCGTCCGCCTCGACGTGGTCGAAGGTCAGCGAGAAGTTCTGCGCCCGCGCCGTCAGCATCCGCCACATGTCCGCGGCTTCGCGGCCGCGCAAATCCCCGAACACCGGGTCGCTGAAGCGCACATCATCGGCATAGCAAGCCGCCATGGCCTCGGCGTCACGCTGCTGGAAGGCTTGGTAGAAACGGCTGATGAGTTCGGCATTGGGGTGCTTCATGGACGCGGCTCCGTGGCAAAGGCTGCCTCCAGTATTGTCGGCAAAGTGGCGGATGGCGATTGGCGCGCACGCCAACTTTGCGTCAACAATCGCCAGCTCTTCCCTATGAGCCACTCGCCATGCTCGGCATTGCGCTCTACGTCTGCCCGCAAACCGTCTGCTCCAGCCTGAACATGGCCTGCGATGCCTTTGCCAAACGGCTCAAGCCGCTCTGCGGCGAACCCCGGGCGCCCTGAACGCCCGAACCAACCAGCGGGCATGGCAGGGACGCGCGCATTGACGGCCTGGATCGCGCCGGTCAACGCGCGTCGATTTGCTGCTGCAGGTTCTGGATCTGGGCTTGCAAGGTGCTGATATTGCGGGTCATCTGCCCGCGGAAGGCATCGAACTCGGCGGTGTTGCTGTTCGCCGCCGGGCGATTGTCCAGCTCGCTGCGCAGCACCAGCAGATCCTGCTCCAGACGGCCGATGGCCTGATTCGGATTACCGATCTGCTTCAGCGCCTCGACCTCGTCACTCAGGCTTTTCAGCCGACCATCGAGCTTGCTCAGCCCGGCTTGCGCGGCTTTCAAGGACACCTGTTCGGCTTGCAGCGAAGCCTGGTTTTTTTTCAGCAGCGCCTGTTCGCCGCTCAGGCCCTGCAGGCTGCCGTCGAATTTGCTGGCCGCGCCTTGCTGGGTTTTAAGGTCGGCCGCCAACTGCTCGATCCGCTGGTTCTGGCCACTCTGCTGACCGGCAACGCTTTGCTGCTGTTTGCTCAGTTCGGCCAGCTTGTTTTCCAGCTGTTTGACTTGCAACTTGAGCGCCTCACTGCCGCTGGTGACCGTGGACTCGGTAGCCACCACCTTGCCGCTAATATCCTGGATCCGCCCGGCAGCCTCCTCGCTGATACGCGCGAAGCTCTCCTGGGTGGCCACCAATTGCTGCTGCATCAGGCCGATCTGCTGAAAACTCCACCAACCCAAACCCCCCAGGGCGATGGTCAGGGCACCGACCAACGACCACAGCGCGCCGTTGCTGGCCGTTTTGGGTGCGGCCGCCGCCGCGCGGGCGGGAGTGCGCATGACGGACTCGTGGCGACCCTCATCGAAGTCCTCGCGATCACGCTGGTCGGTGGTCAGGCTGGGCACATGATCGGGTTCGTCGTGGGCATCGTTACGCATAAGTAAACCTTTTAGAAACGCTGAAGACGCGAAATGCCGGCCAGTATAACGGTTAGTGCGCGACGCTTCAGTGTCGCGCCAAGCCAGGGCAAGACGCACCGGCGCAGAGCCCAGCGCTGACGCAGTGGCCGGCTACAGACCGCGCAGTTGCGCACTATGTGAACGGGTCGACGCTCAGGCCGCAGCCTGCACAGCCCTTCGTTGACGCGCCCCACGGCGCTGGCGGCATTGCTGCGGGCCTAGCGAGGGCAACGTTTATACCAGCTACCCTGTTACCCATGACCCACCAATCCCAACCGGAGTCAGGCATGGCCACAAACAGTTGGATGATCTACGGCGCCAACGGTTACACCGGCCACCTGCTGGCCGCCGAGGCGCAACGCCAGGGGTTGACGCCGATTCTGGCCGGGCGCAATCCGGCGGCGGTGCATGCCCTGGGCAGCCTGCTCGGCCTGGAATGCCGGATATTCGACATTCGGCAGCCCGAGCGCGCTCGTCAGGCACTGGCCGATGTGGCGCTGGTCGCCCACTGCGCCGGGCCCTTTTCCGCCACCAGTGCGCCGATGCTCGATGCCTGCCTGGCCAGTGCGACCCATTATGTCGATATCACCGGCGAGATCGGCGTGTTCGAAGCGGCCCACGGTCGTGACCTGCAAGCCCGGGAGGCCGGGCTGGTGGTCTGCCCCGGCGTTGGCTTCGACGTCATCCCCAGCGATTGCCTGGCCGCCTGCCTGCACCAGGCGCTGCCCGATGCCAGCCACCTGGCCCTGGGTTTCGACACGGCCAGCGGGCTGTCGCCGGGCACCGCGAAGACCACGCTGGAAGGTCTCAAACTCGGCGGCAAGATACGTCGTGCCGGGCTCATCGTCGATGTGCCGCTGGGTTATAAGCGCCGTGAGATCGACTTCGGCCGCGGCGCCAAGCACGCGGTCAGCATTCCCTGGGGCGACGTGGCGACCGCCTACTACTCCACCGGCATTGGCAACATTGAGGTCTATCTACCCACACCGCCAGCCCTGGCCATCGGCATGCGCCTGCTCGATCCGCTGCGCCCGTTGCTCGGCCGGGAGAGCGTCCAGCACAGGCTCAAGCGTCTGATCGAAAAGCGCGTGCACGGCCCCGACCAGAGCAGCCGCGAGCACCAGCGTACCTGGCTGTGGGGCGAGGTTCGCAACGCCGCCGGCGAACTGAAAACCGCCCACCTGGAGACGGCCAACGGCTATGCGGTGACCGTGCATGGCGTGTTGCTGGCAGTGCGCCACCTGCTCGCCTACGACGGCCCGGGGGGCTATTTCACGCCGTCCAAACTGTTCGGCGAACGCTGCGTGGAACAGCTGCCCGGCTCGGGCCCCATCCTCATCAGCTGAGGCGAAGCCGCCAAACCAGGCGGCTATTTTGCCTGCCAAGTGCCGGCCCTCCTGAACCTGGTGCGGCTCCCAGCGGCTGTGGAAGGCTTCTGCGTCGCTCGCCGAACATCGCCGGGCGCGATTGTCCCTGAGCGATGCCGACAGATGCCGACAGATGCGCCAGGCCATAGCATCCGCGCCGACCCGCTGGAGCGGGCAGCCTATCCCTCTGCGCCGCCGCGGGTGTCGCCCGGGTGATTCTTTTTATTTACACGCGTCAATTTATCCGCACGATTCTTGCAGAATATCCAACAAACACCCGACCGTGTAACCCTTCTACCCGCGGAACTCCGAACATGCCATTACGCCTCAGACTCGCCCTCAGTTACCTGGCAATTGGCCTTATTCCGGTGTTGGCGGTGGCATTCACCGCCTACCACCAAGCCAGCAAGGCGCTGCAGGAACAAACCCTCAACGCCCTGGAAGCCGTCGCGAATATCAAACAGCGACAGCTGCTGGACAACTGGCAGGCACGACACAACCAGCTCAGCACCCTGGCCAGCAACCTGGCCACCAGCTACCAGGGCCTGAACGATGCGGCCCTGATCAGCGCGGCCAACTACGACCGGCCGATTTTCCTGAACTTCATCAAGACCTTCGGCTTCAGCGAACTCAAGCTGATCGCCAGCGACGCCAGCGTGGTGTTCAGCGTGCTGCGCGGCGATGACTACCAACAAAATCTCCACACTGAGCGCTGGCGCGACACGCCCATGGCCCGGCTGGCCAAGGCCGCCTTGACCAGCCAGCAGGTGCAGATTGGCGACCTGCTGATCAACCCACAGACCGGCGAACCCAGTCAGTTCCTGGCCGCGCCGATCATCGCCGACGGCGAGCTGCTGGCCCTGCTGATGCTGGAGTTGCCAATCGCCCCGCTCAATGACGTGATGCAGACCCGCCAGGGCCTTGGCCAAGCCGGGGAAACCTATCTGGTCGGCGCCGACGGCCTGCTGCGTTCCGACTCGGTGCGCTTCGCCGAGCAACGGGTCAGCCGCCGCGAACAACCTGGCCAGCCGCTCGCCGGCAATGCCGTGGCCCTGGCCCTGCAGGGCCAGCAGGGCCGCCTGAGCGAAGCCGGACTGGACGGCCAGACGGCCCTCAAAGCCTTCGTGCCATTGGAGTTTGCCGGCCAGCACTGGGCACTGATCGCCGAGATGAACCAGGCGCAAGCCTTTGCCGCGGTGCACCAGTTGCTGCGGCAGATGCTCCTGCTCGGCCTGTTGACCATTGCCGCCGTGGCCCTCGCGACCTGGCTGGTCAGCCGTAGCCTGATGCGCCCCCTGGGCGGCGAGCCGAGCAACATGGCGGCCCTGGCCCGCCGCCTGGCGGCGGGCGAACTGCGCCTGCCCGCACAGGCGGCCGCGCACAGCGGCCTGATGCAGGCCTTGCATGAAATGGCCGATGCCTGGCGCACGGTCATCGAACAACTACGCCACGCCAGCCAAGCGGTTGACGATGCCAGCGGCAATATCCTCGGCGCTGCCGGGCAGACCAGCAGCCGCCTCGACCAGCAGCAGCAAGCGCTGGAGATGGTGGTCAGCGCGGTCGACCAGATGGCCGCCACCGTGCAGGAAATCGCCGCCAGTGCCAGCCAGAGCGCCGATGGCAGCGCCGCGGCGCGGCAGGCCTTCACCACCATGCAGGACACCTTGCAATGCATGATCGGGCGCCAGGATCAACTCCTCGCCGGTCTGCGCCAGGCCGACGAGGTGGTGCACACCCTGGCCGCCAGCAGCCAGCAGGTCGGCTCGGTGCTGGCGGTGATTCGCGGCATTGCCGAGCAGACCAACCTGCTCGCCCTGAATGCGGCAATCGAAGCCGCCCGCGCCGGCGAACAGGGTCGCGGCTTCGCCGTGGTCGCCGACGAGGTGCGCAGCCTGGCTCTGCGCACCCGCACCGCCACCGAAGAAATCGAGCAGACCCTCGCCAGCATCGGCGCCTCCTCCAGCCAGGCACAAACCTGTATGCAGGGTTCGACCGCACAGGCCCGCACCCTGGAACAGGAGACCCAGGCCGTGCTCGGCTCGCTCGCTCACCTCGACGACTCCCTGCAGGGCGTGCATGCCCTGGCCTTCCAGATCGCCGCGGCCGCCGAGGAGCAGGCGGCGACCACCCAGGAAGTCAATCAGCACATGCACCGCCTGCACCAGATGACCGGGGAAAACCGCCAGACCGCGGCCCATACCCGCGACTGCGGCGAGCACCTGCAGAAGCTCGCCGGCAGCCAGCAGCAACTGGTGGCGCACTTCAAGCTCTAACAGGCCGGCGCGACCAACCAGACCTTCGCCGCCTGCTGCAGGTGGCGGGTGAGCGTCGCCATCAGCTCGCCGCCGTTGCGCCAGTGGTGCCAGTACAGCGGCACGTCCAGTGGCCGTCCGGGCAGAACTTCCTGCAGCGCACCGCTGGCCAGTGCCTGCTCGACCTGCAGTTCCGGCACCAGGCCCCAGCCGAAGCCGGCACTGGTCAGGCGCACGAAGCCCTCGGAGGACGGACACAGGTGATGGGCGAAGCCTCCCGCCACGCCCAGCCCGGCCAGGTAGCGATGCTGCAACTGGTCATCCGGACCGAACACGATAGCCGGCACCCGCGCCAGTTCCTGCGCCGCTATGCCCTGGGGGAAATGCCGGGAGATAAAGCCCGGGCTGGCCAGCGCCCGATAGCGCATGGCGCCCAGCGCCAGCGAGCGCGCCCCCGCCAGCGGGCGCTCGCTGGCGCAGACGCAGCCCGCCACTTCGCCGGCGCGCATGCGCTTGAGACCGACCTCCTGATCCTCCACCACCAGATCCAGCAAGACCCGCTGTGCGGCGCAGAACTCGCCCACCGCCGGCGCCCACCAGGTCGCCAGGCTGTCGGCATTGAGGGCGATGCGCAGGCGCTCGGGCAAGCCGCCTTCGTCCAGCGCCGGCACCTGCCCCTGCAGGTCGCGTTCGAGCAGGCGCACCTGCTGCACATGATTGAGCAGACGCCGGCCGATCTCGGTCGCCGTGGGCGGTGTCGCGCGCACCAGCACCGGCTGCCCCACCCGCGCCTCGAGCAGCTTGATCCGCTGCGACACCGCCGATTGCGACAACCCCAGCACCTGGGCCGCCCGCTCGAAACCGGCCTGTTCCACCACTGCGGCCAGGGCGGCCAGCAGCTTGTAATCGAACATATCAATTCTCCTAATGAGCGATCAGCAATATTGATTTTTCTTATACAACCAAGCCACGCAGACTGACCAGCATTCAAGAGGAGAGAACGTCATGTGGCACAGCTATCTGAATGGTTTATCGGTCGCCGCCGGGCTGATCATCGCCCTCGGCGCCCAGAACGCCTTCGTCCTGGCGCAAAGCCTGCGCCGCGAACATCACCTGCCCGTCGCCTTGCTCTGCGTGGCCTGCGATGCCCTGCTGGTGGCCGCCGGGGTGTTCGGCCTGGCCGCGCTGCTGGCGCAGAACCCGCTGCTGCTGGGTGTCGCCCGCTGGGGCGGCGCGGCCTTCCTGCTCTGGTATGGCGCCCAGGCCCTGCTGCGCGCCTGCCGGCCACAAGGGCTCGAACAAACGGCCGCAGCCACTCCGCGCCCGTTGCGCGCCGTACTGCTCGCCGCACTGGCGGTTACCCTGCTCAACCCCCATGTGTATCTCGATACCGTGCTGTTGATCGGCTCGCTCGGCGCCCAGCAAAGCGTCCCCGGCGCCTATGCCCTGGGCGCCGCCAGCGCCTCGCTGCTGTGGTTCTTCAGCCTGGCCCTGGGCGCCGCCTGGCTCGCCCCCCAACTGGCACGACCGGCAACCTGGCGGCTGATCGATCTGGCCGTGGCCTTGATGATGCTGGCCATCGCCTGGCAGTTGCTGGCCAGTCCCGCAGCCGCCTGAATCGCCCGCCTAACCAGCCTGGGATCGCCACTTCAAGTGGGTTTCCCACACAGTTGCCGCGTGTTTATGTCGCAGGCCCAGTGCTATGCTTCTGAGCCTGCGGCGCAAAGAGATAACTCCCGCCGCTGAGATGGCCGCCCGTGATCGGCTTCGCGAACACCGCACCTGACCTGATTAGGAGATCAACCATGGCTTTCGAATTGCCGCCACTGCCGTACGCACATGACGCTCTGCAGCCGCACATTTCCCAGGAAACCCTGGAATACCACCACGACAAGCACCACAACACCTATGTCGTGAACCTGAACAACCTGGTACCTGGTACCGAGTTCGAAGGCAAAACCCTGGAAGAGATCGTCAAGACTTCTTCGGGCGGCATCTTCAACAACGCCGCTCAAGTCTGGAACCACACCTTCTACTGGAACTGCATGAAGCCTAACGGCGGCGGTCAACCGAGCGGCGCCCTGGCCGACGCGATCAACGCGGCCTTCGGTTCCTTCGACAAGTTCAAGGAAGAGTTCAGCAAAGTGTCCATCGGCACCTTCGGTTCCGGCTGGGGCTGGCTGGTGAAGAAAGCCGACGGCTCCCTGGCTCTGGCCAGCACCATCGGCGCCGGTTGCCCGCTGACCAGCGGCGATACCCCGCTGCTGACCTGCGACGTCTGGGAGCACGCCTACTACATCGACTACCGCAACCTGCGTCCGAAGTACGTCGAAGCGTTCTGGAACCTGGTCAACTGGGACTTCGTCGCGAACAACTACGCCGCCTGAGACCTGCCAGCGCCCTCCCCCCCAGGGCCCGCGCAAGTAGTCAACGGCCATGTGTACCCGTTAACTGAGGGCAAAGCCCGGCAGATCTGCCGGGCTTTGCCCTTTTCACTGTGCGCTCAGCCCCGCACCACAGCCCCTCGTCCAACGCCGGCCATGGCGTGAAGGGGTGCAACCACCCAGTGCCAGCAGAATCAATAGCGAGTTCGGCATCCTGATCATCACGGGGACACTTCACGGATCAGGGCGCGACGCAGTGAACGGCGCAAAATAAAAGCTCATCGCAGCCAAGGACTCAGCGCCGGCGCATCGACATCCTAGAGGGGCTGCCAACGCCCTGTCGCCGCCACACCGGCATCGACTGATGCGCATTGCGCTAATGGCCCTTTGACGGCAACCGCGAGTTTGCTAATACTCACAGCGGTCTGACGCCTCTGGCATCGAACAAGGAACCGCCATTTGAAGCTGGAACTCAAAAACAGCCTGTCTCTCACGTTGCTGCGCGTGGTGCTGCTTTCGGCACTTGCCGTTGGGGTGGTATTGAGCTGCGCGCAAATTGTCTTCGACGTTTACAAGACCCGCCAGACCGTGACCAACGATGCCCAGCGGATTCTCGGCATGTTCCGCGACCCCTCGACCCAGGCGGTTTACAGCCTGAATCGCGAAATGGGCACACAGGTCATCGAAGGCCTGTTCCAGCACGAATCGGTGCGCATGGCGGCCATCGGCCACCCGAACGAGCCGATGCTGGCGAAGAAGTCCCGTGATCTCGCGCAATTACCCACCCGCTGGCTGACCGACCCGATTCTCGGCCAGGAACAGCACTTCACCACCAAACTGGTGGGCCGCGGCCCCTACAGCGAGTACTACGGCGACCTCAGCATCGCCCTCGACACCGCACGCTACGGCGAGGCGTTCGTCACCAACTCGGTGATCATCTTCATTGCCGGCGTGCTTCGCGCCCTGGCCATGGGCCTGGTGCTGTACCTGGTCTACCACTGGCTACTGACCAAGCCGCTGTCGAAAATCATCGACCACCTCAGCCAGATCAACCCGGATCGACCCGGCGCCCACAAGCTGCCGATGCTCAAAGGCAACGAGAAGAACGAGCTGGGTCTGTGGATCAACACCGCCAACCAGTTGCTCTCCTCCATCGAACGCAACACCCACCTGCGCCGCGAAGCGGAAAACAGCCTGTTGCGCATGGCCCAGTACGACTTCCTCACCGGCCTGCCGAACCGCCAGCAACTGCAGCAGCAACTCGACCAGATCCTCGAGGACGCCGGCCGCCTGCAGCGCCGGGTTGCCGTGCTCTGCGTCGGCCTGGACGATTTCAAAGGCATCAACGAACAGTTCAGCTACCAGACCGGCGACCAACTGCTGCTGGCCCTGTCCGACCGCTTGCGCAGCCACAACGGTCGGCTCGGCGCCCTGGCCCGCCTCGGTGGCGACCAGTTCGCCCTGGTTCAGGCCGACATCGAGCAACCCTACGAAGCCGCGGAGCTCGCGCAAAGCGTGCTGGACGACCTGGAAATCCCGTTCACCGTCGACCAACAGGTGGTGCACCTGCGTGCCACCATCGGCATCACCCTGTTCCCGGAAGACGGCGACAACACCGAGAAGCTGCTGCAGAAAGCCGAACAGACCATGACCCTGGCCAAGAGTCGCTCGCGCAACCGCTATCAGTTCTACATCGCCAGCATCGACAGCGAGATGCGCCGCCGTCGCGAGCTGGAGAAGGATCTGCGCGAAGCCCTGCCCCTCAACCAGTTATTTCTGGTTTATCAACCCCAGGTGGACTACCACGATCACCGGGTAGTCGGCGTCGAGGTGTTGCTGCGCTGGAAACACCCGCAACATGGCCTGGTGCCGCCGGATCTGTTCATCCCGCTGGCCGAGCAGAATGGCACCATCATCGCGATCGGCGAGTGGGTTCTCGACCAGGCTTGCAAGCAACTGCGCGAATGGCATGACCAGGGCTTCAGCGAGCTGCGCATGGCGATCAACCTGTCCACCGTGCAGCTGCACCATGCCGAACTGCCACGGGTGATCAACAACCTGATGCAGATCTATCGCCTGCCGCCGCGCAGCCTTGAGCTGGAAGTCACCGAAACCGGCCTGATGGAAGACATCACCACCGCCGCCCAGCACCTGCTCAGCCTGCGCCGCTCCGGCGCGCTCATCGCCATCGATGACTTCGGTACCGGCTACTCCTCGTTGAGCTACCTGAAGAGCCTGCCGCTAGACAAGATCAAGATCGACAAGAGCTTCGTCCAGGATCTGCTGGACGACGAAGACGATGCCACCATCGTGCGCGCCATCATCCAGCTCGGTAAGAATCTGGGCATGCAGGTGATCGCCGAGGGCGTAGAAACGATCGAACAAGAGGCCTATATCATTGCCCAGGGCTGCAACGAAGGTCAGGGCTACTTCTACAGCAAGCCCTTGCCAGCCCGCGAATTGCTCCTGTACCTCAAGCAGGCCCGCCGCCTCAGCGCCGCCAACCCGGTCACACTGTGACAACCCGCAGCCTGCCAAAGGATGCCCTTAGGTGCCGCCCCTAACCTGGGCCATGCCTGCCAACAGGTTGCTAGGGTGGGCTTTAGCCCAGCGGAGGCCGCCCTACAGCGCCCTCACCCCGAGCAACCAGGCCGTGGCCAAGGCTCCGCTCAGGCAAAGCACGGCGCCGCCGGCCGCCTGCCAATGGAAATGCCGAGCCAGCTCGTCTTCGCCGGCATTGGCCAGGATGAACGGCCGCGACTCCACGGGGGCGCCCAGAAGGTGCTGCGCCGGTTGCGCACTCTGCTGACGGTGCCGGTCTTCGGCTTCCAGGTGCGCGGCCAGGCGCACGCGGTTCCACTCCTGCTCGTCCAGCCGGCCGTTGCGGTCACTGTCGAAACGCTGCAATAGGCCGCTGAAATCGCCCTTCCACTCACGAATCACGGCGCTCTGCGCCACCTCCGGATTGCGCGCCTGACGACCGCCGCCACTGCTGCGAAAATCACCGATGGCATACAGCGGCTGGCCGACCTGCAGGCGCTCCTCGCTGTAGCGGTAGCGCTTGCCGCTGCCCAACCAGCTGAGCAAGCCGCTCTTCGCCGGCCCCATGGGGTGGCGCAGACTGCCTTGCCAGACTTCGCGGATCGCCGGGCGAACCTCGGCGCCACGCGGGTCGATCAGGCAGTCGCCGGTGCCGTCGTGCAAGCACAACCAGGCTTCGCTGCTGCCGCTCTCGACCACCCGCCAACTGCGGCTCTTGCCGCTGGACTGGTGTTGTTCGATCTTGAAGCGCCACCACAGGCAGGGCTTGCCGGTCAGCGGAGCACGCACCTGCGCATTGGCCTGCGCCACCAACACGCCATAGAACTCGGCATAGCCCTGAGCCGCCGAGCGGATCTTCGAGGTCGGCGTGTCCAGCAAATGGCGGGCCTGGAACCAACGTTTCAGGCTCCACCAGGCGCCAGCGACAGTCGCGCCGCCGCTAAACAGCAGGCTAAGCAACAATTCCTCGAGCGCCACGGCCTAACTGAACAGCGACTTGAGGTCGACGTCGGCCATCTCGGCGTCGCTGAACTCCAGCAACTCGCCGGCCTGGAAGGCAAAGGCCCGGGCGATCACCACATCGGGAAACTGCTCGATGCGCACGTTGTTCAGGTTGACCGCCTCGTTGTACAACTCGCGCCGGTCGGCGATGCCGTTCTCTAGACCGCTGATGCGCTGCTGCAGGTGCTGGAAGCTGTCATTGGCCTTCAGTTCCGGGTAGTTCTCGGCCAGCGCGAACAGTTGCCCCAGGCCAAGCCGCAAGCCACTTTCAGCCTTGCCCAGAGCGCCGACGTCATGCTGCTCGCGGGCGCTGGCGACGGCGTTGCGCGCGGCAATCACTCGCTCCAGGGTGCGCCCCTCGTACTGCATGTACTGCTTGCAGGTCTCCACCAGTTTGGGCAACTCGTCGTGGCGCTGCTTGAGCAACACATCGATATTCGCCCAGGCCTTGCTCAGCCCGTGCTTCAAACGCACCAGGGCGTTGTAGAGCATCACCGCATAAGCGGCGAGAAGCAGCAGAATCACGAGGACGGCAACACTGGTAAGGCTCATACGGCTGACTCCATAACGGTGGGCATGACGGCGAGGCGAATGCTGGCATTCTAACGGCATCGTGCTGCCGGGACGGCGACCCGGCGCACGGCTTTATGCGATTTAATCGCAACGACCCTTTGCGCAAAATGCAAATCTTTCGCATTATGTTGCAGCTTTGCGTGCGCGTTCGCGTGCCGCTCTCATTTTCATGCAAAGGATTTCGTCATGATTCGTATGCCCCTGGCTCGCGCCAGCCTACTGGCCATTGCTATCTCCCTCGCCGGTTGCGGCGAAGACCAGGCCCCCGTCAGCCAAGCCCCGGCACCTGCCGCCAGCAGCGCCAGCGCCCCGGTAGCCGTGGCCAGCCAAATCGACGAAGCCGCGGCCAGCGCCGTGGTCGCCCACTATGCCGACCTGGCGCTGGCCGTCTTCAGCGACGCCGCCAGTACCGGCAAGGCGCTGCAGAGCGCGATCGACGCACTGCTCGCCAACCCGACCGAGGCCACCCTGCAAGCCGCCCGCGCAGCCTGGTTGGCGGCGCGCGTGCCCTACATGCAGTCCGAAGTCTTCCGCTTCGGCAACGCCGTGGTCGACGACTGGGAAGGCCAACTCAATGCCTGGCCACTGGACGAAGGTCTGATCGATTACGTGGCCGCCGACTACCAGCACGCCCTGGGCAATCCAGGCGCCAGCGCCAACATCATCGCCAACACGCACATCCAGGTCGGTGAAGACCAACTCGACGTGACTGAAATCACTGCGGAAAAACTCGCCAGCCTGAACGAGCTGGGGGGTTCCGAGGCCAACGTCGCCACTGGTTACCATGCCATCGAATTTCTGCTCTGGGGCCAGGATCTGAACGGCACCAACCCAGGCGCAGGCGCACGCCCGGCGAGCGATTATGGGCTTGGCGAAGGCGCCACCGGCGGCCACAACGAACGCCGTCGCGCCTACCTCAAAGCCGTCACCGCGCTGCTGGTCAGCGACCTGGACGAGATGGTCGGCCAATGGCAAGCCGGCGTAGCGGACAATTACCGCGCCAGCCTGCAAGCCGAATCGGCCGAGAACGGCCTGCGCAAGATGCTCTTCGGCATGGGCAGCCTGTCCCTTGGCGAACTGGCGGGCGAGCGCATGAAGGTCGCCCTGGAAGCCAACTCCAGCGAAGACGAGCACGACTGCTTCAGCGACAATACCCACAACTCGCATTTCTATAACGCCAAGGGCATCCGCAACGTCTATCTGGGCGAATACCTCAAGGCCGACGGCAGCACCCTGAGCGGCCCGAGCCTGTCCGCGCTGGTGGCCAAGGTCGACGTCCAGGCCGACAGCACGCTCAAGGCCGACCTCGCCGCGAGCGAAGCCAAGTTGCAGGCCTTGGTCGACAGCGCCAATAACGGCCAACACTTCGACCAACTGATCGGCGCCGACAACACCGCAGGCCAGCAGATCGTCCGCGACGCCATCGCCGCTCTGGTCACACAGACCGGCGCCATCGAACAGGTCGCGGGCAAACTGGGGATCGGCGACCTCAACCCGGACACCGCCGACCACACCTTCTAAGGCGACGCGCAACAGCAGCCGATGCGATCGCCTGATCGCATCGGCTCTTTTCTGCCTGCGACCTTTCACTGTCGACGCTAACGCAAATCTGTCTTATTTAAATTCAACTGGCCTGCTAAGCTTGCCCGCCTGACTTTCTTGCTGCGGACTCCTGTCGATGCCTGCCCCGCTTCCTCGCCTGCTGCTGTGCCTGCTCCTGGGCCTGGCCGGCTGTGACCAGTCGCCTCGCTTTAGCCAGGCCGAACCGGACGAAGCGCTATCCGCCGGCAGCGCCACCGTGTTCAAACACGACCACAACGCCTTCTCCCTGCCATCGGCCAATCTGGCCCCTTCGCGCCGCCTGGATTTCAGCGTCGGCAACAGTTTCTTTCGCAACCCCTGGGTGATCGCCCCGGCCACCACCACGGCACGCGACGGCCTGGGCCCGCTGTTCAACACCAACGCCTGCCAGAATTGCCACATCAAGGACGGCCGCGGTCACCCGCCCGGGCCGGATGCCATCAGCGCCGCCTCGATGCTGGTGCGCCTGTCGCTGCCCGCGGGCGTCGAGCAGGCGGCCATCATCGAGCGCCTGGGCGTACTGGCCGAACCCACCTACGGCGGCCAGCTGCAAGACATGGCCAACCCGGGCGTCGCCCCCGAGGCCAAGATACGGGTCAGCTATAGCCTGCACAGCCTGCGCTTTGCCGATGGCAGTACGGTTGCACTGCGTCGACCCAAGCTGAACATCAGCCGGCTCGGCAATGGCCCCCTGCATCCAGACACCCGGTTTTCCGCCCGCATCGCCCCGCCGATGATCGGCCTGGGCCTGCTCGAAGCCATCCCCGAGGCGGCGATTCTGGCCAATGCCGACCCGCAGGATAACGACGCGGACGGCATCTCCGGACGTGCCAATCGGGTCTGGGACAGGGCGCAACAGCGCACGACGCTGGGCCGCTTCGGCTGGAAAGCCGGGCAACCCAGCCTCAACCAGCAGAACGCCGAGGCCTTCGCCAACGACATGGGCCTGACCAACTCACTGGTCAGCCAGGACAACTGCACCAGCCTGCAAACCGACTGCCGCAACGCCGCCCATGGTGGCGAACCCGAAGTCAGCGCCAGCATTCTCGCCAGCGTGCTGTTCTACAGCCGCAACCTGGGCGTACCGGCGCGGCGTGACGTCGAGGCACCCGAGGTGCTCGAAGGCAAGAGCCTGTTCCACCAGGCCGGCTGCCAGCGCTGCCATGCTCCGCAGTTCACCACCGCCAGCGATGCGGCCGAGCCCGAGTTGGCCAACCAACTGATTCGCCCCTACAGCGACCTGCTGCTGCACGACATGGGCGAAGGTTTGGCGGATAACCGCAGCGAGTTTCTCGCCAACGGTCGCGAGTGGCGTACCCCACCGCTGTGGGGCATAGGCCTCACCGAAACGGTCAACGGCCATACCCAGTTCTTGCATGACGGCCGGGCGCGCAACCTGCTGGAAGCCATTCTCTGGCACGGCGGCGAAGCCGAGGCGGCCAAGCAGAAGGTACTGACTTTCTCCACCGGCCAGCGCACCGCGCTGCTGGTTTTTTTGAATTCGCTGTAAGGAGTTGCACATGGCCCGCTCACCCCTCGCCCTCGTCTTGCTGAGCCTGGCACTCAGCGCCTGCTCACCCGCCGACCCGCAGCAGAGCGTCAGCCGCGCCCTGACCGACGACGTGCTGCTGCCGGCTTACGCCAGCTGGGTCGAGGCCAATCGCCAACTGGCCCAAAGCGGCCAGGCCTTCTGCGCCGGCGAGCAGAGCCTGAGCGATGCACATCAGGCCTTCCGCACCGTACAAAGCGCCTGGGCCGGCCTGCAGCCGCTGCTGATCGGCCCGCTGGCCGAAGGCAACCGCGCCTGGCAGGTACAGTTCTGGCCGGATAAAAAGAATCTGGTGGCGCGCCAGGTCACCGCGCTGATTAACAGCAAACCGCAACTGAGCCCTGCCGACCTGGATAAATCCAGCGTGGTGGTGCAAGGCCTGAGCGCTTACGAATACCTGCTGTACGACCCGGCTATCGACCTCGCCAATGCCGAACAGAAGGCCCGTTATTGCCCGCTGGCGGTCGCCATCGGCCAGCACCAGCAAGCCCTGGCAAGCGACGTACTCGAGCTCTGGCAAGCCAAGGACGGCATGGCCGCACAACTGCAAGACTTCCCCAACCAGCGCTACGCCGAACCTGCCGAAGCGCTGGCCGAGTTGCTGCGCACCCAGGTCAGTGCCATCGACGGCTTGAAGAAGAAGCTCGGCACCCCGCTCGGCCGACAAAGCAAGGGCCAGCCACAGCCTTATCAGGCCGAGGCCTGGCGCAGCCAGGCCAGTCTGGCCAATCTGGCGGCCGGCCTGGCCAGCGCCGAACGCATCTGGCACGGAGCCGAGCAGGACGGCATCCAGGCGCTGTTGAGCAGCGACCAGGCCGCCCTCAAGCAGCGCATCGACGCCGCCTACGGCGACACCCGCCAACGCCTCGCCGCCCTGCAACGCCCGCTCGGCGAGTTGCTCGCCGAGCAGCCCGGACGCGACCAATTGAACGCGCTCTACGACAGCCTCGATGCATTGCACCGCCTGCACGAAAGCGAACTGGCAAAAGCCCTCGGCATCCAGATGGGCTTCAATGCCCATGATGGTGACTAAGTGAAACGCAGAGACTTCCTCGGCCTGAGCGCTGCAGCCCTGGCCGTCACGGCAGCTAGCGGCGCCTGCGCCGGCTGGACGCTGATCGACAACGGCGCGCAGCCACTGCTGCTGTCCGCCCGCAACAATGCGGCGGGCCGGCACTATGCAGTGGGCTATCGCCTGGATGGCAGCCAGGTGTTCGCCACCCAGGTCAGCGAACGTTGTCATGACGTGGTGCCACACCCCAGCCTGCCGCTGGCGCTATTCGTCGGGCGCCGACCCAGCACCCAGAGCTATCTACTCGATAGCCGCAACGGTCGCCTGCTGCAAACCCTGCACACGCCAGCACAACGGCACTTCTACGGCCACGCGGTGTTCCACAACAGCGGCGAGTGGCTGTACACCACCGAGAACGACACCAGCGACCCCGGCCGCGGCGTGCTCGGCGTCTATCGCCTGCAAGGCGGGCAGCTGCAACACACCGCCGAGCTGTCGAGCCACGGCCTCGGCCCGCACCAACTGCTCTGGCTGCCCGACGGCGAAACCCTGGCGGTGGCCAACGGCGGCATCCGCACCGAAGCCGACAGCCGGGTGGAGATCGACCTCGACGCCATGGACTCCAGCCTGGTTCTGCTCAACCGCGACGGCAGCCTGCTGAGCAAAGAACAGCTGCCCGAGCGCATGAACAGCGTGCGCCACCTGGCGGTGGCCAACGACGGCACCCTCGTCAGCGCCCAGCAATACATGGGCGAACCCGACGCGGCGGCGCCACTGCTGGCGATCAAGCGGCCCGGGCAAGCCTTCCAGCCCTTCCCGCTGGCCGAGGCGCAGCGCCTGGCGATGCATCAATACAGCGCCAGCGTGGCGATCAACGACGAGCTGCGCCTGCTGGCACTGACCGCGCCACGCGGCAACCGGGTGTTCATCTGGGATCTGGACAGTACCGAGCTGCGCCTGGATGCAGCGCTGCCCGACTGCGCTGGCGTCGGCGCGGTGGCCGAGGGATTTGTGGTCAGCAGCGGCATGGGCCGGTGCCGGCTTTACGACTGCCGCCACGGCAAAATCACCGCCCAGCCCCTGCAACTGCCGGCGGGGCTGTGGGATAACCATTTGCGCTTGGTCTGAGCGCTTGTTGACCTGCGCAACCAGGGGCTACGAGCCAGCAAACGGCCAGCATTTACCGGCCACTGTGGCAATTCGTCGGACACTTCGTTGCCTGGATGCACCCTCGAAATCTTTTGCGAAGGTACCGCTTTGACATAACTGAAAAGGACTTTTAAGGTGCCCCTCTTGCCTATTCCCAGGCCCCATTTGCCTCGCCAAGGAACCGGAATATGTTGCTTCGCCGCATGTTGATCATGCTGGGCGTAGTCGCCCTCGTGGTACTCGCCCTCGCCGCCTACAAAGGCCTGTCCATCTACCGGGAAATCCAGCAGTTCTCCGCGCCGCCGCCACCGATCAGCGTCAACGCGGCAGAAGCCGTGGAGCGGCCCTGGCAGAGTCGCCTGCCGGCCATAGGGACGCTGAAAGCCTTCCAGGGCATCGATCTGACCGTAGAAGTCGCGGGCACCGCACGCGATGTGCTGTTCCAGTCCGGCGAGAAGGTCGGCCTCGACCAGCCGCTGATCCAGATGGACAGCGATGTGGAAAAAGCCAGCCTGAGCACCGCCCAGGCCGAGCTGGGGCTGGCGCGGGTCGAGTACCAGCGCGGGCGCAATCTGGTCAACCGTCAGGCCATTTCCAAGAGCGAGTTCGATCGGCTCTCCGCCGAGTTGCAGAAAGCCAACGCCAGCGTCGCCCAACTGCAAGCCACCCTGGCCAAGAAGCGCATCCTCGCGCCCTTCGCCGGCACCATCGGCATCCGCCAGATCGACGTCGGCGACTACCTGGCCTCCGGCACCACCATCGCCACCCTGCAGGATCTGTCGACCCTGTTCGTCGATTTCTTCCTGCCGGAACAGAACGTGCCGCAATTGGCCATCGGCCAACGCGTGCGCGTCCAGGTGGCGGCCTATCCCGACGAGGTGTTCGACGCTCAGATCGTCGCAATCAACCCCAAGGTCGAGGCGACCACGCGCAACCTGCTGGTGCGCGCCAGGCTGGCCAATCCGGACGAGAAACTGCTGCCCGGCATGTTCGCCAATCTGCAGGTGCTGCTCGCCGGCGAGACGCCGCAGGTGCTGATCCCGGAAACCGCGATCACCTACACCCTGTACGGCAACTCGGTGTACGTGATCGCGCCGCAGCGCGCCGAAGACGGCAGCCCGGCCAGCACGGCCGACGGCCAGCCGATCCTGCAGGTCGAGCGGCGCTTCGTCGAAACCGGCGAGCGCCGCGAAGGCCGGGTGGTGATTCTCAAGGGCCTGCAGAGCGGCGAACAAGTGGTCAGTGCCGGTCAGCTCAAGCTGGATAACGGCGCCCGCGTGGCGATCGTCAGCGATGCCGTCGAAACCGTCGAATAGCACCAACCGGCCGGCAGCGCCTGGAGCGCTGCTGGCGTAAAGGAACTGCCCATGGCTTTTACCGATCCCTTCATCCGTCGCCCGGTACTGGCGACCGTGGTCAGCCTGCTGATCGTCCTGCTCGGCCTGCAGGCCTTCGACAAATTGACCATCCGCCAGTACCCGCAGATGGAGAACGCCCTGATCACGGTCACCACCGCCTACCCGGGCGCCAACGCCGAAACCATCCAGGGCTACATCACCCAGCCCCTGCAACAGAGCCTGGCCAGCGCCGAAGGCATCGACTACATGACCTCGGTGAGCCGGCAGAATCTCTCGAGCGTGTCGATCTACGCGCGCATTGGCGCCGACAGCGACCGCCTGTTCACCGAACTGCTGGCCAAGGCCAACGAGGTGAAGAACCAGCTGCCGCAAGACGCCGAAGACCCGGTGCTGAGCAAGGAGGCGGCCGACGCCTCGGCGCTGATGTACATCAGCTTCTACAGTGATGAGCTGTCCAACCCGCAGATCACCGACTACCTGTCACGGGTGATCCAGCCCAAGCTGGCCACCCTGCCGGGCATGGCCGAAGCGGAAATCCTCGGCAACCAGGTGTTCGCCATGCGCCTGTGGCTCGACCCGCTGAAGATGGCCGCCTACCAACTGAGCGCCAGCGACATCAACGACGCCGTGCGCCAGTACAACTTCCTCGCCGCCGCCGGCGAAGTGAAGGGCGAGTACGTGCTCACCAGCATCAACGCCAGCACCGAGCTGAAATCGCCGCAGGCCTTCGCCGCCATCCCGTTGAAAACCATCGGCGACAGCCGGGTGCTGCTCGGCGATGTGGCGCGGGTGGAAATGGGCGCGCAGAACTACGATTCGATCAGCTCCTTCGACGGCACGCCCTCGGTCTACATCGCCATCAAGGGCACGCCGAGCGCCAACCCGCTGGACGTGATCAAGGAAGTGCGGCAGATCATGCCCGAGATCGAGGCGCAGCTACCGCCCAACCTCAAGGTGTCGATTGCCTACGACGCCACCCTGTTCATCCAGGCGTCCATCGATGAGGTGGTGAAAACCCTGTTCGAGGCGATCCTGATCGTCATAGTCGTGGTCTTCCTGTTCCTCGGCGCGCTGCGCTCGGTGCTGATCCCGGTGATCACCATCCCGCTGTCGATGATCGGCGTGCTGTTCTTCATGCAGCTGATGGGCTACTCGATCAACCTGCTGACCCTGCTGGCCATGGTGCTGGCCATCGGCCTGGTGGTGGATGACGCCATCGTGGTGGTGGAGAACATCCATCGGCATATCGAGCAAGGCAAGACGCCCTTCGCTGCGGCCATCGAAGGCGCCCGCGAGATCGCCGTGCCGGTGCTGTCGATGACCATCACCCTGGCCGCGGTCTACGCCCCGATCGGCTTCCTCGAAGGCCTGACCGGCGCCCTGTTCAAGGAGTTCGCCCTGACCCTGGCCGGCGCGGTGATCATCTCCGGCATCGTCGCCCTGACCCTGTCGCCGATGATGTGCGCCAAGCTGCTGCGCCACGACGAGAAACCCAGCGGCCTGGCCCATCGTCTGGACATGCTCTTCGATACGCTCAAGCGGCGCTATCAGCACGCCCTGCATGGCACCCTGAACACTCGCCCGGTGGTGCTGGTGTTCGCCCTGATCGTGCTGTGCCTGATTCCGCTGCTGCTGATGTTCACCAAGAGCGAACTGGCGCCCGAGGAAGACCAGGGCATCGTCTTCCTCATGAGCAATGCACCGCAACCGACCAACCTCGAGTACCTGAACCGTTACACCGATGAGTTCGTCGCGATCTTCAAGGAGTTCCCGGAGTACTACTCCTCGTTCCAGATCAACGGCTTCAGCGGCGTGCAGTCGGGCATCGGCGGCTTCCTGCTGACGCCCTGGAACGAGCGCGAACGCACCCAGATGGAGATCCTGCCGCAGGTGCAGGCGCGCCTGAGCCAGATCGCCGGCCTGCAGATCTTCGGCTTCAACCTGCCTTCGCTGCCGGGCACCGGCGAGGGGCTGCCGTTCCAGTTCGTGATCAACACACCCAACGATTACCAGTCGCTGCTGCAGGTCACCGAACGGGTCAAGCAGCGCGCCCTGGCCTCCGGCAAGTTCGCCTTCCTCGACATCGACCTGGCCTTCGACAAGCCCGAGGTGGTGGTCGACATCGACCGCGCCAAGGCGGCGCAGATGGGCGTGTCCATGGAGGATATCGGCCTGACCCTGGCGACCCTGCTCGGCGAGGGCGAAATCAACCGTTTCACCATCGACGGCCGCAGCTACAAGGTGATCGCCCAGGTCGAGCGCGCCTACCGCGACAACCCGGACTGGCTCGGCAGCTACCAGGTGAAGAGCGAAAGCGGCGAGATGCTGCCGTTGTCGACCCTGATCACGGTCAGCGACCGGGCGCGGCCCACCCAGTTGAACCAGTTCCAACAACTCAATTCGGCGATCATCCAGGGCGTGCCTATCGTCAGCATGGGCGAAGCCATCGAGACCGTGCAGCAGATCATGGCCGAGGAGGCGCCGGCCGGTTTCGCCGCCGACTATGCCGGCGCGGCACGCCAGTTCATTCAGGAAGGCAGCGCCCTGTATGCCACCTTCGGCCTGGCTCTGGCGCTGATTTTCCTGGTGCTGGCGGCGCAGTTCGAAAGCTTCCGCGATCCGCTGGTGATCCTGGTGACGGTGCCGCTGTCGATCTGCGGCGCGCTGATCCCGCTGTTCCTCGGCTTCTCCAGCATGAACATCTACACCCAGGTGGGCCTGGTGACGCTGATCGGCCTGATCACCAAGCACGGTATCCTGATCGTCGAGTTTGCCAACCAGCTACGCCGCAACCAGGGCTTGTCGCGCCGCGCCGCCGTCGAGGAAGCGGCGGCGATTCGCCTGCGGCCGGTGCTGATGACCACCGCGGCCATGGTCTTCGCCATGATTCCGCTGATCCTCGCCACGGGCGCGGGGGCGGTGAGTCGTTTCGACATAGGCCTGGTGATCGCCACCGGCATGGCGGTGGGCACCCTGTTCACCCTGTTCGTCCTGCCCTGCGTCTACAGCCTGCTGGCCAAGCCGGACACGGAGCCCGCCATGGCGCCGACGGCCAACTGAGCCGCAGGCAACGGGCCCGCCCAGCCATACACGAAAAATGCCGTGCACTTGACCCAAGTGCACGGCATTGGCACGCCAATGGGGATTGTCAGGCCGATCACGCGCTCATTTCTGCCCGCTCAGACTCTGCGACAAACTGAACATAAACAGCAGCAAGTCCCGATCCGGCACCACCTGTTGCAGCGCTGCGCTGGCCTTGTGGGGCACAGGACAGTGCAGGCTGCTGGATTTACCCAGTATGACCGGGCCTGGCTCATGCCAGGCGGCCGCGGCCCATGACGCCACGCCCAGCGCCGCGACCAGGAAAATACCTCTAGCTGTTTCTAACTTCATAGCTACAACCCCTTGATAGCGCTGCCAAACGCTTGCTGGTAAAAGTAGACCAATAGATCCCAATCACCAGCACTCCACGACGAATGGCGCTTGAGTTGCTGCATATCGTGACGGGCAGCCTGGCGCGGACTGAAACGCCGCCGGCTTTTTTCCAGATCCAGCACGGCGGTTTCGACTTCGATGCGCTCACCCACCCGCTCGACCCGCACGAACAGATGCTTCTGATAGAGGCAACCATGCTGCCAGCACGCCCGGTGGAACCGCGCCAACATACCGGCCACTTGCTTCAGTAGTTGCTCGTTCACCGCCGCACCGAAACGCTCACGTCCGCCCTCGGCATACCAGATATTGAGTTCCTGAAAACCTTTCAGCTCCTCCGACACCAGCAGACCGCGCCAGAGTCCGGCGCTGTCCCGCTGGACATCACAGAAGACCAGGCTCGGCGCCTTGACGTCGATCTGCTTCAGGGCCAGCAAGGCATCGCGCTCGCGCAACACGGTAGGGCGACCGAAGGGATAGCGCAGGCTGCGGTAGAAGTGGCCCACCTGGCGCTTGGCATAGAGCACCTGGCCGTCGTCCTGGCGCAGACGCTGCACGCCGCTCTCGCCACCGCGTCGGCGGTTCGGTTCCTCGACCCATTCACCCTGTAACTGCCACCACTGCTCGAATGCCATAACAACTGTCATTTGATTCGCCTGTAAACCCAACATCACCAAAACCAGACTCGACCAGAAGCCTTACCCAGTCACCAACAGTAACAAAACCTCAATCGCGTAACCCCAAGCCACTCCCAGGCATCGATGCACAAGACCCTGACAGCCCCTGACCTGACTTCATAACCGCGCCGACCAGTGGTAGCACGCTTGCGCCAAACCGTACCTTAACGCAATTTCCACACCATATATGGCCCAGGCGGTTCCGGGCCACCCCAGCTTGCCGTCCGCGGCCCGCTCACTCGCCACTGCACACAGCGCCGGGACAACCTCGAGCCAAGCGCAATGCAGCCAAGCCGCCATACTTGCACCGGCTGGCTAAAAAAAAACCCGCGCCGAGGCGCGGGTTTTTCAGGGACTACTGGGGAGCCGACTGGCTTACATCATGCCGCCCATGCCACCCATGCCGCCCATGTCCGGCATGCCGCCAGCGGATGGCTTGTCTTCGACGATCTCGGCGATCATCGCTTCGGTGGTGATCATCAGGCTGGCAATCGAGGAAGCGGCCTGCAACGCCGAACGGGTCACTTTGGCCGGGTCGAGGATGCCCATTTCGATCATGTCGCCGTACTCGCCGCTCGCCGCGTTGTAACCGTAGTTACCCGAACCTTGCTTGACCTTGTCGACCACTACGCTCGGCTCGTCACCGGAGTTGGCAACGATCTGACGCAGCGGCGCTTCGACAGCGCGGCGCAGCAGAGCGATACCCACGTCCTGATCGGCATTCTCGCCTTTCAGCTCGCTGATAGCCTGCAGGGCACGTACCAGAGCCACACCGCCGCCAGGTACCACGCCTTCTTCGACGGCCGCACGGGTGGCGTGCAGGGCGTCTTCAACGCGGGCTTTCTTCTCTTTCATTTCCACTTCGGTACCGGCACCGACCTTGATCACGGCAACACCGCCGGCCAGTTTGGCCAGACGCTCTTGCAGCTTCTCTTTGTCGTAGTCGGACGAGGTGTCTTCGACCTGCTTGCGGATCTGGGCGACACGCGCCTGGATGTCGGCTTGCACGCCAGCACCGTCGATGATGGTGGTGTTTTCCTTGTTGAGGATGACCCGCTTGGCGTTACCCAGGTGTTCCAGGGTGGCGCTTTCCAGGCTCAGGCCGACTTCTTCGCTGATCACGGTACCGCCGGTGAGGATGGCGATGTCCTGCAGCATGGCCTTGCGACGGTCGCCGAAGCCCGGCGCCTTGACGGCAGCGACCTTGACGATACCGCGCATGTTGTTCACCACCAGGGTGGCCAGGGCTTCGCCTTCGACGTCTTCGGCGACGATCAGCAGCGGACGGCCGGCTTTGGCCACGGCTTCCAGCACCGGCAGCATTTCGCGGATGTTGGAGATCTTCTTGTCGACCAGCAGGATCAGCGGGCCGTCGAGTTCGGCGACCATGGTGTCCGGCTTGTTGATGAAGTACGGCGACAGGTAGCCACGGTCGAACTGCATGCCTTCTACGACCGACAGTTCGTTTTCCAGGCCCGAGCCTTCTTCAACGGTGATCACGCCTTCCTTGCCGACTTTTTCCATGGCTTCGGCAATGATGTCGCCGATGGAGCTGTCGGAGTTGGCGGAAATGGTGCCGACCTGGGCGATGGCCTTGGTGTCGGCGCACGGCTTGGATTGCGCTTTGAGCTGAGCAACGATGGCGATGGTCGCCTTGTCGATGCCGCGCTTCAGATCCATCGGGTTCATCCCGGCAGCGACGGCTTTCAGGCCTTCGTTGACGATCGACTGAGCCAGCACGGTAGCGGTGGTGGTGCCGTCGCCCGCGTCGTCGTTGGCACGCGAGGCCACGTCTTTGACCAGCTGCGCGCCCATGTTTTCGAAGCGATCTTTCAGTTCGATTTCTTTGGCGACGGAAACGCCGTCCTTGGTGATGGTCGGAGCGCCGAAGCTCTTCTCGATGATCACGTTACGGCCTTTCGGGCCGAGGGTCGCTTTAACGGCATCGGCCAGGACGTTTACACCGGCGAGCATTTTCTTGCGGGCGGAGTCGCCGAACTTAACTTCTTTAGCAGCCATGTTGGATATTCCTCAAAATTCGTTTTGGTGGAGCGCAATACGCTGTGGCGGAGTCTGCAATCAGGCTTCGACAACGGCCAGGATTTCGCTCTCGCCCATGACCAGCAGGTCTTCGCCGTCAACCTTGACGGTGTTGCTGCCGGAGTAAGGACCAAACACCACCTTGTCGCCGACCTTGACGGCCAGCGGGCGGACTTCGCCGCTGTCCAGCACGCGACCGGTGCCTACAGCGACAATTTCGCCCTGGTTTGGCTTCTCGGCAGCGGAACCCGGCAGCACGATGCCGCCTGCGGTTTTGGTTTCTTCTTCGCTGCGACGGATCACGACGCGGTCATGCAGAGGACGAAGCTTCATTGTCGATCTCTCCCAATAGGTTGGTTACATCGGCTGGCGTTCACGCCAGCGGGTTGGCAAAGTCCGGCGGAGCCGGTTGCGCTGCACCGGAGTGCAACGCGGAAGTCTGTTCTGCCGAAACCGGCAGAAAACCTTGCGGTGACCGCTACATAAGGGCGCACAAGGGGATTTCAAGGGGCGGCGATGTTTTTTTTGCGTTCGATGAACGCCTGCAGCGGCGTATTGACGCCGGCCCGACAGGCAAAATCGCCCGCCATGGGGCAACGCCCAACCCTGGCCTGCTAGCGGAACCGGCACAATCGCGTCAGTCGTGACGCTTGTACTCACCTTCCAGCACATTCGGCCGGGTCTGCCCGGAACGCGCCGCCAGATCATCGGCAAACGCCCGCTGGCGCATGGCTTGCTCAGCCGCGCGCAGGCGGATTTTGTTGGCCAGCAAGCGGCGGCTGAAGGGCATCAGGCACAGCACGCCGAGGAGGTCGCTGATGAAGCCCGGCAGCAGCAGCAGGCCGCCACCTACCGCAATCAGCAGACCCTCGAGCATCTCCTGCTCCGGCAGTTCGCCGCGCGCCAGCTTTTCGCGCGCACGCCAGGCGGTGGCCACCCCGGCAATACGCAGCAGAATGCCGCCAAGAATCGCCGTACCTATGACCAGCAACAGCGTCGGCAGCACGCCAATGGCGCTGCCGACCTGAATCAGCAGGGCCAGCTCGATAAGCGGAAACAACAGGAACAAAAACAGAACAACACGCATCAAGAATTCCTTAGCGGAAGAACGGCTTCCAATAAGAGTGAGATATGGGGCATTGCGCTTAATTCAAGCGGAAACAGCGCCGCCGGTCGGCCAAACAGCGGCATGCGCCAGCGACACAAAGGCCTGACGCACCTCGTCGGGAGCGTGACAGGATGCGGCAAAGGCCAGCCAATAGACACTGCGGCCGATGCGCAGGTGGAACCCCTCACTGTCGACACCCACCAACTCAGCCGGCACCTGGGTCGGCAAACCGGCCAGCGCGACATAATGAGCGATGGCACTGGCATGGTCACGGTTCATGTGCTCCAGCATGCCCCGCTCGTTTTCGCCCGCGAAAGGGTTACTCAGCGCCACCCGATCCAGCCA
This sequence comes from Pseudomonas sp. sp1636, assembly GCF_030376615.1. GTDB lineage: Bacteria > Pseudomonadota > Gammaproteobacteria > Pseudomonadales > Pseudomonadaceae > Aquipseudomonas. Next base: position 264,172 of record NZ_JARRAB010000001.1, read on the forward strand.
GTGAATCGCACCGAAACCGCCGATATAACGCCAACGCACCGGCGCCAGCATCCAGAAATCGAAATCATGGGAGCGGTGATAATTTCGCGATTCGGGAAAGTAGCGGTAATAACGCGCTGCGGCAGCCTCGATTGCGCCCTGGTCATGCAACTGTCGCGCTTCGGCGAGTAGCGTATGACGGCCAACCGCCTGCACGTCCTCGGCGCCACGCTCGCCGACCAACAGCGAACACTTGGCGTCCTGCCTGAGGTTATGGGTGTGCTGGGCGATGCGGCTGATCAGAAGCAGCGGACAACCCTGAGCGTCCAGGCAGTAGGGCACCACCGATCCGAAAGGAAAGCCCGGCATGGCCTTGGAATGGGTCGAGAGCATCCCACGGTATTCCTTGAGCAGCAATTCTCGGGCATGCTTAGCGGCTTTCACGCTCACGTTATGACTCCTCGCAAAGAATCCGTCACTAGCGGACAGGCGCCCTAGAATAGCTGTTACAGCGCGCCAGCGGGGCCACACGAGATACCTTGAGGGGATACGCGATGCAACTCAAAGACAAAGTTATCATCATCACCGGCGGCTGCCAGGGTCTGGGCCGCGCCATGGGCGAATACCTGGCCGGCAAAGGCGTGAAACTGGCGCTGGTCGATCTCAACCAGGAAAAACTCGACGAGGCCGTGGCCGCCTGCGAGGCCTATGGCGTGGAAGCACGGGCTTACCTGTGCAACGTGGCCAATGAAGAACAGGTCAGCCACATGGTCGCCCAGGTCGCCGAAGACTTCGGCGCGATCAATGGCCTGGTCAACAATGCCGGGATCCTGCGTGACGGCCTGACCATCCGGGTCAAGGACGGCGAAATGAGCAAGATGAGCCTGGCCCAGTGGCAGGCGGTGATCGACGTCAACCTGACCGGCGTATTCCTCTGCACCCGCGAAGTGGCGGCGAAAATGATCGAATTGCAGAATCAGGGCGCGATCGTCAACATCTCCTCGATCTCCCGCGCCGGCAACATCGGCCAGGCCAACTACTCGGCGGCCAAGGCTGGCGTCGCCGCCGACACCGTGGTCTGGGCCAAGGAACTGGCGCGTTACGGCATTCGGGTGGCCGGCGTGGCGCCGGGCTTCATCGAAACCGAGATGACCCTGAGCATGAAGCCGGAAGCACTGGAGAAAATGACCTCGGGTATTCCGCTGCGGCGCATGGGCAAACCGGCGGAAATCGCCCACTCGGTGGCCTACATTCTGGAAAACGACTACTACACCGGCCGCATTCTCGAGCTGGACGGCGGCCTGCGCCTGTAACCTGCGCGCGCCCTGAAAAATGCCGCTTTCCCGAACAAGGAAAGCGGCATTTTCATAGCCGAACAGGCACCGACGAACTCAGCTGGACTGCACCAGATGCACCACCCGTTGCGGGAACGGAATACCGATGCCGGCCTCGCTCAATTGCTCCTTGGCCGACTCGGTAAACGCGAAGGTCACCGGCCAGAAGTCCGCCGTCGCCACCCACACCCGCAGCGACAGATTGACCGCGCTGTCGCCCAAGCCGGTGACGAACACCACTGGCGCCGGATCGCTGTGCACCCGCGGGTCTTCGGCGATTTTCAGCAGCACATCGCGCGCCTGCTTGATATCGCTGGAGTAATCGATGCCCAGGTTGATGTCGACGCGGCGCTTGGGTTCACGCGAATAATTGGTGATATGGCCATTCGACAAGCTGCCGTTGGGCACGATGACCACTTTGTTGTCCGCGGTTTTCAGCGTGGTGTGGAAGATCTGGATGCTGTCGACGCTACCGGAAACGCCCTGGCCTTCGATCCAGTCGCCGGCGCGGAACGGGCGAAACAGCATGATCAGCACGCCACCGGCGAAGTTCGCCAGGCTGCCCTGCAGGGCCAGGCCGATGGCCAGACCGGCGGCACCGATCACCGCGATAAAGGAGGTGGTTTCCACACCGATCATCGAGGCCACGCTGACCAGCAACAGCACCTTGAGGACGATGCTGGCCAGGCTGCCGATGAAGCTGTGCAGGGCGCGGTCGACGTTGCGGCGATCCAGCACCGCGCTGACTTTGCGGGTCAGCGTGTTGATCAACCACCAACCGATCAGCAAGGTAAGAATTGCCAGGGTCAGCTGACCACTGTATTGCAGCAGCACCGGCAGCCAGGTCTCGGACATCCTCACCAGTTGCTCGACATTCATCTCCATTTGCCACTCCTTTTTCGACGCTTAAAACGCGACCGCCATGGCAAGCCATGGCGGTCGCTTTACGATCATTGCCGCCGCGACACCCGGTGTCCGGCAGGCTTGCCGCATCAATCGCGGAAGTTGTTGAATTGCAGCGGCATGCCGAACTCCTTGGCCCGCAGGGCGGCGATCGCCTCCTGCAGGTCGTCGCGCTTCTTGCCGGTAATGCGCACCTGCTCGCCCTGGATGGCGGCCTGCACCTTGAGCTTGCTGTCCTTGATGTGAGCGACGATCTTCTTCGCCAGCTCCTTGTCGATGCCTTCACGCAGGGTCATCTCCTGCTTGACGCTCTTGCCCGAGGGGTAGGCGTCCTTGAATTCCAGACATTGCACATCGATCTTGCGCTTTACCAGGCAGAGTTTGAGAATCTCGACCATCTGCTCCAGCTGGAAATCCGCGTCGGCCGTCAGGTTGACGGTCAGGTCTTTAAGCTCGAAGCTGCCTTTACCGCGCAGGTCATAACGACGCTCGAGCTCCTTGATGGCGTTGTCGACAGCATTGGTCACTTCGTGTTTGTCCAGTTCGGACACCACGTCGAACGAGGGCATGGGCTTCCTCCAGATAGACGGCGCGACCCAGATCACGGGCGGAACGCGCTTGGCTTGACGGTTAAATAACCCGGCCAGTATATATCGATAGCAACAAAGCCTGCCCGGCGATGTACCGGGCCCATGCGAGTTTCCCTAAGAGCCTGCCCATGCCCAACCCCCATCTCAGCATCCTGGTGGTGGACGACGCCAAGTTCTCCAGCGCCATGATCGGCCGTGCCCTGAGCCAGGCCGGCTACCAGGACGTGCGCTTCGCCCACAGTGCTGCCGAAGCCCTCAAGCTGGTCGAGCAGCGCCCGGCCAGCGTGCTCCTGGCGGACTGGCTGATGCCGGAAATGGATGGCCTGGAACTGACCGGACGGGTACGCCAGCTGGATGAAATGGCCGATCATTACACCTACGTCATGCTGCTGACCGGCAAGGAAGGCGGAAACGTACTGGGCGAAGCCTTTGACCGCGGCGTCGACGACTTCATCAACAAGGCGCAGATGAATGAACAGCTGGTGCCCCGGGTCTACGCCGCCGACCGCCTATGCAACTCCCTGCAACGTCTGCTCCAGGAAAATCGCCTGCTGACGGAAAACATCGCCAGCCTGGAACAGCGCAACCTGGTGGATACGCTGACCGGTCTGGGCAATGCCCGCTACCTGCGGCAGAAGCTGCTCGACAGCCTGCGCCAGGTCGAGTCGCGTGGCGGCGCGCTGTGCTACCTGTTGATCGGCCTGCAAGAGGCGGGCGAACTGCGCCAGCGTCATGGCAACGGCTTCTACAACGAATTGCTGCATGGCGTCGCCCGCCGCTTGCAGCAACTGGTGCGCCCGCTGGACGTGCTGGTGCGCCTGGACGACAACCATTTCGCCCTGATCGCCCTGCTCGAAAACCTGCAAGAGTGTGCGCCGAGCAGCTTTAAACGCCTGCACGAAGGGCTCAACGTCAAGGCGTTCAAGACCAGCGAAGGTTTCATCGGCCTCAAAGCCGGTATCTGCCTGGTCGGCCTCAACGCCAAAGCCTTGCCCATCGACCCGGACAGCCTGATCGCGCATGCGACCAAGCTGCTGCCGGAGTCTTATGCCAGTGGCCGGGTCGCCGCCATGCGCCTGCCGCTGACGAACTAGGCGAGCGCCGAGATGAGCTGGCATGTACTCGGCGCCGGCAGCCTGGGTGGCCTCTGGGCGGCACGCCTGGCCCGCGCCGGCGTGCCGGTGCAGTTGATCCTGCGCGACGCCAGTCGTCTCGCCGCTTATCGGCGCGCGGGAGGCCTGACCCTGGTCGAACAGGGGCAGGCCCGGCACTACCCCGTACCGGGACAGACCGCCGCCGACTCGGCGCCGATCCAGCGCCTGCTGCTGGCCTGCAAGGCCTACGACGCCGAAAGCGCCATTGCCGCTCTCAAGCCGCGCCTGGCCCCCGGCGCCGAGCTGATCCTCCTGCAAAACGGCCTGGGCAGCCAGGATGCCGTGGCGGCCCAGGTACCTAATGCGCGCTGTATTTTCGCCTCGAGCACCGAAGGCGCCTTTCGCGATGGCGCCGCGCCCGAAGGAGAATGGCGCGTGGTATTCGCCGGCCAAGGCCATACCTGGCTCGGCGACCCGCTCGACAACACCCCGGCGAGCTGGCTCGACGAACTCGAACGCAGCGGCATCCCCCACCAGTGGAGCCCGGACATTCTCAGCCGGCTATGGCGCAAGCTGGCGCTGAACTGCGCCATCAACCCGCTGACCGTCCTCTACGATTGCCGCAACGGCGGCCTACGCGAACACCCGACGGAGGTCGCCACCCTCTGCGCCGAACTCGGCGAACTGCTGGCCACCTGCGGCCAGCCCGCCGCCGCACAGGATTTGCATGCCGAGGTGCAGCGGGTGATCCAGGCGACCGCGGCGAACTACTCCTCGATGCACCAGGATGTCGCCCGGGGCCGGCGCAGTGAAATTGCCTATCTGCTCGGTTATGCCTGTGCCGCGGCGCAGCGCCATGGCCTGGTTTTAGCGCACCTCGAGGCGCTGCATGCACGTTTGCGCGGGCACCTGAGCGCGCGCGGATTGCCCAGCCATTAAGCCACGCGTTACCCTGCTCGCACTCCCTCGTCACCGCGGCTTGCCAGCCCATGCTATTGCGCCAGCGTCTCGAAAACCTTCCGGTCGGCCGCAAACTGCTTGCCGCGCTGCTGGTACTGCTGGCCGCCGTGCTGCTGATGGCGAACCTGGCGTTCATCAGCGCGGCCTACTGGATTTCCCAGCAGAGCGTCGCGCCGCAAGCCTTGCACACCTTGGGCCGACTGATCGCCAGCGCATCCCTGAGCCAGGAAGCGCTGGGCTCGGCAAACGCCGCCGAAGCCCTGCTGCAACGTCTGGACGACTACGCACCCCTGCGCGCCGCGGCGATCTACGACAGCAACGGCGCCAGCCTGGCCCAGCTACAACGCGGGGAAAAGCTTCAGTTGCCGCTACGCGTCGAACAACTGGAGAGCTGGCGCCACAGCGAATTCCGCACCAACCTGCTGGTCGAGCTGCCCCAGCCCGATGCAGAGCCTGGCTACTTGCTGCTGGTTGCCTCCAGCGAGCTGCCCAGCGCCTTCTACACCGGCACCCTGACCGCCAGCCTGGCGATCCTCGCCTTCAGCGTGCTGCTCTGGCTGCTGGTGGCACGGCAGATCCGCCGACTGGTGACCAAACCGATCCGCAGACTGGAAGAACTGTCGCGCCAGGTTACCCGCGAGGAGAATTATTCACTGCGGGCCAGGCGCGGCAACCAGGACGAGATCGGCAGCCTGGCCGATGCCTTCAACACCATGCTGACGCGCATGGAGGCGCGCGAGCAACAGCTTAAACGTGCCCGCGACGACGCCCAGGCGGCGTTCGACCAAGCACAAGGGCTGGCCGAAGAAACCCGCCACTCCAACCGCAAGCTGGAGCTGGAGGTGCAGGTACGCAGCAAGATCGAGAAAAAGCTCACGGGCTTTCAGAACTACCTCAACAGCATCATCGACTCCATGCCCTCGGCCTTGATCGCCCTCGACGAACAACTCTACGTCACCCAGTGGAACCAGGAAGCCAGCGTCCTCTCCGGCACGCGCCTGAACGAGGCGCTGAACCAGCCGGTATTCCTCGCCTTCCCGCCGCTGAAACCCTTTCTGCCGATGCTCAAACACACCGCCGAACAGCACAAGGTGGAGAAGATCGAGCGGGTGACCTGGAGCAAGGACGAAGAACCGCATCACTACGCCCTGACCTTTTACCCACTGATGGGCGGCAGTGGCCGCGGCGTGGTGATCCGCATCGACGACATCAGCCAGCGCCTGAGCCTGGAGGAGATGATGGTGCAGTCGGAAAAAATGCTCTCGGTCGGCGGCCTGGCCGCCGGCATGGCCCACGAGATCAACAACCCGCTTGGCGCCATTTTGCATAACGTGCAGAACATCCGCCGGCGCCTGTCGCCGGAGTTGGAGAAGAACCGCGAACAGGCCGCGCAGATTGGCGTGTGCCTGGAAGCCATCGACCGTTACCTGCACGCACGGGAGATCCCGCGCCTGCTCGACGACATCCAGCAGGCCGGAACCCGGGCGGCGAGAATCGTCAGCCATATGCTCAGTTTCAGCCGTCGCAGCAACCGCCAACTGGCGCCCTGCCAGCTGCCCGCCGTGATCGACCAGGCGCTGGAAATCGCCGGCAACGACTTCGACCTGACCGAAAGCTTCGACTTCAAGAGCCTGCTCATCCGCCGCGAATTCGACGCCGCTCTGGGCCCGGTGCCCGGCACCGCCAACGAGCTGGAGCAGGTGCTGCTCAATCTGTTGAAAAACGCCGCCCAGGCGATTCACCAGCGCGCCGACAGCCGCACGCCCGGGCAGATCATCTTACGCACCCGATTGGCGCCGCCCTGGGCAGAAATCCAGGTGGAAGACAACGGCGTCGGCATGCCCGAACTGGTACGCAAGCGCATCTTCGAGCCGTTCTTCACCACCAAGGAAGTCGGCCAAGGCACCGGGCTGGGCCTGTCGGTCTCCTACTTCATCATCACCAACAACCATAAAGGGCAAATGGAAGTGCACTCCAATAGCACTCAGGGCACTTGTTTTACCCTGCGTCTCCCGCTAACTGCCGCACCCGCCATTACAGGTTTATAAACATGGGTTATCGACTGTCGAAAATTTACACCCGCACCGGCGATGCCGGCGAAACCGGCCTGGCCGACGGCCGCCGGGTGGCCAAGGATCACCCGCGGGTGGAGGCCATGGGCGAGGTGGACACACTGAACAGCCAACTCGGTCTGCTGCTCGCCGAACTCGCCGAACAGCAGGCCATGTGCCCGGGCCTGAGCGAACTCATCGAGGTGCTCGCGCCCTGCCAGCACCGCCTGTTCGACCTCGGCGGCGAGCTGGCGATGCCCGAGTACCAGGCCCTGCAACAAACCGAAGTCGAGCGCCTGGAGACGGCGATAGACCGCTGGAACGAGGAGCTCGGCCCGCTGCAAGATTTCATCCTGCCGGGCGGCTCGCGGCTGATCGCCCAGGCCCACGTTTGCCGCAGCCTGGCGCGCGGCGCCGAACGCCGCTGCCAGCAGCTGAACGCCGTGGAACCCCTCCGCGGTATCGGCCTGGCCTATGTCAACCGCCTCTCCGACCTGCTGTTCGTCGCCGCGCGCCTGATCGCCCAGCGCCAGCAGATCAATGAGGTGCTGTGGCAGGCGGCGCCGAAACAGCCGGCGTAACCCGCGGCCGCAGACTGCGGCTGCGCAGGAGGGCCGTTCTGTAACCCGGGTGCAGTCCGGGAGCGGCTTATCTGGCGCTGAACCGTCCCGAATTGCCTCCGGGCTACGGCATCAGGTCAGGCTCAGGCGACTCTCGAAGCGGCGTTGCTCGCCGCTTAGCGGATCGATAAAGCTCAGGCCCTGGGCCAGCAATTTGAGCGGCCGACTGTAGTCGTCAGGGGCATCGGCGCCTTCGCCGATCTCGGGGTAGAAGGGGTCGTTGCAGATAGGCGCGCCCAGGGCCGCCAGGTGCACCCGTAGCTGATGCTTTTTGCCGGTCACGGGGAACAAGGCGTAGCGCCAGAGCTCACCGAGTTTTTCCGCGACCTCGATACGGGTCTCGGTATTGGCCATGCCGGCGACTTCCTGCATGCGGAAAAACGGCTCGCCGGCCACCAGCCGCGTGGCCCGCCGCAGGGGAAAGTCCAGGTTCGGCAAAGCCGGTGCCAGCGCCTCGTAACGCTTGTCCATCTGCCGTTCACGGAACAGCGCCTGATAGCGGCCACGACTCTGCGGATGGGTGGAAAACAGCACCAGCCCGGCGGTATGCCGGTCGATGCGGTGCAGTGGCACCAGGTCGGCATTACCCAGGCGCTTGGCCAGGCGTGCCTGCAACGTCTGTTCGACATACTCGCCGGCCGGCATCACCGGCAGGAAATGCGGCTTGTCGGCCACCAGTAGGTGTTCGTCGACATACAGCACCGATTCGACGAAGGGGATCGGCGTCTCCGCCGCCACCTCGCGAAAATAATGCACGCGCAGGCCTGCCCGGTAGGCATGCGCCGGCCCCAGCGGCGCGCCGTCGGCATCCAGCACCCGGCCACGGGCCATGCGCTGCAGCCATTGCTCGCGGCTGATCGCCGGAAAGTGCGCGCACAGGCAATCGAGCACGGTCGCCCAAGCGCCTTGCGGCAAATGCAGGGTACTCGGACGCATATTGGACGGGGAACGGGCTTGCACGGACATGATGACACTCGGCGGACAGGCTGGCGTAACGAACGCCCATTAGGCCGCAGCCCCGCACCTGGCGTCAAAGTGCAATGCGGCTACAGCAGGATCACCGCCCAGACCACCGCGATCAGGCTCAGGGTCAGCAATTGCGCGGCGCTGCCCAGATCCTTGGCCTGTTTCGACAAGGGGTGCAGTGCCAGAGAGATGCGATCCACCGTGGCCTCGATGGCCGAGTTGAGCAACTCGACGATCAGCGCCAGCAGGCATACGGCGATCAGCAGCGCGCGCTCGACCTTGGCGACCTCCAGGCAAAACGCCAGCGGCAGCAGCACGCCATTGAGCAGCAGCAATTGGCGGAACGCCGCCTCGCCGCGAAATGCCGCCAGCAAGCCCGCCCAGGAATAGCCGCCGGCATGCATGATCCGCCGCCAGCCGGTTTGCCCCTTCAGCGCGCGGCCGTCGAGCGCCGTGACAGCGGCTTCAGGCTTCACGCTGAGAGGCCGCCACGCTGTCGGTCGAACCATCGCAGGCGGCGTAGGCGTCGAGCAAGGTGCGCCAGTCGGCTGACGGCATGTCGCCACGCCGCCGAGAGAGCTGAGCGAGGTCGCGGCGCGCCGCGGCGCTGCCGAACAGCCGGCGGCGGCTTTTCTCCAGATCGAGCAACGCCACTTCGGCCCAATCGCTGCTGCCGGCGGCGTGACGCTTGACGAAGATGTGCTTGGGGTACAGACAACCATGCTGCCAACCGGCCCGGTGCAGACGCCTGAGGGTCAGCGCCAGCTCTTGCAACAAGCGGCCCTGGAATCCGTGGCCCCAACGCTGCGGCGCCTCACTGGCGTACCACTGCTCCAGGCTGACGAAGCCTTCCAGCGCCTCGGTGACCAACAGTGCGCGCCACTGCCCGGCGTGTTTCTGCGCGGCGCCATAGACCAGCTTCGGCACGCGGATGGCGAGCTTTTCCAACGCCTGCATGGCGTGCAACTCACGCAACACCGTGGGCCGACCCCAAGGGTGTCGCCAGGAGCGGTACAGATGCCCGGTCTGACGCTTGAGGTACAACGACGGCCCGGTTGCATGACGCAAACGTTGCACGCCACTTTCGCCGCCGCGGCGTCGATTGGGCGCCTCGACCCACTCGCCGCGAGTCTGCCACCAATCCTCGAAGGCACTGGGTACCCGCTCGCTCTGCGCTAACGCCGTCAGGCCGTTCATCTCAGTTGCCCTTGCGCAGGACATAGACCCGCCACATGGCGTAGCCCGGGAGGAAGTCCTGGTGGCCGAGGGTATCGAAACCGACCTGCTTGAACTCCGCCTCGATGGTCGACCGGGCAATGACGAAACGGTTCTGATTGGCACCGCCCGGCCCCTCGGCGGCACGCCGCGCCTCCAGCTGCCGACGCTTCCAGGCCTTGTAGTTGCCGTCGACCCACAGCGAGACGATCAGGGTATCGCGGGTCACCCGGTGCAGCTCGCGCAACATCGCCAGGCGATGCTCGGGGTCGGCGATGTGATGCAGCAGGCGCATGCAGAAAATGCTGTCGACCGCGTTATCGCCCAGATCGATGGCGAAGGCCGAGGTCTGGAAAGCCTTAACCCTGGCGACCACATCTGCCGGCTGCCCGGCCGTGGCAATCGCCAGCATGTCCGCTGAATTGTCCGCCGCGAGAATCACCCGGTTCGGCTGTTCGGCCAGCAGCGGCCAGAAGCGTCCCGCGCCGCACGGTAGGTCGAGCACCAGGTTAGGCTCGCCGGCCAGCTTCAAGGCATGCCGAGCCAGTTGTTCGTCGCGCCAATGGGACAGCCGACGCGCCAGGCCGTCCTGATGTTTGTGCAAATACTGGCGGGCATGCTCACGGTCGTACTTGTGCGAGAACGCCAAATCGATGGGTTTGTCGCTAGACATGACAACCTGCTCCCTTGAGGAATCCATGGCTGCCAAAGTAACCAGCGGGGCATCAAGCCCGCGTCAAAAGAATGTGAAAAAAGCGTGAAACGCTGGCCGAACAGGCCGCACGCCATGCGCCGGCGTCATCAGCGCCGCAAGCTGACCTCGAACACGCTGCCCTGCGGTGGCAAATCGCGCACCTGCACCGCCCAGCCTTGGTGCGTACAGATCCGCTTGACCAGAGACAAGCCCAACCCCAAGCCTTCGCCCCGCGCCTGGGTACCCCGCACGAAGGGTTGGAACATCTGTGCCTGCTGATCCTGGGGAATGCCGACGCCGCTGTCCTCGACGCGAAAGCTGCCGTTTTCGAGGATCAGCCGCACCGTGCCCTGCTCGGTGTAGTGCAAGGCATTGCGCAGCAGATTGGAGATCACCGTGCGCAGGAACGTCAGGTTGTACTGCGCGTCATCCTGGCCTCGCTCGATCAACTGGAACTGCAGGCCTTTCTCGCGCATCAAGGGCGCCCAGCGCTTGCTCTGTTCATCGGCCACCGCGGCCAGGGTCGCGCTGCCGCCCTGGCTCGACTCCTGCAACCTGGCCCGCGCCAGGATCAGAAAGGTCTGCACCAGATCACGCATTTCCTCGGTCGCGCGGCCAATGCGCTGTACCTGCTCGCGCTGGCGGGCATCCAGATCGGGCGCCTCGGCCAGCAACTCACAGGAGCTGGCAATGATCATCAGCGGCGTGCGCAGTTCATGGCTGACGTCACTGGTGAACAGGCGCTCGCGCTCCAGAGAATGGCGCAACTGGCCGAGCGTGCTATCGAAGGCCGCCGCCAGGTGGCCGACTTCATCGTCCGGGTATTCCGGCGCCAAGGCCGGTGCCAGCGCGTGCAACTGATCGCGGTGACGCACCTGATTGGCCAGCCGGATCACCGGCGCCATCACCCGCCGCGCCAGCAACCAACCGAGCCCCCAGGCGACCAGTACGCTGAGCAGAAAACCGGCCAGCACCACATCGAACAACACCTGCTCGCGCGCCTCGAACTCGTGCTGCTCCTGCACCAGCATAGAGACCAGGCCGTTGCCGCTGCTGCGCTTGAACAGATAAAACGCCTGGTCGCCCTCGATCACCTCGGAAAACCCCTCCTCGGCCGCGGCGAACTGCTGCGGCACGGGATAGTCGGGCAAGTCCGACGCGAAAAACCGCGTACTGGCATCCAGCCGAGGCGCTCTGCCGCTGCCCAGGTCGTCCTGGATCACGGTGTCCAGTTCGCGCGCCAGCTCCTGGGAAACCAGATGCTCCTCGACGAAGTGCACGCTGGCGACAATGCCCAGCGACAGTATCCCGCTGACCACCAGGGTCATGAGCACGAAGGCGATCACGATACGCCGCAACAACGGCTGCTTAGACACCATCTGCGGACTCCGCCAGGCGATAACCGATACCGTGAATGGTGTGCAGCAACGGGGTGGCGAAGGGTTTGTCGAGCACCAAGCGCAGTTGATGAATATGGCTGCGCAGGCTGTCGCTGTCCGGGCAATCGTCGCCCCACAACGCCTCCTCCAGTGCCTCGCGGCGAACCACCGCCGGGCTGCGCTGCATCAGCACGGCCAACAGCTTCAGGCCCAATGGATTGAGTTTTAGCGGCTGCCCGGCGCGGCTGACATGCAGGGTATCGAGGTCATAGGCCAGCTCGCCGACTCGCAGTTGGCGCTTACGGCTGCCCTGGCTGCGCCGCAGGATGGCCTCGATCCGCGCCACCAGCTCGGACAGGGCGAACGGCTTGAGCAGGTAATCGTCGGCCCCGGCATTCAAGCCCTGCAGACGGTCGTCGAGGGCGTCGCGGGCGGTCAGCATGATGATCGGCGTGTCGCGGCGGGCATCCTCGCGCAAGCGCCGGCACAATTGATAACCGTCGATGCCCGGCAGCATGATGTCCAGCACGATCAGGTCGTAATGCCCGGAGGCCGCCAGGTGCAAGCCGCTCAGACCATCCTGGGCGCAGTCGACGCTGTAGCCCTTCAACGTCAGATAGTCGAGGACATTGGCCAGAATGTCCCGATTGTCTTCCACCACAAGAATGCGCATGTCCGTTTAGCCCTTGAGCGCGTCGAAACGATTTGACGTTTTTTTCACGCGGTTTCTACATTCGCCTCACACACCGACGAGCAGAGTGCACGGCATCTTTTCGCTGCAGGATCATACGATGCCAGCCTTGAAGTTTGCTCAACTGCGTTACCTCGCCCTGATTCTACTGACCTGGCTGACGATTTTTGCCCTGACCCGTAGCGTCTTGCTGCTCAGCCATCTCGTTGCGGCGGATCTCGGCTTGGCCGAGCTGGCCCGTGTCTATGCCACCGGCCTGGGCTATGACCTGGGTTTCGTCTGTTACGCCGCACTGCCGCTGGCCTTTTACCTGCTGCTGTGCCCACGCAGGATCTGGCAGCAGCGCTGGCACCGCGGCCTGTTGCATGCGCTGGTCGCCGTCAGCCTGTTCGCCATGCTGTTTACCGCCGTGGCGGAATGGTTGTTCTGGGACGAGTTCGCGGTGCGCTTCAACTTTATCGCCGTGGACTACCTGGTTTACTCCGACGAGGTGCTCAACAACATCCTCGAGTCTTACCCGATCTACCCGCTGCTGGCCGCCCTGGCAGTGATTGCGGTGGTTGCCGCCATGCTCTTGGGCAAAGCCACTGACGCCGCCCTCAACGCAGCGCCGTTGAGCTGGCGCGATACGCCATGGCTAGCGGCCGGGTTGATCCTGACGGCCTGCGTCAGCAGCTTGCTGCTCGACCAGGACTTCCCCCGCGGCACGGATGGCAATGCCTACCAGCGCGAACTGGCCAGCAATGGCCCCTACCAATTCTTCGCCGCCTTTCGCAACAACGAACTGGATTACCCACAGTTCTACGCCACCCTTAACCAGGGCGAAATCGCCAAGCAGCTGCGCGCCGAGCTAAGCGAGCCCAACGCACGCTTTATCGGCAGCGATCCCCTGGATATTCGCCGGCGGATCGACAACCCCGGCCAGGTGCAGCGACGCAATGTGGTGCTGGTGACCATCGAGAGCCTCAGCGCCAAATACCTGGGCAGCTTCGGCGATACTCGCGGCCTGACCCCCAACCTCGACCGCCTGCGCCAACAGAGCCTGTTCTTCAGCAACTTCTACGCCACCGGCACCCGCACCGACCGCGGGCTGGAGGCCATCAGCCTGTCGATCCCGCCGACGCCGGGGCGCTCCATCGTCAAACGCATCGGCCGCGAGAGCGGTTTCGCCAGCCTCGGCCAACAATTCCAGGCATTGGGTTACGACAGCGCCTTCGTCTATGGCGGACGCGGCTATTTCGACAACATGAACGCGTTTTTCAGCGGCAACGGTTACCGTGTGGTCGATCAGAGCAGCGTTGCCGAGCCGGGCATCCAGTTCAAGAATGCCTGGGGCATGTCCGACGAAGACCTCTATAGCCAGACCCTGAAGCTGGCCGACGCCGACCATGCCGCCGGCAAGCCGTTCTACCTGCAACTGATGACCACCTCCAACCACCGGCCCTACACCTACCCAAGCGGACGCATCGATATCCCGTCGGGCGATGGCCGCGAGGGGGCGGTGAAATACACCGACTACGCCATCGGCCAATTCCTCGAGCAGGCGCGGCACAAACCCTGGTTCGCCAACACCCTGTTCGTCTTCGTCGCCGACCACACCGCGGGCAGCGCCGGCAGCGAAGACCTGCCGGTGGCCAACTACCATATCCCGCTGTTCATCTACGCCCCGGGCTTTATCGCACCCCGCGAGCATGCCGCACTGGTCAGCCAGATCGATCTGGCGCCGACCTTGCTGGGCCTGCTCAACATCGATTACACCTCGACCTTTTTTGGCCGCAATGTGCTGCGCGCCGATGCCGCGCCAGGCCGCGCCCTGATTGGCAATTACCAACACCTGGGCCTGTTCGATGGGCAGGATCTGGCGATTCTCAGCCCACGCCAGAGCATCCGCCGTCACGCCGATGCCCTGGGTCTCAGCCACGAATCGAGTGCCACGGCCAACGATCCCCTGGTCAAGCGCAATATCAGCTACTACCAGAGCGCCAGCTACGACTTCAACCACCACCTGCTCGACTGGCAGCCGTCTCGCGCCACCGGCACCGGGCGACTCGCCGCCGCCCAGGCCCAGGAACGCGACCATGCGCTTTGAACTCCGCCCTGGCGCATCGCGGCCGTTCAATTTCCACCTGGGCTTTGGCCTGCCCCTCGCGCTGATGCTGTTGTTGTTGCTGGCAGATCCGACCGCGCTGGACTTCGCCATCGCCCACTGGGCCTACGATCCGCAGGCGGGCTTTATTGGCCGGCATAGCGGGTTTCTCGAAGGCATCCTGCATGACCGGGCCAAGCAGGCGGTGATCCTCATCGGCCTGCTGGCCATTGTCGGCTTCGTCCTCAGCCTGCTGGTAGGGCGCTGGCGGGCATGGCGCCGCCCGCTGGGTTACCTGGTGCTGGCGATGGGGCTTTCGACCGGCTATGTCACGCCACTCAAGGCCCTGACCGGCGTGCACTGCCCCTGGAGCCTCAGCGAGTTCGGCGGCCAGGAAAGCTACACGCCGCTGCTCGGCAGCCGCGCGCCGACCGCCAAGCCAGGCCGCTGCTGGCCCGGCGGCCATGCGGGCGCGGGGTTCTCGCTGTTCGCGCTGTTCTTCGTCCTGCGCGACCGTCGCCCGCGCCTGGCCAAGGCGGCGCTGGCCCTGGCACTGGCCCTGGGCATCAGCTTCTCGGTCGGACGCATGCTGCAGGGCGCGTACTTCTTCTCGCACAACCTGTGGACCGCGCTGTTCGACTGGCTGATCAGCCTGGGCTGCTACCGCCTGCTGCTGTACCGGCTGGCCCCCGCTCCGGCTGGCGAACTCGCGGCTCAGTCCGAGGCAGACCTGACTTCAAACTGAGCGCGCAGATGCTGAGCCAGCGGCCGGATCAACCCGGCCAGAATGCGCGAATCCCCGCCACGCCCTGGGCCCCGGCCGACCAGGCTCGCTCGAGATCCGCCGGGCCGACGCCGCCGAGCAGGTAGGCCGGCCGATTGAAACCCTGCAACAGCTCGCGGGCGCGAGCCCAGCCGAGCGGCCGGGCCTGGGGATGGGTCTGGGTCGCCTGCAACGGCGACAGGGTGACGAAGTCCACCCCCAGCTGCGCGGCCAGGGCCAGTTCCTCGGCGCCGTGGCAGGAGGCCGCCAGCCAGCGTGCGGCCGGGAAGGGTCTTCCCTTGGCGGCGTAGGTGCGCAGTTGGGCGGAGGTCAGGTGCCAGCCGGCGGCGGGGAAATCGCCGAGCCACTCCAGCGGCCCCTTGAGCATCAGCTGCGCCTTGCCCGCGCACAGGCCCTGGATGTCCACCGCCAGGTCGCGGTACTGGGCATCGAACAGCCCCGGCGCCCGCAGCTGGATCAGGCCAATGCCCGCCGCCAGGGCATCACGCACCCCCTGCAACAGCACCTGGGGCTCCAGGCCTTCCGGCGTGATCAGGTAGCGCTCGGGCAAACGGGCGGCAGCGACTATCGGCCGATTGGCCGCGGGAAATTCATAGTCGGGTAACTGCCGCGGGCTGACCCAGGCCAGTGGCTGATCCTCGGCGCCATGGGGCTCGCCGACGAAGGCCGAGACCTCCCAGACGTCCAGCAGCACCTGCTTGTCCGGATAGTCATGGCGCACCTGGATCAGCGGCCGCGTGACCGTCGGGCGAATCCCAAGCTCCTCCTCCAGTTCGCGCGCCAGGGCCGCCTGCACGGTCTCGCCAGGCTCCAGCTTGCCGCCGGGGAACTCCCACAGGCCGCCCTGGTGCTGCTCGTCCGCGCGCCTGGCGATCAGGATGCGACCGTCCGCCGCGCGGATCAGCGCCGCCGCCACATGGATGCGTTTCACCCCAGCCGTTCCTCCTGCGCCGCCTGGTACCAGCGCTGGAATGCCGGCCACTGGTAGACCGTCGCCACATACGCCGCCGCCACCTCGGGCAGTTCGACCCGGTAGCTGCGCAGCCGCGCCGCCACCGGGGCGAAGAAGGCGTCCGCCAGGCTGGCATGGCCGAACAGATAGGGGCCGTCCTGGCCAAACTGGGCCCGGCAGTCGGCCCAGAGTTCGCAGATGCGCTGGATATCCGCCTGGGCATCGGCCGGGATCGCAGTCAGCGCCTGATCGTGTTTGAGATCCATCGGCAGGTGCGTGCGCAGCGCGGCGAAGCCGCTGTGCATTTCGGCGCAGACCGAACGCGCCACCGCACGGGCGTACTCGCCACGCGGCCACAGGTAGGCCTCGGGGAAGCGTTCGGCCAGGTATTCGCCAATCGCCAGGGAGTCCCATACCGGGCCCTCCTCGGTCTGCAGCAGCGGCACCTTGCCAGTCGGCGAATGCTCGAGGATGCGCGCCCGGCTGTCCGGGCGATCGAGTGGGATCAGCAGTTCGCTATAAGGTGCCTCGGCCAGCTCCATCGCCAAGGCGGCACGCAGCGACCAGGAAGAATAGTTTTTGTTGCCGATGATCAGAGTCAGGGACATGAGCGTGCTCCATGCACAGAGGGTTGCCGAGGGTGTCAGCCGACCTTAAAAGGCGCCTGCCGCAATAGCAAATTCCCGTTGTTCATGGGGCCATGAACAACGGGAATAGAGACAACCCTATTGCGTCCCGGTCGAGATCAGGTGCGGTATTCGGCGTTGATCTTGACGTACTCGTGAGACAGGTCGGTGGTCCAGATGGTCTCGCTGCAGGTACCACGGCCCAACTCGATGCGAATGGTGATTTCCTCTTTGGCCATCACCGCCGCCCCCTGCTCCTCGGTATAACTGGCCGCCCGGCAACCGTGACTGGCAATGCACAGCTCGCCGAGAAACACGTCGATCTTGCTCACATCCAACTGCGCCACGCCGGCACGGCCGACCGCCGCGAGGATGCGTCCCCAGTTCGGGTCGGAGGCGAACAGCGCGGTCTTGATCAGCGGCGAGTGGGCCACGGCGTAACCGACGTCCAGACACTCCTGATGGGTCGCCCCGCCGTTGACCTGCACGGTGACGAACTTGGTCGCGCCCTCGCCGTCGCGGACGATGGCCTGGGCCACCTCCATGCACACCGCAAACACCGCTTCCTTGAGCTTGGCGAACAGTTCGCCGCTGGCCTGGCTGATTTCCGCCAGCGCCGCCTGGCCGGTGGCGACCAGCATGCAGCAGTCGTTGGTCGAGGTATCGCCGTCGATGGTGATGCGGTTGAACGACTTGTTCGCCGCGTCGCGCAGCAGATCCTGCAACACGCCCTGGGCCACTTTCGCGTCGGTGGCGATGTAGCCGAGCATGGTCGCCATGTTCGGCTTGATCATCCCGGCGCCCTTGCTGATGCCGGTGACGGTGACGGTGACACCGTCATGCACGAACTGGCGGCTGGCGCCCTTGGGCAGGGTGTCGGTGGTCATGATGCCGCTGGCCGCCTCGGCCCAATGATCCCCCGCCAAGTCGTCCAGGGCCGCCTGCAAGGCAGCCTCGATCTTCTCCACCGGCAACGGCTCGCCGATCACCCCGGTGGAGAACGGCAACACCGCGCTGTCGTCGACACCGGCCAACTGCGCCAGGGCGGCGCAGGTGCGCACGGCATGCTGCAGGCCGGGCTCGCCGGTGCCGGCGTTGGCATTGCCGGTGTTGGTCAGCAGGTAGCGCACGCTACCCAGCACGCGCTTCCTGGCCAGGATCACCGGCGCCGCGCAGAAGGCATTGAGGGTGAACACCCCGGCGACGCTGGAGCCTTCGGCGCAGCGCATGACTACCACATCCTTGCGCCCCGGGCGCTTGATGCCGGCCGAAGCGATACCCAGTTCGAAACCTGGAACCGGGTGCAGGGTAGACAGCGGGCCAAGACCAACAGCCATAGAGTGCGCTCCTTGAGGGACTTAAGTGTCGTGCCGCTGGGCACGACCGGGTTCGATGGTAAAACGCCGCGAGCGGCTAAACCGTTCGCGGCGTTGTAGAGCGGGCTCAAGCAGAGCCAAAGCCAATACCCTTTCCGCTGTGCGGGGTCGGCCAGCCGGTCAGTTGAGCTGACCGTGGCAATGCTTGTACTTCTTGCCGGAACCGCACGGGCAGGGTTCGTTGCGGCCGATCTTCGGCTCGGCACGCACTGGCGGCGGCGCAACCGCCACATCACCGTCCTCAGCCACGGCGTCTGGCTGCATCAGGGCCGAGGCCTCGGCGTGCTGGAACTGCATGCGCTCGGCCAGTGCCTCGGCCTCGTGGCGCAGACGCGCCTCTTCCTCGGCCGGGTCTTCGCGGCGCACCTGGACATGCGACAAGACCCGGATGGTGTCGCGTTTGATCGAGTTGAGCAGCTCCTGGAACAGGTCGAAGGACTCGCGTTTGTATTCCTGCTTGGGGTTCTTCTGCGCATAACCACGCAAGTGGATACCGTGACGCAGATGATCCATGGTCGACAGGTGGTCTTTCCACAGGTCGTCGAGTACGCGCAGCAGAATCTGCTTCTCGAAGGTGCGCAGGGCTTCGGCGCTGGCTTCGATTTCCTTCTCGTTGTAGGCCTTGACCAGCTCGTCGAGGATGCGCTCGCGCAGGGTTTCCTCGTAGAGTTTGTGGTCGTCGTCGAGCCATTGCTGGATCGGCAGCCTGAGGTTGAAGCTGGCGTAGAGCGCCTCCTCCAGACCCGCGATATTCCACTGCTCGGGCAACGACTGCGGCGCGATATATTCGTTGATGGTGCCGTCCAGCACTTCCTTGCGGAAGTCGGCAATGGTTTCGCCAATATCCTCGCTAGCCAGCAAGTTGTTGCGCATGTGATAGATCACCTTGCGCTGCTCGTTGGATACGTCATCGAACTCCAACAGCTGCTTACGCATGTCGAAGTTGCGCCCTTCGACCTTGCGCTGGGCCTTCTCGATGGCGTTGCTGACCATGCGATGCTCGATTGCCTCGCCTGCCTGCATGCCCAGAGCCTTCATGAAATTCTTCACCCGATCCGAGGCGAAGATACGCATCAGGCTGTCTTCCAGCGACAAGTAGAAACGGCTGGAGCCCGGGTCGCCCTGACGCCCGGAGCGGCCGCGCAGCTGATTGTCGATACGCCGCGACTCATGCCGCTCGGAGGCGACCACATGCAGGCCACCCGATTCGATCACCTGCTGATGGCGCTTCTGCCAATCGGCCTTGATCTGCGCGACCTGCTCGGCCGAGGGGTTTTCCAGGGCGGCCACTTCGACCTCCCAGTTCCCCCCCAGGACGATGTCGGTACCACGACCGGCCATGTTGGTGGCAATGGTCAGGGCTCCGGGACGCCCCGCCTGGGCGATGATCTCGGCTTCCTTTTCGTGGTACTTGGCATTGAGCACCTGGTGTTCGATGCCTTCCTGGGTCAACAGGCGCGAGACATATTCGGAGCTGTCGATGGTCGCCGTACCGACCAGGATCGGCCGCCCCTCAGCCTGGCATGCCTTGATGTCGGTGATGATGGCCGCGTACTTCTCTTCCTGGGTCAGGTAGACCAAGTCGTTGAAATCCTTGCGCTCCATCGGCCGGTTGGTCGGAATCACGATCACCGCCAGGCCGTAGATCTGCTGGAACTCGAAGGCCTCGGTATCGGCGGTACCGGTCATCCCGGACAGCTTGCTGTACAGGCGGAAGTAGTTCTGGAAAGTGGTCGAGGCCAGGGTTTGGCTCTCGGCCTGGATCGGCAACCCTTCCTTGGCCTCGATAGCCTGGTGCAGCCCCTCGGACAGGCGGCGGCCCGGCATGGTGCGGCCGGTGTGTTCGTCGATCAGCAGTACCTGATCGTTCTGCACGATGTATTCGACATTGCGCTGGAATAGCTTGTGCGCCCGCAGGCCGGAATAGACATGGGTCAGCAGGCCCAGGTTATGCGCCGAGTAGAGGCTCTCGCCCTCGGCCAGCAAGCCGACCTCGGTGAGCATTTCCTCGACGAACTGGTGGCCGGCCTCGTTCAGCTCGACCTGACGGCTCTTCTCGTCGACCTTGTAATGGCCCTCCTGAGTGACCACCCCCTCCTCTTCCTCGACGTGCAGCTTGAGGGTCGGGATCAGCTTGTTGATCTCGATATACAGCCTGGAGCTGTCTTCGGCCTGACCGGAGATGATCAACGGGGTACGCGCCTCGTCGATGAGGATCGAGTCCACTTCGTCGATCACCGCGAAGTTCAGCTCGCGCTGGAATTTATCTTCCAGGCTGAAGGCCATGTTATCGCGCAGGTAGTCGAAGCCGAACTCATTGTTGGTGCCGTAGGTGATGTCGGCGGCATAGGCCGCACGCTTCTCGTCCGGCGGCATGAACGGGGTGACGATGCCCAATGACAAACCGAGGAATTCGTACAGCGGACGCATCCAATTGGCATCGCGGCGGGCCAGGTAGTCGTTGACCGTGACCACATGCACGCCTTTACCTTCCAGCGCGTTGAGGTAGACCGCCAGGGTTCCCACCAGGGTCTTGCCCTCGCCGGTACGCATTTCGGCAATTTTGCCTTCATGCAAGGTCATGCCACCGATCAACTGCACATCGAAGTGACGCATGCCCATGACACGCTTGCCCGCTTCACGGGCTACGGCGAAAGCTTCCGGCAGCAACTGGTCGAGGGTTTCGCCTTTGGCCAGACGGGCTTTGAACTCGCTGGTCTTGGCACGCAGTTGCTCATCCGAGAGTGCAAGCATCTGCTCCTCGAAGGCATTGACGGCCTGAACCGTCTTGAGCATGCGCTTGACTTCACGCTCGTTCTTGCTTCCAAAGAGTTTTTTCAACAAAGGCGCAAACATATCGGCAGGATCTTCCACGCGTATGGATGGAGGGCGGCCCATGAGTCGCCCATGCAGCCCTCATGGCTGCGTGCGAAGGGGGCATTCTACTCGGAAACGGAGATGAAGAAAGCGGCGTTATTCGACGCTGCTGACTCGCGCGATATAGCTGGAGGGATTGACCACCCGGCCATTTTGGCTAACTTCGAAGTGCACGTGGGAACCGGTAGAGCGGCCGGTGCTGCCAACCTTGGCAATAACCTGGCCGCGCTGCACCAGATCGCCAACCTGCACCAGGTTGCTCCGATTATGCGCATACAGGGTGATGTAACCGTCGGCATGGCTGATTTCCACGGTATTGCCATAGCCGGAGCGCCGGCCCGAGGCGGTCACCACGCCAGCGGCTACCGCAACCACATCACTACCGGCCTTGGCGGCGAAGTCCACGCCCTTGTGCACGCTCAAACGGCCGGTCAGCGGATCGGCACGCCGGCCGAACGGAGACGACACATAGCCTTGCAACACCGGCCGTCCAGCCAGGTATTCGGCCTCATTCAGTTGGCGGTCGGCAAGCAGTTGCTCGAGAACCTCGAGCTGCTGTTCGCGGCTGTCCAGGCGCAGGGCTAGATCATCGAGGGTGCTGATGAATGACGGCGGCGCATAGGCCGAACCACCGAACAGTTCTTCCGGGCCGCCCTGACCGACATTCAGGGAAAAATCGAATTCACTGGCATCCAGCTCGGCCAGCTCGGTAAGCCGCTCGCCCAACGCATCCAGACGAGTCAAACGGGCCTGCAACTCGGCAACATGGGCGGCGAAGGCATCCAGTTGCCGCTGCGCATCGACCCGCACCGCACCCACCTCCGCACGCTGCCGATTCAGCGCTTCGGTCAACTGCGCAGTGCCTGGCAGGCGATCCACTTGCGGCACGACCCACGCCCCTACCGCAATCCCACTGCCCAGCGCCGCCGCTATCAACATGACCAGCGCAACCAGCAACCAACGTAAATCCAGGCTCAGCGAGCGCGCGGCGCCGTGACTCCGATCGAGTAGAATAATGTGCATGGCTTCCCCTTATAGGCGGAGCCCAAGTCGGCGGCAGGGATTCTGCTACCATGGCGGCCCCACAATCTCAGGCGTCCTGCCATGACGTTTCGTCCTTTGCCGGCTAAAGCACCCGCCGCGCTAATGCGCGAAGCGAAGCCCTTGAAAGCGCTGTTCAACCAGGCGCAACGCATCGATCGCCTACA
This sequence comes from Pseudomonas sp. sp1636, assembly GCF_030376615.1. Lineage (GTDB taxonomy): Bacteria > Pseudomonadota > Gammaproteobacteria > Pseudomonadales > Pseudomonadaceae > Aquipseudomonas. The sequence goes on from NZ_JARRAB010000001.1 coordinate 286,557, forward strand.
GCACTTACTGGCAAGCCAGCTGCAACCCGCGGCCCGCGAACACTGTCATGTCGCGTCCTGGCGTGAGGGCTGCCTGCTTCTTATCGTCACCGATGGCCACTGGGCCACCCGCTTGCGTTATCAACAACGACGCCTGCTCAGGCAGTTGCAGACCCTCGAAGAGTTCGCGACCTTAACCAAGATCCTGTTCAAGGTGCAACCGCCAGCTGCCGAAAGGCGTGCGTCCGGTCGCACTATCAGCCTCTCCAGCGCCGCCGCCGAGCACATCCAAGCCACTGCCGACGGCATTACCGACCCGAAGCTGCGCGCGGCGCTGGAGCGGTTGGCCAAGCATGGCGAACCCGACGAATGATGCCCAAGCGAGCCGGATCAAGACGCCGCTGCAGGGTCGCCGTGCAGGAAAAAACAAGCCACCCGAGGGTGGCTTGAAAACACAAAGGATGAGAGTTTTGGCTTACACCGCCGCAACCGGGCGCATGTAGGAGATAGGCGCATTCTTGATGTCGTCGAAGGTGACCACTTCCCAAGCATCCGTCTGCTCGATCAACGCGCGCAGTAGACGATTGTTCAAGGCATGCCCCGACTTGAAGCCACGGAACTCGCCAATCAGGCTATTGCCTAGCAGGTAGAGATCGCCGATGGCATCGAGGATCTTGTGCTTGACGAATTCGTCCTCGTAACGCAGGCCGTCTTCGTTGAGCACGCGATGCTCATCCACCACAATGGCGTTATCCACGCTGCCGCCGAGCGCCAGGTTCTGCGAGCGGAGGAACTCGATGTCGCGCATGAAGCCGAAGGTGCGCGCCCGGCTGACTTCCTTGACGAAAGAGGTGCTGGAAAAATCCACGCTGGCCGACTGGGTGCGGTTGCGGAACACCGGGTGATCGAAATCGATCTCGAAGCTCACCTTGAAACCTTCGAACGGCACGAAAGTGGCGCGCTTGTCGCCCTCTTCGACCGTTACTTCGCGAAGGATACGGATGAATTTCTTGTGCGCCTCCTGCTCCTGCAACCCAGCGGACTGAATCAGGAATACAAAGGGGCCAGCACTGCCATCCATGATCGGTACTTCGGACGCGGAGAGCTCGACGTAGGCGTTATCGATGCCCAGGCCAGCCATGGCCGAAAGCAGGTGCTCTACCGTATCCACCTTGACGTCACCATTGACCAAGGTGGTCGACATGGTGGTTTCACCGACATTACCCGCACGCGCGGCGATTTCCACCATGGGCTCGAGGTCGGTGCGACGGAACACGATACCGGTGTCCACAGGTGCCGGCTTCAGGGTCAGGTATACCTTCTCCCCGGAATGCAGGCCGACGCCGGTGGCGCGGATAATGTTCTTCAGGGTACGTTGTCTGATCATGGCTTGGGCCGCTATAGCACTAGTTGCGAATTGTTTTCAACAATGGCCGGCGATGATAGCAGAACCGGCCTTTGCTGAACACCAATCGCCCCAATACTCCCGATGCATTCCATCAATCGACCTGACGCCGCAGGAAGGCCGGGATGTCCAGATAATCCAGGTCATCCTGCGGGTTCAACTTGGCCGCAGTGGCACCGCCGCCATGGCTTTGACGCTGAACGGTGGGGCGTTCGTAGTCCTTGTAATTGACGCTTTGCTCGCCACGCGCCGGGGCGGGTTGGGCGACGGCCGGTGCACTGACTTGCACGGTATTGTCGATCACCTTGACCGGCTTCTCGATTTTCGCGCCCAGACCCGTGGCGACCACGGTGACGTGTAACTCGTCGCGCATGTCCGGATCGATCACGGTGCCCACCTTGACGGTGGCGTGCTCGGAAGCGAACTGCTCGATGATGTTGCCGACGTCGGAGTACTCGCCCAGGGACAGGTCGGGACCGGCGGTGATGTTGACCAGGATGCCACGCGCGCCCTGCAGGTTGACGTCTTCCAGCAGCGGATTGCGGATCGCCGCCTCGGTGGCCTCGCGCGCACGGTTCGGACCGCTGGCGCAGCCGGTGCCCATCATCGCCATGCCCATTTCGCTCATCACGGTTTTCACGTCGGCGAAGTCGACGTTGATCATGCCCGGACGCTTGATGATGTCGGAGATGCCACGCACGGCACCGGCCAGCACGTCGTCGGCCTTGGCGAACGCCGACAGCAGGCTGGCGTCTTTACCGAGGATGGTCAGCAGTTTTTCGTTGGGAATGGTGATCAGCGAGTCGACGCTTTCCGCCAGGGCGCGAATGCCCTCTTCGGCGATCTGCATGCGCTTGCGCCCTTCGAACGGGAACGGACGAGTCACCACCGCGACGGTGAGAATGCCCATTTCCTTGGCCACCTGGGCGATCACCGGCGCGGCGCCGGTGCCGGTACCGCCACCCATACCGGTGGTGATGAAGACCATGTCGCAGCCTTGCAGCACTTCGGCGATGCGCTCGCGATCTTCCATGGCGGCCTGCCGGCCGACTTCAGGGTTGGCGCCTGCGCCCAAGCCCTTGGTCACCCCAGTGCCCAGCTGCAGGATGGTGCGCGCACCGATATTTTTCAGTGCCTGGGCATCGGTATTGGCGCAGATGAACTCGACGCCTTCGATGTTGTTCTTCGCCATGTGGTTGACCGCATTACCGCCGCCGCCGCCCACGCCAATTACCTTGATGACCGCACTTTGCGGGATGTTGTCTACGAGCTCGAACATTTTCCCTCTCCTTTGCTTTTCTAGTTGTAACGCCTACTGCACACACGGTTCTAAATCAGAAATTGCTTTGTACCCAGCGCTTCAAGCGCTCGAATGCCGGCGCCTTGAGTTCATCGCCGTAACTGCCGATGGTCGACATGGAGATGCCGTCGGCCTGCTTCTGCAGGCCATACAGCAACAGGCCCACGCTGGTGGAATAAATCGGGTTGCGCACCACGTCGGCCAGACCCTTGACGCCGTGCGGCATGCCCAGGCGCACCGGCATGTGGAAGATTTCCTCGGCCAGCTCGACCGCCCCCTCCATCTTCGAAGTGCCGCCGGTGAGGACGATGCCCGCCGGAATCAGATCCTCGTAGCCGCTGCGCCGCAGCTCGGCCTGGATCAGGGTGAACAGCTCGTCGTAACGCGGCTCGACCACTTCGGCCAGGGACTGGCGCGACAGGTCGCGCGGCGGCCGGTCGCCGACGCTCGGCACCTTGATGGTCTCGCCGGCACCGGCCAGCTTGGCCAGGGCACAGGCATAACGAATCTTGATTTCTTCGGCATATTGGGTCGGCGTGCGCAAGGCCATGGCGATGTCGTTGGTGACCTGATCGCCGGCAATCGGAATCACCGCGGTGTGGCGAATCGCGCCCTCGGTAAAGATGCAGATATCGGTGGTGCCGCCGCCGATATCGACCAGGCACACACCCAGCTCTTTCTCGTCGTCGGTCAACACCGCATAGGCCGAGGCCAGCTGCTCGAGAATGATGTCGTCGACTTCCAGGCCGCAGCGGCGCACGCACTTCTCGACGTTCTGCGCCGCATTCACCGCACAGGTGACCACATGCACCTTGGCTTCCAGGCGCACGCCGGACATGCCCAGCGGCTCGCGCACGCCTTCCTGGTTGTCGATCACGTAATCCTGCGGCAGGGTGTGCAGCACCCGCTGATCCGCCGGAATGGCCACGGCCTGGGCCGCATCCAGCACGCGCTCGAGGTCGGCCGGGCTGACTTCGCGATCGCGGATGGCGACGATGCCGTGGCTGTTGAGGCTGCGGATATGGTTGCCGGCGACGCCGACGAAGGCCGAATGAATCCGGCAGCCGGCCATCAGCTGCGCCTCTTCCACCGCGCGCTGGATCGACTGTACGGTCGATTCGATATTCACCACCACGCCCTTTTTCAGGCCCCGCGACGGATGGGTGCCGATACCGACGATTTCCAACTGGCCATCGGCGGTCACTTCACCGACCAGCGCCACCACCTTGGAGGTGCCGATATCGAGGCCAACGATCATCTTGCCGCTCTGCACATTTGCCATGGTTGCTGCCTTCTCCTGATTCACTGCACGACAGCGGTATCGGCCGCCGTGGGCGCAACCGGCTCACGCCACGCCACGGCCAGGCCGTTGGCGTAACGCAGATCGATCCGCGCGATATTCGTTTGTTGCTCTTTCAGCGCCTTGTCGTAGATGGCGCTGAAGCGACGCATTTTTTCCACCAGGTGGTCGCGGCCCAACAGCAGCTCGATGCCCTGCCCGGTGGAGAGGAACCAACTGCCGCGCTCACGCAACTCCAGACGCGCCACGGAAAAGCCCATTGGACGCAACATCTGACTGAGCACCTGATACTGCTGCATGACTTTCTGCTGGGCCCGCTTGGGGCCATACAGCTGCGGCAGGTGCTGATAATTCGCCTGTTCCTTGGGCGCGAAAGCTTGCCCCTGGTTGTTCAACAGGGCTTCATCGCCCCAACGGGCAATCGGCAAGTGCTCCTCGAGACGCACCAGCAGCTGATCCGGCCATACCCGACGTACCTGCGCGCTGGCGATCCAGGGCATCTGCTCCAGTTCATGGCGCATACCCGGCAGATCGACACTGAAGAAGCTCGCCTTGGCGAACGGCTCGATACGCTGCTGTACCGCCTGCTGGCTGATGTAGCTGAGGTCGCCCTCGACGCTGATCTTGGCGATCGGCCGATCGGCATAAGGCAGCAGACGCTGCGCCAACTCGTAAGCGGCGAAGCCCAACAGCAACAGCAGCAGCGGCCAGGCGATGCGCTTGAGCAAAGAGAGATTGGGCCTGGGCAAGCGCAGGCTGATCGGCTCCTTGGCCACCAGGCGGCTGGCGCCGCGCTGCGCAGGCTTGCCGCGCAACGGAGCACGTGCAGAACCTGGCTGGTGGCGCAGAGTGGCGATCATGGCTTACCCCCGGGCCTCAAGGCTGTCGGCGAGGATCGCCAACACCAGTTGTTGAAAGTCCAGGCCGGCGGCACGCGCCGCCATCGGCACCAAACTGTGGTCGGTCATGCCCGGCACGGTATTGACCTCTAGCAGCCAGAACTGGCCGGCAGCGTCCTGCATCACATCGACCCGCGCCCAGCCCTGGGTGCCGACCGCCTCGCAGGCCCGCGCGCTGAGGGATCGCAACTCTTCTTCCTTGGCCGCATCGAGGCCGCAGGGGATGCGGTACTGGGTGTCATTGGCCAGGTACTTGGCGTCGTAGTCGTAAAACGAATGCGGCGTGCCCAGGGCAATCGGCGGCAACACCTGGCCACGCAGCACGGCGATGGTGAACTCCGGGCCGTGGATCCATTGCTCGACCAGCACCTGCGAGTCGTAACGGCTGGCGTCCTGCCAGGCGGCGATCAGGGACTCGACATCGGCGACCTTGGCCATGCCGATGCTCGAGCCTTCGTGGGCGGGCTTGACGATCAGCGGAAAACCCAGCTCGGCCGCGGCGGTGCGGCAGTCCTCGGCACTGGCCAATACCGCATGGCGCGGCGTCGGCAGGCCGAGACTCTGCCACACCTGCTTGGTGCGCAGCTTGTCCATGGCCAGGGCGGAAGCCAGAATGCCGCTGCCGGTGTAAGGGATACCGGCGCACTCGAGCAGCCCCTGCATGCTGCCGTCTTCGCCGCCACGCCCGTGCAACACGATGAAGGCACGGTCGATTTTCTCGCGGCACAGACGCTGCAGGAAATCGTCGCCGACATCGATGCCAAAGGCATCCACGCCCGCATCTTGCAGGGCGCCGAGCACCGCATTGCCGGACTTCAGCGAGACTTCGCGTTCGGCACTCTTGCCGCCGAACAGCACGGCGACGCGGCCGAAGGCAGTGACGGGCAGGTGCGATTTCAAGGTTTCGCCGCTCATTTGCACCCCGCCTCTTTCGACTCGCCGGCAGCCGCGGCGAACAGCGCGCTCTGCAACAGTTGCGGGGCCAGGCCGCCGATATCGCCGGCGCCCTGACACAGGAGGATGTCGCCGGCACGCAACAGCGGCTTGATCAGCGGCGCCAGCTCGACGCCGCGCTCGATGTAGATCGGATCCAACTGGCCGCGCTGGCGAATGCTGTGGCACAGGTGCTTGCTGTCGGCGCCGGGGATCGGTTCTTCGCCGGCCGGATAGACTTCCATCAGCAGCAGGACGTTGGTTTCGGCCAGCACCTGGACGAAATCCTCGTAGAGGTCGCGGGTACGGCTGAAACGGTGCGGTTGATAGACCATCACCAGACGCCGCTCCGGCCAACCGCCGCGCACCGCCTTGATCACCGCGGCGACTTCGCGCGGGTGGTGGCCGTAATCGTCGACCAGCATCACGCTGCCGCCGGCCACCGGCAGTTCGCCGTAGACCTGGAAGCGCCGACCGACACCCTGGAAGCCCGACAGGCCCTGGACGATGGCCTGATCGCTGATGCCTTCATCGGTCGCGATGGCGATGGTCGCCAGGGCATTGAGCACGTTGTGGTTGCCCGGCATGTTGACCGACACATCCAGCGGTTCGCAGTCGCGCCGCAATACGGTGAAGAAGGTCTGCATGCCTTGCTGGCGCACGTTGATCGCGCGCACGTCGGCATCTTCGCCGAAGCCGTAGGTCATGACCGGGCGCTTCACCTGTGGCAGGATCTCGCGCACGATGGGGTCGTCGACGCACATCACCGCCAAGCCGTAGAACGGCAGGTTATGCAGGAACTCGACGAAGGTCTTCTTCAACTTGTTGAAGTCGCCCTCGTAGGTGCTCATGTGATCCATGTCGATATTGGTGACCACCGCGACCATCGGCTGCAAATGCAGGAAACTGGCGTCGCTCTCGTCCGCTTCGGCGATCAGGTAGCGGCTGGTGCCCAGCTGGGCATTGGTGCCCGCCGCATTCAGCCGGCCGCCGATGACGAAGGTCGGATCCAGGCCGCCGGCGGCGAACACCGAGGCCAGCAGGCTGGTGGTGGTGGTCTTGCCATGGGTACCGGCCACGGCAATGCCATGCCGGTAACGCATCAGCTCGGCGAGCATTTCCGCACGCGGCACCACCGGCACACGCCGCTCCAGGGCTGCGGCCACTTCCGGGTTGGCGGTATTCACGGCACTGGAGACCACCAGCACGTCGGCACTCTCGGCATTCTCGGCGCGGTGGCCGATATGGATCTGCGCGCCGAAACTCTGCAGACGCTCGGTGACCGCCGACGCCTTGAGGTCGGAACCGGACACCTGGTAGCCCAGATTGAGCAGCACTTCGGCGATGCCGCACATACCGGCGCCACCGATACCGACGAAGTGGATACGGCGGATACGGCGCATTTCAGGCTGCGGGAAAGCTTTGCGACTCTCAACCACGGGCCACCTCCAGGCAAATATCGACAACAGTACGGGTTGCATCGGGCTTGGCCAGACGCCGCGCGGTGCGCGCCATTTCTTTCAATCGTTCTGGGTGCATCAAAACCTCGGACAGCTGGGCGGCCAGCGTGGCGGCGTCTGTGGAGCGTTGCGGCAGAAGGACGGCAGCGCCCTCCCTGGCGAGATAGCCGGCGTTATGGGTCTGGTGATCGTCGATGGCATGCGGCAGCGGCAGCAGGAATGACGGCAGACCGGCGGCGGCCAGTTCGCTGACGGTCAAGGCGCCGGCGCGACACACCACCAAGTCGGCCCAGCCGTAGGCACCGGCCATGTCCTTGATAAAAGGGGCGACCTGCGCTTCGACGCCGGCATCGCGGTAACGTTCGCCAGTAATTGCATCGTGCTGCTTGCCGGCCTGGTGAAACACCTCCGGGCGCAACTCGCCCGGCAGCAACGCCAGCGCGGCCGGCAGCAGTTTGTTCAGCGGCTCGGCGCCCAGACTGCCACCCAGGATCAGCAGGCGCGGGCGGCGATTGCGCAGTGCCGCGCGCGGGGTTTCCAGGAACAGCTCCTCGCGCACCGGATTGCCAGTGGTGCGGCGCTTGGCCGAAGCACCGAAGGTATTCGGGAAGGCCTCGCACACGCGACTGGCGAAGGGCACCAGGCTGCGATTGGCGGTACCGGCCACGGCATTCTGCTCGTGGATGATCAAGGGCGCGCCGCCCAGCCTGGCCGCCAGGCCGCCGGGACCGGTGACGAAACCGCCCATGCCGAGCACGCACACCGGCTGCAGCTCGCGCACCACTTTGCGCGCCTGGAACAGCGCCTTGAGCAGCTGCAACGGCGCCTTGAGCAGCGACAACTTGCCCTTGCCGCGCAGCCCGCTGACGTCGATCAGATGCAACGGCAGGTTGGCGGCCGGTACCAATTCGTTCTCGATGCCGCGCGGGGTGCCCAGCCAGTGCACGCGGTAACCGCGCGCCTGGAATTCGCGCGCACAGGCCAGCGCCGGGAACACGTGCCCGCCGGTACCGCCGGCCATGATCAGCACATTACCGGGCATGGGCAGGCTCCTCGGTAAAATCCGACTCAGCGAAGTCGACATCCTCGCTACCCAGTTGGGTGCGCCGCTCCCACTCGATGCGCAGCAGCAGCGCCAGGCTGACGCAGCAGATCACCAGGGAACTGCCGCCGTAGCTGAGGAACGGCAGGGTCAAACCCTTGGTCGGCAGCAGGCCGATGTTGACCCCAATATTGATCAGGAATTGGCCGATCCACAGGAAAGCCAAGCCGTAGGCGACATAGGCGGCGAAAAACTGCTTGGCCTGCTCCGCCCACAGACCGATGTACAGGGCACGCACGCTGACGAAGACGAACAAGGCCACGGTGGTCAACGCGCCGATCATGCCCAGCTCTTCGGCGAGCACGGCGAAGACGAAGTCGGTGTGCGCCTCCGGCAGGTAGAACTGCTTCTGAATGCTGTTGCCCAGACCGACACCCAACCATTCGCCCCGGCCGAAGGCGATCAGCGCCTGGGTCAACTGATAGCCGGAACCGAATTGGTCGGCCCAGGGGTCGGTGAAGGTGATCAGGCGTTGCAGGCGGTACTCCTGGGTCTGCACCAGGACGAACACCGCGCCGACGGCCAGGGCGACCATCAGGCCGAAACGCAGCAGGCCGACGCCGCCGAGGAACAGCATGGCCGCCGCGGCGCCCATCATCACCACGGTGGCGCCGAAGTCCGGCTCCAGCAACAGCAGGCCGGCCATGGGCAACAGCACGATGAAGGGCTTGAAGAAACCGGCCCAGCTTTCGCGCACTTCCGCCTGACGACGCACCAGGTAACCGGCCAGGTAGATCACCACGAGCAGTTTGGCGATTTCCGACGGCTGCACGTTGAAGGCGCCGAAACCGATCCAGCGCATCGAACCATTGACCTCCCGGCCGATACCCGGCACCAGCACCAGCGTCAGCAAGGCGAAGGCCGCCAGCAGCGCCATTGCGCTGAAGCGTTGCCAGCTTGCCAGCGGAACCAACAGCACCACAACGGCGGCAGCGAGGCCGACCAACAGGTAAATCAGGTGACGGAGCATGTAGTACAACGGGCTGCCCGCATTCACCGCGGCCACCTCGGTGGAGGCGGAAGCGATCATCACCAGACCCAGGCCGAGCAGGGCCAGGCAGCCGGCCAGCAACGGAAAGTCCAGATCCACACCCTGACGGCCGAACAGCGGGGACGGGTACAGGCGCAGGAAGGCCAGCATCAGACGAGTGCCCCCACGGCCTGGGCGAACAGGCGTCCGCGCTCTTCAAAATTCTTGAACATGTCCAGGCTGGCGCAGGCCGGCGAGAGCAGCACCGCATCGCCCGCCTGGGCCAGTTCTGCGGAGCGCCGCACGGCCTCCTCCAGGCTGGTTACCCGGATCAGCGGTACGCCGTCGCCGAGCGCCGCGGCCAGGCGCTCGGCATCGCGGCCGAGCAATAGCACGGCGCGGCAGAACCGTGCGACCGGCTTGGCCAAGGCCGAGAAGTCGGCACCCTTGCCGTCGCCGCCGGCGATCAACACCAGCTTGCCGGCGATATCCGCGCCCAGGCCCTCGATGGCGGCCAGGGCGGCGCCGACGTTGGTCGCCTTGGAATCGTCGTAGTAGCTCACGGCGTCACGCTCGCCGACCCACTGGCAGCGATGCGGCAGGCCGGCGAAGCGCTTCAGGGCCTCCAGCATCGGCTCGAACGGCAGGCCGACCGCATGCCCCAGGGCCAACGCCGCCAGGGCGTTGGCCTGATTGTGCGCGCCACGGATTTTCAGCTCGCGCACCGCCAGCAGTGCGTCGAACTGGTAAGCCAAGTATTTCTCGCCGTTCTCCTCGAGCAGACCGAAGCGCTTGAAGTCCGGCTTGCCCAGACCGAACAACCAGCACGGCAGGTCGTCCGCCACCAGCGGCCGCGACAAAGCATCGTCGCGATTGACCACCACCTGGCGCGCGCCGCGGAAGATCCGGTGCTTGGCCAGGTGATAGGCGGCCAGCGAGGCATAGCGATCCATATGGTCTTCGCTGATGTTCAGGCAGGTCGCCACTTCGGCGTTGAGCTGATCGGTGGTTTCCAGTTGGAAGCTGGACAGCTCCAGGACATACAGCTCCACTTCATCGCTCAACAGGTCGAGCGCCGGGGTGCCGAGGTTGCCGCCGACCGCGACCTTCTTGCCGGCCGCCGCCGCCATCTCGCCGACCAATGTGGTCACCGTGCTCTTGGCGTTGGAGCCGGTGATGGCGACGATCGGTGCCTTGGCATAACGGGCGAACAGGTCGATGTCGCCGGACAGCTTGACCCCGCGCGCGGACGCCGCCTGCAGCGCCGGGGTGGCGATGGCCAGGCCCGGGCTGACCAGCAGCTCGTTGGCGCGGCAGAGGAAGTCCACGTCCAGTTCGCCGCAACGCACTTCCACCTGCGGGAACTGCTCACGCAAGGTGGCCAGTTCCGGCGGGTTGGCACGGGTGTCGACCACGGCGAACGGCAAGCCCTGGCGCGCGAGGAAGCGCACCAGGGACAGGCCGCTCTTGCCGAGGCCGACAACGATGCGGAATTGGTCGGAAGCGATCAGGCTCATAGTCTCCTCAACGCAATTTCAGGGTGGCAAGGCCGATCAACACCAGAATCACGGTGATGATCCAGAAACGCACGATGACCCGCGGCTCGGGCCAGCCTTTCAGTTCGAAGTGGTGATGAATCGGCGCCATGCGGAATACCCGCTTGCCGGTCAATTTGAAGGAGGCGACCTGGATGATCACCGACAGGGTTTCCATGACGAACACCCCGCCCATGATGAACAGCACCACTTCCTGGCGCACGATCACCGCGATGGTGCCCAGGGCCGCGCCCAGCGCCAGCGCGCCGACGTCACCCATGAACACCTGGGCCGGGTAGGTGTTGAACCACAAGAAGCCCAGGCCGGCGCCGACCAGGGCGGCGCAGAACACGATTAGCTCGCCCGCCCCCGGCAAATACGGAATAAACAGGTATTCGGCAAACTTCACGTTGCCCGACAGGTAGCAGAAGATGCCCAGGGCGCCGCCGACCATCACGGTGGGCAGGATCGCCAGGCCATCCAGGCCGTCGGTCAGGTTGACCGCATTGCTCGAACCGACGATGACGAAATAGGTCAGCACCACGAAGCCCGCGCCCAACGGGATGCCCACGTCTTTGAGCAGCGGCAGGATCAGGGTGGTTTCCGCAGGAGTCTGCGCGGTCATATAAAGGAACAAGGCCGCCGCCAGACCGAACACCGACTGCCAGAAATACTTCCAGCGACTCGGCAGGCCGCGCGAATCCTTCTCGATCACCTTGCGGTAGTCGTCGACCCAGCCGATCGCGCCGAACAGCAGGGTCACCGCCAGCACCACCCACACGTAGCGATTGCTCAGGTCGGCCCAGAGCAGGGTGCTGATCGCGATGGCGGAGAGAATCAAGGCGCCGCCCATGGTCGGCGTGCCCTTCTTCGACAGGTGCGACTGCGGCCCGTCATTGCGCACCGACTGGCCGATTTGACGGATCTGCAGGGTGCGGATCATCCACGGCCCCAGCCACAACGACAGCGCCAGTGCGGTCAGCACACCGAGAATCCCGCGCAGGGTCAGGTACTGAAAGACCGCGAAGCCCTTGTAGAACTGTTGCAGGTACTCCGCCAACAGCAGCAGCATTTAATGACTCTCCATTGGGTGATTCTCGCTGGATGTGCCACAGAGCGCCGCCACGACTTTATCCATCGCGGCGCTGCGTGAACCCTTGATTAGAATGGTGGTGTCGCCCTGCTCGGCGCGTAACGCTTCGATCAGGCCGGCTTGCTCGGCAAAATGCCGGCCAGCGGCGCCAAACGCTGCCACCGCATGGGCCATCAGGGGGCCAACCGCATAGAGCGCGGTCACCTTGCCCGCGGCATAGCTACCTAGATCGCGGTGGGCCTGCTCGGCCCAGGTACCCAACTCGCCCATGTCCCCGAGCACCAGAACGGTGCGACCGGAGAAGCCGGCGAGTATATCAATCGCCGCGCACATCGACGCGGGGTTGGCGTTGTAGCTGTCATCGATGACCCGCACGCCATTGTCCGCCAACTGCGCTACGGCGCGGCCTCTGACCGGCTGCAGGTTTTCCAGGCCGGTTTTAATATCGACCAACGGCACGCACAGGGCCTGCGCAGCCGCAGCTGCCGCCAGGGCATTGGCGACGTTGTGCTCGCCGAGCAGATTGAGCTGTATCCGTGCCAGACCCCCGGCGCAGTGCAGGGTGAAGGCCGAGCAACCGCGCGCATCGCGGCTCAGGTCGCGGGCATGGAAGTCGGCCATCGGATTGTGCAAAGCGAAACTGAGGATCCGCTTGGCGCCAACGCGCCGTTGCCAGAGCGCAAAGGCCGCATCGTCGCGATTGAGCACGGCAACCCCGCCCTCGCCCAACCCTTCGAGGATCTCGCCTTTGGCCTCGACGATTTTTTCCGGCCCGCCAAACTCGCCAACATGGGCGGTGCCGGCATTGGTGATGATGGCCACCTGCGGTTGGGTCAGCCCGACCGTGTAGGCGATCTCGCCGACATGGTTGGCGCCCAGCTCGATCACCGCCGCGACATGTTCGGGCGCCAACTCAAGGAGCGTCAGGGGCGCCCCCAGGTCGTTGTTCAGATTGCCGCGGGTAGCGAGCACGGCACCGCCTTGCGCGCCGAACGCCGTGCGCAGAATGCTGGCCAGCATTTCCTTGACCGTGGTCTTGCCGCTGGAACCGGTGACCGCCACCAGCGGACCGCCATAGGCCTGACGATTGAGGGCGCCGAGCCGACCAAGCGCCAGACGCGTATCGGCCACCAGCACCTGTGGCAATGGTGCATCCGCCACTTCCCGCTCGACCAGCGCCGCCACCGCGCCCTTGGCGGCGACATCGGCCAGGTAGTGGTGGCCATCGAAGTTCGGCCCGCTCAGGGCGACGAATAGCTGGCCCGGTTGAATAGAACGGCTGTCGGTGCTGACCGCCGCGAAGGCGCAATCTTCACCGATCAGGCGCGCCTGCAGCGGCGCGCTGATTTCGCTCAAACGCAGGGTTTTAAGCATGCGCCACCTCCCATGCAGCCAGGGCTTTGCCTGCTTCGAGCAAATCGGAGAATGGCTGGCGCACGCCGTTGATTTCCTGATAGTCCTCATGCCCCTTGCCGGCCAGCACCAGCACATCGGCCGGGCTGGCAGTGGCGATCAACTGGGCGATGGCCTGGCCGCGACCATGGACGAACTGCACCCGCTCAGGCGCGGCAAAACCTGTGCGGATATCGCTGAAGATCTGCTCGGGCGCCTCGCCACGTGGGTTGTCGTCGGTGACCAGCACGCCATCGGCGAGACGCTCGACCACGGCCGCCATCAGCGGGCGCTTGCCGCGATCACGCTCGCCGCCGCAGCCGAACAGGCACAGCAGACGACCTTCGACATGCGGGCGCAGGGCTTCGAGCACCTTCTCCAGGGCATCCGGGGTGTGCGCGTAATCGACCACCACCAATGGCTGCCGGGCGCCACCCAGACGCTGCATGCGCCCCACCGGGCCCTGCAACTGCGGGAGCACCCTGAGGATTTCGTCGAGCGGATAATCCATGCCCAGCAGCGCACCGACCACCGCCAGCAGGTTGCTCAGGTTGAAACGCCCCAGCAGCGAGCTGCGCACGTTACCTTCGCCGCGCGGGGTGACCAGCTTGACGCGCACGCCCTGCTCGTCGAATTGGGCATCGCGGCAGTACAGATAGGCCGCGGGGTCTTCCAGGCTATAGCTGATCAGGCGCGAGTCATGCTCGGCACGGGCCAGCTCGCGACCGAATTGGTCGTCCAGATTGAGCACCCGGCAACGCAACCCCGGCCAGGCGAACAAGGCCGCCTTGGCTTCGCCATAGGCGTCCATCGAACCGTGATAGTCCAGATGATCGCGCGACAGGTTGGTGAACACCGCCACGTCGAACGCCAGCGCGGTCACGCGGCCCTGGTGCAAGCCGTGGGAGGAGACTTCCATCGCCACCGCACGGGCACCGGCATTCTTCAGGTCGGCCAAGGTGGCCTGCACGCCGATGGGATCCGGGGTGGTATGCCGGCCCAGGGCCAGCGCGTTGTAAAAGCCGTTACCCAGGGTGCCGACGATGCCGCAGCGTTCCCCCAGCAGATCCAATGCCTGGGCCAACAGCTGGCTGACGCTGGTCTTGCCGTTGGTGCCGGTAATGCCGACCAGATGCAAACCCCGGCTCGGCTCGCCGTAGAAGCGTCCGGCAATGGCCGACAGCTGGCCGGCCAAGCCCTTGATCGCCAGCAACTCGGCGCTGCTGGCCGTCATCGCGGGCGCAGCCTCGGCCTCATAGGCCACCGCAGCGGCGCCGCGGGCAATAGCGTCGGCAATATGCACGCGGCCATCCTGCTGGCTCCCCGGCACGGCCAGGAACAGATCACCGGGGCGCACCTTGCGGCTGTCCAGGGTCAATTCACGGATCAGCACCGCACTGGCGGCTTCAGGTAACAGTTGATTCAGCGGCATGGGCATCAGATGCGCCCTCCCTTGACGACGTTCACCGCAGTCGCTTGCGATTCGACCGGCGGTGTCAGGTTATCCGGCACGACATTCATCAGGCGCAGGGCACCGGCCATGACTTTGCCGAACACCGGCGCAGACACCAAACCACCGTAGTAGCCGCCCTTGCTGGGTTCGTCGATGACGATGGCAACGGCAATCCGCGGATCATTGACCGGGCCGAAACCGGCGAACAGTGAACGGTAGGCATTCTCCCGGTACCCTCTGGAGTCGGTCGAAACCTTGCGCGCGGTACCGCTCTTGCCCGCGACGTGGTAACCCGGAACCTTGGCCCGGAACACTCCACCGGGCGCTTCAATCACCTGCTGCAACATGCCCTGCATGGTCTTGGCGATAGCTTCAGGGATCACCTGCACGTCATCCGGTTTACGATCCATGCGCGTCAACGACAAGGGCACGCTGCGACCGCCATTGGCCAGCACCGAGTAGGCATGCGCCAACTGCACGGCCGTTACCGACAAGCCGTAGCCATAAGACAACGTGGCGGTTTCAGCCTTGCGCCATTCGCGGTAATTGGGCAGATTGCCGACCCGCTCGCCCGGAAAGCCCAAGCCGGTGTCCTGGCCCAGTCCGACCTGCTGCATCACCGAGTAGATGGACTCGCCGCCGATATCGAAGGCGACCTTGCTCATGCCGACGTTGCTCGACTTGATCAGAATCTCGGTGAGGCTCAACGGCCCACTGCTGCGTGAGACATCGCGAATCGTGTAGCGGCCAATCCGCAAGGTGCCCGGGTACACATCGACGGTATCGGTCGGCTTCCAGCGGCCACTCGCCAGAGCGGCACTCATGGAGAAAGGCTTCATGGTCGAACCCGGCTCGAATACATCGATCATCGCCCGGTTACGCATGGCGGCCGGCTGCAGATTGCGCCGGTTATTCGGGTTGTAGGTGGGCTGGTTGACCATGGCCAGCACTTCGCCGGTCTTCACATCAAGCATGACCAGACTGCCCGCCTTGGCCCCGAACTCGACCAGGGCGTTGCGCAGCTCGCGATGCGCCAGATACTGCAGGCGCAGGTCGATCGACAACGCCAGCGCCTTGCCCGCTTTGGCGTTCTGGGTGACCTGGACATCCTTGATCAAACGGCCGCGGCGATCCTTGAGCACTTGGCGCTTGCCCGGCACGCCGGCCAGCCACTCATCGAAAGCCAGCTCCATGCCTTCGCGACCGCGATCATCGATATCGGTAAACCCAACCACATGCGCGGTCACTTCGCCGCCCGGATAGAAACGCCGAAACTCTTCGATGGCGTACACGCCCGGCACCTGCAGATCGAGCACAAGTTGCCCCTGCTCCGGCGTCAGACCACGCACCAGGTACATGAATTCGCGTTCGGCATTGGCCTGCAGACGCACGCCAAACCCCTGCGCCTCCTGCCCCAACGCAGCCGCCAAGGCCGGCCATTGGCCCTTGCCGGCCTGCAATTCCTTGCCATTGGCCCACAGGGTGGTGACCGGGGTACTGACCGCCAACGGCTCGCCATTGCGATCGGTGACCAGGCCACGATGCGCTGGAATCGGGATATGCCGCACGCTACGCGCATCGCCATGGGCCTTGAGAAAGTCATGGTCGACCACATGCAGGTCGACCATGCGCCAGACGATGGCACCGACCATCAGCGCCAGGAGCAGCAGCACCAGGCGAAAACGCCAGGGATAAAGCGCCCCTTCGAGTCTGATCATGGCCCCACCAAGCGCACTTCGGCGGCTTCGGGAATGCGCATCTTCAGCTGTTCGCTGGCCAGGGTTTCGATACGGCTGTGGGCGGTCCAGGTGCTTTGCTCGAGAATCAAGCGCCCCCATTCGGCCTGCGCCCGGTCGCGAATGCTCAGTTCGGCATACAGCCCGTTGAGCAGTTGACGGTTCCAGTGCGCGCTATAAGAGACCGCTAGCGCCGTGCCGAGCACACCCAGGAACAGCACCAGCATCAGCAGGCTGCCCCTGGGCAATGGCTTGGCGAAGACCGTGCTCATCGCATTTTCTCCGCCACACGCATGACCGCGCTACGCGAGCGCGGATTGGCCTTCAGCTCGGCTTCGGAAGCGAATTGCGGCTTGCCGATCAGCTTCAAACGGGGCTCGAAGGCCTTGGGGATGATCGGCAGGTCACGCGGGTACTTGTCCTGCTCGCCCTTGGCCTGCTTGCGCATGAACTGCTTGACGATGCGATCCTCGAGGGAATGGAAGCTGATCACCACCAAGCGCCCGCCCACTTCAAGCGTCTCCAGCGCGGCGTCGAGGCCACGTTGCAGATCGCCAAGTTCGTTATTGATGTAAATGCGCAGCCCCTGGAACGCGCGGGTCGCCGGATTCTTGCCCTTCTCCCAGGCAGGATTGGCCACCGTCAGCACCTGCGCCAGATCGGCGGTGCGCTCAAAGGGCTGCTCCGCGCGGCGCAACACCACGGCTCGGGCCATGCGCCTGGCGAAACGCTCTTCGCCATATTCCTTGAACACCCTGGCGATTTCCTCTTCGCTGGCGCTGGCGATCCACTGCGCCGCGCTGACGCCGCGCGTGGGATCCATGCGCATGTCCAGCGGGCCGTCGTTGAGAAAGCTGAAGCCACGTTCGGCATCGTCCAGCTGCGGCGAGGAAACCCCCAGATCCAGCAGAATCCCACTGACCTTACCAGCCAGGCCGCGGACAACAGCTTCTTCGCCAAGTTCCGCGAAACTGCGCTGCACAACGACAAAGCGGCCGTCTTCGGCCGCTAACTCGTTGCCCGTGGCAATCGCCAAGGGGTCCTTATCGAACCCCAACAAGCGCCCGTCTGACCCGAGCTTTTCGAGGATCAACCGGCTATGCCCGCCACGGCCGAAGGTGCCATCCAGGTAGCAGCCACCCGCACGCACGGCCAACCCGTCGACAGCCTCGTCGAGTAGCACAGTAATATGGCGAAAGCTGCTGGTCATAGTCACAGGATCAAGTCACGTAGTTCGTCGGACAAAGCACCCGGTTGCTTGATGGCCGCCAAATCGGCATCGGCGACCGCATTCCAGGCATCTTCGTCCCACAGTTGAAATTTATTCAGTTGGCCGACCAACATCGCGCGCTTATCCAGCTTGGCGTACTCGCGCAGACGCGGCGGCACCAGAAAACGGCCGCTGGCATCCAGCTCGAGGTCAACGGCATTACCGATCAGCAAGCGCTGTAAACGGCGATTCTCCTCACGAAAGGACGCCAGCTCACGCAACTTGGCCTCAATCAGTTCCCACTCAGCCAGTGGGTAGACACATAGACAGGGGTCGATGGCATCGATGGTCACGATAAGCTGGCCCGCACAACGCGACACGAGCTCGTCCCGATACCGACTTGGTATCGCGAGTCGCCCTTTGGCGTCGAGACTGATGGCGTTGGCTCCACGAAACACAGTTGCGCTTCCCCTTAAATTAGCTATCCATGCCCAAAAAACCCCACTTCATGCCACTTCTTACCACCTGCACACACTATAGAAACGCCCACACCCCACCGTCAAGGCGCGCCTGGAGGGAAAAAGCCTTACAGAACGGCAATTTAGCCAACTAAAGAGGAGTAAGAGCGGAGCATTGGACGGGGTTTTTTGAGGCAATCTGAGCGTGCACAGCAAGCTGCACTTCAAACTTAAAGTAATTTGTTAAGAGTAAGATTTTTTCGGTCTTAAAAAAGCGAGGAGTAAAGGTGTCGCGGATAGAAAGGAAAGGTGGAGAGTCGATCTGTAAGCCGGGTTCTGTCGAGGACAGTCATTCCTCTACGGCGTACATCACTGCACGCCTTTAGCAACCTACCCGGTTCCAGCGCGGGCCACGCCAATGGAACCCTATTTGGTCTTGCTCCGAGTGGGGTTTGCCTAGCCACGGACTGTTACCAGCCGCGCGGTGCGCTCTTACCGCACCTTTTCACCCTTACCGGCGCCGAAGCGCTTAGGCGGTTATTTTCTGTGGCACTTTCCGTAGGCTCACGCCTCCCAGGCGTTACCTGGCACTCTGCCCTATGGAGCCCGGACTTTCCTCCCCCGCATTTCGCAGAACGAAACACGGCAGCGACTGTCCGATCGACTCTCCGCCGCCAAGGTTACCGGCACGCGCCCGATAGAACAAGGCTCAAGCGTCGTTCTGCCGCGCCAACGCCGCCTGATAGAGCAGGTTCTTGCGCACCCCGGTAATTTCCGCCGCCAGCGCCGCCGCTCGCTTGAGCGGCATTTCCTTGAGCAACAGCTCGAGCACCCGCAGCGCCTCGGCACTGACCGCCGCCTCGCCCTCGGGAGCCTGCCAACCCGCCACCAGCACCACGCACTCGCCGCGCTGCTGATTGCTATCGGCCGCCACCCAGGCGCTCAACTCGGCCAAGGGCAGGCCTTTGAGCGTCTCGAAGGTCTTGGTCAGTTCACGCGCCAGCAGTGCCGGGCGCTCGGCGCCGAACACCACCTGCATGTCTTCCAGGCACTCGAGGATGCGGTGTGGCGCTTCATAGAAGATCAGCGTGCGCGGCTCTTCCTTTACCTGCTCCAGGCGCGCACGACGCCCAGCCGTCTTGGCCGGTAGAAAACCCTCGAAAATAAACCGGTCGGACGGCAAGCCCGCCGCCGACAGCGCCGCAATCAGCGCACAGGCGCCCGGCACCGGCACCACGGCGACTCCGGCGGCCCGCGCCTGACGCACCAGGTGGTAACCCGGGTCGGAAATCAACGGCGTACCAGCGTCGGAAATCAACGCCACATCCTCGCCGCCCAGCAAGCGCGCGAGAAAGCGCCCGCCCTGATCGCGCTCGTTGTGCTCATGACAGGCGGCCAGCGGCGTGGCAATCCCGAAGTGCTGCAGCAGGCGGGCGGAGTGGCGGGTGTCCTCGGCGGCAATCAAGCTCACATCGCCGAGCACCTTGAGCGCCCGCGCACTGATGTCGTCCAGGTTGCCAATTGGCGTGGCGACCACATACAGGGTGCCGGGGGTGGAATTCGATGCACCGGAAGTGGTCACAGCACCAGCCTCTTCAATCGCAAAAGCGCGCATTGTAGCCCGTTTCACGCCATCGACATCGCGCCAGGGCCAGGCCTTGGGTACAATTCGCCGTTCATTTGATCAAGTATCAGGAACGCTTACATGATCGCCTGCCTGCGTCCGCTCCTCGTTCTCTGCTTTGCCGGCCTGCTTGGCGCCTGCGCCAGCTCGCCCTCATCTACCCTGGGGGAACTGCCGCGCACCCCTCAAGCCAACATCGAGCAACTGCTGCAGCAAGCCGACGCCAGCAAGCCCGAACCAGCCGCCCTGCTGCGCCTGGCTGCCGCGGATCTGGCTTACCAGCAGAAAAATATCGCGCGCGCCGACAGCATCCTCGAACAAGTGCCACTCAACAACCTGAAACCGGCCCAGCAGATCTACGCCAGCACCCTGGCCGCCGAACTGGCACTGGCACGCGAAAAACCCAAAGCCGCCCTGAAAGCGCTCGGCCATCCGAGCCTGGAGCGCCTGGCAGAGCTGCCGATTGAGCAGCAAATACGCACCCAACTGGCTCGCGCCAACGCCCTGCAGGCCGATGGACAGATCCTTGCCGCCGCGCGCGAACGCGTGTACATCGCCCCACTGCTCAGCGGCGAAACCGCCCAACGCAACCACGAAACGATCTGGGAGCTGACCTCCAGCCTACCCAGCGAGCAACTGCTCAGCAGCGACGGAACCGACCTGGCCGGATGGCTGGGCCTGGCTCGGGCGGCCAAGCCCCCCGGCACCCTGCAACAGCAGCAAGCCGCCATCGATACCTGGCTGGCACAGAACCCGCAGCATCCCGCCGCCCTGCAGTTACCGCCGGCACTGAGCCAACTGCAAGAACTCTCCAGCCAACCTTTGCACGAAATCGCCCTGCTGCTGCCACAACAAGGCCCGCTTGCAGCCGTAGCACGCGCCTTGCGCGACGGCTTTCTCTCCGCCCACTATCGGGCCAAGCAGGCCGGGCAGAACCCGCCCGACATCCAGTTCTATGACAGCTCGAGCATGGACTCCCTGGATGAGTTCTACCGCCAGGCACAGGCGGCCGGCGTCGAGCTGGTGATCGGCCCACTGGAAAAGCCGTTGGTCAAACAACTCAGCGATCGCGAGCAACTACCGATCACCACCCTGGCCCTGAACTACAGCGATCCAGGCCAGGAAGGCCCGGCGCAGCTGTTCCAGTTCGGCCTCGCCGCCGAAGACGAAGCGCGCGAAGTGGCACGCCGCGCCTGGGCCGACGGCATGCGCCGGGCAGCCGCCCTGGTGCCGCGCGGCGACTGGGGCGACCGGGTTCTCGATGCCTTCCGGCAGAGCTGGCAAGCCCAGGGCGGCACCCTGATCGCCGCCGAACACGTCGACCAACCGGTCGAACTGGCCCGGCAAATTGCCGAGCTGTTCCAATTGCGCGAAAGCGAAGCACGCACCAAGCGCCTGAAGAACACCCTGGGCGTTGCGGTGGCCGCACAGCCGGCACGGCGCCAGGACATCGATTTCATCTTCCTGGCGGCGACCCCGCAGCAAGCGCAGCAGATCAAACCGACCCTGGCCTTCCAGTACGCTGGCGACGTGCCCGTGTACGCCACTTCGCACCTGTTTACCGGCAACCACAGCAGCGCCCAGTATCAAGACCTGAACGGCATTCGCTTTTGCGAAACGCCCTGGCTGCTCAACGTCAACGATCCCGTACGTCAGCAAGTCGAAAGCCAGTGGCCGCAAGCCGGTGGCAGTCTCGGCCGGCTCTATGCTATGGGCGCCGACGCCTACCTCCTGGCCCCGCGCCTGAGCCAGCTCAAGGCCCTGCCAGAGACGCGGATCGACGGCCTGTCGGGCAGCCTCGGCCTCAATCCGGCACAGCGCATCGAGCGCCAACTGCCCTGGGCCGAGTTTCGCGGCGGTCGCGTCGAGCACCTGCCAGACAACCTCAATTGATCGACCACAACAGCACCCAGAGCAGCGGCAGGGCCGCCGAAGAGCTGGCCCGCCTGCATCTGCAGCAACACGGTCTGAAGCTTTTGGCGCAGAACTGGAGCTGCCGCCGCGGCGAGCTTGATCTGGTCATGCTCGACGCCGATACAGTAGTATTCGTCGAGGTCCGCTACCGTCGACACTCCGCCTGGGGCGGCGCTGCGGAGAGCGTGGACGCACGCAAGCGCGACAAGCTCACGAGAGCCGCCATGCACTTTTTGCAGGAACAATCGCGCTGGGCCAAACACCCCTGCCGGTTCGACGTGATTGCCATAACCGCCGAAGGCAGCTCGACTCCCCGACTGAACTGGATTCAAAACGCCTTTGACACCTGAACCGGCGCCACACTAAAGGTTAAATCTCCGATGGAAATGCAAGACCGTATCCGCCAACTGTTCCTGGCCAGCATTGAAACCAAGCAACAGGCTCTGGAAGTTCTGGTTCCGTTCATCGAACAAGGCAGCCTGGCCATGGTTCAGACCCTGCTCAGCGAGGGCAAGATCCTCACCTGCGGCAACGGCGGATCCGCAGGCGATGCCCAGCATTTCTCCTCCGAGCTGCTCAACCGCTTCGAGCGCGAACGTCCGAGCCTGCCAGCCATTGCCCTGACCACCGACAGCTCGACCATCACCTCGATCGCCAACGACTACAGCTACAACGAGATTTTCTCCAAGCAGATCCGTGCCCTCGGCCAGCCGGGCGATGTGTTGCTGGCGATCTCCACCAGCGGCAACTCGGCCAACGTGATCCAGGCCATCCAGGCCGCCCACGACCGTGAAATGACCGTGGTCGCGCTAACCGGCCGCGATGGCGGCGGCATGGCCTCGCTGCTGCTACCGGAAGACGTTGAGATTCGCGTACCGTCGAAGGTCACCGCACGCATACAGGAGGTTCACCTGCTGGCGATCCACTGCCTGTGCGACCTGATCGACCGCCAACTGTTTGGGAGTGAAGAATGACCCGTTCGCCACTGATCCTTGCCGGGCTGCTATGCAGCCTGATTCTTGCCGGCTGCGGCAGCCGCAGTATCGGCAACAAAATCGATGACCAGTTCATTGCCCCAGAGGTCAGCGCCAATATCAGCCGCGCCCATATCGATCTGACCGACCCCACCTCGCACATCGTGGTCACCAGCTACAACGGCGCAGTGCTGCTGGCCGGACAGACGCCGCGCAGCGAGCTGAAAGCCGCCGCCGAACAGGCGGCGCGCAAGGTTCAGGGCGTCGCCAAGGTGCACAACGAGCTGCAGATCCTGCAGCCGACTTCGCTGCTCGCGCGCAGCAACGACTCGCTACTGACCACCAAGATCAAGGCCCAGATGGTAGCCGACGCAACCGTACCGGGCTCGCGGATCAAGGTGATCACCGAGAACGGCATCGTCTATCTGCTAGGCCTGGTCTCGCGCCAGGAAGCCAATCGGGCGACCGGCCTGGTGCAGAGCACCTCCGGCGTGCAGAAGATCGTCAAGCTGTTCCAATATATAGATTAGGGACAGCGCAAGCTGCAATGAACATCATCTCGAGAGGAGGCGGGATCGCCCCGCCATCTTCTCGGCGGTTGTGAAAATATCGAGCGCCGTCGCGAGGCTGTCTCCAGACATTCGCGGCGAGCGTTTTTCACCGCCGCAGGCCCCAGCCTATTGATCGCCGACCTCCTGGCGCGCGCTTCGTCCCCCAGGCGCATCAGGTTCCGCCACCCGGTGAAGGGTCGCGGCCATTGCCCGTCAGAACACACAACGAAGTTTGTAACGCTCCCAGCCGTCGGATTCCGAGAGGCCGTTTACTGCGGCTCAACTTGGAGTAGTTGTTCCAGCCACGCGGCACGCTGTTTCACGCCATGTTTGGCGCACGCAAAAGGCTCTGTACCCGTTAGGTGTTGTATCACCAGGCGCGAACTGCCTGCGATCCGTAGGAGGCCCGACCTCGGGGCGAGCTTTGGCTATATCCGCGAAACGATGAGCAGGCAGCCCTGCGGGCTACATTCGCCGCGGGGTCGCGTGACCCACATGGATGTGGGAAATGCCGCTAGCCTGTCAGGAACAGGCGCGGCCCTCCTACAAGAGATCGCGCATGCAACACATAATTGGGACATAGCCAAAAAAGGTTCTTTCCACTCACGCACGCGAACCGGGCTGCTTGAATAAGGTTGCAAGCCATTTGCGCATGTAAATGCAAAGCAATATCATTCGCGCTCTTTTTTATGGAGCGCTTCCGGTGATCGTCTTACGTTTGAATCCACTCTATCTCTCGCTGCTGGGCGCTTTCGCCGTGCAGGTCGTGCATGCCGAATCGAACACCGCGCTGGAAATTCCAGCCGCCGTGGTAACCGCACAGCAGCAACAGACCAGTTACAAGCCCAGCCGCAGCAAGAGCGCGCTGAAGATCGACGCGCCGCTGCGCGACATCCCGCAGACGGTCAACGTCATCCCGCAGAGCCTGATCAAGGATCAGGGCGCCCAGTCGCTGGAAGACGTGCTGAAGAACGTGCCCGGCGTCGGCCTGTCCAACGGCGACGGCCAGCGCGACCAGGTCACCATCCGTGGCTTCAGCGCCATCGGCGACCAGTACATCGACGGCATCCGCGACGACGCCCTGTACTACCGCGACCTGTCCAATATCGAGCGAGTGGAAGTGATCAAGGGCCCCGCCGCCGTGCTTTACGGCCGCGGCTCCTCCGGCGGCCTGATCAACAGCGTGAGCAAGCGCCCGACCTTCGCCCCGGTGCAGGAAGTCGGCGTCAGCGTCGACAGCGAAGGCAAGAAACGCAGCCAGTTCGATGCCGGCTGGGCCGACCAGGAGCACGGCGACAAGGCTTTTCGGGTCACCGGTGCACTGGAGGACAGCGACGGCTTCCGCGACGACGCCTTCCTCGAGCGCAAGGCCCTGGCGCCTTCGGCCTACTTCAAGCTGTCCGACGACCTGGAACTCAACCTGGGCGCCAGCTACCTGTACGACAAGCGCCTGATCGACTTCGGCATTCCGGCGCTGAACGGCCGCCCGGTGAAGGTCGATTCGGGCAAGCGTTTCGGCTCCGCCGACCCGGACCAGGACTACACCCGCAGCGAGGTGTTCTCCCTCACCGCCGGCCTCGACTACCAGATCAACGACGACTTCAGCCTGTCCAACACCAGCCGCTACTACCACTACGATCTGGATCGCAACAACACCCTGGCCCACACCGACGCCAACCGCTTCGTCACCGCCGCCAACGGCGAGCTGCTGGTCAAGCTGCGCCGCGGCAACGTGCAGCGCAAGGAAGATGGCTGGTTCAACCAGACCGAGCTGAAGCAACAGGCCCAGCTCGCCGGCATGCAGCACAACCTGCTCTACGGCGTGGAACTGGGTCGGCAGGACAAGCACCAGTCGGTCTTCAGCCAGAGCGATGTGGCGCGAGTACCGGTGTTCCGCGACGGCCTGGTCGAAGTACCGTTCACGGCCGCGCAACAGACCTCCAAGGGGCTCAACAGCCAGGACACCGCCGGCTTCTATGTGCAGGATCTGATCGAACTGGCGCCGCACTGGAAGGCCCTGCTCGGCGTGCGCTACGACGTGTTCGACCAGAAATTCCAGAATGACCTGGACGACAGCGACATCGCGCGCACCGACCGCACCTGGAGCCCGCGGGTCGGCCTGGTCTACCAGCCGGATCAGGTGCAGTCCTACTACGTGTCGGTGAGCCGCTCCTACCAGCCGTCAGGCGAAACTTTCCCGCTGAATAATTCGATCAAGGATCTGGAACCGGAGCAGACCACCAACTACGAGCTGGGCGGCAAGTGGGATCTGCTCGATCAGCGCCTGTCGCTGACCGCCGCGCTGTTCCGCCTGGAGCGCACCGACATGAAGACCAGCGACCCGGCCAATCCGGGCCAGACCATACTCGCCGGCGAACAACGCACCGACGGTTTCGAGACCACCCTGACCGGCCAGCTCAGCGACAAGTGGCAGGTCTATGCCGGCTACGCCTACCTGGACGCGGAGATCACCAAGTCCAACAGCAAGACCAATGGCGTGGCCAACGAAGGCCAGACCCCGACCCTGACCCCACGGCACAGCGCCAACCTCTGGCTGGTACGCTCGCTGAGCCAACAGTGGCGAGTCGGCATGGGTGCCAACTACGTCGACGAGCGCTACACCGCCCTGGATAACGTCACCGTCATGCCCGGCTACACCACCTTCGATGCCGCGCTGCTGTACAACCAGCCGCAATGGGACGCGGCCCTGCGCCTGCGCAACCTGTTCGACAAGGACTACTACGCCTCGGCTCACGGCTCGGTGGACCTGATCACCCCCGGCGCGCCGCGCAGCCTGGAACTGAGCGCCAACTACCGCTTCTAAACGCTATGGATCCGTTAACTGTTGCCAACACACCCAGGCGTGAGGCTTTACCCGTAGCGGCTTCAACCGCGAATTTCGCGGATAAACCCGCGCCTACAACACTCCCCTCATGCAACGCGTAACCGGACATCGCCTTTCTAAACAGTGAACCCGCGCTCCGGCCCCGCTCGACCGGGGCGCGGACGTTCCCAGCGACGCCCCGCCCTGCCGCCGCCAGCCTCCTGAACAGGCCGTTGAACAATGCAGGCGAGGCGGCCAAGACATCGCTACCCTTTCCCTGGCCGCTTGCCTGCCGCCGGACAGAGTGCCCAGGATTGCGCCCATGCTACAGACAGCAGAAGGCCGCCCACAGGGACGGCCTTCTGCCAAGTTACGGTTGAGCGCGACAGGCTAGCAGGCCGTACTCAAAAGGCGACGTTGCCGCTCAGGCCAACGGCCAGCGGCGAACCCGGCATGATGTTGTTGTTGCCGTGCGCCGAGGCGTAGTACTCCTCGTTCAGCAGGTTCTCCACGTTCAACTGCAGGCGCAACTGCGGGCTGACGGTGTAGTACACGGCCGCATCGACACGGGTGAAGCTCGGCAACACCACCTTATTGTCCGCCGCGGCGAAGACGTCGCTCTGGTAGATCAGGCCCAGCCCCACGCCCCACTGCGGATCGAAGTCGTAGCGGTTCCACAGCGAGAAGGAGTCGCGCGGCACCTGGGCGATTTCGTTGCCCTCGAAGCCTGGAGTCTGCATTTCGCTGTTCTGGTAGGCATAGCCGCCGGTGACCTGCCAAGCCTCGGTCAGGTGGCCGCTGAGGCTCAGCTCGACGCCCCGCACTAGCTGGCCGTCGACCAAGATCGAGCTGGTCGGGTCGCGCGGATCGGCGGTCGCCACGTTGGTGCGCTCCAGGCGATAGAGCGCTGCAGTCGCGGCCAGTCGCTCGGTGACGTCCCACTTGACGCCTATTTCGCGGTTGGTGAACTCCTCCGGGTCGAGCGCACTGTTGCTGGCGCTGAGCGAGGCGAGCTGCTCGCCGGCGCGCGGCACGTAGGCGATGGAGTAGCTGGTATAGAAGGACAGGTTGTCCAGCGGCTTGTAGATCAGCCCCGCACGCGGCGAGAACAGATCGTCCGAGCTGGACAGCTTGGCGTGACCGCCGCCCTTGTAGTCGTCCACATCGACCTTGAAGTTGTCGTAGCGCACCCCCACCAGAACCTCCCACTGCTCGGTCAGCTCGATCTGATCCTGCAGGTAGAACGCCGCGGTCTTGGCGACGCTCTTGTTCTCGGCGTCGGTCGCGCCGTGGCGGAACACCACCGGCCCCCGATAGATACTGTCCTGCGGCGTTACGGTGGTGTTTTTCTGCGTGCCGGCCGCATTGAAGAAGCCGGTTTCGCGGAAGTTTTCCGTGACCTGACGACTCAGCTCGGCGCCAACCAGCAAGGTGTGGTCGAAGCCCAAGGCATGGCCGGAAACGGTCAGGTCGGTCTGGTTGATCAGGTTGGTGCGGTCGGTGGCATTGTTGTAGGCGCCGAGGCTGACCAGGTTGGTAGTCGCGTTGTAGGCAGCGGACGGGTAGACGTTCTGGTAGAACTTCGTGTAATCGGCATAGCGGGTCTGGTTGCTCAGGCTCACCCCATCGGCAAACTCATGGGTGATGCGAGCGTTCAGCGCATCCACCTCAGCCGTGGCGAAGCTGTCGTCGGGGCTGCCGAAGTGGGTGGACTCATTGACCTTCAGCGGCTCGCCACGGCGGTGCCCAGCCTTGATGACGGACGGCAGACCACGGTCGACGGTGCGGTCGTCCTCGAAATGTTCGTAGCCGGCTTCGATCAGGGTGGCGTCGTTCAGGGCGAAACTCGCGGTCGGATTGATCGCCCAGCGCTCCACTTCGCCATAGTCGCGGAAGCTGTTGGAGTCCTCGTAGAGTGCGGTCAGGCGCAGCGCCAGGCGCTCGTTGACTGCTTGGTTGAAATCGCCGGTCATCCGCCGATTCTCCCAGGAACCGTAGGTCAGGCCGAGTTCGCGGCCATCCGTCCAGTTGGCCTGCTTGGTCACCCGGTTGATCAGACCGCCGCTGCCGCCGCGACCGAAGACCATGCCATTGGGGCCCTTGAGCACCTCCACCCGCTCCACGTTGTACAGGTCGCGCAGATACTGCACGTCATCGCGCATGCCGTCGACGAAGAAGTCCGCCGTGGTGGCATTGCCGCGCAGGATAGGCGCATCGCGGTGGCCCTCGCCCTGGGCCATCTGCACGCCCGGCACGTAACGCACCACGTCCGCCATGCCCTGCATGGACTGGTCGCGGATCTGCTCGTCGGTCACCACGCTGATGGCCTGCGGCACATTGCGCAGCGGCGTGTCCGTCTTGGTGGCGGTGCGGACACGTTCGACGCCATAGGCGTTGCGTTTCTGCACCACCTGCATCGGCGCCAGCGTGACGCTGTCCGTTTCTGCCGCGATGACCGGCGGTGCCGAGACCAGTAGCAGACTGGCGGATGCGACCGCACAAGCCAGCAGACGACGCTGCGGCAGACTGCCCATACCCTTGCCACACTTGCGCATGCGAATCACTCCCAGATAGAAAGAGACGCAATTCTATTCAGTAATAATTATCAATCAAGAAATATTTAACGGATCGCGGAACTTTTTGCGTAGCCCGTCAGCGAGCCGTTACTCGCCCCAGGCCCTAGAACGCAAAAACCCGCCAGAAGGCGGGTTTTCAGGTAGCGCGAACGCTTACAGGTAGAAGGCCTTCAACGGCGGGAAGCCATTGAACTCCACCGCGCTGTAGCTGGTGGTGTAGGCCCCGGTGGACAGCCAGTAGAGGCGGTCGCCGCTCGCCAGGTTGAGCGGCAGGCCGTACTTGTAGTTCTCGTACATGATGTCGGCGCTGTCGCAGGTCGGCCCGGCGATGACCACTTCTTCCATCTCGCCTTTCTTCTCGGTGTAGATGGGAAACTTGATCGCCTCGCCCATGGTTTCGATCAAGCCGCTGAACAAGCCGACGTCGGTATACACCCAGCGCTCGACGGCGGTACGCGACTTGCGCGCCACCAGCACCACTTCGCTGACCAGAATGCCGGCGTTGGCGATCAACGAGCGGCCCGGCTCGAGGATGATTTCCGGCAGGTCGTCGCCGAAATCGTCCTTGAGGAAGCGGATGATTTCCTCGGCGTAGGTTTCCAGGCTGTTGGTGCGGGTGATGTAGTTGGCCGGGAAGCCGCCGCCCATGTTGATCATCTTCAGCTCGATGCCGTCTTCTTCCTTGAGCCGTTCGAAGATCACCTTGACCTTGGCAATGGCCGCGTCCCACACGGAAATATCGCGCTGCTGCGAGCCGACGTGGAAGGACACGCCGTAGGGCACCAGGCCCAGTTGCCGGGCGAGGATCAGCAGATCCATGGCCATGTCGGTCTGGCAGCCGAATTTGCGCGACAGTGGCCAGTCAGCGGTGGTGGAACCCTCGGTGAGGATGCGCACATAGACCTTCGAGCCCGGCGCGGCCTTGGCGATATTGCGCAGGTCGGCTTCCGAGTCGGTGGCGAACAGGCGCACGCCCTGCTCGAAGAAGTGGCGGATGTCCTTGGCTTTCTTGATGGTGTTGCCGTAGCTGATGCGCTCCGGGCCGACACCGCGGCTCATCACCCGATCCAGCTCGTAGATCGAGGCGATATCGAAGCTTGAGCCTTTGTCCTTGAGCAGGTCGATGATCTCGACCGCCGGGTTGGCCTTCACCGCGTAGTAGACCTTGGCGAATTCGAAACCGGCGCGCAGGTCATCGTAGGCCTGATCGATAATCTTGGTATCGATCACCACGAACGGGGTTTCCTGCTGGTCGGCGAAGGCCTTCATTTTCTGGAAGGTTTCACGCGGGTAGTAGTCTTCGACCTGAATCGGCATGCGGGGACTCCAATGGCAAAACAAACAAAGGTAATTAGGGGTGCCTCACTAAGTAATAGCAAAGCCACGAACGCCTGATCAGTTTCCCCACTTTGGTTCGCCTACTTCCCAAGGCATGTCGCCGAGTATCGATATCGATCTCTCGTCGTCAGTACTTGAGCCGGATGGATCGTTGCCAGCATGGACGTTCGGCCGCGAACTTTAGGACCCTGGAGCGCTTAGATCAATCAAAAATGTCGTCTTTACGCTGCGTTTTGTCGACTGATTCGGAGGTCGTTGCGGATTCAAAACAAGGCGTCACGAAATGCTGCACAAAGCCCGGTAAATGGCGTTTCTCCCGTCCTGACTACAGGTCGCCGCGCTGAAGGCCGTTTGCCGCTATAATCGCTCCCTTTTTTGACAGACCGACTATCAGTCGACGGGTTCCCCCAGCATGAGCAAGCAGGCCGCCGAAGTCGCCAAAAGGCGCACATTCGCCATCATTTCCCACCCCGACGCCGGTAAAACCACGATTACCGAGAAACTCCTGCTGATGGGCAAGGCGATTGCCATCGCCGGCACGGTGAAGTCGCGCAAATCCGACCGCCACGCGACCAGCGACTGGATGGAGATGGAAAAGCAGCGCGGCATCTCCATCACCACCTCGGTGATGCAGTTCCCCTACCGCGAGCACATGATCAACCTGCTCGACACCCCCGGCCACGAAGACTTCTCGGAAGACACCTACCGCACCCTGACCGCAGTGGATTCGGCGCTGATGGTGCTCGACGGCGGCAAGGGTGTGGAGCCGCGCACCATCGCCCTGATGGACGTCTGCCGGCTGCGCGACACGCCGATCGTCAGCTTCGTCAACAAGCTCGACCGCGACATCCGCGACCCGATCGAACTGCTCGACGAAATCGAGGCGGTGCTGAAAATTAAAGCGGCGCCGATCACCTGGCCGATCGGCTGCTACCGCGACTTCAAGGGCGTCTACCACCTGGCAGGCGACTACATCATCGTCTATACGCCGGGCCACGGCCATGAGCGCACCGAGGTGAAGATCATCGAGAAGCTCGACTCCGACGAAGCCCGCGCCCACCTCGGCGACGAGTACCAGCGCTTCGTCGAGCAACTGGAACTGGTGCAGGGCGCCTGCCACGAGTTCGACCAGGACGAGTTCATGGCCGGTCAGCTGACCCCGGTGTTCTTCGGCACCGCGCTGGGCAATTTCGGCGTCGACCACGTGCTCGACGCGGTGGTGAACTGGGCACCCAAGCCGCTGGCGCGGGTCGCCCACGAGCGCACCGTCGAACCCGCCGAAGAGAAGTTCAGCGGCTTCGTGTTCAAGATCCAGGCGAACATGGATCCGAAACACCGCGACCGCATCGCCTTTATGCGCATCTGCTCGGGCAAGTACGAAAAGGGCATGAAGATGCGCCACGTGCGCACCGGCAAGGACGTGCGCATCGGCGACGCCCTGACCTTCTTCTCCAGCGAGCGCGAGATGCTCGAAGAGGCCTACGCCGGCGACATCATCGGCCTGCACAACCACGGCACCATCCAGATCGGCGATACCTTCAGCGAAGGCGAGAGCCTGGGCTTCACCGGCATCCCCCACTTCGCCCCGGAACTGTTCCGCCGCGTGCGCCTGAAGGATCCGCTGAAATCCAAGCAGCTGCGCCAGGGCCTGCAACAGCTGGCCGAAGAAGGCGCGACCCAGGTGTTCTTCCCCGAGCGCAGCAACGACATCATCCTCGGCGCGGTCGGCGTGCTGCAGTTCGATGTGGTCGCCAGCCGCCTGAAAGAGGAATACAAGGTCGAGTGCGCCTACGAGCCGATCACCGTCTGGTCGGCGCGCTGGATCGACTGCGGCGACAAGAAGAAGCTCGAGGAGTTTTCCAACAAGGCGGTGGAGAACCTCGCCATCGACGGCGGCGGCCACCTCACCTACCTGGCGCCCACCCGGGTCAACCTGGCGCTGATGGAAGAACGCTGGCCGGACGTGAAATTCCGCGCCACCCGCGAGCACCACTAGCAGGCCGCTGAAGAATGTAGGCGAGGCAGCCGAGGCTAGGCAAAAACAGGCGCAAGGTAGCGCAGCGCAGTAACAGCCGCAGGCTGGCCCCGAAGGGGGGAGCGTAGCGAATCAAAAGCGCAGTTTACGGGTTGTAAATGAGCATTTTGAGCCTGTTTTAACGACGCATCGACAACGCAGGTAGTTTTTCAACGGCCTGCTAAGCCCGTGGCCCGCACGGTTAATCCGCTTACCCATGGATTCAAGCCGTGCAGAACCCTGTAGGAGGCGCGCCCCGCGGCAAATGCAGCCCGCAGGGCTGCCCGGGCATGTTGTCGCGGTGCCTTGACCCACTAACAGACGGCGAGGGGCAATCCCTCGCCGCGCAGGGCCGCAGTCAGGCGAGCATCCGCTCGGCGCGTTACACTTAGAAGCCCTGAGCCCCTGTGACCCCGGGAGACCATGGCAACCCCCTCTATTGCCCGCAGCCCCACCCAACGCCTGCGCGAGCGCCGTCGTCGCCTGCGCAGCCTGCGCCAGCGCGCGGCCTTCTGGCTCGGCGCCCTGCTGGTCGGCCTCACCGCCCTGGCCTTCGCCTGGCTGGCCGACCATGCCTTCGAACAGTTCGAATGGCTGCTGGCACAGAGCGCCTACTGGCCCTGGCTGGTCACCCCGCTGGGCTTCGCCCTGCTCGCCTGGCTGACCCAGGGCTGGCTGAAGGAGGCCAAGGGCAGCGGCATCCCGCAGGTCATCGCCTGCCTGGAGCAGCCTTCGACGCGCCTGCGCAACCAGCTGCTGGCGGTGCCCGTGGCCATCGCCAAGATGCTGCTGACCGTGCTGGCCCTGCTCTGCGGCGCCTCGGTCGGCCGCGAGGGGCCCACGGTGCACGTCGGCGCGGCACTGATGTACAACTTCGGCCGACGCCTCGGCCTGCACGGCCGCCACGCGCTGTCCGGGCTGATCATGGCCGGCGGCGCCGCCGGCATCGCCGCCGCCTTCAACACCCCGCTGGCCGGGGTGGTATTCGCCATCGAGGAACTCAGCCAGCGCATGGAGCAGAGCTTCAACGGCCTGATCCTGATGGCCGTGCTGATCGGCGGCCTGGTCACCCTCGGTCTGGTCGGTCGCTACAGCTACTTCGGCGAGCTCAGCGCCGTGCTGCCGCTGAGCCGCGCCTGGCTGGCGGTGCTGGCCTGCGGAGTACTCGGCGGGGTGCTCGGCGGCCTCTACTGCCGCCTGGTACTGCCGGCCAGGCGCGGCCCGCTGGCCCTGCTCGGCACCTGGCGCGCACGTCGTCCGGTGCTGTTCGCCGCGGCCTGCGGCCTGGTTCTGGTGCTGCTCGGGGCGGTCTCCGGACAGCACGTATTCGGCACCGGCTATGCCGAAACCCGCGCCCTACTCGAAGGCCAACCGCAAACCGACGCGTGGTTCATCCTGTGGAAGTTCCTGGCCAACGTGGTGTCCTACCTGGCGGGCATCCCCGGCGGCCTGTTCTCGCCGTCGCTGGCGGTCGGCGCCGGCATGGCGCCCTGGCTGGTCGACTGGATTCCCGGGATCGACCTGCAGACCGCCGGCCTGCTCGGCATGGCCGCCTACCTGGCCGGCGTCACCCGCACGCCGCTGACCGCCACTGTGATCACCATCGAGCTGGCACACAGCCAGGACATGGCCCTGCCGATCCTCGCCGCCAGCCTACTGGCCAGCAGCCTCTCCGCGCGCATCTCGCCGATAGCCCTGTATCGCGCCTTCGCCGAGCAGTTGCTGGATAGCATCGCACCGCTGCGTGGCGCACCGAAGTGACTCCGCGATCGCCCGTGCGGCCCCGCACGCCATCGAGGAGAACGACTACCAACCCGGCCGGAGGCCATCCCGCCCCCTCAAGATCCGCCGCGCACTGTCGGGTGGACTGCAGCCCCCTCTACGGGACGCATGAACTGGCGCAACGGCAAGAAATCGCCGATGCTTTGCCCATGCGCCTGACCGACACCCACACTCACCTCGATTTCCCCGACTTCGATGCCGACCGCAGCGAACTGCTGACACGCTGTCGCGCCCAAGGTGTGGACAAGCTGGTGGTGCTCGGCGTCTACCAGGGCAACTGGCAACGCCTATGGGAGCTGGTGCGCAGCGATGCCGGCCTGTACGCGGCGTTCGGCCTGCACCCGGCCTATCTCGAGCAGCACCGTCCCGAGCACCTGGGCGAGTTGCGCGACTGGCTGCAGCGCCTGGCCGGCCACCCGCAACTCTGCGCGGTGGGCGAGTTCGGCCTGGACTACTTCCTCGAGCAGCTCGACCGCGAGCGCCAGCAGGCACTGTTCGAGGCCCAGCTCGAGCTGGCCGCCGAGTTCGAGCTGCCCGCCCTGCTGCATGTGCGCCGTGCCCACGCGCCGACCATCGCCAGCCTGAAACGCTTCAGGCTCAAGCGCGGCGGGATCATCCACGCCTTCGCCGGCAGCGTCGAGGAAGCCCGCGAATACCTCAAGCTGGGTTTCAAACTGGGCCTCGGCGGTGCGCCGACCTGGCCCCAGGCCAAGCGCCTGCAGCAGACCCTGGCGCGCCTGCCGCTGGAAGCCGTGGTGCTGGAAACCGACGCCCCGGACATGGCCCCGGCCATGCACCCGCACCAGCGCAACAGCCCGGAATACCTGCCGGAAATCTGCACCGAACTGGCGCGGCTGATGGATGTCGAGCCGGCACAACTGGCCGCGGCCAGCAGCCGCAATGCCGCGGAATTGTTCGGTTGGGCGCGATGAACACCACCGAGTAGCCCGGGCAACCCGCGATCTATATCAGGGTGCCACTCGCCGTAGGCAGTGCGCCGATGGTTGCTCGGCGCGGCGCAAATCCGGCGGGCTGCCGCAGCGCCAGCCCTCAGACGCGAAACGCGCCGATCAGCTGCTTCAAACGCGACACCAGCCCGGACAACTCGCGGCTGGCCGACTCGGTCTGGCTGGCGCCTGCGGCGGTGCGCTCACCGGCGCGGTTGATCTCGACGATGTTCTGATCGATATCGTGCGCCACCGCGGTCTGCTGCTCGGCGGCCGCGGCAATCTGCTGGCTCTGGTCGACGATCATGCCCACCGCGCCGAGGATGTTCTCCAGCGCCAACTGCACCTTGCCCGACTCGCTGACCGTGCCACTGGCCACTTGATGGCTGGCGCCCATGGCTTTGACCGCCGCCCCGACACCACCCTGCAGCTTGTCGATCATGCTCTCGATCTGTTCGGTGGACTGCTGGGTGCGCCTGGCCAGGTTGCGCACTTCGTCGGCGACCACGGCAAAACCACGTCCCTGTTCGCCGGCCCGCGCCGCCTCGATGGCCGCGTTGAGAGCCAGCAGGTTGGTCTGTTCGGCGATGCCCTTGATCACATCCAGCACCTGGCTGATCGAAGCGCTGTCGCTGGCCAATTGGTTGATCACCGCCACCGATTGGTCGATCTCGCCGGCCAGGCGCTGAATGCTGCCGACCTGGGACTCGACCAGGGCTCGACCGCTGACGGTTTCGCGGTTCACACTCTGCGCGCTGTCGACCGCCGCGGCGGCGCTGCGCGCGACCTCCTGGGCGGTGGAGGACATCTGGTTCATCGCCGTCGCCACCTGTTCGATCTGGCTGCGCTGCCCGGCGACCGCCTGGTTGCTCTCGCCGGAGACCAGCTCCACGCTGTCGGCCTGACGCTCGACCTCGACCACGGTCTGGCCGACACGCTCGATCAGATCATGAATCTTCTGCACGGTTTCGTTGAACACCTGGCCCAGTTCACCCAGCTCATCCTTGCTCTGCGCCTTGAAACTGACCGTCATATCGCCGGCCGCAACTTTATTCATGACCTCGCCGAGGCTCTTCAAGGTGCTCCGGGTCGACACATAGAAGGCGCCGTAGAGGTAGCCGATCAGCAGGAACACCAGCACCAACGCGGCCACCAACAACACCATCTGCCCACGGTTCTCCTGCAGACGCTCCTGCAGCTGCTGGTCGAGGAACGCCAACACCGCAGCGTTCAGCTCATAGGTCTTGCCCATGGCCATGCCGACTTCTTCATAGAACTGTGTCCAGGGCATATCCAGGGTGTCGGCGATTATTACCTGATCCTCAAACAGCACAGCGCTGGTTTTCAGAGTCGCCTGACTGGCAGTCGCCAAGCCTTCCAGCGCCGCGCGCGCAGCCGGGCTGCTGTTCAAGGCGTCCTGCAGATTCAAACCATACTCGGCATGGAGTTTTTCCAGCTCCAACAGCAAATCGTCGAACTTGGTGCTGGCGGCCGAGTTGAGGAAACCCTGGCCCAAGGAATAGGCGCCCACCGCCCGCCCCTCGCTCAGGGCCGAGGTGACCCGCGGGGTAACACCAACCACCAATTCGGTCATCTGCCGCACTTCGCGCTGACGATCCTGGCTGAGCCCGGCCTGAGCCGCGATCAGCTTGATAAATACCTGCGAACTGCCCAGCAGCTTGTCGGCCAACGCGGCCTTGCCTTGGAGCGAAGTTTCGCGCTGCACGCCTTGCAATTCGGCAATCATTTCGTCGCGCTTGGCGATGAACTCGCCAATCTGCTCGGCTTCGTGCGCCACCGGCGCCAAGCCGCGCATGGTTTCCGCCATGTCGCTTTGCAGGCGCGTAACGCGACTCTCCAGATCGCCGGTCTGACCGGACTGGCCGATCATGGCGTTGATTTGCGCCAAGTCGGCGAAATTTTCCAAATCGCGCCTCAAATTCAGCGACTGACTGAGCAGATTGATGCTCCCCAGGGCCGCCTGGGTACTGACGAACTGGCGATAGGAGTCACGCACCAGATAGAAGTTGGTGACCAGCATGGGCAGAAAGAACAGGACACTGATCAAGCTGAACTTCATGCCGAAGCTGAGGCGATTCATTAGCGCGATGGCCGGATACAGCACGGTCTTCACAAGACGTCTCCCGTTCTCATTATTGTGATGTAGCGATACAAGGTCGACCGCGGAAAGGCTCCTGCGATAGTCATTGCGTCCCTTGCCCCCGACCCGTGGCGTCTCGATCAATGCGCAAACCGGCACGGCTGTTCCGCCTGAGCAGCCACCTAGCCGATTGATCGAGCACGGTGTCTTGTATACCCGTTATCGACACCAATCTCTGTAACTTAAAGTTAAGCATGCACATGCCCCCACACCTTGACCTTCAGCAAGATCGACAGCCCCTTGAAAAGGTCGCGCGCGGAGGCCAGGCAAGGCGGTTACTGCGCTGCGCTACGTTGCAACGCCGCATAGCCGAGCGCGGTAGATACTCGAGGCCATGCCCCCGTTACGTGCGGCATGAGGGGCGCGCTTTCGTAGGCGCGGATTTATCCGCGAACAAGCTCTAGCAGGCTGCGCCCGGGCTCAATACCCCACTGGGGCATAGCCGTTTTCCACGGCCTGCTAATCAATCGATGATGCCGCATGGGCGTCGATGGGTGTCACGGCGCTCAAGCGCGCCCTACGAAATCATCGAGCGCGCTGGCTGGCCGGGAATCAGTAGAACAGTTCCCACAGGGCAAACATGGCGTACCAGAGCACGGCGGCGCGCACCAGCAACTGCCACAAGGCATCCAGACTGCTGACCCCGGCTTCGCCGATGATCGGCTCCGGCGTCTCGCAGGCCGCACGCCCGACATTGATCACCAGCTGCGCCGCGGTAATGTCCCAGCTCAACAACTCATGCAGCAACGCCCGGTTGACCGCAACGAAATTGCCGACCAGGGCGAAACTGGCTGCCAGCACCCGCACCGGCATCCAGTCG
The DNA here is from genome assembly GCF_030376615.1 of Pseudomonas sp. sp1636. Lineage (GTDB taxonomy): Bacteria > Pseudomonadota > Gammaproteobacteria > Pseudomonadales > Pseudomonadaceae > Aquipseudomonas. Next base: position 324,307 of record NZ_JARRAB010000001.1, read on the forward strand.
AAGGCATGCCGCAGTTGCACGGCGCGCTCACGCAAGATTTCCTGCTCGGTATGTTCGGCCAGTAGGGCCAGCAGCCGATATGCCAAGGCCGCCAACGGGCCAAGTAACGCGTACCAGAAGATCACGGCAAAGAAACTCTGATAGGCCTGCCACATCAGATGCCCCTGCACCCGTTGCAACAGCGCACCCTCTTCGTCGGCCTCCAGGGCCAGATCACGACGGGCGACCAGATAGGCCGCCTCACTGTCGCCGCGGCGCCAGCTGTCGCGAAACGGCCCGAGCGCCGCCTGCAAGTCGCCGCGTCCAAGGCTATATATCAGCACCAGTAGATGCACCGGCAACGCCAACCAACCGTAGGCCAGCGGCTCGAGCACAGCCAGCACCAGCCCCAGTACCAGCAGCGGCAGAACCACCAGCAACACAATCGCCAACCAGGGGCTCTCGATGAAATCCGCTTGCCGCTCCACCTTGGCCAGCAGCCGCAACCAAGGGCCATCCTGCTGGATCTTGTTGCGCCAGGCCGAAAATTTCTCCACCCACAGCACCAGCAACAACACCAGAAAACTCATGATTTCTCCTTCCTATCCATCAGTGCAGCGCGCAGGCGCGTCCAGTCGAACGCCGGGCCAGGGTCGGTCTTGCGGGTCGGGGCGATATCGCTGTGCCCGCAGATCCGCTCTAGGGTGAGCGACGGGTAGACCCTTTGCAACTCAACCGTCAGGCCAATCAATGCGGCATATTGCGCATCGCTGAAGGGCTGTTCATCGGTGCCTTCCAGCTCGATTCCCAGGGAAAAGTCGTTGCAGTTCTCCCGTCCGGCGAAACACGACTGCCCGGCATGCCAGGCGCGCTCGTGACACGAGACAAACTGGGTGACGGCGCCGTCACGCTCGATCAGAAAATGTGCCGACACGCGCAACGCCGCTATCTCGGCAAAGTATGGATGCTCATCGACGCGCAGACGATTCTGGAAGAACTCCTGCACCTTGCCGGTACCGAACTGCCCTGGCGGCAGGCTGATGTTATGGATCACCAGCAGGGAGACCTCCTCCTGCGGGCGCGCATTGAAATTGGGCGACGGGCAGTGGCGCGCACCTTGGCACCAACCACTGCGAGGATCCAGCTGCATAAAGGCTCCTTGAACGAGCCTCCACTCTAGCAGCAGAGCCAAGCATTGGTCATGCCGGGTACAGCCTGGCGAACGCCTGACAGGTTCTCGTCGGAATGAAATCCGCTTAATGCGATGGCTGCTGCTTTTGTAGGAGGGCCGTCCCCGGCGCGATGCTTTTGCTTGCGGAGCGGACGTCGTCCGCTATCGCCGCGGGGCGCGCCATCTCCTGCATAGGATGCAGAAAAACCGGGCGTGTTCAGGCGCCCTTGAGCTTGCGCAGGTTGCCGATCACCGACTCCAGCGCCCGGTCGAACAGCAGCGCATCGTCGAGCAGGCGGATCGCATTGCGGCGGAACTCCACCGCCAGCCCCATGCGGGTTTTTTCCAGAACCTTCATGCCAGTGCGGTTGACGAAAATGTACTTGCCGGTCGGCTTGATCAGCGCCGCCAGCTTGCAGCGCAGCTTGTGTTCCTCATCCTCCTGAAACTCCACCCAGCTGCCTACCCGCAGGCGATCCACCTGCAGCAGGGCTTCGTCGTCATCTGCCAGGCAAAGTTCGGGTTCGCTCGCCCGGCTTTGCCCCGGAGCCAACAGCACGATCTCTTCGACCACCTCGATCATCGCCGTCCCAGCCGCCTCTGCGGTTGCGGGCAGCTCCAGCAAGGGCCGCTCGGCACGGGCCTCAGCCAAGACGAAACACACCTCATCATCGACGCCGGGTACGGCAGCGTCTTCGACCGGCAGCGTCTCGGCCACGGGCATGATCCGCTTGAAACGCTGAAAAGCCTGCACATGCAGCGCCTCCAGCTGATTGAAAAACGCAGCCGTGGCGAACGGATCGAACGCCGCGCTGGCCATGCCTTCGCGCAACGCCTTGAGCAAGCCCGGCACCAGTTCGAGTAAACGCAGGCGCGCTTGCGGATCCTCGTGGGGTTGCGCACTCCAGACCAGGTCATCCATGGTCGCCAACGCCGCCTGCCACTCGGCCGAACCGGCGCCGTGCTTGAGGCAGGTGAGCAGCAGCACCTTGCTCCACGCATCCCGCAGCAGACGCACCACCACTTCGGGCAGAGACTTACCCAGCAGGCGCTCATTCAGCGCCTGCTCGACTTGGCGCCGGGCCAATTCGGCCTTGGCGCTGCCCTCCTCGGCGTCGCGGGTGCGCTGTTCCAGCAGTTCACTGCGCCGCCGCTCATTGCCGGTAAAGGCGAGAAAGTCCGCCAGCAGCTCGGAAAAAATCAGCGGATCATCGACGAAGTCGTTGAGCAAGCGCTGCACTACCTGCTCGATCTTCTGGTACAGGCTGTCGCGCTGAGTATTGTCCTGCTCACCCCAGCCCAGGGCAGCCGAGGCGATTTCATTGAGCAAGCGCCGGGCCGGGTGACTGCCGCGACTGAAAAAAGTCTTGTCCAGCACCGCGACCTTGAGCATCGGAATCTGCAAGCGGGCGATCAGCGCTTTCAACGAATCCGGCAGGGTGCGGTCATCGAGGATGAATTCGAACAGCATCGACACCAGGTTGATGACGTCCTCATCCACCTCGCCAACCACCCGCGCCTTGCCGCTTCGGGCGCTGGCGCGGCTGAGCAGTTGTTCGAGCTGCTCGCGCAGATCGACTTCATCGCTGACCTGAGCCGGTGAGTGCTGCTGCATATGCGAGAGCAGGCGTAGCAGGTCGCGACTGCTGATGGGCGAGGCATCGGCCGGCATGTCGCGCCGCGTTACGCCACTGCCGCGCACCTGCGCAAGCAGCTCCTGCAGCGCCACGAACACTTCCTGCACGCCGTCGCCGGTCTGCTCGCCAACACTGCCAGCCGACTGCTCCGGCGCATCACGCGCAGTCGCTCCGGAACGCTCCGGGTTGCGCCGCGCCGGTGCCGACCTCAGCTCAGGCAGCACGCCCGCCGCAACCAGAGCCTGATTGGCCTCGGCATAGAGTTGATCGAGATCGCCCAACACATACTTTTCGAACAGCTTGAAAATGATCAGCTTGACCTTGATCTCCACGCCCAGACTGCTGCACGCCTCGAGAAAAGCCGCACAGAGGGCGGCGGGGCCGAGCGGATTGGACTTGTCGTCGAGTTTCTTGCTGACCAGGGCATTCAACCGCGTGCTCAGGTGGCCGACCGCCACGCCGTCCCGGCTCATGACCTTGGCCACCATGGCGTCCAACGCCACGGACTCTTCCAGCTCATCGTTCTGCACCAGCGCCAGGCTGTCGAACGAGACAGCCCCCGGCGATGGCTTGCCGATTTCGTATTGATTGAGGGTAGCGAAAGGCTCGAAGACCGTGTGCAGGAAGTTGCGTTCAATACTCTTGCGCTTCAACCGCAGATCGCGCATGGCTTCGAAGAAGGCGTTCTGCTCGGCATTGCTGGCCGCCCGATCCGCCATCTCGAACAGCGTATCGTCGGCATTGTCGAAGAGGGTTTGCAGGGATTTTCTGAGCTGCAACGCAGCCTTGTCGCGTAGGTGAATGAGCGCCACGGGCAGTCGGCCTACCGGCGCAGTGGGCGATTGCTCCGTGGCCACTTGATTCAGGCGCACTACATTCGCATCAGTCTTCATTGCGACTCTCCTGCAGACTGCCCCCTCTTGGGCGAACCGGCCCGCACAACAACCAACCGAGCGCCATCCATGACGTCAAAGCTATGGCGTCAACAATCTTAAAGTTAACGCGATTATAGGGTCGCCGCACACGCCCCAAACAGACTTTTCCTGCAGATATGACACAGGTCACAGATATGCAGCGCCCCGGCAACGACCAGCCGCACCCGCCGTTGCAGCCCAGGTGATCGCCGAAAAATCCAGGCCACCGAGCGACAGGAGGGGTTGAACGCCGCCGACAACAGCCCCAACCACAGAGGTCACGCTAACGCAGATGAGCAATCTCGCTGCAGCGAACCTCGGCAATCCCTATAATCGCCCGATCCTGACCGTGGAGCCCAGCATGCCGAACCTAACCCTCGCCGACCTGACAGCCGAAATCGAGGCCAATGTTCGTCGCGCGCTGACCGAGGATATCGGTAGCGGCGACATCACCGCCCAATTGATCCCCATGGAGCGCCTGGCCCACGCCACCATCATCACCCGTGAAGCCGCCGTGATCTGCGGCACCGCCTGGGTCGATGCCGTGTTTCGCCAGCTCGATCCGCGCGTCGCCGTGCACTGGCAGGTTCGCGACGGCGAGCGCGTCAGCCCCAACCAGGCACTGTTCCACCTCGAAGGCCCGGCCCGCGCATTGCTCAGCGGCGAGCGCAGCGCCCTGAACTTCCTGCAAACCCTGTCTGCCGTCGCCACCCGCTGCCAGCACTATGCCGACCTGGTGCAAGGCACCGCGGTCAAACTACTCGACACCCGCAAAACCCTGCCCGGCCTGCGCCTGGCGCAGAAGTACGCGGTCACCTGCGGCGGCTGCCACAACCACCGCATCGGCCTGTTCGACGCCTTCCTGATCAAGGAAAACCACATCGCCGCCTGCGGTGGCATCGCCCAAGCCGTGCAAGCCGCCCACAAAATCGCCCCCGGCAAACCGGTGGAAGTCGAAGTGGAAAGCCTGGAAGAACTGCGCGAGGCGCTGAACGCCGGCGCCGACATCGTCATGCTCGACGAGCTGTCGCTGGACGACATGCGCCAGGCCGTCGCCCTCAACCAGGGCCGCTCCAAACTGGAAGCCTCCGGCGGGATAAACCAGAGCACCCTGCGCGCAATCGCCGAGACCGGAGTGGACTACATCTCGATCGGCACCCTGACCAAGGATGTGAAGGCGGTGGATTTGTCGATGCGGCTGAGCTTGTAAGCCACGTAGCCGCCCAATACTCCACGGGCCACAAACTCCAACGCCCCACGCATGGCGGCGCACTGACTTACCACCGATAGCGCACTGGCCGGATGATTCGCGGGAAATGGTGGGAGCGTACGCGGCGATTCCACACTACACCCCAAGCCAATCGCCAATCACGCATGGTGGATTAGCCGAAGGCGTAATCCACCATGGGTTGCCAACATGCCATGCCCAAAGACACGCTCAAGTATCACCCGGCACTGTGAACCCAGGGTCGCCCGCCCAATCTGGCGGAGACAACCCGCCACGAACACCACGGTGGAAGGTCGAATAAGGCCAACCCGCCACGCGCGCCAGCCAGCGATGTTTCAGCGGGTTGACATGCACACAATCCACATGCCGACGGTAATCATCCTCGTCGCGGATCAGGTATTCCCAATAGCGGCGCTGCCAAACACCGCGCTCCCTGCGCAGCACGCGGTTGGGCGCGCGGTATTCATCGACAGGTAACGCCCGGCAAAAGAAGCCTGATTACGTATAAACCTCAACCAGGTTGAGGAGCCGGTATGGCATGGGTGGCGTCCTCAGCGCAGCATAGCTGAACCGCTCTATCATGGAGCCCAGATCGAAGCGACGGTTAAACCGATACTCGAACTCAGCCAGATAGCGTGGTGCGTGCTTGAGATCGAACGCATGGAACGTACCGGTCAGTGCGTTCTTCACATTACCCAGCAGGGTATTGACTCATTTGAATGCTGGATGCTGGGCACTGGCACGACCACTGCCCGTCACGATTGACGAGTGCAGGCAATTCCTCGCATCGAAAGCTTTGAAGCAAGCAAGACCGTCGCTGTAAACGGTACTTCCCGGAGCCACCGACCGTTGAGCGTAACGCTCGATTTCCTTAAGCGTGAAAGCTCGCACTCGACGTAACTGCAGATACTGGGGATGGCCTTCAGCGCTGGCCTGCACCACAGCGATAAAGGGAACCTTGTTTTCCGATCCACGGCCGCGCTTTCCCGATTTCTCGCCGCTCAGATAGACATCATCGATTTCGATGCGCCCCGCGAGCACCATGCTCTGTTCTCGCTCGAGCACTACCTGCATGATTTTGTGCTTGAGCTTCCAGGCCGTGTTGTAGCTCACTCCCAGCTCACGCGAGAGCTGTAGAGCTGTAGAGCTGACAAGCTGTTCTTGCGCTGGGTTAGCAGGTAAATCGCCAGAAACCAGGTGGCCAGTGGGAGCTTAGTGCTGTCAAAAATCGCCTGCGCGGCCAGCGAAGCTTGGTGGTGGCAGCGGCTGCACTGATACAACTGGCGCGCCAATTGGCAGCAGGCGCCTTCATGACCGCACGCGGGGCAGCTGAAGCCGGTTGGCCAGCGCAGCTTGAATACCGCATGACGACATTGCCCCCCGGTTCCGTAATGATTGAGGAAATCGGTTAGCGAAAGGCCCGGCTGGAATTGAACCTGGTTACGCGGTATGAGCCATCTCCTGCTGGTTATTCATAGCTAACCGTAGATGGAAATTCCAGCGGAGCAACTGAGCTTGATACGTAATCAGGAAAGAAAGTTTTCAGCAAGCGCCAACGCAAGGGGAAGCTGGCATCGCCGGGCGGCAGCGTCCACACGCAATGCATATGCTCAGGCAGTACCACCCAGGCACCGATGGTAAATGGATGCAGCCGACACACATGGCATATTGATTCGCGCAGCGTATCGATATGCCGGACGAGCAAATCATTGCTCCACCGTTGCAGCAGATTGACGGTAAAAAACCATGTAACCCCAGTCACGCGAGCCCAACGATAGGTCGGCATTCCATGCCTCCAATAGCACCCAAGATGCAAGCACCCTAGCAAACGCAGGGTGGATTGTAAGCGTCCAGCCCGCCCACCTTTTGTTCGACCACCCCGGCCTGCATCCTCTGCGCTTTTCGGCAGGGGATTCACATGGAAACGATGCACGCGCGGCGCGAGTCCTGGGCTCGGCATGTTCATGCCTGGCGGGACAACGGGCTGACACAGGTCGCTTACTGTCAACAGCATGAGCTCAAACCCAAGGCGCTCGCCTACTGGATCAGGCGCAGCAAGCAGACGGCCACCCCGCTGAGTCTGGTGCCGCTGGCGGTGCAGGGGCCATTCGTCAGCGGGGAGTTGCTGCTGCAACATGCCAGCGGCTGGCAGTTGGCGTTGCCGGCAGGCGTCGATGCGATCTGGCTGGCTGGATTGCTGCGAGGGATGGTCTGATGCTGACACCGGCACAGGTTTGGCTGGTGGTTGAACCGGTCGATATGCGCCTGGGGATCGACGGGCTTTCGGCGCACATTCAGCAGGCACTCGGGCGTCCACCCTGCGATGGCACGGCTTACGCCTTTCGTAATCGACGCGGCTCGCGGCTCAAGCTGTTGCAGTGGGACGGCACCGGTGTGTGGCTGAGCCAGCGGCGCTTACATCAAGGCCATTTCCGCTGGCCTAGCGCCGACGACAGGCTGTTCACCTTGACTCGGGCGCGGTGGCAATGGCTCATCACCGGCGTCGATTGGCAGCGCCTCGAGGCGCTGCCAATGGGGCATTGGAAGGTGTGACGAATAACACCTTAGAGCCAGTATTTACGGGTCTTTCAGGCGCCTCTAAGGTAAAATCCGCGCATGCCTTTAACCGTCGAACTCGCCGCCCTCAACCTCGATCCTGCCCAGCAGGAAGGCGTCGCAGCAGCCGTCTTTCCGCTGCACGCCGAGGCCGAAAAACTACGCGCCCAAGCCAAGCTCGATGCCCTGAAAATCCAGGCGCTGACCTTCGAGCTGGCGCAGTACAAGCGCATTCGTTTCGGCGTCAAAAACGAGGCTCTGTCGCCGGAGCAGCGGAATCTGTTCCGCGAGACGGCTGACGCCGACTGCGCCGCCATTGAGGCCGAAGTCGAGCAGCAGGTGCCGGAGCTGCGCAGCCAGCGCCAGCGTGCCGGTCGCCAGCCCTTGCCGGAGCATCTGCCGCGCCTTGAACACCGTCACGAGCCCGCTACCTGCACCTGCGGCCAGTGTGGTGGCGAACTGGTCAAGATCGGCGAAGACATCAGCGAGCAGCTCGACGTTACGCCTGCCAAGTTCTTCGTGCACCGCCACATTCGCCCGCAATACGCCTGCCGCCCGTGCGAAAGCATTACTGCCGCGCCGATTCCACCAGCGGTGATCGACGGCGGCATGGCTGCCCCAGGCCTGATTGCCTGGGTGCTGATCGGTAAGTTCCTCGATCACCTGCCGCTCTACCGCCTCGAACAGATCGCCGCCCGTGACGGTGTCCCTCTGGCCCGCTCGACCCTGGCCGAGTGGGTCGGGCGCTACGGCGTGGCCTTGCAACCCTTGGCGGATCGGCTACGCGAATTATTGCGACGACGACCCGTGCTGCACGCCGATGAAACGCCCGTGCAGCAGCTCGATCCCGGCAAGGGCAAAACCAAATGCGCCTACCCCTGAGCCTACCGCAGCAACGACCTGGACAAAGGGCCGCGCATCGCCGTGTTCGACTATCAAGCCGGGCGTAGCGGTGAGCATGCGCGCGACTTTCTGGGCGACTGGAAAGGGCACCTGGTAGTGGACGGCTTTGCCGGCTACAAGGCGCTGTTCGCCTTGGGCATCCACGAAGTCGCTGGCATGGCTCATGCCCGACGCAAGTTCTTCGACCTGCATGCGGCCAACCAGAGCCCAGTGGCCGCCCGGCACCTGCTGCGCGAGCGCGAGGCCCTGCCCAAACTGCAGGCCATGCACGACTGGCTGCAGTTAACGCGGCAAGGCGCGGCCAACGGCAGTGCCCTCGCCAATACCATGGACTACAGCCTGAAACGCTGGACGGCGCTGTCGCGCTACGCACACAGAGCCAACCTGCCGATCGATAATAATCCGGTCGAGAACATCATCCAGCCGATCGCGGCGGGTAAGAAAAACTGGCTGTTTACCGGTTCAGAGCGTGCCGGCCGTCGCGCCGCCGCCATCCAGAGCCTGTTGGCCACCGCCAAACTGAACGGCATCGAGCCCGCTGCCTGGCTCAAGGATACGCTGGAAAAACTGCCCACCCGGCCCAACAACCGAATCGATGAGCTATTGCCCCTCGGCTCCTCAACCTGAGAAAGGTGGGGCGGCTGGACGCTTACGGTGGATTAGCCGCGCAGCGGTGTAATCCGCCATTTATGTACCGTGGAAAAACAAAATGCCCCGCACAAGGCGAGGCATTTTGTCTCAGTGGTTTCGGGAGCAAGGCAAGTCGCGGTAAACGGTGGAAGCTCCTTCGGAGATTCCACCCTACGATCCGTCATACCGCGATCAAAGAACTCGACCAGCCTCTCATGATTGAACGCACCGTCGACGATAAGCCAACGCGCCGGAACATACGTCGATTAAGCTCACATCGCGGGTTATGCCCATGACCACGCCCCGCATAAATCAGAGCGTGAGATTACACGCAGCACCTGAGACATGCGACTCTCAGGCGAAAGCGCCTTCGACGCCCCTACAAATTCGCCGGCTCACGATACAAATTATCTCGCAACACCACCCAAGGACAAGTCAAAGGTGAACGTCCGGTTGCCCGGTTGCTGCGCCACAAAAGCAAGATCAGTTGTCGCCAAAGTTGCTGCCGCGGTAGCTGCCACAACGCTGTTTGTGCATGCATTATTAGTGTACACCGGGCGGTCTCCCGCCGGATCCTGACCATGCAAGGCAACCATAAGCGCGTTGACGAAGGCCTTGGCCTCAATCTCACAAGCATTTTCAGCAGAACGTACCGTGTAGTCACGATACTGCGGAATGGCAATAGCAGCCAAGATACCGATGATGGCAACAACAATCATCAGTTCGATCAGAGTAAAGCCTTTTTGCATTTTATTAGCTTTCATAACATCTCCTTACCTTAAGTGTGCAAGCCAATGACCTACATTGGACAGGAGGGACGCAAGCAGATTGCATGCCAACCCCAAGAACCCAAGGGTATATGATCCAGCCCTCTTACTCACCCAAACGCCTCCATTATTACCGAGCACTAACTGCCGTTTTTTGTCACCCAGCCCCCACGCATTTGGCAGCTAGAAATAACTAGGCTATAAGGCAGGCATTGTTATGGAGCCCGCATGAACGATCACGCCCCCCTCACTGGCCTAGCTAAACAAATGGTTGCCGCCAAGCTGCTAGACGAAAAAACGGCCTCCCTAGCACAAAATCAAGCGAAACGCAACGCATTATCACTAGTCACTTACCTGGTGCAGAACAAACTGGTTAAAAGCCGGGCACTAGCTGAACTGGCGTCCGAGCAGTTTGGCGTGTCCTTTATCGACCTTAATACCATCGATAAAGAAAGCCAGCCCAAGGATCTGATCAGCGAGAAACTAGTACGCCAGCACCGTGTACTGCCGCTGTATCGCCGCGGCAACAAGCTGTTTATCGGCGTATCCGACCCAAGCAATCACCAGGCCGTCACCGATATCCAGTTCAGCACCGGGCTCACTACCGAAGCCATCCTGGTCGAGGATGACAAGCTCGGCGAGGCCATTGACAAGTTTTTCGACTCCGCGGCCAGCGGCATGGAAGACTTGGCCGACGTTGATCTCGACGGGCTTGACGTACAGGCCATTAATGACGACAAAGAAGACGGTGTCGCCGGCGAAAGCGCCGACGACGCCCCGGTCGTGCGCTTCGTCAACAAGATGCTGCTCGACGCGATCAAGGCCGGCTCCTCGGATCTGCACTTCGAACCCTACGAAAAAACCTACCGGGTGCGCTTTCGTACCGATGGCATTCTGCACGAGATCGCCCGGCCGCCGATTCAACTGGCGCCACGCATCTCGGCACGACTGAAGGTGATGGCGGCGCTGGATATTTCCGAGCGACGCAAGCCGCAGGACGGACGGATCAAGATGCGCATCTCGAAGACCAAGTCGATCGACTTTCGCGTCAGCAGTTGCCCAACCTTGTGGGGCGAAAAGATCGTGATGCGGATTCTCGACCCCTCCAGCGCACAGATGGGCATCGACGCGCTCGGCTATGAAGAAGCGCAGAAAGACCTGTACATGACGGCGCTCAAGCAACCGCAGGGCATGATCCTGGTGACCGGACCGACCGGCTCGGGCAAGACAGTGTCGCTGTACACCGGCCTGAATATCCTCAATACCCCGGACGTGAACATTTCCACCGCCGAAGACCCGGTGGAGATCAATCTGGAAGGCATCAACCAGGTCAACGTCAACCCCAAGCAGGGCATGGACTTCACCGCCGCACTGCGCGCCTTCCTGCGTCAAGATCCGGACATCATCATGGTCGGCGAGATCCGCGACCTGGATACCGCCTCGATCGCGATCAAGGCGGCGCAGACCGGGCACATGGTGATGTCGACCCTGCACACCAACAGCGCCGCGGAAACCCTGACCCGCCTGCGCAATATGGGCGTACCCTCGTTCAACATCGCCACCTCGGTCAACCTGATCATCGCCCAGCGTCTGGCACGCAAGCTGTGCGGCCATTGCAAGAAGGAAGTGCAGATCCCGCGCGAGGCCCTGCTCGAAGAAGGCTTCCCGCAAGACAAGCTCGGCACCTTCAAGATTTATCGCCCGATTGGCTGCGAAAACTGCAACGGCGGTTACAAAGGCCGTGTCGGGATTTATGAAGTGGTTAAAAACACGCCCGCCCTGCAACGGATTATCATGGAAGAAGGCAATTCCATTGATATCTCCGCGCAAATGCGCAAAGACGGCTTTAATGATCTGCGTACCTCAGCCCTGCTGAAGGCCATGCAGGGCATCACCAGCCTCGAAGAAGTCAACCGCGTGACCAAGGATTAACCCATGGCGGAAAAAATACTAAAAACCAGCCTGTTTGCCTGGGAGGGCACCAACAAGCAGGGCGCCAAGCTCAAAGGGGAGCTCAGCGGCACCAATCTCGCCCTGGTCAAAGCGCAACTGCGTAAACAAGGCGTAAACCCGACCAAGGTTCGCAAGAAGGCTGCAGCGTTATTCAGCGCCGGCAAGAAGATCAAGCCCCTGGACATCGCCTTATTTACCCGACAGATGGCCACCATGATGAAGGCCGGGGTGCCGCTGCTGCAGTCCTTCGACATTATCAGCGAGGGCTTTGACAACCCTAATATGCGCAAGCTGGTTGACAACCTCAAACAGGAGGTTGCCGCTGGCAACTCGTTCGCTTCCTCTCTGCGCAAACAGCCGCAGTACTTCGACGACCTCTACTGCAACCTGGTTGATTCCGGCGAACAGTCGGGCTCCCTGGAAACCCTCCTTGAGCGAATAGCCTCTTACAAGGAAAAGACAGAAGCACTCAAGGCCAAGATCAAGAAAGCCATGACCTACCCCATCTCCGTTGTGGTGGTAGCGGTCATTGTCACCGCCATTCTGCTGATCAAAGTCGTGCCGGCTTTTGATGACGTATTCAAAGGCTTTGGCGCCGAACTACCGGCCTTCACGCAGATGGTGGTGGGCCTTTCCGAGGGACTGCAAAAATGGTGGCTAGTAGTTATCGCCGGCATGTTTGCCTTTGCCTACACCTTTAAACAAGCCCACAAGCGCTCGGAGAGCTTCCGCAATTGGCTGGATCGCAGCCTATTGAAGCTGCCAATTATTGGCGACGTTCTCTACAAGTCAGCCATCGCCCGCTATGCCCGTACCCTGTCCACGACTTTCGCCGCCGGCGTTCCCTTGGTCGAGGCACTGGACTCTGTTTCAGGCGCTACCGGTAACGTCGTCTTTAGAAATGCAGTGCAAAAAGTCAAACTCGACGTTTCCAGCGGCGTGCAGCTGAATTTTGCCATGCGCACCACAGGCGTATTCCCGAGCATGGCGATTCAAATGACCGCCATCGGCGAAGAGTCCGGCGCCCTGGATCAAATGCTCGACAAGGTAGCCGCCTACTACGAAGACGAAGTAGACAACTTAGTTGATAATCTAACCACCCTGATGGAGCCGATGATCATGGCGGTATTGGGCGTACTGGTGGGCGGCCTGATCATTGCCATGTACCTGCCAATCTTCCAATTGGGTAACGTAGTCGGCGGATAATCGATGACCCTGATTAACTTGTTGGCCAGCAACATGCTGGCCTTTGTTTTGTCTGTACTGCTGCTCGGCTTGTTGATCGGCAGCTTCCTCAACGTCGTCATCTATCGCCTGCCCAAAATGATGCAACGCGACTGGCAGGCCCAGGCGCGGGAAATCCTCGAACTGCCAGCGCTGCCCAGCGGGCCCATTTTCAACCTGATTCTGCCGCACTCAAGCTGCCCGCACTGCGGCCACGAGATCCGCCCCTGGGAGAATATCCCGCTGCTCAGCTATCTGTTTCTGCGCGGCAAATGTTCAAGCTGCAAAGCCCCGATCAGCCTGCGCTACCCGCTGGTGGAATTGGCCTGCGGGTTGCTCTCGGCGTATGTGGCCTGGCACTTCGGCTTCAGCTGGCAGGGCGCCGGCATGCTGTTGCTGACCTGGGGTCTGCTGGCGATGAGCCTGATCGACGCCGACCATCAGTTGCTGCCGGATGCACTGGTGTTGCCGCTGTTGTGGCTGGGGCTGATCGCCAACTACTTCGGCCTGTTCACCAACCTGGAAGCCGCGCTATGGGGCGCGATTGGCGGCTACCTGAGTCTATGGTCGGTGTATTGGCTGTTCAAGCTGGTGACTGGCAAGGAAGGCATGGGTTACGGCGACTTCAAACTGCTGGCCATGCTCGGCGCCTGGGGCGGCTGGCAGGTGCTGCCGCTGACCATCCTGCTGTCGTCGCTGGTCGGCGCCGTGCTCGGCTTGTTCATGCTGCGCCTGCGCAACGCCGAAACCAGCACGCCGATCCCGTTCGGCCCCTACCTGGCCATCGCCGGCTGGATCGCCCTGCTTTGGGGCGGGCAGATCACCGCAAGCTACTTGCAATTTGCCGGGTTTGGCTAAGACAGGCTGATTACAACCCTCAATCCGCAGGGTGTATCTCGCCGCAGGCAGTGCACCATGGTTCGGCGGCGCAGCACAAAAATGGCGGGTTGTCGCTGCGCTCCGAAGTCGCCCTACGCCCTGCACGGAACGCCGCCCGAACCGCCCAACAAGCAACAGCATCGCGCCGGGGCGGCCTTCCTACAAGAGCGGCAGACACCGCATTGGGCACCTGATTCGCCAGAGTGCCGGCTCCTGCTCTACAATTGTCGCCCTGTTTAGGGCCAACGAGAGCCGCACCCGATCATGAAACCCTGGATTCTTGGCCTTACCGGCGGTATCGGCAGCGGTAAGAGCGCGGTCGCCCAGTACTTTATCGATCAAGGCGTGCACCTGGTCGATGCGGATCATGCGGCGCGCTGGGTGGTCGAGCCGGGCAGGCCGGCGCTGGCCAAGATTGTCGAGCACTTCGGTGAAGGGGTGTTGCGAGCGGATGGCCAACTGGATCGCGCGGCCTTGCGCAGCCTGATCTTCAAGAACCCCGAGCAACGACGCTGGCTGGAAACCCTGCTGCACCCGCTGATCGGCCAGGAAATCAGCCAATACCTGGCGCGCGCCGAGTCGCCTTACGCGATTCTGGTGTCGCCCCTGCTGGTCGAGTCCGGCCAGCATCGCTTGACCCAGCGTGTGCTGGTGATCGATGCACCCGAGCAGTTGCAACTACAGCGCGCCATGCAGCGCGACCAGAGCTCGGCCGAACAGGTGCAGGCGATCCTCAAGGCCCAGGCCAGCCGCGCACAACGTCTACAGCATGCCGATGACGTGCTGCTCAATGATCGCGACCTGGCCTGGCTGCAAGGCGAAGTCGAACGCCTGCATAATTTTTATCTGACCCTGCGCGGAGGCCAGCCATGAGCCAACCCACCATCGTGAAATGCCCCACTTGCAATGCCCCGGTTGAATGGGGCCCACAAAGCCCGCAACGGCCCTTCTGCTCGGAGCGCTGCAAACTGATCGACCTCGGCGCCTGGGCCTCGGAAGAACACGCCATCCCCGGCGACAGCCTGGAAGACGAACTGTTCTCCAGCGATCTGGATCAGCCGCCGCGCCAGCACTGACGGCGACAGCCCGCGCTATCAAAGCGGCTTGTTGTCATCCTTCCAGGGAGCCGCCAGGTAGCGTGAGCGGTTGAAGGTTTCCAGCCAGTCGGGGCAGAACACCACCAGCGCGGTGACCAGCATTCCATTGATGAACGCCTCGGGAAAGATCACCAGCCACAGGTAGCCGACGAAGTCCTCTAGCCAGGGCGGCATCGGAAACAAGCCATCGACCCACAACACCCCCAGCCCGGCCAGAATGCACAGCAAGGCGGCCAGGGCCGCAGGGAAAAATCCGCTGAAGAAGATATAGACGAACAGATTGCGCGACTGCACGCGCTCGACCCGCCGCGCGCAGAGTTCGGTGACCAGCACCGGAATCAACACCAGCAGCACGCCGTTCACCCCCAGCGCAGTCATATCCTGCCGGCCCAGCAGGAGCATGCCGAGCTGGGCGACAAACCCGGCCAGGATCGCCAACGGCCAATCGAGCAGCAAGGTCACCGCCGTCATGCCGATGACGTGGTAAGACAGTCCCGAGGCGAAATCGCGGCGCACCAGCCACAGCACAAACAGCGCGAGCAGCGTCCCGCAGACCAGATGCTGGCGCCGCAGGTCGCTGAACAGCTCCAGCCATGGCGCCCGCCACATGGCCCAGAGCAACAGCGGCAAATAGAGCATCCAGCCGACGACCTGGCTGGCGGGTGAGAGCAATTCAGCAGCGATCATGGGTAGCGCCCAACGCTTGAGTGACGAACGCCGCCAGTCTACACCGGCGCTCAGGCATCGTGCCGGATCGCCCTCCCACAACAGCAGCCAGCGCATCTCCCTGCAGGAGGGCCGCGCCCGTTCCTGACGGCCTAGCGGCATTTCCCACATCCTTGCGGGCCACGCGAGTCGCGGCGATAGCGGACGCAGTCCGCCCAACCAGCAAAAGCATCGCGCCGGGACGGCCCTCCGCCATCGCATTCATCCAGGGGGGTACCAAGCCCCCGTGACGGCGGGCTAAGCTGTAGCCATGGATGATTCAGACTATCTGCGTCTGCTCACGCACCAGGCCGAGCAGGCTAATGCGTTTCTTTCCAACGCCCGCAAGTGGGAGCGCGAGCGCTGGGTGTGTCAGCGCCTGTTGCAAGCCCTGAACGTCAGCCATCGACTCGAGGAATTCAGCGCAGCCGAGCAGGAACCGCCGGACGTGCTGTTCCGCGAGGCCAGCTTCGAGGTGTTTTTCGTGCTCGACGAAGGCCGGCGCCTCAACGATGAGTGGCGCGCCGAGCTGGAGCGGCGGCGCAGTGCCTTCTCGCTCAGCCAGCTGGTGCGGCGCGAGGCCAAGCCCCGGCGCATCGGGGCCACCGAGCTGCAAGCACGCCTGGCTCCGACCCTGCGCAAGAAAGCGCACAACTACAGCGAGCGCGGCCTCGACCTCAGCGAACTGGATCTGCTCGCGTTCGTCAGCCTGAAGCGCGCCGTACCCGACTTCAACAGCCACTTCCCGCCACCCACCGAGTACCTGCGCCAGGGCTGGCGTTCGCTATCGCTGGTCGGCCCGACCTTCGCCCGGGTATTGTTCGCGCACCCCGATGCGCCAGACTTCCTGCGCAGCAACCTCGGCCGCAGCGTGGTGTTCGATGTCGGCATCAGCCTGTGATGGCCGAGCCCGTGGGAAGATACTGCAACGGCGTGCCGCCCCCCTACAACCTGGCTTCGGGGCTGATCCACCCAACGAAACCACGCGAGAGACATTGAGCTGCAATGAGCCCATTACAAGAACTGCTCGCGACCGTGCCGCAACGCGGCCAGGTGCGCTGGATTGGCGTACGCCCCGCCTCGCGCGGCGCCATGCTCGAACTGGATGCCGTGGAGGCACGCCGCGAAGCCGGTCTGAGCGGCGACCACAGCCGTCCCGGGCCGCGCAACGCACGGCAGGTCACCCTGATCCAGTGGGAACACCTGGCGGTGATCGGCGCCCTGCTCGGCCGCCCCGCCAGCCAACCGATTCTGCCGCAGGAGCTGCGCCGCAATATCGCTATAAGCGGCATCAACCTGTTCAGCCTCAAGGGCCGGCGCTTTCGCATCGGCCAGGCCGTGCTGGAAACCACCGGCTGGTGCCAGCCCTGTGCGCGGCTCGAAGAACGCTTGGGGCCAGGTGCCTTCCAGGCGGTACGCGGCCACGGCGGCATCACCGCCCGCGTACTGCAAGGCGGCATTATTCGTCTGAATGACGACCTGTGCGTTGAGCCCTTGTGAACGCCATGGCTAAAATAGCCACCATTCACAGGCCGACCGAGAACCGCAGGGTTTTCCCACGGCCTGATCCTTCGAGGTTCCTATGTCCAGCCGCCTGAGTCCCGACGATCAAGAACGCGTCGACCAGTACCTGAGCGCCCCCCAGCATCAAGTCGAACGGCAACCCTTCAAGGTGTGGCGCCTGCTGTTGATCATTGTCGGCGCGGTGATCGCCCTCGGCCTGCTGAGCCGTCTTCTGAGTCGCCTGGTGCTATGAGCTGCTTCGCGCTCGCCCAGCACGATTTAACGAATTTTTTTCCAAACCTTGCGAGAACGATCCATGTCCCATCGAATCCTGATCGTCGGCGGTGGCGCCGGCGGCCTGGAGCTTGCTACCCGCCTGGGTAGAACTCTGGGTAAACGCGGCAAAGCCAAAGTCACCCTGGTCGACGCCAACCTGACGCATATCTGGAAACCGCTGCTGCACGAGGTGGCCGCCGGCTCGCTGAACTCGTCGGAAGACGAGCTGAACTACGTAGCCCAGGCCAAGTGGAATCACTTCGAGTTCCAGCTCGGGCGCATGACCGGGCTCGACCGCACCGAGCAGCGCATCAGCCTCAGCGCCACGCTCGACGAGCGCGGCGAAGTGCTGGTGCCCGAGCGGCAGCTGGGCTACGACAGCCTGGTGATCGCGGTCGGCAGCACCACCAACGATTTCGGCACCGCGGGCGCAGCCGAACACTGCCTGTTTCTCGACACCCGCGAGCAGGCCGAACGCTTCCATAGCCAGTTGCTCAGCCACTATTTGCGCGCCCACGCCAGCCAGAGCGATACCACCGAGCAAATCAGCGTGGCCATCGTCGGCGCCGGCGCCACCGGCGTGGAACTGGCCGCCGAGCTGCACCATGCGGCGCATCAACTGGCGGCCTATGGCCTGGACAGCATCCGCCCGGAAAACATGCGCATCACCCTGATCGAAGCCGGGCCGCGGGTACTCCCGGCCCTCCCGGAGCGGATCGGCAAGCCGGTGCACAAAACCCTGGAAGGCCTCGGCGTCACGGTCATGACCAACGCCTCGGTCAGCCAGGTGACCCGCGATGCCCTGCACACCGCCCAGGGCGACACCATCACCGCCGGCCTCAAGGTCTGGGCCGCAGGGATTCGCGCGCCCGCCTTCCTCAAGGATCTCGCCGGCCTGGAAAGCAACCGGATCAACCAGCTGCAGGTGCGCCCTACCCTGCAAACCACCCGCGACGACAACATCTTCGCCTTCGGCGACTGCGCCGCCTGCCCGCAACCCGGCAGCGAAGGCCGCAACGTGCCGCCACGCGCCCAAGCCGCTCACCAGCAGGCCTCGCTGCTGGTCAAGTCGCTGAAACTGCGCATCGACGGCCAAGGCCAGGCGCTGCCGGAATACCGCTACCGCGATTACGGCTCGCTGATCTCGCTGTCGAGTTTTTCGGCGATCGGCAACCTGATGGGCAACCTCACCGGCAGCGTGATGCTCGAAGGCTGGCTGGCGCGGGTGTTCTATGTCTCGCTCTACCGCATGCACCAGATGGCGCTGTACGGCCCGCTGCGCACGATGCTGCTGATGCTCAGCGACCGCATCGGCCGCAGCACCGAACCACGCCTGAAACTGCATTGAGATACGCGGGCGCCGAACGACGAGCTTGATGGCGCCGGCTGCTCTTGTAGGAGGGCCGACCCCGGCGCGATGCTTTTGCTTGCGGAGCGGACGCTGTCCGCTATCGCCACGGGCCCGTCAGGAGCGGCCCCGCCTACAGGGTTCTTGTGACGTTGCGGCAAATCGCGCCCATAAAAAAAGCGCCCCTAAGGACGCTTTTTATGGTTTCGATGAACATCTCATCTCAACCTAAGATTCAACGCCGCAAACATCTGCAGGTGAAAATGGTGGGTCGTGTGGGATTCGAACCTACGACCAATTGGTTAAAAGCCAACTGCTCTACCAACTGAGCTAACGACCCAAAAATGGTCGGGGTAGGGGGATTCGAACTCCCGACATCCTGCTCCCAAAGCAGGCGCGCTACCGGACTGCGCTATACCCCGATTGAAAGATTGGCTCCGCGACCAGGACTCGAACCTGGGACCCAATGATTAACAGTCATTTGCTCTACCGACTGAGCTATCGCGGAACTACGTGCTTCCAAATCTCTTCTACTAGGCTGCGGGGTGAACCGTTTCCCGTATCTGAGGCGCGCCATTTTACGGTTCCGCAGCCGCCTGTCAACCCCTTAAATTGCTTTTGTGACAATGCTTTGCACGTGAGTGGCGTGCCTGCTATATCTTCACTGAGTGCGATTACGCAGGATGCACTCGCCACAAGGCTTCAATCAGGAAAGCCCATGAGCAATCAGGACATGCCTCCGACCCCCCCAAGACCCAATCCAACCTTAGCCAGCCGCGGCATTCAGCCACGCTTTGGCGAGCTGGTGCAGAACTGTCGCAAGCTGGTGATGAACCGATTGGCGGAGCAGCTGACCAGCGTTTTCGGACAGGTCGATGACAGCTTGTTCGAGTGTGCGGAAAAGGCCGAGAACAATCAGGTGCAAACCCTGTTCTTCGACAGCATGCGCGAGATTCGCAAGCAACGGCCGCAGATCGAACGAAGCTACCACCAGAAAATCTCACAGAATTTCTCCGACTTTCTCGATGGCAAGCTCAAACCAGCACCCGGCACCGCTGAACTGGATGCCGAACAACTCACCCTGGTACAAAACGAGGAGTACGAGGAAAGCCTGCTGATCAGCAACATGGTCAGCCAGGTCAAATCACGCTGCGCACTGCAGCTATTTGCCCTGGAGCAGCGCCTGGCGCTGCTCAACAATGGACAGCAGCTAGGCGAGGACAGCAACCCCTTCGGCCCACAGATGATTGCCCTGGCATTTCGTCAGGCTCTGGCGCCCAGCCCGTTCCCGCTGCAGATCAAAGCCATCCTCTACAGTTTGTTCGACAAACACATCATGCTCAGCCTGGACACCGTGTACAGCGCTCTGAATCAGCGCCTGATCGATGCGGGCGTACTGCCCGCGCTCAAGCACAGCGCCCAGCACGCCGCCCACCCCGAGCGACCGGGCACAACCCAGAGCGCGCCCGAGACCACGGAGAAACGACCGACCGGCAACAACCTGCAGCCAGCCGCCAGCCCCTCAACAACTACGACCCACCACTCGGCAACGGCAACGCCTGACCTCGACGGCCCGCCCCCCGGCAATCCGACAGAGCTGCTGCAGAGCCTGGCTGCTCTCCTCGGCGAACACCGTCAACGCGACATTGACGCCCCCCTGCTCGGCGGCACGCCCAGCATTGCCAGCTTGTCCCCGCGCGATGCCACCAGCACTTACAGCGCCAACGATCTGCTTGGCGCCCTCAATCGTATGCAACGCCAGTCTGCCGACGACCTGGCGCAGCGCCTGCACAGCCCGCAGCAGGTTGCAGGATTGAAAACCGATTTGCAGCGACAACTGGAAGCCTTCAGTCAGCGCCCGGGGCAACAGAAGCTGTCGGACAAAGAGGCCGACGTGATCGACCTGGTCGGCATGCTGTTCGACTTTATCCTTGACGACAGCTGCCTGACCGACAGCTACAAGACCCTCCTCTCTCACCTGCACACGCCTTATCTGAAAGTCGCGCTGCAAGACAAGGCGCTATTCACCCAGCACCAGCACCCCGCGCGCCGCCTACTCAACAGCATGGCTCAGGCGGGTGTGCTCTACGGCGACGAGACCAATGAACGCGGCCTGCTGGCCAAGATGCAATGGGTGGTGGAACGGGTGATCGACGCCGACACCGGCACTCCATTGCTGTTCGAGGCGCTACTCGAGCAGTTTGACGAATACACCGCCACCCTCAAGCACAAGGTCGAACTGCGTGAACGCCGCGCCGTGGAAGCGGCCAAAGGTCGCGACAAACTGTTAGGCGCCCGCCAACAAGCCATCGACATCATCGCCAGCTGCCTGAGCGAACGCCGGGCGCCGGGGATCATCCGCAACTTCCTCGAACTGACCTGGAGCGATGTCCTGGTCTTCGTCTTGCTCCGCCATGGCGAGGGCAGCAGCGAGTGGCAGCGTGCCTGTGAAGTGGCCGAGCAATTGGCCTGGAGCGGCACTCCCCTCGATGAAAGCGGCCGCCAACAACTGCAAACGCTGCGCGTAGCGCTGCTGGATGACTTGCGCAGAGGCCTGCAATTGCTCGGCGGCTACCATGAGGACGGCATTCGTCGTTTGCTGCAGGATTTGGTCGCCTGCCAATACGCCGCCCAGGCCAAACAACCGCAACTCGCCGACACCTTCGACCCACAGCTACCGGCGAGCGCGCTCGGCGCCATGCTCGGCGAAGACGCCATGCTCGCCACCCTGGCGCCGCGCGAATCCGGCCTGTCGGCACGCGCACAGGCATTCGCCCAGGAGCTGATGCATATCGAGTTCGGCACCTGGTTTGAGTTTCTCGCGGACAATCAACCCCGCCTGCTCAAGCTCTCCTGGTTCAGCCCGACCACGCGCAATTACATGTTTGTCGATCACAGTGGCCAGCGGGCGGCGATCAAGCCATTGACCCTCCTGGCCACAGAAATGGAACAGGGCCTGGCCCGCATCGTTCCGCCTGAACACGATGCGCCGCTGGTGGATCGTGCCCTCAACGCCATTTATCGTGTGCTGCAGAGTTTTAGCAAACGCACGAACAAAACCCATTAACCCATCAAGGAGCTTCCATGGAAGAGCGTCGTCAGCACAGCCGGCATAGCATCGAGCTGCAGCTGGAAGTCTTCGACTTGCATACCGGGCAGCGCCTCGGTCGCGTGGCAGACTTCTCTGCCGACGGCTTCATGCTGTTCAGCGACAAGCCGCACCAAGCGGACACCCTGGTCGAATGCCGCCTGGTCAGCGAACAGGTGATCGACGGCGTCTGCGAGGTCAAATTGAACGCCGACTGTTTATGGAGCCGCCCCGGTGCCGACGGTCAACACTGCTGGGCCGGTTTTCATATCGTCGACCTGGAGCAAGACCAGGCCGCCGCGCTGGACGTGCTGCTCAAGCACCTCTAAGCGACAGGTCGATTATCCCGCAAGATCCGCAGGATGGCGTTGAGCGCAGCGATAGCCATCACCGCGACCGGCAGGCAAGCCGGGAAATTTCGGCGCCTGCCCAACCGCCCCCGGATTGCGCCGGGGCTACGGGCTACGTCACAGACTCATATCGATAAAAAAGCATCGCGCCGGGGCGACCCTCCTACAAGAGCAGCCAGCAATCCCCTGTAGGAGGGCCGCGTCCGTTCTCGAAAATGCTCCCGGCATTTTTCCTACCTCCCCCATCCATGGGGTCGCTGACGGGCTTGCGGCACTCCCCACATCCCTGTGGGTCACGCGCCCCGCGGCGGTTGCGGACAACGTCCGCTCAAAAAGCAACCTTTTTATGCTGCACGCCTAGACGAAGACGATTTCGTCGTTTGCGACCGTGCCGGTCACGGTGCTGCCCGGGCCGAACTTGCCGGCCAGGATCAACTGTGCCAGTGGATTTTCGATCCAACGCTGGATCGCTCGCTTCAACGGCCGCGCGCCGTAGACCGGGTCGTAACCGATGGCGACCAGCTTGTCCAAGGCCTCGTCGCTCAGCTCCAGGCTCAGCTCGCGCTCGGCCAGGCGCTGGCGCAAGCGGCTCAGCTGGATTTGCGCGATGCCGGCGATCTGCTCGCGGGCCAGCGGTTCGAATATCACCACCTCGTCGATACGGTTGATGAATTCCGGGCGGAAATGGCTGCTCACCGCATCCATCACCGCCGCCCGCTGCGCCTCGCGATCGCCGAGCAGCTCCTGGATCTGCACCGAGCCGAGGTTGGAGGTCATTACCAGCACGCAGTTCTTGAAGTCGACGGTGCGCCCGTGGCTATCGGTCAGACGGCCGTCCTCCATGACCTGCAGGAGGATATTGAACACATCCGGATGGGCCTTCTCCACCTCGTCGAGCAACACCACCGAGTAAGGCTTGCGGCGCACCGCCTCGGTCAGGTAGCCGCCTTCCTCGTAGCCGATGTAG
This sequence comes from Pseudomonas sp. sp1636, assembly GCF_030376615.1. Lineage (GTDB taxonomy): Bacteria > Pseudomonadota > Gammaproteobacteria > Pseudomonadales > Pseudomonadaceae > Aquipseudomonas. Next base: position 347,482 of record NZ_JARRAB010000001.1, read on the forward strand.
CCGGGCGGAGCACCGATCAGCCGCGACACGGAATGTTTCTCCATGAACTCGGACATGTCGATGCGCACCAGCGCCTCCTCGGTGTCGAAGAGGAACTCGGCCAAGGCCTTGCACAGCTCGGTCTTGCCCACCCCGGTCGGGCCGAGGAAGAGGAAGGAGCCGCTCGGCCGGTTCGGGTCGGACAGCCCGGCGCGCGAACGCCGCACCGCGCTGGCCACGGCGACCACCGCCTCGTTCTGGCCGATCACCCGCTGGTGCAATAGCCCTTCCATCTTCAGCAACTTGTCGCGCTCGCCTTCGAGCATCTTCGCCACCGGGATACCGGTCCACTTGGACACCACTTCGGCAATTTCTTCCTCGGTGACCTTGCTGCGCAGCAGCTGGTTCTCGGTCTTGCCGTGCTGGTCGACCATCTGCAGACTGCGCTCCAGATCCGGAATGATGCCGTACTGCAGCTCGGCCATGCGGCTAAGATCACCCTTGCGCCGTGCGGCCTCCAGCTCCTGGCGCGACTGTTCGATCTTCTGCTGGATCTGCGCCGAGCCTTGCACCTCGGCCTTTTCCGCCTTCCAGATGTCTTCCAGGTCGGCGTACTCGCGCTCCAACCGGGCGATGTCTTCCTTGAGTTTTTCCAGGCGCTTGATCGCCGCCTCGTCGTCTTCCTTCTTCAACGCCTGGGCCTCGACCTTGAGCTGGATCAGGCGGCGCTCCAGACGGTCGAGCACTTCCGGCTTGGAGTCGATCTCCATGCGAATCCGGCTGGCCGCCTCGTCGATCAGGTCGATGGCCTTGTCCGGCAGCTGGCGGTCGGTGATGTAGCGGTGGCTGAGCTTGGCCGCGGCGATGATCGCGCCGTCGGTGATCGCCACCTTGTGGTGCACCTCGTAGCGCTCCTTGAGGCCGCGCAGGATGGCGATGGTGTCTTCCTCGCTCGGCTCGTCGACCAGCACCTTCTGGAAGCGGCGCTCCAGGGCGGCGTCCTTCTCGATGTACTGGCGGTATTCGTCGAGCGTGGTGGCGCCGACGCAGTGCAGTTCGCCGCGCGCCAAGGCCGGCTTGAGCATATTGCCGGCATCCATGGCGCCCTCGGCCTTGCCGGCGCCGACCATGGTGTGCAACTCGTCGATAAACAGGATGATCCGCCCTTCCTGCTTGCCCAGCTCGTTGAGCACCGCCTTGAGGCGCTCCTCGAACTCGCCGCGGAACTTGGCGCCGGCAATCAGCGCGCCCATGCCCAGCGACAGCACGCGCTTGTCTTTCAGGCCATCCGGCACCTCGCCGTTGACGATACGCTGGGCCAGGCCTTCGACGATCGCGGTCTTGCCCACGCCCGGCTCGCCGATCAGCACCGGATTGTTCTTGGTACGCCGTTGCAACACCTGGATGGTGCGGCGGATCTCGTCGTCGCGGCCGATCACCGGATCCAGCTTGCCCTCTTCGGCGCGCTTGGTCAGGTCGATGGTGTATTTATCCAGAGCCTGACGCGACTCTTCGGCATTCGGGTCGTTCACCGCATCGCCGCCGCGCAGGTTGCTGACGGCGTTTTCCAGGGCTTTCTTGCTCACGCCCTGGCCGAGCAGCAATTTGCCCAGCGTGGTGCCTTCGTCCAGCGCGGCGAGCAGCACCAGTTCGCTGGAGATGAACTGGTCGCCCTTCTGCTGGGACAGGCGGTCGGCCTGGTTGAGCAGGCGCGCCAGATCCTGGGACAGGTTGACGTCGCCGGTCGGGTTCTGGATCTTGCCCAGGTGATCGAGCGCTTTGCTCAGCGCCTGATGCAAGCTGGCCACGTCGAAGCCAACCTGCCTCAGCAGCGGCTTGATCGAACCGCCCTGTTGGTCGAGCAGTGCCTGCATCAGGTGCAGCGGCTCGATGGCGGCATGGTCGAGGCCGACGGCCAGGGACTGGGCGTCGGATAACGCCAGTTGCAGCTTGCTGGTTAAACGGTCGATTCGCATTGCGTCATCCTTCCTTTTAAGAGCAGGCCGGCGCGATGGACACCTCTGTATTGAAAGCCTGCCGAGATGAAGACTAGATGAGGACGATTGTGCGAGTTTCAAGCGCCGCGACGTTGATCTGGGTCATAGCCCCGTAGGGCGCACCCTAGCCCAGAGCACGCATGGAAAGGATCAGTTGGCCAGCCAGATCAACGAAGCGAAGCGTCCGGTACGGGCAGCACGGCGATAGGAGTAGAAGCGCGGGTCGCTGTAGGTGCACAAACCGCCTCCGTAGACGGCCGTAATACCCCGCGCCGCCAGGCGGATACGCGTCAGCTGATAGATATCGGCCATATACCGACCCGGATTGACGCTGACAACGAAGGCATCGGCCGCCTGAGGGTGCACGGCCATGAACGCTGCGCGCACCTCGGCACCGACTTCGAAGGCCTGCGGGCCAATCGCCGGCCCGAGCCAGACCAGTACGTCCTCTGCCGGTACGGCCAACGCATCCAGGGTCGCCTCCAGCACGCCGCCAGCCAACCCGCGCCACCCGGCATGGGCCGCGGCGACCCGACTGCCGGCCCGATCGCAGAACAGCACCGGCAGGCAATCGGCGGTCATCACGGTACAGGCGAGACCCGGCGTGGCAGTCCAACTGGCGTCGGCTGCGACCACTTCGCCCGGCTCAGCCGGCACGACGGCAACGCCATGCACCTGACGCAACCAGGCCGGCTTGCAGCCCAACTGGCTGATCAGGCGCTGGCGGTTCTTGGTCACGGCCACGGGATCGTCCTCGACATGCTCGCCGAGGTTGAAACTGTCGAAGGGCGCGGCGCTGATGCCGCCGCTGCGCGTCGTGATGCAGGCCTTGACCCAGGCGGGCGCCGGCCAATCTGGCGTCAGCCAGTCATGGGCTGGGGGTGCGCTCAGGTTCACCCGATAAACGCCTCGCGATCCTGACGCAATAGCGTCAGCAACCAGACGAAGTCATCCGGCAGCGGCGACTGCCACTTCATGCGTTGCCCGGTAATCGGGTGATCCAGTTCGAGGAAACGTGCATGCAAGGCCTGACGCGGGAACTCCTTGAGGCTCTGCACCATGGTCTGGCTGGCCGCGGGCGGGATGCGGAAACGCCCTCCGTAGACCGGGTCGCCGACCAGCGGATAACCGACATGGCTCATGTGCACGCGAATCTGGTGAGTTCGTCCGGTTTCCAGCTTGACCCGTGCATGGGTATGCGAGCGGAAGCGCTCCAGCACCCGGTAATGACTGACGGCCGGCTTGCCGCCGTCGCTGACCGCCATGCGCTGACGCTGCGCCGAACTGCGGCCAATCGGTGCGTTTATCTTGCCACCGGCGGTAATCACGCCGATCACGATGCACTCGTAGATGCGGCTGACCGTGCGCTTTTGCAGTTGGTCGACCAGGCGGGTCTGCGCCTCGATGGTCTTGGCCACCACCATCAACCCGGTGGTGTCCTTGTCCAGGCGATGGACGATGCCGCAGCGCGGCACGTTGACGATATCCGGCACGTGGTGGAGCAAGGCGTTGAGCAGGGTGCCGTCGGCATGCCCGGCAGCCGGATGTACCACCAGCCCCGCCGGCTTGTCGATCACCAGGATCTGCTCGTCCTCGAAGACGATATTCAGGGCGATGTCCTGGGCGACCCACTCGCCCTGGGCCTCCTGCTCGGCGCGCAGCGCCAGTAGCGCGCCGCCATGCACGATGTCGCGCGGGCGTACCACGGCACCATCGACAGTCAGCAGCCCCTCTTTGATCCAGGCAGACAGGCGCGAACGCGAGTGCTCGGCGAACAGCTGGGCGGCGACTTGGTCGAGGCGTTGACCGCCCATTTCGGTGGGCACCTCGGCGTTCAGTTCAATGGTCTGCTTATTAATAGAGGACATGCTCGGCAACGGTGGGGGACCTGAGGGTCGGTTGATGTTTCATTGCGCGCCGCCTTGCGGCGACGAATCAAGCCAGGCAAGGCATGGCACGCCGCCGAATGCTCGCGACCTTGGCAAGTCCCGTCATGCGGTTAGGCGGTATTTGCCGCACACGCTAACGGGCGGCAGGCAAAATGCAACGGCAACAGGCCCTACTTTTGGTTTCGGCTACGCGCTTGTGGTTAAATACGGCGTCTTTGCCCCAGGATCACCGGGGCGCTCATCATAACAGGACGGCTTTGCTCAAGACAGCCGCCGTCACAGGGACGCAAGCCGCCATGCAAGTGAGACACCTGCTGCTGATCGCCATCCTCGCCCTTACCGCTGCCTGCTCGTCCAACGAGGTACTCGACGAGAACCTGAGCGAAACCGAGCTGTACCAGCAGGCTCAAAGCGATCTGGACAACAAGAGCTACACCAGTGCGGTGACCAAGCTCAAGGCGCTGGAGTCGCGCTACCCGTTCGGCCGCTATGCCGAACAGGCTCAGCTGGAGCTGATCTACGCCTATTACAAAAATGTCGAGCCGGAAGCCGCAAGATCCGCCGCCGAGCGGTTCATCCGCCTGCACCCGCAGCATGCGAACGTCGACTACGCCTATTACGTCAAGGGCCTGGCTTCTTTCGACCAGGATCGTGGCCTGGTCGCCCGCTTCCTGCCGCTGGACATGACCAAGCGCGACCCGGGTGCCGCCCGCGATTCCTACAACGAGTTCGCCCAGCTCACCAGCCGCTACCCGAACAGCCGTTACGCCCCGGATGCCAAGCAGCGCATGATCTACCTGCGCAACCTGCTGGCCGCCTATGAAATCCATGTAGCCCACTATTACCTGAGCCGCCAAGCCTATGTCGCCGCCGCCAACCGTGGCCGCTATGTGGTGGAAAATTTCCAGGAAACCCCTGCCGTCGGCGACGGCCTGGCGGTGATGACCGAGGCCTATCAGCGTCTGACCCTGGACGAGCTGGCCGCGACCAGCCTGGCAACCCTCAAGCTCAACTATCCGGAGCATCCGAGCCTGGTCGACGGCCAATTCGTGCCCCGCGAAGAAGAAGCCGACAGCCGCTCCTGGCTGGCCAAGGCCACTCTCGGCCTGATCGAAACCGATACGCCGCTGCCACCGGGCGAAACCCGTGCCAGCCAGGACGTGATCCGCCAGTACGAAGACGCCGCGGAGCAAATCCCCGACGAACTGAAATCGCCCAGCGCAGACGAGCCAAACCAGGAGACACAAAGCCGCAAGCGCTCCTGGTTCAGCTACATGACCTTCGGCCTGTTCGACTGAATAGCTGAAACGCCTTAACAGCGAGCTTCAGAATAGATGCCGCGCCCTTGAGACAAGTGCGCGGCATTTTTCATGGCAAGCATCGCGCCGAGGTCGACCCTCCCACAGAAGTCGCAGACCGCGCATTCTCCTAAAGGGCGCGCGCCCCGCGACGATAGCGGACGCAGTCCGCTCAACCATCGCAAGCATCGCGCCGGGGCGGCCCTCCTGCACGAACCGCCCCGCGCCTCAATCGCCGATCTGCCAACCCGAGGTGATCGGGTAACGCCGATCACGACCGAAGCCGCGCTGGGTGACCCGCACGCCAACCGCGGCCTGACGGCGTTTGTGCTCGTTCAGGTCGATCAGGCGCAGCACGCGCTTGACCGTATCCGCATCGAAGCCCTCGGCGATGATCGCATCGGCCGACAGGTCGTACTCGATATACAGTTTGAGTATCTCGTCGAGCAGCGGATACGGCGGCAGTGAGTCTTCGTCCTTCTGATCCGGCGCCAGTTCGGCCGATGGCGGCCGGTCGATGATCCGCTGCGGGATCACCTGTCCGCGGCTGTTGCGGTATTCGCAGAGGCGGAATACCAGGGTCTTGGGCACATCCTTGAGCACATCGAAGCCACCCGCCATGTCGCCATAGAGAGTGGCGTAGCCGACCGCCATTTCACTCTTGTTGCCGGTGGCCAGCAGCAGAGAGCCCTGCTTGTTGGAGATAGCCATCAGCAGGGTGCCACGGCAGCGCGCTTGCAGGTTTTCCTCGGCGGCATCGCGGGCCATACCCTCGAAGATCGGGGCCAGGGTGCCCATGAAGGCTTCGACCATGGGGGCAATCGGCAGCACCCGATAGGTCACGCCCAGTGTACGGGCCTCGGCCTCGGCGTCCTCCAGGCTGATCCGCGCGGTGTAGCGGTACGGCATCATCACCGCCTCGACCCGCTCGGCGCCCAGCGCATCGACCGCCACCGCCAGGGTCAGGGCCGAGTCGATGCCGCCGGACAGCCCGAGCAGCACGCCCTTGAACCCGTTTTTATCCACATAGTCGCGCACCCCCACGACCAGAGCCTGATAGACACTGGCTTCCAGCTCCGGCAAGGGCACGCAATTGGCCGGCCGCGGGCTGACCCGCCGGCCATCGAAGATCAGGTCGACGGGGTACAAACCCTCGGTGAAGGCGGCCATGCGCTGACAGACCTGGCCACTGGCATCGACCACGCAGCTGCCACCGTCGAACACCAACTCGTCCTGGCCACCGACCTGGTTGACGTAGACGATCGGCATCGCCCCTTCGCGCGCGCGCTCGGCCAATACTTCCTCGCGCTCGCGCTGCTTATCCAGATGGAACGGCGAGGCGTTCAGGCTCAGCATCAGTTGCGCCCCGGCGGCCCGGGCCTGCGCCATCGGCTCGGCGAACCAGGTGTCCTCACAAATATTCAGCGCCACCGCCACGCCCTTGATGTCGACCACACAGGGCTGGTTGCCGGGTTCGAAATAGCGCTTCTCGTCGAAGACCCGGTAATTCGGCAGTTTCTGTTTGAAGTAGCTGGCCAGTAATTGGCCATCGGCGATCACCGCGCAGGCGTTGTAGCGCAGTTCATCCTCCAGCCAGGGATAGCCAACCACCAGATAGAGGCCGCTGACTTCATCCTGCAAGCGCCGCAAGCCCTGCTCGATGCGCCGCTGCATGCTCGAGCGCAGCAGCAGATCCTCTGGCGGATAACCGCAGAGCGCCAACTCGGGGAACACGATGACATCCGCCTGCCACTGATCGCGGGCGTTGCATGCCGCCTCGATGATGCTCTCGACGTTGCCATGCACATCGCCAACGCGCAAATTCAACTGGGCCATCACGACCCGCAGGGTTTGGCTCATGGCTGCCTCCACCAAGTAAGTCCCACTTTCGAGTGAGCCCAGCGGCTCAGTCGCAACAGAGTTGCATCGTTCAACCCACAGCATAGGGTTTAACCGCTCGATAAGCATGTCGCGCGCGCGAGGATTCATGGACGCGGCCCGACACGTAGACGCTAAACTGCGGACTGCGGCACTCATCGCAGCTAAACCCGAGGTCAGCCGCTGTGCTGGCGCGACATCCTTGGCTAAACTGCCAGGCTTTCCAACAAACTGCCTTGCCAACAAGAAGAGAGCGTTATGGGCCTGTTTCGCCTGCTGTTCTGGATCGCCATTATCGCCGCAGCCTTCTGGCTTTGGCGGCGCTTTAGCCGCCCCGCACGCCGCCCCCAGCACAAAGACCAAGGCCCCGCGCCCATGGTGCGTTGCGCCCATTGCGGCGTTTACCTGCCCCGCGAAGAAGCACTAAGCAGGGCTGATAACTGGTATTGCAGTCCGGCCCACCTCAAGCAGGGTCCCAAACCAGGTGAGCATTGAAGCCCTAGCGCTCAGCGGTGCCCAGGGCCGCCGCGTACTGCGGCTCTATCACCTGTATCGCCTGACCGTCGGCCTGGTACTGGTACTGCTGATTTCCAGCGACATGGACAGCCAGCTGCTGAATCTGGCCCACACCGAGCTGTTCCGTTACGGCAGCTGGCTTTACCTGATCCTGAATGTCCTGGTGGCCGTGCTGGTGCAGCGGCCCAAGCACCTGGCGCAGATATTCAGCCTGGCCCTGGTCGATGTGATTCTGCTGGCCGCGCTGTTCTATGCGGCAGGCGGCACGCCCAGCGGCATTGGCAACCTGTTGATAGTCGCGGTGGCCATCGCCAACATCCTGCTGCGCGGGCGCATCGGCCTGCTGATCGCCGCCGTCGCCGCCATAGGCCTGATCTACCTGACCTTCTACCTCAGCCTCAGCCGCCCGGAAGCCAGTGCTCAATACGTCCAGGCCGGCGCTCTTGGCGCCCTGTGCTTTGCCGTCGCCCTGCTCCTGCAGGGGCTGACCCGACGCCTGCAAGTCAGCGAAAGCCTGGCCGAACAGCGCGCGGCGGATGTGGCCAGCCTGGAAGCGCTGAACGCCTTGATCCTGCAGCGCATGCGCACCGGCATCCTGGTGCTCGACGACCAGCATCGGGTGCTGCTGGCCAACCAGGGCGCGCTGCGCCTGCTCGATCGCGCCGCGCTGACCGGCAAGATTCTCGACCCGCACTGCCCGGAGCTGATCAAGCGCCTGCAGCAATGGCAGCACAACCCGACCCTGCGCCCATCGAGCCTGCAGGCCGCTGTCGATGGCCCAGTGGTGCAACCGAGCTTCATCGCCCTGCAACGCAGCGGCGAGCGACACACCCTGGTGTTTCTCGACGACATTTCGCAGATCGCCCAGCAAGCCCAGCAGCTCAAGCTAGCCTCCCTCGGCCGCCTGACCGCCGGCATCGCCCATGAGATTCGCAATCCGCTCGGCGCCATCAGCCATGCGGCGCAGCTGCTGCAGGAGTCGGAAGACCTGCATGGCCCGGATCAACGCCTGGCACAGATCATCCAGGATCACTCGCGGCGGATGAACCTGGTGATCGAGAACGTCCTGCAGCTGTCGCGCCGGCGCCAGGCCGAGCCGCAACTGCTGGATCTGAAATACTGGCTGCACCGCTTCGCCAGTGAGTTCCGCAGCTCGGCTGCGCCGGGGCAGAGCCTCCACCTGGAGACCCAGAGCGGCACCGTGCAAACCCGCATGGATCCGCACCAGTTGACCCAGGTGCTGACCAACCTGGTACAGAACGGCCTGCGCTACAGCGCGCAAAAGCATCCGCAAGGGCAGGTCTGGCTGAAACTGTTCCGCGACGCAAGCAACGACCTGCCGGTGCTGGAAGTGCTCGACGACGGCCCAGGCGTGTCGGCCGAGCAACTGCAGCACATCTTCGAGCCGTTCTATACCACGGAAAACAAAGGCACCGGCCTGGGCCTGTATATTTCCCGCGAGCTGTGCGAAAGCAACCAGGCGCGGCTCGACTACAAACCTCGTGAAGGCGGCGGCAGCTGCTTTCGCATCACCTTCGCCCATCCACGCAAACTGAGCTGACCATGACCCGCCAGAGAGCCCTGATCGTCGACGATGAGCCCGATATCCGCGAACTCCTGGAAATCACCCTGGGCCGCCTCAAGCTCGATACCCGTAGCGCCCGCAACGTCAAGGAAGCCCGCGAATGGTTGGCCAAGGAACCGTTCGACCTGTGCCTGACCGATATGCGTCTGCCCGATGGCACCGGCCTGGATCTGGTGCAGCACATCCTGCAGCGCCATCCGCAGGTGCCGGTGGCGATGATCACCGCCTATGGCAGCCTGGACACCGCGATCAACGCGCTGAAAGCCGGCGCCTTCGACTTCCTGACCAAGCCGGTCGATCTCGGCCGCCTGCGCGAACTGGTGGCCACCGCCCTGCGCCTGCGCCCGACGGACAGCGAAGAGCTGCCGGTCGACAGCCGCCTGCTCGGCGATTCGCCGCCGATGAAGGCGCTGCGCAAGCAGATCCTCAAACTCGCGCGCAGCCAGGCGCCGGTGTATATCAGCGGCGAATCCGGCAGCGGCAAGGAGCTGGTCGCCCGCCTGATCCACGAACAAGGCGGCCGCAGCGAACAACCCTTCGTGCCGGTGAACTGCGGCGCGATCCCGTCGGAACTGATGGAAAGCGAGTTCTTCGGCCACAAGAAGGGCAGCTTCACCGGCGCCATCGAAGACAAGCAGGGGCTGTTCCAGGCGGCCCATGGCGGCACCCTGTTTCTCGACGAAGTCGCCGATCTGCCCTTGCCGATGCAGGTCAAGCTGCTGCGCGCGATCCAAGAGAAAGCCGTGCGCGCGGTCGGCGGCCAGCAGGAGCTGGTGGTCGATGTGCGTATTCTCTGCGCCACCCACAAGGACCTGGCCGCCGAGGTCGCTGCGGGACGCTTCCGCCAGGATCTCTACTACCGTCTGAACGTCATCGAACTGCGCGTGCCACCGCTGCGCGAGCGGCGCGAAGACATCGCCCAGCTGACCGAGGCGATGCTCAAACGCCTGGCCGAAGGCCCCGGCCTGAGCCCGGCAAAGCTCGACAGCGAGGCGCTGGACAAGCTCAAGAGCTATCGCTTCCCCGGCAACGTGCGCGAGCTGGAGAACATGCTCGAACGCGCCTACACCCTGTGCGAGGACGACCGCATCAGCGCCAGCGACCTGCGCCTGGCCGACGCCTGCGGAGCGAGCGAAACAGGCGACGCCAGCCTGGCGCAGATCGACAACTTGGAAGACCATCTGGAAGACATCGAGCGCAAACTGATCATGCAAGCCCTCGAAGAAACCCGCTGGAACCGCACCGCCGCCGCCCAACGCCTGGGGCTGAGCTTCCGCTCGATGCGCTATCGCCTGAAGAAACTGGGGATCGATTGAGCGAGCGATCCTGACGCTCTCGCAGGGTCACTCGCCACAGGCGGTGCACCATGGCTCGGCGGCGCGACGCAAAGCTAACGGGCTGTCGCTGCGCTCCGAACGGAACGCAGCCCAGCAAGCTGCCGTCTAAACCCTCAACCCAAACGCCCTTCGGGCGCATAGGGAGCCGGATCGATGATCGGTTCCTGCCCGAGCAGCAGATCGGTCAGCAACTGGCAAGAGGCCGGCGCCAGTACCAGGCCATTGCGGAAATGGCCGCAGTTCAACCAGAGCCCTGCATGCCCCGGCACCGGGCCGATAAAGGGCAGGCTTTTCGGTGATCCGGGACGCAACCCGGCCCAATGGCCCACCACCTCGGCATCGGCCAGCGCCGGCAACAGCCCGACTGCCGACGCCTTGAGACCGGCCAGAGCCTCTGCGGTGGGCACCTTGTCGAACCCTACATGCTCGAGCGTACTGCCAATCAGGATATGGCCATCGCGGCGGGGAATCGCATAACGCCCATTGGCCAGCACAATACTGGTCAGGAAATCCTCGGCGCACTTGTAGAGAATCATCTGCCCCTTTACGGGCTCGACCGGCAACTCGATGCCGAGGCTGCGCAATAGCTCGCCACTCCAGGCGCCAGCGGCCACCACCACGTGATCGCCACGGATTTCCCCTGCCGCGGTGCGTACGCCACAAATTCGCGCACCCTCGCGGATAAATCCGCTGACCGCACACTGCTCATGCACGGTCACATTCGGCATCTGCGCCAATGCCGTCCGCAAGGCCTTGAGCAGTCGCGGGTTACGCACATTGGCCACCTCCGGCATGTGCAGCGCCCGCGAGAAGCCCCTGGCCAACGCCGGCACCGCCCGATACACCGCCTCGACAGGCACCGCCCGCATCGGCCGCTGCTCGCGCGCGGCCCAGGCCAGGGGCGCGGCTTGCTCCTGGTCGAGCCAGTACAGCCCGGTGACATACACCTCGGGGTCGATGCCGGTGTCCGCCAGCAACTGCGCCCCCAGCTGCGGGTAGAAATCCTGCGACCAGTGCGCCAGCGCCGTCACCGCCGGGCTGTAGCGCCAGGGATAGAGCGGCGACACTATGCCGCCACCGGCCCAGGAGGCTTCCTGGCCAATCTCGCTCTTCTCCAGCAAACAGACACTCGCGCCAGTCAAGGCCATTGACCTGGCACTAAGCAGGCCAATTACCCCGCCACCCAGAATGACGACCTTCGGCCCATTAGAACTTTGCATTTACTCAACCTGTTCTAGTCTTTATCCAGCAACACTCTCTATCACACTCTGGCAAGGACGCTGGAATATGGAACGTTATGCTCGTGGTATTTCGCTTATCGAGCTGCTGTTTGCCCTACTGATTCTCGGGATTGTTTCCGCAATGGCAGTGCCCGCGTTCAACGTAATGCTCGAAGGCAATCAACGCACTCAAGCAACCAACCAACTGCTCTCAGCCTTGCATTTTGCACGAAGCACGGCGGTTTACGAACGCCGTGTCGTTACGCTGTGCTCCGGCATGGCAACCTGCACAGGCAAATCCGCCTGGAACGACGCCCTTCTTATCTTCCATGACCGCAATGCCAGCGGCCAACTCGACCCGAAAGAATCGCTGCTCAGGGTAGAACCGCTGCCCGAGCATTACACATGGCACTGGGCAAGCTTTCGCCAGGATGGATTCGTGCAGTTCGAAGGCAATGGCACGACGCGCGCGCAAAATGGCACCTTTACCCTGTGCCGGGAACAGATACCGCAGCGACAAATAGTCATCAGCCTTTCCGGCAGAGTCAGAACCCAAGCGCCTGGCAACAAGGCCAAATGCTGAGCTCCATGATTCGCGTCGACTGCCTCACATATTTTGAGCAGCTGACGCTGCGCTAGATCCTGTTGGTAACCAAATGCGCCCGCTTGTCCGTCATGGCTCAGTGTCGCCAGTAGGCGCTGCTAAATTACCCTGCATACAGGCTGACCTTTCGGCCCAAGCCTTACCGAATGACGTGGAGAACTTCATGGCTTCAAGCAAAGGCTTCACGCTGATCGAATTGATGATAGTTCTCGCCATCATCGTCATCGTTTCAGCTGTAGCGGTTCCAGGCTATCAGGCAATGATCGCCAGCAATCGCCTGACCTCTTCTAGCAACAACCTAATCGGCGCCCTGCAATTGGCACGTAGCGAGGCAGTCACTCGCAATCAGGCCGTTTTCGTCTGTAACAGCAATGACCAGGCTAGTTGCAGCGGCTCATGGGCTGACGGCGGCATCGTTCTGCTCGCGGATGGCGAAGTATTGAGAGTGCTTTCACCACTTCCTAATGATGTCGCGGTAAATGGCAACACCATTCAGTACAACGCCAATGGCCAACTAGCCGGCGTGGCTGCACTGGTCGTGAGCAACACTGCTGGCGTACGAACCATTCAGGTTAACCGTATCGGCCAGGTATCCGTCTGTCATGGGAGCAGTTGCTGATGTATAGCACGCATCACACCGAGGGTTTCACGCTCATCGAAGTAATGATTGCCGTCGTCATTCTGGCCATCGGCCTACTGGGCATGGCCACGCTGATGACCCAGAGCCTGCAGTCCAGTGAAAGCGCCTACTCACGTGGGCAAGCCAGCTTGCTCGCTTACGACATCATCGACCGGATGCGCGCAAACAAAGTGCTCGACCCCGACAAGCCCAACCAGAACTTCCGCATCAGTCAGGCCACGCTGAACAATGATTATGTACTGGCCAATCCAACCGCATGCCCGAATGCCATATGTGACGACTGCGAAGGCACGGAAAAAGCCATCAGCGACCTGACCCAATGGTGCACTGAACTCAACGGCAGCTTGCCCAATCTTCTACCTAGCACCTCGATCACACGCAATGGCGCCAATGGCTACATTGTTGAGGTGCAGTGGCAAGAGCCAAGTGGCGATGTCGGTAGCGTCAGAGTGGAGGTCGAACTGTGAATAAGTATCAACGGGGCCTGTCCCTCATAGAGTTGATGGTCGCAGTTCTAATCAGCACACTGTTGATCCTCGGCGTAACAGAATTGTTCTCCAGGACATCGGCAGCCGACAGGGCCAACACCGAACTTGCCAGAATGCAAGAAAGCGGTCGCCTAGCCCTCGAAATCATCGGACAGGATGCACGTCGAGCAGGCTACCAAGGCTGCGTCGCCGCTGACACCAGCACTCCGTTCCCGAGCGGCGGCACTCTACCAGATGACGCGATTTCGAGCACCGCCACTACTAATCTGACATTTCGCTATGCAACTCCGGGCAGCGGATGCGGCCCCGTTGCACTCAATTTTGAGCCCGCTATTACTTATACCAACGCAGGTAGCGGCATCAGCCGCAATAACGACCCAATTCTGGATAACGCCACTATGCAGGTGACATTTATCCCTGCCGGCAATGCGGCCTTCGCCAGGGCCATCAATGTCCAGATAACCGTTTCCGATTCGCGCCAGGGCAATGAAAACTTGGCAAACCGGACATTCAGTGCCACCTACGAACTACGGAATCGCCTCTGATGAAAGGTCATGCCAAACAACAAGGTATCGTTCTGCTCGTTAGCCTGGTTCTGCTATTGATGCTGACCATAATAGCCATCACTGCCGCTTCGCAATCAAACCTGCAATTGAGGATATCCTCCAATAGCGAGCAGCAAAACGCCGCCTTCCAGGCTGCGGAAAGTGGCTTACAAAGGTGGACGACCCAATACTTTGCTGCTTACAGCAATAGCAACTTCCCGTCACCGATAGACCCTCCGATACCGTTGGGGGCAAAAGAACAATTCAGTGTCGCTGTCATCTATGCCGGCCCCTGCCCTGGGAGCGGGGAACGGATCGGCCTGAACTGCTTCGATATTCTGAGCACGGGCGAAACCTGCGAAGCCGGGAACTGTAGTACCACTGCAATTCACCGCCAGGGTGGCCAACGCCGCCAACTCCAGCAATAGATCGGCAGGGCATTACAGCCGCCTCGTACTCTCTTTGGGCCCAATGAGGCCAAGGAACCGCAACATGAAAAGCACTCACTTCCTGCGCACGACCCTTTCTTCCTGTCTGGCCGGCGCCCTGCTCCTGCAAAATGCACTAAGCTATGCCGACGACACCGAAATCTTCTTTGGCGGCCCTAGCGCCAGTGAGGGCATCAAGCCTAATGTGTTGTTCATCTTGGACAACTCCGGCTCCATGGCCTGGCGCTTAGATAGGGACTCGACTCCAACCCAAACCTCTCACGGCCCCAGCCGCATGACCGTGTTAAAAGAGTCATTCAACGACATCATCAGCAACACTAATAACATCAACGTGGGGGTCATGGCGTTGAATGCGCGCAGCGACTATGGCGGCAGCCGCCTGGCGTACCCGGTGGAATACATTGACGGCCCCGTCGGTATCGCTGCCGCCACCCCAGAAATCATTGTTTCAGCAGACGATGCCAGCCGGCAGAACAGCAGTACGGTGATCGATGCGCCGACCTTGGTCATGGGGCATATCAACAACCATTCGAACAATACACTGATCCGTGATCTGGGTAATGCACCTGCGGACGGATACTCGAATGACAACTCGTCTTACTACCTAAACGGCAACTACAGTTGTTCAGTCAAGATCGGAACTGCCCGCGATAACTGCGACACCGGCACTAAGACCCAACTCAACGCCAGGAGCGGCAGTAGCGGTCAGACAGGCTTGTTCCTGTTTCGCAACCTTAATATTCCGAGCAACGTGACCATCACATCGGCCAAGCTTATTCTGACGGCAGCAAACAACCAAACTACCAACAAACCTGGTATTGATATCAGACTCGAGAACAGCAAAACCCCTGCAGCGATCAACGATGCAACATTAATCAGCGACCGGGACTTTTCCATTGCTTCGAGCATTGCCCGCACTGACGCCATCAAGCTACCTAATAACTGGGCAGCCGGTGCACCCTTCAGTATTGATTTGACCGACTTACTGAACAGCAGCCTAAAACCACTCGCACCAAGCGCCGACCCTATAGCGGATGTGGCCTTACGCCTGCGGGCAACCCGAGACAGCAACTACAACTATTATGTGGGCGATAATGCCAATGCTCCACGCCTAGAGATCACCTACAGCGGCGGAACGAACTCCTCCCGCTCTACCGGCCTGCGCTTCCAGAACGTCGCCGTGCCCCAGGGGGCTACCATCACCTCGGCGCGCATCGATTTCGTACCGACAGGTTCGGACAACCGCCCCGTTACCTTTGCTGTCAGCGCACAGAACACTGGAGATGCCAGTGCATTCAGCACCAGTGAAGACTTCACCGGACGCACCAAAACATCCACCGCCAACTGGGCAGCAGCCGAGTGGAGAACGGAAAACCCACCGGCCTATATCGAAGGACCTAGCGTCATACAACAAGCCCAGGAAGTTATAAGTAGTAGTGCTTGGTGCGGTAATAACGCCATGGCCTTCTTCCTTGAGCCAACTACAGGAGACGGCAGTCGCACCACATACAGCGTCGACGGTTCACCCCTTAAACCTGTACTCAAACTCACTTATGAAGGTGGCGAAACCGGCTGTTTCCGCCCAGTGCTTGAAACCCGTGTTACCGCCCCGAAAAATGATGCCCGACAATACACCATCGAATCATGCAACTGGTGGGGGTGCACCACTAGTCAACCGGTTGCGGTCAATGAGAACACCATGACTTTGGGAAGCAACACTACCCACATTGGCGCTCGTTACGAAAATCTGCCAGTTGTCCAGGGTGCCCAAGTCATTGACGCCCAGGTAATAGTCACTCGCAGCGGCACCAGCGGAAGCGCCAATGTCACCATCCATGTCGAGGACACCGGCAACTCAAGTGAACTGCTAACAAATAATAACAATCTTGGCTCACGGACGCTGAGTAGCGGCATCAACTGCACCCTTAGCGGCGAAGAAAGCATCTGCAGTGGTGCAAACTTGACAAGCGCGCTGCAGAGCGTATTTGCCAAAAGCGGTAGCGGTAACAATGGCTGGAACGACGGCAACGCCCTCTCTGTAATTCTCAAGCCGAGCAACAATAGCGGTTACAGCGCCATGGCCTACGACAGCAGCCCCGCCGACTCCATCAAACTGCGTATAAAACTAGGTACTGGCGGTCTGGGCACCAACTTTCGGAGCGTACGCACCCACGTCAACGGCTTAGTACAGGGTATGAACGCCAGCGGTGGTACCCCCATCGTCCCCGCCTTGTACGATGGGGCACAATACTTGTCGGAGAAATACCACACAGGGACTAACGCCAGCCCAATAACCAGCTCCTGCCAAGCCACGCACCTGGTACTGCTCACAGACGGCAAGCCTGAAGGCACCTCTAGCACGGCAACCAGCGGTATCGCTAGCCTGGCCGGCGGTTGCAGCACAAGTGGTATCGGCTTCGCTGATGAAAAATGCGCCCGCGAACTGGTGCGTTGGATGGCGGACACCGATCAATCCACCTTCGCTGGCGATAATTACATTCTTACTCATACCGTTGGCTTCGCCCTAGACGCGCGTAGCGACACAGAAGCAGCCCAGATCAAAACCTTCCTTGCAGACTTGGCGAAGGAAGGCGGCGGCGGCTTCTATTCGGCCGATAACGCCTCCTCACTCTCCAATGCGTTCAACCAAATCCTGCAACAAGTACTGGCTACCGACACCACCTTCGTCAGCGCCAGTGCCCCCGTGAACACCTTCAACCGTCAAGACAACAAGGATCAGCTGTATTTCTCCCTGTTCCGCCCGTCCATCACCGACCGCTGGATAGGCAATCTCAAGCGTTATGGCATGGCTACAAGCAATGGCGCTGCCTTTATCGTCGACAAGGACGGTTTGGCTGCCATCGATACCAACACCGGTTTCTTCCGCTCTGACGCCCGCAGTTGGTGGTCCACCAGTAACGACGGCAGCAATGTAGGAGCCGGTGGTGCTGCCTCCAGGCTGCCAACCCCTAATGACCGCAGCCTGCTAACCAACGTATCGACCAATAATGCGCTGACCGCCATCAGCGTAGCGAATGCCGAACTTACCAGTGAAAAACTGGGGGCAGCCAACATCACCGAACGGGAAAATCTGATCAGTTACATCCGCGGCTTCGACCCTAATAACCCTAGCCTCGAACGGAAATCCCTTGGCGACCCGATCCATGCCACCCCTAGCCTGGTGACCTATGGCTGCAGCGCTTACACCAATGGCATTTGTACCAACGAGCAACAGAGCGTTATCTTCGGCACCAATGAAGGCTTCGTGCAGATGTTTGATACCGAAAGCGGTACAGAGCAGTTCGCCTTTATGCCCAGCACCCTGTTGCCGAATATCAAGCGCCTGCGGGCCAACGCCGCAACCGGCACCAACAGCCATATGTATGGCATGGACAACACCGTTACCGTATGGGCCAACGATGCCAACAACAACGGTGTGATCCTTAACGGCACCTCAGCTGAGACCGGCGAATTCGTCTACGCCTACGCCACCATGGGCCGCGGTGGACGTGATATCTACGCCTTGGACATCACGAACCGCACATCACCGCAGCTACTCTGGACAATCCAGGGTGGCAGCGGCAGCTTCGCCCGCCTGGGCCAGACCTGGTCTGCCCCTGTGAAGACCAAGATCAAGGTCGGCAACACTATCACCGATGTCCTAGTCTTCGGCGGTGGCTATGACCCGGATCAGGACAACGCCACCATCCGTACCCTTGATGACCAAGGCAATGACCTGTTTATCGTCAACGCCCGAACTGGCGCGCTGATCTGGTCAGCCTCCGGCGCCAGCATCAGCGGCATGAACTACAGCATCCCCAGCGGGGTCAACGTGACCGCGCTGCAGACCAACGACCAAGGCAAAATTTTCACTGACCCGGATGGATTGGCCGGACAAATTTTCGTCGGAGACATGGGAGGACAAGTATGGCGCTTCCATATCAACAATGGTGAAAGTGGTAATGGATTGGTGACTGGCGGTATTTTTGCCAGTGTTGCAGGTAACGATGCTGTCAGTGCCCGACGCTTCTATCACGAACCAGAAATTGCCTTGGTTACTGCCAAGAACAAACTCAATCTCACCGTAAACATTGGTTCCGGCTATCGCGGTCACCCTCTAAATAAAGTTATCGACGACCGTTTCTACTCCTTCCGTACGGAGTATCTGGACGAAATTGGAAGCGTACTAACAGAAACAGATCTCTACGACGCCACTAGTTTGGAACAAGCCACCACCACTGAAGTGGAGGAGTTACTCTCCAAACAGGGCTGGTATATCCGCTTGGTTCCCGATGGTGAAAAAGCCCTTTCGCGCCCGCTGGCCATTGGCGGGAAGCTCTATTTCAATACCTATGAACCCAAAGCTAACCAGAACTCCTGCCAGGCCGCGACTGGCATAACCCGTGCCTATAGTGTGAACCTGCTGGACTCGACCGCCCTCAGCACTTCGCGTTATGTAATAGCCAAAGGCGGTAGCCTTCCGTCCAACCCTCAGGTTTACTGCAAGGGCAACTATTGCTGGGTCTACAATGACCCATCACAGCTGATTCCAAAACCAGATGAGCCTGAGTGCGAAGACTCGCCTAATCCTGAGAAATGTCTTTGCGATAAGAACCCACAGTCGTGTAGCCGGACGCTATCGACACCGCGCACCTACTGGATTGATGAAGAGTGAGGATAGACTCGATGCGTAAACAGACTGGATTCACGCTAATAGAGCTAATGATCACCATCGTCATAATCGGGATATTAGCGGCTATTGCCATTCCTCAGTATGGTGCCTACGTCAACCGAGCGGCCTGCGAAGACGGCAAGTCATTACTCATGCAGGCATCTGCCAATATGGAACGTAGCAGAGCTCAAAACAATGGAGCCTACAACGCCAATGCGCCCATGCCGGGAAATACCGAGGAATTTCAGGTGGCAGTCGCCAACGTCACGGCTAGCGCCTACACATTGACTGCGACGGCTAGGGGCAGATTGAACGGAACACTTACTTTGACGGCAGCCAACCAGCGCGGAGGTAATTTGGCAGGGCAATGTAACTTCTAACTGATACCGTTCGTTTGGACATTAAAAAGCCGGCAATGCTGGCTTTTTAATGTCCAAATATTCAAATTTCTGTTTATAGGTAACCGCTCCATAAACCCCGTCTTTTTATGATGGGGTTTGGCTGCCAGGATGCGATTGCAGGTGCGCAGTTCTGACCTTGCCCCCGAAATACGTATCCCATAGCCCGTGTCATGGGTTGGGCCCACGGTAAAACAGGAGACCAGCTTCGGGGAGCACCCGCTTCATTTGAAGATGGGGCGGTTGCAGGAGCTGAGTGCAACACGGTTATTGAATTGACGCGGGTGCATCATGTTGCATCGTCACCGCTTTTC
>NZ_JARRAB010000010.1 GCF_030376615.1 Pseudomonas sp. sp1636
CCGCGACGTTCAGCGCGGCGCTGGCGCCGCCTCCGTCGCTATTAATCACGGGTGCGGTATTCGGGGCGGGAGCGACCAGGGTAAGGGTGGTATTGCCGCCACTGTAGAGGGCGCTGAAGGTGCCATTGACCGCCGAGATGCCGGTTAGCGTCAGGCTTTGGCCGCTGCCCAGGTCTACCGTGCCACTGGCGTTGCTGCCGTTAAGCGACGAATAGTCCGCGCCGACGATGACGATGGTGTCTTCCAGGGTGAAGTCTTCGATCCGATCCCCATCGTGATCGGCAACCGTACCGGTGAAGATATCACCGTCGGTGCCGCCGAACAGCGTGTCCACCCCGGCCCCGCCACTGAGGGTGTCGGAGCCGGCATCGCCGTGGATCAGGTCGTCATCTGCGAAGCCGCGCAACACATCATTGCCATCTCCGCCGTACAGAGTGTCGTTGCCAGCGTCGCCACTGATGTTGTCGTTGCCTTCACCCCCGTAGACCAGGTCGTCGCCGTTACCCGCCCAAATCAAGTCGATGCCTTCACCGCCCGACATGAGGTCATTTCCGTTGCCGCCGATCAAGGTGTCATTGCCATCGCCACCGTACATTGAGTCGTCACCGTCACCGCCGCTGAGGCCGTCGTTGCCGGCGTCGCCATAGATCACATCGTTACCGCCCAGGGCGTAGATGAAGTCACTGCCGGCACCGCCATAGAACGTGTCCATTCCGCCGTTGCCAGAGAGGCGGTCGTTACCGTCGTTGCCGTAGAGCACGTCATTACCGGCGCCGCCCGTCAGGGTGTCATTGCCGCTACCACCGATGAGGGAGAAATTGCCATCTGTTTCAGCGCTGCCGTCCCACCTTACCGAGGAGCTGCTGGCGGACGCGTCGACGGTCAGCGTCTGTCCGGCGGCTACGGTGGCGTTGTGGGCGGTAATGGACTGCACCCCAGCGGTGATGTTGATCACTTCGAAGTTGGTGAGCGTGCCAGCCCCAAAGGTCACGCTTTGAGCGGCGGAAATGTTCAGCGTGTCGGTGCCGCCCTGGCCGTCGATGGTGTCGCCGGCGTTCAGGCTGTTGATGGTGTCGGCCGTGACGGTGTCGTCACCGCCGGAGAGGGCCGGAACATCATTGCCGCCGGTGAGTGTATCGGCGGCCAGCAAATTGGCGTAGGTGGCCTGCGCAGCGGCTAGGAGGGGATTGCCGACCTCCACCGCTCCCGTGGAGGTTTCCAGCGTCCAGTCGCCGCCGAACAGCGCGGCTCCCGTTGCGTCGGTCGAGGCAGCTACATCGGCACCGGTGGTCAGCGCCATTGCGGAAAGAAATGCCTGACCGTTGCCGTCCGCCACGTTGCAACCATACAGCAGCAGGTCGCCCTCGTTGGTCAAGGCGGCCCCCACCTGCGCCAGATCGACCGCACGGTCTTGCAGAGTCGTGTTGTCCAGCGTCAGCGAGCCGAGGTCCAGCTTGCCTTCCGCGCCATGGCTGATCAGATGGATCGCGTCGATGCCGCTGCGCCCTTGTAGATAGCTCGCCATCTGCTGCAGGCCGTCGCCGCGACTGTCCAGCAGTACGACTTCAATACCGGCTCTGGCTCCGGAAGCCAGGGTCTGATAGTCCGGCACGTTGTCTTCGATAAAAATAATCTCGCTATAGCCATCGTTCGCCGCCGGATCGAGCGCGCTCAATAGGTGCGCGGTGTAGTCGCCGGCGGGCGTGAAGCTGCTGTTCTCCGTATCGTTTTGCTGGATCGCAGGTCCCTGCTCGGCGAACTGTGCGGCAATCGCCGCCAAGGCACCATGATCGGGCGGTGCGGTCATATCGGCTGCAGGCGTGACATCAACCGTAGTGGCCACGGCTGCACCGTCGAACATGAAGCGTTGTTCCAGCGCCAGCGGGCGGACACCGGAAAGGTTCAGCGCGCGGGCTTGCTGAGAGAGATCGCAGGTTGGCTTGTGCAAGGGCGAGGAGGCTGCGGGCGAAGTTGCCTGTGTTTCTGGCGGTTGAGCGTAAGCGAGCAGGCGGGAAAAAGGGTTCCAGATACTGCGATAACTGCGCTTCATTTTGCGGTACTCCATAACCAGGGCTATCGGCCTTCAGGCGGGACCATCAACACCCTGCCGCTCATACCCGAAATAAGTTCGTTGAATGTGCCATCAATGATGCCGGTCAGCATGACTGACTGACTGACGGGATCGACCCGTGCAGCTATGCGCGTCACTTTAGCGGGGTAACTGCGGCCCGTCTCATCAATTTTCACCTGAAACCCTTGTTCCGGTTGAACCCATGCCAGCCAACGGGAGGGCACGATGAACTCAAGTTCGAGCGCCGAGTCGTCAAGGATTTCTAGCAAGGCCTGGCCAGGCTGCACGTACTGCTGCTCGCGTATTTTCTGCTCGGCGATACGCCCAGCATAGGGGGCATCGATGCGGCATTTGCTGATGATCGCTTGATTGCCGTCTACCTCGGCACGAGCTTTTAGAACTTCGGCCTCGGACATATCTACTTCGAGTTTGCCGATCGATTTCAGCTCGGTCAGCCGCTGGTTGGCGCGCCAGACTTTTTCCGCAGCACTGAGCGCGGCTTTTGCCTTGTTCAGTTGTGCTTGCTGTAAGGAGCAGTCGAAGCGAATCAATGTCTGCCCTTCCTTGAATCGCCCACTTTCAGGTACCGGTAGGCCATTGACCTTGGCGCCGATTTCAGCCGCCAGAGTGGTGTAGCGGCGCGGAGTGAGCTGGGCGCGAATCTCTCGGCTGTCGAGGCCGCTGACCGTGACGGGCGGCGTGTTGTCGGGCCCGTTCGCCGAGGCCCAGAATGGGATTGCGGCGCAGCCCAAACCCAAGGCAAGGCGCAGACCGAGAGTAACCCCAGCCCGCCATAAGGAGAGCCCTGGGCCACAAGGAGCTGCATAAGGCATTCGTAACGTCCTCAACTATTGGGCTGCGTCAGGTGCAATCGCTGGGGGAGGAGGCAGTTCGCCGTTCTGCCAGGCTTGCAGCGACTGCCCCACGGCACTGCTGAGCTCCGCCAGGGAGAGGTTCTGCGCACTACTCAAGCTCGGCTCCAGTCCCAAGGTCGCTTGCAGGCGAGAGGCCGCTGCTTGGGCATTGGCGAGTGCTTGATAGCGACGCAGCAGGGAGAGGATAGTCGCGGTGCGCTGTGCGACGCGCTCCTGCTGGCCGATCTTGGCGGCATTCGCCTGGTTGTCGATGTGCTCCGCAATACGGCTATCGACGCTGGCAATGGTGTCGGCACGTTCCAACTGATGGGTGGCGTTTTCATAGAGCTGGCGTGCGATGTGCAATTGCGTGAGTACCGCGAGTTGGATGCTCATGCGTTTCTGATCGGCGAGCGCTACGCCGGCATCGGCGAGGCGCATTTGCGCAGGGGCCGCCAGCAGGTTGATGAGGTTGAAGGAAATCTGCGCACCGACCTCGTTCCAAGACTGATTGATCAGGAAGTCGTCGTCGTTGGTTTTATGACCGTAATTGAAAGACAGGCCGGGAAACAGCTTCAGCAGGATGCGCCGGGTTTCTGTCTGAGCGATGCGTGCGTTGTACATTCCCTCACGCAAATCGGCGTTCTGCATCAAGGCCTGTTCTTCGAGCCTTTCCATGGGAATTTCAAGCCAGGCCGTGTTGATGCGGGTATCGGGCTCGGTGACCTGGAAGTCCAGGGTTAGCGGTAGGTTGGTCAAGGACGCGAGTTCGACTCGCGCGGTCGATAATTCCTGATCGATTGCCTCCAGCAGGCGCAGATTCTCCAGCAACTGGCGCTGATAGCGCAGCGGTTCGAGCGGAGAGCGCAGCCCTTCGGATTCATTCTGTTGAGCATCGCGCAAGGCCGACTCGGCACTGCCGATGGTCTGCCGCAGTTCGGACTTCAGCGCCTGGGCGCTGGCAGTGCGCAGGAAGGCCGTACGGACGTCTTGGATCAGCGTATGCATGGCTCTGCGCCGACGCTCTTCCGCGACCAATACGCGATCGGCGTTCTGCCGCGCGGCGTAGTAGCTCTGGCCGAAGTCGAGCAGACTCCAGGAAAAGCCAAGATCGGTGGTGGTGTATTCGCGGCTTGAGGAAATCGTCTGGCCACCAATGACGGTGTCATTGCTGAGATCCTTGTTCAGGGTCAGCAGGTCTTCGTCACGTTTGCGATAGCCTGCGGCGGCAACGACTTTGGGTAGCAAATCATAGCGAGAGGCATCCAGCGTCCCGGTGGCCACGGCCTCTTCCATCATGCGTAGCCGGTGCTCGGCGTTGTACTTGATGGCACGACCGATGGCTTGTTCCAGCGACAAGGAGCCGTCGAGTGGCTCCACATTGTGTTGTGCGGCGGCCTGGTCGGCCTGTGTGGTGGCTTTTATCTCTGCGGGGGTCAAAGCTTCAGGTTGCAAGGACGCACAAGCGCTTAATAACAGGGCTGCGCCAACGACCGGAATAACAGTGAATTGTTTTATTTTCATAAGCGGTTATCTACCTACGCGCGAAGTTTACGGAACTGGTGAAGGAAGCCTCTGCGACCGGGTACGCGGCGATGCCCATGCAACGGGCAGGCATTCAAGGCGAGAGGAAATATTCTGGCAATCCATTGGTAGGCAGCGAGCACGACCTGGTCCAGGGCAGGCCTGGCTTTGTCGCACCGCGCGCGGTCAACTGGGTTCGTCGTCGAGTGTTTTTAATCAGGTATCTTCCCTGTACTTCGCCGAAATCTGGTCGGGGTAATGCATTGGCATCGATGGTAGTTCTGCAGGCATATCCACTGTGCAGCATTTACTCACCTAGCTTTGCGTCCCTGCTTCTTTCGATGGATTTTCTTTAATTATTGGACACTAAGCTCAGGTTCCGTGCACTGACAGTAGTTAAGGGGGGCGTGGCGCGCAAGTACCTCGGGAGGGATTAAACACGAATACAGGCCGTCGCGTCTTCGTTTAACGATATCGCTATCGGCAGCCGGCCATCATGACTTGAGGCGTGGTTTGAATTTTTTTGGTTGCCTGTACTGGATCACACGCGCTGGCGAGATGAGTAGCGCCGCGCCCGTGTTAGTAGCTTGCTTCGTCCGGTCTCCGTATGGGGTTGCGCAACGCGAGCCCGCTGTATCGAGATGGAGAAACTTGGCGGCCTCCTAGCGCTTTCGGCTGCCATTTCAACATGTAGGTCTGAAGGCAAGCGGTAAGGTGTTGTCGCTGTACAACCTTTCTTTGTCGCGATGGCATCGCATCAGGGCTGTTCACGGTGCAATACCGCAGGGCGTAATCGAGCGGAAAAATACAGGCGGACCCTTAATCAGCGTCGCGGCACATCCGAGAAGCAGAGCTTGTCCAGGGTGTGCCGCGATTCGGGGTATTCAACCAGGCGGCCATCCTGCAGGAAGGTGTGGTTCCTGATCACAGTTACAGGGCCCGGGCCTTGCTCCAGTAGGGCAAGAGCCTGGAAGTGCGCGATTCAGGCGACGGCGAGCCTGCTTCAGGGGTTGAGCGGCGGGCTGCTGGCCGAGCAGCCCCCCGCAGCACCTGGACAACCAGAGCGATTGGCGGGCGGGGTGTTGAGCGTGTGCGAACGATTGAGCGGTTTATTCTGGCGAGCCCTGACACCTCATCTGGTGGCGGACGAAGCCGCGTCCGAACCCATGACGCTGGTCGCGGCCCCGGGAGGCGAGGCTAATCTCAAGCCGCTACGCTGGGTGTTCTTATGCGCTTGCGTGCCGAGTTGCGCGAGATGCGCCGGCTCAGCTCGCCGCTGGTGTGGAGACGCTGAGGGTGTTGCCCGGTAGCTTTTGTGCACTGGCCCGTGCTGCCGGTGGTGGCGAGCTGAGCGAGCGGGCTCAGTCGCTCGAGTCGTCCGCCGGGTAGCGGCTGGCGTTGAGGCTTTCCTTGATCTTGCGCAGGTGCGGCTGGAAGTCCACGCCGCGGCGCAGGGTCACTCCGGTGGCGAGCACGTCGAGCACCGTGAGCTGGATGATCCGCGAGGTCATCGGCATGTAGATGTCGGTGTCTTCCGGCAGCGGGATGTCCAGGCTCAGGGTGCTGGCCTGGGCCAGGGGCGAGCCGGCGGCGGTCAGGCCGAGCACCGAGGCGCCGTTTTCCCGCGCCAGGCGCGCCACTTCCACCAGCTCGCGGGTGCGTCCGGTGTAGGAGATGATCACGAACAGGTCGCCGGTGTGCGCCACCGAGGCCAGCATGCGTTGCATCAGCACGTCGGCGTGGGCGGTCACCGCCAGGTTGAAGCGGAAGAACTTGTGCTGCGCATCCAGGGCGACCGGCGCCGAGGCGCCGAGGCCGAAGAAGTGGATCTGCCGGGCCTGGATCAGCAGGTCGACGGCGCGGCTGATGATCTGCGGGTCGAGCGACTGGCAGGCGCTGTCCAGCGAGGTAATGGCGCTGCCGAAGATCTTGCGGGTGTAGGCCTCGGGGCCATCGTCGGCTTCCACCGCGCGGCTGACATAGGCGGCGCCGCTGGCCAGGCTCTGCGCCAGCTGCATTTTCAGCTCGGGGTAGCCGTTGACGCCGAACGAGCGGCAGAAGCGGTTGACCGTCGGCTCGCTGACCAGGGCGGCTTGCGCCAGGGCGGCAATGCTCAGGCGGGTGGCTTGCTGCGGGCTCTGCAGAATCACCTCGGCGACTTTGCGTTCGGCCTTGTTCAGGCTGTCGAGGCGGCTCTGGATCTGTTCCAGAAGGTTGCGCACGCGATCCATATGTTGTCCTCGGGCTGTCGGTGAAAATGCCGGCTTATCCTACTGGGGCGCCGGGGCTGTCACCACTGGAAGCTGTTTTTTGGCATAATGTTGTTTTTATTACAACATGAAGCCTTGATTTATCCCCTTGCACAGGGTATTTCTAGCCTTACTTTATAGAAGATTGATAAAAGAACAAACATCATGCCTCTGATTACTGTTGATTCCTGCACTTTTGCCTTGTTCGGCGCGCTGGGCGATCTGGCTTTGCGCAAACTGTTTCCGGCACTCTATCAGCTCGACCGCGCCGGCCTGCTGCATGCCGATACGCGCATTCTCGCCCTGGCGCGCGAGAACGCCGACGCGCAACAGCACCTGGCCTGTATCGGCGAGCATTTGCTGCGTCATGTGCCGGCTAGTGAGGTCGACGAGGCGGTGCTGCAGCGTTTCCAGGCGCGCCTGAGCTACCTGAGCATGGATTTCCTCCAGGCCGACGACTACGCGGCCCTGGCCGAGCGGGTCGGCAATAGCGAGCGGTTGATCGCCTACTTTGCCACCCCGGCCTCGGTGTACGGCGGCATCTGCGCCAACCTGGCCCAGGTCGGCCTGGCCGAGCGTACCCGGGTGGTGCTGGAAAAACCCATCGGCCATGACCTGGCCTCCTCGCGGGCGGTCAACGAGGCGGTGGCCGAGGTGTTCGCGGAGACCAGCGTCTACCGGATCGACCATTACCTGGGCAAGGAGACGGTGCAGAACCTGATTGCCCTGCGTTTCGCCAACAGCCTGTTCGAGACCCAGTGGAACCAGAACCACATCTCCCACGTCGAGATCACCGTGGCGGAGAAGGTCGGCATCGAGGGCCGCTGGGGCTACTTCGATCAGGCCGGCCAGCTGCGCGACATGATCCAGAACCACCTGCTGCAACTGCTCTGCCTGATCGCCATGGATCCGCCCAGCGACCTCTCGGCCGACAGCATCCGCGACGAGAAGGTCAAGGTGCTCAAGGCGTTGGAGCCGATCAAGCCCGAGCAGCTCAGCCAGCAGGTGGTGCGCGGCCAGTACGTGGCCGGCAGCAGCGACGGCCAGGCGGTACCGGGTTATCTGCAAGAGGAAAATTCCAACACCCAGAGCGACACCGAGACTTTCGTCGCCCTGCGCGTGGATATCCGCAACTGGCGCTGGGCCGGCGTGCCCTTCTACCTGCGCACCGGTAAGCGCATGCCGCAGAAGCTGTCGCAGATCGTCATCCACTTCAAGGCGCCGCCGCACTACATCTTCGCCCCCGAGCAGCGCCAGTTGATCGGCAACAAGCTGATCATCCGCCTGCAGCCGGACGAGGGCATCGCCCTGCAGGTGATGACCAAGGATCAGGGCCTGGACAAGGGCATGCAGTTGCGTAGCGGCCCGTTGCAGCTGAGTTTCTCCGACACCTACCGCAGCGCGCGAATCCCCGACGCCTACGAGCGTTTGCTGCTGGAAGTGATGCGCGGCAACCAGAATCTGTTCGTGCGCAAGGATGAAATCGAGTCCGCCTGGCAGTGGTGCGACCAGTTGATCGCCGGCTGGAAGAGGCTCGGCGATTCGCCCAAGCCCTATCCGGCCGGCACCTGGGGGCCGATGGGTTCGGTGGCGCTGATCACCCGCGACGGGAGGTCCTGGTATGGCGATCTCTGAACTCGACCTGCCGCTTGGCGTGCTTGCGCGCAGCCTGAGCGATCCGCCGCGGCTGGCCGAAGCCCTCGCCACGGCGGTGGCCGCCGCCCTGCGCGTGGCCATCGAAACCCAGGGCCAGGCGACTTTGGTGGTTTCCGGCGGGCGCAGCCCGATCGCCTTCTTCGAGTGCCTGGCGCGGCAGCCGCTGGCCTGGTCGCAGGTGGTCATCAGCCTGGCGGACGAGCGCTGGGTGCCGGTCAATCACGCCACCAGCAACGAAGGCCTGGTGCGCCGGCATTTGCTGCGTGGCCCGGCCGCCGCGGCGCGCTTCATCGGTCTGTACCAGGTCGCGAGCAGCCTGGAACAGGCGGCGCTGCAAGCCGAGCAGGCGCTGGCCGAGTTGCCGCCGATCGACGTGCTGGTACTGGGCATGGGCGATGACGGCCACACCGCCTCGCTGTTCCCGCACAGCCCCAACCTGGCCGAGGCGCTGAGCGCCGCCTGCCCGCGCCGCTGCCTGCCGCTGCTGGCACCGGCCGAGCCGCGCCAGCGCCTGAGCCTGACCCTGCCGGTGCTGGCCTCGGCGCGCCTGCCGCTGCTGGCGATCCAGGGCCAGGCCAAATTGGCGACCCTGGCCGCCGCCCTGGCTGAGGGCGAGGTGGCGAGCATGCCGGTTCGCGCGCTATTGCATTCCCCCCTTGAGATTTACTGGTGCCCCTAGGGCCGAAGGACCAGCCGATATGACGAGCAACGACAACAGCCAGCACGCCCGCATGGCCGAAAAAATCGCCCAGATCGACAGCCTCTGCGCCCGTGCGCGGATCATGCCGGTGATCACCATCGCCCGCGAGGCGGACATCCTGCCGCTGGCCGATGCCCTGGCCGCCGGCGGCCTGACGGTGCTGGAGATCACCTTGCGCTCGGTGCATGGCCTCACCGCCATTCGCCTGCTGCGCGAACAGCGCCCGGAACTCTGCGTCGGCGCCGGCACCGTGCTCGACCGGCAGATGCTCGCCGCCGCCGAGGAGGCCGGGGCGCAATTTATCGTCACCCCGGGCTCCACCGCGGAACTGCTCAAGGCCGGCCTGGACAGTCCGGTGCCGCTATTGCCCGGCACCGGCAGCGCCTCGGACATCATGCTCGGCTATGCCCTCGGCTACCGCCGCTTCAAGCTGTTCCCCGCGGAAGTCTGCGGCGGCACCGCGGCGCTCAAGGCGTTTGGCGGCCCCTTTGCCGATGTGCGGTTCTGCCCCACCGGCGGCATCAATCCGGGTAACTTGCAGCGCTACATGGCTCTGGCCAACGTGATGTGCGTCGGCGGCACCTGGATGTTCGACAGCGAGTGGGTCAAGAACGGCGACTGGGCGCGCATTCAGCAGTGCAGTGCCGAGGCCCTGCAGCTGCTGGATGGCAATCGCTGAGCCGATCGGGCGTCAGCGGTCGGAGACTCGGCGTTGGCCTGTTAAGCTGTGGCTTTGCTTGAACAAGACCGACAATCAGGGAGCCACTTTTGAGTCCGCGTATTCACCCATTGGCCGGTAAGCCGGCACCCATAGCCATGCTGATCGATGTCGACCAGTTGCTCGCCGCTTACTTCGACCTGCAACCTGACCCCGGCATCGCCGCGCAGCGCGTGGCCTTCGGCACCTCGGGCCATCGCGGCAGTTCGCTGGCGCGCAGCTTCAACCAGAACCATGTGCTGGCCATCAGTCAGGCGATCTGCGATTACCGCAACAGCCAGGGCATCGACGGCCCACTGTTTATCGGCGCGGATACCCATGCGCTGTCGCAGCCGGCTCTCGACACGGCACTGCAAGTGCTGGCCGCCAATGGCGTGCAGACGATGATTTCGCGCGGCGGCGAGTTCACGCCGACCCCGGCGATATCCCACGCCATCCTGGTCTACAACCAGGGGCGTACATCCGGCCTGGCCGACGGCATCGTGATCACCCCGTCGCACAATCCGCCGGACAGCGGCGGCTTCAAATACAACGCGAGCAATGGCGGGCCGGCCGATACCGACATCACCGGCTGGGTGCAAAATCGCGCTAACGCCCTGCTCGAAGGCGGCCTCAAGGAGGTCAAGCGGCTACCGCTGGCCGAGGCGCGCCAGGCCGCGAGTACCCATGAGCATGATTACCTGGCGGCCTATGTCGCCGACCTCGGTAGCGTGATCGACTTCGAGCTGATCCGCGGCGCGGGCCTGCGCCTGGGGGTCGATCCCTTGGGCGGCGCGGGCGTGCATTACTGGTCGCGGATTGCCGAGCAGTACGCCATCGATCTGGATGTGGTGAGTCAGACCATCGACCCGCAGTTCGGCTTCATGAGCCTGGATTGGGACGGCAAGATCCGCATGGATCCTTCCTCGAGCGATGCCATGCAACGCCTGATCGGGCTCAAGGATCGCTACGACATCGCCTTCGCCTGCGACACCGATTACGACCGCCACGGCATCGTTGCGCCCAGTGTCGGCTTGCTGCCGGCCAACCATTTTCTCAGCGTGGCCATCGATTACCTGTTTCAGCAGCGTCCGCAGTGGAGCGCCAGCGCGGCGGTGGGCAAGACCCTGGTCAGCAGCGCGATGATCGACCGGGTCAGCGCGCGCCTCGGCCGGCCGCTGGTGGAAGTGCCGGTGGGCTTCAAGTGGTTCGTCGACGGTTTGTTTGACGGCTCCCTGGGTTTTGTCGGTGAGGAAAGCGCGGGGGCGACCTGTCTGCGCCGTGATGGCAGGGTCTGGACCACCGACAAGGACGGCATCGCCCTGGCTCTGCTGGCGGCCGAGATGACCGCCAGCCGTGGCCGCGATCCGGGCGAGCTGTATCGCGGGCTGAGCGCTGAGTTCGGCGCGGTTTACGCCGATCGAGTCGACGCGCCGGCCAACGCCGCGCAAAAACAGGCCCTGGGCAAGCTTTCGCCGCAGCAGGTCAACAGCAGCCAGCTGGCCGGCGATGCCATCACCCAGGTACTCGACAAGGCGCCGGGCAACGGCGCGGCGATTGGCGGTATCAAGGTGATCAGCGAGGGCGGCTGGTTCGCCGCGCGGCCTTCCGGCACCGAGGACATCTACAAGATCTACGCCGAAAGCTACCGCGACCAGGCGCACCTGCAGCGGATTCTTGGCGAGGCGCAGCAGATCGTCGATGCCGCGTTGGCCAAGGGCTGAGTTCGGCCTTTTGGCTCGCCCTGGGTAACCCCGACGCATTCCGGGTTTATCCGGCTACGGCATTGTCGCGCGAGTGCATGGCTCTGGGGAGTGTTGTGCTGTCTGGGCGGCGGAGCCTGTCAAAGGGTCGTTACGGCATGGTCTCGGCGGAATTTCCGCGGCCGGCTTTCGGGCTTCTGCCATTTCACCGCACTGGTGTTTTGCATCTGCAGCACCGGGCGGTGAACCGCTGCAAAGCCCGCGGCGTCGATAAGGCGCGGGGCCTTCTAACGTGG
The DNA here is from genome assembly GCF_030376615.1 of Pseudomonas sp. sp1636. Taxonomy (GTDB): domain Bacteria; phylum Pseudomonadota; class Gammaproteobacteria; order Pseudomonadales; family Pseudomonadaceae; genus Aquipseudomonas. The sequence goes on from NZ_JARRAB010000010.1 coordinate 11,751, forward strand.
GCCTCTCATCAGGAAGGCTGCTGGCGCAGCATTCGTCCGAAGATACGGCAAAGGCATGACGGTTGCCTGACCGTCAATGGGCACGGTTTGTTCAGGGCGGGCCTGGAATGCCGATCAACAGCCTTTAGCAAGGACAAAGTCCGCTGGCGAGCGGGCCGGGTGGCCGCCTTATTGGGTCGCTCGTCTGAGTCCCAGCAGGAGCAGCGCCGCGGTCGCCAGGGCGGCACCGGCATGGAAGGTCACTGCGGCACCATACGCCTGCCACAGCCAACCGGCGGTCGCGCTGGCCAGCAGCACGGCGATAGCACTGATCAGATTGAACAGGCCAAAGGCGCTGCCTTTGAGTTCGGCGGGTGTGGTGTCGGCTACCAGTGCTGCCAAAATGCCCTGGCTGAAGCCCATGTGCAGGCCCCACAGGGCGACGCCGAGGAGCATGCTGACGACCGATTCGGCGTAGGCCAGCAGTACATCGGCGGCGATCAACAGAAGCAAACTGGCAGCCAGCAAGGCGCTACGCTCGATGCGATCCGACCACTTGCCCGCCGGATAGGCCGAGAGCATGTAGAACGCCGCCATCACCACCATGATCAGGGGCACCCAGCTAAGGGGTAAACCCAACTGCGCCGCGCGCAGCAGCAGAAAGGCTTCGCTGAAGCGGGCCAGGGTGAAGACCGCGCCTATGCCGACCACCCACCAGAATGCCCGGGAGAATTGCCCCAGCGATCGCAGCCGGACAGGCGAACGCAACGGCCGGGGTCGGGTTGGCCTGTCCGGTTCGCGAACCCCGCCCCAGAGCAGTGCCACCGCCAGCACGGCAGGGATTGGCGCGAACCACAGCACCTGGGTGATATTCCCGTCGAACCAGAGCATCAGCACAATCGCCAGGATCGGCCCGAGAAAGGCGCCTGCGGTGTCCATCGACTGGCGCAGGCCGAAGCAGGCACCGCGGATCGCGGCCGGGGCGACGTCGGCGATCAGTGCGTCGCGCGGGGCTCCCCGAATGCCTTTGCCGATTCTGTCTAGCAGGCGCGCGGCAAACACCGTTTGCGCCGAGTCGGCCAGGGGGAACAACGGTTTGCTCAGCGCGGCGAGGCCGTAGCCGAGCAGCAGCAAGCCTTTGCGCCGGCCGATGAAGTCACTGAACACGCCGGAAAATACCTTGACCAGCAGTGCGCTAGCCTCGGCCAGGCCTTCGATCAGCCCAACCGTGAGCATGCTGGCGCCCAGGGTTCCCACCAGAAACAACGGCAGCAGGCTGTGTACCAGCTCCGATGACAGATCCATGAACAGGCTGACCAGGCCCAGCGCCCAGATCGTACGCGGGATAGCCTGCTGTGGTGTGGCTTTAAACGCTGGCATGCTGCTGTCTCCTGGCAATTGGAGGTGCTGCGAGGGCTACCATTTACGGCCATCTTCAACCTGGGAAAGCGCTGGCAGGTCTGTCGTGCCTATCCACAGATCTGGCCAGCACGCACACCAATACCATGAAGCTGACGGCTGCCGAGATTGCTGCCTTGGACAAACCCAGTAATGCCGCTGGTAGCGTAGATTGGGGTGCAGGTCTCAGCTTCGTGCCTGGCCCTGTTTCTCACACCTGCCGGCTTATCGCGAGCGGCTACTGGCGCGCCCGCCGGTCATCGTACGGCATGACCCGGGCGGCGGTTTTGCGCCGGTCTATCCGGGGCCGCGGTCAAGTTGTGCGCCGGGGTGCAATTGATCAACCGGCGCGGGATGGCTCGGCATGCTTGGGCAGCCCCAGGGAAATCAGCGCGGCGAGCAGGACGAAGGCCGAGGAAATCCACAGGCAGGCTGCCAGGCCATAGGCCTGATAGACCCAGCCGGAGAGCAGGGTGCCGAGCAGCCGACCGAGGGCGTTGGACATGTAGTAGAAGCCCACGTCCAGGGATACGCCGTCTTCCTTGGCGTAGCTGACGATCAGGTAGCTGTGCAGCGAGGAGTTCACCGCGAACAGCACGCCAAAAACCATCAGACCACCGAGGAGTACCCAGTGCGCCGGCCAGCCGCTGGACAAACCCAGGGCGATGACGGCCGGTAACCCCGCCAATAAGGCGGCCCAGACGAAGGCGGCGCGGCCATCCGGCAACTGGCCGTGAGCCTTGCCGGTTATCGCCGGCGCGACGCTCTGGACGATGCCGTAGCCGATCACCCAGGCCGCGAGAAAGCCGCCGACCCGCCAGAAATCCCAGCCGAACACACTGGAGAGGTACACCGGCAGCGCCACCACGAACCAGACATCGCGCGCCCCGAACAGAAACAGGCGGGCCGCCGAGAGGAGATTGATCGCTCGGCTTTTCGACAGAATGTCGCGGAATCTGGGCTTGGCGCGGGCGCGCCCCAGATCCTTGTTCAGCAGGATCAGGCTGGCCAGCCAGATCAGCGTCAACAGCGCGGCCATCAGCAACACTGCGCCGGCGAAGCCGAACAGGGCGAGCAGGCCGCCGCCGAGGAAAAACCCCACGCCCTTGAGCGCATTCTTCGAGCCGGTGAGGAGCGCCACCCACTGGTACAGCCGGCCTTGCTGATTGCCCGGCACCAGCAACTTGAGCGAGCTCTTGGCGCTCATCTTGTTCAGGTCTTTGGCGATGCCCGACAGCGCCTGCGCACCCATTACCCAGGGAATGCCCAGCCAGGCCGCCGGCACCGTGAGCATCAGCAGGGCGGCCACTTGCAGGCCCAGGCCGATGTTCATGGTGCGGTTCAAACCCAGCCGCGCGCCCAGGTAACCTCCCACCAAGTTCGTCAGCACGCCAAACAACTCGTAGAACAGAAACAGCGCGGCGATGGCCAGCGGCGTATAGCCCAGGCTGTGGAAATGCAGCACCACCAACATGCGCAATGCACCGTCGGTGAGGGTGAAGGCCCAGTAGTTGCCGGTTACCAGCAGGTATTGGCGGATATCTGGGGCGAGGCGGGTCAGGGCGTGCATCCGGTCATCCAGCATCGAGGAAGAAAAGGCTTAGGACGGAGTCAGGCGCGCAGCGAACAGTCCGTCCTCTGCCGCCCGGCGGCGTACTGCGCGGCGAGTACGCCCTACGGCGCTGCGTCGATCGCGGATTACCCCGCCAGGCCGACCAGCCGCGCCAGTTCCACGGTGCGGTTGGCGTAGGCCCACTCGTTGTCGTACCAGGCGTACAGCTTCACCTGGGTGCCGTTGATCACCATGGTCGACAGTGCATCGATGACCGAGGAGCGCGGGTCGGTGCGGTAGTCGATGGACACCAGCGGACGTTCCTCGTAACCGAGGATGCCCTGCAACGAGCCGGCGGCGGCGGCTTTGAACAGGGCATTGACCTCGTCCACGCTGGTGGCGCGCTCGACTTCGAACACGCAGTCGGTCAACGAGGCATTGGCCAGGGGGACGCGCACGGCATGGCCGTTCAGGCGGCCCTTGAGTTCGGGGAAGATCTCGGCGATGGCCGTGGCCGAGCCGGTGCTGGTGGGGATCAGGCTCATCCCCGAAGCCCTGGCGCGGCGCAGATCCTTGTGCGGCTGGTCGAGGATGCTCTGGGTATTGGTCAGGTCGTGGATGGTGGTGATCGATCCGTGGCGGATGCCCAGGTGCTGGTGAATCACCTTGACCACCGGCGCCAGGCAGTTGGTGGTGCAGGACGCGGCGGTGACGATGCGGTGCGCAGCCGGATCGAACAGATCCTGGTTGACGCCCATGACGATATTCAGCGCGCCGGCTTCTTTTACCGGTGCGCTGACCACCACACGCTTGACCCCTTGAGCCAGGTAGCTCTGCAATACGGCGACGGTCTTCATTTTGCCGCTGGCTTCGATCACCAGGTCGCAGCCCGACCAGTCGCTGTCGGCGATGGCCTTGTTGGCGGTGACGCGCACGCGCTTGCCGTCGATCAGGAGGTCATTGCCTGCGCTCGAAGCCTCATGCTGCCAGCGGCCATGCACCGAGTCGAAGTTCAACAGGTGGGCGTGGGTCGCTGCGTCGCCGGCCGGGTCGTTGATCTGCACGAACTCGAACTCCGGCCAGCTCCAGGCGGCGCGCAATGCCAGGCGGCCGATGCGACCGAAGCCGTTGATTCCTACTTTGATGGTCATGTGGTGATTCCCTTGAGGCGGTCAATGGTGAGTCGAATGGTTCGGGTCGCAGGCGGCGAGGCGTTGGGGCCGTTCGCCCATGCAGTCGAGACGCTGCGAGTCATTGGCGAGCCAATGCCGGTTGGCCTCGAGCGTGGCGTGCAGCACGCTCAGCACCCAGGCCGGCAGGGTGGGGTGCAGGCGGTAGTAGACCCACTGGCCCTGGCGCCGGTCGGCGAGCAGGCCTGAGCTGCGCAGTTGGGCCAGGTGGCGGGAAATCTTCGGCTGGCTCTCGCCCAGAGCGCAGGTCAGTTCGCAGACGCACAGCTCCTGTTCGCGGGTAACCAGCAGCAGTATGCGTGCGCGGGTTTCATCGGCCAGGCACTTGAATACGCAGGGTGGGGCGAGCGGCTCGGGCATGGCTCGGATTCCGGCAACGATGGGGTTCGGCAAATATATGGAATTGCATATATTCAGTAAAGCCCGGATTTCCCAATCCGTAGAATCTTGCCGATTCCGGCCGCAGACCAGCGTTCTCTGCGGCGCATGATCAGCGTGTGCGCTGCGAACCGCGCTTGTTAATCCGGAGCAGGCTCTCGGGAAGGCCGTTCCCTCGCCGGCTTCTGTCGGCCGTCGCTGGCAGCTTCGGGCCATCTATGGCCGGTCATGCGCGGCGGCAACGGCCCCGTGGCGGTTGCCGGTGGTCGCAGTCGAACCAGGCCATCGCCTACCTTCATAACGCTCTGCTTGGCGTAACAGACAGTCGTTAGCTATGTTTCAGCCGCCTGCCTTGGCTGCTCGTGCCCGCACGCCCGCCACTGCCGCTTTGCTCATCCTGCTCTGGCGTTTTTGGCCTTGGCTTGCGTCCGAGTTGCATCATGCAAACGCCCAGCAGAATGGCCGCCATCGCGGCGATATCGAGCGGCCCGACCGCTTCGCCCACCCAGAACACGCCGATCGCCAGCGCCACCAGCGGCGGCAGGTAGGTCACGCTGGAGGCGACGACGGCACCGAGCCTCTGCACCAGCACGTAATAGAGAATGAAGGCGAGCCCGGTGCCGCACAGCCCCAGTCCGGCGATCAGTCCCCAAGTGGCGCGGCTGTCCTGGGAGAGCCTGTCGATGCCGGAGAGATCGGTCAGCAGAAGCAGCACCAGGCTGGCCAGGCCCGTCTGGTAGGTGGCCAGTGCCACGGCCGGCAGCTGGAGCGGGCTGATGAACTTGCGCGCATAGACGAAGGAAACGCCTACGCTCATCGAGCCCGCCAGCATGTAAGCCACGCCGACCAAACTGACATCCCCCAGGCCGGTCCAGGGCCGGGCAATCAGCAGGATGCCGAGGAAACCCAGCAAGGTTCCGCCCACCGACCTCAGGTTCAACGGCTCGTCGCGCAGGAACAGCAGGGCGGCGATAAAGGCGAACAGCGGGATGGCTCCGCTGAGCATGCCGGCCACGCTGGACAGCAGCAGGGCCGTGCCCTGGGCGAAGGCGAAGTAGTAGACGGCCGTCGCCAGCAGCGACATGACGAAGAAGTGGTGCAGGTGGCGCAGGTGGCGCCAACTCAGCACCCGCATGGCCAGTGCCAGGCAGAGGATCGGCAGAAAGCCGCACAGGACCCGCAGCAGGGTGATCTGTGCAGGGCTGATCCACTGCGCCGCCCATTTCATGAAAATGAAGTTGCTGCCCCAGATCAGCCCCAACAGGGCGAAGGCGGCATAGGCCAGATACTTGCTCACGTGTTGGTCGCTCCTCTGCTCAGACCGAGCGGGTGATGCCGCCATCGACCCGCAGATTCTGCCCGGTGATATAACCCGCGCCCTCGGAGGCGAGGAAAGCGATGGTCGCGGCGATTTCCTCGGCCCGGCCATAACGGCCCATGGGGATGCGCGCGCGAAACTCGTCCTGCTCCGGCAGGCTGTCGATAAAGCCCGGCAGTACGTTGTTCATACGCACGTTGTCGGCGGCATAGCGGTCGGCGAAGAGTTTGCTGAAAGCCGCCAGACCGGCGCGGAATACACCGGAAGTAGGGAACACCGGATCGGGCTCGAACGCCGCGAAGGTCGAGATATTGATGATGCTGCCGGACTGCTGCGCGACCATGGTCGGCGTCACCAGGCGCGTCGGGCGGATCGCGTTCAGCAAGTAGACATCCAGCCCCCTGTGCCACTCCTCGTCGCTCAATTCGAGCACCGGCGCACGCGGCCCATGGCCGGCGCTGTTGACCAGCACATCGATGCGCCCCCAGCGTTCCAGCGTCAGGTCGACCAGGCGCTGCAGATCGTCGTTCGACTGGTTGGAGCCGGTGACGCCCAGCCCGCCCAGTTGCTTGGCCAACGCCTCGCCCTTACCCGAGGCAGACAGGATCGCCACCTTGAAGCCGTCGCTGGCCAGTCGTTTGGCGGTCGCGGCACCCATGCCGCTGCCCGCGGCGGTGATGATGGCTACTTTTTCTACAGTCATGATGGCTCCTCGTGGATGCCGGAAATCGCTGCTGGATATCCGTTGCTATTCGATGAACTATAAGGGCATGAGCGCCTAGGCGCGAACCAGATCGGTTGCCTTATGACTGTAGAAAAACTATATGGGTAAAAATGATTCGGCGCGGCTGCCGCCCCTCAATGCCCTGCGCGTCTTCGATACGGTCGCGCAGCAGCTGAACTTCCGCCTGGCGGCCGAACAACTGAACGTCACCCAGGGGGCGGTGGCGCAGCAGATCCGCAAGCTCGAGGAGGATCTGGGCATCGACCTGTTCGTGCGCGAGGCGCACGGGGTGGCGTTGACGGACGCCGGACGGGCCTTTGTGCCGAATATCCGCCGGGCCTTCGAGCTGATCGGCGATGCCACGGCAAGCCTGCGCGCGGCCCCCACCCGCTTGACGATCAGCGCCACGCCAACCTTCGCGGCCAAGTGGCTGTTGCCCAGGCTGTCTGAGTTCGTGGCCGCCCATCCGCTGATCGACCTGCGCATTCTGGCGAGCGAGCAGCTGTCGAGCTTCCACGCCGATGGCGTCGACCTGGCCATCCGCCAGGGGCGGCCGCCGTTCGGGCCAGGATTGGAGGTGGATTTCCTGTTTGCGCAGGCGCTGATCGCCGTTTGTAGCCCCGCCCTGCTCGCGTCCCTGGATGCACCCGTCACCCCGGCGAGCCTGTGCGGCCAGGTGCTGCTTGAAGACAGCCATAACCTCTGGCCCGAGTATCTTGAACTGGCGCTGGGCCAGGCCAATGTAGGCGGAAGCAAACGTATGCAGTTCAACCAGACCAGCCTGGCCATAGACGCAGCCATTGCCGGCCAGGGATTGGCGCTGGCCAGCCGTTTCCTGGTGCAGGCGGAGCTGGCTGCGGGTCTATTGGTCCAGCCGTTCGCTGCCGAGCTACGCGGCACCCAAGACTTCTACGTCGTGGCCCCCCGTAAGCAACGACACCCCAAATCCACCCAGGCGGTTCGGCAATGGCTTATGAGGGAGAAGGAACCAGAGTCAGGCTGTATGGGTTGAATGGCCGCATATGGCCCGATTCCACTCATTCGCCGCTGCTTGCCCCAGCGGCCGTCTGGAAACCGACGGGCAGCGCCTGGGTCTAATTGAGCAGATACAGCCTGGAAGAGGGTCTCGGCCATGAAGCTGCGCGATTTTCTGTACCTCATTCTGCTGCTGCCACTGGCCGCCTGCAGCCCGCATGTCGGCGGGGATCGCGGCGGCTGGGTGCAGGAGCCTCCAGCGCATTATGCGCCGCCGCCCCAGGTTGAATGGCGCTGGGATCCCGATCTCGATGTCTATGTGGTACTTGGTTCGCCGCACCTGTATTACCGCGAGCGAATCTATTACCGCTGGCACGATGAGGGCTGGTACTGGTCGGATCGCCATGACGGCCACTGGAACAGGGGCCACAAGCACCTGCCGCCGGGCCTGTACAAAAAGTACGGAAAACAGCGCCGTTCCCATGGCGGCGGGGGTTACTAGCAGGCCGTTGAAAAATGTAGGCGAGGCAGCCGAGGCTAGGCAAAAACAGGCGAAAAAGCGCAGTTTACGTGTTGTAAATGAGCATTTTGAGCCTGTTTTCAACGACGCATCGGCAACGCAGGTAGTTTTTCAACGGCCTGCTAGCGGATTGCGAACCGATTCGCCGACGCCGTGCGCGCGGCTCACCTGATAGACGGCTGTCTAGGGTTGCGGCAGAGCGACGTGGCGGTGCTAGCGTTGAGTGGTGGGTTGCCGTTGGTTCACCGACGGCTCCTCTTTCTCATGCTTTCTGCGTATGGCTCAGCCAGTTATCGAGGTGATCGTCATGGCCCGAACCACCCCCATCAGCCATTACCGCAATATCGGCATAGTGGCGCATGTGGATGCCGGCAAGACCACCACCACCGAGCGGATCCTGTTCTACACCGGGGTCAACTACAAGATGGGCGAAGTGCATGATGGCGCCGCGACCATGGACTGGATGGCGCAGGAGCAGGAGCGCGGCATCACCATCACCTCGGCGGCGACCACGGCGTTCTGGAGCGGCTCGCGCAAGCAACTGGACAAGTACCGGATCAATATCATCGACACCCCCGGTCACGTCGATTTCACCATCGAGGTGGAGCGTTCCTTGCGCGTGCTGGACGGTGCGGTGGTGGTGTTCAGCGGCGCCGACGGGGTCGAGCCGCAGTCCGAGACGGTCTGGCGCCAGGCCGACAAGTACCGGGTGCCGCGCATCGCCTTCGTCAACAAGATGGATCGCGCCGGCGCCGATTTCCTCCGCGTGGTCGCGCAGATCAAGCAGCGTCTGGGCCACACGCCGGTGCCGATCCAGTTGCCGATAGGCCAGGAGGAGGAGTTTCGCGGGCAGATCGACCTGATCCGCATGAAGGCCATCTATTGGAGCGCCGAGGATCAGGGCATGAGCGGTCACGAGGAGGAGATTCCGGCCGAGCTGCTGGAACAGGCGCAACACTGGCGCGCCAACCTGCTCGAAGTCGCCGCCGAGGGCAACGAGGAACTGCTCGACAAGTACCTGGAGGGTGGCGAGCTGTCGGAGGACGAGATCAAGACCGGCTTGCGCCTGCGCACCCTGTCCTGCGAGGTGGTGCCGGCGGTCTGCGGCTCCGCGTTCAAGAACAAGGGCGTGCCGTTGGTGTTGGATGCGGTGGTCGAACTGCTGCCGGCGCCCACCGAAGTTCCCGCGATCCGTGGCACCCGGCCGGACGATGCGGAGCGCGAAGACCAACGCCATGCCGATGACGATGAGCCGTTCGCGGCGCTGGCCTTCAAGATCGCCAGCGATCCATTCGTCGGCACCCTCACCTTCATTCGCGTGTATTCCGGGGTGCTCAACTCCGGCGATGCGGTGCTCAATTCGGTCAAGGGCAAGAAGGAGCGGGTCGGGCGCATGGTGCAGATGCACGCCAATCACCGCGCCGAGATCAAGGAGGTGCGCGCCGGCGACATCGCCGCGCTGATCGGCATCAAGGACGTCACCACCGGCGACACCCTGTGCGACCTGAACAAAGCGATCGTGCTCGAACGCATGGATTTTCCCGAGCCGGTGATCGCCATCGCCGTGGAACCGAAGACCAAGGCCGACCAGGAGAAGATGGGGGTCGCCCTGAGCCGGCTGGCCCAGGAGGATCCCTCGTTCCGGGTGCGCACCGACGAGGAAACCACCCAGACCATCATCTCCGGCATGGGCGAGTTGCACCTGGACATCATCGTCGACCGCCTGCGCCGCGAGTTCGGCGTCGAGGCCAACACCGGCAAGCCGCAGGTGGCCTACCGCGAGACCATCCGCAACACCTGCGAGATCGAGGGCAAGTTCGTCCGCCAGACCGGCGGGCACGGCCAGTATGGCCATTGCTGGATCCGCTTCGCGCCGGCCGACGAGGGCCAGGACGGGCTGCAGTTCAGCAACGAGATCGTCGGCGGGGCGATCCCGCGCGAATACATTTCGGCGATTCAGAAAGGCATCGAGGAACAGATGAAAAACGGCGTGCTTGCCGGCTACCCGCTGCTCGGCCTCAAGGCCGCGGTGTTCGACGGCTCCAGCCATGATGTCGATTCCAGCGAGCTGGCCTACAAGATCGCCGCCTCCATGGCCACCAAACAGCTGGCGCAGCAGGGCGGGGCGGTGCTGCTGGAACCGCTCATGCGCCTCGAAGTGGTCACGCCCGAAGAGTACATGGGCGACATCATGGGCGACCTCAACCGCCGTCGCGGCCTGATCCATGGCACCGAGGACGCCGTCTCGGGCCGCATCGTGCGTGCCGAAGTGCCGCTAGGGGAGATGTTCGGCTACGCCACCGATGTGCGCTCGATGTCCCAGGGTCGCGCCAGCTTTTCCATGGAGTTCGCCCGCTATGCCGAGGCGCCGGCGCATATCGCCGCGGCCATCCTCAAAAAGTCGGGCTGAAGATTATGCGCTCTTCAATAGATCTTTTACGTAATCGCGTAGGCGTTCGAAATTCAGCAAAACCCAGAAGTTGAGACCTATCATAAAGCCAACAAATGAAAACAATTGGAACGTCACAGCAAAGCTAACCGTGCCGCCGCCGCCGGTCAGTGGCCATATCAAAAACATAGGGATGTCGGCTACCAATACGCCACCCAAAGTCAATGTAAAAATATTAACGCGCTTCTTTTTCGAGAGTAATTGATAAAAGCGGAAGCCGATAAAGAATTCATAGATATAGACAACGGGAAGGCCAACTAGCACGATGCCGAAAAATAAGCCGATAAAGGTCAGAAACCCGTCTTGCATATTAAAGCCAGGGACGTCGGCAAAAAATGCATAGAACGAGAATGCAAACGGCATTATCAGTGGCGCAAACCCCAGGGCTCTAGTTTCGTTTTTCATAATTTACTCGCTGTACGCATTCAGTCGGCGTTAAGGCTGTTAATTAACATAGGTTCACGAACACAGGGGTTCACAAACACATAGGTACACAAACGACTCGCAAAAGCGGACGCCATAGTACCTGAACTGGCCTTCTAGGGGAAAAGCGAACAGCCAGCAGGGCAGAGGCTAAAGCGGGCTAATGACTAACTGATTGTCATTATTGAATATTTTATATATTTCTCGTTGGGTTGCAGGGTTAACTTGAGTGTTTTGCTGGGTTTTATGGTTGGTGCGGCCAGGCCCATAGGCGATACCTCGAGCGGTCGAATCGTGCCTGGATCGCTAGCAGGCTGTTGAAAAACGACCTGCGTTGCCGATGCGTCGTTAAAAACAGGCTCGGCTGCCTCGCCTACGTTTTTCAACGGCCTGCTAGGCGGCCAATGGCCGTCGGCTTGTGACCGATCCCGGTCATGTAGTAACAGTTCGATTTTTTATCGGCGCGACGCTCTAGACCTTCAAGCCGTTCTCCCTTAACCGCTTATATAGCGTATTGCGGCTAACTCCCAGGCTTCGGGCTAGGTGCGAAATATTGCCCCCGCATGCCTCAAACTGTGCGGCCAAATCGCCGTCATTGGCTGCCGATAACTGCGGCTTGGGCCATTCCGGCGCGATCTCAGGCTCTTCCTGCAAGTCGGCAAAGAAATCATCCGGCAGATGCTCGGAGCGGATCGGTTGGTCGTCGGCCATGGCCAGGGCGATTTGCAACACGCTACTAAGTTGGCGCAGGTTGCCGGGCCAGGGGTGGCGCTCGAACAGGGCCAGTACTTCGTGGCTAAGGCCGGCCGCTTGCTGGGGTTCGCGGTGGTAGTCCCAGATGCGCTGGAACATCGCCGCCTTGTCGCTGCGTTCGCGCAGGGGGGGCAATTCCAGGTTGAGGCCACTGATGCGGTAGTAGAGATCCTGGCGGAACAGGCCGGCGTCGACGTCCTGGCGCAGCGGGCGGTTGGTGGCGGAGATCAGGCGGATGTCTACCGGATAGAGCTCGCTGCTGCCCAGCGGTTGCACGCAACGCTCCTGCAGCACGCGTAGCAGGCGCGCTTGCACCCGCAGCGGCATATCGCCGACTTCGTCGAGGAACAGCGTGCCTTTGTGGGCCTTGCGAATCAGGCCGACGCTGCCTTTCTGGTTGGCGCCGGTGAAGGCGCCTTTTTCGTAGCCGAACAGCTCGGACTCGACCAGCTCGGTGGGGATGGCCGCGCAGTTGACCGCGATCAGGCTTTGGCTGGCTCTTGAGCTGGCATGGTGCAGGGCTTTGACGAACACCTCTTTGCCCACCCCGGTTTCGCCATGCACCAGAATCGGTATGTCTTTTTCCAGCAGGCGTTCGGCTTGGCGCACGGCTTTGTCGACGCGTGGGTCGCCGAGGTTGATCGAGGCCAGGGTAAAGCCGTTGCTGGTGTCGGCGTTACGGGATGGCGCGGGGCGGAAATCGCGGGCCTGGATCGCCGGCGCCTGTTGCGGGCGTTTGAGCAGGGCATGGAAACGGTACCGGCCGGCGGCGCGCAGGGCGAACGGCAGGCCTTCGGGCTGGTTGAGCAATTGCAGCAAGGGCACGGCGAACAGGCTTTCAATGGTTACCCGCGACAGGCTGATGCCGAGCAGGGTGTCGGCACGGCGGTTGGCCGAGACCACCTGGCCGCTCTCGTCGAAGATCAGCAGGCCGGCCCACTGGCTGTCGAGGTTGTTCAGGCCGGTGTTGAAGATCAACTGGAAATAGCTGCCCTGGAACAGGTTGAGGATCAGCCGGTTCTCCACCGACTGGCTCATCATCTTGACCATGCCCAGGGTGTGGGAGGGCGGCAAGTAGCTGTCGCTGGAGACGTCCAGTACGCCGATCATCTGCCGCTGGGCATCGAAGATCGGCGAGGCGGAGCCGGTCATGAAACGGTTGGCCTTGAGGAAGTGTTCGTCGTGCTGGATGTGCACGGCCTGGGCGCAGGTCAGCGCGGTGCCGATGGCGTTGGTGCCGGTGTACTTCTCCAGCCAACTGGCGCCGGCGATAAAACCGGGGGCATGGGCCGGCTCGATAAAGCGCTGGTCGCCCCAGGACTGCAGCAACTGGCCCTGGCTGTCGGCCAGCATGATCAGGCAGTTGGAATTGGCCAGGATGTTTTCGTAGTAAGGCAGTACTTCCTGGTGGGTGGTCTGAACCAGGAAGTGTTTGCTCTCCAGCAGCGCCGAGATCTCGCCTTGGGCCGGGCGCTCGTAGGTCGGCGGGCTGACGTGGGTTAGGCCGAACTCGCGGCAGCGCGTCCAGGACTCCTGAATGATGGCCTCGTGGGAAAGCGGGTCGGCAGCTTCAGCCATAGAGTGTTCCGTTCGCCTGCGTGCTTGTTGTTGTTTTTAGCGGGCGGCGGGTCGTGATCCGGCGCCGTTATGCGATCCGTTTTGCGCGCCATAGTTTGCGCGCCATGGCTCCATAGGGCTCCATAGGGCTCCATAGGGCTCCATAGAATGTTGTTCAGGGTTGTTCATTGTCAACGGCCGAAGTGTTCAGATTGTTCAGTCTGAACACTGAACAACTGTGCAGACACTGGTTTGCGGTTGCTCGGTAGTTTTTATTAATTCCTTATTATTCAGTTGTTTACGATTATTTTCTGGCGAATTTCAGAGGTGGCACGGAAGTCGCTAGTACAGGGCAAAGCGGTTTTGCGCCGCAGGGCCGCACAACAATAATAAGGGCATGCCATGTCGCTAACCCTCGAGCACGTCAGTCGCGTCGTCGATAACCAGGTGTATATCGACGATGCCTGCCTGACCTTCGAAGCCGGATCTTTCAATGTGTTGCTGGGTCGTACCCTGAGCGGCAAAACCAGTCTTATGCGCTTGCTGGCGGGGTTGGATCGGCCGACCAGTGGCCGCATCCTGATGAATGGCGCGGACGTGACCGGGGTGCCGGTGCGCAAGCGCAACGTGTCGATGGTCTACCAGCAGTTCATCAACTACCCGACCATGACGGTGTTCGAGAATATCGCCTCGCCGCTGCGTCAAGCCGGTGTCGGCAAAGCCGAGATCGAGCACAAGGTGCAGGAAACTGCGCGCATGCTGCATATCGAGAATTTGCTCCAGCGCTATCCGCTGGAGCTTTCCGGCGGCCAGCAACAGCGCACGGCGATGGCCCGGGCGCTGGTCAAGGATGCCGATCTGGTGCTGTTCGACGAGCCGCTGGTCAACCTCGATTACAAGCTGCGCGAAGAGTTGCGCCAGGAAATGCGCGAACTGTTCCAGACGCGCAACACCATCGCCATTTATGCCACCACCGAGCCGAACGAGGCTCTGGCCCTGGGCGGTACCACCACTCTCTTGTATGAAGGCCGGGTGGTGCAGAGCGGCAAGACCGCCGAGGTCTATCATCGACCACAACAGGTGTTGGCCGCCGAGCTGTTTTCCGAGCCGGCGATCAATCTGATGGGCGGGCGCATCAGCGGCGCCGAGGTGAGTTTCGAGGAGGCCGTGCACTTTCCGCTCAATCCCGATCTGCGTGGGCTGGGTGAGGGTGCCTACCGCTTCGGCGTACGGCCCAGCCATATCGGCCTGGTGCCGTCCAACGACGACGACCTGGAGCTGGCGGTGACCGTCGAGCTGGCGGAAATCAGCGGTTCGGAAACCTTTCTGCATGTGCGCAACGAGCATTTTGTGCTGGTTCTGCATCTGCCGGGGGTACACGAGTACGACGTCGATACAGCGATCCTGATCTATATCCCGACCCACAAACTCTTCGTCTTCGACGCCCAGGGCCAGCTGGCTCAAGCGCCCAGTCGCCGTCTCGTGAGGAGTGCCTAATGGCCGAGATACGTCTACAGAATCTGGCGCACAGCTACAGTAGCCAGCCGCTCGGCCCGGCGGATTATGCGATCCGCGCCATGACCCATGTCTGGGAACAGGGTGGCGCCTATGCGCTGCTCGGCCCTTCCGGCTGCGGCAAGTCGACCCTGTTGAATATTATTTCCGGGTTGCTCAGCCCCTCCGAAGGCCAGGTGATCTTCGACTCCAAGGTGGTCAATCACCTGCCGCCAGAGCAGCGCAATATCGCCCAGGTGTTCCAGTTTCCGGTGGTCTACGACACCATGACGGTGTTCGACAACCTGGCCTTTCCGCTGCGCAACCAGGGCATGAGCGAGCCTAAGGTGATGAGCAAGGTGCATGAGATCGCCGAGGTGCTCGACCTGCATCCGCTGCTGCACAAGAAGGCGCGCAACCTGACCGCCGACGAGAAGCAGAAGGTCTCCATGGGCCGCGGCCTGGTGCGCGACGACGTCTCGGCGATTCTCTTCGACGAGCCGCTGACGGTGATCGATCCGCACCTGAAGTGGAAGCTGCGGCGCAAGCTCAAGCAGATCCATGAGCAGTTCAACATCACCATGGTCTACGTCACCCACGATCAGTTGGAGGCTTCGACCTTCGCCGACAAGATCGCGGTGATGTTCGGCGGCCAGATCGTCCAGTTCGGCACCCCGCGTGAACTGTTCGAGCGGCCCAGCCATACCTTCGTCGGCTATTTCATCGGCAGCCCGGGGATGAACCTGATCGAAGTCGAAGCCTGTCCGGGCGGCGTGCGCTTCGGTGATACCCAGCTGCCGCTGAGTGATGCGCTCAATCGACGCCTGAGCGAGCTGCCGGGCAAGCGCCTGCAGGTCGGCATCCGCCCCGAGTTCGTGCATGTTTGGGAGGGGCCGTACGAGGGTGCCCTGTGCTGCGAGGTGGTACATGTCGAGGATCTGGGAACCTACAAGATCCTCACCCTGCGTCTGGGCGAACAACTGCTCAAGGCCCGCCTGCAGGAAGATCAGGCGGTGCCGCAGAAGCAGGCGCATATCAGTTTCCCGGCGCAGTGGCTGATGCTCTATGCCGACGATTTTCTGGTCGAAACCGTTCTGCCGGAGGTGGCGCCATGAACAAGGTGCATAACAACAAGGCCTGGTGGCTGGTGTTGCCGGTGTTCCTGCTGGTGGCGTTCAGCGCCATCGTGCCGATGATGACGGTGGTCAATTACTCGGTGCAGGATATTTTCGATCACTCAAGCCGCTATTTCGTTGGCGTCGAATGGTACCGGCAGGTGCTGCAAGACACGCGCCTGCACGATTCGCTGTTGCGTCAATTCGTCTATTCGGGCTGCGTGCTGTTGATCGAGATCCCCCTAGGCATCGCCATCGCCCTGACCATGCCGACCCGGGGGCGTTGGGCCTCGCTGGTGCTGATCGTCATGGCCATCCCGCTGCTGATTCCGTGGAACGTGGTCGGCACCATCTGGCAGATCTTCGGGCGTGCCGATATCGGCCTGCTGGGCTGGAGCCTGAATGAGTTGGGGGTCAGCTACAACTACGCCTCCAATACCCGCGATGCCTGGGTCACGGTGCTGGTGATGGACGTCTGGCACTGGACCTCGCTGGTGGCGTTGCTGTGTTATTCCGGGCTGCGGGCGATTCCCGATGTCTATTACCAGGCGGCGCGTATCGACCGTGCTTCGGCTTGGGCGGTGTTTCGCCACATCCAGCTGCCGAAGCTGAAAAGTGTGCTGTTGATCGCGGTGATGCTGCGCTTCATGGACAGCTTCATGATCTACACCGAACCCTTCGTGCTCACCGGCGGCGGGCCGGGCAATGCCACCACCTTCCTCAGCCAGACCCTGACCCAGATGGCGGTCGGCCAGTTCGACCTGGGCCCGGCGGCGGCGTTCTCGCTGGTGTATTTCCTGATCATCCTGCTGGTGTCTTGGCTGTTCTATACCGCCATGACCCACGCCGACACGAATCGCTGAGGCCCGACCATGACCCTACGAAAGAAACTGGTGCTGGGACTGTACATCCTGTTCTTGCTGGTGCCGATCTACTGGCTGCTGAACATGTCGTTCAAGAGCAATACCGAGATCCTTGGCGGTCTGAGCCTGTGGCCGAGCAACTTTACCCTGGCCAACTACAGCGTGATTTTCACCGATCCGAGTTGGTACCAGGCCTACCTCAATTCGCTGTATTACGTCAGTTTGAACACCCTGATTTCCCTGACTGTGGCCTTGCCGGCGGCCTATGCTTTTTCACGCTATCGCTTTCTCGGCGACAAGCACCTGTTCTTCTGGCTGCTGACCAACCGCATGGCGCCGCCGGCAGTGTTCCTCTTGCCGTTTTTCCAGCTGTATTCCTCGATCGGCCTGTTCGATACCCATATCGCCGTCGCCTTGGCCCACTGTCTGTTCAACGTGCCGCTGGCGGTGTGGATTCTCGAAGGCTTCATGTCCGGGGTGCCGAAAGAGATCGACGAAACCGCCTACATCGACGGTTACAGCTTCCCGAAATTCTTCGTCAAGATCTTCATCCCGTTGATCGGTTCGGGCATCGGCGTCACCGCATTCTTCTGCTTCATGTTCTCCTGGGTCGAGCTGCTGCTGGCGCGCACCCTGACCTCGGTGGACGCCAAGCCCATAGTCGCGGTGATGACCCGCACGGTCTCGGCATCCGGTATCGATTGGGGGGTATTGGCGGCTGCCGGGGTCTTGACCATATTGCCGGGCATGCTGGTGATCTGGTTCGTGCGTAACCATGTGGCCAAGGGCTTCGCCCTCGGTCGGGTCTAAGGAGCGAAACGATGGATTGGATGGCTTGGACTCTGCCCACCGCACTGTTTTTCGGTGCTATCGCGCTGCTGCTGGCCGGCATGACGCTGTGGGAGTTGCGCTCGCCCTGTGCCGAGCGCGCAGGTTTTCTGCCGATCAGCACCACCCGTGGCGATCGACTGTTTATTGGTCTGCTTGGAAGCGCCTACCTGCATTTGCTGGTGGTTGGCGTGACCGATTGGAGTGTCTGGATAGCCTCGGCGCTGTCCTTGTTATGGCTGTTTGCAGTGATGCGTTGGGGCTGAGCCGTTTTCCGCTTTGCCTCGCCCTAAACTCTGAGATGGAGGTCTCTATGCTCGACAATAACAACAAAACCCGACATAGCATGGCGTTGGCTGCCTTGCTGGCGTTGTCCGGATTGAGCGGCGCGGCCTGGGCCGACGCCTATGAGGATGCGGCGAAAAAATGGATCGCCGCGGAGTTCAATCCCTCGACCCTGACTCCCGAGCAGCAGCTTGCAGAGTTGCAATGGTTCATCAAGGCCGCCGAGCCGTTTCGTGGCATGAGTATCAGTGTGGCCTCGGAAACCATCGCCACCCACGAGTACGAGTCCAAGGTGCTGGCCAAGGCCTTTAGCGAAATTACCGGCATCCAGCTCAAGCATGACCTGATGCAGGAAGGTGATGTGGTCGAGAAGCTGCAGACCCAGATGCAGTCGGACAAGAACATCTACGACGGCTACATCAACGACTCCGACCTGATCGGCACCCATTTTCGCTACGGCAAGGCGGTGTCGCTGACCGACATGATGGCTGGTGACGGCAAGGACTTCACTTCGCCGACCCTGGATCTGCCCGATTTTATCGGCCTGTCCTTTACCACGGCACCGGACGGCAAGCTCTATCAGCTGCCTGATCAGCAATTTGCCAACCTTTACTGGTTCCGTGCCGACTGGTTCGAGCGCCCGGAGCTGAAAGCCAAGTTCAAGGAACTCTATGGCTATGAGCTGGGGGTTCCGGTCAACTGGTCGGCTTATGAAGATATCGCCGAGTTCTTCTCCGAGAAGGTCAAGGAGATCGACGGTCAGCGCATCTATGGTCATATGGATTACGGCAAAAAAGACCCGTCCCTGGGCTGGCGCTTCACCGATGCCTGGTTCTCCATGGCCGGCGGTGGCGACAAGGGCCTGCCCAATGGCCTGCCGGTGGACGAGTGGGGCATTCGCGTCGACGGCTGCCGACCGGTCGGTTCCAGCGTCGCCCGTGGCGGCGACACCAATGGCCCGGCGGCGGTCTTCGCGACCACCAAGTACGTCGACTGGATGCGCCAGTACGCGCCACCCGAAGCCCAAGGCATGACCTTCTCGGAGTCGGGGCCGGTGCCGGCGCAAGGCAACATTGCTCAGCAAATCTTCTGGTACACCGCCTTTACTGCAGATATGACCAAGCCTGGCTTGCCAGTGGTCAATGACGACGGCACGCCTAAATGGCGCATGGCGCCGTCGCCGAAAGGGCCGTATTGGGAAGAGGGCATGAAGCTCGGTTATCAGGACGCCGGTTCCTGGACCTTCCTCAAGTCCACCCCGGACAAGCAGCGTCTGGCCGCCTGGCTGTATGCGCAGTTCGTTACCTCCAAGACCGTATCGCTGAAGAAGACTCTGGTCGGCCTGACGCCGATTCGCGAGTCTGATATCAGCTCGCAAGCCATGACCGACGCAGCGCCGAAGCTGGGTGGTCTGGTCGAGTTCTATCGCAGCCCGGCGCGGGTGCAGTGGACACCGACCGGCACCAACGTGCCTGACTACCCGCGTCTGGCCCAGTTGTGGTGGCAGTTCATCGCCGAGGCGGCCAGTGGCGACAAGACTCCACAGCAGGCGCTGGATGGCTTGGCTGCCGCTCAGGACACCATGTTAGGGCGTCTGGAGCGCTCCGGCGTGCTGGGTGAGTGCGGGCCGAAACTAAACGAGCCGCGCGACCCGCAATACTGGCTGGATCAGCCGGGGGCGCCCAAGCCGAAACTGGCTAACGAGAAGCCGAAGGGGGAAACGATCAATTACGAGGAGCTGCTCAAGTCCTGGGAGCAGGCGCGTAACTGAAGCCATGGTTGTGCAATAAAAAACGGCACCCACGGGTGCCGTTTTTTATGCGGTTGCGCACTTACTTGTGCAGGTGCTCGGCCGCGTGCAGGGTGTTTTCCAGCAAGCAGGCGCGGGTCATGGGGCCAACGCCGCCCGGCACCGGAGTGATCCAGCCGGCGCGGGGCAGGGCGCTGTCATACTCCACGTCGCCGGTCAGTTTGCCGTCTGCCTGGCGGTTGATCCCCACATCGATAACGATGGCGCCTGGCTTGATCCATTCCCCCTTTACCAGGCCCGGTTTGCCGGCGGCGACCACTACTATGTCGGCTTGCGCCACATGGCAGGCCAGTTCCTTGGTGAAGCGGTGGGTGATGGTGACGGTGCAACCGGCCAGCAGCAGTTCCATGGCCATGGGCCGGCCGACGATGTTCGATGCGCCCACTACCACGGCATGCAGGCCATACAGATCGACGCCGGTGCTGTGCAGCAGGGTCATGATGCCTTGCGGCGTGCAGGGCCGCAGCAATGGCATGCGTTGGGCCAGGCGACCAATGTTGTAGGGGTGGAATCCGTCGACATCTTTATCCGGGCGGATGTGTTCGAGCAATAAAGATGCATCCAGGTTTTCCGGCAGCGGTAGCTGCACAAGAATGCCGTCAATAGTCGGGTCATCGTTCAGCCGTTCGATCAGCGCCAGCAGCTCGGCTTGGCTGGTGCTGGCGGAAAGGTCGTAGGCCTGGGAAACAAAGCCGACTTCTTCGCAGTCTTTGCGCTTGTGTGAGACGTAGACCTGAGAGGCAGGATCGCTGCCGACCAGGATCACCGCGAGGCCGGGTGCTCGCAGGCCTTGTTGGCGCCTTTCGGCAACCCGTTTGGCGATCTGCTGGCGGAGGCTGGCGGCGATCGCTTTGCCATCGATCAGTTGTGCGGTCATTGCGCTTGGTTAACCATTGAAAAGGATTGAAAAAGGACGCGCATTCTCGCATGGCGAAACCCTGGGGCAAAGGCGCGTACTGGGGTTTTCGCGTAACTCCTTTATATAGCTGAATTTTTTTAGTATTCCCTGTTGACGTGCTGGCGGCGCCTCTATAACATTCGCCCCGCTTGTCGAGCACAGCCAGTCGCTGGGTAAGACGGCAAATGCAGAGGTCGCAAGATTTTTGCTGAAGCCGAAAGCTTTAAGTCTGCAGTTGCAGATGGATAGGCGCCCGTAGCTCAGCTGGATAGAGCATCCGCCTTCTAAGCGGATGGTCGCAGGTTCGAGTCCTGCCGGGCGTGCCATTTGGCAGCTTTGGCGCAAGTAACATGCAATATGGTGGGCGTAGCTCAGTTGGTAGAGCACAGGATTGTGACTCCTGTTGTCGTGGGTTCGATCCCCATCGTCCACCCCATATTAAAAGGCGCCAGGTCAAAAGCCTGGCGTTTTTGTTTGAAGCCTTACCACGCGGACGTGGTGGAATTGGTAGACACACTGGATTTAGGTTCCAGCGCCGCAAGGTGTGAGAGTTCGAGTCTCTCCGTCCGCACCATCTTTTAGCTCCCTCCCGTTTGCCGCTAGCATCTAGGGTGACTTCTGCAAATTGACCCTCTAGAATGCATGCCCTTGATTCGGGGCCGGTAAACGGCCGGCCTATGTCTGTGCAACGAGGAATACCCATGCAAGTTTCTGTTGAAAGCACTTCTGCTCTTGAGCGTCGCATGACCGTCGGCGTTCCCGTCGAGCGCATCGAGACTGAAGTCAACAAGCGTCTGCAGCAGACTGCCCGCAAGGCTAAAGTTGCTGGCTTCCGTCCTGGCAAGGTGCCGATGAGCGTCATTCGCCAGCGCTACGAAGATGCCGCTCGTCAGGAAGCCCTGGGCGACCTGATTCAGTCGACCTTTTACGAGGCCGTGGTCGAGCAGAAGCTCAATCCGGCTGGTTCTCCGGCCGTCGAGCCGAAAACCTTCGAGAAGGGCAAGGATCTGGAATACGTCGCGACTTTCGAGGTTTTCCCGGAATTCCAAGTGACTGGCCTCGAGACCATTGCCATCGAGCGTTTGCAGGCTGATGTGGCTGATGTCGATGTGGACAACATGCTGGAAATTCTGCGCAAGCAGAATACTCGCTTCGAAGTGGCCGAGCGCGCCGCCGAAACTGGCGACCAGTTGAATATCGATTTCGTGGGCAAGATCGACGGCGAAGCCTTCGCAGGCGGTTCTGCCACTGGTTCTCAGCTGGTTCTGGGCTCTGGTCGCATGATTCCTGGCTTTGAAGACGCCTTGGTCGGCGCCAAGGCCGGTGATGTGCGAGTAATCAATCCGGTGTTCCCGGAGGATTACCAGAATCTGGATCTGGCCGGCAAAACTGCCGAGTTCAGCGTTACCGTGAACAGTGTTTCCGCTCCCCAGCTGCCTGAGCTCAACGACGAGTTCTTCGCTCAGTTCGGTGTCAAGGAAGGCGGCCTGGAAGGCTTCCGCGCTGAAGTGCGCAAGAACATGGAGCGCGAACTGCGTCAGGCCATCAAGTCCAAGGTGAAGAACCAGGTGATGGACGGTCTGCTCGCTGCCAACCCGATCGAGGTGCCCAAGTCTCTGATTGGTAACGAAGTCAATCGTCTGCGCGTACAGGCTGTGCAGCAGTTCGGCGGCAACATCAAGCCCGAACAACTGCCGGCGGAGCTGTTCGAAGAACAAGCCAAGCGTCGCGTTGTGCTGGGTCTGATCGTTGCCGAGGTGGTCAAGCAGTTCGAGCTCAAGCCCGACGATGTCCGCGTGCGCGAAATGATCCAGGAAATGGCCTCGGCTTATCAAGAGCCCGAGCAGGTCGTGGCCTGGTACTACAAAAACGACCAGCAAATGAACGAGGTTCGTTCGGTTGTGCTGGAAGAGCAAGTTGTAGATACTGTTTTGCAGAAGGCCAATGTGACCGACAAAGCGGTCTCTTACGAAGAAGCTGTCAAGCCGGTGGAAGCTCCGCAAGCCGCCTGATTTCTTTACCTCGTTCGAGCACACCATAAGCCAGCCACCGTGCTGGCTTATGCGTATTTGATACATGACTGTTTAGGGAGCGAGTGCAAGAAATGTCCCGCAATCCTTTTATGCAACAAATGCCAGATATCCAGGCCGCTGGCGGCTTGGTGCCCATGGTCATCGAGCAAACGGCCCGCGGTGAGCGCGCCTATGACATCTACTCGCGCCTGCTCAAGGAGCGCGTGATCTTCCTGATCGGCCCGGTCGAAGACTATATGGCCAATCTGGTAGCCGCGCAGCTGTTGTTCCTGGAAGCGGAAAATCCGGACAAGGACATCCATCTGTACATCAACTCGCCAGGTGGTTCGGTGACCGCGGGTATGTCGATCTACGACACCATGCAGTTCATTCGGCCCGATGTGTCGACTATCTGCATCGGCCAGGCGTGCAGCATGGGTGCCTTGCTGCTGACTGCCGGTGCTGCCGGCAAGCGTTTCTGTTTGCCGCACTCGCGGATGATGATCCATCAGCCGCTGGGTGGCTTCCAGGGCCAGGCCTCGGATATCGAGATTCATGCTCGCGAAATCCTGACCATCCGTGATCGCCTGAACAACGTGCTGGCGGGTCACACCGGTCAGCCGCTGGATGTTATTGCGCGTGATACCGATCGCGATAATTTCATGAGCGGTGAGACGGCGGTTGCTTATGGCCTTATCGACAAGGTTCTCGATAAGCGCCTGGCTTCCAGCTAATTCGCGCCGAGCGTGCATGGCCGACTTGCAGTCGGTCGCATTGCGGGCTTGAAAATGCCCGCGTTTGCCTCCATCTTGTTTTTCAAGCCTACCGTATTGGATTGATCGAATGACTGACACCCGCAATGGCGAGGACAACGGCAAGCTGCTTTATTGCTCCTTCTGCGGCAAAAGCCAGCATGAAGTACGCAAATTGATTGCCGGCCCCTCGGTCTTTATCTGCGACGAGTGCGTCGACCTGTGCAACGACATCATCCGCGAGGAGGTGCAGGAAGCCCAGGCCGAGAGCAGCGCGCACAAACTGCCTGCGCCAAAGGAAATCAGCACCATCCTCGATCAGTATGTGATCGGTCAGGAGCGGGCGAAGAAAGTATTGGCCGTGGCGGTATACAACCACTACAAGCGTCTTAATCAGCGCGAGAAGAAGGACGATGTCGAGCTGGGCAAGAGCAATATCCTGCTGATCGGTCCGACCGGTTCGGGTAAAACCTTGCTGGCCGAAACCCTGGCGCGCTTGCTCAACGTGCCGTTCACCATCGCCGACGCCACCACCCTCACCGAAGCCGGCTATGTGGGTGAGGACGTCGAAAACATCATCCAGAAGCTGCTGCAGAAGTGCGATTACGATGTGGAAAAGGCCCAGATGGGTATCGTCTATATCGATGAAATCGACAAGATCTCGCGCAAATCCGACAACCCCTCGATCACCCGTGACGTGTCGGGCGAGGGGGTGCAGCAAGCCCTGCTGAAACTGATCGAGGGCACCGTGGCCTCGGTTCCTCCGCAGGGTGGACGCAAGCATCCACAGCAGGAATTCTTGCAGGTCGATACGCGCAATATCCTGTTTATCTGCGGCGGCGCTTTCTCTGGGCTGGAAAAAGTCATCCAGGGCCGTTCGACCAAGGGTGGTATCGGCTTCAATGCCGAGGTTCGCAGTAAGGATCTGGGTAAGAAGATTGGTGAGTCGCTGCGCGCAGTCGAGCCGGACGATCTGGTTAAATTTGGCTTGATTCCGGAGTTCGTCGGTCGCTTGCCGGTTATCGCCACTCTCGACGAGTTGGATGAAGCTGCGCTCATGCAGATTCTCACCGAGCCGAAGAATGCCCTGACCAAGCAATATGCCAAGCTTTTCGAGATGGAAGGCGTCGACCTGGAGTTCCGTCCCGATGCGTTGCAATCCGTAGCGCGCAAGGCTTTGGAACGCAAGACCGGGGCTCGTGGTTTGCGCTCGATCCTCGAGGGTATTCTGCTCGATACCATGTACGAGATTCCCTCGCAGTCGGAGGTCAGCAAGGTGGTTGTCGATGAGAGTGTTGTCGATGGCTCATCCAAGCCCCTGTTGATTTACGAGAATAGCGAACCTGTTGCCAAGGCCGCGCCTGACGCGTAAAGCATGCTTGTTACATGGTGAAAGCAAGGGGCCTGCGGGCCCCTTTGCTTTTGCAGTCGGAACGCTTGTTTTTTGCTGGGGCTACCCCCATCTTAGGGTGAAGGGTTATCCCATCTATTTAAGGCCTAATGGGCCGCTGTAGAGCCGAAAATCATGAAGACAACCATCGAATTGCCTCTCCTTCCGCTACGCGATGTCGTGGTCTATCCGCACATGGTGATCCCGCTGTTCGTCGGGCGCGAGAAATCCATCGAGGCCCTAGAGGCCGCGATGACCGGGGAGAAGCAAATTCTGCTGCTCGCCCAGAAAAATCCTGCGGACGATGATCCCGGCGAGGACGGACTCTACCGTGTGGGAACCGTGGCGACGGTATTGCAACTGCTGAAACTGCCCGATGGCACCGTGAAGGTGCTGGTCGAGGGTGAGCAGCGCGGGGCGGTCGAACGTTTTATCGAAGTGGATGGCCACTGCCGCGCCGAAGTGCAGTTGATCGACGAAGTCGATGCGCCGGGACGTGAGTCCGAGGTGCTTGTCCGTAGCCTGCTCAGTCAATTCGAACAGTATGTGCAGCTGGGGAAAAAGGTTCCGCCGGAGGTGCTGTCCTCGCTCAATAGTATCGATGAGCCGAGTCGTCTGGTTGACACCATGGCGGCGCACATGACGCTGAAAATCGAGCAGAAACAAGAAATTCTGGAAATCACAGAGTTGCCGGCGCGGGTTGAGCATGTGCTCGCCCTGCTGGATGCCGAGATCGATCTGCTGCAGGTCGAAAAGCGCATTCGCGGTCGGGTCAAGAAGCAGATGGAGCGCAGTCAGCGCGAGTACTACTTGAATGAGCAGATGAAAGCCATTCAGAAAGAGCTCGGCGACAGTGAAGAAGGCCACAATGAGCTGGATGAGCTGAAAAAGCGCATCGAGAATGGTGGCTTGAGCAAAGAGGCCTATGGCAAGGCCCAGACCGAACTGAACAAGCTCAAGCAAATGTCGCCCATGTCGGCCGAAGCCACGGTGGTGCGCTCCTATATCGACTGGCTGGTGAATGTACCGTGGACGGCTCGGAGCAAGGTGCGCCTGGATCTGGCCCGCGCCGAGGCTATCCTGGATGCCGATCACTACGGTCTCGATGAGGTCAAGGAGCGTATCCTTGAGTACCTCGCCGTGCAGAAGCGAGTGAAGAAGATCAAGGGGCCGGTATTGTGCCTGGTCGGGCCGCCAGGTGTGGGCAAGACTTCGTTGGCAGAGTCCATCGCGCACGCCACCAATCGTAAGTTTGTGCGTATGGCGCTCGGCGGCGTGCGCGACGAGGCCGAAATTCGTGGACACCGGCGTACCTATATTGGCTCGATGCCCGGTCGCCTGATCCAGAAAATGACCAAGGTCGGCGTGCGCAACCCCTTGTTCCTGCTCGATGAAATCGACAAGATGGGCCAGGACATGCGCGGCGATCCGGCTTCCGCGCTGCTCGAGGTGCTCGATCCTGAGCAGAACCACAATTTCAATGACCATTACCTGGAGGTCGACTACGACCTCTCCGATGTGATGTTCCTCTGTACCGCCAACTCGATGAATATTCCGGCAGCTTTGCTGGATCGCATGGAGGTGATCCGTCTTCCTGGCTATACGGAAGACGAGAAGATCAATATCGCCATCAAGTACCTGGCGCCCAAGCAGATCCAGGCCAATGGCCTGAAAAAGGGCGAGCTGACTCTCGAGCGCGAAGCCATTCGCGACATCATCCGCTACTACACCCGCGAGGCGGGCGTGCGCAGCCTTGAGCGGCAAATTGCCAAGGTCTGCCGTAAGGCGGTGAAGGAGCACAGCCTGGAAAAACGCTTTGAGGTGTTGGTGACGGCGGGCTCGCTGGAACATTTCCTCGGCGTGCACAAGCACCGTTATGGCTTGGCGGAGCAGCAAGATCAGATCGGTCAGGTGACCGGACTGGCCTGGACTCAGGTGGGTGGCGAGTTGCTGACCATCGAGGCCGCCGTGGTGCCGGGCAAGGGGCAGTTGATCAAGACCGGCTCGCTGGGCGATGTGATGCTCGAATCCATTACTGCGGCCCAGACCGTGGTGCGTAGCCGGGCGAAAAGCCTGGGAGTCCCTCTGGACTTCTATGAGAAGCGCGACATCCATATCCATATGCCGGAGGGGGCAACGCCGAAAGACGGCCCTAGCGCGGGCGTGGGGATGTGCACGGCGCTGGTCTCGGCCTTGACTCAAATTCCAGTGCGCGCAGATGTGGCCATGACCGGAGAAATCACCCTGCGCGGTCAAGTGTTGGCCATCGGTGGCTTGAAAGAAAAACTCCTGGCTGCACATCGGGGGGGAATCAAAACCGTGATCATTCCGGAAGAGAATGTGCGCGATTTGAAAGAGATTCCGGAGAACATTAAGCAGGACTTGCAGATTAAACCGGTTAAATGGATTGACGAGGTCCTGCAAATTGCGCTGCAATACGCGCCGCAGCCCTTGCCTGATGCGGCTCCGGAGCTGGTTGCAAAGGATGACAAGCGTGAGACTGATTCCAAGGGGCGAATTAGCACGCATTAGCAGGGGGACTTTCTTGACACAATTTTAGAGCCCTTGTTATAAAGCGGCTCTTATTGTGTAGGAAGACCATCCAGCATTCGTTTTGCTTACACTAAAAATCAAGAAACAAACTCAACAGAAATTAAGGGGACTTAGAGTGAACAAGTCGGAACTGATCGATGCCATCGCTGCATCTGCTGATATCCCGAAAGCTGTTGCTGGCCGTGCGCTGGATGCAGTGATTGAATCTGTCACTGGCGCTCTGCAGGCTGGTGATTCCGTTGTGCTGGTTGGTTTCGGTACCTTTGCGGTCAAGGATCGCGCTGCGCGTACTGGTCGCAATCCGCAAACTGGCAAGCCGATCAGCATTGCTGCCGCCAAGATCCCAGGTTTCAAGGCCGGTAAGGCACTTAAAGACGCCGTCAACTAAGCGCCTTTCAGGCATTGCCCCAGCTCGGCTTAATTGCTGATCTGGCAGCGGAGCGGTAGTTCAGTCGGTTAGAATACCGGCCTGTCACGCCGGGGGTCGCGGGTTCGAGTCCCGTCCGCTCCGCCAGTTACGAGAAGGCGCATCCTCGGATGCGCCTTTCTTCTATCCGGATTTTACCCACACTGCACGGCTGCTTTTTTTGTACAGTCGTTCTGGGGGAAGCATGCTGCAAAACATCAGGGACAATTCACAGGGTTGGATTGCCAAAACCATCATCGGTCTTATTGTGGTACTGCTCGCGCTGACCGGTGTCGAGGCCATTTTTACCGGCACCAGCGACAGCCAGAATGCCGCTGAAGTCAACGGCGAAAAAATCACGCTCAATGACCTCGGCCAAGCCGTCGAGATGCAACGGCGTCAGCTGTTGCAGCAGCTTGGGCGTGACTTCGATGCGTCCTTGCTGGACGAGAAGTTGCTGCGCGAGGCCTCACTGAAGGGCCTGATCGAGCGCACTTTATTGCTGCAGGGCGCAACCGCCGCCAAATTCGCCTTTGCCCCGGCAGCGCTCGATCAGCTGATTCTGCAAACGCCCGAGTTTCTGGTGGATGGCAAGTTCGATGCCGATCGTTTCGACCAGGTAATTCGCCAGCTCGGCTACACACGCATGCAGTTCCGCCAGATGCTCGAGCAGGAAATGCTGATCGGCCAGCTGCGTGCCGGCCTCTCCGGCAGTGCCTTCGTGACCGATTCGGAAGTGGCTGCTTTCGCGCGCCTGGAAAAGCAGACCCGTGACTTCGCGACCCTGACCCTCAAGGCCGATAGCGATGCGGTTCAGCTCAGCGATGACGACATTAAGGCTTATTACGATTCACAGGCCAGTCAGTTCATGAGTCCTGAGCAGGTCGTGCTGGAATATGTCGAGCTGAACAAGGATGCATTCTTCGATCAGGTTGAAGTCAGTGATGAAGACCTGCAAAGCGCTTACGAAAACGAAATTGCCAATCTGGCCGAGCAGCGCCAAGCCGCGCATATCCTGGTCGAGGTGAGTGATTCGCTCGACGAGAAGCAGGCCAAGAGCAAGCTTGAGCAAGCGCAGAAACGCCTGCAGCAAGGCGAAGACTTTGCCGCGCTGGCCAAGGAGTTTTCCGACGATCCGGGTTCCGCCAACAATGGTGGCGATCTTGGTTATGCCGGCCCAGGCGTCTACGACCCGGCCTTTGAAGAGGTGCTGTATGCCTTGAGCGAAGGCCAGGTCTCAGCGCCAGTGCGCAGCGAGTTTGGCTGGCACCTGATCAAATTGTTGGGCGTGCAGGCACCGGAGGTGCCGAGCTTTGCCAGCCTGCAAGACAAGCTGGTACGTGATCTGAAAACACGCAAACTCGAGCAGCGCTTTGTCGAGGTCAGCAAGCAGCTTGAAGATGCCGCGTTCGAAGCCTCGGATCTGGTTCAGCCTGCCCAAGAGCTGGGGCTGACGATCAAAACCAGCGAAGCCTTTGGGCGTGAGGGCGGTGAAGGGCTGGCGGCTAATCGCCAGGTGATTCAGGCTGCATTCAGTGCCGAGGTGCTGGAGGATGGCAGTAACAGCAGCACCATCGAACTCGACCCGAATACCGTCGTTGTGCTACGCGTCAAGGAGCACCGCAAACCTGAGCAGTTGGCTCTCGAACAGGTCGAAGCGAGCATACGCGAGCAACTGACCAGGGGGCGTGCCAGTGAAGCGGCCAAGGCTGAGGGCGAGGCTCTCCTGGCAGCCTTGATCGATGGCAAGACGCCGGTTGAACAGGCTGATTCGGGGCAGGCCTGGGAGGTGGTTGAAGCGGCTACACGCAGCCAGGAGGGGGTTGAGCCCGCCGTCCTGCAGGCGTTGTTCCGTATGCCCAAGCCAAGCGCGGCCGAGCAGTCGACTTTTGTCGGGGTCAGCTTGAGCAACGGCAACTATGTGGTTGTTCGCCTGAACGGTGTCAGTGAGCCAGCGGCGGCGTTGAGCGAGGAAGACAAGGCCATGTACAGCCGTTTCCTCGCCTCGCGCAGTGGTCAGCAGGACTTCGCGGCATTCCGCAAGCAATTGGAGGCAAAAGCCGATATCGAACGTTTCTGATATCTGTCGAGGATAAAAAAGGCCGCTAACAGCGGCCTTTTTTATTATTCATGCTGTGGCGATCAGTCTTCCATCGCGCCCATGGCGGTGGTGTTGAAACCGCCGTCGACGTACATGATTTCGCCGCTGACGCCCGAGGCCAGGTCGGAGCAGAGGAAGGCGCCGGCATTGCCGACTTCTTCGATGGTCACGTTACGGCGCAAGGGGGTCTGCTTCTCGTTGGCCGCGAGCATCTTGCGGAAGCTCTTGATTCCCGATGCGGCGAGGGTGCGGATGGGGCCTGCAGAGATGGCGTTGACCCGGGTGCCTTCCGGGCCGAGGCTGCCGGCCAGGTAGCGTACACCCGCTTCCAGACTGGCCTTGGCCATGCCCATGACGTTGTAGTTGGGCATGGTGCGCTCTGCCCCCAGGTAGGAGAGGGTGAGCAGGCTGCCGTTGCGTCCCTTCATCATCTCCCGGCCGGCCTTGGCCAATGCCACGAAGCTGTAGGCGCTGATGTCGTGAGCGATGCGGAAGCCTTCGCGAGTGGTGACTTCGGTGAAGTCGCCGTTGAGTTGATCGCCGGGGGCGAAACCGACCGAGTGGACGATGCAATCCAGGCCGTCCCACTGCTTGCTCAGGGCTTCGAATGCGGCGGCGATTTCTTCGTCGCTGGCCACGTCGCAGGGGAAGCACAGCTCGGGGCCGGAGCCCCAGCCGGCGGCGAACTCTTCGACGCGACCCTTGAGTTTTTCGTTCTGATAAGTGAAGGCCAGTTCGGCACCCTCGCGGTGCATGGCTGCGGCGATACCCGAGGCGATGGACAGTTTGCTGGCAACGCCAACGATCAGTACGCGCTTACCGCTTAGAAAACCCATGTGTGTTCTTCCTCTTCCTGCTTTAAGGATTTAGTCAGCAGCGCCCGGAGCCAATAAGGCGGCTTCCAGCAACTGCTGGGTGTAAATATGCTGTGGCGCGGCGAAGATCGCCGCTGCCGGGCCTTGTTCGACCGCTTGACCTTCCTTGACCACGATCAGGTGGTGGCTGATCGCCCGAACCACCGCCAAGTCGTGGCTGATGAACAGGTAAGTCAGGTTGTACTTGGCCTGCAATGAACGCAACAACTCCACTACTTGACGCTGAACCGTACGGTCGAGCGCCGAAGTCGGCTCGTCCAATAGTATCAGCGCCGGTTTCAGCACCAGTGCGCGGGCAATGGCAATCCGCTGCCGTTGTCCGCCGGAAAACTCGTGGGGGTAACGGTGCCGGGTATCCGGATCCAGGTCTACCTCCATAAGTGCGTCGATGATCGCCTGTTCCTGCTCCGCCGGCGTGCCCATGCGATGAATGCGCAGACCCTCGCCGATAATCATGCCCACCGTCATGCGCGGGCTCAGGCTGCCGAAGGGATCCTGAAACACCACCTGCATCTGCCGGCGCAGCGGACGCACTTGTTGCTGCGCCAACCCATCCAGTGCCTGGCCCTGAAAACGAATGGCGCCCTGGCTGCCGATCAGCCGCAGGATTGCCAGGCCCAGGGTGGATTTGCCGGAACCGCTTTCGCCCACGATACCCAGGGTTTGGCCCTGGGGCAGGCTGAAATTGATGCCATCCACCGCTTTCACATAGTCGACGGTACGCCGCAGCAGTCCTTTCTTGATCGGGAACCACACGCGCAGATCGTCGACTTCCAGCAGCGGCGGGCCTGCAGGGTTGGCTACCGGCTCGCCGCTCGGCTCGGCACCGAGCAGTTCCTGGGTGTAGGGATGCTGCGGCGCATGGAACAGCTGTTCACACGACGCTTGTTCGACGATCTTTCCCTGCTGCATGACACATACGCGATGGGCAATTCGTCGCACCAGGTTGAGATCGTGACTGATCAGCAGCAGCGCCATGCCCAGACGCGCCTGCAGATCCTTGAGCAGTTCGAGGATTTTCAGCTGCACGGTGACGTCCAGCGCGGTGGTCGGCTCATCGGCGATCAGCAATTCCGGCTCGTTGGCCAGGGCCATGGCGATCATCACCCGTTGCCGTTGGCCGCCAGACAGTTCATGCGGGTAGGCCTTGAGGCGCTTGTACGGTTCGGGGATGCCGACCAGCCCGAGCAGTTCCAGGGTGCGTGCGGTGGCGGCTTTGCCCGACAGCCCTTTATGCAGGGCCAGCACTTCATTGATCTGTTTCTCGATGCTGTGCAGCGGGTTAAGCGACGTCATGGGTTCCTGAAACACCATGGCGATGCGGTTGCCGCGGATGTTGCGCAGCTTGTTTTCGCCGAGCGTGAGCAGGTCTTGCCCGCCATAGTGAATAGTGCCGCTCGGATGCCGGGCCAAGGGGTAGGGCAGTAGGCGCAGGATCGAGTGGGCGGTGACCGACTTGCCTGAGCCACTTTCACCGACCAGGGCCAGGGTCTCGCCGCGGCGGATATCGAAGCTGACGCCTTCGATCACGCGTTGCTTCGAGTCACCGCTGACAAATTCGACGGCCAGGTCACGTACTTCGATAAGGGTGTCGGATCGGGTCATCTTATTTCCTCGGATCGAAGGCATCGCGTGCCGCTTCGCCGATAAACACCAAGAGGCTGAGCATCAGCGCCAGTACGCTAAAGGCGCTGATGCCGAGCCAGGGCGCCTGCAGGTTGGATTTACCCTGGGCGACCAGTTCGCCCAGAGAGGGCGCCCCCGGCGGCAGGCCGAAGCCGAGGAAGTCCAGTGCGGTCAGGGTGCCGATGGCGCCGGTGAGAATGAAGGGCATGAAGGTCATGGTCGAGACCATGGCGTTGGGCAGGATGTGATTGAACATGATGGCGCCGTTCTGCATGCCCAGGGCGCGGGCGGCGCGCACGTATTCCAGGTTGCGTCCGCGGAGGAACTCGGCGCGCACCACATCGACCAGGCTCATCCAGGAGAACAGCAGCATGATGCCCAGCAGCCACCAGAAATTCGGCTGCACGAAGCTGGCCAGAATGATCAGCAGGTAGAGCACCGGCAGGCCCGACCAGATTTCCAGAAAGCGTTGCCCGACCAGGTCGACCCAGCCGCCATAGAAGCCCTGCAGGGCGCCGGCGAACACGCCGATGATCGAGCTGAGAATGGTCAGGGTCAGGGCGAACAACACCGAAATGCGAAAGCCGTAGATCACCCTGGCCATGACATCGCGGCCCTGATCGTCGGTGCCCAGCCAATTGTCGGCGGAAGGCGGTGCCGGGGCGGGTACCTGCAGCTCGTAATTGATGCTGGAGTAGCTGAAGGGGATCGGCGGCCAGAGCATCCAGCCGTCCTTCTGCTCGATCAGCTCCTGGATGTAGGGGCTCTTGTAATTGGCTTGCAAGGGGAACTCGCCGCCGAAGGTGGTTTCCGGGTAACGCTTGAGCACTGGGAAATACCACTCGCCGTCATAGTGCACGACCAGGGGTTTGTCGTTGGCGATCAGTTCGGCGCCGAGGCTCAGGCCGAACAGCGCGAGGAAGATCCACAACGACCACCAGCCGCGCTTATGGGCCTTGAACAGGAGCAGGCGGCGCTGATTGAGCGGGGAGAGCGTCATTTCAACCCTCCCGGCTTTCGAAGTCGATGCGCGGATCGACCAGGGTGTAGGTGATATCACCGATCAATTTCACGGCCAATCCCAATAAGGTGAAGACGAACAGGGTGCCGAAAACCACCGGGTAGTCGCGGTTGATGGCCGCCTCGAAACTCATCAGGCCCAGGCCGTCGAGGGAAAATATCACCTCGATCAACAGGGAACCGGTGAAGAAGATGCCGATAAAGGCCGCGGGGAAGCCGGCAATGATGATCAGCATGGCGTTGCGGAACACATGGCCATAGAGCACGCGGTTACTGCTCAGGCCCTTGGCTCTGGCAGTGGTCACATACTGTTTGTTGATCTCGTCGAGGAAGCTGTTTTTGGTCAGCAGGGTCAGGGTGGCGAAGTTGCCGATGACCAAGGCGGTCACCGGCAGCGCCAGGTGCCAGAAGTAGTCGAGAATCTTGCCGCCGAGGCTGAGTTCGTCGAAGTTGTTCGAGGTCAGGCCGCGCAGCGGAAACCAGTCGAGGTAGCTGCCGCCGGCGAACACCACGATCAACAGAATGGCGAACAGGAAGGCCGGGATCGCATAGCCGACGATGATCGCCGAACTGGTCCAGACGTCGAAGGCGCTGCCGTGGCGGGTGGCCTTGGCGATGCCCAGCGGGATCGAAACCAGGTACATGATCAGGGTGCTCCACAGCCCCAAGGAGACCGACACCGGCATCTTCTCGATGATCAGGTCGATCACCCTGGCATCGCGGAAAAAGCTCTCGCCGAAGTCGAAGCGGACATAGTTTTTCAGCATGATCCAGAAGCGTTCGGGGGCCGGCTTGTCGAAGCCGTACAGGCGCTCGATCTCGGCGATCAGTTCCGGGTCGAGACCCTGTGCGCCGCGATAGTTGGAGCCGGCGATGGCGACTTCGGCGCCGCCGCCGGCGATGCGGCTGGTGGCGCCCTCGAAGCCTTCCAGCTTGGCGATCATCTGTTCCACCGGCCCGCCGGGGGCGGCCTGGATGATGATGAAGTTGATCAGCAGGATGCCGAACAGGGTGGGAATGATCAGCAACAGGCGACGGAAGATATACGCCAGCATCTTATTGCTCCGTATTCGCCGCGGCGGCGTTGTCCACTGCGGCGGGGGGCTGTTGCGGGCGAGCCCACCAGGTGTTCAGGCCGATGTCGTATTGAGGGGTGACTTTCGGGTGCTCGAAGCGGTTCCAGTAGGCCACGCGCCAGGTCTTGATGTGCCAGTTGGGGATCACGTAATGACCCCACAGCAACACGCGGTCGAGGGCCCGGGTATGGGCGATCAGGCTTTGCCGGGAAGTGGCGTTGATCAGACCATCGACCAGTTGGTCGATGGCAGGATCTTTCAAGCCGATGAAATTACGGCTGCCGGGATTGTCGGCGCTGCTCGAATGCCAGTATTCGCGCTGCTCGTTGCCCGGCGAATTGGACTGGCCGAAGCCGCCCACGATCAGGTCGAAATCCCGCGAGCGCAGACGGTTGATGTACTGCGAGACATCGACTCGACGGATCACCAGTTCCATGCCGAGATCGGCCATGTTGCGCTTGAATGGCAGCAGTACGCGCTCGAACTCGGTTTGCGCGAGAAGGAACTCGAGGCTGACCGGCTTGCCTTCGGCGTCGAGCATCTGGTCGCCTTCGATACGCCAGCCGGCTTCCTGCAGCAGTTGGTAGGCCCGCCGCTGCTGTTCGCGGATGATGCCGCTGCCGTCGGTGACGGGTACGTTGAACTCATCGCTGAACGCCTGCGCCGGGATCATGCTGCGCAGCGGCTCGAGGAGCTGCAGTTCGTCGGCGCCGGGTAGGCCGCTGGAGGCCAGTTCGGAGTTGTCGAAATAACTGCGGGTGCGGGTATAGGCACCATTGAACAACTGGCGGTTGGTCCATTCGAAGTCGAACAGCAGACCCAGCGCCTCCCGCACCCGTTTGTCCTGGAACAGTGGCCGACGGGTGTTGAAGATGAAGCCCTGCATGCCGGTGGGGTTGTGGTTTTCGATCTCTTCTTTGATCAGTTGGCCATTGGCAACGGCGGGGGTGTCGTAGGCGGTGGCCCAATTTTTCGCGCTGGTTTCCAGCCAGTAATCGAACTGCCCGGCTTTCAGGGCCTCGAGGGCCACGGTGTTGTCGCGGTAGTAATCGATGCGCATGCTGTCGAAGTTGTAGAAGCCGCGGTTGACCGGCAGATCCTTGCCCCACCAATCCTTGACTCGCTCATAGCGAATCGAGCGGCCGGCTTTGACCTCGGCCACCACATAGGGGCCGCTGCCGAGCGGAATCTCCAGGTTGCTCTTGCTGAAGTCGCGTTCGGCCCACCAGTGCTTGGGCAGTACCGGCAGTTGGCCGAGAATCAGCGGCAGCTCGCGGTTGCCGGCATGCTTGAAGATGAAGCGCACCTGGCGCGGGCCTTCGACTTCGACCCGTTCGACATCGGCATAGTAGCCGCGGTAGGTGGGCGCTCCCTGGGTCATCAGGGTCTCGAAGGTGAACTTGACGTCCTCGGCGGTCACCGCTTGGCCGTCGTTGAAACGGGCCTCGGGACGCAGGTAGAAACGCACCCAGGTATTGTCTGCGGCTGTTTCGATGGTTTGCGCGAGCAGGCCGTACTCGCTGAAGGGCTCGTCCAGGCTATGACGAGTCAGGGTGTCGTACACCAGGCCGATATTATCGGCCGCTACCCCTTTGTTGATGAAGGGGTTGAGGCTGTCAAAGCCGCCAAAGCCGGCCTGGCGCAAGGTGCCGCCTTTGGGGGCATCGGGGTTCACGTAGTCGAAATGCTGGAAGTCGGCCGGGTATTTCGGCGCTTCCTGATACAGAGTCAAGGCGTGCTGGCCGGCGGCCTGGCTCAGGCTGGCCAGGCCGAGCAGCAAGAGGGTGCTGGCGTGCAGCAGAAATGAGCGCAGAGGCGGCGTCATCGGGCATTCTCCGTGGGTTTCAGCCACCAGGTGCGCAGGCCCAGGGTGTAGGGCGGCGTGGTGACGAAGGCAAACCGATCGCGGTAGGCCAGGCGGTGGTAATTGATGTACCAATTGGGGATGGTGTAGTGCTGCCACAGCAGCACCCGGTCGAGTGCGCGGGTGGCAGCGATCTGTTGATCGCGGGTCTTGGCTGACAGCAACTTGTCGAGCAAGGCATCGACCACCGGATGATTTACGCCTGCGTAGTTCTTGCCGCCCTTGACCGTGGCCTGGCTGGAGTGGAAGTACAGCGACTGCTCGAGGCCCGGGCTGAGGGTTTGCGGCAGGGTCAGCAAAATCATGTCGAAGTCGAATTGATCCAGGCGCTGTTTATACTGCGCGCGATCGACGGTGCGCAGGTTGGCCTGGATGCCGATGCTGGCGAGGTTCTCGGTGAACGGCTGAAGAATTCGTTCGAGGTTTGGGTTGACCAGCAAGATCTCGAACCGCAGCGGCTCCCCCTTGGCGTTCAGCAGGCGCTGGCCGGATGGCTTCCATCCCGCCTCGCCCAATAGACCGAGAGCGTGGCGCAAGGTTTCCCGGGGGATGCCGCGACCATCGGTTTGCGGCATGGCGAAGGGTTCGCTGAACAAGCGTTTGGGCAGTTGTTTGCGATAGGGTGAGAGCAGCAGCCATTCGGCACCTTGGGGCGTACCGGTGGCGGAGAACTCGCTGTTTGGGTAATAGCTCTTGGCTCGTATGTAGGAGTCGTTGAACAGCGCGCGGTTGCTCCACTCGAAGTCGAACATCAGCCCCAGGGCTTCACGTACCTTGCGTTCGGCGAAAGCCGCGCGCCTGCTGTTCATGAACAAGGCCTGGGTCTGCGTGGGAATCTGATGCGGGATCTCGGCGCGGATCACCTCGCCACGCAGCAGCGCCGGAAAGTGGTAGCCGTTGGCCCAGTTCTTCGCTTGTTGTTCGATATAGAAGTCGAATTCGCCGGCCTTGAAGGCTTCGAAGGCCACATGGCTATCGCGGTAGAACTCCACCTCGACCCGGTCGAAGTTGTATTTGCCGCGATTGACCGGCAGTTTCTCTCCCCACCAATTCTTTACCCGCTCGAAGGTCAGGCTGCGTCCCGGGGCGACTTGGGTGATGCGGTAAGGGCCACTGCCCAGCGGCGGTTCGAATGTGGTGGCCTTGAAGTCGCGGTTCTTCCAGTAGTGTTGTGGCAGTATCGGTAACTCGCCCAGGCGCAGGATCAGCAGTGGGTTGCCCGAGCGTTTGAACACGAAGCGGATGCGGTGGCGATTGAGGATGTCGACCCGCTTCACTTCCTGCAGGTTGGTTCGGTACTGCGGGTGGCCCTCTTTGAGCAGCAGCCGATAGGAAAACGCCACGTCAAAGGCGGTGATCGGCTTGCCGTCATGGAACTGCGCTTGCGGGCGCAGATTGAACACCACCCAGCTGCGATCTTCGCTGTACTCGACCGATTTGGCGATAAGGCCATAGCTGGAAGTCGGCTCATCGCCGGAGGGGTCGTAATGGCCGGTGCCCGCCATCAGCGGTTCATTAAGCTCAGTGACGCCGTATTGAAGGAAATTGGCGGTGGAAATCGGGCTGGTGCCCTTGAAAGTGTAGGCGTTGAGGGTGTCGAAGGTGCCCGTGGCCATGAGTCGCAGCGTTCCGCCTTTCGGGGCGTCGGGATTGACCCAGTCGAAGTGGGTGAAGCTGGCCGGGTATTTGAGTGCGCCAAATTGCGCATAGCCGTGGCTTTCGTTGACGGTTGCCCACGCGGGAAAGCCGATGGCCAAGCTGAGGATTAGCGAGAGGAGGGGACGCATCAAGTGGAAGATCCGATCCGGAGCGGCTTTTGGGCTTCTTGTCCGGTACAGTAACAGCTTGTATCCGTAGGAAAAAGACCAAGTCTATTGGCTGGGTATGCGGGCATTATTACTCTCTTTGGCTTAATCACCACGAGGCCTTGAACTTGGATACACCTAGCCATGGTCTGCAGTCATGGATTGATCGTCTGAACCAGGCCGAATTGCCTGCCCTGGCCGCTGTGGTGCAGGATCTGCAGCGCTTGGCACAGCAAGAGCACTCTTCGGTGCAGCAACTGGCGGACGTCTTGCTTCGTGATGCTTCCCTGACATCCAAGGTGCTGCGTGTCGGCAACAGTGCTTATTACAACCCTTCGCAAGAAACGATCAGAACCATCTCGCGGGCCATCGTCCTGATCGGCTTCGACAATGTACGCCTGATCAGCCTCTCCGTGAGCCTTATCGACGGTTTGCTTGCCGGTGCTCCGCGCGAGCAGTTGCAGGAACTGCTCGCGCGTTCGTTTCACGCCGCCGTACAGGCGCGCAATATTGCCGGCTACGTGCTGTCGAGGCATGAGGAGGAGGTGTTTATCGCAGCCTTGCTCTATCACTTGGGCGAGCTGGCTTTTTGGGGCTGTGGCGGTGCGCAGGCGGACGAGTTGGCCTGCGCCCTGGCTCAGCCGGGCGTCGATGTCGAGGAAACGGTACGTGCGGTGCTCGGCACCAGCTTCCGCCAGCTGACCCAGGGCTTGGTAAAAGGCTGGAATCTCGGCGAGATTGCCAGCTTGGCGCATCACAGCGCCAACCATAACGACCCGGCGGTGCGCGCGGTCAGTCTGGGCGCCCGGATCAGTGAGGCGGCGCTCGAAGGCTGGGACTCGCCGGCGATGGAGAGCTTGGTCGGCGAGATGGCGGGATTCATCGGGGTCAGTCCGCAAGAGGCCATGCAGCAGGTATTGGCCAGCGCCGATGAAGCGGTCAAGGTGGCCGCGACCTTTGGCGCCAGTCAGCTCTGCCGGCTGATCCCCAACACCGATCCCGAGCAAATCCGTCTGCAACAGGAACAGCGCAAGGCGCGCCTGTTGCAACCCAACCTGCAGCTCCTGCAACAGGCCTTGCAGGATCTGGGGTTGATGGCGTCTCGCCGAGGCGATGTCGGCTTGATTCTCGATACCTTGCTCAAAGGCCTGCATCAGGGGGCGGGGCTGGAGCGGGCGATGTTGGTGGTGCTGGCCGATGGGCAAAGTTGCTTTCGCGCCAAACGGGTGCAGGGCGAAGACACCGAGGGCTGGATGAGTGACTTCCTGCTGCCGGTCGAACAGCGCGAGCAGCCGCATATCTTCAGCTACGTGCTGCGCAATAAAGAAGCACTGTGGATGGGTGTGCCAGCCAGCTATAGCCTCAATGATCTGGTGACCCAGCCGATCCGTCAGCGGCTGGGCCAGGGCATGTTCTTTATCGCCCCGCTGTTGGCAGGCAGCCGCGAGATCGGTGTGCTCTATGCCGACAACCGGGTATCCGGGCGGGCGTTGAAACATGAGCAGTTTGTCGCCTTTCAGCGCTTCACCCAGCTCACCCAACGTTGCCTGGAGGCGCTGAGCCAGCGCGCTTGATCAGCGCGCCAGGCGCAGGGCCAGGGTCTGCCCCGGCTTGAGCGCACTGCTGGTGCGCGGGTTCCAGCTCTTGAGGTGCTGCATCTGCACCTTGAAGCGTTTGGCGATCAGGTACAGCGAATCGCCCTTGCGCACCCTGTAGTAGGTCACTTCGCCGCGCTCGCCCGTCGGCGCGGCCTGGCCGTCACGTAGCGCCAGGGTCTGGCCGACCCGCAGCTGGTTGCCGGTCAGATTGTTCCAGCGTCGTACATCCTCGAGCGCAACCCGGTGGGCCTTGGCGATTTGCCAGAGGTTGTCGCCGCTTTTCACCCGGTAGTTGCGTGGTGCGGCTTCCTGGCTGGCGAGTCGCTGGAACAGCGGTTCTTTCGGCTGGCGACCCGGTTGTGCCGGGATGCTCAGTACCTGGCCGATGCGCAGCTGGTTGCCGCTGAGCCGATTGATGTCCTTGAGGGTGCTGACCGTGAGGTGGTAGCGGTTGGCAATACTGTTGAGGCTGTCGCCGGAGCGCACGCTGTATTGCTGCCAGTCCACTAGATCCTGTGGCTTCATCAGCGCCAGGTTGGCGGCCAGCAGTTCCGCATTGGCGGTGGGCACCAGCAAATGTTTCGGGCCGTCCAGGGTGATGCGTTTCTTGAAGGCGGGGTTGAGCTGATACAGCTCATCTTCATCCAGCTCAGCCATGGCCGCGACCCTGGACAGATCCATGCGCTGCTTGAGTTCGACCTGCTCGAAATACGGCTCGTTGGCAATCGGCTCGAGGCTGACGCCATAAGCTTGCGGGGACATCACTACCTGCGACAGGGCCAGCAGCTTGGGCACGTAATTTTGCGTCTCTTTGGGCAGTGGCAGGTTCCAGTAGTCGGTTGGCAGGCCGAGTCTCTGGTTGCGCTCGATGGCCCGGCTGACGCGGCCTTCGCCGGCATTGTAAGCGGCCAGGGCGAGCAGCCAGTCGCCGTTGAACATTTCATGCAGGCGCGACAAGTAGTCCATCGCGGCATTGGTCGAGGCCATGACATCGCGGCGGCCGTCGTACCAACTGGTCTGGCGCAGATTGAAATAACGCCCGGTGGAGGGAATGAATTGCCACAAGCCCACCGCGTTGGCGTGGGAATAGGCAAAGGGGTTGTAGGCGCTTTCGATCATCGGCAGCAATGCCAACTCCATCGGCATATTGCGTTCGGCCAGCCGCTCGACGATGTAGTGGATATAAGGGCTGCTGCGCTCGCCGGATTTTTCAATAAAGGAGGGGTTGCTGACGAACCACAGGCGCTGCTGCTCGATGCGCGGGTTGATGCCGATCTGATCCTGCAGTTGATAGCCGTCACGGACACGCTGCCAAATATCTTCGGGCTCTGCCGTGGCGAGGCTATCGCTCAGCCATACCGGTTCTCGCTCCAGGCCCACGGTCAGATCGGTGTCGTTACCGCGACCATTGTCGAGGCCTTTGCCGGTGCTCTGACAGCCGGCCAGAGTGGCACAAAACACCACCACGAGCGCCTGGGCGCCTTGTGCCAATGCCTTTAAATTCAAGGTCTTGCGTGGTGATAAAGGCATTGGCTGGTTGGGGCTTCCCGAGATAAAGGTCGGGCGATTCTAGGAACCGATGCCGGGGTGGTCAAGTTTTAACCACTTTTTTTGCGAGGTTATCGATTTTTTTAGAAGTGATCCTTCCACGCGCGCAGGCACGCAAAAACCTCGCTGGACGAGCGTTTTTGCGCGCCGTCATGCTCGTCAATTTTGGCCTTGACCGAGGCTTCGGCGCTACGTAAAAAAGGATTGGTCGCGCATTCCAGGGCCAGGTTGGAGGGTAGGCTGATGCGTCCTTCGGCGCGCCAGGCGCTGACTTCCTGCAGGCGTTGGGCGATTTGCGGATTGTTTGGTTCGACCGCCTGGGCAAAGCGCAGGTTGCTCAAGGTGTATTCATGGGTGCAATACACCAGGGTTTGCTCGGGCAGGGCCGCCAGGCGGCGCAGTGAGTCGTGCATCTGCGCGGGGCTGCCTTCGAACAGGCGGCCACAGCCGGCGGCGAACAGGGTGTCGCCACAAAACAGCCAGTGCTGGTCTGCCTGGTAATAGGCGATATGCCCCAGGGTATGCCCGGGTACTTCGATGACGCGCAAGCGCTGGCCGAGCACTTCGACCTCGTCGCTTTCGCGCAAGGCCAGATCGCGTGCGGGGATATTCTCGCGCGCCGGGCCGAGTACCCGTGCCCCCGTCGCCGCCTTCAACGGCTGGATGCCGCCCACATGGTCGGGGTGATGGTGGGTGATCAGTATGTCGCTCAATTGCCAGTCCGGGTGGCTGTTCAGCCAAGCCAGCACCGGCGCCGCATCGCCGGGGTCGACCACCGCACAGCGGCGCTGTTCGGTGTCTTGCAGCAACCATATATAGTTGTCCGAGAAAGCGGGCAGGGCGTCGATCTTTATCATCGTGCGGGTCGCTAAGCAGGTCATAAAGGTGCATCTTAGGACTCATTGGCAATGCTGGCTACGCAGGTAATCCTTTATGTCCGATCATCCCTTCGCCCAGGCCGATGCCGATTGGCTCAAGCTCATCGGCACGGCGCGCCATTGGTTCAATGGGCCCTATGGGCAGTTGTTGCTGGAGGATGAGCAGCGTTTGCTGGAGGAAGAACTGGCGCGCTTCTTTGGCGGTTACCTGGTGCATTACGGCCCTTCCGCGAACGCTTCGCCGAATGCCGCGCAGATCCAGCGCAGCGTACGGGTCGGTGCGCCTTTCAGTGGCGTGGAGATCGTCTGCGAAGAGCAGGCCTGGCCGCTGACCGAGTATGCGGCGGATGTCGTGTTATTGCAGCATGGCCTGGACTTCAGCCTGTCGCCCCATGGGTTGTTGCGAGAGGCGGCGCACAGCGTTCGTCCGGGCGGGCATTTGCTGGTGGTCGGGATCAACCCGATGAGCGCCTGGGGCGTGCGCCGCCTGTTCGCTCGCGACGCCTTGCGCCAGGCCCGCTGCATCGCGCCCAGGCGGGTCAGTGACTGGCTGCACCTGTTGGGCTTTGCGCTGGAGAAACGCCGCTTCGGATGCTATCGTCCGCCGCTTGCTTCCACTGCCTGGCAGGCTCGTCTGGCACCGCTGGAAGCCTGGGGCGATGCTTGGCAATCGCCAGGCGGTGGCTTCTATCTATTGGTGGCGCGCAAGCTGGTGATAGGTTTGCGTCCGCTGCGCCAGACGCAACGAGCCCCCATGGGCAAGCTGGTGCCCATGCCGGTGGCCAAGGTCAGTCGCCGCGACTCGAAGCCGTAAGTGCTGGCAGGCCGTTGAACGCGTAGGTGGTTATTCAATGGCCTGCTAGAGCCTGCCGAGCGGAATTTATTGAGAGAAATGCTCTGCATGAATGAACAAGTCGAGATTTACACCGATGGTGCCTGCAAGGGCAATCCCGGCATCGGAGGCTGGGGCGCGTTGATGATTTTCAAGGGCGTGGAAAAAGAACTCTGGGGCGGCGAAGCCGAAACCACCAACAATCGCATGGAACTGACCGCGGCGATTCGCGCCCTGGCCGAGTTGAAGCGTGCTTGCGACGTGCGTCTGGTGACCGACTCGCAGTACGTCATGCAAGGTATCCAGGACTGGATGCCGAACTGGAAGAAGCGCGGCTGGAAAACCGCCGCCAAACAGCCGGTGAAAAATGCCGACCTGTGGCGCGAGCTGGACGAGCAGGTCAACCGGCACACCGTGACCTGGCAGTGGGTGCGTGGGCATACCGGTCATCCCGGGAATGAGCGTGCCGACCAATTGGCCAACCGTGGCGTCGATGAAGTGAGAGGGCTGCAACGTGCGTAGCGTAGTACTGGATACCGAAACCACCGGCATGCCGGTCGCCGATGGCCACCGGATCATCGAGATCGGCTGTGTCGAACTGATGGGCCGGCGCCTCACCGGGCGGCATTTCCATGTCTACCTGCAGCCGGATCGCGAGATCGACGAGGGCGCCATTGCGGTGCACGGCATCACCAATGATTTCGTCCAGGACAAGCCGCGCTTCAAGGAAGTGGCCGACGAGTTCTTCGAGTTCATCAAGGGCGCGCAGCTGATCATCCACAACGCGGCGTTCGACGTTGGCTTCATCAACAACGAATTCGCCCTGATCAAACAGCAGGATCGCGCCGACATCAGCGAGCATTGCTCGATCCTCGATACCCTGCTGATGGCTCGCGAGCGCCATCCGGGGCAGCGCAACAACCTGGATGCGCTGTGCAAGCGCTATGGCGTCGACAACTCGGGGCGCGACCTGCACGGCGCCTTGCTCGATGCCGAGATCCTCGCCGACGTCTACCTGACCATGACCGGCGGCCAGACCCACCTGTCCCTGGCCGGCGACGGCTCCGAGGGCGACAGCAATGGTCGTCAGCAGCCCAGTGCGATTCGTCGCCTGGCCGCCGAACGTCAGCCCACCCTAGTGGTTCGCGCTTCTCAGGCCGAGCTGGAGGCGCATAGCGCGCGCCTGGCCGCGATCGAGAAAGCGGCCGGCGGCCCTGCGTTGTGGGCGACGTTGGAGCCATAGTGCGCACAGGCTGGTGCCGCTTCTGTAGGGGCCAGCCGGCGGGCTGCTACAGAGGTTGTTCGGCCGTATCAATAAATAAAAAAGCAGCCCCGACGCAATGCGCCGGGGCTGCTTTTTTAGTGCGTGGATACTCAGTCGAAGACGATGCCCTGGGCCAGCGGCAACTCGCGGGAGTAGTTGACCGTGTTGGTCTGCCGGCGCATGTAGGCCTTCCAGGAATCGGAGCCGGATTCGCGGCCGCCGCCGGTTTCCTTCTCGCCGCCGAAGGCGCCGCCGATTTCCGCACCGCTGGTGCCGATGTTGACGTTGGCGATGCCGCAGTCGCTGCCGGCGGCGCTCTGGAACTGCTCGGCCTCGCGCAGGTCGGTGGTGAAGATGCACGAGGACAGGCCTTGCGGCACCTCGTTGTTCAGGTGCAGGGCCTGGTCGAA
This sequence comes from Pseudomonas sp. sp1636, assembly GCF_030376615.1. Lineage (GTDB taxonomy): Bacteria > Pseudomonadota > Gammaproteobacteria > Pseudomonadales > Pseudomonadaceae > Aquipseudomonas. The sequence continues at coordinate 56,270 of NZ_JARRAB010000010.1, forward strand.
GTCGCTGTAGCTCAGCACGTAGAGGATCGGTGCGAAGGTCTCGTGGCGCACCACCGCGCTTTGGCCCGGCATCTCGACGATGGCCGGCGCCACGTAGTAGGCGTTGGGGTACTGCTCGGCCAACTGGCGCTCGCCGCCGAACACCTGGCCGCCTTCAGCGCGGGCCTGGTTCAGCGCGGCCTGCATGGACTCGTAGGCATGCTGATCAATCAGCGGGCCGACCAGGTTGCCCTGCAGCGGATGGCCGATGCGCACCTTGGCGTAGGCCACTTTCAGGCGGGCGACGATCTCGTCCTTGACCGATTCGTGGGCGATCAGCCGGCGCAGGCTGGTGCAGCGCTGGCCGGCGGTGCCCACGGCGCCGAACAGGATGGCGCGCACGGCCATGTCCAGGTCGGCGCTGGGGGCGAGGATCATGGCGTTGTTGCCGCCCAGTTCGAGGATGCTGCGGCCGAAACGGGCGGCCACCCGCGGGCCGACTTCGCGGCCCATGCGGGTGCTGCCGGTGGCGCTGATCAGGGCCACGCGCGGGTCGTCGACCAGGGCTTCGCCGGCGTCGCGGTCGCCGATGACCAACTGGCTGAGGCCCTCGGGGGCGTCGCCGAAGGCCTGCAGGGCCTGCTCGAACAGGGCCTGGCAGGCCAGGGCGGTGAGCGGGGTCTTCTCCGAGGGCTTCCAGATCACCGCGTCGCCGCAGACCAGGGCCAGGGTGGTGTTCCAGGCCCAGACCGCGACCGGGAAGTTGAAGGCGCTGATCACCCCGACCACGCCGAGCGGCTGCCAGGTCTCGCGCATATGGTGGCCCGGACGCTCGGAGGCGATGGTCAGGCCGTAGATCTGCCGCGACAGGCCGACGGCGAAGTCGCAGATGTCGATCATTTCCTGCACCTCGCCCAGGCCTTCCTGGGTGATCTTGCCGGCTTCCCAGGACACCAGCTCGCCGAGGTCGGCCTTGTGCTGGCGCAACACCTCGCCGAACAGACGGATCAGCTCGCCGCGACGGGGGGCGGGGACGGTGCGCCAGGCCTGGAAGGCCTGCTCGGCGCGCTCGATCTTGGCCAGCACGGCGGCGCGATCCTCCAGGCTGACCGAACCGATCTGGCTGCCGTCGATGGGGGTGTATACCGGGTAGTTGCCATTCTCTACTGCGTGGGCGTTAACCCCGAGGCGGCTCAGAAGTCCGTCAACCATGGCTATCTCCTGTTTCTGCTGGTGGTTGAAAATTGCGATCCGGGTCAGTATTAATCTTCCGGCTGGAAGACAACAAGCGACCATTATTCGCCATGTCATTCCTTGGATTCATTCATTTGCCTTAATTGGCCTTCGCGAGTAGCCCATGTCCAAACGTCTGATGCCGTCGATGGCCGCCCTGCAGTGTTTCGAGGCCGTGGCCCGGCATCTCAGCTTCACCCGCGCCGCCGAGGAGCTGTTCCTGACCCAGAGCGCGGTGAGCAAGCAGGTCGCGCAGCTGGAGGAGATGCTCCAGCACCTGCTGTTCCGCCGCATCCGCCGGCGCCTGCAGCTGACCCCGGCCGGCTCGCTGTACCTCACCGAGGTCAACAAGATCCTCAAGCAGGTGGAGATGTCCACCCGCTATATCCTCTCCTACGGCGGCGAGACCGAGGTGCTCAAGGTCGCGACCCAGCCGACCTTCGGCGCGCGCTGGCTGATCCCGCACCTCAAGGGCTTCGGCGCCGCCCACCCGGGCATCCACCTGGACATCTGCAATGAGCTGGAACCCTTCGACCTGTTGCAGTCGCGTGCCGACGTGGTGTTCTTCTTCGGCCAGGGCACCTGGCCGGGGGCCGAGTGCATCGAGCTGTTCGGCGAGGCGGTGGTGCCGGTGTGCGCCCCGGATATCCTCCCGGCCGCGCCGCTGGACAGCCCGCTGCAGTTGACCGAGATGCGCCTGCTGCAATGCGCCTCGCGCCCCGAGGCCTGGCACGAGTGGTTCCAGGGCCTGGGCCTGCAGACCGAGCACAGCTACCACGGTCCGCGCTTCGAAACCTTCTATATGTGCATCCGCGCCGCCCAGTCCGGCTGCGGGGTGGCGCTGGTGCCGCGCTTTCTGGCGGCGGACGAACTGGCCGAGGGCAAGCTGGTGATCCCCTGGGATCATCCGGTGAGCAGCAGCGGCGCGCATTTCCTGGCCTACGCCGAGCATGCGGCGGAGGTGCCGAAGATCCGCAGCTTCGTCAGCTGGATCGAGGAGCAGGTCAGGCTCGAACAGAAGCGCTGAAGGACGCGATCTCGGAATTTAAGGAATAACAGCCGCGCTTTTTTTCGTTTGTACGCCGGGTTGAACTCTCGCTTTCATAGCGGCCTATCCCACTAGGCCCAGAGGATTCGCCCATGCCCGCCTGCCAGACGCCCAGCCGTTATCCGTTCCCTTTGCGCCAGTCGGTCGCAGCGGGGGCGCGCCCATGAGCCAGGCGCCGATCAGCAACTCCCTGGCCATCGTCCATCCGATCAGCCTCAGCCATGGGCGCAATGCCGAGGTCTGGGACACGGCAGGCAAGCGCTATATCGACTTCGTCGGCGGCATCGGCGTGCTCAACCTCGGTCATTGCCACCCGCGCATCGTCGCGGCGCTGCGCGAACAGGCCGGCCGCCTGACCCACTCGGCCTTCAATGCCGTGCCCCATGAGGGCTACGGCCAGCTGATGGCGGCGCTGGCGCGCTTCGTGCCGGTCAGCTATCCGCTGTCGGGGATGCTCACCAACAGCGGCGCCGAGGCGGCGGAAAATGCCCTCAAAGTGGTCCGGGCCGCCACCGGGCGCAGCGCGGTGATCGCCTTCGATGGCGGTTTCCACGGCCGCACCCTGGCCACCCTCAACCTCAACGGCAAGGTCGCGCCCTACAAGCAGAAGGTCGGCGTGCTGCCGGGGCCGGTGTATCACCTGCCGTATCCCAGCGCCGACAACGGGGTCAGCCGCGAACAGGCGCTGGCGGCCATGGAACGCCTGTTCAGCGTGGAGATCGACCGCGCCGAGGTGGCCTGCTTCATCGTCGAGCCGATCCAGGGCGAGGGCGGTTTTCAGGTGCTGGATGCGGCCTTCGCCCAGGATCTGCGGCGTTTCTGCGACGTCCACGGCATCCTCCTGATCATCGACGAGATCCAGTCCGGCTTCGGCCGCAGCGGCCAACGCTTCGCCTTCAGTCGCCTGGGCATCGAGCCGGATCTGCTGCTGCTCGGCAAGAGCATCGCCGGCGGCCTGCCGCTGGGCGCGGTGGTCGGCCGTCGCGAACTGTTGGACGCGCTGCCCAAGGGCGGCCTGGGCGGCACCTATTCGGGCAACCCGCTGGCCTGCGCCGCGGCCCTGGCCAGCCTGGCGGAGATGAGCGATGCCAACCTGGCGACCTGGGGCGAGTTGCAGGCCAGCACCATCGAGGCGCGCCACCGCAGCTGGCAGGACAAGCCTTGGGCGCCCATGATCGGCCGGCTGACCGGGGTCGGCGCCATGCGCGGCATCGAGTTGCGCAGCGCCGACGGCGGGCCGGGCAGCGAGCGCCTGGCCGCGCTGCTCGGCGCCGCCCGCGAGCAGGGGCTGCTGCTGATGCCCAGCGGCAAGGCGCGGCACATCATCCGCCTGCTGGCGCCATTGACCTGCGAACGCGAGCTTCTCGAGGAAGGCTTCGACATCTTCGAGCGTTGCCTGGCCGCGCTGGCCTGAGCCGGCCAAGGCGTGGAGATGTGCCCTCGCCGCGCCTGGGGCAGTCTAGAAAACTCGGGGCAGGGCTTTTGCCAGGACCTGCCGGTGAGTTTTCAGGAGAGCCTTGATGCACCCGCTGAGAGAAAGCCTGCACGATGAACTGCACGCGCGCCCGTCGATCTATTTCGCCGGCCCGGCCCATGTCTACCACTTCGCCCTGCTGGATGACGGCCTGTCCCTCGACGGCCTGGTGCGCCAGCTCGACGAACTGGCCGACAACCCCGGGCGAGGCGTGCAGCGTCACGGCCTGCTGCGCATCGCCGGGCATGCGTTCAAGTGGGAGCGTCACAGCGAGTTTCTCTCGCTGACCTGGGTGGTGCCGCGTCAGGCCGACGGCCCGCGCTGGGCGGAGCTGCCGCAACCGCTGCGCGGCCTGCTCGATGCGCACCGCGAGCTGATCATCAATGCCCTGGTGATCCTGGTCGAGGACGAGCAGGACGCCGATGGCCAGCCGTCCAGCTACGGTTTCAAGGATCCGGCCGGCTCGCATGTCGGCGGCGGCGATGCCACGGTCTGGAGCGACTTTCGCCTGTCGGCGCAGGGCTTCAACCGCCTGCTACTGGTCAATCGCGGCCTGAATGCCTACCGGCTGGGGCGGATGGTCCGCCGCCTGGTGGAAATCGAAACCTACCGCATGCTCGCCTCCCTGGGGTTGCCCGCCGCCCAGGAGCTGAGCGGCAGCCTGCAGGAACTGGATCGCGAGCTGATCGGCCTGGCCGAGCGCAATGCCGCCGCCGACAACAGCCAGGCCAAGGCGCTGCTCGACGGCCTGACCTCGCTCTCGGCCCGCTTGATGCGCTGCTCGGCCGGCTGCCGGCAGCGCTTCAGTGCCACCGCGGCCTATGCCCAGATCGTCTTCGAGCGCATCGCCGAGCTGCGCGAAAACCATGCCGACGGCCATCAGCGCCTCGGCGTGTTCATCGAGCGGCGCTTCAAACCCAGCGTGCGTTACTGCGCGGCCACCGAGCAGCGTCTCGACCGCCTGGCCGCCGGCATCGCCAACCTCGGCGAGCTGCTGCAGGCCAAGGCCCAGGTCGAGGTGGAGGAGCAGAACTCGAAGATTCTCGAGAGCCTCAATGCGCGCAGCAGCACCCAGTTGAAGATCCAGAAGGCGGTCGAGGGTTTCTCCCTGATCGCCATCAGCTACTACCTGATTGGTCTGCTCAAGATGACCCTGGAGGGGCTGGCGGCACTGGGTTCGCCGCTGTCCGGCAAGGTGCTGTTCGCCCTGCTGGCGCCGCTGTTCCTGCTCACCCTGGTGCTGCTGGCGCGGCGCCTGAAACAGGCGGCGCAGCACTGACGGATCTGGCCGCAGCGGCCTTGGAAGATTCGTTTAGGGAATGATCAGGAGAAGATTAGTCGTTTGAAACGGGCTATTCGGCTCGCCAGAATGTTTCGCATGAATCACCGGAATAGGTCTCCGCCCTGGAGACCCCGGTCAGAGCGATCAGGCGAAGCGAGGAGTCGAACCCCATGAGTGTGCAAGCGGCCGCCCACCGAGACGCGTGGGTTCACCCGGACGAGATCCGTGCGCAGTTTTCCCGCGCCATGTCGGCCATGTATCGGGCCGAAGTGCCGCTCTACGGCGAACTGCTCGATTTGGTGAGCCAGGTCAACCGGCAGGTGCTGGCGCAGGATGGCGAGCTGGCCGAACGGCTGCAGCTGACCGGGGAGATCCAGCGCCTGGACATGGAGCGGCATGGCGCCATCCGCCTGGGCAGCGCCGTCGAGCTGGCCACCATGCGTCGGCTGTTCGCGGTCATGGGCATGTACCCGGTCGGCTACTACGACCTGGCCTGCGCCGGGGTGCCGGTGCATGCCACCGCGTTCCGGGCGATCCACGAAGATTCGTTGCAACACAGCCCGTTCCGGGTGTTCACCTCCTTGCTGCGCCTGGAGCTGATCGACAATGCCGAGTTGCGCGAATTGGCGCGCAGCGTGCTCGAGCGCCGATCCATCTTTACCCCACGGGCCATCGCGCTGATCGAGCGTTTCGAACAGGCCGGCGGCCTGGCGCAGGCCGAGGCGGACGAGTTCGTCGAGCAGGCCCTGGAGACCTTCCGCTGGCACCGCGAGGCGACGGTCGGCGCGGCGCTGTACCAGCAACTGAGCGAGCAACACCGGTTGGTCGCCGACGTGGTGGCCTTCAAGGGCCCGCACATCAATCACCTGACCCCGCGCAGCCTGGATATCGATGCGGTGCAGGCCGGCATGCCGCAACGCGGCATCGACCCCAAGGCGATTGTCGAAGGCCCGCCTTTGCGGCGCTGCCCGATCCTGTTGCGCCAGACCAGCTTCAAGGCCCTGCACGAGCAGGTAGTGTTCGTCGAGGACAATGGCGAGCGCGCCCTGGGCAGCCATTCGGCCCGTTTCGGCGAGATCGAGCAACGCGGCGCGGCCCTGACCGCCAAAGGCCGCGCGCTCTACGACCGCTTGCTGGACAACGCGCGCCAGGCAGACGGCGACTATGGATCGGCGCTGGCCGAGCAGTTCGGCGAATTCCCGGACGACTACGCCAGCCTGCGCCGCCAGGAACTGGCCTATTTCCGCTACTTCGTCAGCCCGGCCGGGCTGGCGGCCAAGGCGCGTGGCGAGCTGGCGAGCGACCTGGAAGCGCTGCTCGCCGCCGGGCATCTGTGTTGCGAGCCGCTGGTCTACGAAGACTTTCTGCCGGTCAGCGCGGCGGGCATCTTCCAGTCCAACCTGGGCGATGCCGCGCGTGACAGTTACGGCCATTCGGCCAATCAGGACGCCTTCGAGCGCGACCTGGGCGCGCCGGTGTTCGACGAGCTGGCGTTGTATGCCGAGACCCAGCGGCGCTCGCTGGTTCAGTGCGCCGAGCGGCTCGGGTTGGCGGAACTGTTCGGCGACTGACGGCTGGTCGCGTGCTCGGTGTATTGAATAGTCACTTGCCGCCGGGCGCGAGCCTGGCCGTTTTCGAGGAGTCGCATCATGGATAACAGCAAGGGCGTCCGCAGCGGCGGGCAGATTCTGGTCGATGCCTTGCGCATCAATGGCGTCGAACGCGCGTTTTGCGTGCCGGGGGAGAGCTACCTGGCGGTGCTCGATGCCCTGCACGATGCCCGCGACGAGATCGACCTGGTGGTCTGCCGCCAGGAAGGCGGCGCCGCCTATATGGCCGAGGCTTACGGCAAGCTGACCGGTAAACCGGGGATCTGCTTCGTCACCCGCGGCCCCGGCGCCACCAATGCCTCTGTGGGCGTGCACACCGCCTACCAGGACTCGACGCCGATGATCCTGTTCATCGGCCAGGTGGCCCGCGACCAGATGGACCGCGAGGCCTTCCAGGAAATCGACTACCGGCGCATGTTCGGCCAGCTGGCCAAGTGGGTGGTGCAGGTCGACGATGCCCGGCGCCTGCCGGAGTTGCTCAGCCAAGCCTTCCACCGCGCCGTCAACGGCCGGCCCGGGCCGGTGGTGGTGGCGTTGCCGGAGGACATGCTCACCGATTGCGTCGCGGTGGCCGATGCCGGGCCTTGTCGGCGCATCGAGGCGAGTCCGGCCGCGGCCGACCTGCAAGCCATGGACGAGCTGCTGAACCAGGCCCAGCGGCCCTTGCTGATCGTCGGTGGCGGCGGCTGGACTGCCGCGGCGGTCGCAGACATCCAGCGCTTCGCCGAGCGCCGGCAGTTGCCGGTGGCGGCCTCGTTCCGCTGCCAGGATCTGTTCGACAATGGCCATCCTAACTACGCCGGCGACCTCGGCCTGGCGGCCGGGCCGAAACTGCTGCAGGCGGTGCGCGATGCCGACCTGCTGCTGGTGGTCGGCGCGCGCATGGGCGAGATCACCTCCGGCGGCTACAGCCTGCTGGAGATTCCCGTGCCGCGCCAGCAACTGGTGCATGTGCACGCCGGGATCGAGGAACTGGGCCGGGTCTATCAGCCGACCCTGGCGATCAACAGCGGCATGGCGGCCTTCGCCGCCCAGGCCGCCACGCTCGCGCCCGACCGCAATCCGCGCCATGCCGACTGGATCCACAGCCTCAATGGCCACTACCTGGCCAATCTCGACTGTCCGCCTTCGCCGGGGCCGGTGCAGCTCGGCGAGATCATGGCCTGGCTGCGTGAGCGCCTGCCGAGCGACGCCATCCTGACCAATGGTGCCGGCAACTATGCGGTCTGGGTTCAGCGTTTCTACCAGTACCGCGGTTTTCGCACCCAGTTGGGGCCGACCAACGGTTCGATGGGCTACGGCGTGCCGGCCGGCATCGCCGCCAAGATCAGCGCGCCGCAGCGCATGGTGGTGGCCTTTGCCGGCGATGGCTGCTTCATGATGAATGGCCAGGAACTGGCCACCGCGGCCCAGTACGGTGCCAACCTGATCGTCATAGTGGTCAACAACGGCATGTACGGCACCATCCGCATGCACCAGGAACGCCACTATCCTGGACGGGTATCCGGCACCACGCTGCATAATCCGGACTTCGCCGCCCTGGCGCGGGCCTATGGCGTGCATGGCGAGGTGGTGGCCGCCACCGCAGAGTTCCCGGCGGCCTTCGAGCGCGCCGCCCAGGCCGGCATGCCGGCACTGATCGAAATCCGCGTCGACCCCGAGGCGCTGACCCCGCGGCAGAGTCTCAGTCAGATCCGCGCGCAGGCCCTGGCGCAGTCCTGATGGTTTGGGCGGGCGCGCTCGGCGCCCGCCGTTCTCAGTCCTAGCAGGCCGTTGAAAAACGTAGGTGGTATTTCAGCGGCCTGCTAGAGCTTCTGTCCGCGATCCAGCTTGCAGGACAGGATGATCGAGGTGGTGGTCTTCTCCACCCCATCCACCGCGCCTATCTCATCGAGCAGTTCGTCGAGCCGTTCCGGCGATTCGGCGCGCAGCCAGGCGACGAAATCGAACTCGCCACTGACCGTGCACAGCTGCTGGACCTCGGCCATGTGGGTCAGCCGGCGCAGCACTTCCTTGCCCGAGCGCGGCTGCAGGGTGATGCCGACATAGGCCTGCAGGCCGCCATCCAAAACCCGTTGGCCCAGACGCAGGCCATAACCGGTGATGATCTTGTTCTTCTCCAGGCGGGCGATCCGCGAGATCACCGTGGTGCGGGCGATGCCCAGCTTGCGCGCGAGCATGGCGACGCTCTCGCGGGCATTGAGTTGCAGGGCGGCGATCAACTGGCGGTCGATATCGTCCAGGCGAACGGGGGAAAACTCGGGCATCGCGGGGCTACCAGGCAGAGGGTGAGAAGGTGCGGCATCTTAGCAAAAACGCCGCCCGGCCCGCTGTGGGCGGCCGGGCGTAGGGTGCGCCGTGCGCACCGATTTATGACTGCTGAGCGTGGCGTCAGCGACCCTGGCAGGCGTCCACCCGCAGGCGCCGCTCCAGCAGGCGGAAAGCCTGCACCAGCAGGTAGGCGGCGACCAGGTAGAACACCCCGGCGGCGAAGAAGATCTCCACCGGCTGGTAGGTGCGGGCGATGATGGTGCGCGACATGCCGGTCAGCTCCAGCAGGGTGATGGTGCTGGCCAGGGCGCTGGCCTTGAGCATCAGGATCACCTCGTTGCTGTAGGCCGGCAGGCCGATGCGCGCCGCACGCGGCAGGATGATGTGCACCAGGGTGCGCAGGTTGGACATGCCCAGGGCCCGCGCCGCCTCGATCTCGCCGGGCGGAATGGCCTGGATCGAACCGCGCAGGATTTCGGCGATATAGGCGGCCGTGTGCAGGGTCAGGGTGACCACCGCGCACCAGTAGGCATCGCGCAGCAGCGGCCACAGCGGCCCCTCGCGCACCGCCTCGAACTGGGCCAGGCCGTAGTAGACCAGGAACAGCTGCACCAGCAGCGGGGTGCCGCGAAAGAAGAAGATGTAGGCGTAGGGCAGGGCGCGCAGCCACCAGTGCCGCGAGGCCCGGGCAATGCCCAGAGGAATGGCCAGGAGCAGGCCGGCGATCACCGCGATGGCCACCAGTTCCAGGGTCAGCATGGCGCCTTCGGCGATCTTCGGCAGCCACTTGATGATCAATTCCCAGTTCATGCGGCGCTCCTAACGAAACCCTGGCTGGCACGCTTCTCGAGCAGGTGCAGGCCGATCATGGCGAGGATGGTGAGGCTCAGGTAGATGAAGGCGGCCACCAGGAAGAAGGTGAACGGCTCCTTGCTCGAGGTCACGGCGATCTGCGAGCGGCGCATGATTTCCTCCAGGCCGATCACCGAGATCAGGGCGGTGTCCTTCATCAGGATCATGAACAGGTTGCCCAGGCCGGGCAGGGCGATGCGCCACATCTGCGGCAGGATCAGGCGCCAGAGAATCCGCGGTTTGGACAGGCCGAGGGCTTGGCCGGCCTCGCGATGGCCCTTGGGGATGGCCAGGATGGCGCCGCGGAACACCTCGGTGGCGTAGGCGCCGAAGCACAGGCCGAGGGCGATGGTGCCGGCGGCGAAGGGGTTCAGTTCCAGGCTGGCGATGCCGAGCAGGTCGGCCAGGCTGCGCAGCAGGCTGACCGTGCCGAAGTAGATCAGCAGCACCCAGAGCAGCTCGGGGATACCGCGCACCAGGGTCGAATAGGTGCCGCCCAGCCATTGCAGCGACTTGTACGGCGAGGTCTTGGCCAGCGCGCCGAGCAGGCCGAGTACCAGGCCCAGTGAGAGTGCCGACAATGCCAGCTTGATGGTCATCAGGGCGCCGGCCAGCAGCGCCGGGCCGAAGCCGTAGAGATCGAGAGTCATAGTTGGTACCACCTCAGGGACAGGCACGGCGCGACAGGCGCCGCGCCTGTCAGGCCGGTCAGTAGATGCTGAAGGGGAAATACTTGTCGTTGATCTTCTTGTAGGTGCCGTCGGCGACAATTGCCTTGAGTGCGGCATTCAACTTTCCGCGCAGCGGATCGTCCTTGCGCACGGCGATGCCGATCTTGTCGTTGTCGAACACCGGCTCGCCCTTGAACTCGAAGCCCTTGCCGGCGTCGCTCTTGAGCCATTCCCAGTTGACGAAGGTGTCGGCCAGCACGCCGTCGAGGCGGCCCGAGGTGAGGTCGAGGTAGGCGTTCTCCTGGGTGTCGTACAACTTGATGTCGACCACCTCGCCGAGGTTGTCTTCCAGCCAGGTGCCGGCGATGGTGGCGCGCTGCGCACCTATCACCTTGCCTTTGAGGCTGGCGGTGTCGGTCTTGAACTCGGCGCCTTTCGGGGCGATGAACTGCAGCTTGTTGGTGTAGTAGGGCGCGGTGAAGTCGACCGCCTGCATGCGCTCCTCGGTGATCGACATGGAGGCGACGATGGCGTCGAATTTCTTGGCGTTGAGCGCCGGGATTATGCCGTCCCAGTCGGAGGTGACCACTTCGCACTCGGTCTGCATGGTGGCGCACAGCGCCTGGGCGATCTCCACATCGAAGCCGACCGCCTGGCCGCTGGCGTCGATCAGGTTGAAGGGTGGGTAGGCACCTTCGGTGCCGATCTTCAGTTTGTCGGCGGCAACGACGCTGCTGGCGAAAGCCAGGGTCGCGGCGGTGGTCAGCAAGATTTTCTTGTATTTATGCATGCGATGACGCTCCGTTAATGATTGCTGGACATGAACTGCTTGCAGCGCGCCGAGCTCGGGTTATCGAACACCTGGGCCGGCGTGCCCTGTTCCTCCACCAGCCCCTGGTGGAGGAACACCACTTCGCTCGACACCTGGCGGGCGAAGTTCATTTCGTGGGTGACCAGCAGCATGGTGCGGCCTTCATCGGCCAGGGCGCGGATCACGCTGAGGACTTCCTGAACCATTTCCGGGTCGAGGGCCGAGGTCGGCTCGTCGAACAGGATCACCTTGGGCTCCATGCACAGGGTGCGGGCGATGGCCGCGCGCTGCTGCTGGCCGCCGGAGAGCTGGTTGGGGTAGACGTGGCGCTTGTCGGCGATGCCGACCTTGGCCAATAGCGCCTCGGCCCGCTCGACGGCTTCGGCCTTGCTCAGGCCGAGCACCCGGCGCGGCGCCTCGGTGATGTTGTCGAGCACGCTCATGTGCGGCCACAGGTTGAAGCTCTGGAAGACGAAGCCGATTTCGCTGCGCAGCCGGTTGATCTGCTGGCTGCTGGCCGCGACCAGGGCGCCGTCGTGGCCTTTCTTCAGGCGCAGCTCTTCGCCGTTGACCAGGATCTGGCCCTGATGGGGCGATTCCAGCAGGTTGATGCAGCGCAGGAAGGTCGACTTGCCGGAGCCGGACGAGCCGAGGATGGAGATGACGTCGCCGTCGCGGGCGGTGAGGGAAATGCCCTTGAGCACCTCGTGCGCGCCGTAGCGTTTGTGCAGGTCGCGGATTTCCAGTGCAGCTGGGGAACCAGTCATTGAAGCACCTCTTATTATTCTTTTTTCGCGTAACGGATACTGCCGGGTCACGCTGGGCACTGCTGCCGGTTATGCGTCGCCGGCGTTCAGCATTGCGTCAGCCTGGCCCGCTGCAGAGCCAATGTTGCCTGCCCTCTGCTCGTGCGTCAGGGCATCTCTGGGCTCGATGGAAGCAGTTCGCCTAAGCATCCAGCAAACGAAAATAGGGACTCGCATCATTCCGAAAACGACTCGATATGACCCGGCGGCAAGCGCCAAAAGGCCCGCTGGCATAGCGCCTGCGAGCCGGTTTTTGCAGCACCGGAATGCGAGTCTTCCCAGTAACGAAAGACCGCCGCTTATCCATGCCTGGCGTGCAGCGAGGGGCCGCTGCACGCCGGGAGGGAACTCAGGCGGCGTCCTGGGCCTGGTCGCTGTGCTCTTCGTAGGCCAGGCCGAAACGGTTGGCGAGGAAGTCGTCCAGGGATACCTGCTCCTGGCTGATGAAGCCCGCCTGCGGGAGGCGCTGCTCGCGGAACAGGTCGAGTGCCGCGCAGATGCCGGCGGCGGTGGTGATCTGGATGGCGCTGGTCAGGCGGCCGTTCTGCACCGCGGCGAAGATCTTGCGGCTGAACACCTGCTGCACCAGCTTGCCGTCCTTCATGCCGTTGACGGTGACGAACACCAGCACTACGTCCTGCATGGTGCTGGGCACGGCGCCGCGCAGGATGTCCTTGAGCTTGTCCTGATGGCCGGCCAAGCGCAGGTCTTCCAGGAGGAACTTCATCAGGTCGCGGTGGCCCGGATAGCGCACGGTCTTGTAGTCGAGTACCTCGACCTTGCCCTGCAGGGTCTCGCACAGGGTGCCCAGGCCGCCGGAGGTGTTGAAGGCCTCGTACTCGACGCCGTCGAGGGAGAAGTGCTCCAGGCCCTCGAGCGGCTGAACCATCTGCAGCTTACCGTTGCGGATCGCCTCGCAGGGGTGGCAGTACTCGTTGACCAGACCGTCGACGCTCCAAGTCAGGTTGTACTTGAGGGCATTGGTGGGGAACTCCGGCAGGGCGCCGACGCGCATCTTCACTTCGCGTACGCTGTCGAAATCGCGCGCCAGGGAGTGGGCGGCGATGCCGATGAAGCCCGGCGCCAGGCCGCACTGCGGCATGAAGGCGGTCTTGGCATCCTTGGCCAGCTCCATGATGGTCTTGGTCGCGTGGACGTCTTCGGTCAGGTCGAAGTAGTGGGTGGCGCTGTTCTTCGCCGCCTGGGCCACGCCGATCGCCATGTGGTAGGGCAGGGCATTGAGCACCGCGTCCTGGTCGCGCATGGCCGCCTCGAGGGCAGCGCTGTCGGTCGAATCCAGTTCGAGGGTGGCGATTCCTAGTTTGGCGATGGCATTCAGCGAGTTGACTTCGCGATCGGCCACGATCACTTGGTAATCGCCGGATTGTTGCAGCAGTTGCGCGATGGTGTAACCGATGTGGCCAGCGCCGAGCAGGAGTACCTTCATTGTTATTCTCTCCAGAGATTAGGTTGCGACCAGGCCAGTCTAGAGAGCAATAAACTCGACGATAAGGCTTATAAAATAGCAATTAGATGAATTGCTGCTGCTAAATGACTAACAATTGCTGCGATATGTAGCGCCTGCTTAGGCGAAGCATGGGCAACGCCAGTTCGCCTGGTTTCCTAAAAGGGCATCGCATGGTGTTTACTGAGTGCAGTTGCCCAATTGCTCAGTGGATGCCGGATTGCCCCATGTATAAAGACCTCAAGTTTCCCGTGCTGATCGTGCACCGCGATATCAAGGCCGACACCGTGGCCGGCGATCGGGTGCGTGCCATCGCTCGCGAACTGGAGCAGGACGGTTTCAGCATCCTGTCCACCGCCAGCTCCGCCGAAGGGCGAATCGTCGCCTCGACCCATCACGGCCTCGCCTGCATTCTGGTGACTGCCGAGGGCGCGGGGGAGAACAAGCACCTGCTGCAGGACATGGTCGAGTTGATCCGCATCGCCCGCCGGCGTGCGCCGCAGTTGCCGATCTTCGCCCTCGGCGAACAGGTGACCATCGAGAACGCGCCGGCCGAAGCCATGGCCGACCTCAACCAGTTGCGCGGCATTCTTTACCTGTTCGAGGACACGGTGGCGTTCCTCGCCCGCCAGGTCGCCCGCGCCGCGCGCAATTATCTGGACTGCCTGCTACCGCCATTCTTCAAGGCGCTGGTGCAGCACACCGCACAATCCAACTACTCCTGGCACACCCCTGGCCATGGCGGCGGGGTGGCCTACCGCAAGAGTCCGGTCGGCCAGGCTTTCCACCAGTTCTTCGGCGAGAACACCCTGCGCTCCGACCTCTCGGTGTCGGTGCCGGAGCTGGGTTCGCTGCTCGATCACACCGGCCCCTTGGCCGAGGCCGAGGCCCGCGCCGCGCGCAACTTCGGCGCCGACCACACCTACTTCGTGATCAACGGCACCTCGACCGCCAACAAGATCGTCTGGCACGGCATGGTCGGGCGCGACGACCTGGTGCTGGTCGACCGCAACTGCCACAAGTCGATCCTCCACGCGATCATCATGACCGGTGCGATTCCGCTGTACCTGTGTCCGGAGCGCAACGAACTGGGCATCATCGGGCCGATCCCGCTGAGCGAGTTTTCCCGCGAGTCGATTCAGGCCAAGATCGACGCCAGCCCCCTTGCTTGTAACCGTGAGCCGCGCGGCCGCGTGCCCAGCAGCAGCGGGGCCATGATCAAGCTGGTGGTGGTGACCAACTCGACCTACGACGGCCTGTGTTACAACGCCGAGCTGATCAAGCAGACCCTCGGCGACAGCGTCGAGGTGCTGCATTTCGACGAGGCCTGGTACGCCTATGCGGCCTTCCACGAGTTCTACGCCGGGCGCTATGGCATGGGCACGACCCGCACCGCCAATGCGCCGCTGGTGTTCAGCACGCACTCCACGCACAAGCTGCTGGCCGCGTTCAGCCAGGCCTCGATGATCCATGTGCAGGATGGCGGTGCGCGCCAGCTGGACCGCGACCGCTTCAACGAAGCCTTCATGATGCATATCTCGACCTCGCCGCAGTACGGCATCATCGCCTCGCTGGATGTGGCCTCGGCGATGATGGAAGGCCCGGCCGGGCGCTCGCTGATCCAGGAAACCTTCGATGAGGCCCTGAGCTTCCGCCGTGCCCTGGCCAATCTGCGGCAGAACCTCAGCACCGACGATTGGTGGTTCAGTATCTGGCAACCGCCCCAGGCCGAGGGCGCCGACGAAGTGGCCACCGCGAGCTGGTTGCTGCAGCCGCAAGCCGAGTGGCATGGCTTCGGCGAGGTGGCCGAGGATTATGTGCTGCTCGATCCGATCAAGGTCACCCTGGTGACCCCCGGCCTGACCGCGGGCGGCAAGCTCGATCAGTGCGGGATTCCGGCGGCGGTGGTCAGCAAGTTCCTCTGGGAACGTGGCCTTGTGGTCGAGAAGACCGGGCTGTACTCCTTCCTGGTGCTGTTTTCCATGGGTATCACCAAGGGCAAGTGGAGCACCCTGCTCACCGAGTTGCTGGAGTTCAAGCGCAGTTACGACGTCAATCTGCCGCTGACCGTCGCCTTGCCCTCGATTGCCCAGGCGGGCGGTGCGCATTACCACGGCATGGGCCTGCGCGACCTGTGCGATGCGCTGCACCGTTGCTACGGGGAAAATGCCACGGCCAAGGCCATGAAACGCATGTACACGGTGCTGCCGGAAGTCGCCCTGAAACCCGCCGATGCCTACAACCAGCTGGTACGCGGCGAAGTCGAGGCCGTGCCTATCGATCGGCTCGACGGGCGCATCGCGGCGGTGATGCTGGTGCCCTATCCGCCGGGTATCCCGTTGATCATGCCGGGCGAGCGCTTCACCCCGGCCACCCGCTCGATCATCGATTACCTGGAGTTCGCCCGCACCTTCGACCGCAGCTTCCCCGGCTTCGACGCCGACGTGCACGGCTTGCAACGCAACGAAGATCCCGGCGGCAGCGACTACACGGTCGACTGCATCAGGCTGTAAGACGCGCAGGCGCGTTGTCGACGGGACGGCGTGCCAGCCTTACGCGCCTTGTGCGGCTGTCTGCGCCAGATCGAGTGGTTCCTGGCAACAGTTAACAGCGCTTAAGCCCAATGGCGTGTTCTGCGTCACAGAGGCCGGCATCGACATTTATGACGTGCTTGTTATAGTTGCGCGGTTGTAATCACAAGAATGTTCTTGGGCGCGTGCGCGCCGTTTATTGCAGAGGATGACTGCCGTGTCCGACTACAAAGCCTTTAGTGTCGAGTTGGCAGATAAGATCGCCCACGTGGTGATCAATCGCCCGGAAAAAATCAACGCCATGAACGCCGACTTCTGGGCGGAGATCATCGAGATCTTTCGCTGGGCCGACGCCACCGACGAGGTGCGGGTGGTGGTGCTGTCGGGCGCCGGCAAGCATTTTTCCTCTGGTATCGACCTGATGATGCTGGCCCAGGTCGGCACCCAACTGGGCAAGGATGTCGGCCGCAATGCCGAAGCGCTACGGCGCAAGATCCTCGAATTGCAGGCCTCGTTCAACGCCGTGGACAACTGCCGCAAGCCGGTGCTGGCGGCGATCCAGGGCTACTGTCTGGGCGGCGCCATCGACCTGGTCTCGGCCTGCGACATGCGCTATTCGACCCTTGACGCACAGTTCTCGATCAAGGAAATCGACATGGGCATGGCCGCCGACGTCGGCACCTTGCAGCGTCTGCCGCGCCTTATCGGCGACGGCATGATGCGCGAGCTGGCCTTCACCGGGCGCACCATCGACGGCGAAGAAGCGCGCAGCATCGGCCTGGTCAATCGTACCTTCGCCGATGCTTCCGCGCTGCTCGACGGGGTGATGGAAATCGCCCGCGAAATCGCCGCCAAGTCGCCGGTGGCCATCCGCGGCACCAAGGAAATGATTCGCTATATGCGCGACCATAGGGTCGATGACGGCCTCGAGTACATCGCCACCTGGAACGCCGCGATGTTGCAGTCGGCCGATCTGCGCGTGGCCATGACCGCGCACATGAGCAAGCAGAAGCCGGAGTTCGCCGACTGATGCCGCTTCGCAGTCTGTCTTCTCTACCGGCGCGGGAGGCGCACTAGCGCATGGTTTCTGGAGCCACGTCACTGAGTTTGGTGCGTAACGAACTGTTCACCACCATGGAGGAGGCAGAGTCGAGCCTTGAGCATTTCATTGCCGAGCGGCATAACGGCAGCTTGTTGCAGCAGGCGGTGGAAAGCCTTCATCAAGTTCGCGGTACGCTCAATCTGGTCGAGTTGACCGGTGCCGAGTTGCTCGCTCAGGAAGTGCTCGAGCAGGCCACCGACATTCCTGCCGGCGCTGGCGAGGAGCGCGATGTGCAGCTCGCGGCGCTGAGCAATGCGCTGCATGTGCTGCGCCGTTATCTGGAAAACGTCGAAGTGCACCGCCAGGAAATGCCCGAGTTGCTGCTGCCGGCGATCAATGACCTGCGCCAGGCCGGCGGCGGTCAGCCAGCGCTGCCGGAAAGCTTCTTCTTCAGTGTGCGCCTCGACCACGCGCGCCCGCGAAGCGCGCCGGCCGCCCTGGATGCGGCGGCCAAGGAGAGCGAAGGCCGGCGCTTGCGGCATATGTATCAGGTGGGTTTGCTGGGGTTTATTCGCGAACAGAATCCACAGGCCAGTCTGAAATTGATGGGTCGAGCCATGAGCCGGCTCGACAGTTTGTACGCCAACGAACCGCGTGGCCGCTTGTGCTGGATCGGCGCCGCGGCCGTGGAGGCGCAGCTCGATGGTCAGTTATTGGCACGCAAGTCGCGCAAGCAGCTGTTCTCGCGGATCGATCGTGAACTTAAGCAAGCCCTTGGCAACAGTCAGCACGAAGCGCCGCGCAGCCTGCTCAAGGAACTGCTTTATCTGGTGGCCTTGGCCGACAGTCGCGGCTCGGTGGCCACGCCCGTGCGCGAGCTGTTTGGCCTGACCTCGCTGCCATTTACCGACCACCTGCTGGAAGAGGAATACCAACGCTTGGCTGGCCCCGGGCAGGCCGTGATGCGCTCGTTGAGTTCGGCCATTCGCGAAGAGTTGGCCAGCCTCAAGGACATGCTCGACCTGATCGAGCGGGGCACCGTGCAGGCTGAAAGTCTCGGCAATCTGCATACCTTGCTCGGCAAGTTGAGCAAGACCCTGGGTATGGTCGGCCTCAGTTCGGCGGGCAATGTGTTGAACGCGCAACTGCAGATGGTTGCAGGCTGGAGTGAGGCGCACGCACCGCAACAGCAGGAGCTGCTCAAACTGGCCGATGCCGTTCTCTATGTCGAAGGCATGGTGTCCAGCCTGGAGCGCGGCGAGCGGCGCGACCAGAGTGCAGGGCAGCAGCCGCCAGCGGGCAAGGAAATCGAATCCTTCGCCTACTACCAGCTCAATGAAGCACGCATCGTCGTGGTCGATGAGGCCCGCGCCGGCCTGGCGCTGGCCAAACGCGCGATCACGGCCTACCTGGAAACCGGCGGCGACCGCATGCACCTGGCCAATGTGCCGTTCAGTTTGCAGACGGTGCGCGGCGGGCTGTGGTTTCTCGGCCAGGAGCGGGCCGCCATGCTGGTCGGCGCCTGCGCCGAATACATCCAGACGCAGATGTTCGAAATGCCGCAGATGCCTTCCGAGCAAATGCTGGAAACCCTTGCCGATGCACTCAGCAGTCTCGAATATTATCTGGAAGCGGGCGCGGTAATGCGCCCGGAAACCCAGCCAAGCGTGCTCGATTTGGCCGCGGACAGCGTGCGTGCCCTTGGTTTACCGGTAGCCGCATAGATGACTCAGCGTTGGCAGCCCGCCTTACTCGATAGCCAGCAGCCCGGTGGTTGGGCGGTGGCGCATTGTAAACAACACTTCCTGGCGGACGGCAATGGCGTGCTGTTCCCCCGCGAATGGCTGAAAAAGCAAGAGTTGCCTGTGCTCGCCGAACACGGCATCGGTCATTTCGACGGCGATGCCATCTACCTGCTGGAGTTGCAGGAACCGCTCGATATGCCCGGTTGCAGCTGGCAAAGCCTGCGCCAGTTCATGCTGCAAGGCGATGCCGAGACCTTCAAATTGCTCAGCTACGCGACGCAGATCGGCACCTGGGCACGCCAGCATCGTTTTTGTGGCAGTTGTGGTGGTGCCATGCTGCATTTCGCCGGCGAACGGGCGATGCATTGTCCGCGTTGCGAGTTGCACCACTATCCGCGCCTGTCGCCGAGCATGATAGTGCTGGTCACCCGCGACGATGAAATCCTTCTGGCGCGATCGCCGCGTTTCGTCCCTGGGGTCTATAGCACCCTGGCCGGTTTCGTCGAGGCGGGCGAGTCGGTCGAACAATGCGTGGTTCGCGAGGTGCGCGAAGAGGTGGGGGTCGAGATCAGCAACCCGCGGTATCTCGGCAGCCAGGGCTGGCCGTTTCCGCATTCGCTGATGCTCGGTTTTCATGCCGAGTACGCGTCTGGCGAGATCGTCATGCAGGCCGACGAGATCGAAGATGCGCAGTGGTTCAGCGTGCACCAGTTGCCGCCCTTGCCGGCGGCGCGCTCGATTGCCCGCTACCTGATCGATGTGTATGTGGCGCGCCGTCTAGGCCAGCCCGAACCAGTGCTGCCAGGCTAGCCGCGCGGCCAGGGCCAACACCACCAGAATGAATACTGGACGGATGAATTTCGAGCCGCCGCGGATGGCCGTGCGCGCGCCGAGAAATGCCCCGGCCATCAGGGCGATGCCCATGCTGATGCCGAGCAACCAGGCCACTTGCCCGGCGATGATGAACACCGCCAGGGCGCAGGCGTTGCTAACGAAGTTCATGCTGCGCGCCACGCCACTGGCACGAACCAGATCCAGCGGGTAGAGCAGCAGGCTGCTGACCGTCCAGAACGCCCCGGTGCCCGGTCCGGCGACGCCATCGTAGAAGCCCAGACCGAGGCTTTGCGGCCACTGCCGGCCCTGCGCAACAGGCGCGTCGGCGACGAGCGGTGCCGCCGGGGTGCGCCCGAACAGCAGATAAAGTCCACAGGCAAACACCACCAGCGGCAGCAATTGATTGAGCCAGGCAGCTGGTAGCCAGTGCACCAGGGTCGCTCCCAGCAGGGCGCCGATCGCGGTGCCGATCAGCGCATTGCGCCAGGGCCGGGGAGCAAACAGCTTGCGCCGGTAGAAGGTATAGCTGGCGATGGCCGAGCCAAAGGTGGCGCACAGCTTGTTGGTGCCCAGCACCAGATGCGGCGGCAGACCGGCCATCAGCAAGGCGGGAATGGTCAACAGGCCGCCGCCGCCGGCAATGGCATCGATAAAGCCGGCGACGAAGGCCACCAGGGCGAGAACGGCGAGGGTTGCCGGGTCGACGGCAAGCTCGAAAGGCAAGGGCATGGAAAAGACGACCTGTGTCCGATTGTGCGGCGAACCTGCTGTTCGCAGGCGGGGTTGCTGCGCATAATGCCGGCATTTTCACGGGTAAGGAATCGACTCGATGCAATACGACGGTTTGGCATGGGCGATGGCACTGCTGGCAGTGTTGACGGTGTTGATTGCCGCGCGAATTCTGCTCAATAGCCACTGGTTGCTCGGCTGGTTGCGCGGCACCTGTGGCCTGGCCTTTGTGGCGCTTGCCGGCTTCATCGGCCTGGTGGCGTATGACCTCTATAGCTATGCGCCGTTGCCGGAGGACAAACCGCTGGTGACCCTGAGTTTCGAGGCCGACGGCGCGCGTTATCGGGTCAACCTGCTGGAAGGCGGGAGCGAGCGCAGTGTGTTTCTCGAGGGCGACTTGTGGCAGTTGGATGCGCGGTTTTTACAATGGCGGGGGCTCGCTGCCCTGATCGGGTTGCAGCCGGGCTATCGCCTGGAGAAACTCTCGGGGCGCTTCCTCTCCATCGAGCAACAGGCGCTGGCCCAACAGGCCCGAGTCGAGCTGGCACAAAGCCCCTATGGCGTCGATCTGTGGCGCTGGCTGCGCCTGGGCCGGCATGACCTGTTCATGTTCGATGCCCAGGCCCGCCGAGTCACCTTCCTGCCGATTGCCGACAAAGCGGTGTACAGCGTCAGCCTGACACCGACCGGCCTGTTGGCGCAGCCGATGAACCAGGCGGCTAAACAGGCACTGCAGGATTGGCAGTAGAACAAGGCGAGTGGGCTGAAGCCTGCGCCACGCAAAAGGGATCCGCAGATCCCTTGTTCAACGACTGATCTCTATCAGGACAGAAAACCGCCATCGACGTTCAGCGATACCCCGGTGGTGTAGCTGGAGGCGTCGCTGGCCAGGTAAAGCACGGCACCGGCCATTTCGCTCGGATCGGCCACGCGCTTGAGCGGGATGCGTTGCAGGGCCAGGTTGAGGATGGCATCGTTCTTGGTCAGTGCGGAGGCGAACTTGGTGTCGGTCAGGCCCGGCAGCAGGGCGTTGCAGCGGATGCCGAACTGCGCGCATTCCTTGGCAAAGACCTTGGTCATGCTGATCACTGCGGCTTTGCTCACCGAGTAGATGCCCTGCATCTCACCTGGGCTGACGCCGTTGATCGAGGCGAC
Source organism: Pseudomonas sp. sp1636 (assembly GCF_030376615.1). Lineage (GTDB taxonomy): Bacteria > Pseudomonadota > Gammaproteobacteria > Pseudomonadales > Pseudomonadaceae > Aquipseudomonas. The sequence goes on from NZ_JARRAB010000010.1 coordinate 77,808, forward strand.
GTTGATGATGCTGCCGCCGCCGTTTTCCTTCATCAGTTTGCCGCCTTCGATGGACATGAAGTAATAGCCGCGGATGTTGACGTCGACGGTCTTCTGGAAAGCCGCCAAGTCGGTCTCCAGTACGTTACCGAACTGCGGGTTGGTGGCGGCGTTGTTGACCAGGATGTCGAGGCGGCCGAACTGTTCGCGGATCTGCGCGAAGACGCTGTGGATCTGCTCCATTTCGCCGATGTGGCAGGCAATCGCGGTCGATTGGCCACCCTCGGCAATGATCGCGTCGGCAACGGCCTGGCAGCCATCGAGCTTGCGGCTGGAGACGATCACGTGAGCGCCTTGCTGGGCCAGTAGCTTGGCGGTGGCCTCGCCGATACCGCGGCTGGCGCCGGAAACGAACGCGATCTTGCCGTCGAGGTCGAACAGTTGGGTCTTGGTCATGGATGTTTCCTTTGTTATTGAAGGCCTGTTCGGCCGATTTACAGCTGCGACTTGGCGATGACCTGCAGGCTCATCTGCTCCAGCAGTTTGTTCATCTGCACGAATTGGGCGAAGCGCTTGTCCTGGGTCTGGCCGTGGTAATAGCGGTAGTAGATCTGCTGGACGATGCCGGCCAGGCGGAACAGGCCGTAGGTGTAGTAGAAATCGATGCTCTTGATCTCGATGCCGGCGCGTTCGGCGTAGTAATCGGCGAACCCCTGGCGAGTCAGCATGCCTGGCGCATTGCTCGGCTGGCGGCGCATCAGCTGTACCGGCGGGGGATCGCCGGCCTCGATCCAGTAGGCGAGGGTATTGCCCAGATCCATCAGCGGGTCGCCGAGGGTGGTCAGCTCCCAATCCAGCACACCGATGATCTGGCTCGGGGTGTGCGGGTCGAGGATCACGTTGTCGAAGCGGTAGTCGTTGTGCACGATAGCCGGCTTGGGGTGGTCGGCCGGCATCTTGTCGTTGAGCCAGGCCTTGACCGGCTCCCACAGCGGGGCGTCGGGGGTCAGGGCTTTTTCGTATCTATCGCTCCAGCCGCCGATCTGCCGCTGTACGTAGCCTTGCGGCTTGCCCAGGTCGCCGAGGCCGCAGGCCTGATAGTCGACGTTATGCAGCTCGACCAGCTTGTCGATAAAGCTCTTGCACAGTGCGCTCGTCTGCGCGGGGCTGAAGTTCAATTCGGCCGGCATGTCCGAGCGCAGAATGATGCCGTTGACCCGCTGCATGACATAGAACTCGGTGCCGATCACAGTCTCATCGGTGCAGTGCACATAGGCTTTCGGGCAATACGGAAAGGCCTCGTAGAGCTGGTTGAGAATGCGGTACTCGCGGCCCATGTCGTGAGCCGATTTGGCCTTGTGGCCAAAGGGCGGGCGGCGCAGGACGAGTTCTTGCTCGGGGTATTCGAGCAGGTAAGTGAGGTTCGACGCACCGCCGGGGAACTGGCTGATCTGCGGTTGGCCAGTCAGGCCGGGAATATGCGCCTTGAGGTATTGGTCGATGATCTCGGCGTCGAGTTCTTCACCCTCGCGGATGCGAGTGGACTGGTCAGTAAGCGCCATGCGTATCCCTTCTATTTATGATGGGTGCCTTAGGGTCTGTTGCCGTTTCAGCGCTTGCGCTGAAACGGCAACAGACCCTAAGTTATTGGTTAATCTAATGCTGCACCCTGGCCGTAACAAGCAATACGCGTCTGCATAGGCGCTCGTGTTGCCGCACAATCAAGCCGCTTGATTGATGCCCGGCTTAGTCGGCAGACGAAAAAAAACCGGAGTACAGGACTCCGGTTTTTTCTGCGACTGTGCGCTCGTGAAGCTTAGACCGGGAACAGTTCGCTCAGCTTCATGGCCAGCATCATGTCGCCTTCGGCGCGCAGTTTGCCGCCCATAAAGGCCTGCATGCCATCGGTCTCGCCGCTGGTGATGCCTTTGAGGGTTTCGGTGTCCATGATCAGGGTCACGTTGGCGTTGGCGTTTTCGCCTTTCTCAACGGTGCAGGTACCGTCCTTGATGATCAGGGCGTAGTTTTCGCCGTCTTCGATGTTGAATTGGAACACCAGATCCAGGCCCGCAGCGGCGCCGGCGTTGAATTTGGACTGCATAGTATTGACGATGTCTGCAACGCTCATGATGTCTTCCTTTATTTTCAGAGTTTTCTTGCGCCCTTATGGGTGCAGTAGGCCGGAGCTCAGCGGTAGGTGATGAGCTCCGGCTCCTTCATCAGCTGTAAATGCACATGGCTGTTGAAGGAGGCCAGGGTCACTTGGCTGCCGCGAAATTTCAGGCAGCTCAGCGAGGTGTTGACGATTTGCCAGTTCAACTCGAAGGCTTTGTCGGCTGGCACGCCGGTGATCAACTGCAGCAGTGCAGCGATGGTGCCACCGGAGGTGAAGACGGCGATGTTGTGTTTGTGATCGGCCTGTTGCAACAGGCGGGTCAGGCCACCCTGCACCTGTTCGACGAATGCCGGCCAGCTTTGCAGACCGGGTTGATCGTATTCGCCGGAAATCCAGCGGCCAATCAGCAGGGCGAACAGGCGTTGGAACTCGGCACGATGCTGCGCGCCATTGCGCAACACGTGCAGGGCTTCGGGTTCTTGCTCAAGCAGGTCGGGGAGCAGGCTGCGGATCACGGCGTCGGCGTCGAACTCGTTGAAGGCGGCGTCCACCTGCAGATCGGGCAGTGCTTGAGCGCTGCCGCTCAGTTGCTGCAACACGGCACTGGCGGTGTGCTGTTGCCGGCGTAGGGCGCCGCTCAGGCTGTGATCGATGCGAATACCGAGTTCGACCAGGTGCGCACCCAGCACTTCGGCCTGACGAATACCGATGGGCGAGAGCACATCGTAGTCATCGGCGCCGAATGAGGCTTGGCCATGTCTGATCAGGTAAATGCTGCCCACGTTCGCCACTGTCCCGGTTCGGTGAAAGTTTCGCGAGGGTATGAGGATCATGCAGGCCTGTCAACGAAAAAACATACGCTTGTTTGAATTGATGGTTGCTACTCATGACGCCGCACCAGGCAACTGGCCGCCAGCCGGTGGCGTCGGTATGCTTGGTTGAAACGAGCGCTGATCGACACTGGGCGCTGGAATGAACGATGAGGGGAAAAGCGTGGAGTTTTTCGCGGAATACGCGGCCTTTCTGGCCAAAACGGTAACGCTGGTTGTGGCTGTTCTGCTGATTCTGGTTGCCGCCGTTGCGGCGCGCAGTAAAGGCCGGCGGGTGACCGGGCAGTTGCAGGTGGACAAGCTCAACGACTTCTACAAGCAGCTGCGCCAGCGCCTCGAACATGCGGTGCTGGACAAGGATCAGCTCAAGGCGGCGCACAAGGAAGAGACCAAGGCGGCCAAGCTGGCGAAGAAAGCCGGGGTGCACAAGCCGCGGGTATTCGTGCTGGACTTCGACGGCGATATCAAGGCATCGGCCACTGACAGCTTGCGCCATGAAATATCCGCCTTGCTGAGCCTGGCCACCCCTCGGGATGAAGTGGTGCTGCGCCTGGAAAGCGGCGGCGGCATGGTGCACAGCTACGGCCTGGCGGCCTCGCAGCTGGCGCGTATTCGTCAGGCGGGCATCCCGCTGACCGTATGCATCGATAAGGTCGCGGCCAGCGGCGGCTACATGATGGCCTGCATCGGCGAGAAGATCATTTCCGCGCCCTTTGCCATGCTCGGCTCCATCGGCGTGGTGGCGCAGTTACCCAACGTGCATCGTCTGCTTAAAAAGCACGACATCGACTTCGAGGTGCTGACCGCTGGCGAGTACAAGCGCACCCTGACCGTCTTTGGCGAAAACACCGAGAAGGGCCGGGAGAAGTTCCAGGAGGATCTGGAAACCATCCATGAGCTGTTCAAGAACTTCGTCGGCCGTTATCGGCCACAACTGGACATCGACGACATCGCCACCGGCGAGGTCTGGCTGGGTCTTGCCGCGTTGGAAAAACAACTGGTCGATGAGCTCAAGACCAGCGACGAATACCTCGCCGAACGGGCCAAGGAGGCGGAGCTGTTCCACCTGCACTACGCCGCGAAGAAAACCCTGCAGGAGCGCGTCGGCCTGGCGGCCAGCGTAGCCCTGGATCGGTTTACCTTGAATTGGTTAAGCCGCCTCAATCAACAGCGTTTCTGGTAATCCACTTTTACCCTGGGGGATGAAGATGACCACGTTCACAGCACTGCAGGCCCGTGAAAGTGCAACGGGTGAATTCGAGCAAGCGATTGTCCAGCGCGACATCAGCGAACTGCCGGCAGGCGATCTGTTGATTCGGGTCAGATATTCGTCGTTGAACTATAAGGATGCCCTGTCCGCCAGCGGCAACCGGGGTGTCACCAAGCAGTTCCCGCATACGCCAGGTATCGATGCGGCGGGTGTGGTGGAGCATTCCGATGTCGCCGAATTCAGCGTCGGCGATGAAGTGATAGTGACCGGCTACGACCTGGGCATGAATACCGCTGGCGGCTTTGCTCAGTACATCCGTGTTCCGGCCGCCTGGGCGCTGAAGCGGCCACAAGGCTTGTCGCTGCGTCAGGCCATGGTGTTGGGAACGGCGGGGCTGACCGCCGCACTCTGCGTCGACAAACTGGAACAGGCCGGCGTGCTCCCGGACGCCGGGCCGGTTCTGGTGACGGGCGCGACCGGTGGCGTGGGAAGTGTTGCCGTGGCGTTGCTGAACCAGCTCGGCTACAGCGTGGCGGCGTCTAGCGGCAAGGCCGAGCAGGGTGAATTCCTCAAGGAACTGGGCGCTCGGCAGGTAATCCCGCGTAGCGACCTGCAGCTGGGGGCGGAGCGTCCGCTACTCAAGGAGCAGTGGGCTGGCGCGGTGGATACCGTCGGCGGCGAGATTCTGTTCAATGTGGTCAAGGCGTTGCGCTACGGTGGCAGCGCCGCTTGCTGCGGGCTGACTGCCGGGGTGGCGTTCACCGGTAGCGTGCTGCCGTTTATCCTGCGCGGGGTCAATCTGCTGGGGGTCGACTCGGTCGAGCTGCCGCTGGTGGTGAAGGCCTCCATGTGGGACAAGCTCTCGCTGCAATGGAAGCTCGACGACCTCGAACGCCTGGTCAGCGAAATCAGTCTGCAGCAGTTGCCCGAGGCCATCGGCCAGATACTCGCCGGCAAGCTGGTCGGCCGGGTAGTGGTGCGGGTGGACTGAGCAGCTCCGCCTGGCGGGTCTTTTTCAGGCTAGGTCTACAGGAGCCCGCTTCGGCCTGCCGGCCCAATCCTTATTCGGGGGGCGCTCCATGAAAAAAGCCCTGCGTTGCAGGGCTTTTTTGCTCAAGGCATCGATCAGGCGCGGCGGCGAAACAGCGGTTGTGGCTGGTCGCTGCAAGCCTGATAAACCTCCGAGAACTCCTCGAAGGCTTTCAGCGCGTCCTGCGGATCCTTGTCTTCGCGCAGGGCGAAGGCATCGAAACCACAGCGCTTGAGCGCGAACAGCTGGTCACGCAACACATCGCCGATGGCGCGTACTTCGCCTTGGTAGCCATAGCGGGTGCGCAGCAAATAAGCGGTGGAGTAGTGGCGCCCGTCGGTGAATGCCGGAAAGTTGAGGGCGATCACCTGGAAGTTATCCAGCTGGTCGGCGATTTCTTCAATCTCCTCACCGGCTTCAAGCCAAACGCCCAGGCCGCCGTCGCGGGCCTTGAGTGCGCGCGGGTGCTCGACCCAGAGCGCTAGGGGTACGATCAGATCATCACAGTTGCTCAGGCCGTCGAGGGGCGTGTCCTTGGGCAGCAGGTGCCAGGCTTCGTCGACCACCTGGCCATTCTTAATGATTCGCTGCATATACGCGCTCCTTGAACGGGGCGACACCGATACGGCGGAAGGTGTCGAGGAAACTTTCTTCATCGGTGCGCTGCTCGACGTAGACCTTGATGATCTTGTCGATCACATCCGGCATGTCTTCCTGGGCAAAGGACGGACCGAGAATCTGCGCCAGGCTGGCCTCACGGCCTGAGCTGCCGCCGATGGATACCTGGTAGAACTCCTGGCCCTTCTTGTCCACACCGAGGATGCCGATATGGCCGACGTGGTGATGGCCGCAGGCGTTCATGCAACCGGAGATGTTCAGTTCGATGTCGCCGATGTCGAACAGGTAATCCAGATCATCGAAACGGCGCTGGATGGCTTCGGCCACCGGGATCGATTTGGCGTTGGCCAGCGAGCAGAAGTCGCCACCCGGGCAGCAGATGATGTCGGTCAGCAGGCCCACGTTCGGGGTGGCAAAGCCGTGTTCGCGCAGCTCGCCCCAGAGCCTGAACAGCTGGGCCTGCTCGACGTCGGCGAGGATGATGTTCTGGTTGTGGCTGTTACGCGATTCGCCAAAGCTGTAGCGGTCAGCCAGGTCGGCGATTGCATCGAGCTGCTTGTCGGTCACATCGCCAGGCGATACGCCTGTGGGTTTGAGCGACAAGGTAACGGCGATATAGCCGGCTTTTTTATGGGCAAAGGTATTGCGCTCACGCCAGCGGGCAAAGCCTGGATGCTCGGCATCCAATGCAGCCAGGGCGGCATCTTGATCGACCAGGGTTTTGTAAGCAGGGTCAACAAAATGCGCTGAAACGCGGGCCACTTCGGCTTCGGTAAGCGTGGTGGGGCCGTCTTTGATCTGTGCCCATTCGGCATTCACGCGCTCGGCAAACACTTCTGGGGTCAGTGCTTTAACCAGGATTTTGATGCGTGCTTTAAATTTGTTATCGCGACGGCCGTAGCGGTTGTACACCCGCAAAATGGCATCGAGGTAGCTGAGCAGGTGCTGCCAGGGCAGGAATTCGTTGATAAAGCTGCCAACCACCGGCGTGCGCCCCAAACCGCCGCCCACGGCGACGCGAAAACCCAGCTCGCCGGCTTCATTGCGCACGGCTTCCAAACCGATATCGTGCACTTCGATGGCGACACGGTCAGTCACGGCGCCGTTGATCGCAATCTTGAACTTGCGTGGCAGGTGAGTGAACTCGGGGTGGAAGGTCGACCACTGGCGGATGATTTCGCACCAGGGGCGCGGGTCGATGATCTCGTCCTTGGCCACCCCGGCAAACTGGTCGGTGGTGGTGTTGCGCACACAGTTACCGCTGGTTTGGATCGAGTGCATCTGCACCGTGGCCAGCTCGGCGAGAATATCGGGCACGTTTTCCAGATCTGGCCAGTTGAACTGCACGTTCGTCCGGGTGCTGATATGGGCATAGCCCTTGTCGTAGTCACGGGCGATCTTGGCAATCATCCGCACCTGCTTGGAGGACATCAGGCCGTAGGGTACGGCGATGCGCAGCATCGGCGCAAAGCGCTGAATGTACAGGCCATTTTGCAAGCGCAGTGGGCGGAACTCTTCGCCACTCAGCTCGCCAGCTAGGAAACGGCGGGTCTGATCACGGAACTGCCGGACGCGGTTCTCGATGATTTGTTGATCGTACTGGTCGTATACGTACATGAAGGGTCCTGTTTTCAGGCTGCTTACAGCAATTCTGCGCGCACGGCCGCGCACCCCTAGCGGAGCTGAAGGAAGATACCAGCTCAGAGTTATGCGCAAAAGTGAAGTTTTAGCATATGGTTAAAGCTTTTAGTGCTAAGGAGGGGCGGGAACATAACCTCCGCACTTGAGCTGGTGCGCGCCCTAGTCTTCACTGCATAAGCGAACCACTGATAAACACAATAAAAGGGGAACCCATGACCGACCAGACCGAGCTCGCAAGCCGAGACAGCATTGCCGACGCCAGGGCGATCTTAGTCCTGATCCTGATCGCTGTAGCCACCGCGGTATTCTGGGTTAGCCAGCAGTAACTCAGGCTGCACAACAAGCCGACGCCAGCCTATGGCTGTCGGCTTGTTGTGCGTTTGCAGGTAGAGGTCGGCCAAGAGTCACCGCCTGCGCACGCTTTGGGGGAGGGCGTAGCCTGCTCTGGTGCGGGTATTTTCCGGTGTCGTGTCTCTTAACCTGAGAGTCTGGCGGCGCCGCCCGCGATCTGCGCATGCAAGGTTATGACGGGTTGGCTAGTTCAAACGCCGGCTAAATGCACTACCAGTTTGACCAGGGTATAGAGCAGCAGCACGAACGACAGGGTGAACAGCACGCCGAGGATGATGAAATGGCTGGGTTTGCCCCGATTGAAATCACGCTTGCGCTTCTTGCCGCTCTGTACGCCAATGGCCGCCGCCAGAACGCTCTGGAGCATTTCCCATAAGCTCAGCGGCTTGTCGTCGGGATCATTCGGCTTGTTCATGCGTCCCCCTGAATTGCGTCTTGTCAGGTCTGTCGAAGATCCATCGAGAGTCGCTTACAACTGTATATGAACCCAGTCGCGGCGTTGCCACATCAAGGCGAAAATCACTGAGGCGAGACCACGCTGGAGAATTTGCAGGCTCCAGATCGCCAGCAAACCATAGCCCAATATGGGCCCAAGCAGATAAGCCAGCGGCAGAAAGAACAACCACTGGTTGCCCAGACTGACCAGCATCACCGTTCGGCTGGCGCCAGCGCCCAGCAGCGCCTGGGTGAGCACCAGGGCGGTGGCGTCCAGCACCATGCCCATGCCGGTCAAGCGCAACGGCCAGCTGCCCAGTTCGATCAACGCCGGATCGCTGACGAACAGCCGCAAGATCAGTTCCGGGTACAGCCAGAAAGGTGCGCCCAGCAGCATCAAGCCGACTGCCGCGACCTTGACCACGTCCCAGCCCCAGCGATGGGCTGCGACGAAGTCCTTCTCGCCCAGGCTGTGGCTGACCAGAGTGGTGGCCGCCATGCCCAGGCCGATGGCCGGCAGGATCAGCAGCAGCGCCAAGTTGATCAGCACGTGGGCCACGGCCAGCTCGGCGGTGCCGACCTGGCCGATGATCCAGAACAGTGCGGTAATGCCGGTGGCGAAGAAGAATTGCTGAGTCGAGTTGGGCATCGACAGGCGCAGCATGCTGCGCAGGTCAATGAAGCTGGGGCGGCGGCTGAGGAAGCCCTGGCGACGAGCGCTGTGCCAGGTTTGCACGGCATAGAACAGTGAGCCCAGGTACAGGGCCAGGGTGGTGCCCAGTCCAGAGCCGGGGGCGCCCATCCGCGGTAACCCGAAGAGGCCGTGGATCAGTGAGTAGCTGATCAGCACATTGGCCAGGTGCATGAGCATCAGGGTGCGCATATACACGCCTGAGCGGTGGCTGCCATTCCAGTAGCCGCGGAAGGAGAAGTTCAGGCCCACGGCGAAAATCGCCAGCACGCGCCACTCGAAGTACGCCGTGCCAATGCCCAGCACCTCGGGATCGCCCGACAGCAGGCGAATGATCGGCTGCGCGTACAGCCAGCAGAACGCCGTCAGCGGCAGGGCGAGGCATAGAGCGATCAGCATGCTGGCATTCAGTGGTGTTGCCAGCTCATCCATACGGCCCTCGCCACGACGGCGCGCAACCAGGGCTTGCACGCCAGCGCCGAGCCCCATGACCAGGGCAATAGCCATGAAATTGGCATAGCTGCCGATGCCGACTCCGGCCAGCGCCTTTTCACCCAGGTGGCCGACCATGGCCGCATCCACCAGGTTGAGCAGGCTCTGGCTGAGCATGCCGCCGATAATCGGTAGGCCGAGGGTGAGGATGTGCTGGAGGCGTTGACGCTCGATCATGCAGGGGCTGCTCTGGGCAATTAAAGCCGGCATCTGTCGCCATTGCCGGAGGGGGCTGCATCTTACGACCAAGAGACCGGGGCATGCCAGGCAGTGTCATGCGCAACGACAGAGCGGCCCGCTGCTAGACCAGGATCGGCTCGCAGCGTACTTCGCTCTTCACCGAATTGGCGATGAAACACTCCTCATGGGCAAGCTGGTGCAGCGCATGCAGTTGCTCGGTACTCGGTTGTCGCGCGCTGGCAAAACTCACCCGCGGTCGCAGCAGCACCTCCGTCATGGCCATGCGCCCTTCGGCATTTCTGGCCATGCTCCCCTGCGCCTGATCTGCATAGCGATCAACCTCAAAGCCCTGCTTGGCGGCCAGGGCCAAGAACCACAGCATATGGCAGCTCGATAGCGAGGCGACGAAGGCCTCCTCCGGATCGACCCCGCCAGCGTCCGACCAAGGCAGCGGCACCACATGGGGCGAGGAGGAGGCGGGCACCTCCAGTCCGCCGTCGAAACGCCAGCGGTGGGCGCGGCTGTAACGGTTATCGAGAAAGCTGTGTTCGCCGCGTTGCCAGAGGATTTCAGCGCTGTACCGGGTCATTGCATGCTCCCATCGAAAATTGGCGGCTTAGCCTAAGTGGTGGCGGCAAACAGTCTATGCTTTTTGCGGCGTCCGCTGGTCAAACGGAGCATGACCGGCAGCGTACTTTGAGTGGGTGCTCAGGAGCGCGCTTTGAGCCTGCTTACAAGTGCAGAGCGCGCTATATTCTTAGCTGGATGGCGACTACATGCAGGAGGCGTACGCTTGATTCCCAGCACATTGCCCCATTCACCCAGTGAGGCGCTCGGCTCTATTGTGCGCGACCTGCTTCCAGCCGCCTTGCGTGAGCTGCTCAAGGCACTCAGGCTGGCGTTGGCCGAGCAGCGCCTGAAGTCTTTCTCCAATCTGGAGGCGCAGGCCTGCGACGACTATCTGCGCTTCTGCACGACCCAGGGCGAGTTACAGCTTGAGAATACCTGGGCGACGATCTGCCGCTGTCTTCCCCAAGGGCTGGCGAAACAGCCGGAGATACCTGACAGCCACGGCGAGTGGAGCCTGGTGGACGACGCTGAGGTGGAGGATCTGCTACTGGCTCGCCGCCTGGTGCGAACTTTGCGCGAAACCCTGGGCAGGCACGAGTGGCGGGTCTGTGGTTGCCTCAATCGCCTTACCGGGCACTTTGTGCCAGATGCCGATCACCCCCTGTCGCTCGAGTTTCTGATCCGCCAGTTGTTGCGCGATCTACGCTTGCGCGCGCAACCCGCGGCGATTCGCAACGCGTTCCTGAGCGAGGCGGGACGGGTCTTGCCCACCGCTTTGCAGTCATACCTGCATGCGTTGGCTGCAGCGTTTGAGGCGTATCGCGTGGAGCCGTTGCCTGAGCCGGAAGCACCGAACCGTGGCCGTCAGGGCACGCGCGCCAGGTACACGGCGTCGGCAGATGCGGCATACCGCGCGATTTGCCGCATGCGCCAGGCCGAAGCTGAAGGGCCGCCGCCGGAATCCGTGGCGCGTATCGAGCTGGACGAAACCTCGCCCAGTGAAGCATTGGCCACACTGTACGCCCAGCCAGTGCCGGCAGACGGCTGGGACGCTCGGCAATTGCTGGCGCGATTCGAACTACAGGGCTGTCGGCTGACCTCGCGCCAGCGTGAGGATACCCATCTGGTCAGCGAAGTGTTCCAGGCGCTGGGGCAGCAAGCCGGGATGGCTCCGGCGCTCAAGCCGGCCGTGCAGCGTCTGCTGCTGCCCGTGCTCGAAGCCACCCTGAAGGAGCCCGCAGCCATCGCCGATGGCAGCCACCCGGTGCGTACCACGCTTGACCGCATGTTGCGTCTGTGCGACTTCTGCGAACCGCCGAATGAGACATTGGAGGCTCGTCTGGAGGCGCTGGTCGGTCGCGTCGTGAGCGAATACCGAGGGGATGTCGGCGTATTCACGGCCTGCGATAGGGAGCTCGACGAGCTGTTGCAAGCCCAGCAGCGTGCCTACCGCCGTAGCGCTGAACGCGTGATGCAATTGCACCGGGGCCACGACATTCTGGAAAACGCCCAACGCGAGGTGGCGATGGCCCTGGCCGAGCTTTATGGCGAACGGGTGCCGACGCTGTTGCTTGAATGGTTGGCGGTGGGTTGGCGCGATCTGCTGGTCAACGAGTTGATCCGTGCGGGCGCGGATAAGTACTCCTGGCGTGGCGATCTGGCGCTTACCAACCTGCTTGTACGCAAGCTGCAGGAAAAGTCGGAGGGCCAGGCTGAACTCGCCCCGGCCACACCGAACGATGACACTGACCACTTGCTGCAGATCCTGCGGCGGCGGATGGACGAGTTCGGTGCCGGGAGTTTTCAATACGCCCCGGTAATGAAGCGTTTGCGCTGTCAGCTGCTGGGCGATGAGCCGGTGGAGTTCGCCGTACCGCCGCCGTTGCCGCCCGTTGCGTTGCCCATCCCGCCAGAAATGCAGCGTTGGGGCGAGCGGCTCGAAGCGTTGCAGGCGGGTGACTGGTTGCAAGCCCGTGACGGGCAGGCGCTACAGTTGATCTGGCGCAACCCGCAGATGGATCACTATGTGCTTGTCAATACCCAGGGGCGCGAGGCGGGCAGCTACGGTTCGGCCGAACTGATCGGCTTGCTGGCGGCGGGCGACTTGTTGATCGGCGATGCTGCGCCCGGGGACGACAGCCCGATCCAGCGCACGCTGCAAAACATCGTCGGGCAACTCTACCGGGAGATTGCTCATGCCCGCAGCCATGACGAGCTGACCGGGCTGTTCAACCGCCGCAGTTTCGAGGGCGCAGTGGCGCAGAGTTTGTCCGCCAACGCCCGGCCGGCCTTCTTCATGGCACACATCGACCAGTTCAGTCTGATCAACGGGCATGCCGGGCCGGTAGCGGGAGATGCCTGCCTGCGTCAGCTCGCTAGCCAGCTGCGCCAGCAGCTACCCGATAGCGCCTATCTGGCACGGGTTGGCGGCGTGGAGTTCGCCGCCGTGTTGCCCGACTGCGGGGAAGTACGGGCGGCCGACCTGGCCGAAGCGTTACGCGCCGCGGTGGAGCAGCAGGGGTTTGCCTGGGATGGGCAGCAGCATGGCCTCACCTTGAGCATTGGCGTGGTCGGGGCCGCGCAGCGGCATGACGTGAGCAACTTGTTCTGCGACCTGCAGGCCGCCTGCAACGCGGCTAAAGAGTCCGGCCGCAACCGCGTGCATTGCTTCAATATGGCCGCCGATGATACCCGTATCGGTTTGCAGGCCATCGCCGCCCGGGTCGACGACATCGTCGAGCGCGATAGCCTGTCCTTGCGCGTACAGCAAATCGCCCCGGCCGCGGCCGGTTCGCTCGAGCTTCCCCATTACGAACTGTTGCTGGTCATGCAGAACGAGCTGCTTCTGCAGGACTTCATTGCCGCCGCCGAGCGCTACAGCCGCATGACCAAGGTCGACCGCTGGGTGCTGCGGCGGATCTTCAGCGAACTGGAGCGTCACCCCCAGTTGTGGGCGCACTGCAGCAGCCTGTCGATCAACCTCTCCGGCAGCAGCCTCAACGACGACAAGTTGCTCGGTTTTATCGAAAGCCTGTTCGAGCGCTATGCGGTCGACCCGCGCAACATCTGCTTCGAACTCACGGAAACCGCGGCCGTGGCCAACCTGGCCAAAACCGCCGACCTGGTGCGTCATCTGCAGCGTGCCGGCTGTACCTTCGCCATTGATGATTTTGGGGTTGGCTTTTCTTCGTTCGACTATCTCAAACGCCTGCCGGTGGACTACGTGAAGATCGACGGCAGCTTCGTCAAAGAAATCGAACGCTCCAGCAGCGACCTCGCCATGGTTCGCTCGATCAATGAAGTCGCCCACGCGCTCGGTCGCCGAACCATCGCCGAATATGTGGAGACCCCCAGCATTCGTACTCGCTTGGCAGAGATGGGCGTGGACTATGTGCAGGGTTTCGGCGTGCAGAAGCCACGCCAGCTGGGCGACTGGTTGATGGAGGAGACGGTGGCGCTCAGCATCTCGTGATGCTCGGTGCCCGTCGCGATGTCGGCAGAGAGTTGTGGGAGGCGCCGATCTGCGCGCTCCAGCCGTGATCTGCCGCCGGCCTGGCGAAACCTTCGGGCGGGGCGAGAACTTAGTGCGCCCGCTTATGCAACAGGCGGGTGTTGATCACCTCCACCGCTCGCGCGCGCAACTGGCCACAACCGCCGTCGATATCCTGGCCGGCGGAGTTGCGCACTTTGGTCAGTACGCCGCGGCTGTGCAGGTAGCGCACGATCTGCACGATACGTTCGCCATCCGGGCGCTGGTAGTCGTCGGCTTCCAGGCTGTTGTAGGGAATCAGGTTCATGATCGCGAATTTGCCCTTGAGCAGGCGCAGGATGCCGTCCATTTCCGCCTGGCTGTCGTTGATGCCCTTGAGTAGCGTCCACTGGTACTGGATCGGATAATCGATCTGCCGGGCGTAGGTTTCGCCCAGTTCGACCAACTCCTCGGGATCGATACGCGGTGCGCGGGGTAACAACTGCTGGCGCAGTGCGCCATCGGTGCTGTGCAGCGACAGAGCCAGCGCCGGCTTGATTCGCTGTTGCGGCAGGCGTTCGAACACCCGCGGGTCGCCCACCGTGGAGAACACCAGGTTGCGCTGGCCAATGCCGCCAGCGGTGCCGAGCAGGTCGATGGCCTGCAGTACGTTGTCGAGGTTGTGCGCCGGTTCGCCCATGCCCATGAACACCACTTTCTTTACTGGACGAAAGCGCCGGGCCAGCGCCACCTGGGCGACGATCTCGGCAGTGCTGAGTTGGCGTAACAGGCCGCTCTTGCCGGTCATGCAGAACACGCAACCCACCGCGCAACCGACCTGGCTCGACACGCACAGGCCATCGCGCGGCAGCAGCACGCTTTCCACCATCTGCTGGTCGGCCAGCGCCACCAGCAAACGTGCCGAGCCGTCCGCCGCCGGGTGCTCGGAACTGAGGCGAGCGAGGGCGTCGAGCTTTTCCGTCAACTGCGGCAGGGCGTTGCGCACCGCCAACGGCAGAAAGTTCTCGCTCTTCTGGTTGCGTGTCCCGCTATCCAGCGGCTTGCCTTGCAGCCAGGCACGGCTGATCCGCCCGATATGCATGGGCTTGGCGCCGAGGTCGGCGAGCTGTTGGTAAAAATCTTCGATCTGCATGGGGCGCGCATGCTATCACCAGGCGTGCGGCGACGGTATCCATCGAGCGCTGGGGCAATTGCATGGCAACGGACGACTGAATTCGGACGAGAGCTTTGCGCAAGCCTTCCGCGCACTCATACTAGCGCCTTGATTGGCCTGACCCAGCTGTGCGGAGCGCTAGATGAAATTCATACACCAGCGCGAACACCTCAACGAAGACGACGTAGTCGTGATCGAGTGCTCGCAGACCTGCAATATCCGCTTGATGAGCGATGCGAATTTTCGCAGTTTCAAGAATGGCGGCCGGCACACTTACCATGGCGGTGCATTCGACGCCTTCCCGGCGAAAATCACCGTGCCGAGCAGCGGCTTTTGGAATATCACCATCGATACCGTTTCGCGCCGCGCCATCAGCGTAACGCGCAAGCCGACGCTCAAGCACTCGATCAAGATCATCCGCAAGTCGACCTCGCGGCTGAGCTGAGCCGGGCAGCGGTGGATAAAACGCCTCATCCACCCTGGTGGGCCTGCCAGGGTGGAAAGTGCGCCGGGCATTTTCCACCGCCGATCGCCGTCGATCTCAGTTGTCATACCCCAAGTTCGGCGCCAACCAACGCTCGCTGACATTCAAGGCCTGACCCTTGCGCGCCGCATAGCTTTGCATCTGATCCTTGTCGACCTTGCCCACGGCAAAGTATTGCGCCTGCGGGTGGGCGAAGTACCAGCCGCTGACCGAGGCGGCGGGGAACATGGCGTAGTGGTCGGTGAGGAACACGCCGCTACGGCCAGGCTGGCCTTCTTTGGCGGCGGGATCGAGCAGGTTGAACAGGGTGCCTTTCTCGGTGTGATCCGGACAGGCCGGGTAGCCGGGGGCAGGGCGGATGCCTTTGTACTGCTCCCTGATCAGGTCTTCGTTGCTCAGTTGTTCATCCGGCTCGTAGCCCCAGTAGGTCTTGCGCACCTGTTGGTGCAGCCATTCGGCGCAGGCCTCGGCCAGGCGGTCGGCCAGGGCCTTGACCATGATCGAGTTGTAGTCGTCGCCCGCCGCTTGATAGGCCTTGGCCACTTCTTCGGCACCGATGCCGGCGGTGGCGATGAAGCCACCGACGTAATCGGTGATGCCGCTTTCCTTCGGCGCGACGAAGTCGGCCAGGGAAAAATTCGGCTTGCCGTCGGTCTTGATGGTCTGCTGGCGCAGGTGGTGCAGCACGGCCAGTGGCTCGCCGTTGTCGCCATAGACCTCCAGGTCGTCCTGGTTGACCTGATTGGCCGGCCAGAAGCCGAATACGGCGCGGGCCTTGATGAGTTTTTCATCGATCAGCTTGGTCAGCATCGCCTGGGCATCGCTGAACAATGAGGTGGCCGCCTCGCCGACCACTTCGTCGGTGAGAATGCGCGGGTACTTGCCGCTCAGATCCCAGGCGATGAAGAACGGCGTCCAGTCGATGTATTCGGCCAGAGTACGCAGGTCGATGTCTTCCAGCACCCTGCTGCCGGTGAAGGTGGGGTTGACCGGCGTGTACTCGCTCCAGTCGAACTTGGGCTTTACCGCGATGGCCTGCTCGTAGCTGAGGCGTTCGGTACGGGCGCTGCGGTTGGCGGTACGCTCGCGGATCATCGCGTACTCTTCGCGGGCCTTCTCGGCGAAGACCGGCTTGAGTTCTTTCGACAGCAGGGTGGTGGCCACGCCGACGGCGCGCGAGGCGTCGGTGACGTAAACCACCGCATCGTTCTTGTAGTGCGGGTCGATCTTGACCGCCGTATGCGCCTTGGAGGTGGTGGCGCCGCCGATCATCAGTGGCAGGTTGAAGCCCTGGCGCTGCATTTCCTTGGCGACATGCACCATCTCGTCGAGCGAGGGGGTGATCAGCCCGGACAGGCCGATGATGTCGCATTTCTCGGCGATGGCGGTCTGCAGGATCTTCTCCGCCGGCACCATCACACCCAGGTCGACGATGTCATAGCCGTTGCAACCCAAGACCACGCCGACGATGTTCTTGCCGATGTCATGCACGTCGCCCTTGACCGTGGCCATGAGGATCTTGCCTTTGGCTTCCGGTTTGTCGCCTTTTTCCGCCTCGATGAAGGGAATCAGGTGGGCCACCGCCTGCTTCATCACCCGGGCGGACTTGACCACCTGGGGCAGGAACATCTTGCCCGAGCCGAACAGGTCGCCGACCACGTTCATGCCGGCCATCAACGGGCCTTCGATGACTTCGATGGGCCGTGCGCACTGTTGGCGGAATTCTTCGGTGTCTTCGACGATATGCGTGGTCACGCCCTTGACCAGTGCATGCTTGAGCCGCTCGACCACATCCCAGCCGCGCCACTCCTCGGTTTCGGCCTCCTTGACGCTGCCGTCGCCCTTGAATTGGTCGGCAATCGCCAGCAAGGCCTCGGTGCCGTTGGGCGTGCGGTTGAGCACCACGTCTTCGACCGCATCGCGCAGCTGTTTGGGAATCTCGTCGTAGATTTCCAGCTGGCCGGCGTTGACGATGCCCATGGTCAGGCCATTCTGGATCGCGTAATAGAGGAACACCGAGTGGATCGCTTCGCGCACCGGGTTGTTGCCGCGGAACGAGAAGGACACGTTGGATACGCCGCCCGAGGTCAGGGCATGGGGCAGGTGGTCGCGGATATAGGCGCAGGCTTCGATGAAGTCCACCGCGTAGTTGTTATGCTCCTCGATGCCGGTGGCGATGGCGAAGATGTTCGGGTCGAAGATGATGTCTTCCGGCGGAAAGCCGACTTCGTCGACCAGGATGTCGTAGCTGCGCTGGCAGATCTCGCGCTTGCGCGCGGCGGTGTCGGCCTGGCCGGCTTCGTCGAAGGCCATCACCACCACGGCGGCGCCGTAGCGCTTGCACAGCTTGGCGTGGTGTTTGAAGGCCTCGACGCCTTCCTTCATCGAGATCGAGTTGACGATGCCCTTGCCCTGGATGCATTTGAGACCGGCCTCGATCACCTCCCACTTGGAGGAGTCGATCATGATCGGCACCCGGGAGATGTCCGGCTCGCCGGCGATCAGGTTTAAGAAGGTGACCATGGCCTTCTGCGAGTCGAGCATGCCCTCGTCCATGTTGATGTCGATCACCTGGGCGCCGGCTTCCACCTGTTGCAGGGCGACTTCCAGGGCTTCGGTGTAGTTGTCCTCGCGGATCAGGCGGGCGAACTTGGCCGAGCCGGTGATATTGGTGCGCTCGCCGACGTTGATGAACAGCGAGTTGCGGTCGATGGTGAAGGGTTCCAGACCGGACAGACGGCAGGCCTTGGGGATATCCGGGATGGCCCGTGGCGGGTATTTGGCCACGGCTTCGGCAATCGCCTGGATATGCGCCGGGGTGGTGCCGCAGCAGCCGCCGACGATATTGAGGAAGCCGCTCTGGGCGAATTCCTCGATCACCGCCGCGGTTTGCGCCGGGGTTTCATCGTATTCGCCGAAGGCATTCGGCAGGCCGGCGTTGGGGTGGGCGGAGACATGGGTTGCGGCCTTGTTCGCCAGCTCTTCCAGATAGGGGCGCAGATCCTTGGCCCCCAGGGCGCAGTTCAGGCCCACGGAAATCGGCTTGGCGTGGCGTACCGAGTTCCAGAAGGCTTCGGTGGTCTGCCCCGACAGGGTGCGCCCGGAGGCGTCGGTGATGGTGCCGGAGATCATGATCGGCAACTCGACGCCATCGTCCTCGAACACCTGCTGCACGGCGAAGATCGCCGCCTTGGCATTGAGGGTGTCGAAGATGGTCTCGATCAGGATCAGATCCGCGCCGCCTTCGATCAAGCCGCGGGTGGCTTCGCTGTAGTTCTCCACCAACTCGTCGAAGGTGACGTTGCGGTAGCCGGGATTGTTGACGTCCGGCGACAGCGAACAGGTGCGACTGGTCGGGCCGAGCACGCCGGCAACGAAACGCGGTTTGTGCGGTGTCTCCAGAGTCTTGGCATCGGCGACCTGGCGCGCCAGGCGTGCGCCTGCGACATTCAGCTCATAGACCAGCGCTTGCATGCCATAGTCGGCCTGGGATACCTGGGTGGCATTGAAGGTGTTGGTTTCGAGAATGTCGGCGCCGGCGTCCAGGTAGGCCTTCTCGATGGCGCCGATCACATCCGGACGGCTGAGGATCAGCAGGTCGTTGTTGCCTTTGACGTCCTGCGGCCAATCGGCGAAGCGCGTGCCGCGGTAGTCTTGTTCCTCCAGTTTGTAGCTCTGGATCATGGTGCCCATGCCGCCGTCGAGGATCAGGATGCGCTCCTGCAGGGCTTGCTGAAGGGCGTGGAGGCGGGCGCTGCGATCGGACAGGGACATGGCGGAACTACCTGAGCAAAGCTGACACAATGGGAAGGCGCAATCATAACAAAGCTGCACGCTTTTGCAGTGCCTCGGTCGTTTGCATGAATTGCGCTCATGTTGCGTGCTTGGCGACACGACCGTCAAACTTACTATTACGCTCACTCTGGGAATAGGCATATGCCTTATCGCGCACTGCTCAGCGCTTGCTTGTTGTTGATCAGCGCCTTACTGGCGGCAGAGCCGATCTCGTACGGCCGCGATATTCAACCGATCTTCACCCGCTATTGCGTGGCTTGCCATGCCTGCTACGACGCGCCTTGCCAGCTCAATCTGGGCAGCGCCGAGGGCGTCGAGCGCGGGGCACACAAGCTGCCGGTATACGACGGCAAGCGCCTCGAGGCGCAGGACACCACGCGCCTGTTTCTCGATGCGCAGGGCAGCGCGGCTTGGCGGCGCAAGGAGTTCTTTTCGGTGCTTGAACAGCCGGGCAGCCAGGCGGCATTGCTGGCGCGCATGCTCGAGCTGGGCCAGGGCGCGGCGCCTAAGCCCAATGCCAAATTGCCGGCCGAGTTGGATATCGGTATCAAGCGCGATAACCAGTGTCCGCGGCCTGACCAGTTCGCTGCCTTCGCCAAGGAGAATCCACAAGCCGGCATGCCCTTCGCGGTGACCGGCCTGGGCGAGACGGATTATCAAACCCTGCAACGCTGGTTGCAGCAAGGTGCCCCCGTCGATCAACAAGCATGGCGGGCCAGTGCGGCCGAGGCACGGCAGATCGAGGCCTGGGAGCAGTTTCTGAACGCCCCGGGAGCGCGTGAAAGCCTGGTGTCACGCTGGTTGTACGAGCACTTGTTTCTCGCGCACCTGTATTTCAACGGGGGCGAGTCAGGGCATTTTTTCCAGTTGCTGCGTTCGCGCACGCCGACCGGTCAAGCGGTCGATCCTATTGCTACACGCCGCCCGAACGAGGATCCGGGCGGCACATTTTATTATCGTCTGGCGCCGATCCAGGGCGTGATCGTGCACAAGACCCACATGACCTATGCGCTCAGTGCGAACAAGTTGGCGCGGGTCAAGGAGCTGTTCTTCTCCGGCGACTGGCGGGTTGATGCGCTGCCTGGTTATGGTGCCCAGCGCCGTGCCAACCCGTTCGAAACCTTCGCGGCAATTCCGCCTCAGGCGCGCTACCAGTTCATGCTGGACGATGCCGAATACTTCGTGCGCACCTTTATCCGTGGCCCCGTGTGTCGCGGGCAAATCGCCACCGACGTGATCCGCGATAATTTCTGGGTGGTGTTCCAGGATCCTCGGCATGATCTGTATATGGTCGACGCCAGGTACCGCGCCAAGGCGACGCCGCTGCTGGCCATGCCCGGTCAGTTCGACGATATCGGCAATCTCTTCAGTTTGTGGCGTACCTATCGCAACAAGCGCAATGAGTACGAGGCCTTGCGCATGGACAGCTACGCCGCTGCCCCGGCACCCAGTTGGGCGCATATCTGGGCCGGTAACGACAATGCCCTGCTGACCATCTTCCGCCAGCACGATAGCGCTTCGGTGCGCAAAGGCCTGATTGGCGAGATCCCGCAGACCCTCTGGTGGATGGACTATCCACTGCTTGAGCGAACCTATTATCAGTTGGTGGTTAACTTCGATGTGTTCGGCAATCTGTCGCACCAGGCGCAGACGCGCTTGTATTTCGACCTGATCCGCAACGGCGCCGAGCAGAACTTCCTGCGGTTGATGCCGGCCGACGCCCGCCAGGCGATCCTCGATGACTGGTATCAGTACAGTGGCCGGCTGAAGCTGTGGCTGGACTACCCGCGCATCGACACCCATAGTCGGACAGCCCTGCAATTGCCGACAACAGACCCCATACGTGGCTTCGCCGAGGCCTTGTTGAACCGTTATGACAGCCTCAATGCGCGACCGGATCCGATCAGCCGGTGCAAGGGCGCGCCCTGCCATCGTGCTGGCCTGCCGGCCGAACTGCAGGCGGCCGAGCAGGCGCTGAGCCGCTTGACCGGCAAACCGGCGGGCGGGTTCAAGGTCATTCAGCAACTGCCGGAAGCGACTCTGCTGCGCGTCGAACTGGCCGATGGCACGCGCGAGGTCTATAGCCTGCTGCGCAACCGAGCGCACAGCAACGTGGCCTTCATGTATGGCGAGGGACTGCGTTATCAGCCCGCGCTGGATACCTTGACCGTTTATCCGGGAGTGCTCAGCAGTTACCCGAACTTCATGTTCAGCCTCGCCGCGCAGGAGGTTCCCGAGTTCGTACGCCGCATGGAGTCGGTGCGTGATCCCCAGGCGTTTGATCAACTGGTCGTGCGTTGGGGTATTCGGCGTAGCCATCCCGAGTTTTGGCGCTATTTCCATGACCTGACGGCGTATATTCGCGAACACGAACCGGTCGAGGCCGGTGTGCTGGATATGAACCGTTATGAGAATCTGTGACGGTTGGCGCCAGGAGGCATTGGGCGGAGGCGATTGTGTGCAGGCCCGTCGCGCTGCCAGTGGCGACTATGGCGCCGCGGCCGTCGCGGCAAAACTATTCCGAGATAAACGCTCAGACTTTATTGAAAGCCGGAGGTTGGCGTACACTGCAGCCATGTTCGCGAGGAGTTGCCATGAGCACCATTACCATTACCGACGCTGCCCACGATTATCTGGCTGATCTGCTGAGCAAGCAGAACACCACAGGCATTGGCATCCGTGTCTTCATTACCCAGCCAGGCAGCCAATACGCCGAAACCTGTATCGCCTATTGCAAGCCGGGCGAGGAGAAGCCGGATGATACCGCGATTGCACTGGCCAGCTTCACTGCCTGGATCGATGCGGTCAGCGAGCCCTTTCTGGACGATGCCGTGGTCGATTACGCGACTGACCGCATGGGCGGCCAGCTGACCATCAAGGCACCCAATGCCAAGGTGCCGATGGTCAACGCAGACAGCCCGATCAACGAGCGGATCAACTATTACCTGCAAACCGAGATCAACCCGGGGCTGGCCAGCCATGGCGGCGAAGTGAGCCTGATCGATGTGATCGAAGACGGCATCGCGGTATTGAGGTTTGGTGGCGGCTGCCAGGGCTGCGGCCAGGCCGACCTGACCCTCAAGGAAGGCATCGAGAAAACCCTGCTTGAGCGCATCCCGGAACTTAAAGGCGTGCGCGACGTGACCGACCACAGCAACAGGGAAAACGCCTACTACTGAGGCATGTTTTTCAGTCAGCTCCGCACAAAGGTGGCCCAATGGCCACCTTTGTTGTTTTTATCTTGCAACTATCGAGGTTTTTTACCGTAAAAAGGCGGCCTACCGTTAAGATGAAAAGGCCGTTAGCCTAGCGTATCGATATCGGATAGCGCTTAATTGCCCGGATCCCGGCCAGCAGACAACTATAAAAAGTGATGCGCATGACCGTTAGCACTCTGCTTATCTGCGACGACTCCAACATGGCACGCAAACAATTGCTGCGTGCGCTGCCCGCCGACTGGCCCGTCGCTATCGTTCAGGCGGCCAATGGCATGGAGGCCATGGCGGTTCTGCGCCAAGGCCAGGTCGATGTGATGCTGCTCGACTTGACCATGCCCGAGATGGATGGCTATCAGGTGTTGGCTGCCCTGCAAGCCGAAGGTCTGTCCTGCAAGGTCATAGTGGTGTCTGGCGATGTGCAGGAGCAGGCACGCCAGCGGGTCATGCAGTTGGGGGCTCTGGACTTTGTGCAGAAACCGGCCGATCCGGATCTGCTCGAACAAACCCTCAAGCGCTTGGGCTTGTTCAAAAAAAACAGCGGCAATCTGGCCCTGTGCATGGGCCAGGACGAATCCAGTATCAGTTTCGTCGATGCCTTTCGTGAGGTGGTCAATGTCGCCATGGGGCGTGCTGCGGCCTTGCTGGCGAAACTGCTGGGCGTGTTTGTGCAATTGCCGGTGCCGAATGTCAGCCTGTTCGAGGTCGGCGAGTTGCACATGGCCCTGGCCGATGCCCAGCGGGGTGACGGACTGACCGCCGTATGCCAGGGGTTTATCGGTGGCGGCATTGCTGGCGAAGCGCTGCTGATTTTCCATGACTCGCAAGTGGGCGAAATGGCCCGACTGATGAGTGGCTTCTCGTCCGAGTATTCCGAAATGGAAATGCTCCTGGATCTTTCCACTGTCCTGATCGGCGCCTGTTTGAACGGTATTGCCGAGCAAGTCGATGTGCAGTTTTCCCTAAGCCACCCCACGGTATTGGGCGAGCATGCCTCCATCGAAGAGTTGATCAAGTTCAACCGACCACGCTGGAAGACCACCCTGGCCGTGGAGATCAGCTACAGCATCGAAGGCCACCATATTCATTTCGACTTACTGCTGCTGTTTACTGAAGACTCGGTGTCGTTGCTTTCCAACAAGCTTGCTTACCTGATGAACTGAACATGAATGAGAATCTGGAGTTCAACGAGTTCCACTGGCTGCTGGCCGTGGTGCAGAGCATCGATGTAGGTGTCGTGGTGCTTGATCGCGACTACCGCGTACAGGTCTGGAACACCTTCATGGAGAACCGCTCGGGCCTGCAGCCCCACGAGGTGCATAAGCAATCGTTGTTCAGCCTGTTTCCCGAAATCGAAGAAAACTGGTTTCGGCACAAGGTCGAAGGGGTGGTGACTCTGGGCACGCCGGCTTTCACTATCTGGGAGCAGCGGCCTTATCTGGTGAAGTTCAAGAACTACCAGCCGATCACCGGGCAGGAAGAGTACATGTTTCAGAACACCACCATTCTGCCGTTGCAAGCCACCAATACGAACATCGAACATATTTGCCTGATCATCTACGACGTGACCAGTGTGGCGATAAACAAGCAGCAGTTACAGGCGACGAACCTGCAACTGCAACAACTCTCGCGTACCGATCGCCTGACCGGCCTGAACAACCGTGGCTACTGGGAAGAGTGCCTGCAGCACGAATATGCCCGGCACCGGCGTTACCAGAGCATGGCCGCGCTGGTGATGTTCGATATCGATCACTTCAAGAAAGTTAACGACACCTATGGCCACCCGGCTGGAGACAAGGTGATTCAGGCCGTCGCCGCGGTGGTGCGCGAGCAGGTGCGCGACACCGATATTGCCGGGCGTTATGGCGGTGAGGAGTTCGTGGTTCTGCTCCCGGATGTCGACAGTAGCGGTGCCATGCTCTTTGCCGAACGCCTGCGCCTGCGCATCGAATCCCTGCTGGTTAGCTATGAGGGCCAAACTATCCCGTTCACCATCAGTCTGGGGGTGGCTGACCTGAGCCATCCTGTCCAGGACTATCCGCAGTTGATCGAGCACGCTGACCAGGCCCTTTATGCATCCAAGCAGGGTGGCCGCAACCAGGTCAATTGCTACGGCGGGTGAGCCTACTCCTCTGCAGAAGCTAGCCGGCACTGCATGCCCAACGGTTAGCCTATTGCCAATACTTGGGGCTGCGTCCGTTGCGCACGGCATTGCGTCCATCAGTTCGAGACCCACCTAGCCAAGCGATGGACACCTGTCACGGCGGTGGGCGAGCTGGCATAGCGATAGCCCCGCCGCGCATTTTGCGCAGCAGATCAAGCATTGAACTTTCCTTCAGGGCTCGGCTGTTCGCGGGCAACCGTTAGGGACGGGAGTGCGTTCGCGGGACTCGGGATAGCGCTCCAGCTTGTCTGCCGGACGCCGCGGCCTGGGCAGCAGTTCGCCACCACAGTTAGGGCAAGTGCCTTGCAGGCGCCTAGTCGCACAGTCACGGCAGAAGGTGCACTCGAACGAACAGATCAAGGCATCAACCGAGTCGGCGGGTAGGTCACGGTCACAGCATTCACAGTTGGGGCGCAGTTGCAGCATGCTTGACTCCGGCTTGGATAAGTACGCGTCAGGCAATGGTTGTCAGCACATCCATGGGCCATTCTCGCTGAGCGATGGATGCAGTTTGCGCTCAGCGAACAGGTGGCAACAAGGACAATAAGCCCACAGATATTGCCACTTTTACCGGCTCCAAATCAGAGCAGATCAGGAGGAGGGCACCGCTACCCTGGCATTGCACGCGAGTGCACGGTGCCATTCACCGTCAGGATTACTCCGGCATGCTCCAGGGAGCCAGGTCGTAACCCTGCTGGCTCAATTCGGCGCGAGACTTGTTTAGCACGCTAGCCAGCTGCACCGGGTCGCTGTAGATGCTGCTCGATAGCTGAGTACGGCCGAGTAGACGGGTGCTGGTGCGGTCGATGACCGTCAGGCTGAGTTCGCCGCTACCGTCTTGCGGTGCCCAGGCGACGCACTGGAAAGGTTGAAAGGCGCGATCGGCGATCAGCAGTGCTTCGTTAAAACGCAGCGGGGCGTTCATGGGGTCGTGTTCTCCGAGGTGATCCCAAAATCATAGGGCCTGCGACGCGGGTCGCTCGCTGGCCAGTCATAGTGTTGATGATTGAAGTTGACCAATAAGTCACACGCACAGGCAAATAATGTGCACTCTGTCGAAAAAATTGTTATGCCCCCTTGGGCCGGTTTACACACCTGCGCCGGGGGGAAAGGTTTAAATTCTTCTCCGCCATCGAGAAAACGCTCAATTACGGTACTTTTAGCTATTTGTGGCGATTGGCCGCCATAGCCCGGAAGTGGAGCCACGACGCCGTTTGTCGGCTTCGCTGAGCGAAAAATGAACGTATTCGGGCTTCCCCGCTCTTAAACTAGCCAGACGAGAGCGAGGGATTCACCCGCGTTTTCACCAGTCCAGGAGTTTTTCTCACATGAAAGAATCATGTGCGGGAAAGCGTTTACTTTTGAAAGAGGAAATCGAATGATGAAAAGTTCATTCGCCAGGCTGTTTATGCATTTGATGTTTCACACCTGAAACCGAAAGCTGCACTGGAGTATTTCTTCACTGCAAATGTAAAACTAAATGAATCATATGACGCAGATAGTCTGATTCACCTGAATATAAAAAAGAGGCACCCATGGACTTTACTATTCTCACTTCGTTTTTTGAACAAAAAACGGCCATGGAGTTTATGCGTTTAGGGATTGTTTATGCGCACCTGATCGCCTGTTGCGTTGCAATTGGCATGGTATTAACCAGCGATGTCGCAATGGTCAAAGAATTGCTGAAAGGCAAGCACAGTCATCTGCAAGACAACCAGCATATGGAGCATTTGCAAAAGACGGTTTCTGCTGCACTGACGGTACTCTGGATAACGGGTCTGGCAATTATCTGGGTCGATATTGGCGATAAGGGCTTGTCCTACCTGCTCAATCCGAAGTTGCAGGCTAAAATCACCATCGTCATGTTGCTGACGTTCAATGGCATGCTGCTGCACAGCCTGGTGCTTCCTGCGCTGCAGAAGGCCGGATCGCTGCTCAAATTAGAGTTCAACATGCGCATGTTCGCGCTCTTTGCCGGTGCACTCTCTGGCGTGTCCTGGTTCTATGCCGCGATGCTCGGCGTCGGCCGTCCTCTGTCCTGGAAGTATTCGCTGATTGAAATTCTGGCGGCGTACCCAGTATTGATCGTCGGCGGGTTCATGATGATGGCACTGCTGACCCAGTGGGCAAAAAACCGTGAAGAAAGCGAGGGGATCCCGGCTAACGCTTATGCCCTGAGGAATTCGGCCCTGGCCGCCTGGTAATATTAACTGTTATACCTGTCGGCATTCTTGCCGTTAATCGCGCTACCCCCTAGCGCTGCTGGATAAAGACGCCCCGGATCCTGACAGTAACTCTGCGACTGTCATGGCCTGGGGTGTCTTGTTTTATGCGTGCTCTTAATGAGCGATGACCGCGACCTGCACGCCAAGTCCCGTGCCGCGGCCTTGATCATCAGGATCCGAATCGCCCCATGCTCGCCTCCAACACGCAAGAACGCGATGATAGAGCTTCAGCCACACCGCCCCAGCGACTTGATCTGGCACACTTGCTCGATGGCATGCTGCTCAAGCGGGCTTGAGCAAATTCAGCTTGAGTTAAGTCCAGCGCAGTAACCTTAACTCCGTCGAAACAACCCTCACGGAGACTCACCATGAAAGCATTGATCGCCCTGTTCGCAATTGCTGCTCTGGCCGCCGCCGGTATCGCTCAAGCGCGTGACCTCGGCCCGGATGAAGCCCTGAAACTGCGTGATGCGGGTACTATCCAATCGTTCGAGACGCTCAATGCCGCTGCCCTGGCCTTGCAGCCAGGCGGCAAAATCGAGGAAACCGAGTTGGAAGAGGAATACGGCCGCTACATTTATCAGGTCGAGGTGCGCGACGCGCAAGGCGTGCGATGGGACATAGAGCTGGACGCCAGCAATGGCCAGATTCTCAAGAATCAGCAGGACGACTGATGCGCAAGGTTCTGCGCGATCAGGCCCTGTGCGGCATGCTTCTGCTTGCGCTGAACGGTACTGCCGGTGCCCGTGATCTGGATCAGGATGAAGCCTTGCGCTTGCGCCGCGAGGGGCTGATTTTGCCGCTTGAGCAACTGATGCGTACGGCCTTGCAGCGTTATCCAGGAGCCACCTTGCTCGAAGCCGAGCTGGAGGAGGAGGACGACATCCTGGTCTATGAGCTCGAGTTGCTGACCTCGCGAGGCGTGGTGCGCGAACTGGAGCTGGACGCCCGCGACGGGCGCATCCTGAAGGATGAGGTGGACGACTGAATGCGCCTGTTGCTAGTGGAAGACCATGTGCCTCTGGCTGACGAGCTACTCGCCGACCTGGCACGCCAGGGCTATGCGGTGGATTGGCTGGCGGATGGCCGCGATGCGCTGTATCAGGGCGCCAGCGAGCCTTACGATCTGATCATTCTCGACCTGGGTTTGCCGGGCAAACCTGGTTTGCAAGTGTTGACGGAGTGGCGAGCGGGCGGCCTGAGCGTCCCGGTGTTGATCCTCACCGCACGCGGCTCCTGGGCCGAACGCATCGAGGGCCTTAAGGCCGGCGCCGACGATTACCTGAGCAAACCCTTTCACCCGGAAGAACTGCAACTGCGCATTCAGGTGTTACTGCGCCGCGCGCACGGCCTGGCCAATCAGCCGCAATTACAGGCGGCCGGATGGTTGTTGGATGAAGGGCGGCAGTGCGTCAGACGCAAGGGTGAGGGTGAAGAGGTGGAGCTGACCTCCGCTGAGTTTCGCCTGCTGCGCTATTTCATGCTACACGCCGGGCAGATCCTCTCGAAAAGCCACCTGGCCGAGCATCTCTATGACGGTGAGACAGAGCGCGACTCGAATGTCATTGAGGTTCACGTCAATCACTTGCGCCGGAAAATCGGCCGGGAAATGATCGAAACCCGGCGTGGCCAGGGCTATCGGTTCAGCGGGGGCGCTGTTTGAGATCGATTCAGCGGCGCTTGAGTCTGGGCTTGATCGGCATATTGCTGGTGATTGGCCTACTCCTGATGCAGACCAGTCTATGGCTGTTCGATCTTGGTCTGCGCCGCTACCTGCAAGCCGACCTGCGCGACGAAGCCGAGTCGCTGCTGGTGGCCATGGTGCGCGGGCCGCAAGGTCTGCAGTTGAATGAACAACGCCTCAGCGCCGCTTTCCAGCGGCCATACTCCGGGCATTACTTTCGTATCGATTTTGCCGACAAGAATTGGCGCTCGCGTTCGCTGTGGGACAGCGAGTTGCAACCGGCGCCGGAGCCGGGACTGCAAGATCAGTTGAGCGACGGTCCGCAGGGGCAGTTACTGCTCAGTTATCGTGGCGACTATCAGCGTTTCGGCCAGCGGCTATCCGTCCATGTGGCCCAGGACTATACGCCGGTGCTGCAGAGCTTTCGCCGGGTGCAACAGCTGGGCCTGGGGGTGGGCGTGGCCGCCTTGCTGTTGATGCTGTTGCTGCAACGCCTGACCGTCAGCCGCGCATTGCGCCCGCTGGAACAGGTGCGCCAGCAGATCGCCCAGCTGCAACGGGGGCAGCGCAGCGCGCTGGACAGCCGCGTGCCCCGCGAGTTGGAGCCTCTGGTGGCGCAGATCAATCACCTGCTGGCGTACACCGAAGACACCCTGAGACGCTCGCGCACTGGCCTGGGCAACCTCGGCCACGCCTTGAAAACGCCACTGGCGGTGCTGCTCAGCCTGGCCGGACGGGACGAGCTGAAAGGCTGTCCCGAGTTGCAGGCCAGCCTGCTCGATAACCTGCGGCAGATCGAACAACGCCTGGCGCGTGAGCTGGGACGGGCGCGCTTGGCCGGGGAGGCCTTACCCGGCGCGCATTTCACTTGCGCCGAGGAGTTGCCGGGGCTGTTCGCCACCCTGGCGATGATCCACCGGCGCAACCTGCGCCTGGATTGGCAGGCCGCGCCAGGTTTGCGTTTACCCTGGGATCGGGAAGATATGCTCGAACTGCTCGGCAATCTGTTGGATAACGCCTGCAAATGGGCGAAAAGCCAGGCGCGCTTGAGTATCGAGTGCACGGTTGCAGGCTACCTGCTCAAGGTCGACGACGATGGCCCCGGCATCGAAGCCGGGCGGCGTGAGGAAGTGCTGAGCCGTGGCACGCGCCTGGATGAGCAGATGGCCGGACACGGTTTGGGCCTGGGCATAGTGCGCGACATCGTCGATGCCTGGGGCGGGCGCCTGGAACTGACGGACAGTGAACTAGGCGGTTTGTGCGTGCGCATTCAGTTACCACCATCGGCAGTGCGCAAGGCGTAGCGGATTCGCCTCACTGAGCGCTACGGCCAGCCGCTGCGCCCGTGCTAAAGGCTGATCTTGTCGGCGCTCAGCGAAATGAAATCTTCGTGTTTCATCTTGGTCATCAACACTTGCCAATGCGGCAGCAGTTCGATGTTGCCGGCTACCTGTAGGTTGCTCTGCTCAAACCTGTACAAGTGCGTGGAACCGAAGGCGAACTGCATCTGCAGATCGAGGCGCTGGCTAATGGGTAGAATTTCTGCGGTTAGATTGTCCAGCAGTACGGGCTCCACGCCGCTATCAGGCCAGAAACCCAGCACCATATGGGCCTGTTTGGTCGAGGCCAGCGTCGCGTAGATAAGGCGCAGGCTTTGCTCGGGGATCCCGAGCAGGCGCAGGGTGAAGTACTTGGCGAGGGCGAAATCTTCACAGTCGCCGGCACCTAGCTCAAGGGTTTCCAGCGGCGAGGCCCAGTAGTCGATTTGTCCCCGCAGATCCCGGTCTTCGGCAAACCGGGTACGCCGATTGAAAAAGCCGTTGACCGCCTGCAGTTTCTCCACCTCGCTTAGTGGCATCGACTGGGCGATCAATGACTGCCAATCCTGCAGCCGCTGCGCCACCTGTTCATCCCGATGCTCGCGCGGCGAGTGAGGTGCGGCTTTGGCCCCTCCCATAATCAGGCCGCCACCGAGCAGGAGGCCTGCCAGGATATGTCGCCGGCGACCGAGCAAGATAAATAGAAGGCGGTACAGACCGGTCAAATGGGGCTCCTTTGGCGGCGACAGATGTCGGTGACACATCGTTACCTGCCGGATGATGTTGACAGGCGAATTCACCATAAAACCCCAACCTAGCCGAGGGCAAGGTACGTTGGTCGGCCGGCGGCTGTATCCGACGGGCTGCCTGTAACAGCGCACCTCGCCAGTGCTCTCATAGGGTGGGGGAACGCTTCATTTAGAGGATCGCATCATGAAATCGATACTGCATACGACGGCACTCGCCGTCTTGATAACAGGAGCGGTGACTGCGGTACAGGCGAGCGAAGCAACAGGACTTTTGCTGGCAGAAGGCGGCAGTGAGCGACTGATGGACTATCGCCTGCAGCAGGAGGTTCTGCTGAGCAATAGCCCCAGCCAGAGTTCCGGCCAACGTTTTGCTCAGATGCTCGAGGAACAGCCCACTGCGGCTGGTTCCGCGTTCGAGCAACAGGAGCAACAAGTCGGCGCTTCGGAAAGCCGTTTCAGATCCCCCATACTGAGGGATAGGGCGCTCTACGGTAGCCCTCATTAATAGCGCACATGTGTTGTCTGAAGTAGGGGGCTTATCCCAGCAACACTGGGATAAGCCCCTGGCACATACCGTTGGCAAACACCGGATTACTCGTATCGAGGCTTTCGCGCACGGGTTTCCGCGGCAGTGGCGCCAGCCCCGGATCGATCGCGTCGCTCGGCTCGTCGGTGGTTTGTTCGCATTGCCTTAGGCGCCTGCGACCGATTCCGCGCGGTTGCCGTTACGACCGAAGCCGGCAGCCAAGGCGATGTGCAGGGGGCTGCCGACCGCGAAAAATCGAATGCCAAGGCATAAGGTTCCTGCCGCTCAGACCCGGAATTGATCCATCAGGCTCTGCTGGTGGTTGGCCAACTGGTTCAGGTTCTGGCTGATATTCGCCGACTCATGGGCCTGCCCGGAGATCGATTCGGTGACATCGCGGATGGAGGCGACGTTACGGTTGATCTCCTCGGCCACCGAGCTTTGTTCCTCGGCAGCGCTGGCGATTTGCAGGTTCATGTCGGTGATGACGCTCACCGCTTGGCTGATCCGCTGCAGAACGGCAACGGCCAGCTCGACCTGCTCGACACTGCCCTGGGCCTGGCGGTGGCTGCTGTGCATGGTACTGACCACCTCGCGGGTACCCTTTTGCAGGGTTTCGATCACCTGACGGATTTCCTCGACCGAGTCCTGGGTGCGCTTGGCCAGGTTGCGTACTTCATCGGCGACTACGGCAAAGCCGCGCCCGGCCTCACCGGCGCGGGCCGCTTCGATGGCGGCGTTGAGTGCCAGCAGGTTGGTCTGTTCGGCAATCGAGCGGATCACTTCCAATACCGAGCCGATCTGTTCGCTGCTGTTGGCCAGGCCTTCGACTTCCTGCATGGCGACGTTCATTTCGTTGGCCAGCAGCTCGATGGTCGAGGTGGTCTTGCCGATCACCCCGAGGCCTTCGCGGCTGGCTTGGTCGGCGCTGTTTGCCGCGTCGGCGGCTTGCGCGGCGTTGTGCGCCACATCCTGGGCGGTGGCGCTCATTTCCTGGAAGGCGGTGGCCACCTGGTCGACCTCACGAAACTGCTGCTGCATGCTGGCGCTGGTCTGACTGGCGATGGCGGAGGACTGGTCGGCGGTGCCGCGGGCATCCTGCACGCTGCGCTTGACGTCGGCAATGATCGGCTGGAGCTTGTCGAGGAAGCGGTTGAACCAGCCCGCCAGCTCGCCCAGTTCGTCCTGTCTGGGGTAGTCGAGGCGGCGGGTCAGGTCGCCTTCGCCGCTGGCGATGTCCTTGAGCATGGCGGCGACGTCAAGGATCGGCCTGGTCACTCCGCGGGCGGTCAGCCACATCAGCAGCAGGCCGAGCAGCATGGCCAGCAGACCGATCGTCAGGGCCACTGCGCTGTCGCCGGTTCGCCGCTCTTCCAGTTGCCGCTCGAGTTGCAGAGCGGGTGCGAGCAGTTCCTGCTCGGGCACTTCAAGCAATACGTTCCAGGGCTTGGCCTCGGGAATCGGCTTGAACGGTTGCAGCACGCGCAGCATCTCGCCGTGCTGCAGTTCGGCGGCTGTGCCGTTCTGGATCAACGGGAGTAATTCGCTGGCGTGCTCGCTGTAAGCCTTGTCGACTGTCTGGCCGAGCAGGCCGGCATCGCGGCTGTGTCCGGCCAACAGCCCGGCCGGGCTGAAGATGCTAACGTGGCCGGCACCGTCATAGAGGCCGCGATTGGCCTGCAGGCTCAACTGTTGCAGGCTGTCCAGGCTGATATCCAGCCCCACTACGCCAATCACCTTGCCGTCCAGTTCAAGTGGAAAAGCGATGCTGGTCATCAGCACCTGTTGACCGCCAACTTCGTCGAAGTAGGGTTCCAGTACACAGGTCTTGCCGCTGTCGCGTGGGCAGGTGTACCAGGCATTGTAAGGATCACCGCTGGGGCCGGTTTTGGTGTCGCCAAGCATCTCCTCGTTCATCGACTCCGAGGTCAGTTCGCCCGGTTTGGGCTGCGCCCAGTACAGCGAGAAACGCCCCTGGTCGTTGCTGCCCAGTTCGGGTAGGTCGGTGAACAGTTCGTCCTTGCCGTCCAGCCCATTGGGTTCGAACACCAGGTACAGGCCGAGTAGGGTCGGGTTGGCCTCCAGGCTGCTACGCACTTGCCGGGTCAGGTCTTCGCGCAGGTCGAAGGCATCGAGAAAGCGTTTTTCGGCCTGGTCGCGAAGGAACAGGATTTGTCGGGAAAAGCCTTTGCCGTACTGGTAGGCGTCCATGAAATAGCGCTGGATGCGGATCGCCTGCAGCTCGCCGCGAGCCTGCAGGCGCAGCTTGGCGCTGTCTGCCAGCATGCTGCTGCTGGAACTGCGCACCAGCTCGGCGCTGCGCGTGGATTGCAGGAGAGAGGCGCCGACCAGCAACGTCACGATCGCCAGCAGGCACAGACCGGCAAGCAGGGTGATTTTCCACTGGATCGAAAGACGGCTGAACGGCATGAAGTGCTCCTTACTGGGTTGTTCTAGCGTGGCTATCGGCGCGGGTACGATTTTCTTGATCGAACCGATGGCGCGACGAGAGGCCTGAGGGTGGCCTGGCAGCACAGTTCCGGGGCGGGATTATGCACGGCTTGATCAATATTTCACACGGGGGTGTTTTGACAGCTCGGGGCGCTTACGGCAGAGTACGCGGCTTTTTTCAGGACACAGCGACAGTTGCCGGTTTACTGCTGTGCACTGCTGAGCGGGGATGCGGCCAGGCATCGCCCATGTTCACGCAACCTCCCTCCGGTTTTTTCGGCAAAGCTTCATTAGGGGCAGTTCAATGAATGCAGTAATCGCAGCGGTCGGCATCATGCTGATCCTCAGCCTGTGCCGTGTGCATGTGGTGGTCGCACTGATCGTCGGCGCATTGGCCGGCGGTGTGCTCGGTGGTTTGGGCCTCGAAGGTTCGTTGGCGGCGTTCAATCAGGGGCTTGGCGGCGGCGCCACCGTGGCGTTGTCCTATGCCTTGCTTGGCGCTTTTGCCGTGGCGATTGCCAAATCCGGCTTGGCTCACGCGCTGGCCGACAAGGCCCTGGCCTTGGTCGGCAGACAGGATGCCCAGGGCGGCGGGCTGCTCAAGTGGGTCTTGATCGCATTGCTGCTGACGGTGGCGATTGCCTCGCAGAACGTCTTGCCAATCCACATCGCCTTCATTCCGCTGCTGGTGCCGCCGTTGCTCTATGTGTTGAGCAAGCTGCAGCTGGATCGCCGGCTGATCGCCTGCGTGCTGACCTTTGGCCTGATCACGCCTTATATGTTCTTGCCGGTCGGTTTTGGCGGCATCTTCCTCAATGAGATCCTGCTGGCCAACGTGGCCAAGGCCGGGGTGGACGTGAGCGCGGTCAGCATCACCGAGGCCATGGCGATTCCGGCGCTGGGCATGCTGTGCGGCCTGTTGGTGGCGGTATTGTTCAGCTACCGCGGCAAACGTGTCTACGACCTGGCGAAGATCGAGCAGGCCGAGCGTATCGACGCGGCCTACAACCCGCTGAGCCTGCTGGTGGCCGCGGTGGCGATTGGCGCGGCCTTCGTCGTGCAGTTGTGGCTGGATTCGATGATAGTCGGCGCCTTGGTCGGCTTCGTGATTTTCTCGGTATCCGGTGTGGTGCGCTGGAAAGAGGCCGACGGCCTGTTCACCGAAGGCATGAAGATG
The DNA here is from genome assembly GCF_030376615.1 of Pseudomonas sp. sp1636. Classification (GTDB taxonomy): domain Bacteria; phylum Pseudomonadota; class Gammaproteobacteria; order Pseudomonadales; family Pseudomonadaceae; genus Aquipseudomonas. The sequence continues at coordinate 112,383 of NZ_JARRAB010000010.1, forward strand.
ATGGCGATGATCGGCTTCATCATGATCGCCGCGGCCGGTTTCGCCGAAGTGATGAAGGCCACCGGCGAGGTGAAAAGCCTGGTCGACGGCGCGGCCGAGCTGGTCGGTCAGGACAAGGCCATAGGCGCGCTGCTGATGCTGCTGGTTGGCCTGTTGGTGACCATGGGTATCGGTTCGTCGTTCTCCACCGTGCCGATCATCGCCGCGATCTTCGTGCCGCTGGGCGTCCAGCTGGGTTTCAGTCCGCTGGCCATCGTCAGCATCGTCGGCACTGCCGGGGCCTTGGGTGATGCCGGCTCGCCGGCCTCGGATTCGACTCTCGGCCCGACCTCGGGGCTGAATGTCGACGGCCAGCACAACCATATCTGGGACAGCGTGGTGCCGACCTTTCTGCACTACAACCTGCCGCTGCTGCTGTTCGGTTGGGTCGCGGCTATGGTGTTGTAAGTAGCGCCAGGAGGCGCGGACGTCGCGCTCGACCCGGCCATGGCTTGCCGGGCGTTTGCCGGACGGGCACAAAGCGGTATGGTGCGCGCTTTGCCCCCGCCTAATTGGAGAACCCCGATGAGCCTGCATGGTGACTACGACCCGCAAAACATCTTCGCCCAGATCATTCGCGGCGAGGCGCCCTGCTACAAACTGTACGAGGACGACGATGTGTTGGCCTTCCTCGACCTGTTCCCGCAGTCCCTCGGCCATACCCTGGTGATTCCCAAACGCGCGGCGGCGCGCAACATCTTGGAGATCGACCCGGACAGTCTGGCCAGGCTGATGCGGGTGACCCAGCGCTTGGTTCGGGTGCTGGTCGACGAGTTGCAGCCGGACGGCGTGCAGGTGGCGCAGTTCAACGGCGCCCCGGCCGGGCAGACGGTGTTTCACATCCATATGCACATCGTCCCGCGCTTTGCCGGCCTCGGCCTGGGCAACCATGCCAGCCAGAAGGCCGAGCCGGCCGAACTGGAGGCGCTGCAGGCGCGGCTGGTCAAGCGCATCGACGGTTGAACGACGGCCGCGCCCGGGATTTCCGCCAGCTACCGGCAGTACCCTGGGCGACCGGCTGCAGGGCAACGGCCAGCCCATCGACAGCATCAGCCGGCAGTCTGGGGGGCGTTCGCCTACGCTTCTGCCTATAGGTGCCGCGGCACCCGAGCCAGCCGTCGAGGTCGAGCATGGCCACTCCTTCACGCAGCGCTAAGCGTGTTCTGGGCAAGGGGGCGCATATCGTCACCCTGACCCTCAGCCCCGCGCTGGATATCGCCACCCAAGTCCCGCGCCTGTGCCCGGATGCCAAGCTGCGTTGCAGCGCGCCGAGTTATGCCGCCGGCGGGGGCGGCATCAACGTCGCCCGGGCCATCCACCTCCTCGGCGGCAATGCCTTGGCGCTGTTCCCCGCCGGCGGCTCCAGCGGTCGGCATCTGATCGAACTGCTCGATGCCGAAGGGGTGCCGAATCGGCCGCTGGCCATCGCCAACGGCACCCGCGAATGCTTCAACGTGGTGGAGCAGGCCAGTGGTCGGCAATACCGCTTGGTCATGCCCGGCGCGCTGCTCAGCCCGGTCGAGCAGGAACAGCTGCTGGCCAGCCTGGAGGCGCTGCCGGCCCTCGACTACCTGGTGATCAGCGGCAGCCTGCCCGCCGGTTTGGCCGCAGACTTCCTCCCGCGTGTGCTGCAAGGCGCCAGACGCCGCGGCGCGCGCTGCCTCATCGACAGCTCCGCCGCGGCGCTGCGCCAGGCCCTGGCGGTCGGCGGGGTGCTGATGATCAAGCCCAACCTCAGCGAGCTGAGCGCCCTGGTCGGCGAAGAGATCAGCGAGCCGCAGCAGCTCGCCCGCATCGCCCAGGGGCTGGTGCGGGACGGCCAGTGCGAAACGGTGCTGGTCTCGCTCGGCGCCGCAGGCGCCTTGTTGGCCAGTGACGGCCTGAGCGAGCGGATCGCCGCGCCGTCGGTGCCCCGGCGCAGCACCGTCGGCGCCGGCGACAGCCTGGTCGCCGGCATCACCCTCAAGCTGGCCGCCGGTGCCGGCTGGCGCGAAGCCGCGCGCTTTGGCGTGGCCGCCGGCAGCGCTGCGATCATGAGCGAAGGCAGCGCACTGTGCCGGCGCAGCGACACCGAGCGGCTGTATGCCTGGCTGCAGGCCTATGGGGGCTCCTGAGCAGGCTCGCCGAGGCGATCCCGGCCGCGGACGGATTCCAGGCTCTGCCCCGTTCCAGCCGGCAAGCGCGCGCTTGCCGGTACGCCCCGGCTTCAGCCGGGCAACTGGCGCAGCAGGGCGAAGGCGTTCTGCAGGCGCCCCTCGCTGACCACGAAGCCGCGCAGCTGCGCCTGTTCGTCGAAGGCCTGCGCCAGCATGCCTTGCTCGTCGAAGCTGAGCCGCCAGTCGAGGTGGTCGCCGCTGGTCTCGCCAGCCAGGTGCAAGGGCAGGCGCGGTGTTTTCACCCGGATCAGCATGGGCGGCAGCTGCAGCGCCTGCGGTTGGCCGAGCAGGGTCTTGGCCAGGGCGCTGGCCGCCAGTTGGATCGGCTGCAGGAACGGCAGCACGCGACCACTGATCTCGGCGCAGTCGCCCAGGGCGTAGATATGCTCGGCGCTGGTCTGCAGATGGCGGTCGACCTGAATGCCACGGTCTACGGCGAGCCCGGTCTGGCGTGCCAGTTCGATGCTCGGACGCAGGCCGATGGCGGCGATGGCGCTGTCGCAGTCGACCCATTGGCCGTCGTCCAGATAGGCGCGGATACCTTCGTCGGTTCGCTCCAGTCGTTGCAGGCCGCTGCCCAGGCGCAGTTGCGCGCCACTGGCGACCAGGCAGGCCTGCAGGCGGGCGCTGACCGCCGCCGGCATCAAGGACGCCAGCAGGCTGCTGGCCTGGTCGACCAGTACCACCTGCTTGCCGCTGCTGAGCAGATCCATTGCCAGCTCGCTGCCGATCAGCCCGGCGCCGAGCACCAGCACGCGGCGGGCGTCGCGCAGCTGCGCCTCGGCGGCCTGGTATTCGCCCTGGCTGTTGAGCGTCAGCAGCAGTTCATGGCCCGGCACCGGCGGCACCAGGGCGTTGGCCCCGGTGGCCAGCACCAGTTGCGCGTAGGCGTGGCTGCCGTCGGCGGTGTGCACGCGACGAGCCTGCGGGTCGATCGACTCGACCCGGGTGAAGGGTTGTATGGCGACCTGGTACTGCTCGGCGAAGCGCGCGGCGCTCAGACGGGTCAGCTCGGCACTGCTGCGGCCCTGGCTGAACGCATGGCTGATGTCCGGCTTGTTGTACTCGTCGCCGCTGTCGGCAGTGAGCAGGCGGATGGGCACCTGCGCGTCGAGCTTGCGCAGACTCTTGACCAACTGGCAGGCGGCGAACCCCGAGCCGATGATGAGGATTTCGTGGCTCATGCTGCTTTCTCCCGCAGTACTTCGAAGACATCCTTGCCCAGGCTGCATTCCGGGCAGAGGAAATTATCCGGCACCTCGCTCCAGGGCGTGCCGGCGGCCACGTTCTGCATCGGTTCGCCGAGCTCGGGCTGGTAGACCCACTGGCAGACGCTGCACTGCATGGCCGGGCCGGCATCTGCCGAAGCGGCGGCGGACGCCTGAGCGGCGGGCTTGGCCGCTGCCGGGGCAGCGGCTTGGCGGGTGCCCGGCGGGGTGGCCAACGCCCATTCGCGCGCCAGTTGCCGACCATGGGCGCGGCAGGCCTCCAGGGCGTTGCCGTCGGGACGCCATTTACTCTTCAGCGACAGCGAAGTGGTAAAGCCGGCGTCCATCAGACGGGTCTGGATGCGATCCACGGCGCCGCCGTTCCAGCCGTAGCTGCCGAAGGCGGCGGCCTTCTTGTTGCGAAAGCGCAGGCCGGTGATTTCCTCCAGCATGCCGGCGATCTTCGGCATCATCACGTTGTTCATGGTCGAGGAGCCGACCAGGATGGCCTTGGAGCGGAACACCTGGGTGAGGATCTCGTTCTTGTCGTGGCGGGCGACGTTGAAAATCTTCACCGCCACGCTCGGATCGGCCTCGTGGATGCCCTGGGCCAGGGCGTCGGCCATCATCCGGGTGTTGTTCGACATGCTGTCGTAGAACAGGGTGATGCGGTTCTCCTGGTAGTGGTCGGCCCACTCCAGGTACTTGCCGACGATCTGCGCCGGGTCGGTGCGCCAGACCACGCCGTGGGCGGTGGCGATCATCGACAGCGGCAGGTTGAAGCCGAGCACCTCGTTGATCTTGGCGGTGACCAGCGGGCTGAAGGGGGTGAGGATGTTGGCGAAGTAGCGCAGGCACTGCTCCATCAACTCCTGCTGGTCGACCTCGTCGTTGAACAGGTGTTCGTCGCAGTAGTGCTGGCCGAAGGCGTCGTTGCTGAACAGCACGGCGTCGCCGCTGAGGTAGGTCATCATGCTGTCGGGCCAGTGCAGCATCGGCGTCTCGATAAACACCAGTTGCTTGCCGTTGCCGATGTCCAGACTGTCGCCGGTCTTCACCGGGATGAAGTTCCACAGCGGCTGGTGGTGGTGGCCGGTGATCGAGTCGATGGCGTTGGCGGTGCAGTAGATCGGCGTGCCGGGGATGCGCGCCATCAGCTCGGACAGTGCGCCGGCGTGATCCTCTTCGGCATGGTTGATGACGATGTAATCGATGCTCGCCAGGTCGATCTGGCTGGCCAGGTTGAGAATGAACTCACGGCTGAAGCGATGGTCGACGGTGTCGATCAGCACGGTCTTCTCCTCGCGGATCAGATAGCTGTTGTAGCTGGTGCCCTTGAGGGTCTTGTATTCGGTGCCGTGAAAGTCACGAACCTCCCAATCGCGCTGGCCGACCCAGTGGATGTTTTCTTTGAGCAGAATAGTCATACAAATGCGTACCTTGCAGAGGTGGACAGATAAGCCTGCCCGTCTCTACTGCAGGGTGCGTGCCAGTATTTAAGTAATTGAAATATAAGAGATTTACAATGTACATTTGTCAAATGTACAGTGCCTGTGTAATGTCTTTCCGACATATCTTGGTCATAAAGACAGAACATGTCGCTTTCAATGGATAACCTGGCGCGTATCGCCCTCGACCTGCAGTGGGGCATCTCCAATCAGGATCGTTTTCAGCAGTTGATCAACAGCCTGCGCCAGCTGTTGCTGTGCGATGCCCTGGCCCTGCTGCGTTACGAGGGCCAGCTGTTCCGCCCGCTGGCGATCGATGGCCTGACCCCGGACGTGCTCGGCCGGCGCTTCCGCCTTGGCGAACACCCGCGCCTGGAGGCCATCGCCCGCGCCGGCGACGTGGTGCGCTTCCCCGCCGACAGCCAGCTGCCGGATCCTTACGACAACCTGATCCTGCCCAGTCGCGAGCAGCTCAAGGTGCATGCCTGCATCGGCCTGCCGCTGTTCGCCAACCAGACCCTGATCGGCGCGCTGACCATCGACGGCTACGACCCGGCCCAGTTCGACCATTTCAACGACGAGGAGCTGCGCCTGATCGGTGCCCTGGCCTCGGCGGCCCTGAGTAACGCGCTGCTGGTCGAGCGCCTGGAGCAGCAGACGATGGCGCCGATCGGCAACCCGCTGGCGAACAAACCGGGCGCGGATGAGATCGTCGGTCTGTCGGCCGGCATGCTGCAGCTGAAGAAGGAGGTTGGCGTGGTCGCCGGATCCGACCTCAACGTGCTGATCATGGGCGAGACCGGGGTCGGCAAGGAGCTGGTGGCCAAGGCCATTCACCTGGCCTCGTCGCGCGCCGAGCATGCGCTGGTGTATCTCAACTGCGCGGCGCTGCCCGAGTCGGTGGCCGAGAGCGAGCTGTTCGGCCACGTCAAGGGTGCCTTCACCGGCGCCATCCACCACCGCGCCGGCAAGTTCGAGATGGCCGACCAGGGCACCCTGTTCCTCGACGAGATCGGCGAGCTGTCGCTGACCCTGCAGGCCAAGCTGCTGCGCGTGCTGCAGTACGGCGACCTGCAGCGCATCGGCGACGACCGCAGCCTCAAGGTCAACGTGCGTATTCTCGCCGCCACCAACCGCGACCTGAAGGGCGCGGTGCTGGCCGGGCAATTCCGCGGCGACCTCTACCACCGCCTCAGCGTGTTCCCGATCACCGTGCCGGCGCTGCGCGAGCGGCAGGAGGACATCGCCCTGCTCAGCGGCTTCTTCTGCGAGCGCTGTCGCAGCCAGTTGGGCCTGGGCAGTCTGGCGCTGAGCAAGGCCGCGCTGGCGCTGTTGCAGCGTTACCCCTGGCCGGGCAACGTGCGCGAGCTGGAGCACGCCATTCACCGCGCCGCGGTGCTGGCGCGTGCCGAGCAAGGCCTGGGTGAGGTGCTGCTCAATCCGGCCTATTTCAACCTGGAAACCTCGGCCCAGGCGACCAGCCAGACCGCGCTGACGCCCGCCACGGCGGTCAGCGCAATGCCTGGCGTGGGCCTGCGCGAGGCACTCGACGAGTTTCAGGGGCAACTGATCCGCCAGACCCTGGAGAGCTTCAGCGGCAATTGGTCGGCCACCGCCCGCCACCTGCAGATCGACGGCGGCAACCTGCATCGTCTGGCCAAGCGTCTGGGGATCAAGTAGCGGCGCGGGCCGCCTGCGGTTACTGGACGAATCCGGCGTTCAGCATTAAATCCAGCAGCGGTTGCGGGTAGACGCCAAGGAAGAACGCCAGCAGGGCGACGATCAGCAGCATGATGCCGCCCGCCCGCTGGCCCCAGTTGAACGGCGCATCGTGGCGGCGCAGGTTGGGTTCGACCATGAACAGGGTGACCATCACCCGCAGGTAATAGAACACCCCGATCGCGCTACCGAGCACCAGTGCGCCGAGCAGCCACCAGAGCTCGGCCTGCACGCCGACGGTGATGATGTAGAACTTGCCGATAAAGCCCGCGGTCAGCGGAATGCCCGCCAGCGACAGCATCATCACGGTGAGCACGGCGGTCAGGTAGGGGCGGCGCCAGAACAGCCCGCGGTATTCGTAGAGCGCATCGCAGTCGCGGCCGTTGTAGGGCGTGGACATCAGGGTGACCACGCCGAAGGCGCCGAGCACGGTCAGCACGTAGGTGACCAGGTACACGCCGACCGCCTCGACCGCCAGGCCCTCGCTGGCGATCAGGGCGACCAGCAGGTAGCCGAAGTGGGCTATCGAGGAGTAGCCGAGCAGGCGCTTGAGGTTGCTTTGCAGCAGGGCCAGCAGGTTGCCGAAGAGCATCGAGGCGACGGCGATTACTGCCAGTAGAGCGTGCAGCGCCGGGCTCGCGGCCGCGGGCGACAGCTGGAACAGGCGCAACAGCACGGCGAACACGGCGACCTTGCTGGCCGTGGCGAGAAAGGCCGCAACCGGTGCTGGCGCGCCTTCGTAAACATCCGGTGTCCACAGATGAAAGGGCACCAACGACAGCTTGAACGCCAGGGCGACCAGCAGTATGGCCATGCCCAACTGCACCAGCGCGCCTGGCTGCGCGGCTGGCGCCAGGATGGCGCCGATCCCGGCAAAGCTCAGGCTGCCGGCGTCGGCATACAACAGGGCCATGCCGAACAGCAGAAACGCGCTGCCGGCGGCCGACAACACCATGTACTTGAGGCCCGCCTCCAGCGAGCGCTTGTTGAAGAAGGCATAGGCGACCAGCCCGTAGGTCGGCAACGAGAGCAGTTCCAGGCCGATGAACAGCCCGGCCAGGTGCTGCGCGCTGACCAGCACCAACCCCCCCACGGCGGCCAGCAGCATCAGCAGATACAGCTCCTCGCGGTTGCCGGGATAGCCCTTGCCCAGCTTTTCGCCGAGGTAGGCGTGGGCCAGGGTGATGCAGGCGAGGGTGGCGACCAATAGCAGGGCCATATAGAAACAGGCGAAGCGGTCGACGATCAGCAGCGCGGTGACTTCCAGTGGGGCGACCTGCAACGCCGGGAGCAAGGACAGCAAGGCCAGGTTGAGACCGATCACCGAGAGCACAAAGCTCTGGGTGTGATTACGTCGCCAGGCGATCCCGAGCATCACCAGCACGGCGGTGGCGCTGGTGATCAGCAGCGGCAGCAGGGCGATGAAATGGCGCAGGGTCAGATCCAATTCCATGTCCATGTGCACTACCGAGCCGAAAGCAGTTGAGAGAAGGCCGTGGCCAGCCATTGCTGCACGCCGTGCATGCTCGCCGCCGAGGTGTCCAGCACCGGTTGCGGATAGACCCCGAGCAGCAGCAGCAAGCCGATCAGGCCGAGCATCATGCTCAGCTCGCGGCCATCCAGCCCCTGCAATGGGCCTTCGGCCTTGGCCGGGCCATAAAACGCGCGTTGGATCATGCTCAACGAGTACACCGAGGCCAGCACCAGGCCGCCGGTGGCGATCACGGTGACCAGCGGGGCGACCTTGAAGGTGCCGAGCAGGATCAGGAATTCGCCGACGAAGTTGCCGGTGCCGGGCAGGCCCAGCGAGGCGGCGGCGAAGAACAGCATCACCCCCGGCAGGTAATTCAGCCGCCCCCACAGGCCGCCCATCAGGCGCAGGTCGCGGGTGTGCAGGCGCTCGTAGAGCTGGCCGCAGAGGATGAACAGCGCGGCGGCGGACAGACCGTGGGCGAGCATCTGAATCACCACGCCTTGCAGCGCCAGCTGAGTGCCGGAATAGATACCGATCAGCACGAAGCCCATGTGCGACACGCTGGTGTAGGCGATCAGGCGTTTGATGTCGGTCTGGGCGAAGGCCAATAGCGCACCATAGACGATGCCCAGTACGCCGAGGCCCATGGCGATCGGGGCGAATTCGGCCGAGGCATTGGGAAACAGCGGTACGCCGAAGCGCAGCAAGCCATAGGCCGCGGTTTTCAGCAGAATCCCGGCCAGATCCACCGAGCCGGCGGTCGGTGCCTGGGCGTGGGCATCCGGCAGCCAGGAGTGCAGCGGCACCACCGGCAGCTTGACCGCGAAGGCGATGAAGAAACCGAGCATCAGGGTGTATTCGACTGTCGGGTCGAGCTTGGCTTGCAACAGCAGGGCGTAGTCGAAGGTCAGCACGCCAGTTGTGTGGAAGTTGGCGAACACCAGGCCGAGAATCGCCACCAGCATGATCAGGCCGCTGGCCTGGGTGTAGATGAAGAACTTGGTCGCCGCGTTGATCCGCGAGGTCTTGCCGTCCGCCGCGCTGTGCCCCCACAGGGCGATGAGGAAGTACATGGGCACCAGCATCATTTCCCAGAAGAAGAAGAACAGGAACAGATCCAGGGCCAGGAACACGCCGATCACGCCACCGAGGATCCACATCAGGTTGAGGTGGAAGAAGCCGACACGCTGCTGGATTTCCTGCCAGGAGCAGAGTACCGAAAGCACCCCGAGCAGGCCGGTGAGCAGGATCATCAACAGCGACAGGCCGTCCAGCGCCAGGTGCAGGCTGATGCCGAAGCGGGCGATCCACAGGTACTTGAATTCCAGCTCCCAGGTCGGTTCGCGGCCGCCGCCCGGTGCCAGCTGGAAGTCGCCCTGCTGCCACAACCACAGGCCGATCAGCAGCACCAGGCCCATGGTCAGCAGCGCCAGCCAGCGCGGCAGGGTGCTGCTGTGGCGCTCGGCCAGCCAGCAGAGCAGGCCGCCGATAAAGGGAATCAGGATCAGCCAGGGCAGAATCACGTGGTCACGCTCCTTGGTTGCATGATCAGAGCACCTTCAGCAGGCCGAGCAGCAGCACGGCGCCGCCGACCAGGGTTGCGGCATACCAGCGCACCTGGCCGGTCTGGCTGCGGCTGAGCAGCAGGTGCAGAAGCCGGGCCAGGCGCGGCAACAGGCCAATGCTGCGGTCGAACGGGTCACGCCGCAGCACCCGGCAGAGCCACAGGTAGGGTTTGACGAACAACCGGTCGTAGAGCCAGTCGAAGCCCCAGGCGGCGAACCACCAGGCCCTGAAGAAACGCCCCGGCCCACTGGCGGCCAGACGCCTGACCAGGTCGCGCTGGCCGAGAAACAGGGCCGCGGCAGCAGCGATGCCCAGCACCGCGATGAAGCCGGAGAACAGCTCCAGGCCGTGTTTGCCTGCGCCGCCGGCATGCCCGACGCTGTCTGGCAGCACCCCGGCCAGGGGCGGTTCGATCAGCGCGCCGACGAAGGTCGACAACAGCATCAACAGCGTCAGCGGCAGCCAATAGGCGATGCCCTTGCCCGCATGGGCCTCGCTCTGTTGCGGGCCGTGGAAGACGATGAAGATCAGGCGGAAGGTATACAGCGAAGTCAGCACCGCACCGAGCAGACCGGCCAGCAGCAGCGGCTGGTTGCCGCTGGCCAGGGCTTCCCAGAGAATCTCGTCCTTGGAGTAGAAGCCGGCCGTGACCAGGGGCAGGGCGGCCAGTGCCGAGCCGCCGACCAGGAAGCACAGGTAGGCCAGCGGCAGGGGTTTGCGCAGCCCGCCCATCCTGAAGATGTTCTGCTCGTGGTGGCAGGCGACTATTACCGCGCCGGCGGTGAGGAACAGCAGGGCCTTGAAGAAGGCATGGGTCATCAGGTGGAAGATCGCTGCCTGCCAGGCGCCGACGCCGAGGGCGAGGAACATGTAGCCGATCTGGCTCATGGTCGAGTAGGCGAGAATGCGCTTGATGTCGGTCTGCACCAGGGCGGCGCAACCGGCCAGCAGCAGGGTCACACCGCCGACCAGGCCGACCAGGCCCAGGGTCAGCGGCGTCAGGCTGAACAAACCATGGCAGCGGGCGATCAGGTAGACCCCGGCGGTGACCATGGTCGCCGCGTGGATCAGCGCGGAGACCGGGGTCGGGCCGGCCATGGCATCGGCCAGCCAGGTCTGCAACGGCAGTTGCGCCGACTTGCCCACCGCACCGCCGAGCAGCAGCAGGGTCGCGGCGGTCAACAGCGGATCGCCGCTGGCGAATTTCTGCGGCGCCAGCGCCAGCATCTCCTGGATATTCAGGGTGGCGAAGGCATGGAACAACACGAACAGACCCAGGGCCATGAACACATCGCCGATGCGGGTGACGATAAAGGCCTTGAGCGCCGCGCCGCCGTTGGCCGGTTTGCGGTAGTAGAAACCGATCAGCAGGTAGCTGCACAGGCCGACGCCCTCCCAGCCGAAATACAGCAACAGCAGGTTATCGCCGAGCACCAGCAGCAGCATGCTGGCGATAAACAGGTTCATGTAGGCGAAGAACCGCGAATAGCCTTCCTCGCCACGCATGTACCAGGAGGCGAACAGGTGGATCAGAAAACCCACGCCGGTGACCACCCCGAGCATGGTCAGCGCCAGACCATCCAGGTGCAGGGCGAAGCTCGGGGTAAAGCCATCTACCGCCAGCCATTGCCAGAGCACCTGCACATACACGCCGTCGGCTGGCGGAGTGGCGAAGAACTGCCAGCCGACCAGTAGGCTGAACAATGCCGCCAGACCCACCGAGCCAACGCCGATCAGCGCCGTGAGAGGTTCCGCGAAGCGCCCACGGGAGAAGGCCAGCAGGCAGAAACCCAGCAGGGGAAACAGCAGCGTCAGGTAGAGAAGGTTCATCCGTGCATCTCACTGGCAGCGTCGATGTCCAGGGTGTGAAAGCGGCGGTACAGCTGCAGCAGTATGGCCAGGCCGACGGCCGCCTCGGCGGCCGCCAGGGTGATCACCAGGATAAACATCACCTGGCCATCGGCCTGCGCCCAGCGGCTGCCGGCGACGATAAAGGCCAGGCCGGCGGCATTCATCATGATCTCCAGGCTCATCAGTATGAACAGGATGTTGCGCCGTACCATCAGGCCGACCAGGCCCAGGCAGAACAGCACGCCGGCCAGCGCCAGGCCGTGTTCCAGCGGAATGGAGCTGATCATGGCTGCGCCTCGGATCGACCCAGGTGGAAGGCGGCGACCAGTGCCGCCAGGAGCAATAGGGAGGCCAGTTCGACCACCAGCAGGTAGGGGCCGAACAAGCTGATACCGACGGCCTTGGCCGCCACTGTCTGGGTGCCCAGTACGGCGCCACTGGGCGTGCCGAACAGCGTGTAGAGCAACTCGCCGAGCAGCAATAACGCCAGCAGCGCCGGCCCCAGCCAGATACCCGGGGTCAGCCAGTGGCGCTCCTGTTCGATGGCCGCCGGGCCGAGGTTGAGCATCATCACCACGAAGACGAACAGCACCATGATCGCCCCGGCGTAGACGATGACCTCCAGGGCGCCGGCAAAAGGCGCGCCTAGGGCGAAAAAGCACATCGCCACCGCCAGCAGCGAGATGATCAGGTAGAGCAGGGCGTGCATCGGGTTGCGGTTAGTGATCACCCGCAGGGTGGCGAGCACCGCGATACCGGCGGCGAAGTAGAAGGCGAACTGCATCAGCGGCTCCTCGGCATCATGGCAGCAACCCCTTGACGTTGACCGGTTCGGCCTCGTTCTGCGCCGCGCCCTTGGGTTTGCCGGCGATGGCCAGGCCGGCGACCCGGTAGAAGTTGTAGTCCGGGTACTTGCCGGGGCCGGCGATCAGCAGGTCGGCCTTCTCGTAAACCAGTTGCTGGCGATCGAACTCGGCCATCTCGAAGTCCGGGGTTAGCTGGATGGCGTTGGTCGGGCAGGCCTCCTCGCACAGGCCGCAAAAAATGCAGCGCGAGAAGTTGATCCGAAAGAACTCGGGATACCAGCGGCCATCGGCGCTTTCGGCCTTCTGCAGGGAGATGCAGGCCACCGGGCAGGCCACCGCGCAGAGGTTGCAGGCCACACAGCGCTCCTCGCCGTCCGGATCGCGGGTCAGTACGATGCGCCCGCGGTAGCGCGGCGGCAGGTACACCGGCTCCTCGGGGTACTGCAGGGTGTCGCGCTTGCGCCAGGCATGGGCGAAGATCATCCCCAGGCTGCGCAACTGGGTGAAGGTGCCATGCAGGATGTGCCCGATGTACTTGAACATGGCGTACTCCTCAGGCGGCGGCCAGCACCAGGGCGCCGGTCAGCAGCAGGTTGAGCAGGGTCAGAGGCAGGCAGAAGACCCAGCTGAAGCTCATCACCTGGTCATAGCGCGGCCGCGGGATGGCGGCGCGCAGGAGGATGAACAGCATGATGAAGAATCCGGTCTTCAGGGCGAACCAGGCGAAAGGCGGCAGCAGCGGGCCGTGCCAACCACCGAAGAACAGGGTCACCAGCAGCGCCGAGATCAGCACGATGCCGATGTATTCGCCGACGAAGAACATGCCCCATTTCATCCCGGCGTATTCGATGTGGTAGCCGTCGGCCAGTTCCTGTTCGGCTTCCGGCTGGTCGAACGGGTGGCGGTGGGTGACCGCCACTCCGGCAATGAAGAAGGTACAGAAACCGAGAAACTGCGGAATGATGAACCACAGGTGCTGGTGCTGGTATTCGACGATCTCGCGCAGGTTGAACGAACCGGCCTGGGCCACCACGCCCATCAACGCCAGGCCCATGAACACCTCGTAGGACAGCGTCTGCGCCGAGGCGCGCAGGCTACCGAGCAGGGCGAACTTATTGTTGCTGGCCCAACCGGCGAACAGCACCGCGTACACCGACAGCCCGGCCATGGCGAAGAAGAACAGCAGGCCGATATTGAGGTCGGCCACGCCCCAGGTCGGGGTAATCGGCACCACCACGAAGGCGATCAGCAGCGCGCTCATGGCCAGCACCGGCGCCAGGGTGAAGATGAACCTGTCGGCGAACGGCGGCGTCCAGTCTTCCTTGAAGAACATCTTGAGCATGTCCGCGGCGATCTGGAACATGCCGTACGGGCCAACCCGGTTGGGCCCGTAGCGATCCTGCCAGAGACCGAGCAGGCGGCGCTCGACCCAGCTGAGCAGGGCGCCGCAAATCACCACGCTGAGCAGGATGACCACGGCCTTGAGTACCGCGAGCACGATCGCCAGCAACTCGGGTGTCAACCAGTTCATGGCGCAGCCTCCTGCACCGCGGTGACCACGGCGCCGGCGATCAGCGCCGGAATCCCGGGCAAGCCGACCGGCAGGCCGATCAGGCCGCTGGCCAGCTCGTCACACAGGCGCAACGGCAGACGCAGCACCTGAGCGTCGAGGGTCAGCGCGACCAGCGCGCCGTCGCCAAACCCGAGACGCTCGGCGTCGACGCTTCCCAGCGCCACATAGGGCGGCGGGATGCGCACCTGCAGCGGCGCGGCTCGGGCGCTGGTTTCTTCACTGCCGAACAGGTGATGCAAGGGCACGGCCTGCCAGGTGCCGGGTGCCGGCTCGAACGCGGCAGGCACGCCGAACCAGGGCATGGCTTCACCCTTGGTTTCGATCAGGCGCACGCCCGGATCGCCGGCGCGCAGATGGCCGCCGACTTCGTCCTGGAACTTGTTCCACGCCTGCGGCGAGTTCCAGCCCGGCGACCAGGCGAAGGGGATCTGCTGGCGGTTTTCCTGGCTGCCGCAATAGCCTTCCATGGAGAAGGCCAGGGCCGAGTCCTGATCCTGCGGTTGGCGTGGCTCGTGCACGCTGATGTTGGCGCGCATGGCCGTGCGGCCGCTGTAGCGCAAGGGTTCGCGGGCCAGCTTGAGGCCTTTGATGCGGAACGAGGCATCCGGCGCGGCTTCGCCGATTCGCGCCAATAGAGGGTTGCTGGCCGCGCAGGCGGCGGTGACTTCATCGAGTCGAGTCCAGTCGAGCGGCTTGCCGAGCAGGGTGCTGTGCAGCGCATGCAGCCAGCGCCAGCTCTCGCGCACCAGGTTTTCGGCGTCGTAGTAGGCGGGGTCGAACACCTGGAAAAAGCGCTGGGCGCGGCCTTCCTGACTGACCAGGGTGCCGTCGGCTTCGGCAAAACTGGCCGCGGGCAGCAGCAGGTGCGCTTTGGCACTGGTGGCCGTGTGTTGGTGGTCGGCGACTATCACCAGCTTGGCGGCCTGCAGCGCGGCGTCTACCCTGGCGCTGTCGGCGCGGCGGTAGAGGTCGTTTTCCAGCACCACCACGGCATCGGCCTGACCGCTGCTCAGAGTCTGCAAGGCGGCGTCCAGCGACTTTTCGCCGAGCTGTTCACCCAGCAGCAGTGCCAGGCCCATGCTGTTGGCTTCCGCCACGACCGGGCTGATGGCGGCGTTTTTGCCGCGATTGTGCAAGGCGTTGGCGATATTCGCGGCCGCTTCGATCAGCGCCGTGCAGCCCAGCGAGGCGCCGCAGACCAGCAGCGGGCGCTCGGCTTCGAGCAGGGCCGCGGCGATGCGCTGCGCCAGCTCGGCGGCGTCGCCTGGCAGGTCATGCACCGCCGGCGCATGCGGGTCGATGGCGTGGGCCACGGCGTGGCCCAGGCGCGCCAGGTCGACCGGGGCGGCATGCACGCACTCGGCGGCGATGTCATCCAGGCGGGTGGCCGCGACGCTGGCGATAAACAGCGGGTGCAACGCCTGTTGGCCAATGTTGTGCACGGCGGCGCTGTGCCAGGGCGCAATGTTCAGCGCGGCGGCCCTGGCCCTGGCCTTGCCTTTCACCGCCTGGCGCAGGGCCAGCGCCAGGCGGGCGGCGGTCTGGGTCAGGTCTTCGCCGAGGACGAACACGGCATCCTGGCTTTCCACCTCGCGCAGGGTCGCGACCGGCAGCGGCCCGTTCAACAGCAGATCGCGGATCAGTACCAGGTTTTCCAGCTCTGCGGCGCCGATGCCGCAATAGTAGTTTGCGCTGCCGACCAGCTCGCGCAGGGCGAAGTTGCTCTCCAGGCTGGCGCGGGGCGAGCCGATGCCGATCACCTTGCGCGGCTTGAGCAATGCCGCCGCCTGGTCGAGGGCCGAGTCGAGGCCCATGGTCATCTGGCTCAGCAGCATCATCGGCTGGCGCGGACGGTCTGCGCGGTTGACGTGGCCATAGCCGAAACGCCCGCGGTCGCAGAGGAAGTACTGGTTCACCGCGCCATTGAAGCGGTTCTCGATACGGCGGATCTCGCCGTAGCGCTCGCCGGGGCTGATGTTGCAGCCGAGCGAGCAGCCATGGCAGATGCTCGGGGCGAACTGCATGTCCCACTTGCGGTTGTAGCGGGCCGAGTGGGTCTTGTCGGTGAACACCCCGGTCGGACAGACCTCGGTGAGGTTG
The DNA here is from genome assembly GCF_030376615.1 of Pseudomonas sp. sp1636. Classification (GTDB taxonomy): domain Bacteria; phylum Pseudomonadota; class Gammaproteobacteria; order Pseudomonadales; family Pseudomonadaceae; genus Aquipseudomonas. Next base: position 128,323 of record NZ_JARRAB010000010.1, read on the forward strand.
CCGGAGAACTCGCTTTCCAGCACCCCGTCCGTTACGCGGCCGAAATACAGATTTTCATGGGCGCCATACACGCCCAGGTCGCTGCCGCCGGCGTAGTCCTGGTAGTAGCGCACGCAGCGGTAGCAGGCGATGCAGCGGTTCATCTCGTGGCCGATGAAGGGGCCCAAGTCCTGGTTCTGGTGAGTGCGTTTGCTGAAACGGTAACGCCGGCGGTTGTGCCCGCTCATCACCGTCATGTCCTGCAGGTGGCAGTGGCCGCCTTCCTCGCATACCGGGCAGTCATGCGGGTGATTGGTCATCAGCCACTCGACCACGCTGGCGCGGAACTGGCGGGCTTCCTCGTCGTCGATGGAAATCCAACTGTTGTCGCTGGCCGGGGTCATGCAGGACATCACCAGGCGCCCTCGGGTGTCGTTCTCGTCGCTGAACTGCTTGACCGCGCACTGCCGGCAGGCGCCCACGCTGCCGAGCGCCGGATGCCAGCAGAAATAGGGAATATCCAGCCCAAGCGACAGGCAGGCCTGGAGCAGGTTAGCCGCACCATCGACTTCGAATGCTTTGCCGTCTACGTGAATAGTGGCCATTTCTTCAGTCTTCTCATGCCCATGGGAGTGGGCGGGCTAAGGTCATCGTTGCTGCACCTGCGGCCTTCGCCGCACATGCGGTTACACGCCGAGCGCCTGGTTGCTCGGGGTCAGGGGCGTTGTGGCAATCCCCGCCTCGAACTCTTCACGAAAATACTTGAGTGCACTGGCCAGCGGCTCGACGGCGCCCGGCGCATGGGCGCAGAAGGTCTTGCCGGGGCCGAGGAAGTTGCACAGTTGTTCGAGGACTTCGAGATCGCCGGGTTGGCCCTGGCCGCGTTCCAGCGCGCTGAGCAGCTTGACGCTCCAGGGCAGGCCATCGCGGCAGGGGGTGCAGAAACCGCAGGACTCGCGGGCGAAGAACACCTCCATATTGCGCAGCAGACCGACCATATTGACCCGGTCGTCCACGGCCATGGCCAGACCGGTGCCCATGCGCGTGCCGACTTTGCCGATGCCGCTGCTGCACATAGGCGCATCCAGATGCTCGGGCAGCAAAAAACCGGTGCCGGCGCCGCCCGGCTGCCAGGCTTTCAGCCGATAGCCGTCGCGCATGCCGCCGGCGTAGTCCTCGAACAGCTCGCGCGCCGGGATGCCGAACGGCAATTCCCAGAGCCCGGGGCGCTTGACCTTGCCGGAGAAGCCCAGCAGCTTGCTGCCCATGTCTTCGCTGTCCGGCCGAGCCAGAGACTTGTACCAGTCGACGCCGTTGCCGATGATCGCCGGCACGTTGCACAGGGTCTCGACGTTGTTGACGCAGGTCGGCTTGCCCCATACGCCGACGGCGGCCGGGAAGGGCGGCTTGGCCCGCGGGTTGGCCCGGCGCCCTTCCAGGGAGTTGATCAGCGCGGTTTCTTCGCCGCAGATATAGCGACCGGCGCCGCTGTGCACCAGCAGCTCGAAGTCGAAGCCGCTGCCGAGGATATTGCGCCCGAGCAGGCCGGCCGCTTCGGCCTCGGCGATGGCGCGCTTGAGGTGCCGGGCACAATCGACGTATTCGCCGCGCAGGAAGATATAGCCGCGATAGGCCTTGAGCGCGAAGGCGCTGATCAGCATGCCCTCGATCAGCAGGTGCGGCAGCTGCTCCATCAGCAGGCGATCCTTGTAGGTGTTGGGCTCCATCTCGTCGGCGTTGCACAGCAGGTAGCGCTGCTTCTGGGTGTCGTCCTGGGGCATCAGCCCCCACTTCACCCCGGTGGGGAAGCCGGCGCCGCCACGGCCCTTGAGGCCGCTGTCCTTGACCTGTTGGGTGATCTGCTCCGGGCTGAACTGGGCGAGCGCCTTGCGCGCGGCGGTATAACCGTTCTGGCGGACGTATTCGTCGAGCCAGACCGGTTCGCCGTCGTCGCGCAGGCGCCAGGTCAGCGGCTGGCTTTCGGCGCTGCGCGGGCTCTGGTTGGCGGTACTCAAGGAGACGCAGCTCATGGGTAGCGCTCCAGTAGCTGGGCCACATTGCCGGCATCCAGGTGGCCGTAGGTGTCGTCGTCGATCATCAGGCTCGGCGCCTTGTCGCAGTTGCCCAGGCAGCACACCGGCAGCAGGGTGAAGCGGCCGTCGCTGCTGGTTTCGCCCAGGCCGATGCCGAGCCGTTGCTGCAACGCGGCCTGGATCGCCTCATGGCCCTGGAGATAGCAGACCATGCTGTCGCACAGGCGAATGATGTGGCGGCCTACCGGCTGGCGGAAAATCTGGCTGTAGAAGGTGGCCACGCCTTCCACGTCGCTGGCCGGGATGCCGAGCATCTCGCCAATGGCCGCGATCGCGCCGTCCGGCACCCAGCCACGCTGCTGCTGGACGATTTTCAGCGCCTCGATGGACGCCGCACGCGGGTCTTCGTAATGCGCGAGTTCGTGCTCGATGGCCAGGCGTTCGCTGGCGCTGAGGCTGAAACGGTCGGTTTGGATCAAGGAGTCGGTCATATCAGCGGTCCACGTCGGCCATGACGAAGTCGATACTGCCCAGGTAGGCGATCAGGTCGGCAACCATGCTGCCCCTGATCACCGCCGGGATCTGCTGCAGGTGCGGGAAGCTCGGCGTGCGGATGCGGGTGCGGTAACTCATGGTGCCGCCGTCGCTGGTCAGGTAATAGCTGTTGATGCCCTTGGTCGCCTCGATCATCTGCAGGGATTCGTTGGCCGGCATCACCGGCCCCCAGGACACCTGCAGGAAGTGGGTGATCAGGGTTTCGATGTGCTGCAGGGTGCGCTCCTTCGGCGGCGGCGTGGTCAGCGGGTGATCGGCCTTGTAGGGGCCGGCCGGCATGTTGCGCAGGCATTGCTCGATGATCCGCAGGCTCTGGCGCATCTCCTCGACGCGGATGATGCAGCGGTCGTAGGCATCGCCATTGCTCGTCAGGGGGATCTCGAAGTCGAAGTGCTGATAGCCGGAGTAGGGCCGCGCCTTGCGCAGGTCGAAGTCCAGGCCGGTGGCGCGCAGGCCCGAGCCGGTGACGCCCCATTCCAGCGCCTGTGCGCTGTTGTAGGCGGCGACGCCCTGGGTGCGGCCGCGCAGGATGCTGTTCTGCAGGGCGGCTTTCTGGTACTCGTCGAGGCGCTTGGGCAGCCAGGCGACGAATTCCTCCACCAGTTTGTCCCAGCCGCGCGGCAGGTCATGGGCGACGCCGCCGATGCGGTACCAGGCCGGGTGCATGCGAAAGCCGGTGATGGCCTCGATCACCCGGTAGGCGCGCTGGCGGTCGGTGAAGGTGAAGAACACCGGAGTCATGGCGCCGACGTCCTGGATGTAGGTGCCGAGAAACAGCAGGTGGCTGTTGATGCGGAAGAATTCGGCGAGCATCACGCGGATAAAGTCGACCCGATCCGGCACCTGGATTCCGGCGAGTTTCTCCACCGCCAGCACATAGGGCAGGTTGTTCATCACCCCGCCGAGGTAGTCGATGCGGTCGGTGTAGGGAATGAAACTGTGCCAGCTCTGGCGCTCGGCCATCTTCTCGGCGCCGCGGTGGTGGTAGCCGATTTCCGGCACGCAATCGACGATTTCCTCGCCGTCCAGTTGCAGGATGATGCGAAAGGCGCCGTGGGCCGAGGGGTGGTTGGGGCCGAGGTTGAGGAACATGAAGTCCTCGTGCTCGCTGCGGCGCTGCATGCCCCAGTCTTCCGGCTTGAAGCGCAGGGCTTCCTGCTCCAGATCCTGCTTGGCGGCGGACAGGCTGTAGGGGTCGAATTCGGTGGCGCGCGCCGGGTAGTCCTTGCGCAGGGGATGGCCTTCCCAGGTCGGCGGCAGCATGATCCGGGCCAGGTGCGGGTGGCCGTCGAAGCGGATGCCGAACAGGTCCCAGACTTCCCGCTCGTACCAGTTGGCGTTGGCCCAGATGCGCGTCGCGCTGGGCAGCCTGAGGTCGTTCTCCCGCAGGGCGACCTTGAGCATGATGTCGCTGTTCCGCTCGATCGACAACAGGTGGTAGAACACGCTGAAATCCGCTGGCGGCAGGCCGCGGCGCTGGGTGCGCAGGCGTTCGTCCATGGCGCTGAGGTCGTAGAGCATGACGTAGGGCTTAGGCAGATGGCGCAGGTAGTCCAGCACCTGCAGGAGCAGGTCGCGGTCGACCCAAAGCACCGGCATACCGCTGCGGGTGTCTTGCACGGTTAGGCTGTCGGCGCCGAAGCGCGCCTGCAACTCGGCGACCACATCGTTCGCGGCTGTCGGTTGGGGCAGTGCCTGTAGGGTGCTTGATGCAGTCATTGTCTCGCTCGCTATCCGTTAGCGTGGACACTCGATTCAGACGTCGTCGGGGCTGCGCAGGTTGGTCACTTGAATGCGCCCGGCGCGCCGTTGCTCGCGTTGCGAGGGCATATCGGCACGATAGATGCCCTGGTCGCCGACCACCCAGGACAGCGGCCGGCGCTCCTGGCCGATGGACTCCTGCAACAGCATCAAACCTTGCAGGAATGCCTCGGGCCGTGGCGGGCAACCGGGCACGTAGACGTCCACCGGGAGAAACTTGTCGACCCCCTGCACCACCGAGTAGATGTCGTACATGCCGCCGGAGTTGGCGCAGGAGCCCATGGAAATCACCCACTTGGGCTCGAGCATCTGCTCGTAAAGGCGCTGGATGATCGGCGCCATCTTGATGAAGCAGGTGCCGGCGATGACCATGAAGTCCGCCTGGCGCGGCGAAGCACGGATCACTTCGGCACCGAAGCGGGCGATGTCATGCGGCGCGGTGAAGGCGGTGGTCATCTCCACGTAGCAGCAGGACAGGCCGAAGTTGTAGGGCCACAGCGAATTCTTGCGGCCCCAGTTGACCGCGTCGTTGAGCACCTCGTGCAACTTGCCCATGTAGATATTGCGGTGCACCTGGCCGGCGAGCGGGTCAGCGACGGTCTCCCGCTCGCCAACCGGATATTGCGCATTGGCCGCGTCGGGATCGATTCGCGTGAGTGTGTACTGCATGCCCGCACCTCAATTTTTGTGCTGGTTGGCGAGGCGTTCGCGCCGCGCTTGGGGTGCCCAGTCGAGCGCACCGATGCGCGCCAGGTAAAACAGCCCGATCAGCAGGATCACGATGAACACCAGGGCCTCGATAAAGCCTGGCCAACCGCTTTCGCGCAGGGAAATGGCCCAGGCAAAGAGAAACAGGGCTTCGACATCGAAGATCACGAACAGCATCGCGACCAGATAGAACTTGGCGGAAAAGCGCAGGCGCGCGCCGCCGGTAGAAACGATGCCGGATTCGAACGGCTGGTTCTTGCTGTGCCCCCAGGCTTTGCTACCCAGCAGGCTGGAGACCCCGAGCATGAAGGCGCACAACCCGGCTACGCCCAGCAGAAAAATCGCAAACCCCCAGTTATGGGCCAGGCTCGATACCACATCAGACATGTCGTACTCCTCGACAAGGATGGGTGTTGCTGACGCATCACTCCCCGTGACTGCGTCACAGCGGTTTACTCAATACTAGGCGGGCTTCGGCGAGTCAGTGGCTTTCTGCTGAAAAAAAACCGATCGATGATCTCGCCCGGGTTCTGCAGCCTTGTCCGAGGGCGCGCTTGGGTCGGCGCGCGAGCTTGCCTGGCGCGAGGGGCTCAGCCGGCTGTGTCGGCCCCGGCTTGCTTGCCGAGGGTGCCGTATTCGGCCGGTGTTTTCACGTAGAACAAGGCGAGATCCTCCTGTTGCAAACGTTCGAACAGGCGCTGGCATTCCTCTTCGCTGAGCACCAGGGCAACCTCCATCGGCTGATCGGCAAGTTCGAAGAAGTGGTAGGAGTGGAGCCGCCCCGTGTGCCCGAAGCCTTCGATTGCGGATACCAGGGTGGCACCCGGCAAATGCATCTCCTTGGCCAGGGTGACCAGCCAGTCGGCGAGCATCTTGCCGCGATGGCGGCGATTCTGTTGGGTAAAGAACGTCACCTGATAGCCTTGCATGGTTGCTCTCCGGCAGCGTGCGCTGATGCTTTCAGCATAGCGCCAGCTTGGCCGCTAGAGACAACGGCGAGAGCCGCCCTGCGCTCGAGTCTTCGTCGGGGCCATGCAACCTATACCGGGGGATCGTCGATGCAAATGACCCTGCACCGGTGTGCGCCAGGCCGCAGCCGCGATTCTGCCGATGGCTAGATGATATTCGCGGATCAATCTGCTCCTACAAAAGCACTATCCCTCAGCAACGCATGACGAAGGCATAGCCATGAAAAAGGCTATGTCCCAAGACTGTGTTGCATGCGCGATCTCTTGTAGGAGGTGCGACCCCGCGGCGAATGCAGCCCGCAGGGCTGCCTGCCCATCGTTTCGCGGTATAGCCAAAGCTCGCCCCGAGGTCGGGCCTCCTACGGATCGCAGGCAGTTCGCGCCTGGTGATACAACACCTAACGGGTACAGAGCCATGAAAAAGCCCCAGCTGTTTAAGGCCGGGGCTTTCTTGTAACGGGCTCAGTCGAGACGCGAAGTCCTGACCGAGTGAACCAATAGTCGTTAGCTGAACTGGTTCATGGTGTTGTCTTTACCGCTGGCTTTCAGAGCTGCTTCGCCGGCGAAGTACTCTTTGTGGTTGTCGCCGATGTCGGAGCCAGCCATGTTCTGGTGCTTGACGCAGGCGATACCCTGGCGCAGTTCCTGACGCTGTACGCCTTTGACGTAGGCCAGCATGCCTTGCTCTGCGAAGTAACCTTTGGCCAGGTTGTCGGTGGACAGCGCGGCGGTGTGGTACGTCGGCAGGGTGATCAGGTGGTGGAAGATGCCCGCCTGAGCCGAACCGTCGCGTTGGAAGGTGCGGATCATTTCGTCTGCACGAGCAGCCAGTTCGGTCTCGTCGTAGTCAACGCTCATCAGCTTGGCGCGGTCGTAGGCCGATACGTCTTTGCCTTCACCAGTCATGATGTCGAACACTTGCTGACGGAAGTTCAGGGTCCAGTTGAAGGACGGGCTGTTGTTGTAGACCAGCTTGGCGTTCGGGATCACTTTGCGGATCTCGTTAACCATGGCCGCGATCTGACCAACGTGCGGCTTCTCGGTTTCGATCCACAGCAGGTCGGCACCGTTCTGCAGCGAGGTGATGCTGTCGAGTACGCAGCGCGCTTCACCGGTGCCCTTGCGGAACTGGAACAGGTTGGACGGCAGGCGCTTGGGACGCAGCAGTTTGCCTTCGCGGTTGAGCACCACGTCGCCGTTTTTCAGGTCGGAGGCGGAGACTTCTTCGCAATCGAGGAAAGAGTTGTACTGGTCGCCCAGGTCACCCGGCTGGTTGGTCACGGCGATCTGCTTGGTCAGGCCGGCACCCAGGGAGTCGGTACGCGCAACGATCACGCCGTTGTCGATACCCAGCTCGAGGAAGGCGTAACGCACAGCATTGATCTTGGCCAGGAAGTCGGCGTGAGGAACGGTCACTTTACCGTCCTGGTGACCGCACTGCTTCTCGTCGGAAACCTGGTTTTCGATCTGAATGCAGCAAGCGCCTGCTTCGATCATGCGCTTGGCCAGCAGGTAGGTGGCTTCCGGGTTACCGAAGCCTGCGTCGATGTCGGCGATGATCGGTACTACGTGGGTTTCGTAGTTGTCGATCTGGTTCTGCAGATCGGCGGCTTTGGCTTTGTCGCCAGCTTCGCGAGCGGCGTCCATGGCGGTGAACAGCAGATCCAGTTCGCGGGCGTCAGCCTGGCGCAGGAAGGTGTACAGCTCTTCAATCAGGTCGGAAACCGAAGTTTTCTCGTGCATGGACTGGTCCGGCAGTGGGCCGAACTCGGAACGCAGAGCCGCAACCATCCAGCCGGACAGGTAGAGGTAGCGCTTGTTGGTGGTCTTCAAGTGCTTTTTGATCGAAATCAGCTTCTGCTGACCGATGAAACCATGCCAGCAGCCCAGGGACTGGGTGTAGACGGAGGAGTCGGCATCGTACTCGGCCATGTCTGTGCGCATGATATCGGCGGTGTACTGCGCGATTTCCAAACCGGTCTTGAAGCGGTTCTGGGCGCGCATGCGGGCCACGGACTCCGGGTTGATAGCGCTCCAGCTGCTGCCGTTGATCTCTTTCAGAGCGGCGACTGCCTTGATGTCGTTTTGATAAGCGGACATGGTCAATCCTTCAATGTATGTGTTTGGTTGAGCACCGACTTTCCCACGCAAAACCTGTACAGGTCATGGTTGCGGGGCTCACAGCAGTACGAGAGAGAGTGACCAGGGCGCAGTTGAAACTGGGGGGAGGGGGACGAAACGAACAGTGCGGTCGACTACAGCTGCTGCAAATGACAGGTCATTTGGCGTTTACCGGCTCGTGGATGCCGTTGGACGACTCAGTAGGCTGTAACTGTCTGCTGGCTGATACGTTGAAGCGCTTCCCCGTCCCTCAGGACAACTTCGTTCCAGTCGCAATCTCGTCGAACTGCCTTGTGGGCTTCACAACACGAATCGGTTCTGGCGGTAAGCTGGAACACGACCCGGAGACCCTTTTCAGGGCCCCTGATTAGCGGGAGCGAGGCCATGATGCCTCTGCTAAAAGTGTTCGTCAAACGTTTTGTAGTGGTTTTTTATGACTACTACATAAGTATTGCGACGACCGGCGGGTCAGTTCTGCTGGGGTTCAGTCGACGATTTCGACCTTGACCCGCAGCGTCATGTCTTCACGTCCCTGGGTCGAACGGTGGCGCAGGAAACCGCCGTGCTCGGCCTGGCTCTGTTGGTTAACGCCACCGATGCTGATCCACTCCCCAAGCCGGCCACTGACCCGGGTATCGGTGTTCTGGATGTCGATTACCCCGGGCTGCGACTGGTTCAGCCGATCGCGATTGCTGCTGATGTTTATATGCACGATATCGCCCGTCAGGCTGGCGGTGACATAGAAACCGCGGGTGACGTCGCGGTATTCGGTGCTGTTGTACACCTGGCCATAGGCATCGCGGCTGGTCGAGCTGAGGGGGACGCTCTGGCCGACCTGAATCAGCGCTGGGTAACCCTCGGTGGCTTGTACCTGCTGGGTGCCACCGCCACGGCTGTCGGTGCTGCGGCTGATGATGCGCACCTGGTCGCGGCCGTTGATTTCGCCCCGACCAATCTGCGCCTGGGCATTGCCGGCGCTGAGCGTGCCGTCGGCACGATAGCCGCGGTCGCTCTGGTAGCTGGATTCCGAGCTGTCGACGCTGATCAGCAAGCGCCGCGGACGGGTGTCCAACTGCTCGAGCAGTTGGCGGATTTCCTCGATCTTCGCCGGCGTAGCGTTGACGATCAACTGGTTGCCATAGGCAGTGACGCGCCCATCGCGGCCCAGCACCGACTGCGCCACTGGCAGCACCTCATCGGCGCTGCGGTAATTCAGCGCGATGACCTCGGTGGCCGCACTGAGGGGCAGGGCAATGCCGAACAGCAGGGCGGCGAGCAAGGTACGCGCACTCATAGCAGGAAGCTCCTTAGATCCGGGTCAGTGATGCTGGTCTGCCAGGCCTGATCGAACTGCGCCTGGCGTAAGCGCACGCGGGCGGGATCCTGGTACAGCGCATAGCCGGCACATTGCTCGGGCTCTGGACGCAGCAGCAAGCCGCGATCGTCGGCCAGCAAAAAGGCCACCTCCTCGCCGGGGTAGTCCGGGTGCAGCTTGCGAATATGCAGATTGCTCGACAGGCGACGCGACAAGCCGAGCAGGCGGTGGCCCAGTTTCACCGCGCGGGCGATGTCTTTGACCAGGATGCGCAGCTGGTTTTTCGGGCTGGCCAACAGGAAGCGGGTGCAGGCCTCCTGGACGCTGCTGTGGTGATACAACCAGGGTTCCAGGTCAATGCTGTAGATGCACAGGCTGCGTTGGGCCTGCTGGAGCATGGCCAGGGCGTGGGCACGGGCCATCTCGGGCTGATCGAAGCGCTCCAGCGCCAGGTGTTCGCCGAGGATGAACGGTGCCGGTTCTGTCAGCGGATTTTCCGCCAGGGCAGATTCGGGATTGTGCACGGCAAAACGCCCCGGCGACTGAAACTCGATGGCGGGAAGCTCTGCTGGCTCGTTGCTCTCGGTGGCATCTGACGGGGCGTTTTCGTTCATCCTGACCTCGCGGTTATTGGCTGTGGCGCACCATATCCACATGGGGAATACCGGCGTCGAGGTATTCGCCGCTGACGATGGCAAAACCAAGCCTTTCATAGAACGGCGTGGCCTGCACCTGGGCGCTGAGCATTTGTTGCTGCAGGCCACGCTTTTCCGCTTCCGCGATCACCGCGCGCAGCAGTGCATCGCCGACTTTCAGGCCGCGCCAGTCCTTGAGCACCGAAACCCGACCGATATGCCCGTCCGGCAGCAGGCGTGCGGTGCCGATCGGATAATCGCCCTCGTAGGCGAGAAAGTGCGATGCCTCGACATCTTCCGCATCCCATTCGAGTTCCGGCGGCACCGCTTGCTCGGCAATGAACACGGTCTCGCGAATGCGCCGCAGTTCGGCGTTGTCCTTTTGCCAATCGGCCAGACGGACGTGAATGTCATTCATCAGCAAACTCCAGACTACCCTGCTTGGCCAGTTCCAGCAGCAGATTACGCCCCTCGTCATCGCCCAGCCATGCACCAAGGTTATCGATATGTAACGCGTCGGCCGAGCAGATCAGTTTCAGCAGTTCGCGCAGGCCGGCAGACAGCAGACGGCTCTGGCCGCTGGCGAACAGCACCAGGTCTTCGCCCACTTCGGACCAGGCCAGGCGGGCGCTGGGGTTGCGAATCAGCACCGCGCCGTCTTGCAGGCTGGCGCGGAAGGCCTGCTCGTCGATCTCGATGCCGGCGATCAGTTCAGGGTAGCGCGGCTCGGTCATGAACTGGCCAAACCAGGTCATCAGCAGGCGCTCATCGCTCATGTGTTCATTGAGCAGGGCTTTCAAACGATCCAGGGCGTCACGCTGGATCTGGTGCGGGTCGCTGGCCGGCTGCGCATCGGCGTCGCTGTAGCGATCCTCATCGGGCAGGAACTGGCCGAGAAAGTCGGTGAAATGGGTCAGTACTTCGGCGGCGCTTGGCGCGCGGAAGCCTACGGAATAGGTCATGCAATCATCCTCAGCGGTACCACAGTGGGCCAGGAGCGGCGGCAGATAGAGCATGTCGCCGGGTTCCAGAACCCATTCTTCAGTTTTAGCGAATTCGGCGAGGATCTTCAGATCCGCGTGTTGCAGTAACGGGCTATCGGAGTTGCACATCTGGCCGATCTGCCAACGGCGTTTGCCGTAGCCCTGCAGCAGGAACACATCGTAATTGTCGAAGTGCGGGCCGACGCCGCCGCCAGGCGCGGCAAAGCTGATCATCACGTCGTCGATGCGCCACTTGGGCAGAAACTTGAACTCTTCGAGCAGTTCGGCCACCTCCGGCACGAACTGGTCGACGGCCTGCACCAGCAACGTCCAGTCATGCTCCGGCAGGTGGGCGAAGGCATCTTCGGCGAACGGGCCACGGCGCAATTCCCAGGGGCGCTCGCCGTGTTCGATGATCAGGCGCGACTCGATTTCTTCTTCCAGGGCCAGGCCAGCCAGTTCGTCGGGCGAGATCGGGCTCTCGAAGCCGGGCATGGCCTGGCGCACCAGCAGGGGTTTCTTCTGCCAGTAGTCGCGCAGGAATTCACGGGCCGTAAGACCGCCCAGAAGTTGCAGCGGAGTATCAGATTTCATCGCCAAGCCCTTGAAATAAATAAAATCCTGAAAAAGAAAACGCCCGGCATAGCCGGGCGTCAGAGGGCTATTGCCGCTTAAATTCGCTTGGCCTGAGCCACCGCATTGCCGATGTAGTTGGCTGGGGTCAGCAACTTGAGTTCGGCTTTGGCGGCGTCCGGCATATCGAGGCCATCGATGAAGGTCTGCAGTGCGGAGGCTGAGATGCCCTTGCCGCGGGTCAGCTCTTTGAGCTTCTCGTAGGGGTTTTCGATGGCGTAGCGGCGCATGACGGTTTGGATCGGCTCGGCCAGCACTTCCCAACAGGCGTCCAGATCTTGAGCAATGCGTTGAGCATTCAGCTCCAACTTGCTGATTCCCTTGAGACTTGCCTCGTAGGCAATCACGCTATGGGCGAAGCCGACACCCAGGTTGCGCAGCACCGTGGAGTCGGTCAGGTCACGCTGCCAGCGCGAGATCGGCAGCTTGCTGGCCAGGTGCTGGAACAGTGCGTTGGCGATACCCAGGTTGCCTTCGGAGTTCTCGAAGTCGATCGGGTTGACCTTGTGCGGCATGGTCGAAGAGCCGATTTCGCCGGCGATGGTGCGCTGCTTGAAGTAGCCGAGGGAGATATAGCCCCAGATGTCGCGGTCGAAATCGATGAGGATGGTGTTGAAGCGGGCGATGGCGTCGAACAACTCGGCGATGTAGTCGTGCGGCTCGATCTGGGTGGTGTAGGGGTTGAACTGCAGGCCCAGGTCGCCTTCGATGAACTCGCGGGCGTTGGCTTCCCAGTCGACCTGCGGGTAGGCCGACAGGTGGGCGTTGTAGTTGCCCACGGCGCCGTTGATCTTGCCCAGCAACGGCACTGCCGCGACCTGCGCGACCTGCCGCTCGAGGCGGTAGACCACGTTGGCCAGTTCTTTGCCGAGGGTGGTCGGCGAGGCCGGCTGGCCATGGGTGCGCGAGAGCATCGGCACGTTGGCGAACTTCACCGCCAGCTCGCGGATGGCTTCGGCCGTCTGGCGCATCAGCGGCAACAGTACGTTATCGCGACCTTCACGCAGCATCAGGGCATGGGACAGGTTGTTGATGTCTTCGCTGGTGCAGGCGAAGTGAATGAACTCGCTGACCTTGTCCAGCTCCGGCAGCTTGGCAGCCTGTTCCTTGAGCAGGTATTCCACGGCCTTGACGTCGTGGTTGGTGGTGCGCTCGATCTCTTTCACCCGTTCGGCGTGCTCGATGGCGAAATTGTCCGCCAGTTCGTTGAGTACGGCCTGGGCTTCGGCGGAGAAGGCTGGGACTTCGCCGATGCCTGGGTGGGCGGCCAGGCGTTGCAACCAACGCACTTCAACCAGGACGCGACAACGGATCAGGCCGTATTCGCTGAAAATCGGGCGCAAGGCGCTGGTTTTGCCGGCATAGCGGCCATCGACGGGGGAAACCGCGGTGAGCGAGGAAAGCTGCATAAGAGGGCGTTCTCGGACAATCGGCGACGAAAAGGGCGCATATCATACATTAAATTGCTGTCCTGGCCGCGTTTGCTCGACAGCCGTTCAGCGGCTGCGCCGGGCAATCGACAGCAGGCTGGAAGCAAAAATCAACGCGGCACCGATCAGCGAGGTCAGATCCGGGGTTTCGCCCCAGCGCAGCCAGGCGATCGCCCCGGCGAAGACGATGGCCAAGTAAGCGAAGGGGCCAATCAGGCCGGGCGGCGCCATGCCATAGGCCTTGGACATGATGATCTGGCTGATGGTGGCGAGCAGGCCGATTGCCAGCAACAGGCTCAGTTGATGATGGTTCAGCGGTTGCCAGGCCCAGCTCAGCGGGATTGCCGACCCCAGCGCGCCGAATAGCGAGAAGTAGAACACGATGCGATACGCCGGTTCGGTATCGCTCATCTCGCGAATGGAGACAAAGGCGAACGCCGCCAGAACACTGGCCGCCATGCCGATCAGGGTATTGCCGCCGAGCAAGGCGCTCGAGGGTTTCGCCACCAGCAGCACGCCGAGCAGGCCGATGCCGGTCGTTAGCAGGATGCGTTTGCTCAGCGGCTCCTTCAGCCACCACCGGGCGATCAGGGGCGTGAACAGCGGGGCCGAGTAGGTGAACAGCATGGCGTCGGCCAGGGGCAGGTGGGCAATCGCGTAGAAGAAGCAGTACATCGCCGCCAGGCCATAGCCGGTGCGCCACAGATGCGACTTGAGACGCGTGGTTCTGAGCGGGGCTACACCCTTGAGCAGAACCAGCGGCAGAAAGAACAGCACGCCGACCAGGTTACGAAAGAACACCACCGACTCGTTATTGACGCTGCTCGAGACTTCGCGAACGCCGACGCCCATCAGCGCGAACAGCAGTGCCGACAGTGCCAGCAAGGCGGCGCCCTGCATGGGTTTGACCATGCGGGTGGCCATGCTTAACCGCGCAACAGCGGGTAGAGTTCCTTGAGCAACTTGCTGCGGCTGAACACCAGTTGCCAGCGATGGCCGCCAAGTTGGCGCCACAGGCGTGCCGAGCGGATGCCGGCGAGTAACAGGGCGCGAATCTTCGAGGCATTGCTCGGTTGCTGCAGGTGGCGCACGTCGCCCTGTACCTGGATGCGCTGGCGGAAGGTGCTGATGGTGTCTTGATAAAGGCTGCCACAGGCGGCGATGACGTTTTCATGCACCAGGCCGAAATGGCCGACCTGGTTCTGAATCTGATCCAGGCGGCTACCCATGACTTGCAGCATGTCGTCGCGCTTGGCCAATTGCCTCTCCAGCCCGAGCAGGGCCAGGGCATAGCGCAGCGGTTCGCGCTGCAGGCTGGCCGGATCGCGCTCCAGAGCGCTGATCAGGGCGCGGTAGCCGTCGCGCAGGTTGAGGTCATCGCCACCGTACACATCCAGGGTATTTTGTGGGTCGCGCACCAGTAGGCTGCCGAGCATGCACACCAGCCCTGGCTCGCCAACCTGGCCGGTCTTGGCCAGCTTATCGACCAGCACGGCGGCTTCGAAAACCGCACCCAGGGCGATCAGTTGTTCCTGCGTCGGGCTCATGGATGCTTATCCTTGCTGCTCCAGGGCTCTGCTATTTCGATCACGCTGCCGCCGAGGCAGACCTCGCCGTCGTAGAACACCACCGACTGGCCCGGGGTGACCGCGCGTTGCGGCATGGCAAAACTGGCGCGATAGCCAGTGGCCGTTTGTGTCAGGGTGCAGACTTGATCGCCTTGGCGATAGCGCACCTTGGCCGTTAGCTGGCGCGGTTCGTTGAGCTCGAGCGGGTTGACCCAGTAAATCTGCGAGACGAGCAGGGCGCTGGAAAATAGCCAGGGGTGATCGTTGCCCTGACCGACGACCAGCACATTGCGCTCGAGGTCTTTTTGCAGCACGTACCAGGGCTCGTCGCTGGCGTCTTTCAAGCCGCCGATCCCCAGACCCTGGCGCTGGCCAATGGTGTGGTACATCAAACCATGGTGGCGGCCGATGACCTCGCCCTCGGCGGTTTCGATATCGCCGGGCTGGGCTGGCAGGTACTGCTTGAGGAAGTCGCTGAAACGCCGCTCGCCGATAAAGCAGATGCCGGTGGAGTCTTTTTTCTTCGCCGTGGCCAACTGGTGTTTCTCGGCGATGGCGCGCACGGCCGGTTTTTCCAGTTCACCCACCGGAAACAGGGTCTTGGCGATCTGTTCGCCACCGACCGCGTGCAGGAAGTAACTCTGATCCTTGTTCGGATCCAGCCCCTTGAGCAGTTCGGTGCGGCCAGCGCGATCGCGGCGGCGCACGTAGTGGCCGGTAGCGATCAGGTCGGCGCCGAGCGCCAGGGCGTAATCGAGGAAGGCCTTGAACTTGATTTCGCGGTTGCACAGGATGTCCGGGTTGGGCGTGCGCCCGGCCTTGTATTCGGCGAGGAAATGCTCGAACACGTTGTCCCAATACTCAGCGGCGAAGTTGGCGGTGTGCAGTTCGATGCCGATTTTGTCGCACACGGCCTGGGCATCGGCCAGGTCATCCATGGCGGTGCAGTATTCGGTGCCGTCGTCTTCGTCCCAGTTCTTCATGAACAGGCCTTCGACCTGATAGCCCTGTTCGAGCAGCAGCAGGGCGGAGACGGAGGAGTCCACGCCGCCGGACATGCCGACTATGACGCGTTGCTGTTGTGGGCTGGGGAGGGCTGGATCAGGCATGGGAGTGTCTGCACAAAAGACGAAATTCTAACAGGCTGCCGCTGCCAAGGCTAAGACGGTATTCAGTCCCGGATCAGTTTCAGGTCATGCAGCGGTTCGGCGAGGTAGTCGTCGATGCAGCGCAGAACCAATTCGCTACGCCAGCGCTCTGGCTGGCTGGACAGCTCATCGCGGGTCAGCCATGAGGTGCCGACTATGTCGCTGTCCAGGCTGCGCTGCGGGTGGTGGCGCAGCGCTTTGGCGGCAAAGCAGATGCGCTGATAGGTCACGCCATTGCTCGGCGCGGTGTACAGATAAACGCCGACGACGCCGCTGAGTTCGACATCCCAGCCGGTTTCTTCGAGGGTCTCACGCAGCGCTGCCTCGCGCAGGGTTTCGTTGGCTTCAAGGTGTCCGGCAGGTTGATTGAAGACCAGCCGTCCACCTTTAAGCTCTTCGACGAGGAGAAAGCGGCCTTGGTTTTCGACAACAGTGGCTACGGTGATGTGGGGATGCCAATCCATGTGTTTGCCCTGTTAGGAGTGGGTCGATCATAGCAGTCGCCGGCCGGTGAACCGCCATGCTCTGCACCTGCTGCACCTGGACGCACAAGCAGAAGCCCCGGCACTTGGCCGGGGCTTCTGCTTGTGCGGCGCGGTCAAGCGCCGGGTGTTACGCCTTACAGCAGCGAGGCGATCGCGGCGTTGAAGGTTGGGCTCGGACGCATGACTTGGCTGGTCAGTTGCGGGTTCGAGCGGTAGTAGCCGGCAATGTCCACCGGCGAGCCTTGCACGGCGCTGAGCTCGGCAATGATGGTTGTTTCATTGTCGGTCAGGTTTTTTGCCAGCGCGCTGAAGTGCGCCTGCAAAGCGCTGTCTTCAGTCTGAGCGGCCAGCTCTTGTGCCCAGTACAGCGCCAGGTAGAAGTGGCTGCCACGGTTGTCCAGTTCACCGGTTTTACGCGACGGCGACTTGTTGTTGTCGAGCAGCTTGCCGGTGGCGGCATCCAGGGTTTTACCCAGCAGTTTGGCGCGCTGGTTGTCGTTCTTGATCCCGGTTTCCTCCAGAGACACCGCCAGGGCCAGGAACTCGCCGAGCGAGTCCCAGCGCAGATGGTTCTCTTCGAGCAGTTGCTGCACGTGTTTCGGTGCCGAACCGCCGGCGCCGGTTTCGTACATGCCGCCACCGGCCATCAGGGGCACGATGGACAGCATCTTGGCCGAAGTACCCAGTTCCATGATCGGGAACAGGTCGGTCAGGTAATCGCGCAGCACGTTGCCGGTCACCGAGATGGTGTCCTGGCCGCGAATCAGGCGCTCCATGCTGGTGCGGATGGCTTGGTTGTAATCCATGAGGCGAATGTCGAGGCCGCTCAGGTCATATTCCTGCAGGTAGGTTTCAACCTTCATCTGCAGCTGTCGATCATGGGCGCGCTCCGGATCCAGCCAGAAGATCGCCGGAGTATTGGATTGGCGGGCGCGGGTAACGGCCAGCTTGACCCAGTCGCGAATGGCTGCGTCCTTGGTCTGGCAGGCGCGCCAGATGTCGCCGGCTTCGACTTCGTGCTGCATCAGCACGCTGCCGTCGGCCAGCACCACGCGCATGGTGCCGTCGACGGTCATTTCAAAGGTCTTGTCGTGGGAGCCGTACTCTTCGGCCTTCTGCGCCATCAGGCCGACGTTCGGTACGCTGCCCATGGTGGTTGGGTCGAAGGCGCCGTTGGTCTTGCAGAAGTTGATCATTTCCTGATAGATGCGGGCGTAGGTGCTTTCCGGCATCACCGCCTTGGTGTCTTTCAGCTTGCCGTCTTTGCCCCACATTTGCCCGGAGCTGCGGATCATCGCCGGCATCGAGGCGTCGACGATCACGTCGCTCGGAATGTGCAGGTTGGTGATGCCCTTGACCGAGTCGACCATGGCCATTTCCGGGCGACCGCTGTAGCAGGCGTGGATGTCGTGGAGGATCTCTTCCTGCTGCGAGGCAGGCAGGGATTTGATCTTGTCGTAGACGCTGCTGATGCCGTTGTTCGGATTGACGCCGAGCTCGGCGAATAGTGCGGCATGCTTATCGAAGGCTTCTTTGTAGTAGACGCTGACCGCGTGGCCGAAGACGATCGGGTGGGACACCTTCATCATCGTCGCCTTGACGTGCAGCGACCACATCACGCCGGTTTCCTTGCAGTCCTGCAGGGTCGCCTCCAGGAAATCGCGCAGCTTCTTGCAGCTCATGAACATGCTGTCGAAGACTTCGCCTTCCTGCAGGGCGAGTTGCTTCTTGACTTCGACCTGACCGTCCTTGCCGACGAACTCGATGCGCACGTCACCGGCTTTGTCCATGGTGATCGACTGTTCGCTGGAGAAGAAATCGCCGCCGCGCATGTAGTCGGCATGGGACTGCGACGCCATGCTCCATTTGCCCATCGAATGCGGGTGCTTGCGGGCGAAGGCTTTGACTGCGGCTGGAGCGCGACGGTCGGAGTTGCCTTCACGCAACACCGGGTTCACTGCGCTGCCGAGAATCTTGCTGTAACGCGCGCGGGCTTGTTGTTCCGCCTCGTTCTGCGGGTCTTCCGGGAAGTCGGGGATGTTGTAACCCTGAGCCTGCAGCTCGGCGATGGCGCCTTTGAGTTGCGGTATCGAGGCGCTGACGTTGGGCAACTTGATGATGTTGGCTTCTGGCGTAGTGGCCAGAACAGCTAGCTTGGCGAGGTCGTCCTGGACTCGCTTGTCGGCGTCCAGGTGCTCGGCAAAGCTTGCAAGAATACGTCCCGCAAGAGAGATGTCGCTGGTTTCGACGGCTATATCAGCGGATGCAGCGAAAGCTTCTACAATGGGCAGAAGCGAATAGGTGGCAAGGGCTGGAGCTTCGTCGGTGAAGGTGTAGATGATCTTCGAGCGGTTGGACATTTTGGATTAACTCTCTTCTTTGCTGAGCGTGCACAGAATCTCGAGATGCGCAGGTAGGCGCGTTCGCTCAAAGTCGTCAATGAGCCGAAAGTCGAGGATTTGCCGCGGTGATGTTGGATGCACCAGTAGAGCGTTGAGCGGTTGAACAATTGCGCTGGGGTAGCGGCACAACTGATTCAGGGTCGGTTGTCTCGTTCAGGCCAGACAAACCGGTATGACTCGTTAGTCATGGCGCGCAGTATACCATTGCTCTCAGGCGCTGAAGAATGCCCTTGCACTTAAGACGAAGGAACAAGTGGTTTCACCCGATTCAAGTGAGTTACTCTCGGCCGATGCGTACTGTTTAACCACAAGACGGAGTCCAGCATGGGATACCAAAAGATCCAGGTGCCAGCAAGCGGTGACAAAATCACCGTCAATGCCGATATGTCCCTGAACGTACCGAACAACCCGATAATCCCCTACATCGAGGGTGACGGCATCGGCATCGATATCAGCCCGGTGATGATCAAAGTCGTCGATGCGGCTGTCGAGAAAGCTTACGGCGGCGAGCGCAAGATCTCCTGGATGGAAGTTTATGCCGGCGAGAAGGCCACCCAGGTTTACGATCAGGACACCTGGTTGCCCCAGGAGACTTTGGACGCAGTCAAAGACTATGTCGTTTCCATCAAGGGGCCGTTGACCACTCCGGTCGGCGGAGGCATCCGCTCCCTCAATGTAGCCTTGCGCCAGCAGCTGGATCTGTACGTTTGCCTGCGCCCGGTACGCTGGTTCGAGGGCGTGCCCAGCCCGGTGAAGAAGCCTGGCGACGTCGACATGACCATCTTTCGTGAAAACTCCGAAGATATTTATGCCGGGATCGAGTGGAAAGCCGGCTCGCCGGAAGCCGACAAGGTCATCAAGTTCCTTAAAGAGGAAATGGGCGTCACCAAGATCCGCTTCGACGAAAACTGCGGTATCGGCGTCAAGCCGGTTTCCAAAGAAGGCACACGCCGCCTGGCGCGCAAGGCTCTGCAGTATGTGGTCGACAACGACCGCGACTCGCTGACCATCGTGCACAAAGGCAACATCATGAAGTTCACCGAAGGTGCCTTCAAAGAGTGGGCTTACGAAATCGCCGCCGAAGAGTTCGGCGCGACCCTGCTCGACGGCGGTCCTTGGATGCAGTTCAAGAACCCGAAAACCGGCAAGAACGTCATCGTCAAGGACGCCATCGCCGACGCCATGCTGCAGCAGATCCTGCTGCGCCCGGCTGAATACGATGTAATCGCCACCCTCAACCTGAACGGCGATTATCTGTCCGACGCCCTTGCGGCCGAAGTCGGCGGTATCGGTATCGCCCCTGGCGCCAACCTGTCCGACAGCATCGCCATGTTCGAGGCGACGCACGGCACGGCACCCAAGTACGCCGGCAAGGATCAGGTGAACCCAGGGTCGCTGATCCTGTCTGCCGAAATGATGTTGCGCCACATGGGCTGGGTCGAGGCAGCGGATCTGATCATCAAGGGCACCAACGGCGCTATCGCGGCCAAGACCGTGACCTATGACTTTGAGCGCCTGATGGACGGCGCCCAGTTGCTGTCCTGCTCGCAGTTCGGCGATGCCATGATCGCTCACATGTGAGTGTCAGCGGTATGGAAAGGGCCGCTCGCGTGGCCCAGTGCTGTTCACTCAAGGGTTTGTCGACTAATCCTTGAGCAATAGACAAATCCGGATCTCCACGAGGGATCCGGATTTTTCATGTTTGCGGCTAGATGCTCTGGTTGAGCTGATTCCCCAGGAGTGGTTTCAGACCGCTGTCGCGTTGGCCAACAAGGCCGCCACCCGCCGCCGCTTACTCTCAAGGTAGGGTGTTATGGCTGGAGCAGTTTCTCCCTCGCCGCCCCGGGCGACTGGCAGGGTTGCGCGGCAGCATCAGGTGTCTGCTCATTACAAAACCTCCCGGGCCATCAAGGCCCGGGTCGGTGAGGATTGCCAAGGCACGCTTCCCGATTGACCGCAATGCTGCCCCTTGTCAGTGGCAGCATTGCGATCCGTGACCGGCCTTTGGGGGAGCGCCAAGCATCTGGTTGCTCAGGCTTCAGCCGTATTGCCGCGGGCTTGGCTAGTAGCGACGGGCATTTCGGTGTTGGCCGAAAGCGCGTTGATGTTCACGGCGTGGAGTCCTTTCGGGCCTTGGATAATATCGAAGCTTACCGCCTGGCCAGCTTTCAAGGTTTTATAGCCATCCATCTGGATTGCCGAGTAATGGGCGAACAGATCCTCATCCCGGCCATCGGCCAGAATGAACCCATAGCCCTTGGCGTTATTGAACCACTTGACCTTACCGCTAAGCATGCTGATATCCCTCTGCAAAGAACTCCACCACTGGAGTATCATCCACTTCTGATTCCGCGCGCGAATCAACTGGCTTGGGCGAGGGCGCGGAATCCCTCATACCTACACAACAGGTGGGTATTCATTGTTTGTAACACCGTTTTGCCGATAGTCAAGGCGCTGCTCAATTGCCTGAGAACCCGGTCAAACGCCATCTATCATCCGTGCTCGCCCAGCCACGAACCTTTATTCCAGCATGCATGCAAGTAGCCAGATTCGACTAACATTCAATCAGGATCGTCCGGCAACACGTGAGGACGATTCCACCGGCCTTGCCGTGCAGGAATCCAAGCCCGCGTTGCAGGCACCACCGCTGTATAGGGTGGTCATATTCAATGATGACTACACGCCGATGGATTTTGTGGTCGAAGTGCTCGAGGTGTTTTTTAACTTAAACCGGGAGCTGGCGACCAAGATCATGCTGACCGTTCACACAGAGGGGCGGGCAGTATGTGGCGTGTTTACCCGCGACATCGCCGAAACCAAGGCAATGCAGGTTAATCAGTACGCTAGAGAAAGCCAGCATCCGCTACTCTGTGAGATAGAGAAGGACGGTTAACGCCGGCCGCTTGGGTATGAGGTGAAGCCATGTTAAATCGAGAACTCGAAGTCACCCTCAATCTGGCCTTCAAGGAGGCCCGCACCAAGCGTCATGAATTTATGACGGTTGAGCACCTCCTTTTGGCTCTATTGGATAACGAGGCCGCCGCCAGCGTCTTGCGCGCATGCGGTGCCAACCTCGACAAATTGCGCCACGACCTCCAGGAGTTCATCGATTCCACCACCCCGCTGATTCCGCAGCATGATGAAGAGCGTGAGACTCAGCCGACGCTGGGCTTCCAACGGGTATTGCAGCGCGCCGTCTTCCACGTGCAAAGCTCCGGCAAACGTGAAGTGACGGGCGCCAACGTGTTGGTGGCGATTTTCAGCGAGCAGGAAAGCCAGGCAGTGTTCCTGCTCAAGCAGCAGAGCGTTGCACGCATCGATGTGGTCAATTTCATCGCCCACGGCATTTCCAAGGTGCCAGGGCATGGTGGCCATACAGAAAGCGAGCAGGAAATGCAGGACGAAGAGGGTGGCGAGGTCTCGGCTTCAGGCAATCCGCTGGATGCTTACACCACTAATCTCAATGAGTTGGCCCGCCAAGGGCGGATCGACCCGCTGGTCGGCCGAGAACTGGAAGTCGAGCGGGTCGCGCAGATCCTCGCGCGTCGGCGCAAGAACAACCCGCTGCTGGTCGGCGAAGCCGGTGTGGGGAAAACTGCCATAGCCGAGGGCTTGGCCAAGCGCATTGTCGACAATCAGGTGCCCGATCTACTGACGACCAGCGTGGTCTACTGCCTGGATCTGGGCGCCTTGCTGGCCGGCACCAAATACCGTGGCGACTTCGAGAAGCGCCTCAAAGCCCTGCTCAACGAGCTGCGCAAGCGCCCGCACGCCATTTTGTTTATCGACGAAATCCACACCATAATCGGCGCCGGCGCTGCGTCTGGCGGGGTGATGGATGCTTCCAACCTGCTCAAGCCCATGCTCTCTTCGGGGGAAATCCGCTGCATCGGTTCCACCACCTTCCAGGAATTCCGCGGCATTTTCGAGAAGGATCGCGCACTCGCGCGGCGCTTCCAGAAGGTCGACGTCAGCGAGCCCTCGGTGGATGACACCTACGGCATCCTCAAGGGCCTCAAGGGGCGTTTCGAGCAGCATCATGGGATCGAGTACAGCGACGAGGCTCTGCGCGCGGCGGCCGAGCTTGCGGCGCGCTATATCAATGATCGGCACATGCCGGACAAGGCCATCGACGTAATCGACGAGGCCGGCGCCTATCAGCGCCTGCAGCCGGTGGAGAGGCGGGTCAAGCGCATCGAGGTGGCGCAGGTCGAGGATATCGTGGCGAAAATTGCGCGAATCCCGCCAAAACACGTCAGCAGCTCGGACAAAGAGTTGCTGCGCAACCTGGAACGCGACCTCAAGCTCACGGTGTTCGGCCAGGAAGCCGCTATCGACTCCCTGTCCACGGCGATCAAGTTGTCACGGGCCGGGCTTAAGGCACCGGACAAGCCGGTCGGCTCTTTCCTTTTTGCCGGGCCTACCGGAGTCGGTAAAACCGAAGCGGCTCGTCAGTTGTCCAAGGCTCTGGGGGTAGAGCTGGTGCGCTTCGACATGTCCGAGTACATGGAGCGGCACACGGTTTCCCGGCTGATCGGTGCGCCGCCAGGCTATGTCGGTTTCGACCAGGGCGGTTTGCTGACCGAGGCTATTACCAAGACGCCGCATTGCGTGTTGTTGCTCGATGAAATCGAGAAGGCTCACCCGGAGGTCTTCAATCTGCTGTTGCAGGTAATGGATCACGGTACCCTGACCGACAATAACGGGCGCAAGGCCGATTTTCGTAACGTGATTCTGATCATGACCACTAATGCCGGGGCGGAAACCGCGGCGCGGGCGTCCATCGGCTTCACCTTCCAGGATCACGCGTCCGATGCCATGGAAGTGATCAAGAAGAGTTTCACGCCGGAGTTCCGTAACCGTCTGGATACCATTATCCAGTTCGGTCGTCTGAGCCATGAAGTGATCAAGAGTATCGTCGACAAGTTCCTCACCGAACTACAGGCGCAACTCGAAGACAAGCACGTGATGCTCGAGGTCAGCGATGCCGCACGCGGCTGGCTGGCAGAAAAAGGCTACGATGTGCAAATGGGGGCCAGGCCCATGGCGCGCTTGATTCAGGAGAAGATCAAACGTCCCTTGGCCGAGCAGATCCTGTTTGGCGAACTGGCCGAGCATGGCGGCGTGGTTCATATCGATCTCGCTGGCGACGAATTGACCTTCGAGTACGAAATCGCCGTGGAAATGGCCTGAGGTCGTTATTGCGCTGGTTGAATAGCGCTGACAAAAACGCCCGGCAATGCCGGGCGTTTTTGTCAGCGCCTGATTTGACGAGCCCTTGAAAAACCGAATGCAGGGAACCTAGGCTGAGCCACGGGAAGGTTGCCAAGCCAGTCAGGCGAAAAGCGCAAGTCTCGAACTGAGCATGAGATGCGTTGCTGATTTTGCCCAAAAGGCTGTCGGACTTCAGCTGCAGGACAGTCTCAAGTCCGGCAGGCTCCTGGAACCAGGTTGAAGCGCGCTGGCGCGTTCAACTGCCTGTCCTCGTGCCTGTGGTCGAAAGCAATGGTTTATGCAGTGGTCTGTCAGCGGGCGCGGTAGGTGATACGACCCTTGCTCAGGTCATAAGGCGTCAGTTCTACGCGAACCTTATCGCCAGTCAAAATGCGGATATAGTTTTTGCGCATCTTTCCGGAGATGTGCGCGGTAACGACGTGCCCATTTTCCAACTCCACACGGAACATGGTGTTGGGCAGGGTGTCGACGACAGTGCCTTCCATTTCGAAGCTGTCTTCTTTCGACATGCAGTAAAGCCCTCGGTATCCAAAGTATGACCATGGCCCGGTGCAACTGGCTCCAGGCAAAAGCGGCGTGCATTGTGCCCGAAAAGGAAGGTGCGCGCCAAGTGACTTCAGGTGAGCGTGATCCAGCGCTGGTTGACGAACAGTTCGATTGGGCGGTATTGCGTCTTGTAGCTCATCTTTCGGCAGTTCTTGATCCAGTAACCGAGGTACAGGGCGTGCAGTCCAAGGCGCACGGATTCCCGGATTTGCCAAAGAATGGCAAAGCGGCCAAGGCTGCGGCGTTCTTCGCTGGGTTCGTAAAAGGTATAAACCGCGGAAAGCCCATTGGGTAACACGTCAGTGACCGCAATCGCCAGTAGCCGGCCGTGCTGGCGAAACTCGTAGAAGCGGGAAAACGGCAGGTCGCGCACCAGGAAGGTGGAGAACTGCTCGCGGTTCGGCGGGTACATGTCGCCATCGGCATGTCGCTGCTCGATATAGCGGACATAGAGGTTGTAGTACTCCTCGGTAAACGCCGGACGCATCGCGCAGATCTGTATGTCGAGGTTGCGCTTGAAAATTCGCCGTTGTTGGCGGTTGGGTTTGAACTGGGTGACGGGAATGCGCGCCGGCACGCAGGCCGAGCAGCGCTCGCAATGGGGACGGTAGAGATGGTCGCCGCTGCGGCGAAAGCCCATTTCCGAAAGTTCGGCATAGACCCCCGCATCCATCGGCTGACTGGGGTCGAGGAACAGGGTGGTGGCCTGTTCCTCGGGCAGATAGCTGCACGGATGAGGCTGGGTGGCGTAAAACTTCAGGCGGGCCAGTTCGGTCATGATCGCCTCTCGGGGTAAAGCCTGAAACAAGTGTAAGCCACCCTGCCGGACTCGCCTAGGCGATCCAGGGCGCCTTATTCGGCTGGTCGATGTGGCGCTTCAAGTAGTTGGCGAAATCGGCACGAGCAATCGCCCTGGCACCGAAGCTGTGCAGGTGCTGCGTGGGCATCTGGCAGTCAACAAGGACGAAGCCCCAGGCCTTCAGCTGCTGTATCAGGGTGACGAAGCCGACCTTGGAAGCATTGTCGGCGCGGCTGAACATGGATTCACCGAAAAATAGCCGGCCCATGGCCAGCCCGTATAAGCCGCCGACCAGTTCGCTATCGCGCCAGACCTCGACCGAGTGGGCAATGCCGCGCTTATGCAGCTCCCAATAGGCGTGCTGCATCGGCGTGGTGATCCAGGTGCCGTCGGCATAGGCGCGTGGCGCAGCGCAGGCCTGGATCACCTCGGCAAAGGCTTGGTCGAAGCTCACCTGGTAGCGTGCTTGGCGCAGTAGCTTGGCCAGGCTGCGCGAGACATGCAGTTCATCGGGAAAGAGCACGGTGCGCGGATCCGGCGACCACCACAGAATGGGTTGGTCGTCCTGATACCAGGGGAAACAACCGTGGCGGTAAGCCGCTATCAAGCGCTCGGCACTTAAGTCGCCGCCGAGCGCAAGCAAGCCGTTGGGTTCGCGCAGGGCTTTGCTCAGCGGCGGAAAACTCAAGGAGTCGCGTTGTAACCAGGTCAGCATTCGACGAAACCGCGAGAGACGAGGGCGGGCTTGGCAGCCAGTCAGGCTGTGGCGCCCGCCTGGGAGCGATCAATTGTCGTCGAGGAACTTTTCGACATCCAGCGCGGCCATGCAACCGGCACCCGCGGAGGTGATCGCCTGACGGTAGACATGATCGGCCACGTCGCCAGCGGCGAACACGCCGTCGATACTGGTTGCCGTAGCATTGCCTTCGCTACCGCCCTTGATCAGCAGATAGCCGTCGCGCATTTCCAGTTGGCCCTGGAACAGGTCGGTATTGGGTTTGTGGCCGATGGCGATGAAGACGCCAGTCAACGGCAGCTCCTTGGCTAGGCCGCTAGTGGTGTCTTTAAGGCGTACGCCGGTTACACCGCTGGCATCGCCAAGCACTTCGTCAAGGGTGTGATTCCAGTGCAGGCGGATGTTGCCGTTGGCCGCCTTGTCGAACAGTTTGTCTTGCAGAATCTTTTCCGAGCGCAGCTTGTCGCGACGGTGAACGAGGTGCACTTCCTTGGCGATATTAGCCAGGTACAGCGCCTCCTCTACGGCGGTGTTGCCGCCACCGATCACCGCAACGACTTGATTGCGATAGAAGAAGCCGTCGCAGGTTGCGCAGGCCGAAACCCCTTTGCCGGCAAACGCTTCCTCCGATGGCAGGCCGAGGTACTGAGCGGATGCGCCAGTGGCGATGATCAGTGCGTCGCAGCTATAGCTACCGCTGTCGCCCTTGAGGATAAAGGGTCGCTGCTGCAACTCGGCCGTGTGAATGTGGTCATAAATGATCTCGGTATCGAAGCGCTCGGCATGTTTTTGCATGCGCTCCATGAGGGCGGGGCCGGTCAAGCCTTCGACGTCGCCTGGCCAGTTGTCCACTTCGGTTGTAGTGGTCAGTTGGCCGCCGGGCTGGATGCCGGTGATCACTACAGGCTTGAGGTTGGCGCGGGCAGCGTATACCGCCGCAGCGTAACCGGCAGGGCCGGAACCCAGGATAATCAGGCGTGAATGCTTGACTTCGCTCATAGAAACACCTCATAAGCCTTTGTCACAAAAGAGAATGCATGCTCCAATTGGGCCGCACGTAAGAAACTGGGGAATATGCTACACCGAAGCGCGACCGCTGCGGGAGGCTGGCTTGCTTCTTTGTCCGGCCCGTCCGGTTCGACCCTTCTGGTAGTGTTCGGCTAAACCCGTAGAATATCGCTTATCGCGGTTAACCCTCTGATGGACGCGTATTAGGCGCAGGAAAAGCTGTTTTGAAGAACTCCACCACCACCGCCCAGCCCCAAGAATGGCGCAGCAAGTTGCAGTACCGCCTGAAAGAGGGCGCGTTGATCGCCCTGGCGGCGCTCTGCGCCTTTTTGCTGATGGCGCTGCTGACCTATGATGCCGCCGACCCAGCTTGGGACAATAGCATCCAGGCAGGTCGTATTCAGAATGCTGGTGGCAGTATTGGCGCTTGGCTGTCCAGCGCGCTGTTCGGTGCTTTGGGCTATTTCGCCTATCTCTTCCCTTTGCTGTTGGGGGTCAAGGCCTGGCAGGTATTGCGTACGCGCAACCAAGCTTGGCAGTGGAATGGCTGGCTGTTTTCCTGGCATAGCATCGGTTTGGTCTTTTTGATCCTGTCCGGCACAACCCTCGCGGATATCCATTTCCAGGCAGCGCTCGGTATGCAGAACTCCGGTGGAGGCATGCTGGGTGCCAGTCTGGGCGAACTGGCGACCAATGCCCTCAACGTGCAGGGCAGCACCTTACTGCTGATTGCGCTGTTTCTCTTCGGCTTGACCGTGTTCAGCGACCTGTCCTGGTTCAAGGTCATGGATCTCACCGGCAAGATCACTCTGGATCTCTTCGAGCTGGTGCAGAGCCTGGTCAACCGCTGGTGGAACGCACGCACCGAGCGCAAGCAGTTGGTTGCCCAGTTGCGCGAAGTCGACGAGCGGGTCAGCGAAGTGGCGGCGCCGATGGTGCACGACCGCCGCGAGCAGGCCAAAATCAAAGAGCGCCTGCTTGAGCGCGAGGAAGCGCTGAGCAAGCACATGAGTGCCCGTGAAAGCCGTACGGCGCCCGTGATCACTCCGCCAGCGGAGCCAAAAGCCGCCGAGCCGAGCAAGCGCGTACAGAAAGAGAAGCAGGCGCCATTGTTCGTCGACAGCGCCGTCGAAGGCACCTTGCCGCCGATATCGATTCTCGATGTCGCCGAGAAGAAGCAGAAAAAATTCTCCCCCGAGTCATTGGAGGCCATGTCGCGCCTGCTGGAGATCAAACTCAAGGAGTTCGGCGTCGAAGTCATGGTCGAGTCCGTGCACCCGGGCCCGGTGATCACCCGTTTCGAGATCCAGCTCGCCGCCGGGGTCAAGGTCAGTCGCATTTCCGGGTTGGCCAAGGATCTGGCGCGTTCGATGGCGATCATCAGCGTGCGGGTGGTCGAAGTGATTCCCGGTAAAACCACCGTGGGCATCGAGGTGCCCAATGAAGACCGGCAGATCGTGCGGTTTTCCGAGGTGCTGTCGTCAGCCGAATACGATGACGCCAAGTCTCCGGTGACACTGGCCCTCGGCCACGACATCGGCGGCCGTCCGGTGATCACCGACCTGGCCAAGATGCCCCACTTGCTGGTTGCCGGCACCACCGGCTCGGGCAAGTCGGTCGGGGTTAACGCGATGATCCTGTCGATCCTGTTCAAGTCCACGCCGGAAGAGGCGCGCCTGATCATGATCGACCCGAAAATGCTCGAGCTGTCGATCTACGAAGGCATTCCGCACCTGCTGTGCCCGGTGGTCACCGACATGAAGGAGGCAGCCAACGCCCTGCGCTGGAGCGTCGCCGAAATGGAACGGCGCTATAAGCTGATGTCGAAGATGGGCGTGCGCAACCTGGCCGGCTTCAACCGCAAGGTCAAGGATGCCGAGGAGGCGGGCGAGCCCCTGGCCGATCCGCTGTACAAACGCGAAAGCATGCACGACGAGGCGCCGCTGCTGAAAACCCTGCCGACCATAGTCGTTGTGGTCGACGAGTTTGCCGACATGATGATGATCGTCGGCAAGAAGGTCGAAGAGTTGATCGCGCGGATCGCGCAGAAGGCCCGCGCCGCGGGCATTCACCTGATTCTCGCCACCCAGCGCCCGTCGGTGGATGTGATCACCGGTCTGATCAAGGCCAATATTCCGACGCGCATGGCCTTTCAGGTGTCGAGCAAGATCGATTCGCGCACCATTCTCGACCAGGGCGGCGCCGAACAACTGCTCGGCCACGGCGACATGCTTTACCTGCCACCGGGCACCGGCTTACCGATTCGGGTGCATGGCGCCTTCGTCTCCGACGAGGAAGTTCATCGTGTGGTCGAGGCCTGGAAGTTGCGCGGCACCCCGGACTACATCGAAGACATCCTGGCGGGCGTCGAAGAGTCCGGCAGTGGCTTTGACGGCAGCAGCGAGGGGGGTGGCGAAGGCAGTGAAGAAGATCCGCTGTATGACGAAGCCGTACGTTTCGTCACCGAAAGCCGGCGCGCCTCGATTTCGGCCGTGCAGCGCAAGTTGAAGATCGGCTACAACCGCGCGGCGCGGATGATCGAAGCGATGGAAATGGCTGGCGTGGTGACATCGATGAGCACCAATGGCTCGCGCGAAGTGATCGCACCGGGCCCTGCTCGTGACTGACGCCTATAAATTAATCTGATAAGGAGTTCCATGCGCCTGATTCGTATGCTGTTGCTGGCAGCTTTGAGTATTTCCAGCGTTGCCGTCCTGGCGGACGAGGATGCGTCGGCACAGCGTCTGACCGCATTGCTCAACCAGGCACAAACGGTCAGTGCGCGCTTTTCGCAGCTGACCCTGGATGGCAGCGGTACGCAGTTGCAGGAAACCGCCGGTCAATTAGTGCTCAAGCGTCCGGGGCTGTTCCGCTGGCACACCGACGCGCCCATGGAGCAGCTGCTGGTGTCCAACGGCGAGAAGGTCTGGCTGTATGACCCGGATCTGCAACAAGTGACCATCCAGACCCTCGATCAGCGTCTGACCCATACCCCGGCACTGCTGCTGTCTGGTGACGTCTCGAAGGTTCAGGAAAACTTCGAGATCAGCCACCAGGAAGGCGGTAACGTGGTCGACTTCATGCTCAAGCCGAAGTCCAAGGACACCCTGTTCGATAGCCTGCGCCTGTCGTTTCGCGGCGGGGTGCTGAATGACATGCAACTGATCGACAGCATCGGCCAGCGCACCAATATCTTGTTCCTCAGCGTGAAGATGAACGAAGCCGTGGACGACACGCTGTTCCGCTTCGATATTCCCGAAGGCGCGGATGTCATTCAAGAGTAAGAGGTCGTAGCCCGCTACCATGGATTTGTTCCGCAATGCCCCCATCGCTCAGCCCCTGGCGGCTCGCTTGCGTGCCGCCAGCCTGGACGAGTACGTTGGCCAGGAGCATCTGCTGGCACGCGGCAAGCCGCTGCGCGAAGCGCTGGAGCAGGGCGCGCTGCACTCGATGATCTTCTGGGGCCCGCCGGGCGTGGGCAAGACCACCCTGGCGCGTTTGCTGGCCCAGGTCACCGATGCCCATTTCGAGACGATTTCCGCGGTGCTCTCCGGGGTCAAGGAAATCCGCCAGGCGGTCGAGATCGCGCAACAGCACGCGGCCCAGTATGGCCGCCGAACCATCCTGTTCGTCGACGAGGTGCATCGCTTCAACAAGTCGCAGCAGGATGCCTTTCTGCCCTACGTGGAAGACGGCACCCTGATCTTCATCGGTGCCACCACCGAAAACCCCTCGTTCGAACTGAATAACGCACTGCTTTCGCGGGCGCGCGTTTATGTGCTGAAAAGCCTCGATGAAGACGCGCTGCGCAAACTGGCGAACCGCGCCTTGGCCGACCCCAAAGGCTTGGCCGAGCGCCAACTCAGCCTGCCAGAGGAAAGCTTCAAGATTCTTCTGGCTGCTGCCGACGGCGATGGCCGACGCTTGCTGAATTTTCTGGAAAATGCCGCGGATCTGGCCGAGGACGGCGGGGTCATCAGCAGCGAACTGTTGCTGGATCTGCTCGGCGACAGTCGCAGGCGCTTCGACAAGGGCGGCGAAGCCTTCTACGACCAGATTTCCGCGTTGCACAAGTCGGTGCGCGGCTCCAGCCCGGACGGCGCGCTCTATTGGTTCGCGCGCATGCTCGATGGCGGTTGCGACCCGCTGTACATTGCCCGCCGGGTGGTGCGCATGGCCAGCGAAGACATCGGCAACGCCGATCCGCGCGCACTGACGCTGTGTCTCAATGCCTGGGATGTGCAGGAACGTCTGGGCAGCCCGGAAGGCGAGCTGGCGGTGGCCCAGGCCATCGTTTACCTGGCTTGCGCGCCGAAGAGCAACGCGGTGTACGGCGCGTTCAAGGCGGCGATGCGCGATGCCGCCGAACATGGCTCCCTGGAAGTGCCGCTGCACCTGCGTAACGCCCCGACCAAACTGATGAAGGAACTGGGCTACGGCGACGAATACCGCTATGCCCATGACGAGCCGGAAGCCTACGCCGCAGGTGAGGATTACTTCCCCGAGCAACTGCCGCCACGGCGCTACTATCAGCCTGTGCCGCGCGGCCTCGAGCAGAAAATTCGCGACAAGCTCGCGCATCTGGCCAGCCAGGATGCGACCAGTGTGCGCAAGCGGAGAAAGCCATGATTGCGGTCGTTTTCGCCGTGGCGGCTGGTGGTGCTTGCGGAAGCCTGTTGCGCTTTGCCACGGGCAACTGGATCAACGCAAACTGGCCGCACTATTTCTACACCGCAACCCTGGCGGTAAACATCCTCGGCTGCCTGCTGATCGGCTACCTGTACGGGCTGTTTCTGCTGCGCCCGGACATCCCGCTGGAATTACGCGCCGGCTTGATCGTTGGCTTTCTGGGCGGCTTCACCACCTTTTCATCCTTTTCCCTCGACACCTTGCGCCTGCTGGAAAGCGGCCAGGCGCCAATAGCCTTCGGCTATGTGGCGCTGAGCGTGTTGGGCGGTCTGCTCGCGACCTGGGCAGGCCTATCATTCACCAAACTCTGATCGACGAGAATCTGACATGCTCGACTCCAAACTGGTGCGCAGCCAACTCCACGATGTGGCTCAGCGTCTCGCCGCCCGCGGCTTTCAACTGGACGTGGCGCGTTTTGAAGCGCTGGAAACCCAGCGCAAGACGGTGCAGACCCGCACCGAGCAGTTGCAGGCCGAGCGTAACAGTCGCTCCAAAGCCATCGGCCAGGCCAAACAGCGCGGTGAGGACATCGCGCCGCTGCTGGCGGATGTCGACCGCATGGGCAGCGAACTGGAGCAAGGCAAGCAGGAGCTGGATGCCATTCAGCTTGAACTGGACAACCTGCTGCTGAATATTCCCAATCTGCCACACGAGTCGGTGCCGGTCGGCGACGATGAAGAGGGTAACGTCGAGGTGCGTCGCTGGGGCACGCCCAAGACCTTCGACTTCGCCATTCAGGATCACGTAGCCCTGGGCGAACAGCACGGCTGGCTGGATTTCGAAACCGCCGCCAAACTGTCCGGTGCGCGTTTCGCCCTGTTGCGTGGGCCGATCGCTCGCCTGCATCGCGCCCTGGCGCAGTTCATGCTCAACCTGCATACCGCCGAACATGGCTATGAAGAGGCCTACACGCCTTATCTGGTTCAGGCGCCGGCGTTGCAGGGCACCGGTCAGTTGCCCAAGTTCGAGGAAGATCTGTTCAAGATCAGCCGCGAAAACGAAGCCGACCTGTACCTGATTCCGACCGCCGAAGTATCGCTGACCAATATCGTCGCCGGCGAAATTCTCGACGCCAAACAATTACCGCTGAAGTTGGTCGCCCACACCCCGTGTTTCCGCAGCGAAGCCGGTGCGTCCGGCCGCGATACCCGTGGCATGATCCGTCAGCATCAGTTCGACAAGGTCGAGATGGTGCAGATCGTCGAGCCGGGCACCTCCTACCAGGCTCTGGAAGAGCTCACCGGCAACGCCGAAAAAATCCTGCAACTGCTCGAACTGCCGTATCGCGTGCTCGCCCTCTGCACCGGCGACATGGGCTTCAGCGCAACCAAGACCTACGACCTGGAAGTCTGGGTGCCGAGCCAGGACAAGTACCGCGAAATCTCCTCCTGCTCCAACTGCGGCGACTTCCAGGCGCGGCGTATGCAGGCGCGCTATCGCAACCCCGAAACCGGCAAGCCCGAACTGCTGCACACCCTCAACGGCTCCGGCCTGGCCGTGGGCCGCACCCTGGTGGCGGTGCTGGAGAACTACCAGCAAGCCGACGGCAGCATTCGTGTGCCCGAGGTGCTCAAGCCCTACATGGGCGGCATCGAAGTTATCGGCTAAGCCGCAACTTGGCAGGGTGGGCTTGAGCCCGCCGCTGCAGGCAATTTTGCTGGGCCGAAGCCCAGCCTACGGGCAAGTCACTGCCACTTACACGGATTACAACCATGGACTTTCTCCCACTGTTCCATAAATTGCAGGATCGCCTGGTGCTGGTGGTCGGTGGCGGTGAAGTTGCCCTGCGCAAGGCACGCCTGCTGGCCGATGCCGGCGCCAGGCTGCGGGTCGTCGCGCCCGAGGTGCGCGACGAACTGCGTGAGCTGGTCGGGCAAGGCGCTGGTGAGGTGCTGCTGCGCAGCTACCAACCCGGCGACTTGAGCGGCGTGGTGTTGATCATTGCCGCCACCGACGACGAACCGCTCAACGCGCAGATATCGGTACAGGCCCAGAGCTTGGGGATTCCGGTCAATGTGGTGGATGCGCCGAAACTGTGCAGCGTGATCTTCCCGGCGATCGTCGACCGTTCGCCGCTGATAGTCGCGGTCACCAGTGGCGGCGACGCACCGGTATTGGCGCGTTTGATTCGCGCCAAAATCGAAACCTGGATCCCGGCGACCTATGGCCAGCTGGCCGCACTAGCGAAGAAGTTCCGCGCGCAGGTCAAAGGCCTGCTCCCTGACGTCCAGCAACGCCGGGTGTTCTGGGAAGACGTGTTCCAGGGCCAGATCGCCGAGAGCGTATTCGCCGGTAAGTTGCAGGAAGGCGAACGTCTGCTCGAGGAGAAAGTCGCGGGCGGCGCGCCGCTTGCCCTGGGCGAGGTGTATCTGGTCGGTGCCGGTCCGGGCGACCCCGATCTCTTGACCTTCCGCGCCCTGCGCCTGATGCAGCAGGCCGATGTGGTGCTCTACGACCGCCTGGTCGCCCCGGCGATCATCGAGCTGTGCCGGCGTGATGCCGAGCGTATTTATGTCGGCAAGCAGCGCGCCGAACATGCAGTGCCGCAGGAACAGATCAACCAGCACCTGGTCAACCTGGCCAAGGAGGGTAAGCGGGTGCTGCGGTTGAAGGGCGGTGATCCGTTTATCTTCGGTCGTGGTGGCGAGGAGATCGAAGAGCTGGCTGCCCACGGCATTCCCTTCCAGGTGGTGCCCGGCATAACCGCTGCCAGCGGTTGCGCGGCTTATGCCGGAATTCCGCTGACCCATCGCGACTATGCACAGTCGGTGCGTTTCGTTACCGGCCACCTCAAGAACGGCAGCTGCAATCTGCCCTGGGCGGAGTTCGCGGCGCCCAGCCAGACCCTGGTGTTCTATATGGGCCTGGTCGGCTTGCCGCTGATTTGCCAGCAGCTGATCGCTCACGGGCGCTCAGCCAGCACGCCTGCGGCGCTGATTCAGCAGGGCACCACACGCAATCAGCGAGTATTCACCGGCACCTTGGCGAACTTGTCGGAACTGGTCGGCCAGCATGAAGTGCATGCCCCGACCCTGGTGATCGTTGGCGAAGTGGTGCAACTGCGCGACAAGCTGGCCTGGTTCGAAGGCGCACAGGCCCAGATCTGAACCTGGCCGGGTAGCACCCAAGAGCGGCGTTTGGCCTAAGCATCGAGGCTTTTGCCAAACGTCCTTGCCCGGCAAGTGCTCGCCGCGCCTCCAGCCGCTCCAGGTCATCGAGCCGCTCGCCGAAGGCTTCCTCATAGGCTATGTCCCAATTATGTGTTGCATGCGCGATCTCTTGTAGGGGGGGCGCGCCTGTTCCTGACAGGCTAGCGGCATTTCCCACATCCATGTGGGTCACGCGACCCCGCGGCGAATGCAGCCCGCAGGGCTGCCTGCCCATCGTTTCGCGGTATAGCCAAAGCTCGCCCCGAGGTCGGGCCTCCTACGGATCGCAGGCCGTTCGCGCCTGGTGATACAACACCTAACGGGTACAGAGCCTTCTCATAGGCTTGTTGCGTGGTGGCAAAACCGGGGCGGTTCAATGGCGCAAAAAGTGGTCTTATGAGATCGCCAAGATCGATTTATTCCGCGCATCCCAACGCTGCTGCGCCTGTTCGAACGCCTCTTCGCGCGGCATACCCAGGCCTCGTAGTGCCACGGCCATGCTGCTCACGACCGCTAGCTGAGCGTAATCGTCCTCGACCTCGCCGCGCCAAAACGCTTGCAGGTGTGCGGGTTGTAAGGACTCGGGCTTGACGTGTCGTTGCGCCGATAGCGCTGGCCAATCCTCGTCCCAATTCTCGCCGTTGGCCGTGCCATAGAGATGGCTGGTGGCGTCCGGATTGATTTCAGCCTCGCCACCTTCACCCTTGATCACCAGCGCGGTGTCGCCGAGCAGTTGGCTGGCTTCGCGGTGTACCGCCTGGTAGCCCGGGTGAAAGATGCTTTGCAAGCCGCAGCGCGCCGATAAGGGGTTGAGGATGCGGGTCAGCGAGTGAATCGGCGAGCGCAAACCGAGGATGTTGCGCAAATCGATCATCCGTTGCAGTTGCGGCATCCAGTCGCCCAGGGGGATAAACGCCAGCTGCTGTTCCTGTAGGGCCTGTTCCACTTCGCCCCAGCTGCGGCACAGTGGAATATCCAGAAGCCCGATTACTTGCTCGCTATACAACCGCCCGGCGGTGTGCGCGCCGCCGCCATGCAGGAGGATGCGCACGCCGCTGTTGGCCAAGGCCTTGGCGGCGAGCAGGAACCAGGGCAAGTGGCGCTTCTTGCCGGCATAGCTGGGCCAGTCCAGGTCGACTGCAATGGCCGGCGCCTGTAAGCGTTCGCGTACCGCCTCGGCAAAGCCGGCCATCTCCTCGGCGCTTTCCTCTTTGTGCCGCAGCAGCATCAGGAAGGCGCCGAGTTGGCTGTCCTCGGTCTTGCCGTCGAGCAGCATGCCCATGGCGGCACGGGCTTCTTCTCGGGTCAGGTTGCGCGCGCCGCGCTTACCTTTGCCGAGGATGCGTACGAATTGGGCAAACGGGTGTTCTGCTGGGGTGACAAGGTTCATAGGCAATTCGTCGGTTTGGGCAGGCCCGCCAGCTTGGCGGCAAGTTTGGCGGGAGCGCCTTTGAACAGAAGATTGAGGTGCAGGCTGTTGCCTTGTTCCGGGCCCAGTTTGAGCGCCACATATTTGATCAGTGGGCGATTGGCTGGCGATAGCTGGAACTCGGCGTAGAAACTGCGCAATAGCAGCAGAATTTGCCAGTGTTCGGCGCTCAGAACCAATGCTTCCTGCTGCGCCAAGGCCTCGGCAACCGGCTCCGACCAGTCCGTCAGGCTAACCAGGTAACCGTCCTTGTCCAGTGCAATACGGCGGCCGGCGACTAGCATGTGGTTCATAACCAGCTGTTGACCTTGTCGAAGCGGCAACTGAGCTCGACGAACCCCGGATAGTCGACCACCTGTACCCGCGACGGGGCGGCGAGGGCGCGCGCGCAGAGGTCTTCGTCGAGGGCGAATATGCCGATGCTGCTCGGCAGCAGATCCAGAGCCTGGCGTTGTGCAGTCCCCGGTTGCAGGGCGTACACCGCATCGCCGCTGAGCAGCAGGCCGTCGGCGGGGCCGAGCAGGCGCAGACAACTGCTCAGGCGACTGTCGCTGAACGGCGAATGGGACAACACATGCAACGTAGCCATTAGAGTGTGATCACCTGGTCGTAGCGGTCGATAAGCGCGATTAGCGCAGCATCATCCAGCACCTGTACCGCTAGCGTCAGCTCATCCAGGCCGCGTTCTTGCAGGCTGCGTGCCGATGCATAGAGCGATTCCACGCCGAACATCGGTAACGCTTGCAGGTTGGCGCTTAGGTTCTTTTGTTGCAGGACTCGGGGCTGTTGCGCGGGCGCCAGCTGGAACACCCCGTCGTCGAGAAACAGCAGGCCGAGGGGCAAATCGAACGCGCCGCCAGCCAGGGCTATATCCAGCGCTTCACGAGCACCAGGCCCCGCCCAAGGCGGCTGACGGCTGATGATCAGCAAGGATTGGCTCATTTCAAGGCCCTCCGAAACAGACCAGGCGATCTACCGTTTGCGCCGCCTCATGCAACTGCCCCAGCCCGGAAAGCTCCCAGGACGCGTCCAGGTTGGCACCGTGGCGCTGGTAACGCTGCGCCTCCTGGTCGTTGAGGATGCCGCGACGCAACGCAGCGGCGATGCATACAACGCCATCGAGATGCTGCTGACGTACCAGATCGCGCCATTCAGCGCAGATATCCAGCTCATCCTGTGCGCTGACCACATTGCCCGAAGCGCTGTGCACGCCGTCCTGGTAGAAGAACAGCCGCACGATCTTATGGCCGCCGGCCAAGGCTGCCTGCGCGAAGCGCAGGGCGCGCCGGGAGGAGGGCGCATGCGGTGGGGCGAAGAGGGCGATGGCGAATTGCATATAAAACCCAGCAGGAAAATCTGCCGTAATGATAAAGCTTGAGCGCGCAAGATGCTTGTTGCAGGGATGAAAAAGCCCGCCGAAGCGGGCTTCGGGCGCCGCTCGGCGATCAGTCGTCGCTGCCCATGATGCCCATGATCTGCAGCAGGCTGATGAACAGGTTGTAGATCGACACATACAGGCTGATGGTCGCCATGATGTAGTTGCGTTCGCCGCCATGAATGATGGCGCTGGTCTGGAACAGGATGCAGGCCGAGGAAAACAGCACGAAACCGGCGCTAATCGCCAGTTGCAGGCCGCTGATCTGGAAGAAGAAGCCCGCCAAC
This sequence comes from Pseudomonas sp. sp1636, assembly GCF_030376615.1. Taxonomy (GTDB): domain Bacteria; phylum Pseudomonadota; class Gammaproteobacteria; order Pseudomonadales; family Pseudomonadaceae; genus Aquipseudomonas. The sequence goes on from NZ_JARRAB010000010.1 coordinate 166,300, forward strand.
ATGGCACCGATCAGGACGAAGAAGCCGGCCGTGATGAAACCGCTGAGGAAGCTCATGTCCTTGCGCGAAATCAGTACATAGGCGGACAGGCCACAGAAAACCAGGGCGGTCATGGTGAATGCCGAACTGACCACTTCCGCGCCGTTGGCCATGCCCAGGTAGCGATTGAGGATCGGTCCCAGGGTGTAGCCCATGAAACCGGTCAGGGCGAGAGTGGAAACCAGGCCCCAGGACGAGTCGCGCAGTTTAGTGGTGAGGAAGAACAGGCCATAGAAACCGATCAGCACCACGAAGATATTCGGATAGGGCACATTGGCGCGTTGTGCCAGAAAAGCGACCAAGCCGCTGAAGGCCAAGGTGATGGCCAGCAGGCCGTAAGTGTTGCGCAGTACGCGGCTGACTTCTTGCTGCTCAACCTGGGCGTGACTGAGTGCGTAATCCTGTTCGTGCATGGCGACGCTCCTGTAGAGGCTAATGGTTCCGTGACCAGAGTCGAGCTCGATAATAGCAGAGCTATGGCCACAGCCAACCCAGAGAGTTTGACAGTGTGTTGCGTTCCGGTAAGATTGCCGCCCGCACTTACGCCGCAAGCGTAACAAGGCGGTTGGATCTAGTGACCTGCTCGACTGTTGTCGACTGTTGTCAAGAGTGCGCGCAGTTGCAGTTTGCGAGAGGCGAAGGAAAAGCCTTAAAAATCTGGAGGGTTGGCAGAGCGGTTGAATGCACCGGTCTTGAAAACCGGCGAACGTTAATAGCGTTCCCAGGGTTCGAATCCCTGGCCCTCCACCATAATCAACAAAATCAAGGGCTTAGGTGAAAACCTAAGCCCTTTTTTGTGTGCGCCGCGACTGGCGCTGTTCGGTTCGCTGTGGCGGTGAGCTGGATGACTTGGAGGCGAAAGTCCTCCACACAGCCGGCAAGGGGAAGCGTTAGCTGGGCGGCAAGGGTGTCGCGGGGAACTGCGAACCTGAAGGAAGCCGAAGGCAAACTGCCGATCTTTCCGCAAGGGAGGCGCCGTCGATATCCCCGAGCGGCGCGACGGGACAAACCGGCGGGGTATCTGCCGCGTGATGAGTCGTCTGATTCAGCCCGCGCCGTTGTAGCTCGCCCTGGTCTTCGACCCTTTGTTCTCGGACTTCAGCTCCGCCTCCACTCCGGGCAGAAACCTTCATCAAGCCACCGAAACAGCCCGCGACCAAGTGGCGGCGGATTATCGCTGGAGCCTGAACTCGAACTGGAGAAGTTCTTCGTCGGCTCAACCACGACAAGCTTGATTGCTGAATTCGCTACCTGACTTCGAGAGCGCCAATCCGTTCGCTGCTGCTGAGCGTGCCATTTACGTGCATTTTGCCGCTTCTTTCTGTGCCTGCCGCAGCTACAGAGCAGATTGTCGATCCTGTCGCGGTGACGAATAAAGACCATGGATTGGTGCGCTTTATTCCATTAATTAGCTTTAATAACAATGATTTACCGGACAAAATGTCAAGTGTTTGTCGTTTCGACGTTATCTTGACAAATAGCGGAAGTGAACCTTTAGTTAGTCATGGGTGAGGGTGAGTTAATGGGGCTTGGCGTGCAGAAGAGGGCGCCAGTTCCGATGTTATCTGCCGCAACATGGAAGGAGTGTGTGATGGACAGGGTTACGCTTATGCAGAGCGTGAAGGCGTCTGTGCGGGATCATCTTGTTATGGGCCCCCTTCGTGGGCCGCCTTTCAGCTGAGCGATAGCATCAGGCAAGCGTCGCAGCACTGCTAGGGACTTTCCCCACTTCTGATCACTGATGAGCGAATGCAACTCAGAGGGAAAGTGCGTGCCAGTGATTGTGATGGCCACCATCTATCTAATCGTCGAGCAAGGTGTACACGGAGCAGCCGAGGCTAGGGTGTCTAGGGCATATAAGCAGGGCTGCAGTTGGACAAAAAGAAGCGCTGAGAGGTAAAAGCCATGACATCCCAATTTGCGGAGAGTCTGGGCAAGCTAGGGGTGGGAAACTGGAAAATTTCCATTAAGGCCGGAGGATGGGAGCCTTTGCTCAGCAATCCTCAGGCGCAGCTGGAGGGCGAGGGCAGGCGCTCTTTTCTGAAACTCACCGCTGCGGCAATGGCGGCACCGCTGCTTTTGGCTTCGCCCGATAGCAGTGCCAGACGCCGGCGCCGCCCGGATCCAACTCCAGACCCGGTTCCGGAGCCCGGCCCGGCAGTATTGCCGCCCAGCCCGCCAACCACACCCTGGGTGCAGTTTCTGCCTGAAGCCATCACGCCGCTGCAACCGGTCACCCTGAACCCTACGCCCACCGGCGTGCCGAACCCTGCTGACGGCGAATGCGGCCGCGCGCTGCACCAGCGCTGGGATGAGTTGTACGCCACGCCACGGCAATATCCGCCGGAGCACTACGAGCTGAGCGCCAAGGAAAACCCGGCCTGGGTGTTCAATCCGGCCTATCCGCCGCAGCGGATCTGGGGCTTTGCCATCGGCGAGGGGGCGGCGACAACACCGGGGCCGACCATCATGACCCGTTATGGCAAGCCGGTGATCGTACGCTTTAAAAATCGTTTGCCGCAGAACCATGTCGGCTTCGGCTCGCCGGAGATCTCGATGCATTTGCACAATGCGCACACCGGCTCGGAGAGCGATGGCTATCCCGGCGATTACTTCAGCCCGATCAAGGCCGGGCCAACGCTGGCCGGCCCAGGGCAGTGGAAGGATCATTTCTACCCGAACATCTATGCCGGCTATGATCAGATGCAGAACGGCATCGGCGACGAGCGCGAGGCCCTGGCCACCCTCTGGTACCACGACCACACCTTCGACTTCACCGCGCCCAACCTGTACCTCGGCATGGCCGGCTTTTACCTGCTGTATGACCATATCGACTCGGGCAATGAGCGCGATCCAGATCCGCGGGCCTTGCGCCTGCCGAGCCACCCCTACGATTACCCGTTGAGCTTTGGCGATCGCCGCTTCGATGCCAGCGGCCGACTGATCTACGACCAGGTCGAGCCGGACGGCACGCTGGGCGACAAGATCGTGGTCAACGGCAAGATCGAGCCGGTGCTCAAGGTCGCCGCGCGCAAGTACCGCTTCCGCCTGCTCGATATTGGCCCCAGCCGGATCTACGAGTTTTACCTGCAGAGGGCCAACGGCGTCTCGCTGACCTTCACCCATATCGGCAACGACGGCAATCTGTTCGCGGCGCCGCTGAAGAATACGGTCAATGTGCATATCGCCGTGGCCGAGCGCGCCGACATCGTGATCGATTTTTCTCAGTACCCGATCGGCACCGAACTGTACCTGGTCAATCGCCTGGTGCAGACCAGGAGCCGCCAGCCCGACGGTTTGGGCGCGGCCACCCGGGTGCTGAAGTTTGTCGTCGATCGCCATCCGCCAGAGCAGGATCTGAGCCAGGTGCCCAATGTGTTGCGCGCACAGCCACCGCTCGATCTGGCGGAAATCGCCGCCGCGCCGGTGCGCCGCTGGGTATTCGAACGCAAAAACGGCATGTGGGCGATCAACGGCCAGTTCTTCAACCCCAACAGTGCGCGGGCGGTAATTCCCAAGGGCGGTGCCGAGGTCTGGGAGCTGGTGAATATCGATAACGGCTGGGATCACCCAATCCATATCCACTTCGAGGAGGGGCGCATCATCAGTAAGACCCAAAATGGCGTCGCGGTGCCGGTGCCGCCGTACGAGCAGGGGCGCAAGGACGTGTATCTACTCAAAGGGCAGTCGACCATCCGGGTATTTATCCGCTTTCGCGATTACGTCGGCAAGTACGTGATGCACTGCCATAACCTGATCCACGAAGACCACGCGATGATGCTGCGCTGGGACATCAAAGACGACAACTAGTCGCTGAGACTGGAGGAATTTCTATGAACACTCGAAGAAAGCTCCTGGCTGGCATAGGCACAGCGGCACTGGGCGGATTGTTGTTGGGTCGCTCTTCGCTGCAGGCGCATGAGGCATTTGAATCGGCCGATATCGACATGGCCGACGCCAGTGTGGATGGCGCGCAGACCAGCTATTTTCCTAACGTTTGGCTCGACAGCCACGAGGGCAAAAGAGTCCGGTTCTACGACGATCTGGTGCGCGGCAAGATCGCCGTCATCAACTTTATGTTTGTCCAGTGCGGCGACATCTGCCCGACCATGACCGCCAACCTGCTCAAGGTGCAAAAGCTCCTGGGCGAGCGCATGGGGCGCGACATTTTCATGTATTCGGTCAGTCTGCAGCCGGAGATGGATACGCCCGAAGTACTCAAGGCTTACGCCGAGATGCATCGCGTCCAGCCGGGCTGGCAGTTCCTCACCGGCACGGCGGCGGACATCAAGCGCCTGCGCTATGGGCTGGGCTTCTATGACCCGGTCGAGGAAGTCGATAGAAACCTCGGGACTCACACCGGCATGTTGCGCATCGGCAACGACCGCAGCGAGCGCTGGACCATGGCGCCGGCACTGGCTGAGCCTGAGCGGATCATCGCCACCATCAATCATGTGGACGGGGCCATGGTGCACACGGCGTACCGACGTGCCGACGATGCTGTTCGAGCCTGATCGCGCACCCTTGAGGGCGTAGGGCGCGCCCTGCTCAACAATCCAGGGAGGAGTAATTCTGCGGCCATGACTGTTGCCCGCGCGAATGGAATGCTCTGGGGGCTGCAGGGAGGGTATGTCCATGCACGCCACACGGCTGAAATGCTGGGAAGGTAAACTGAAAGCCGGGGCTTGGAAAGTGTCCGTCAGGGCCGGCGGCTGGGAACCCTTGACCGCCATCCTGGAGCATTCGTCCGCTGAGCAAGCGCGACGCTCCTTCCTCAAGTTCGGCGCCGCGGCAATCGCTGCGCCGTTGCTGCTGATCCCCCTCGGCAGCTCCGCGCGGAGCCGTCGACGTGACGACGACGAGGACGCCGGCCCGGTGCTGCCGCCAAGCCCGCCGACCATGCCCTGGCGGATCGAGCTGCCCGCGGCAATCGACCAGCTGCAGCCGGTGGTTCTCGATCCGCCGCCGATGGAGGTGGCCAACAGCGCCGCCGGCGAGGCCGGGCGCGCCCCGCATCAGCGTTGGAACGAGCTGTACGAGACGCCGCGCCAGTATCCGCCGGTGCACTATGAGCTGAGCGCCAAGGAAAACCCGGCCTGGGTGTTCAATCCAGCCTATCCGCCGCAGCGCATCTGGGGCTACGAGGGCAATTCGCCGGGTGCGACCACGCCGGGGCCGACCATCTTCGCCCGTTATGGCCAGCCGACCATCGCCCGTATCCACAACCGCCTGCCGCAGGATCACGTCGGCTTCGGTTCGCCGGAGATATCCACCCACCTGCACAACATGCACACGGCATCGGAGAACGACGGTTACCCCGGCGATTACTACAGTGCCAACAAGGCCGGCCCGACCCTGGCCGCGCCCGGGGAGTTCAAGGATCATTTCTACGCCAACATCTATGCCGGTTACGATGAGCAGCAGAACGCTATCGGCGACCCGCGCGAAGCATTGGGCACGCTGTTCTACCACGACCACACCCTGGACTTCACCGCACCGAACGTGGTTCGCGGGCTGATGGGCTTCTTCCTGATCTTCGATCATATCGACTCGGGCAACGAGCACGACCCGAGCCCGAGCGCGCTGCGCCTGCCGAGCTACCCCTACGATTACCCGCTGGACTTCTCCGACCGGATTTTCGACCAGAACGGGATCATGCTCTGGGATCAGGTCAACCCCGAAGGCGTGCTCGGCGACAAGGTGATCGTCAACGGCTACATCGAGCCGCTGCTGCGGGTGGCGGCACGCAAGTATCGCCTGCGTCTGCTCAATGGCGGGCCTAGTCGTTTCTACGAGTTCTATCTGGTCACCTCGAATGGCAAGGAGCAACGCTTCACCTATATCGGCAACGACGGCAACCTGCTGCCGGCGCCGCTGCTCGATCAGTTCAAGGTGCGCCTGGGCGTGACAGAACGCGCCGATATAGTGGTGGACTTTGCCCAATACCCGATCGGCACCGAGCTGTACCTGGTCAACCGGCTGCGTCAGGAAAAGACCCGTTTGCCCAAGGACGTGGAAAAGCCTGGCGCCCGCGTGCTGAAAATCATCGTCGATCGTTACCCGCCAGAGCAGGACGTCAGCCAAGTGCCCAGCGTACTGCGCGAACTGCGTCCACTCGATCCACAAGAGATTGAAGAGGCCAAGGTAAGGCGCTGGGAGTTCGACCGCCGCAATGGCATGTGGGCAGTGAATGGTAAGTTCTTCGATCCGAATAAACCCAATGCCAAGATCAAGCAGGGCGACGCCGAGGTCTGGGAATTGGTGAATGAAAGTGGCGGCTGGAGCCATCCCATCCATATTCACTTCGAAGAGGGGCGCATCCTCAGCAAGACCCGGGACGGCAAGGACGTGCCGGTGCCGCCCCACGAGCAAGGCCGCAAGGACGTTTACTCGCTGGAGGAAGAGTCGAGCATCAGGGTGCTCCTGCGCTTCCGAGACTTCACTGGCAAGTATGTGATGCATTGCCACAACCTGATCCACGAGGATCACGCGATGATGGTGCGCTGGGATATCGTGGCCGATTCGAGCCAGGCCGAGCCGATGGTTGAGGCCGCCGCAGAGCGGTCTGAAGAGGCGCTGGGCGGTTCCGCCGTCGAACCTGCCAAGGCTACGGAGAAGGCGCCGAGCAGGAAGAGGCGCAAGCGTTAGCAGGCCGTTGAAGAATACGGGCACGGCAGTGCTGCGGGGGCGCTACTCAATCACGGCAATAGAATGTCCTGCCGCCAGGACGACGGCGCAGCTTTTGGCTGGCTACACAATCAATATGGCATTTTTTTGGCGCTTGCTATTTGATCGGCATGCGCGAAACTAGGTCTGCATCACTCTTTTTTGCTAAGGTGAGCGCCGCGAATAAGACCAATGAAGACTGCCGCGTTTATGCGCAACGAGGAATCCGCTTGATTAGGGTGCTGGTGGTCGATGACCACGATCTGGTTCGAACAGGCATCACGCGTATGTTGGCCGATATTGATGGCCTGCAAGTCGTAGGGCAGGCGGATTCAGGCGAAGAAGCACTGAAGAAGGCTCGCGAATTGAAGCCCGACGTGGTTCTGATGGACGTCAAGATGCCCGGCATCGGCGGCCTCGAGGCGACCCGCAAACTCCTGCGCAGCCATCCCGATCTCAGAGTCGTCGCCGTGACCGCCTGTGAAGAGGACCCTTTTCCCACTCGCTTGCTGCAGGCAGGTGCCTCTGGCTATCTGACCAAGGGCGCGGCCTTGACCGAGATGGTACAGGCCATTCGCCAGGTGTTTGCCGGGCAGCGCTACATAAGCCCGCAAATCGCCCAGCAATTGGCGATCAAGTCGTTTCAGCCACAAAGCACTAACTCGCCCTTCGATTTACTTTCCGAGCGGGAGATTCAAATCGCCTTGATGATCGCCGGCTGCCAGAAGGTGCAGAGCATCTCCGACAAGCTGTGCCTGTCGCCGAAAACGGTGAATACTTACCGCTATCGGATCTTTGAAAAGCTGTCGATTACCAGCGATGTGGAGCTTGCCTTGCTCGCCGTGCGCCATGGCATGGTCGATGCCACCAGCTGAAATGCCTGCGACTGAAATGAACGCCCCGTTCGACCCCAGCGCCTTCCTCGCCACCTGCAGCAGCCGCCCAGGCGTCTACCGCATGTTCGACGGGGACGCCAAACTGCTCTACGTCGGCAAAGCGAAAAACCTGAAGCAACGCCTCTCCAGCTACTTTCGCAAGAGCGGCCTGGCGCCGAAGACTGCCGCCTTGGTCGGCCGAATCGTGCAGGTCGAAATCACCATTACCGCCAATGAAACCGAGGCCCTGCTGCTCGAGCAGACGCTGATCAAACAATGGCGGCCGCCTTACAACATCCTGCTGCGCGACGACAAATCCTATCCCTACGTATTCCTGTCGGATGGCGAATATCCGCGCCTGAGCATTCACCGCGGGGCGAAGAAACAGAAGGGCCGCTATTTCGGCCCGTACCCCAGTGCCGGAGCCATTCGCGAAAGCCTCAGCCTGCTGCAAAAAGCCTTTTTGGTGCGCCAGTGCGAAGACAGCTTTTTCAAAAATCGTACACGCCCATGCCTGCAGTATCAGATCAAGCGCTGTAAGGGGCCATGTGTCGGTTTGGTCGATCCGGCGGAATATGCCGAGGACGTGCGCCATTCGCAAATGTTCCTCGAGGGGCGCAGCAATGCACTCGGCGATGAACTGTCCAGCGCCATGCAACAAGCCGCCGCGTCTCTGGAGTTCGAGCGCGCCGCCGAGTTGCGCGACAAAATGGCCTTGCTGCGCCGCGTGCAAGACCAGCAAAGCATGGAAGGCGGCAGCGGCGATGTCGATATAGTCGCGGCCATGGTCAACCCGGGTGGCGCTTGCGTGCACCTGATCAGCGTGCGTGGCGGTCGTGTGCTCGGCAGCAAAAATTTTTTTCCGCAGGTGGCGATTGAGGAGGAGGTGAGTGAGGTGCTGCTGGCCTTTCTCGCTCAATATTACCTGGGCCACCAGGAACGCGAGTTGCCTGCCGAACTGATCGTCAATGCACAGCATGAAGACTTCCCCACGCTTATCGCAGCAATCGATGAATCGCGTGGCTACGAGTTGAGCATCAGTTGCCGGGTGCGCGGAACCCGCGCGCGCTGGCAGCAGCTAGCGGTGACCAATGCCGAGCAAGCGCTCGGCGCTCGTCTTGCCAGTCGCCAGCATGTGACCGCCCGATTTGAAGCCCTTGCCGAGGCGCTGAACATGGACGAGGTGCCACAGCGCCTCGAATGTTTTGACATCAGTCACTCCAGCGGTGAAGCCACGGTGGCGTCCTGCGTGGTGTTCGGCCCGGAAGGGCCGCTAAAATCCGATTACCGCCGCTACAACATCGAAGGCGTCACCGCCGGCGACGACTACGCCGCCATGCACCAGGCCCTGACTCGACGCTTCAGCAAGATCAAGGACGGCGAGGGCAAGCTGCCGGATATCTTGCTGGTCGATGGTGGCAAGGGACAACTGGCGATGGCCCGAGACGTGCTGAATGAATTGGCCGTCCCTGAGTTGATCCTGCTCGGCGTGGCCAAAGGGGCGACGCGCAAACCTGGACTGGAAACCCTCTACCTCAACGACGCGACCCACGAGTTCACCTTGCCGGGGAACTCGCCGGCACTGCACCTGATCCAGCAGATCCGCGACGAATCACACCGATTTGCCATTACCGGACACCGGGCGCGCCGGGGCAAGGCCCGCCGCACTTCAAGCCTGGAGGAAGTCGCCGGGGTAGGGCCGAAGCGTCGTCGTGAGCTGCTCAATCATTTTGGCGGTTTGCAGGAATTGTCTCGGGCCAGCAGCGAAGAAATCGCCAAAGCGCCCGGGATCAGTAAAAAGCTTGCGGAGCTGATTTATGCCGCACTGCACAGCGAGTAGAATGCCGGCTTACCTTGTAGCCCAGTTGTGTCGATGAATATCCCTAACCTGCTTACAGTGCTCCGTGTTGTGCTGATCCCGATCTTCATTCTGATGTTCTACCTGCCATTCAGTTGGAGTTATTGGGCCGCTAGCGCGGTGTTCGCTATTGCCGCATTTACTGACTGGCTTGATGGCTTTCTGGCACGCCGCTGGGAGCAGAGCACCCCTTTCGGCGCCTTTCTCGATCCGGTCGCCGACAAGTTGATGGTGGCGGTCGCACTGGTCTTATTGGTGGCCGAGCATGCCAACCTGTGGCTGACCTTGCCGGCGGTGATCATCATTGGTCGCGAGATCGTCGTCTCGGCCTTGCGTGAATGGATGGCCGAGCTGGGCGCGCGCGCGCATGTCGCCGTGTCCGAGCTGGCCAAGTGGAAAACCGCGGCGCAAATGGTTGCCCTGATCATGCTGCTAGCCAACCCACCCTTGTTCACATTCTGGGTTCTGCTCGGCTATGGGCTGCTGATAATTGCCGCCATCCTGACTTTGTGGTCGATGCTGCAGTATCTGCTAGCCGCCTGGCCGCATCTCAGCACCTCCGCAGAAAAGAAATAAGCTTTTTTGAATCAAGGGGTTGACGGGGCGTTCTGAAGATATAGAATGGCGCCCGTCTACAAGACAAGCGGGAATAGCTCAGTTGGTAGAGCACGACCTTGCCAAGGTCGGGGTCGCGAGTTCGAGTCTCGTTTCCCGCTCCAGATTTCCAAGCAGCGCTTGTGTGCTACTGCTTGCATCGGCCGGTTATTCGCCGACTGATACAAAAAAGTTCCAGGTCCCCTTCGTCTAGTGGCCTAGGACACCGCCCTTTCACGGCGGTAACAGGGGTTCGAGTCCCCTAGGGGACGCCAACTTCGTTGTCGATACAGTTGTAATTGCGGGAATAGCTCAGTTGGTAGAGCACGACCTTGCCAAGGTCGGGGTCGCGAGTTCGAGTCTCGTTTCCCGCTCCATTTTCAACGGACCGTCTAGAACGGTTCGTTTAGTTTCAAGGCTGAGTAGCAGAGTGGTTATGCACCGGATTGCAAATCCGTGAACGCCGGTTCGATTCCGACCTCAGCCTCCAATTAAAAAGCCTCGTAGATCTTTGATTTACGAGGCTTTTTATTGAAAGATGGAAATCTTGCGTGGCAAGTAAGGGCTGTATATAGTCCAAGCCTCGCTGCATCGCTCTACCGCCCGAATGGCGAAATCGGTAGACGCAAGGGACTTAAAATCCCTCGAGGGTAACCTCGTGCCGGTTCGATTCCGGCTTCGGGCACCAATAAAATCAAGGGTTTACCGAATTGCCGGTAAGCCCTTTTTATTGGGCGATGGTTTTTCGTGCCTGTTTGCTGCCTGTTAGGCCAAGGGTAGTGGTGGGGCATGCAGGGGAGAGAGGCGGGAACCGTCTACGATTTACGCCTAGCGGGCATCATAGACCGTCAGGATCAGCAGCCAGGAAAGCCGGCTTTTGAGTTTTCTATGGATTTCCTCGATGTCAGCTACCGGGTGAAAGAGTGCATGCCTCGCAGTGACATGGCGTCCCTGGGGTGGGCCATTGAGCGTCATCATCCGTACGGCATTTTGATCAGCAAAGACAGGGGTCTATGTGATCTCTGGACAATTGGGGAAAGGTTCCGCAGCAAACTATTGCAGCCCTTAAGCCGGCCCCGTTCTTAGCGTTTGCCTAATACGCCCGCAGCCCCAGTGCCACTCTGCGCACCCGCTTAATCAACAGCCCCTTGGGCATGTATGATCGCGATTGGTGCAGGGAAGAACGTCGCCAGGCTTGGCGCTTAGCGCAGCGAGTACTGAATCCGACTATCCGCCAGGCGTTTACCCATCAAGGCCTCCAGCAGGCCCGCCAAGCCTGACCAGCGCGAAAAGCGTGCTGATCATCCTGGTGGTATTTATTGCGGTGTTAATCGCCTATGGCTTCGCATAATGTATATTATGTTAAATTACGTAGCATGAAGGGTTACTCAAGGCTAGCGCCTCCGAACTAGCGCTCCGAACTAAAAAGTCGAAATTTAGAGAACTAATGTCTTGAAAAATCGGTTACCGCATTTTCGAGAAACTGTAGTTGCGCTCGCCCTGCAATTCCGGATGGGCGCGTCTCCGCCGCCTGGCGGGCCTGATCCTCAACCGCCGCGAGCAGCTCACGCTCGGTGGCCAGCACTTGTCGTTGCTCGACTAGCTGATTGACAAGTGTCGAGATCAGCCTTGCGACTCTATAAGATCGAACTTTTGGCCCTAGTCACCCCATAAGCTCATTCTTAGCTCTGTAACGCGCTTTCGGCGAGGATCTCAGCTCACACAAGTACCCGGAAGTGAAGATCCAAACTCTCGGTACCTAAACATCCAAATCTAGGTATTTTGCCCCGGTTTAGATCTTGTCTTCCTCAAATGAGTAATATAAGCGGCAACAGACCCAGCTTTTACGGGTAACACGTACAGCGTCAAATCTGGCCCCTGCTGGCTCAGGATCCGTAAGTTATGCTTGATAAT
>NZ_JARRAB010000011.1 GCF_030376615.1 Pseudomonas sp. sp1636
GCTGATGCGGCGGCGGCAAACCCGTAATTCCACAACCAACCCAGCAGAAGGAAATCTCGTATGAAATACGTTCTCGTAAGCGCCTTAGCCGTCGCACTCAGCCAGTCGGTCTTCGCCGCAGACATGCCCAAGGACACAATGCCGATGAAGGGGATGACAATGGAGCAACAAGCAACCACGCCCGCATCCGCCCAAGCCACTGGCACGATCAAGGCGATAAATATGCAAAAGAGCACTGTGACTATCGCGCACGGGGACATTCCTGCGCTGAAGTGGCCAGCCATGACCATGGGCTTCAAGGCGACGCCTGAGCAATTGGAGGCGCTGCGCGTCGGCGAACAGGTGGAGTTCGAGTTCAACAGCGAAGGCATGCCGACGATCCTCTCGATCAAACCCCTGAAGTAATACCGGTAGGAAAGGCTGGCTCGCTGTGCGCTGTCTGTTCTCGAGCCGGCCTTACAAGACACTGCATTCACTGGGCAGAGATCGAACCGTTGCTGTGCTTGCCATCCTCCTGAGTGCTCCTTTGGTTTGCTGGATGGCCCTCGGCGCCTGAGTCAGGCGCCATTTTTACGCTGCCGGCACTCGGCAACGACTGCAGTAAGTGAATGCAGCGGGTTCGCGACTCCCTCTTGCCCTCCCAGGGGAAACGCTTTGGCATTGACTCTACACCGCGCGATTGCGCTCGGCTTATGTCCGTTTTCATCATCCCGCCTGCGCTGACGCGCAGATCAGCCGCCAACATGGGCGCGGAGGACGGCCAGCAGCTGTCCATTCCCCGTCGGGGCTGGCCATCTACCGCCTGCACCCAGCCAAGCCGAGAGGGAGCCGCGCGCCATTACATATCGTCCAACCGGTTGCCCGCGTGGCTCATCCGCTGTGCTTCATGGGTTTCCAGTTGCGGCAATTGCGCCAGCAGCTCCTTACAGGTTGAGGTCGGGGCGCGATCATGCAGGTGTTGGAACGACTCGACAATCTGGCTTTGCTCGGCCAGCAGCGCTTCCATAATTTGTGCCGGGCTCAGCTCAGCGAAAGGCTTATCGCAATGAGCATAGCGCTCGATGGGGCGCCTTTGACTGTTTCGGTCCCACCCAGGAAGATGATTTTCATAGCGTCCTCTCGACCATAAGCTGCAAACACTCATTGATGGGGGCCAGCAGCAGTTCACTGATATCCACGCCGTTGGAGGCGTGGGGAATGGTATTGCTGGTCACCAGGGCTTGCAGACCGGCCGCCAGCAGTAACTGGTCGCTGTGATCGGCAAATATGCCGTGCACGGCCGCGCATTGAATCCGCTCGAACTGCTGGGCCTGCAGCGCGGCGATACAGTGCAATAGGGTCTGGCCAGTGGAAATCACATCGTCGATGATCACCGCACTGCGCCCCTGGTACGGACTCAGATCCGCCAGGCTGACAATCACCTGGCGATCGCCCAGGCGCTGTTTTTCGCCAATCACGTAGGGATGCCCGCTCGCGGCTGCGATGCTCGCTACCCACTGCTCGCTTTCCGCATCGGGCCCCACCAGCAATAGCTCGTGTTGACCGCCCAGCCAACGCGCCAACGCCGACGCACCTTGCACCACCCGGCTCGGCACCGAGTAGATTTCGTCCAGCGAATGGTAGCGATGCAGGTGCGGATCTACGCTAACCAGCCAATCCATATGGCGTGACAGGCTTTTGGCAAAAAGCCGCGACGTCACGGCCTCACCGTCGACGAAACGCCGGTCTTGGCGCATGTAACTCAGGTAGGGCGCCACCAATCCCACCGAGGCGGCGCCCAGTTCGCGCAGGGTGTCGAGCAGGAACAGCAGCGGCAGGTACTTATCATTGGGCTGGGCCAGGTTGGCCAGCACCAGGCAATGACGACCTGCAACCGGACTGCGGATCTGCACATACGACTCACCGTCGGGAAAGTCGCGGCGGCTCAGCTCGCCGTACTCGGCGCCCAGCTTGCCACCCAGGAGCGTGGTCAGCGGATGCTCTTCAAGGCTGAACAGCAGAGGTTTATTCATGTCCCCCTCCCAACTGGAAAATATCGGCATTGCTTTGGTAGTAGTCCAGGGCGTAATCGCGCTCTCCCCGGCTGTCGCTATAGAGACTACAGAGCGCGCCCCCGGCCTCCAGGGTGTCGCCCACGCGGGCGTGCAGGCGCAAACCGGCCGCCGCACTGAAAGGGGCACCGGCCAGCTTGGCCAGGCGTGCCAGCTTGCGGCAGTCGATGGCCGTGAGCCGGCCAGCCTCCGGGCTGCTGATGACGACTTCGAAAGCCGCTTCCGGCAGGCTTTTACGGCCACCCTGGGCATCGAGAATGCGCTCGAATTGCGCCAGTGCTCGGCCCGTGTCCAGCAATGCGGTCGCCTTATGCAAGGCCGCCGACACACCGCAGTCCTCGGCCAGATCCAACAGGTTGGCGGCCAGCCACAGCGCCCGCTCGCGTAGATCCGCCGGGGCATCGGCCTTGCGCTGGAGTACGGCCAATAGATCCCTGGCTTCCTGCGCCGGCCCAATCCCTCTGCCAATGGGTTGGCTGCCGTCGCTGAGCAGACAGCGAATGTGCAGGCCGCAGGCTTCGCCTACTTGGCTAAACAGACCGGCCAGCCGATCCGCGGCGGGCCGAGTACGTACCTTGGCGGTGGGGCCTACGGGAATATCGATGATGGCGTGAGTGGAGCCGGCCGCAATTTTCTTGGACAGCACCGAGGCGATCAGTTGACCCTCACCGTCCAGATCGAGTGCGCGCTCGATGCGAATCAGCAGATCATCGGCAGGGCTCAGATTCACCGCCCCGCCCCAGGCCAGACAGCCACCGGTCTCGGTCACCACCCGCTGAATATCCGCGAGTTGCAGATTGACGTCGCACAGGGTCTCCATGGTGTCGGCCGTGCCCGCCGGCGAGGTAATTGCCCGAGACGACGTTTTCGGCATTGGGTAGCCGGCAGCAGTCACAATCGCCACCAACAACGGCGTGGTACGGTTGCCAGGCAGGCCGCCAATGCAATGTTTGTCGAAAACCCGCTCATGACCAGGCCAACTGAGGCGCTGGCCGCATGCCACCATGGCGCGGGTCAAGCCGATGATTTCATCCAGACTCATACGCGAGCCGGCACACACACTCAGAAAACTGGCGATCTCGATGTCGCTGTAGCGGTGGGCGCTGATGTCGCCGATGATCTCGGCAAACTCCGCTTCACCGAGGCCGTGGCCATAGATTTTTTTGCGCACCGCGCCAAGCGAGTTGAGCACCGGTGCATGGGTAATGCTGACAGGGCTGCCCACGGGCAGACCGAGGCGTGCCAGAGCCACTTTGGAAAGACCGACTTCACCAGGCGCCAACACTCGATCATCCACCACGTTCAAACTGGCAATCAATTCGTGCGCACCGGCCTTTACCAACACCCTGTTGCTGGCCGAAAAACCTTCGGAGCGGCATACGTGGCAATCACCGCGCATGTACAGCACGGGTTCCTGGTGAGTGTCGATACCCATGTCCACCAGAATTAACGGGGCGTTAGCGTCCATCGTCATCTCCAGTTAAGGCTTGCGCTTTGTCCCGGGCGGCGTTTGATGGCAACTCCA
Organism: Pseudomonas sp. sp1636; assembly: GCF_030376615.1. Lineage (GTDB taxonomy): Bacteria > Pseudomonadota > Gammaproteobacteria > Pseudomonadales > Pseudomonadaceae > Aquipseudomonas. The sequence goes on from NZ_JARRAB010000011.1 coordinate 3,577, forward strand.
GGGCTGGTGCGCGGCGTTGTCTTTGATGTTCTGATCGACAAACCGGTAGTGCCCCTCCTTGAAATGCGTCCACCAACCGTGACCCACCTCAATCTCGAACTTGCTCAACACCTCCTCGACGCAGTCGATGCCGACACGCGAAGCATCGTAGGCCAGGTTCAGCACCTGTGATTGCTCGTCGAAAGACACGCCATCCAAGCCGTAAATGTTGTCGATTTCTTTAATCGCGTCCTCAACGCGCCCCAGGTTCTGAGGTGCAAGCTTGAGGTGACGCACGACCAAATTGGTTTCTGAAACGCCCAGACGATGCTTGCTTTCGCTCATCACTTATCTCCCATTGGACTCAATACGTATGACTTGTATGTATTCGGCTGACAGAGACCACGGGCAAGTCGAGGCGCGCCAGCGGCAGTTTGGCCTGCCGCGTCGATCTCCCCGCCCCAAGGGTTACCGGGGCGTAACCGCCTACCCCATTCCCGTGAGCAACCATGCCTGGCAATACGCTGCCTACAGTTTTCATGAGCAACAGCAGCCGCCTTTGCTCTTGCCACTGCCGCTACCACAATGCCCACCCTGAGCTGGAGCGGGTGCAGGTTCGGCATTGGCGCGAGCCGAGTAGCCGGCAGCCACGACTGCCGGGACGAGATCGGCCGCGCTGACATAAGCCGGATCGTAGGTGACAGTCGCTTGCCCCGCATCCAGCGAAACGGCGGCTGATTGCACGCCGTGCACCTGTATGAGTGCTTTTTCCACAGCGCTCACGCAGCTGCCACAGTGCATACCATCGATCTTGATAATCAAAGTTTTCATTGCTTTGCCCTCAGTCTCTTTCACGTCATTAGTTCCATCGCTGCAGGCAGCCCGCTGGTCGTCAACTTTTAGTCATGGGCATGGTCAGCCTGACTGTTACTTGTCGCGCCCATCGGCATCATCATGTTCATATGAGCCTCCATTTCATTCATGCCTTTTTCCATCAGCGCCTGGCGGTTCTCCGCATTTGTTTCTTGCTTTATTTCAGTCATCGTTTTTTTCATCAGATGCATGTGCTCATGCATTTTCATCATCTGTGCCTGATCCATCATCATGCCACCAGACATGCCTTCGCTTGGCACGCTATTGCCATGCTGATGATCCTCGTTGGCAACTACGGGGGTAGTTAGCGCGGCGGTGATAACGATGCCAGCAATTAATTTTCTCATAACGGTCTCCTCAGACTTTATCGGCGTTGGGTAGAAGGTTTTTGATAGTGGGAATCCAGACCGGAGTGTTGTGCATATATATGCGGTATTCGTCGCCAAACTCGGCTAGCGCCATTTGCTCTTCACGCTTGGCCAGTCGCACATACACCACTACCAATATGGGGAACATCACCAGCGTGGGCAGCGTCGGCCACTGCAATAAAAAGCCGAACATAATCATGATAAAAGCGATGTATTGCGGGTGACGGCAGCGGGCATACCAACCAGTGCTGGCCAGTGATCGGGTTTGTTGGGCCTTGTGTAATACCGCCCACGCCGAGGCGAGCATAAAAAACCCCAGGACGATGACCACGTTGCTGGCAATATGCAGCGGATCCCAGTGAGCGTTACCCTCGAAGCCCAAAAGGGTATGCCACAGATGGCCGTTTTCATGGGAAAGGAAATCCACCCCCGGATATTTATCAGTCAGCCAGCCCGACAGAAAATAGATACTCAGTGGAAAGCCATACATTTCGGTGAACAGCGCGACCACAAATGCGGAGAATGCGCCCAGGCTGCGCCAATCGGCCTTGGTTTGCGGCTTGGTAAAACTGAACGCAAAAAAAATGAAAATAGCGGAATTTATTATGACTAAAGTCCAGAGACCATAAGCGGATTCATTGTGCATGACCTGGTTCCTTAGTGTTGATGGTGGTCAGACTGGTGCTTGCCGGCATCCAGCCCGCGTTGATAGGCGGCGCGCTCGGCATCACTGGCGCCGGACATGGCCTCGGGCGTATCTGCGCCGCCCTGCCCCTTCTCGCCATGACCTCCGTGCCCGCCATGCCCTCCGTGCATAAAGATATGCATCAACGGGCATAGCAAAATGATCAAGAACGGCAGAAATGCAAACACATGCTGGCGATGCTCCATCAGCAGAAAATAACTGACCGCTCCAATCAGACCCAGCGCCGCTAGCCCAGTAGGCGACCACCAGAAAGAACTTTTACCGTTACTCATATTCCGCCTCCACCTTAAAAGAACAATCCGGGCCAACCAGCGCCTTACTTCACATGCAAGGCGCCGCGGTACATTTGCATTTGGCAATGAAAGGCATAGTCGCCGGCATCCAGTGCTGGCAGAGCAACTTGTGTGGGTTTGTTCAGCGGCAGGGTTTCGCTGATATCCAAATCAGGCCACAACACTACTTCGGCACAGGGTGTTGCATCCTTGCGCAAGAACGTAAGAATGGTCGGGGTATGGGCCGGCAATTGAATGTTGGTCGGTGTATAGCCGCCATTTTCCACGACAACCAGCAAACCTTGCTCGCCCAGAGCAACTTCCTTCGGCTTATACAGCCAGAACCACCAGATAATCAGGGCAATCAGGGCCAGCCCTGCAATATTTATTAGCCACATGATGAAATTCCTCGTGCTATATGACAGTTAATGTTCCTGCGCCTTGAACAGGCGCAAGCGATTGGCATTGGTCACTACGGTGACGGAGGAAAATGCCATGGCAGCGCCAGCGATGACGGGATTCATCAGCACGCCTAGCACCGGAAACAACACACCGGCCGCTACCGGCACGCCGGCCACGTTGTAAATAAAGGCACCAAACAGGTTTTGCTTGATATTGCGCAGGGTGGCCTTGCTCACTGCAATCGCATCGGCCAGGCCATGCAACGACCCACGCATCAGGGTGATATCCGCGCTTTCAATCGCCACATCGGTACCCGTGCCGATGGCAAAGCCCACATTGGCCAGCGCCAACGCCGGTGCATCGTTGATGCCATCACCGGTCATGCCGACAATTTCATTCTGCATCTGCAGTTCGGCGACTTTGCTGGCCTTGTCTGCGGGCTGAACTTCGGCGAAAAATTCGCTAATGCCCACCTTTTCCGCCACGGCTTTGGCGGTGGCGCGGTTGTCGCCAGTGAGCATGATCACGCGAATGCCGTTCTTCTGCAGACGTTTGATCGCCGCAACGGAATCCTCCTTGATGGGGTCGGCCACCGCGATGATGGCGGCAAACCGGCCGTCCACCGCAAAATACATGGGCGTTTTGGCTTCACTGGCTAGGCGCTGGGCCGCTTCAATGAATTCACTGATATCGATACCGCGCTCGCGCATCAGTTTTTCATTGCCGAACAGCAACGCCTGGCCGGCGACCCGTGCTTCTACACCTTGACCGGCGATGGCATTGAACGACTCAACCTTGTCGACGGTTAAGTTGCGCTCCTTGGCCGATTCAACGATGGCCATCGCCAGCGGATGTTCTGATCCGGACTCCACACTGGCCGCCAGTTGCAGCACCTGTTCCTGGTTAAAATCGGTCTGGGTCACAATGTCGGTCACCTTGGGCGAGCCCAGGGTGATGGTGCCGGTCTTATCCAGAATCATGGCGGTGATCTTCGACGCGGTTTGCAGCGCCTCACCGTTGCGGATCAGGACACCCGCCTCAGCCGCTTTACCCACACCCACCATCACCGACATCGGCGTAGCCAGACCGAGTGCGCAGGGGCAGGCAATAATCAGCACCGTCGTGGCCGAGACTATGGCAAAAGCAATGGCCGGTTCCGGCCCGAAGTTGAGCCAAGCCAGCGCACTCAGCACCGCGATGATCATCACCACCGGCACAAAGTAGGCCGAGATGACATCGGCCAGGCGCCCGATGGGCGGTTTGGAGTTTTGCGCACGCTTGACCATGTTGATGATCTGCGCCAGCGCCGTGTCTTTGCCCACCCGAGTGGCCTTGAACACGAGGGTGCCGGTTTTATTCAGGGTACCGGCCGCCAGCTTGTCGCCAGTGGATTTTTCCACCGGCATCGGTTCGCCGGTGAGCATGGATTCATCCACGGCGGTGTGGCCTTCCTGCACCTCACCGTCCACCGGGATTTTTTCACCGGGGCGCACGCGCACCAAATCGTTGAGCAACACCTGCTCGATGGCGATGTCCAGCTCTTCGCCGTCGCGAACCACCCGTGCGGTTTTGGCCTGCAAGCCAATCAGGCGCTTGATCGCTTCACTGGTGCGGCCGCGCGCTTTCAGCTCCAGCGCCAGACCCAGATCGATCAGGCCGATGATGATGGCGGTGGCTTCGAAGTAGACATGCCGCGCCATTAGCGGCACTGCTTCCGGGGCGAACACCACCACCATGGAGTAGAGCCATGCCGTGCCCGTACCCAGGGCAATCAGGGTGTCCATGTTGGCCGAGTGGTTTTTAAAGGATTGCCAGGCTCCTACGTAAAAGTGACGGCCGGACACAATCATCACCGCCAGCGTCAGCAGCCCCACCACCAGCCAGACGACACGCTCGACAGTGGTGGTCACCGTCATCTCGCCCACCACCAGGCTGTAGATCATCAGCGGCACACCCAGTGCCAGCGCGATCCAGGTTTTGCGCATCAGTTTTTGGTAATAGGCCAAGTCGGCTTGTTCTTTTTCATCGAGCGCATCGCTTTCCGACTCACTGGCCATATTTTTGGCGTTGTAGCCGGCCTGTTCCACCGCTTTCACCAACGACTCGGTGGCCGCACTGCCCTGTACCTGTACCGTGCGGTTGGCGAAGTTCATTTCTGCCGTTTGCACGCCAGGCACGGCCATGAGCGCCTTTTCAATTTTGCCCACACAGCTGGCGCAGCCCGCACCTTCAATAACCAGGGTTTGACTGCTCGCAATAGCGCTCGCTTGATTTTCGGCAGCTGCCGGATGGCCGTGATCGGGAAAAGCCGGGGGACTGTGAGTCATGGTTGGATCCTTATTACCGAGGTCAGAATTAGCCGCGCGGGGGCGCCTGCAAGCTGAATCGGGGCTTCACAAGGTAAAGTCTTCGATCAGATGGCAGATGCTGTTGCCGCTGGGCAGCCGATCCGGCTTGCTGCCCCACTCGTCGAGTGCCGCGAACATGCGCTTGCGCAGTTTTTGCATATCGTCAAACCGTTGCGTAGTTTCCTGCAGACGCAGGGCAATCAGGTGACGCACCGTGGGGCAGGCGCTTTTGCCTCCGTCGGCCTCAATCAGTATTTGCCCGATATCGGCCACAGAAAAACCCAGTTGCCGTGCACTTAAAATAAAGCGGAGGCGCTGCTCGTCGTGCTCGCGATATGACTTATAACCATTGCTTTGGTCTTTGCTGGGCGTTACAAAACCGGCGCGGGTGTAATAGCGAATAGTGTCGGCGCTAACCCCGAGTTTTTTGGCTAACTCGTTAACACGCATCGTCATTTCCCCACTGAATATTGCGATGGAATAACTGTTGGCCATTTCGACAGACTGCATTTGATGCAGATCAATCTGCCGCGTCAAACCTAGGACTAGTTCGGCACTCATCGCCTTTTTACACCTGCGTGTAACACACAGGTCAAGCACCGGACTCACTGCAAATAGGCACTTTGGCACGATGCCGCGGTGTGTACAGCACCATCCAAAACAATCGGTTTGGCCTCCAGCCCGAAAAGCTGTAGTCGGCCCCCCTTGAGCTTTTCCATGCGAAGGCCTAACGCTCACCCCTGTGCTCAGGGTTACAGCATAGGCAACTCTTCCTTACATGAGCCTTAAACCAAGATTACATTTCTGTAAGTTTCAGATTGAGGTAATCGATTCGCCCATGCTTTAGGGCATACACAGTCTGGAACTCGCCGCATGAAACTTCTGCCGGCCGAAGATAAAGGCAAAACCGGAACTTACTTACAGCACCGTCTCGGTGAGGCTGGGTTCAATGTAGATTGAGTACTGAGCGGCACTTCGGCACTGCTCGCACGGGTCAGCACCCAGCACGGACCGTGCGACAACCTCATCGCCTTCCCGCTCGCTGCCGGCGTGCTCTGGCCGCTGACCCTGAGTCCTGAAATCGCCGCATTGTCGATGTCCGGCGGCATCGTGCGGATTGCCATCAACCCTCTGTTGCTCAAGGGGCTGCACCTGTCGGGCAATCGCGCCAGGCAAGGTAGAGGAACGAACGCAGACCGACCGTGCCCCTTACGTGCCCCCCAATAATCGAGCACTTCGATCTCTTTGCTTCGCCATAACCTATGCCGAACGGCGTCTGCAGGGTGTCGGTTGCGCCAGGGAGACGCCATCCGTGTTCCCACCCTCGAAGAGGCAGGAACATGCCAAGGAGACCTCCAACGTGCACCACCAATGGCGTCCTCCCCCGAAGACCGTGGATATCGCCACAGGCCTCCGTATAACTGCCGTCACACCTATGCGACAATATGCGTAATGTCCGGCCTCAATCCCGCATTTATTGCCCAACAACTGGGTCACAGCGTGCAAATGCTGCTCTCGACCTATGCCCGTTGGCTCAACTCAAGCTCCGATTGGAGCGAGCTGGAAAACTGCAGATTGGTATCAAATCGGTATCAGACGAATCCAGACCGCTCTACGTTATTGATAGGAAAGACCCTTGATCTCCACCGCTAACATCACCATGCAATTCGGGGCAAAACCCCTGTTCGAGAACGTTTCCGTCAAGTTTGGCGGCGGCAATCGCTACGGCCTGATTGGCGCCAACGGTTGCGGCAAGTCGACCTTTATGAAGATTCTCGGTGGCGACTTGGAGTCCAGCGGTGGCCAGGTGATGCTGGAACCGAACGTGCGCCTGGGCAAGCTGCGCCAGGATCAGTTCGCCTACGAAGACTTCAATGTGATCGACACCGTGATCATGGGTCACGAAGAACTCTGGGCGGTCAAAGCCGAGCGCGACCGCATCTACTCGCTGGCGGAGATGACCGAAGAAGACGGCATGGCGGTGGCCGAACTGGAAACCGAATTTGCCGAGATGGACGGCTACACCGCCGAATCACGTGCCGGCGAACTGCTGCTCGGCCTGGGCATTCCGCTGGCCCAGCATTTCGGCCCGATGAGCGAAGTCGCGCCGGGCTGGAAACTGCGCGTGCTGCTGGCCCAGGCGCTGTTCTCCGACCCGGAAGTGCTGCTGCTCGACGAGCCGACCAACCACCTGGACATCAACACCATCCGCTGGCTGGAAAACATTCTCACGGCACGCAACAGCACCATGATCATCATTTCCCACGACCGCCACTTCCTCAACAGCGTGTGCACCCACATGGCGGATCTGGACTACGGCGAGCTGCGCCTGTTCCCCGGCAACTACGACGAGTACATGACCGCGGCCACTCAGTCGCGCGAGCAACTGCTGTCGGACAACGCCAAGAAGAAGGCCCAGATCAGCGAACTGCAGTCCTTCGTCAGCCGCTTCTCGGCCAACGCCTCGAAAGCCAAGCAGGCCACCTCGCGCGCCAAGCAGATCGACAAGATCCAGTTGGCCGAGGTCAAGCCATCGAGCCGGATCAGCCCGTTCATCCGCTTCGAGCAGACCAAGAAGCTGCACCGCCAGGCCGTGATCGTCGACAACTTGGCCAAGGGCTTCGACGGCAAGCCGCTGTTCAAGAACTTCAGCTTCACCGTCGAGGCCGGCGAGCGCGTGGCCATCATCGGCCCCAACGGCATCGGCAAGACCACCCTGCTGCGCACCCTGGTCGGCGAACTGTACCCGGACGCCGGCACGGTCAAATGGACCGAAAGCGCCGAGCTGGGCTACTACGCCCAGGATCACGCCTCCGACTTCGAAGACGAGAGCAACCTGTTCGACTGGATGGGCCGCTGGACCCAGGGCGGCGAGCAGCTGGTGCGCGGCACCCTGGGGCGCATGCTGTTCTCCAACGACGAGATCCTCAAGTCGGTGCGGGTGATTTCCGGTGGCGAGCAGGGCCGCATGCTGTTCGGCAAACTGATCCTGCAGAAACCCAACGTGCTGGTGATGGACGAACCGACCAACCACCTCGACATGGAGTCGATCGAGGCGCTCAACCTGGCGCTGGAAAACTACCCGGGCACGCTGATCTTCGTCAGCCACGACCGCGAGTTCGTCGGCTCCCTGGCCACGCGCATCATCGAACTGTCGGACAGCGGCGTGACCGACTTCAGCGGCAGCTACGACGACTACCTGCGCAGCCAGGGCGTAATCGTCTGATCCATCAAGGCGGCTTAACCCACCCGCAGATCCCGGACAGGTGCCGGATCGAGGCCGGCCTGGCTCGCCCCGCCCGATAAACAAGCCCGCGCAATGAGCGCGGGCTTGTTTATTTCAGCCGCCGGTCGAGCATACGCGGACAGCTCGCGGGCCGGCTGCTCGGCCGTCCGCATGGCAAGTGACATTGGCAAATCTCCATCGGGGCTGAAAGTTGTGCCGCCACTCTGCTAGCTTAGCTAGGAGGCTGTCCGAGAACAGACTGACCTATTGCGGAAAGCCGGGCGGGGTCATTGTTTGCCCGCGCTGGATAGAGTGGCTATTCGTCGCGAAAGCACGCAAAAACCGCCGCAATCCAGACGTCCCTCACTACAACCGCTATTCCCGAATAGCCTCCTAGAGAACTCGTGACAAGGCTCAATGCCAATGAAACAACAAGAAATAGCCACTTTTTGCCTGCAATTACCCGGCGCCCGCGAAGATTTCAAGTGGGGCAACAACCAGGTGTTTTCCGTGGCGGGCAACAAGATGTTCGCCATACTCAACTTTCTCGGCCATGAGCTGGCGTTCAAGGTCGACAGCGATCTGTTCCTCGGTTATGTCGACCGCCCCGGCATTCGTCCGGCGCCCTATCTGGCGCGTGCGCACTGGATCAGCATGAGCTGTACCCAGCCCCCCATCGGCGATGCCGAACTGTGGCAACTGCTGACCCGCTCTCACCAATTGGTGGTGCGCAGGCTGCCCAAGCGCCTGCAAGCAGGTCTGCTACTCGACCTTTGATGCTCTAGAATGGCAGGCGCAGCACAGCGCTGAGGTAGGCGCCGTCCAGCAGCAACCAGTCAACCCAGAACGCTTGGTGCGCCGCGACAATCGCCCAAAACCCTAGTTGATAGGAGAGCTTGCGCGTTTTATGCCGCCAGCGCTGTTGGGCCAGCAAGGCACCGGGCCACCCACCCAGCAATTCGAGCAGGTGCAAACTGTTCTCCGGAATGCGCCTGTGGCCGTTCATCGCAGAGGCCTTGTCCAGCCAGTACTGCCCGAAACTGATCGAGCTGGCGGCGGCATATGCCAGCAGCGCCCAGATAAAGTCCGAACTCACCAGCAGCTGCAACGCGCCGAACAACGGCAGGCCACACAATGCGGCAAACAGCAGCCACTTCAGGCCAAGGTGCTGAACTCCACGCCTGGCCTGTGCCCGCATGGATTTTCGGCCCTGCGTGTGGGCAGACCTGACGGCTCGTGGCTTACGCCGGATTGCCGGCCGATCCAGGGACAGGTCGCCCGCCAGGCGAATATGCTCGGCGCGCACACGCCCTTGTTGATCCTTGCCGGCGCTATACAGCACCTGGTCTCCGGCCACGGGGCGGCGGTCGCCCCGCAGCGCCGAGATATGGGCAAATACCTCGCTGCCGCCCTGCTCCGGTTGGATAAAACCGAAGCCTTTATCATCGTCCCAATTGCGTAACAGCCCGCGCTGCTCCATGACGGCCAGTTCCTAACTGAAGGTTCGCATTCTAGCTGGCTCAAGCGGCGTAGTGACGGCCGAGAAACCCAAACAATAGCCGATTCACCCGCGCCGCCTGCTCGTTCTGGATCCAGTGGCCGCAATCGCTCAACAGATGCTGTTCCAGGTTCGCCACGCGCTTGGGCATCTGCTTGAGGGTGTAGGCTTCCAGGGTACCGAGCGGATCCTTGTCGCCGAGCAGGAACAACGCCGGTTGCTCGATGCGCTGGCCGGCCAAGGCCTCGCTGCGCTGCCAGTTGCGCTCGAAATTGCGATACCAGTTGAGCGCACCCTGGAAGCCGCGCCCGGCAAAGGTCTGCACGTATTGGTTAAATGCCTGAGCATCGCACCAGCTCGGCAACGCCCCCGGATCTTGCATGCCGTCGAACAACCCGGCGCCGGCGGGTTTCTCCTGGAGAAAGAAGTCCTTGGGCACGGCGGCCGAGGTGTTGTGCATCATCATGCGCAGGGTGCGCGGGATATCGGCGTCCATTTCCTGCTCGGCAACGCCCGGTTGCTGAAAGTGCAGAATGTAATGAAAGCGCCCGGCATAATGTTCGCGCATCATGTCGATCGCCGGCCGTCTGGGGCGGCCAGCAAAGGGCACCGCCATGCCAATTACCGCCTTGACCCGCTGCGGTTCCAATAGGGCCAGGTGCCAGGCGACCGGCGCGCCCCAATCGTGGCCGACCACGCACACCTCGCTGTGCCCGAGCGCATCCATGGCCGCCTGGATATCGCCGCACAGGGTCATCAGGTCATAAGCCGCCGGATCTCGGGGCGCGCTGCTTTGCCCATAGCCGCGCATTTCCGGGATCAACACCCGGTAACCGGCCGCCGCCAGTGGGTCGATCTGCTGACGCCAGGAGTGCCAACATTCGGGAAAACCGTGCAGCAACCACAGCGGACGGCCATCCGCGGGGCCTGCGCTGTAGAGGCTGAGGGTAATGCCGTTGACGTCGAGCAGTTGCTGTTCCGGCGCAGCCATACCACCTCCATAAGCAGGCTTCACTATGACAAAGGCGCGCCAAGCAGCGCGCCTTTTATCCATCCGCCGAATACAGCCTTACAGGCTCAACCTTGCGCAGTACTCCAGTCGATCAGATGCAGCTGCCAAGTCGCCAGAATCAGCAAACCGAAACCGATGCGGTACCAGGCGAAGAGCGCATAACTGTGATTGCCAATGAACTTGAGCAGTGCGCGCACGGCAATCATGGCAAAGATGAACGAGGTCACGAAGCCGATGGCGAACACCGGCAGATCTGCTGGCCGAAACAGATCGCGGTACTTGTAGCCGGAGTACACCGCGGCACCGACCATGGTCGGCATCGCCAGAAAGAAGGAGAACTCGGTAGCGGCCTTGCGCGACAGACCAAACAGCAGGCCGCCGATAATAGTCGCTCCGGAGCGCGAGGTGCCCGGGATCATCGCCAAACATTGCGCGAAGCCGATTTTCAAGGCATCCGTCCAATGCATGTCGTCTACGCGTTCGGCATGAACCACATGGTCACGCCGCTCGGCCCAGAGCATGACCATGCCCCCCACTATCAGCGCCGCAGCGACGGTAATGGGGTTGAACAGGTATTGATGAATCAGGTCGGCAAAGCTCACCCCGAGAAGTACCGCGGGCATGAAGGCAATTAGCAGGTTACTGGTAAAACGTTGCGCCTCACGCTCCTTTGGCAATCCGACCAGCACCTCGATGATCTTGCGCCGAAACTCCCAGACCACCGCCAGGATTGCGCCCAACTGGATGATGATATTGAAAGCCATCGCCCGCTCACCGGCAAAATCGATGAGATCCGCGACTATGATCTGATGGCCCGTACTGGAAATCGGCAAAAACTCGGTAATGCCCTCAACAACGCCCAAAATCAACGCCTGCATGGCGATCCAAAGATCCATCAACACTCCTAAGGCGCGCGGCATGTACCGCACATACATATATGAATAGCCAACCACAACGCTTGAGCGGCTGTCAGACTCAAGCTCTGCGCTATGGTTCCAGTAGCGCAAAAAAAAATTGGCCAACCCTCAGGTTTTCGCTCCGGGGGCCGAAATGCTATCAGAGACACGCACCTATTGCTGTATCAGAGCCTACTCATGCGTACCCGCGTGAGCATCGGCGCCCAACGTCTTGATCCAATTAGCGAATGGTCTAGAACAACAAGTGTCGCATTCCGTATATAAGGAACGCGTCCCGAACCCCAGAACTAGCACCGAGAGAGCCTTTCTATGAACAGCCTACGCAGCCTGCCCATCAGTCGTCGCTTATGGCTTATTCTGGTTGTCGCCATCCTCATGTTGTCCATATTCGGCGCCTTGATGCTGCAACAGATCCATCGCGGCCTGTATGCCGCCAAAGAAGAGAAGATCCAGCACGTGGTTCAGAGCGCAGCTGGCATTCTCGCCCATTACCACGGCCTCGAGACCGCCGCTACGCTCAGCCGCGAAGAGGCGCAGAAGCAGGCCATGGACGTGATTCGCGGCCTGCGCTACGCCGGCCAGGAGTATTTCTGGATCAATGACCAGACCCCTACCGTGCTCATGCATCCAACCAACCCGAAACTCGAAGGGCAGAATGTTTCCGGCCTCAAGGATGCGGACGGCAAGGAACTGTTCAATGAAATGGTGCAGATCAGCAAAACCAAGGGCTCCGGTCTGGTCAATTATCGCTGGCCCAAGCCAGGTTCGAGCGATCCGATAGCCAAGGTTTCCTACGTTAGCCTGTTCCAACCCTGGGGCTGGATCATCGGCACTGGGGTATACGTCAATGACGTGCAGGAGGAGTTTCAGGCGCAAGCCTTGCGCGCGCTCGGTATCGGCATTGCCATCGCCCTGTTGATGACCCTGTTGGTCACCCTGATCTCGCGCAGCATTGCCCGGCCGCTGCAGGAGGCAGTCGACGCCATGGCCAATATTGCCAGCGGCGAAGGCGATCTTACCAACGCTCTGGATACTGGCGGCAATGACGAACTGACCACCCTGGCTGGGCACTTCAATACCTTTACCGAAAAATTGCGCCACGTGATCCGCCAGTCACTCGACTCTGCCGGCGCACTCGATCAAGCCGCCCGCTCGCTCGACGGCATTGCCCGCGAGGCCCAGCAGCATGGCCAGCAGCAATCCCAGCAGATGGAGCTCGTGGCCACCGCGATCAACCAGGTAACCTATGGCGTACAAGACGTCGCGAAAAATGCCGAGCATGCGTCGACCGAGGTGCATGCCGCCGAAGCCCAGGCGAGCCAGGGCCAGCAAAACATCGACGCCAGCCTGCGCCAGGTCGGCCAACTGTCCGGCACTATCGATCAGGCGGTGGAGGTGATTCAAAAGCTGGCACTGGAAAGCACCCAGATCGGCAGCGTTTTGGAGGTGATTCGCTCGATTGCCGAACAGACCAACCTGCTCGCCCTCAATGCGGCGATTGAAGCCGCCCGCGCCGGTGAACAAGGCCGCGGTTTTGCCGTGGTCGCCGACGAAGTGCGCCTGCTGGCTCAACGCACCCAGCAATCGACCGCCGAGATTCAGGGTATGATCGAGCGCCTGCAAGGCAACTCCGAAGCCGCGGTGAAAGTTATTAACGAAAGCAGCCGCGCGTCACAACTCACCGTCGAGCAAGCCAGCCAGGCCGGTGAGAGCCTGGGGCAAATCGCCCAATCGCTGCGCAACCTGACCGGTTTGAATGCCTCGATTGCCAGTGCCACACTGCAACAGTCGCAGGTAGTCGAAGATATCAACCAGAATGTCACCCAGGCTGCCGGTTTAGCGCACAGCAATGCCCTGGCAGCTGAACAATCCAGCGAGGCCAGCCAACGCCTGGGGCAACTGGCTGAGCAGCTCAATCGAGTGCTGGGCCAGTTTCGCGTATGAGGGATGAATGAGCGGCATGGAACATCAGGAAGTCGATCTCGACCGACCACAGAACCAGGATTTGATCTGGGATCTGGACAGCATGGCCCGGCGCGAGCTGGCCGAGCGCTTTATCAAGTTGTTCGAGAATCGACTGTGCGTCTACTCCGACTCAGTGCGTCAGCTCTACACCAATTACAACCTGCACTTCCCCCACGATCATGCGCGCAAAATGGTGGTGTTACCCAATCCCTATGCCTTCCATGACACCCTGCACGGCATCGAGGCGCACGCCGTGCGCAGAACCGGACTCTGCGTACTGCCGGGTGTCGTATTGGGGAAACCAGGCCTGCTGTTAACCACCCAGATAAAAGACGCTGGCCCAACGCCGAAAACCATGCCGTTCAAACGGGCGCTGGCACAGATCATCAGCAATCAGAAGAAAGCCGGCGACGTCTTTCTACCGATCATGATGAAAGGCGATTTGCGCGAGTTCGATCAACAGATGCCTTATATCCATCTGCATCGCCTGCAGGTGAGCCGCCTCACCCGGCTCTCCAGCTTCGAGCGCGACGACATCCAGCAGAGCATCACCCGCAAGCTGCTGATGCTCTACCGCCAAGCCGACAACCTGGACTGCTAGCGCATGATCGCCCCGCATATCGATCGCCGGCTCGACATCAGCCGAGCCAGCCCCACGGCGATCCGGCTGTCGGGCTCACCTCATGCGACTAATACACTGGCCCAGGCCAATAGCAAGCAGAGTGAGACGACCACGGTTAGCGGCATACGCAAGCTCGCATACCAGCGTGGCGCCAGCCCCAGCTTGGCGGCGTGCAGATCGGCAAAATAAAGACCTATAAACGCGATCAGGAGCGTCGGCAAGGCCACTCCCATCGGCATCCCGGCGGAAATGGCCAGCCAACCGAACAATGGCGGAATCACCGACAACCCTAACTGAATCTGTGCCTGCTCATCGGTCTCCTCGGCACGCATCGCCAGGCCCCAGTGGATAGCCCCCATAAAAGCCAGGGTTAAGGCTGCAAAATCCAGCAAGGCCTCCAGCACGAAGGGCCGCCAACCCAATGGAATAACCCAGATTCCCAGCGCGCCGCTGACAAAGGGTAACAACCCGGCATAACCGAGCAAAATGGCCAACCGTGGTGGCTCTTCGGCCTCAAAGGGGTGCATCGCCTACTCCTGTCTCTCGGTTTAAACCACACCAGCCTGCTACTGATCCACGTATTGAGCAAAGACCCTATACAAAGCTATGTCCCAGTTACGTGCTGCATGCAGGGTAGCGCTTTTGTCGCAGCGGATTTATCCGCGAATGTCGCGGCTGCAACCGCGCCTCCAGGTAGAGCCTCTGGCCTCGGCATGTTTGCAAGGGTTAACGGGGTAGATAACCGACGAGGCCCACCTGGGAAAGAATCGGTAAGGGCCGCTTGCCATCAGCCGCGCACCTTGGCATAAGATCAGAGAATAAAACCCAACAAGGATGTGTCTGATGCGCATGCTCCGTGTCGCCCTCTATGGGGTTCTACTGGTTCTGCTCGCGGGCGTGGCCGGCGGCTTGTATTTGATCGCCTACCCCAATCTACCTCTTTACCAGAAACCGGAGAAACTCCACTACCTCGATCAGTGGAGTGACGAACAACGCCAGACCTATTACTACACGCCTCAGGGCACCCAAGTTAAAGGCTTGCGTTACGACTGGTTCAGCGCCCTTGAGTTGCCCCTGAGCAGAGACAAATTCGCCGCGCCGGATTACCTCGCCCGCTTTGGCTTTCTGGTCGAGCCAGATCAACAGCCCACAGAACGTAATCCTGCCAATCTGCCGGCTGGTTTTACCCGCCATGAGGATAACAAGACGTCCACCCATTACCTGGATATAAGCTGCGCGGCCTGCCATACCGGCGAGTTGCGCTACCAGGGCCAGGCTGTGCGGATCGACGGTGGTGCAGCGCTGCATTCCCTCGCCTCAACCGTGCCAACCCTGAGAGGCGGCAGCTTTGGCCAGTCACTCGGCATGAGCATGGCCTTCACCTATTACAACCCCTTTAAATTCAGGCGTTTTGCCAAGGCCGTACTCGGCGAACACGATGCGCAAGGGCGCGATCAACTGCGCCAAGACTTCAAGGTCGTGCTCGATCGCCTGCTCGGTACGGCATTCAACGACTGGCATCGCGGCCTCTACCCAACCGAGGAAGGTTTTGGCCGCACCGATGCCTTTGGCCGCATCGCCAACAGCGTCTTCGGTGACGCCATCGACGCCAGTAACTACCGGGTCGCCAATGCCCCCGTCAGCTACCCGCACGTCTGGGACATCTGGAAGTTCGACTGGGTCCAATGGAACGGCTCAGCCATGCAGCCCATGGCGCGCAATGTCGGCGAAGCACTCGGCGTCGGGGCGACGCTGCAGCTACTGCAAGCCGACGGACATCCCGTGCCGGAAGCCGAACGCTACTCATCCAGCGTACGCCTGCGCGATCTGTACACCCTGGAAGAAACCCTCAGACAACTGAAGCCGCCGACTTGGCCGGAGCAGATATTCGGCAAGATCGACCTGCCATTGGCCAGCCAAGGCCGCGCCCTGTACACCGAGAACTGCGCCTACTGCCACGCCCCCGACCCCAGACCGCGCGCCGAACGCCTGGCGCCAGCTCGCGACCCCGAATGGCATATGCGCATCGTGCCGACCCACATCATAGGCACGGATCCGACCGCTGCCGACAACATCGCCGATCATCGCTTCGATATCAGCAAACTGGGCTGGACAACAACCGAACTCAATAAACTGGATGTTCGCCTCATTGGCGCCTCCCTGGACGACATCGATCCACGGAGCATCTCCAGTGCCAAGGGTCTGGCCTACCTCACCGCCTACGTCGAAAACCGCGCCTACCGGGACGCCGGGATCCAGCCTCGCGAACGCTGGCGCATGGACGGTTACGGCCTGCCCATCGGCGTACAGGAAAAACGCGGCTATAAGGCCCGGCCACTGCACGGCATCTGGGCCACACCACCGTTCTTGCACAACGGTTCGATTCCCACCTTGTTCCAACTGCTGTCGCCCATGTCAGAGCGACAAGCCGAGTTCTGGGTCGGTGGCTTCGAGTACGACCCCAAACATATTGGTTTCAACAGCGAGAAGTTCCCAGGCGGTTTTTTATTCAAGACCGACATCACCGGCAACCACAACCGCGGCCACGAGTTTCGTGACGGCTGTCGCCAAGGGGGGGTGATCGGTCGTGCGCTGCAACCCGAAGAGCGCTGGGCACTGCTCGAATACCTCAAGGTATTGGGCAACCCGGAGTTCGAAGCCCAACTCGAACCGGTCAAAGCCAAGCCCTGGAACCCTGGCCCCAAGTGCCCGGAATAACCCGTCACAACCGACAGAACCGCCCGCGGCGATAGTTGCCGGCAGGAATAACCATCACGAACAAGGATTAGCCCATGCTCAAACGATGCTGGCTCTGGCTTGGCCGCTTGCTCGGTAGACTCCTGCTCTTGCTCCTGACTGTCAGCCTGGGCGGCTGGGGCGTAGCTGCCGCGTACTACAGCTGGAAATTTTCCGGCCCGGTGCCCAGCGAGGAGCAAGTGCCGCCAGATGAAGCCGCGCGCACCCAAGGCATCATCGAAGATGCTATCCGGGTAGTCGAACAACACCGCGATAACACCCGAGTCCTGCGCGATGCCCATGCCAAGGCCCACGGCTGTGTAAAAGCGCAAGTAACCGTACTGCCAGACCTGGACAGCAGCCTTCGCCACGGCGTACTCAGCGAACCGGGCAAAACCTGGCAAGCCTGGATGCGCTTGTCCAACGGTAACGCCTACCCGCAATTCGACCGCGTTCGCGACGCCCGTGGCATGGCCCTCAAACTGCTCGATGTGCCAGGAGGAAAGCTCTTGAGCAACCCGGCGCACATGACCGAACAAGACTTCGTCATGTTTAATCACCCGGCCTTTTTCGTGCGCGATGTGGCTGAATACCAAAGCAACTTCGCCGCCCAAGCCGAAGGCAAAAAAGCGCTGGCATTCTTTCCAGGCTGGAACCCACGCAACTGGGAGATCCGCCACCTGCTGATTGCCCTGAAAACCTTGGCGCCTGCGCCGCAAAGCCCGATTGCGACCACCTACAACTCCATCGCCCCGTTCAAGCTTGGCCCGTACAACATCAAGTATCGGGTCATCCCTACCCCACAACACTGCCCTGACTATGAACTGCCAAGGCAGAACAAGGATCTGCCCAACTTCTTGCGCAATGCCCTCTACCAACAGCTCTCGCTCGACCGTGCACCGGCCTGCTTCGCACTGCAGGTTCAGCGGCAGAATCCCGCCTATTACATGCCGATCGAAGACCCCAGCGTCGAATGGGACGAGTCGATCGCGCCATTCGAGACCGTCGCAAGGATCCGGCTACCCGCCCAAGATTTCGATAGCCGTGAGCAAAATCTGTTTTGCGACAACCTGGCATTCAATCCCTGGCACTCGCTGCCCGAACATCGCCCCATAGGCGGGATCAACCGCCTGAGAAAAGCGGTATATGAAGCCGTTAGCGTGTATCGACAGGAGAGAAATCGTGATTAGCAGGCCGTTGGACTTGACCGTCCGTAGCGAGGATCAGCAGATGGTTGGCTCTTAGCCGGCTGATCCAGACCGGGGTCGTTACCCGGAACATGCACCGGGCTGTGCAACTGCTCGCCGAAGATGCCGTGAGGAAATCGGCATGTGCTATACATCGTAAGTAGGAAAAAGCAGCGAGGAACGCGCAATGGCGATACTCATCACGGATATCCAAGCCGCCCATCAGGCTCTTTTGACCGATTCCATTTCAGCCATGTGGGTCTGACAGCGGCCTTTAAACATCGAGGTTGATCTCATGAGCACGATGCAATACACCCACCGCGACCACACCATCGTCGCCGACGTCGTGGAGCACCCTGGCATTCCGACACCCTGGGCCGGCGGCTGCCGTATCACCAGCCCGGACGGCCGCAGCACCAGACGGCTGCCGCTGCCCCTCGACCAGGCCTTTCTCGCCGAACTGGAAAGCGCCCAGCGCGCCTCCATAGCGCATGGCAAATGGCTGGTTGACCAATGCCTGGATCAAGGCGTGGAACTCTTCGACAAGACTGCCGCCAAGGCCTGACAACACTGACTGCATTTTCGTCGGATCACGGGCATAACTGGCGACTCGAACAAGCGTGGGCATTTTCGATGTTCGCGGGGTGATCGGCTGGGTCTCAGAGGACGTAGAACAGGATCGCGATAAAGTGCAGCACGCTGCCGGCCATGACGAACAGGTGCCAGATGCCATGCCAATGACGGAAGCGGCTGTCGTAGGCGAAAAAGATGATCCCGACCGTGTAACAAACCCCACCAGCGGCCAACCAGACGAAACCCGCAGTGCCCAGGGCGGCGAGCAGCGGCTTGACCGCCACCAGGACGATCCAGCCCATCAGCGCATAGATCACGATCGACAGCACCCGTGCTTCGGAGCGCGGTTTGATCTCTTGCAGCATGCCAATCAACGCCAGCCCCCAGACAACCCCGAATAGCGACCAGCCCCAGGCTCCGCGCAGGCTCACCAGGCAGAACGGCGTGTAGCTACCGGCAATCAACAGGTAGATCGACAGGTGATCGAGCTTGCGCATGATCACCTTCGCCCGCCCCTGCACGCTGTGATAGATAGTCGAGACGCTGTAGAGCAGCAACAGGGTGACGCCGTAGACGGCCACACTGACGATCTTCACCCGCTCGCCATCCAGGCTCGCCAGCACCAGCAAGCAGAACGCCCCAATAAACGCCAGCACGGCGCCGACCAAGTGGCTCCAGGCATTGAATTTTTCGCCGTGATACATGCTTGCCCCACCTCGACCTGCCGCTGCGGCACGAACGCCTCGGGCTTATGGCCCAAAGCGTAGGTCACGGCTATCGACATGCGGCAAAAAACTGACTGCCAACCGGCCAGTTGCCGGGCGTCACTGCCGCTGCGGCAGCCCGTCCACCACGCCTGCGCTGTTATCCAGCAAGCTCTTGGTCGCCGTTTGCAGGAACGCCTCGAGGTTTTCCTGCAATAGCGGGTCGAGATCGCCCTCAATCCGCTCGGCTTTGGGCTTGGCCCCCAACTGATAGCCATACAGCCGCGGCTGGAAGCCCTTGGGCTGAATCAGGATGCGTTCCGAGGTGACTATGGCCACGGTCTGGTCGCCGCCCGAGGGTTTGATCACGCCGATGCCCCGATCACCCGGCGGCAGGTTGAGCAGGTCGCGGCCCCAGCATTGATGACGCACCTCGCCGCCCAGGCGGCCCATGATGGTCGGCACGATGTCAACCTGGGTGCCGACCGTGTGGCTGATGCTGCCGAACTTGTCCCGGATGCCTGGGGCGATCAGCAACAGCGGCACGTTGAAGCGAAACAGATCCATCTCGGTCAACTGATCGAAGCTGCCGAAACCATGGTCGCCGACCACCACGAACAGGGTGTCTTTGAAGTACGGAGCCTGGCGTGCCTTGTCGAAGAACTGACCGAGCGCCCAATCGGCATAGCGCATGGCCGTCAGGTGTTCGTCGGCCGAACCGTGGCCGGTCACCCGCTCCACCGGCAGGTTCGCCGGCAAGGCATAAGGCGTGTGGTTGGACAGGGTTTGCAGCAAGGCATAGAACGGCTTGGCGCCAAAGTTGTTGGCCAACTCGCTGGCGCCGCGGTCGAACATGTCCTGATCGGATACCCCCCAGGTCGGATCCATGAATACCGGATCGACGAAGTCTTCGCGGCCGATGAAATTGCTCATGCCCTGGTTGCTGAAGAAGCCCGACTGGTTGTCCCACTGGAAGTTGCCGTTGTAGACATACAGGTTGTCGAAACCACGTGCGCCGAGCAGTTGCGGCAAGCCGGAGAACTTGTGCGCGCCTTCGGGCGTGCGCATCAGGTATTCGAAACCCGGTAAATTGGGAAAGCAGGCCATGCTGGCAAACATGCCCTGGTGGGTATGGGTGCCATTGGAGAAGAAGCGGTCGAACAGCAAGCCCTCTTGCGCCAGTTTGTCGAAGTGCGGTGTGATGTTGCCCGGATAGCCCATGGCGCCGACGAAGTGGCCGGCAAAGCTTTCCATCAAGATCACCACCACGTTACGAATCGGCAAGGTGCCCTCGGCGGGCGGGGTGAAGTCGCGCCGGATGGCGGCAGTGTCGTCGTCCACCAGTTGATCGTGCGGGGTCAGCAACAGGCTGCGCACGGCTTGCTGAGCCTGTTCATCGCTCATGGTCGGCTGCCAGGCGTTGTCGCGGTGCGAGGAAAAACTCGCCTGGGCGGCCGACACCAAGGTCAGGGTGCCATTCAGGCCGAGCTGGTTGGCGAACATCGACTCGGTGGTATAGGCATCGCCCCAGCGCAGCGGCGGGCCCTGACTGATGTGGCCACGGGCGGCAATCACGGCCACCAGCAGGCAGGCACAGAAGGTGCCGATGCGCCAATACCAGGCCGGCGCAGCAACTGCTGGCGACGACAGCCTGGTTTTGGGCCGGCTGAGCAGATCCAGGCGCTTGAACAATCGGCTCAGTAACCAGGTCGCCACTATCCAGGCGATGAGATAACGCCCGACCGGAAAGCCGTTCCACAGCATGCTCAACACCGTGCGTGGGTCTTCCTGAAAGTACTGGAACACCAAGCTATTGAGGCGCTGATGGAACTCGCGGTAGAAGTCCAGTTCGGACAGGCCGAGAAACAGGGTGACGCTGGCGAACGCGGTCAGCCAGAGCCGCTGCAAGCCTCGGGCCGCCATGGCCCGCACGCTGAGCAAGGACAGCAGCAGCGGGATGCAGGCATAGACCACGACCCGCAGGTCGAAACGCAGGCCGTTGAAAAAGGCCTCGGCAAAGGTTGCCGCCGGAGTGATGCCGATCAGCTCGCGGTTGTAGACCAGCAAGGCAACACGCAGCAATGCATAGAGCAGCAACAGCGCCATCGCGCTCAGGAGGGTGAAGGCCAGGTGGCTTTTCAGGCTCGGCGCCGATAGATGCGCAGCAGACGTTGGGCGATTCGAGGCAGCCGTGGAGGCCATAGATTCAGATTCCGAGGGGTCGACGCTGGAGTTCGAGAATGCGTTTACGGCCTTGCTCGGCCAGCAAATAGCGGCCGGGCGCCAAGGCGATGATGGTTTGTGCGGAGCGCAAATGTTGCATGACTACCTGCAACTGCCCGGCAGTATCGAGCAGCAGTAGCCGGGCCATATGGGTGCTGTCTTCGCTGATCCACAGGCCGTCGGCCGAGCACAGTAAAAAGCCCGGCTGGTTGAGATTGGCCTGCACCAGCGAGTCCTCCCCCGAAGGCTGCCACTGTTTGACCCAGCCCTTGTTCTTCTCGCTGTAAAACAGTCGGCCGTCGGCACAGACCGTGACCGCTTCGCCCTCATCCAGGCCTGCGCGCAAGGTGACAACTTCGCCGTTACTTGGGTCGTAACGCAGCAGGCGACCTTGCTGCTTGTCTTCGATGAGATACAGGTAATGACCGTCGCTGACAATGCCCTCGACATTGTCGCTGACGAACAGCGGCTTGGCCTGATCGCCCTGCAACAGCAACAACGGTTGCGCGCCACCTTCCTGACTGACCGCCACGCCATTAGCAAACAGGGCTAAGCCATCAGGCTTGGACAAGCCGTTCAAGACGCCGCTCAGACTACCGTCGCTGTTTTGCCTGAGAATCGTGCCCTTGCCGTCGGCAAATTCCTGGCTGATATAAAGCCTGCCCTGCGCATCAAGCGCCAAGGCGCTGACGCGGTCAATACCCGTCTGAACCGCTCGATACTCCCAGCCAGGGGAAGAGCTGGCCGGATAGAAATGCCGCCATGCGGGGTAAGCCAAACCAGGCACGAGCAGTACCAGGCAGCACGCCAGCAAACGCCTGTAGCGCAAAGGTAATTGCATCGACACCACTCCGCAGCCAACCTAGAAATAACCGGGCGGAGTCTGCCAAATGCGATGTGAAAATTTTGTCGCGAAGGTTGTGGCACGCCGCTTACTGCCCAAGCGTTGCGTGGCCACTAGCAGGTGTTTCGCGGAGGGTCAGGTAGCGAGTGCCGGCTGAGACGGACGAAAGAGGGTGACCAGCATAATCGAGTCGGTCTTGGCCTGTAGCGCATGCTCGGCCTCTTCGGCCAGGTACATCAGGTCATTGTCACGCATTTCATGCCAGATGCCCTGGGCCTGCACGTCGACGCAGCCCTGCAGACAATGCAGGGTGAGGGGGCCGGCCACGGCATGCCCGGGGATGACTTTGCCGGCCTGCAACACCAGCCGCATGACCTCGATGCGCGGAGCACTGACCAATGCCTGGGAGATGAAATCAGGGGACTGGGCGGCAGACAGCAGATTCACCACTTCTCCCGATGCTGCGTGTTTCAAGGCCATGGTCGGGGTCACCAAAGGAGAATGAACCCTTAAGGTAGTCGAGCGCACCGGGGGCTGTCCAATCATGGCCCGGCGGCTAGCTGCGCGGTTTGCTGCGCAAGGGGTCGAGCAATGCCGACAGGCCGTTGTGATCGATTTCCTGCATCAACTCCAACAGGCGGCCGATCTCCCCCGCAGGAAAGCCCTCGCGGGCGAACCAGTTGAGGTAGCGGCCTGGCAGGTCGGCGATCAAGCGGCCTTTGTATTTGCCGAAAGGCATTTCGCGGGTCACCAGCAGTTGCAAGTCTTCAGGCTTCATTGGGCGCTCGGGTTCATGGGTGATCATGGGCAGCGTGGATCGGCCATGTGGGTCATGTGCCGAATTATGCCTAAAGTCGGCCCTGACTACCGCAAAAGGCCGGGGCATGCGACCAACGCCCCGCCTCGTGCCGGCAAACTCGGGTAAGCTTTGCCCCCGCCATTTTCTACCCAGGGTTTTCTCGCAATGCTTATCAAGGCACTCAGAATCGGTCTCGGCCAGTTGATCGTGTTTCTCGATTTCATCACCCGCCCGCGCAAGACACGGCGCGCGCCTGCCGCTCAGGCGGCAGTCGAACAGGCCGCGACCGGCCTGGCGCTGTACCAGTTCCACGCCTGCCCGTTTTGCGTGAAGACCCGCCGCACGCTGCACAAGCTGAACGTGCCGGTTGCCCTGCGCGATGCCAAGAACAATGAGCAGCATCGCCAGACCCTGCTCAAGCACGGCGGCAAGATCAAGGTGCCGTGCCTGCGCATCGAGGAAAACGGCCAAAGCACTTGGCTGTATGAGTCCAAGGCGATCATCGCCTACCTGAATGAGCGTTTCGCGACAGCCTGAGACTCCACCGGCGAGGTCGGCGCCTTTGCCGGATGCGATTGAACGGCTATTGCCCTGCGCGCACCACCTGCGCCGGTGTGCGGCGCATCAGCACCTGGCCGGCGCGGATCGACACCAGGGCGTGGCCCTGGCTGCGCAACATCTCGTAGTCGCTGGCGGCAGACAGAATCAGTAGGTTGGCCGGACGGTCGGCTGCGATGCCATAGCCCTCGCCCAGGTTGAGGGTTTTCGCGCTGTTGTCGGTGACCAGATCCAGCGCCCGCTGCAAGTCCTCGAAGCCGAGCATGTGGCAGATGTGCAGCCCGGCGTCGAGGACGCGCAGGATGTTGCCGTTGCCCAGCGGATACCAGGGGTCGAGGATGGAGTCCTGGCCGAAGCAGACATTCAGTCCGGCACGGTCGAGTTCGGCGACCCGGGTCAGCCCGCGGCGCTTGGGATACACATCGAAACGGCCCTGCAGGTGGATGCTCTCGGTGGGGCAGGAAACGAAGTTGATCTGCGCCTGCTTGAGCAGGCGGAACAGCTTGGCGCAATAGGCATTATCGTAGGAGCCCATGGCGGTGGTGTGGCTGGCCGTGACCCGCGCGCCCATTCCACGCACACGCGCCTCTTCGGCGAGCACCTCGAGAAAACGCGAGTGCGGGTCGTCGGTCTCGTCGCAATGCACGTCGACCAAACAGCCAGAGCGTTCGGCCAGATCCATGAGGAACCCGATCGAACTGACGCCCTGCTCGCGAGTGTTCTCAAAATGCGGAATACCGCCCACCACGTCGGCGCCCAGTTCCACCGCCCGCTCCATCAGCACACGGCCATTGGCGTAAGACTCGATACCCTCCTGGGGGAAGGCCACGATCTGCAGGTCGATCAGGTGGCGGGTTTCCTCGCGCACCTCGAGCAGCACCTTGAGCGCCGCCAGGCTCGGATCGCTGACGTCGACATGGCTGCGCACGTGCTGGATGCCGTGATCGACCAGCATGTCGATGGCTTTGCGCGCACGGCTCTTGCTGTCTTCGTGGGTAATCAGGGCCTTGCGCTCGGCCCAGCGTTCGATGCCCTCGAACAGCGTGCCACTGAGGTTCCAGCTCGGCTCACCCGCGGTGAGGGCCGCGTCGAGGTGGATATGCGGCTCGACGAAGGGCGGCACCACCAGGTTACCGCCGGCGTCCAGTTGGTCTGCGGCGGCGACCAGCGCCTGCGACTGCGCAACTATCGCGGCGATGCGCGCCTGCGCCAGTTCAATGCGGAACAGGCCGCTACGACCACGCAGGCGCGCATTGACGATATTCATGAAGACTCCTGATCGACTCGGCTGCTCGGCCTGATAGCCGAATTCAGGCATACCTTAACAGGCCCGCGGAACCTGCAGCGAGCGCCGACCGGAGAGCCAGCCGTTCAATGTCTGAACCGGTGGCCCGGTCACTCATCCAGTTCGGGTTTGCCGCCGATCACGCATTCATGCAGCACCTTGCCAGCAGGGCGAGCATAAACGTCCAGATCAAGGCAATTCGCCGCAATGTTCCCACGGCCTCATTTACAACATGAGTTCCGGCCATTTTTGCCTGGTCTTGGCCGCCTCGCCTACATGGTTCAACGGCCGGCTAAAGACAGTGGCTTTTGCGCAGCAGCACAAGCGTTAAGTCCGACGGACTCCTAGAATAGCAATTGGCGCTCGATCTCAACTCGCCCCGACAGTGCGAGCCGTGAGCCTAGCCCAACAGGTGGGTGTTGTTGGGCGGCGTTGCTCGGCGCCTACCGACGGTTTGGAGTCATGCGCTAGTGCCGGACAGTTGCCTGGCCAACCGAATGGCGCGACAGCCCGCATGCAGGAAACCTATGAGTATTGAACTGCCGTCCGGGCTGAGCCAACAGCAGGCCGCCGCCCGGCTCAGCGCCGAAGGCCCCAACGAGCTGGGCACCGATCAGCGTCGCAGCCTGTTCAGCACCGCCCTTAGCGTTCTGCGCGAACCGATGTTCTTGCTGTTGCTGGGGGCCGGGGCGATTTACCTGACCATGGGCGACCCGCGTGAGGCGTTGATCCTGCTCGGTTTCGTGCTGATCATCATCTCCATCACGGTGTTCCAGGAGCGCCATACCGAGCGCACCCTGGAGTCTCTGCGCGACCTTTCGAGCCCCCGAGCCCTGGTCATCCGGGACGGCAAGCCGCAGCGCATAGCCGGGCGCGATGTGGTGCGCGGGGACATTCTGATGCTCGCCGAAGGCGACCGCGTGCCCGCCGACGGCCTGCTCCTGCAGGCGCACGAACTGGCCGTGGATGAATCGATGCTCACCGGCGAATCCGCGGCGCTGGCCAAATTTGCCGATGGCAGCGAGGTATTCGCCGGCACCCTGGTGGTGCGCGGGCAAGGCTTGATGCGGGTCAGCGCCACCGGCAGAGCCACCCAGATCGGCCATATCGGCCAGTCACTGCAAGACATCTCCCTGCAGTCGGCCCCGTTGCAGGGAGAAATCGCCCGCCTGACGCGACGCCTGGCGTTGATCGGTGCCGGTTTGTGTGTGCTGCTGACCTTGCTCTATCAGCTGTTGCGCGGCGGCTGGCTGGAGGCGTTACTGGCCGGCATCACCCTGGCCATGGGCATCCTGCCGCAGGAACTGCCGGTGATCCTGATCATCTTTCTGGCCCTCGGTGCGCGCAGGATCGCCCGCCATCAAGTCCTGACGCGGCGCCTGAGCAGCATCGAAACCCTGGGGCAGACCAGTGTGCTGTGCGTGGACAAAACCGGCACGCTGACGCACAACCGCATGCAAGTGGCGGCCCTGTGCGTCGCCGCAGAGGTGCTCGACGTCGACACGCTGACGTCCGCGCAACTGCCGGAAGAGTTCCACGAGCTGCTCGAATACGCGGTGCTGGCCAGCGAAATCGAACCGCACGACCCGATGGAGCAAGCCTTTCAGCGCTTCGCCCATGACTACCTGGCTAACACCGAACACCTGCACCCGGATTGGCTGCTGGTGCGCGAATACGAACTGTCACCGGGCCAATTGGCGATGTCGCACCTGTGGCAGGAACATGCCGCCGAACCGGCGTTCGTCGCCACCAAGGGCGCGCCCGAAGCAATTGTCGACCTCTGCCACCTGTCGCCCAGCGAATCCCAGCACGTCCTGCAACAAGCCGAACAGCTGGCCGAGCGCGGCCTGCGGGTACTCGGCGTGGCCAAGGCGCGGCATGCCCCCGGTTCGCAATGGCCGGCCATTCAGCACGACTTCGCCTTGCAGTTCATCGGCCTGCTCGGGTTGGCCGACCCGCTGCGTGAAGACGTTCCCGCGGCCATCGCCGAGTGTCAGCGCGCCGGCATCCGCCTGGTGATGATCACCGGCGATCATCCGCGCACCGCACGGGCCATTGCCGCCGCCGCCGGCATCGCCAGCACGCGGGTGTGCAGCGGCCAGGAACTGGCCGCGATGGATGCCACCCAGTTGGCCGACTGCCTGCGCTCGACCAGCGTATTTGCCCGAGTCAACCCGCAACAAAAACTGGCGCTGGTGGAAAGCCTCAAGGCCAGCGGTGAAGTGGTGGCGATGACCGGCGACGGGGTCAACGATGCGCCAGCGCTCAAGGCCGCGCATATCGGCATCGCCATGGGCAAGCGCGGCACCGACGTGGCGCGCGAAGCGGCGGCGCTGGTGCTGCTGGACGATGACTTCAGCGCCATCATCGCCGCCATCCGGCGTGGCCGAAAGATCTTCGCCAACCTGCGCCAGGCACTGATCTACACCATCGCCGTGCACATGCCGATCATCGGCCTGACCCTCCTGCCCGTCCTGCTGGGGCTGCCCCTGCTGCTGGCGCCGATTCATATCGCCTTTCTCGAGCTGCTGATCAACCCGGCCTGCTCGATCGTGTTCGAGGCCGAGAGGGGTCGCGACGACCCGATGCGCCAACGCCCACGGCCGCTGCACGAACCCCTGGTAAGCCTGCGCCACATCGCTCTCGGCATGCTGCAGGGCTTCGGCGTCAGCGTGCTGGTGGTGGCGCTGTACCACAGCGGGCTGGCCAATGGCATGGCGCAGGATGTGGCCCGTGGCTTGGCCTTCATCACGCTGGTGGTCGCCAACACCGCGCTGATTCTCGCCAACCGCTCATCCGAGCATGGCTGGAGAGCGATGTTCCTGGGTCTTTCCCTGGTCGGCAAGTGGGTACTCGTCGGCACCCTGGCCATGTTGCTGGCGGTCACCGCCATCGCGCCGATTGCCCAGGTTTTTGCTTTTCAGCCCGCCGCAATCGGGCAGTGGCTACTGGCTTTCGCCTATGGCGCCGCGCTGCTGATGTTCTTCGAAGCGGTCAAGCTCGGCCTGCGGCAACAGCGCTAACAGGCTGTTGAAAAACTACCTACGTTGCCAATACTGCGTTAAAAATGGCTCTGTCCCAATTATGTGTTGCCTGCGCGATCTCTTGTAGGAGGCGCGACCCCGCGGCGAATGCAGCCCGCAGGGCTGCCTGCCCATCGTTTCGCGGTATAGCCAAAGCTCGCCCCGAGGTCGGGCCTCCTACGAACCGTAGGCAGTTCGCGCCTGGCGATACAACACCTAACGGGTACAGAGCCTTTTCAACGGCCTGCTAACCGCCTGAGCGTTTCAGCGCGGGTTGACCGGGCCTTGCGCTTTACCCAGCGCGAGCAGCAGCAACAGGCTCAAGGCGCCCAGCATGGCCAACCCGGAATCTTTCTGGGCATCCCATTCGTCGCCCTGAGTCCCGAGGAAGGCCGACCCCAGCTCCGGACTGACCAGCACGGCCGCGAGCATTTCCACCTGTTCGTAGAGCGCGCTCATGGCCATCACCACGGCGAGGCTGAGGATCGCCAGCCACCTGCCCGTGAGCCCAGCCAAACGTCGCAGTAACTCGCGCAGGGGGTAAACCAGCAGCAAGCCAAAGGAGAAATGCACCAGCCGGTCGTAGTGGTTGCGGCCAAGCGCAAAAGCTTCCTGAAACCAGAAACCCAGAGGCGTTTCCGAGTAGGTGTAATGGGAGCCGTACAGATGCATGCCGATGAACAGGGCGAACAGCCAGTAAGCCGTCAGGGAAAAGGCAAAGCGTCGATAGGTCGCCAGCAACAGGCCGGCGGCAAGGAACACCAGCAGGTTTTCCAGCAACCAGTCCTCGCGGCTCAAGGGGTTGATCGCGGCCCATAACCAGATCAGCACGAGCAGAACCAGGATCAGCGCCAACTGGATTTTGCGGCTGGGGGTTTCGCTCATGCGCAGGTGTACTCCAGGAGGTTGCCGCTAAGGCGACGGGCATTGTCAAAGCAGTCGACAGCGCGACCGCTTCGAACTGTAGCAGCCGGCGAACTGCATCAGCACGCGAGTTTCAAGATCGCTGATCGCCTGCTAACCCAACATGCTCACATGCTGCGGGTGGCTGGCCACCCGATCTATCGTTTTGATAAGTCCGCTCAGGCGACAACTAGTCTGATACAGGGGGTCACAGGCAGGCGCCATCTTCCAGTTCCAGCAGCGGGATCTTGCCGTTGGGATTTTTCGTCAGGAAGGCCTCGCTTTGGGTTTCGCCCCTGAGGATGTCGATAGGCACCCACCCATGGGCAATGCCGAGCAAGTGCGCACAACCCCCGTGAACGGGGAGGATTTCGCTCGCCTTGGGTAATATAAGGCGACCACCCCCGCCTCGCCTCTGCTGCGCCGGAGAGTCTTCCCCCTTGCTCCCACTGCAGTGGTCGTTTCAGCCCGTTTGCTGGCAACTCGAGCACCTCGCCGTCGCTACCTTTTGCCGCCTGCAACCAGCAACAGCCCTCCCACCAAGATCGCGCCGATACCGGCCCAGATGGGCACATTGACCCGTTGCTGTTCAGCCACTTCCATATGTAGCGGGCCCACATCGACCCGATGGGTCTCCTTGGTGTAGCTAAAGCCGCCATAGGCGAGCGCCAAGGCGCCCGCGACTATCAGCACCAGCGCTAACATTCTCCTTCCGTCCATCCGTCTTCTCCTGCAAGCAGCACTTGCGCACTTGAGTAGCACCTGCGGGAAGCCCCCAGGCGCTACTGGGGTCGTCAGGGTTACAACCGCCGACCCTGGATCACCCGGATCAGTATCACCACAATTGCCACAACCAGCAGAAGGTGGATCAAGCCGCCCATGGTGTACGAGGAAACCAGCCCCAGCGCCCACAGAACCAACAAGACAATCACAATGGTTTCGAGCATATCGGCACTTCCTCTGGTTGACTGGCAGTGATCTGCATGCCACCAGACTGGGCGCGGCGAGCGGAGCGCGTCTGTGCGATAGCGCACGCACGACATTTGCTGGCGGCGCCAGCGGCTGCAGCACGGGAACGCCCCCGGTTTGACCGGGCCGGTTATCGGCGCGTGCGGAAAGTGCTGCGCGCATTGACTATCCTGAGTCAGGAGCAAGCGTGCTTATCCATCAACCACCCTCGACCCGTGAGCGCTATGCCCGAGAAACCCACCCCCCAGCAGAATCATCTTCTGGCGGCCTTGCCGAGCGAAGACCTGGAGCATCTGCTTCCGTATCTCGAACTGGTACCCATGGCACTCGGCGCGGTTCTGTATGAGTCTGGGGATGCCATGCGCCATGTCTATTTCCCGACCGATTCCATTGTCTCGCTGCTCTACGTAATGGAGAGCGGCGCATCGGCAGAAATCTCGGTGGTGGGCAACGAAGGGATTGTCGGCGTCGCCGTGTTCATGGGCGGCGAAAGCACCCCGAGCCGGGCAGTCGTGCAGAGTGCCGGTTCCGCCTACCGCATGCGGGGCCAGCGGCTCAAGGATGAATTCAACCGCCACGGCGTGCTGCTGCAACTGATGCTGCGCTACACCCAGGCCCTGATCACCCAGATGGCGCAGACGGCGGTGTGCAACCGGCACCACACGATCGACCAGCAGTTGTGCCGCTGGCTCCTGCTTTCCCTGGATCGCCTGCAGGACAACAAGCTGAGCATGACTCAGGAGCTGATCGCCAACATGCTGGGCGTGCGCCGCGAGGGCGTCACCGAAGCGGCGGGCAAGTTGCACAAACTCGGCGTGATCGAATACAGCCGCGGGCATATCACGGTGCTGGATCGGCCCAAACTCGAGGCTCTGAGCTGCGAGTGCTACGCCGTGGTCAAGAAGGAAACCGATCGCCTGCTCCCCTACCACGTCCCCCCCATTCAAGCCAAAGCCCACCCGGTGCATTGAACGCCCCCGCGTTATTGGCATGCCCTTCGTGCTCTAACGAACAGACGCCCACGTGACCGTTAAGCAGACTGCGTCATCGGCATAGTCTGGGTATCTTCCTTATGCCATCCCTGTTTGTTTCGCCGTAGAAGGAGAAGGGTGTGTCGTTCCTCATGCCGATGCGGGCGGTCAACCGCCTGATCGAAGGCTTGCCAGGCAAGCAACGCGAGAGGGCTTTGCAATGCAGCGAAGCGGTGGAACTGCTCACCGGCGCCATCCTCTGTGAGCCGGGCCAGACCGTCCGCTACGTGTATTTCCCCCTCACTGGGTTCATTGCCCTGGTGACGACGCTGGCTGGCCACCCGCCGCTGGCAATGGGCCTGATTGGCAGCGAAGGCATGCTCGGCGTGACGCTGGCCCTGGGCCTCGGCGCCGCCCCCATGCGCGCGCTGGTGCTAAGTCCCGGCACGGCGTTGCGCATGAGCGCCGCGCAACTCAGACAGCAAATGCGTGACAACCCTGCCTTACTGCGCACGCTCAACCACTACCTGTACATGTTGATGGGCCAAATGTCGCAGAACGCCGCCTGCACGCATTTTCATGCGATTGAGCCACGCCTGGCGCGCTGTTTACTGATGATGTTGGATCGGACGCAGGCCGGTCATTTCCATCTCACCCATAAGATCCTGGCCGATATGCTCGGCGTACGCCGCAGTGGCGTCACCATCGCCGCAGGCGCCTTACAGCACCGCAGGCTGATCCATTACAGCCGCGGCGAAATCCGCATTCTCGACCGCAGGGGGCTCGAGGTAGCGGCCTGCCCGTGCTACGACCCGGGGGCGTGGCCTGATGGAGGCAATCACAATCAGTAGCGCTGGATGGAACCCTTGTCGATCCGCACGTGGTCACCGACCCTCAGGCCGCCAGGGGTTGTCAACGTCAGCGTCTGGTAGGCCCCGTTGTCCATGCGGATGGTAATGGCATAGGCCTCCACCTCCTGATTGCGCTTCTCCAGTTGATGGCCGATATAGGCGCCGCCTGCACTTCCGGCGATGGTCGCAGCCGTGTTGCCTCGTCCACTACCTACCTGATTGCCTGCCACACCGCCGATCACCGCCCCCGCCAGGGTGCCCAGACCGTAGCCGGTTCCGCCAACGCCCTCGTAGCCTTGTTGCACGGGATTAATGGACTCGACCACGCCATAGCCATCGTAGGTGCCCCTTGACTCGGTATTGCTCGGGTATTGCTGATCCGGGTAGGAGGTAGTGGCGGGCGGGTATGAGTTCGGGGTGGGCGAGTTCACCGTCGTGCATGCGCCGAGCGCAAGGACAGCGGCCACACCCAACACTGGTGCGAATCGATTCATTGTGGTCATGACAAGTTGCCTCTCGTGATTCCGGTTGCCGGGAGCCTTGTCTCTATAGACCTCGCCCGAGGGGAAACATCTAACTTCACCGCGACTCGACTCTTGAGCGCAGCCTGTAGCCATTTAGGCACCCCGTCGGTGCGCTGGCGCGCATGCGCCGCAACAATGTCACAGCGGTACCGTGGCGGGCGCGCAACGCGCTCGGCGCCGAGTTTATGGCCGCTGACGATCAGCATGATGAGCACCGCCAAGGTGCCCATGGGTTACAGGACGGCCATGGCCATAGCGGGCAAGCCCTGCCTCTTGGGTTCGCTGGCGCACAGAGAAGCGCGGCGAACCCGCGCATCCTGCTGGGGTGTGATGGAGCCCGGCTCCCGATGCATGGGGGAAGTCGGCCAGCACCAGAATCGGCTGTGAGCAACAGTCGGCGTGGCCACTCGACGCACATGCGGGCCCGCGCAATCGGGTTCCTCACACACCACATCCTGTCTATCGCTAGTCGCGGAGTAAA
Organism: Pseudomonas sp. sp1636; assembly: GCF_030376615.1. GTDB lineage: Bacteria > Pseudomonadota > Gammaproteobacteria > Pseudomonadales > Pseudomonadaceae > Aquipseudomonas. The sequence continues at coordinate 36,396 of NZ_JARRAB010000011.1, forward strand.
CCATGAACATCTCCCTGAAACGCTTCCTCCCGGTCGCCCTCGTGGCCTTGTCATTGCTATCTGCAGGCGCTCTGAACTACGCCAGCGCCGCCACCGCCGAGGATCTGAACACAGACTCCCGGCAAGCATTGCAGATCCTCTATAAATCCCAGCCATTGGCCGAGAAACTCTCGCACTCGGCCAAGGCAGTGCTGGTATTCCCGAACATCGTCAAAGCCGGCCTCGTATTTGGCGGCAGCTACGGCGAGGGCGTGCTGATGAGGGGGGCGCAAATTGAAGACTATTACAACTCCGTAGCCGGCTCCTGGGGGCTGCAGATAGGCGCGCAATCTTACGGCTATGCAGTGTTCCTCATGAGCGACAACGTCATAGCGCAATTGCGCGAAACAAGTGGCTGGGAAGTCGGAGTTGGGCCGACCGTCGTCGTGGTCGACGAGGGCATCGCGAAGAATCTGTCGACATCCACGCTGCAGGACGACGCCTATGCATTTATCTTCGATCAGCAAGGGCTGATGGCCGGTGTCAGTTTCGAAGGAACGAAAATCTCCAAAATCCGCCGCTAAGACCGAGTGCGATGATTATCAAGGCACTCCGAATCGGCCTCGGCCAATTGATCGTACTGCTCGACCTGATCACCCGCCCGCGCAAGCTCAAGCGTGCACCCGAAACCCAGGCCGCCAGCGGCCTGGCGCTGTACCAGATCCCCACCTGCCCGTTCTGCGTGAAGACCCGTCGCACCCTGTACAAGCTGAATGTGCCGGTGACCCTGCGCGATGCCAAGAATAACCCGCAGGATCGGCAGACCTTGCTCGAGCAAGGCGGCAAGATTCAGGTACCGTGCCTGCGCATCGAGGAAAACGGCCAGAGCCGCTGGCTGCACGAGTCCAAGGCGATCGGCGTCTACCTGCAAGAACGCTTCGCGGCAATCTGAGGCACATCCTGGGCCGGCGGAGGTGTGATCACCACGCCCGACGGGCATACCACCAAGCGCATTCTCCTGCCGGTGACGAACCGGAAGCGGCGCAACACGCCTCGATCGCCCATGGCAAGTGACTGGTGGATCAGCTTCTGGACGAGGGCAAGAATCTGATCAGGGCGGCCTGAGCCTCCTCCCGATCCTTAGTCGAGCATGCCGACATGCTGCGGGTGACTGGCCACCCGATCGAGCCAGGTGCGAATGGCCGGATAGGGGCCGAGATCGAAGCCGCCCTCCTCGGCCACATGGGTGTAGGCGTACAGCGCGATATCGGCAATCGAATACTGCTCGCCAACCAGATACGAGGTGCCCTGCAGTTGCCGCTCCATCACCTTGAGCGCCTTGTGGCCGCGTACCTGGCACTCCTCGTATTCTTTACGCCGCGTTTCGGGCAGGCCCTGGTACAGCTGGATAAAGCGCGCCACCGCGACATTGGGCTCGTGGCTGTACTGCTCGAAGAACTGCCACTGCAATACCTGGGTGCGCAGGCGCGGCTCGCTCGGCAGAAACTCAGTGCCGTCGGCGAGAAAATTGAGAATGGCATTGGACTCCCACAGGCAGGTGCCGTCTTCCAGTTCCAGCACCGGGATCTTGCCGTTGGGGTTTTTCGCCAGGAAGGCCTGGCTTTGGGTTTCGCCCCTGAGGATGTCGATAGGCACCCACTCATGGGCAATGCCGAGCAAGTGCAGCATCAGTTTGACCTTGTAACAGTTGCCCGAGCGGCTATCGCCGTAAACCTTGTACATCGTCCTGCCTCCCTTTCTTCGTCTATCAGGTGCGGCGGGCTGCCGCTGCGCGGCGAGACCGCCCTACTCGATCAAGCCGCCAAGTTGGCCTGCGCTTCGCGGATCACCCCGGCCAGGCGCTTGAGGCCTTCGTTCAGGCGCGCCGGGGCGATGTGGCTGAAGTTAAGCCGCATATGCCCCGGATGCCGATCCGGATCGATGAAAAACGGCTCGCCCGGCATAAAGGCGACATGCTGCGCCAGCGCCGGCTTGAGCAAGGTACGGGTATCCAGCGGCTGTTTGAGGGTCAGCCAGAAAAACAGGCCGCCCTGAGGAACCTGCCAATCGGCCAGATCGCTGAAGTGTTCCTGCAACACCGCTTGCATGGCATCCCGGCGGATGCGGTAGAAGTCGCGCAACTCGGCCAGATGCTCGCGGTAGTGGCGGGTGCCCAGCCATTGCAGGGCCTGCCACTGGCCGATGCGGTTGGTGTGCAAATCCGCCGATTGCTTGAGGCGCAGCAGGTAGGGGAACAGATCCGGGGTGGCGATCAGGTAACCGACGCGCAGGCCCGGCAGCAGGGTCTTGGACACGGTGCCGGTGTAGATCCAGCTGGCCTTGTGCAGGCGGCTGACGATCGGCGTGGCGCTGCCCTCGTCGAACACCAGTTCGCGGTAGGGTTCGTCCTCGATCAGGGTCACGCCGAACTCGTCGAGCAGGGCCGCCACCGCGTCGCGTTTGGCTTCGCTGTAGCGCACCGCCGAGGGGTTCTGGAAGGTCGGGATCAGGTAGGCGAACGCCGGCTTGTGCTGTTCCAGGCACTGGCGCAGGGCGTCGATCTGCGGGCCGTCGGCCTCCTGCGGCACGCCGATGCAGTCGGCGCCGAACAACTGGAAGGCCTGCAAGGCGGCCAGATAGGTCGGTGCTTCGAGCAGCACTTCGCTGCCCGGATCGATAAACAGCTTGCTGGCCAGGTCCAGAGTCTGCTGCGAACCACTGACGATCAGCACCTGGCTGGCATCGCAGGGTACGCCGAGGGCGCGGGCTTCATCGGCGATGGCCTCGCGCAACTCCGGTTCGCCTTCGCTCATGCCGTACTGGCCCATGCTCGCCGGCATATCCGCCCATTCGACCCTGGGCAGCATAGGCTCGGCCGGCAGGCCGCCGGCGAAGGACATCACTTCCGGGCGCTGCGCCGCGGCCAGAATTTCACGAATCAAGGAGCTTTTCAGGCGGGCAACGCGTTCGGAGAAGGCCATGGATGTCACCGGTAGCATAGGCAAGGGAAAATAGGTCAAACTGATTGACTGAAACTACGACGAGCCGGGCAGATACGTCAATATGCTTGACCTTAATGATTGACCTAAAGAACACGTCCACCCAGCAGGCGGCGATGGAGGCCTTCTTCTTCGGCTACCAGGCGTTCACCGCCAAGGCCGACGAAATGCTCGCCCGTCGCGGCCTCTCAAGGGTGCATCACCGCATTCTGTTCTTTATCGCCAAGTACCCCGGCCTCAGCGTCAAGGAGCTGCTTGGCTACCTGGGCGTGAGCAAGCAGGCGTTGAGCACGCCGTTGCGCCAGCTGCTGGAGATGCACCTGGTCAGCAGCGTCGCCGCCGCGGACGACAAGCGCAAACGCCTGCTCGACTTCACCGCCGAAGGTACCAAGCTGGAGCGGGCGCTGCGCCGCGAGCAGGCCAAGCTGCTCCAGCGCGCCTTTGCCGAGGCCGGGGATACCGCGGTCGATGGCTGGCTGGCGGTCAACCAGGCCCTGGGCAGGAGCTTGCCGGCAGCGGCGTCGAACGACTGAGCCGGGAATCGGAACTGTACCGCTACCGTGAACGGGACTGACGAAACTGTACTGCCCATTACCTGCCTCGCTGTACCGCGACGGGCCCAGGGCCTGCGCATAATCTTGCAGGCACTTCTCCCGAGTGCCCAGCCATGACCACCGAACTGCTGATCGCCTTTATCGCCTTCGCCTTCGTCACCTCGGTGACGCCGGGGCCGAACAACATGATGCTGCTCGCCAGCGGGGTAAACTTCGGCGTGCGCCGCAGCCTGCCGCATATGCTCGGTATCAGCCTGGGTTTCATGCTGCTGGTGATGAGCGTCGGCCTGGGGCTTGGCCAGTTGTTCGAACAGCTGCCACTGCTCCATACCGTACTGCGTTACCTGGGCGCGGCTTACCTGCTGTACCTGGCCTGGAAGATCGCCCACGCCGGCGCGCCGGACAGCCAGGTCGGCGCCGGCGCCAAGCCCTTCAGCTTTTTCCAGGCCGCAGCCTTCCAGTGGGTCAACCCCAAGGCCTGGATCATGGCCATAGGAGCCATCACCACCTACACGCCGCAGGACAACTTCATGCTCAATGTGCTGTTGATTGCGGCACTCTTTGCCCTGGTCAACTGCCCCAGCGTGGGCTTGTGGACGGTGGCCGGCAGCCTGTTGCGCCGTTGGCTGGATAACGCCCGCGCGCTGCGCTTTTTCAATATCGGCATGGCCCTGCTGCTGGTCGCCTCGCTGTACCCGATTCTCACCGACATCAAAGGCCCTCTGTGATGCCCGAAGCGATCCAGACACGCCTGCGCCCACTGGCCGACACCTCCACCTCGGCAGTGGTCGCCGGCTTTATCGCCATGCTCACCGGCTACACCAGCTCGCTGGTGCTGATCTTCCAGGCCGGCCAGGCCGCGGGGCTCAGTAGCGGGCAGATTTCCTCGTGGATCTGGGCGTTATCGATCGGCATGGCGATTGGCTGTATCGGCCTGTCGCTGCGCTACCGCGCGCCGGTGATGATCGCTTGGTCGACGCCCGGTGCGGCGCTGCTGATCAGTAGCCTGCCCGGGGTGCCCTACAGCGAGGCGCTCGGTGCCTACATCCTCAGCTCGGGATTGATCGTGTTGATCGGCCTGACCGGTAGTTTCGACCGCATCATGCAACGCATTCCCGGCTCCATCGCCGCCGCCCTGCTGGCCGGGGTGCTGTTCAAGATCGGCTTGGAGATCTGCGGCGCCGCCGAGCAGCAACCCACGCTGGTGGTGGCCATGCTGCTCGCCTACCTGCTGGGCAAACGCCTGCTGCCGCGCTATGCGGTGCTCGCCGCACTGGTCGTCGGTTGTGTCTTGGCCGGGCTGTTCGGCCTGCTCGATTTCAGCGGATTCGAACTGCAACTGGCCACGCCCGAATGGACCACGCCGAGCTTCTCCCTGGCGGCGGCGATCAGCATCGGCATCCCGCTATTCATCGTCGCCATGGCCTCGCAGAACCTGCCGGGCATGGCGGTGCTGCGCGCCAACGGCTACCACCAGGTGCCCGCCTCCAAGCTGCTCACCAGCACCGGCCTGATCTCGATACTGCTGGCGCCCTTCGGCGCCCATGGCATCCACATGGCCGCCATCAGCGCGGCGATCTGCGCCGGCCCCGAGGCCCACGAAGACCCGAGCAAGCGCTACACCGCCGCGGTTTGGTGCGGATTGTTCTACGGCATCGCCGGGATCTACGGCGCCACCCTCGCCGCCCTGTTTAGCGCCCTGCCCAAGGCGCTGATCCTGTCGATCGCCGCCCTGGCGCTGTTCGCCTCGATCATCGGCGGCCTGACCCAGGCCATGAGCGAACCCAAGGAGCGTGAGGCGGCGCTGATCACCTTTCTGGTCACCGCCTCGGGCATGACCCTGTTCTCGGTCGGCTCGGCCTTTTGGGGCATCATCGCCGGCCTGCTGACCCTGGCGATCCTCAATGCCGGCAAATCGCCGGCTTGAGCAGCGGCCACAGCCAAGAAAGGCGCCCGCGGGCGCCTTTTTGCTTGTCGGCCTGCTCGATCAGATCGCGGTGGCCCCGCCATCGACCGCCAGCGCCTGGCCAGTGGTAAAGGCCGCGTTGTCGCAGCACAGGTAGAGCACCGCGCTGGCGATTTCCTCGACCTTGCCGATGCGCCCGACCGGGTGCATGGCGGCGGCGTACTCGCCCTTCTTCGGGTCGGCTGCATAGGCGCGACGGAACATGTCGGTGTCGATCACCGCCGGGCACACCGCATTGACGCGGATTTTCTTCTTCGCATATTCCACCGCCGCCGACTTGCTCAGGCCGATCACCGCGTGCTTGGAGGCGCTGTAGATGCTCATCTTCGGCGCCGCGCCGAGACCGGCGACCGAGGCGGTGTTGACGATGGCGCCGCCGCCCTGGGCCAGCAGCAACGGGATCTGGTGCTTCATGCACAGCCACACGCCCTTGACGTTGACGCCCATGATGGCGTCGAACTCGGCTTCGCTGCCCTCGGCCAGCTTGCCCCGCTCGATTTCGATACCGGCGTTGTTGAAGGCGTAGTCCAGACGACCGTAGGCACCCAGGGTCGCCTCCATCAAGGCCTTGACCTCGGCCTCGCGGGTCACGTCGCAGCGCACGAAGGTCGCCTCGCCGCCGCCGGCACGGATCAGCTCGACCGTGCCCTCACCGCCTGCCACGTCGACATCGGCAACCACCACCTTGAGGCCTTCGTGGGCGAAAGCCAGGGCCGTCGCCCGACCAATACCGGCAGCGCCGCCGGTGACCAGGGCAACCTGGCCGGAAAAGCTCAAACTCATCTGTGCGTCCTCACATGCAGTGGAAGTCTGCGCCGAGTTTAGTCAGAGCGGCAGCCGAGGCGGCAGCACTATTCGAACAGCGGTTATGGCCTTATGCGAAATAATGATTAGTGCTCCGTGGCCGCTATCACTCAAATGGATTGATCCCCATTCGGTCATGCGGCAAATCTTGCCCCCCGGACAACCAGGGACTATTACCAGTCTTTCCGTTCAGTGAGTGCCGATCATGACTGCCCTGCTCAACCGCCAATTCCTCCTCGCCCAGCGGCCTGTCGGCTTGCCCAGCCGCGACACCTTCAGCTATGTGGAAAGCCCGCTCGGCGAACCCGGCCCCGGCCAGATCCTGGTTAAGAACCTCTACCTGTCCCTTGATCCGGCCATGCGCGGCTGGATGAACGACGCCAAGTCCTACATTCCGCCGGTCGGCCTCGGTGAGGTGATGCGTGCCCTCGGCGTCGGTGAAGTGATCGCCTCGCAGCACCCGGGCTTCGCCGTCGGCGACCATGTCAACGGTGCCCTCGGCGTGCAGGACTATTTCCTCGGCGAACCCAAGGGCTTCTACAAGGTCGACCCCCAGCGCGCGCCGTTGCCGCTGTACCTCTCGGCCCTGGGCATGACCGGCATGACCGCCTACTTCGGCCTGCTCGATGTCGGCGCGCCCAAGGCCGGCGAAACCGTGGTGATCTCCGGCGCCGCCGGTGCAGTCGGCAGCGTGGCCGGACAGATCGCCAAGCTCAAGGGCTGCCGCGTGATCGGCATCGCCGGCGGCACCGACAAGTGCAAGTTGCTGATCGATGAGCTGGGCTTCGACGGCGCCATCGACTACAAGCATGAAGACCTGCACGCCGCCCTGAAACGCGAGTGCCCGAAAGGCGTGGATCTGTATTTCGACAACGTCGGCGGCGACATCCTCGATGCGGTGCTGACCCGCATCAACTTCAAGGCGCGGGTGGTGATCTGCGGCGCCATCAGCCAGTACAACAATAAAGAAGCGATCAAGGGCCCGACCAACTACCTGCAACTGCTGGTTAACAGCGCGCGCATGGAAGGCATGGTGGTGATGACCTACGCCCCACGCTTCGCCGAAGCGGCCCAGGAAATGGCCGGCTGGTTGGCCAGCGGCCAGCTGAAGTCCAGGGAAGACATAGTCCCGGGCCTCACCACCTTCCCGGACACCCTGCTCAAGCTGTTCAGCGGCGAGAACTTCGGCAAGCTGGTGCTCAAGGTCGAGTGACACTTGTGGGAGGGGCCGGGCGGCGTTCCCACAGGCACTGCCGCCGCCATCCCACCTTGCAGAACCCGTAGCCCGGATAAGCCCTGGCGCAATCCGGGATCGCGATGGCCCCGGATTGCGCTGGCGCTTATTCGGGCTACCTTCGTTCGCCTCCCCCTATCCCGCGACCATTTGCTCTTTTTGCTGTTTGATCGGCCGCCAGCGGCGCAGCAGCAGATAGAGCGTGGGAATCACGAACAGGGTGAAGAAGGTGCCCACCAGCAGGCCGCCGACGATCACCAGGCCGATCTGCTGACGGCTTTCGGCACCGGCCCCAGTGGCGATTGCCAGCGGCAACGAACCCAGCACCATGGCTCCGGTAGTCATCAGGATCGGCCGCAGGCGCTGCACCGAGGCCGCGATGACCGCACTGCGCAACTCCTGCCCCTGGCGCAGCAGCACGTTGGCGAACTCGACGATCAGGATGCCGTGCTTGGTGATCAAGCCGATCAGGGTCACCAGGCCGATCTGCGAGTAGATGTTCAGGGTACCGTCGAACAGGGTCAGCGCCAGCAAGGCGCCGGCCATCGACAACGGCACGCTGAACAGGATGATCAGCGGATCGCTGAAGCTCTCGAACTGCGCCGCCAGCACCAGAAAGATGAAGGCCAGAGCCAGGGCGAAGATCAGGGCGACACCGGCGCTGGATTCCTTGAAGTCACGCGAGGTGCCGGTGTAGTCGTACTGGGTCTCGGCCGGGAATAGCGCGCGGGCGGTGCTTTCCAGGTGGGCCAACGCCTCGCCCAGGGTGTGGCCGGAACCGACGTTGGCACTCACCGTCACCGCCCGCAGCTGGTTGAAGTGATTGAGCTCGCGCGGCGCCACCGTCTCGCGCACCTCGATCAGGTTGGACAGTTGCACCATGCTGTCGTCACGCCCGCGCACATAGACGCGGTCGAGATCCTGCGGGTTGCTGCGGTCGACGTCCTGCAGTTGCACCAGCACGTCGTACTGCTCGCCATTTTGCTTGAAGCGCGTCACTTGGCGGCTGCCGAACAGGCTTTCCAGGCTGCGGCCGATGGTCGCCACATCGGTGCCGACCGCCACCGCCTGCTCGCGATTGACCGCCACCTTGAGCTGCGGCGCGTTCAACTTGAGGTCGCTGTCCAGGCTTTCCAGGCCGGGGTAATCGCGCAGGCTGTTGAGCAGCTGATCGACGTAGACTTGCAGCTCGGCGTACTCCAGGGAGGAGCGAATCACGAAGTTGACCGGCTGATTGCGCGCGCTCTGCCCGAGCGGTGGCCGGTTGACCGGAAAGGCGCGAAACCCGGCAATCTCCTGGAACTTGGGCAGCAACTCGTTGCGGATCTCGAACTGGCTGCGCGAGCGCTCGCCCCAATCCTCCAGCTTCATAAAGGAAATGCCCTGGGCCACGGTGGGGAAACCGGCGATCACCATGTAGCGGTTGGTTTCCGCGATGCTCGCATAGGCCGCCTCGATTTCCCGCGCGTAACGCCCGGTGTAGCCGATGGTGGCGCCATCCGGGCCGTTGAACACGCCGATGATGGTGCTGGTGTCTTCGGTCGGCGCCAGCTCGGCCTTCAAGCCGGAGAACAGCAGCAAACAGGCCAGCATGGCCAGCACCAGCACTGCCAGCACCAACCACCAGGCCGCCAGGGCGCGGGCCAGCAGGCGCTTGTAGCCATGGGTCAGGCCGTTGAGGAACGCCTCGATCAGGTTGTACAGGCGGTTGTGCCGCTCGCCCGCCTGGTACGGCTTGAGCAGCACCGCGCACATCATGGGGGTCAGGGTCAGGGCGACGAACCCCGACACCAGCACGGCGCCGGCCAGGGTCCAGGCGAACTCGGTGAACAGTTTGCCGGTGGTGCCCTGCATAAAGCCGATGGGAGCGAACACCGCGGCCAGGGTCAGGGTCATGGCGATCACCGCGAAGGCGATCTCGCGGCTGCCCTTGAGCGCCGCCTGCATGGGCTGCATGCCCGCCTCGATATGCCGGTGGATGTTCTCCAGCATGACGATGGCATCGTCCACCACCAGGCCGATGGCCAAGACCATCGCCAGCAGGGTCAGGGTATTGATGGTGAAGCCCATCAGGCTCATCAGGGCGAAGGCGCCGATCAGCGACACCGGGATGGTCACCAGCGGGATCAGGGTGGCGCGCAGCGAGCGCAGGAAGATGAAAATGATCAGGATGACCAGCGCCACCGCTTCCCAGATGGCGATAAAGACGTTGTCGATCGACTCGCGGATAAACAGCGAATTGTCGTGGGCGATGGCCATTTCCATGCCTTCGGGCAACAGCGCGCGCACTTCCGGCAGGGCGGCGCTCAAACCATCGGAGATGTCCAGGGGGTTGGCCGTGGCCTGTTTGATCACGCCCATGGACACCGCCGAACGGCCCTTGTAGCGCACGATGCTGCGCTCGTTCTGCGGGCCTATCGCGGCATGGCCGACATCGGCCAGGCGCAGCAGATAACCCTGAGACTCATCGAGAATCAGTTGGTTGAATTGTTCGGGGGTATTCAGGTCGGTTTCCGCCAGCACGCTGAACTCGCGCTCACGCGATTCGATGCGGCCGGCGGGGATTTCCACGTTCTGCCGGCGCAGGGCGTCTTCCACGTCCTGCACGGTGAGGTGGTGCGCGGCGAGTTTTTCCGGATCCAGCCAGATGCGCATGGCCAGGGTTCGGCCGCCGCGGATCTGCACCTCGGAGACACCGGCAATGGTCTGCAGACGATCCTTGATCACCCGCTCCAGCACGTCGGTGATTTCCATCGAGCTGTAACGATCGCTGTAGAAGGCGATCCACACCACCGGCTGGGCGTCGGCCTCGACCTTCTGCACGATGGGTTCGATGATTTCATCCGGCAGCAAGCCGCGAACCCGGCCGAGGCGGTCGCGCACGTCGTTGGCCGCTTCGTCGCTATTGGCGCCCAGTTTGAACTGCGCAGTGATCTGGGTGTTTTCCGAACGGCTGATGGAGCTGACGAAATCCAGCCCCTCGATACCGGAGAGCACGTCCTCGATCGGCTGGGCGACCTGGGACTCCATGATCTCCGGGCTGGCCCCGGGGTAGCTGACGTTGACCGTGACAATAGGCACATCGATATTCGGGTATTCGCGCACGCTCAGGCGGTCGTAGGCCATCAAGCCGAGCAGCACCACGATCAGCGATAGCACGGTGGCGAACACCGGCCGGCGGATACACAGATCCGACAGCGTCATAGCCCGCGCTCCGCCACCTTGGTGCGTACCGCCATGCCCGCCCGCACCTTCTGCCAACCGGCACTGATCAGGGTTTCATCGCCGACCAGGCCTTCGCGCACCTCGACCTTGCCGTCCAGGCGTTTGCCCAGCTTGACTGCGCGCAGCTCGACCCGGCCGTCCAGCACCAGATTGACCAGCAACTGCTCGCCGACCGGCATCACCGCCTCTTCGGGGATCACCAGAGCCTCGCTACGCTCGGCGATAATCACCGACACCTTGACGAACTGCCCCGGGCTCAGGCGCCTGTCGTGATTGGCAATCCGGGCACGAATCGCCTGACTGCGCCCGGCTTCGTCCAGGCGCGGGTTGATGGCATAGATCTCGCCCGCGAAGCGCTCGCCCGGATAGGCATCCAGGCTGATCTCGATGGCCTGGCTCAGGCGAATCCGGCTGGCGGCTTTCTGCGGAATGCGGAAGTCGACCTTGAGCGGATCGAGCACCTCCAGGTTGACGATATCCTGGCCGGCCTCCAGGTAGTCGCCCGGGCTGACCTGGCGCAGGCCGAGAACCCCGCTGTGGGGGGCATGGATCCGGGTCTTGTCCAAACGCGCCTGGGCCAGCGCCAGGCTGGCACGGGCGGCTTGCTGCTGGGCACTGGCTTCATCCAGTGCCTGGGCATTACTGGCGCCGCGCTGGAACAACATTTGCGCGCGCTGATGATTTTTTTCCGCCAGATAGAGGTTGGCCCGCGCCTGGGCCAGTTCGGCACGGGCAATGGCATCGTCCAGGCTGACCAACAAAGTCCCGACCTCGACGGCCTGCCCTTCGCGGAAATGCAAGGTGGCCAGGCGCCCTTCGATTTCCGGGCGGATCATCACCGACTCATCGGAACGCAGCGAACCGAAGGTGATCAGCTCGTCGCGCACCAGGGTTTTTTCCACCGGCACGACCTCGACCAACGGATCTTCCGCAGCATGGGTCAATGGGCAAAGGGTCGAGAGCAGCAACAGCGATGCCACCAATAGAACGCGCGGACGGGCAGACATATACAACCCCAGTGATGTTCCCCACTATTATTTTCCCAGTGCCGTTACTGGCGCATGCCGCGGCCGCTGACCAGCAAGCGAATGCACACGCCATACAGCACTGCGGTGGCCACCAGCATAAAGCCGATGGCGACACCGATGCGAATGTCCGACACCCCGAGGATGCCGTAGCGAAACGCATTGACCATGTGCAGCACCGGGTTGACCAGCGACACCGTCTGCCAGAACGGCGGCAACAGGCTGATCGAGTAGAACACCCCGCCCAGGTAGGTCAGCGGCGTGAGGACGAAGGTCGGAATAATCGAGATATCGTCGAAGTTGCGCGCAAACACCGCGTTGATGAAGCCGCCGAGGGAGAAGATGGTCGCCGTGAGCAGCACCACCAGCACGGTCACGCCCAGGTGATGCACCTGCAAATCGGTGAAGAACAGCGACAACAGGGTGACGATCAGGCCCACCGCCAGCCCGCGCAGCACCCCGCCCACCACATAGCCGACCAGGATGATGTGCGGCGACACCGGCGACACCATCAACTCCTCGATCGAGCGCTGGAACTTGCTGCCGAAGAAGCTCGACACCACGTTGCCGTAGGAGTTGGTGATCACCGACATCATGATCAACCCCGGCACTATGTACTCCATGTAGCTGAAGCCGCCCATGTCGCCGATCTGCCGGCCGATCAGGTTGCCGAAGATGACGAAGTACAGAACCATGGTGATCGCCGGCGGCAGCAGGGTTTGCGGCCAGATGCGGGTAAAACGGCGGATTTCCCGCTGGACGATGGTGCGCAAGGCCACCAGGTTGGCGACGAACTCGGAATTCACATAAGTCGTGTTCATCCCGTCACCTTCGCCAGGTTCTTCTCGACCAGGGAGACGAACAACTCTTCCAGGCGGTTGCTCTTGTTGCGCAGGCTCTGCACCTCGATGTGTTGCTTGGCCAACTGGCGGAACAGTTCGCTCATGCCCTGGCTCTTGTCCACCTGCACCTCCAGGGTGTGGTGGTCGAGCAATTGCGCCGGGTAACCGATCAACTCTGGCGGCACCAGTAACGACTCGTTCAAATCGAGCAGGAAGGTCTCCACGTGCAGCTTCTTCAGCAGCTCGCGCATGCTGGTGTTCTCGACGATGCGGCCGTGATCGATGATGCCGATGTGGCGGCACAACTGCTCGGCCTCCTCCAGATAATGGGTGGTGAGGATGATGGTGATGCCCTGCTGGTTCAGTTCGGTGAGAAAGCTCCACATCGAGCGGCGCAACTCGATGTCCACCCCGGCGGTCGGCTCATCGAGGATCAGCAAGCGGGGCTGATGCACCAGGGCGCGGGCGATCATCAGCCGCCGTTTCATGCCGCCGGACAGCTCGCGCGACGGCACGTTGCGCTTGTCCCACAGCCCCAGCTGGTTGAGGTACTGCTCGGCACGCTCCTTGGCGATGCGCGCGGGAATGCCGTAATAACCCGCCTGGGTGACGACTATGTCGAACACCTTCTCGAACTGGTTGAAATTGAACTCCTGCGGCACCACGCCCAGGCAACGCTTGAGCGCCGCCGGTTGCTTGTCCAGATCATGGCCAAACACATTGACCGTGCCGCCGGTTTTGCTCACCAGGGTGGAGAGAATGCCGATGGTGGTGGATTTGCCGGCGCCATTGGGGCCGAGCAAGGCGAAGAAATCCCCTTCGGCTACATCCAGGTCGATGCCATGCAGAGCCTGGAAGCCATTGCCGTAGGTTTTGGTCAACTGCCGGATGGACAGAGCGGTACTCATAAAAAATGCACGCACCTGTAACAAAGAAGAGGTCATAAGATGGGGGCTGCGCCACTCACTACAAGGGCAAAGCGCAGCAAGTCTAGCGCCACAGCGTCGCCAATCGCAGTGTTATCGAGAGAAATTCCGGGCTGCCGGCAAAACCGCCTCGCACAAAAGCCAATCGACGGGCCTTGCCCCGCTAAAGGCTCGACTACGAGTACAGGGCATTTTGAAAGTCAGAATGGCGCAGACAAGGGCGCGATCCGGGGTTATCGTCCAGGCATGAATAACGCCCCGCAAGCACCGCTGCCGTTGCCCTACCAGGCACCCTGGGATTGGCAGCAGTTCCACGCTCACTTCGCCCTGCGCGCCTTGGCGGGCGTCGAACGCTTGAGCCGCGAACGTTATTGCCGCAGCTTCCGCCTGGGCAACGTCAGCGGCTGGTTCAGCGTCAGCCCGCAGCCCGGACACAACGCCCTGAGCTTGAGCTACAGCGCATCGGCCATCCCCTGCCTGGCCGAACTGCAGCAGCGGGTGCGGCGCATGTTCGACCTGGATGCCGAACCGCAGCGCATCGGCGCACATTTCGCCCGTGACCCCTACCTGGCTCCGTTGCTCGCGCGCAATCCCGGCCTGCGCCTGCCGACCGCCTTCGACCCGTTCGAACAGGCGGTGCGCGCCATCGTCGGCCAGCAGGTCACGGTAAAAGCCGCGGTCACCATCAGCGGGCGCCTGGTCGCGCGCCTGGGCGAGCCGTTGCCGCAAGCCGACGGCAGCGGCGTCGACCGCCTGTTCCCCAGCGCCGCGGCAATCGCAGGCGCTAACCTGGACGGCATCGGCATGCCGGGTAAGCGCGTACAGACCTTGCAGCACTTCGCCGGGCAAGTCGCCAGCGGCGCCTTGCAGCTGGATCTGCGCCATGGCAGCGCAGCCCTGATCGAACGGCTCTGCGCCCTGCCCGGCATCGGCCCCTGGACCGCCGAATACATTGCCCTGCGCGCCTTTGGCGCAGCCGATGCCTTTCCCGCCAGCGACCTGGGCCTGCTCAAGGCGCCGCTGTGGGGCGCAGGCGGCATCAGCGCCAAGCAACTCAAGACTCGTGCCGAAGCCTGGCGACCCTGGCGCGCCTATGCCGCCACCCACCTCTGGCACAACTACTCGGGAGAATGAAAACGTGTTCTATCGCTACCACCACAGCCCCATCGGCCGCCTGTTATTGGCCGGCGATGACACGGGCCTGCAGCAGTTATTGATGGAAATAGACGGCAAACCCTGGCGGATCGGTGAGCACTGGCAACCCGCTGCGAGCGAACTGGATGAAGTGTGCCGGCAACTGGACGACTACTTCGCCGGCCGCCGCCAGCACTTCGAGTTGCGCCTGGCGCCGCAGGGCACGGCCTTTCAACAGGCGGTTTGGCAGGCGTTGCTAAGCATCCCCTGCGGCCAGACCCGCAGCTACAGCGCCCTGGCCGCGCAGATCGCCCGGCCCAAGGCGGTACGTGCGGTCGGCGCGGCCAATGGCGCCAACCCGATTGCGCTGATCATCCCCTGCCACCGGGTGATCGGCCGCGACGGCAGTCTGACCGGCTATGCCGGCGGCTTGGCGCGCAAGGCGCTGTTGCTGCAGCTGGAAGGGGCGCAGTTACCCGAGCAGGCAACCCTGGCGCTGTGAGGCAAACGACTCCGCGCACCATGCTTTAGCGCCTAGGCTAGAAGCGGACGTTGCCACGCGGGCCAAGCAGCGCCCAGATGATCAAGCCGATCGCCGGCAGCAACAGGATCAACAACACCCAGAGGACTTTCTTGCCGACCTCGCTGTTGCTTTTAACGATATTGAGGATGGCCCAAATACTCAGAACCAGAATAATCAGGCCGACCAGGCCATTCATTGTAGAACCCATGAGGACACTCCTGTGCGAAGGGTTGCCTGGGTAGGATAGACGTTACCGGCCGGCGTACCGCAAACGCTATATGGCGCGGCCTGCTAAACCAGGGTAGCCGTCCTGTGCAAGCCGCGCATCAGTCATCCAGACGCGGGAAGCGGCTGGCAATCTCATCCCCGGTGAACTCGCCGATCCAGCCGTCAGGGTGGCTGAACAGGCGGATCGTCACGAAGTGCGGATGCTCGCCCATGTCGAACCAGTGCCGCGTGCCGGCCGGCACCGAGAGCAGGTCGCCCTTCTCGCACAGCACCGCGTAGACGTAATCGTCGATATGCAGGCTGAACAGCCCGCTGCCAACCACGAAAAAACGCACCTCGTCCTCAGTATGCCGATGCTCGGCGAGGAACTTGGCACGCAGTTCTACTTTGTCCGGGTGCTCATCGCTCACGCTGACCACATCGACCGCGGCATAGCCGTGCGCGCTCATCAGTTGTTCGATCTGCGGACGGTAGGCGGCGATCACCTCGTCCTGGCTGGAGCCAGGCGCAAGCGGTGTCACGGCCTGCCAGCGGTCGAAACGCACCCCGACAGCCGCCAGGGTGCTGGCGATATCCTCCAGGTGGGTCAACACCTTGTTCGGCAGATCGGCGGAAGACTCGTGGTAGACGCTCAGGCTGCTCATGATCAGAACTCTCGTTGGTTATCCGTAGGCTGGGTAAAGGCATGCCGGCGGCTCAGCCCCAATGGGGCGATGCCAAGTCGGCTCATGGCCGCGGCTCGCGCACGCGAATGGCCGTGAACGCAGCAACCAAGGCTATCAGACTGGCGATGGCGAATGTCCAGGCCGGGCCAAGGCTGTTCCAGCTATAACCGGAATAGAGCGCGCCCAAGGCACCGCCAACCCCGGTCAGGGCGGCATACAATGCCTGCCCCTGGCCCTGCTGACGGTCGGCGAAACTGCGCTGCACGAAGTGGATGGCCGCCGCGTGAAAACTGCCGAAAGTCGCGGCGTGCAGCAACTGGGCGAACAGCAATATCAGCAACTGGTCGGCCAGGTTGCCCAGCAGCAACCAGCGCACGGCGGTGATCAGAAAGCTGGCCAACAGCACGCTGCGCAGCGAAAAACGCGCCAGCAGCTGGGCCATGACCATGAACAGCACGATCTCGGCCAACACCCCCAGGGCCCAGAGCTGGCCGATCAGGCCGCGCGAATAGCCGAGCGCCTCCAGGTGCAGGGTCAGAAAGGTGTAGTACGGGCCGTTGCTCAGTTGCATCAGCCCCACGCTGAGGTAGAACGCCAGAATGCCGGGGCGGCGCAACTGCTGGATAAAGCCGCCCTCGCCCACTGTACCGGGACGCATACGCGGCTCGGCGTTGGGCACCCACCAACTGCTCAGCACGATGCCCGTCATGATCAGAATCAGCGCCCAGGGATAGGCATCCAGGCTGAGCCACTCGAACAGCTTGCCCAGGCCGACCACCGCAACGATAAAGCCGATGCTGCCCCACAGACGAATCTTGCTGTAGCGCGGCGCCTGCTCCTGTAGATGGGCGAAGGTGATGACCTCGAATTGCGGCAGCACCGCATGCCAGAAGAACGCATGCAACGCCATGATCAGGGCCAGCCAGGCATAGCTCTGGCTGATGAAGATGCCGGCGAAACACAGCAGCGTGCAGAACGCGCCGAAGCGCACGATGGCCAGGCGCCGGCCGCTGTAATCGCCCAGCCAGCCCCAGATATTGGGGGCGATGCAACGCATCAGCATGGGAATGGCGACCAGCTCGCCGATGCGCGCGGCGGAAAAACCCAGGTGATCGAAGTACAGTGCCAAAAACGGCGCCGTGGCGCCGAGTAGCGAGAAATAGAAGAAATAGAAACCGGACAACCGCCAATAGGGCAATGCGGGAGGCATGCCGTAAGCGGTTGTCACAGCTGCGGCAGCACCGGCGTACTGACCCGCACATCGGCGTTCTGCGCACGGTGGCGCAGCAGATGATCCATCAGCACGATGGCCATCATCGCCTCGGCGATCGGCGTGGCGCGGATGCCGACGCAGGGGTCGTGACGACCCTTGGTGATCACCTCCACGGCATTACCATTCACATCAATGGAGCGCCCCGGCGTGGTGATGCTGGAGGTCGGCTTGAGCGCCAGATGGGCAACGATTGGCTGCCCCGAGGAAATACCGCCGAGAATGCCGCCGGCGTTATTCGAGACGAAACCCTCGGGCGTCAACTCGTCGCGATGCTCGGTGCCGCGCTGGGCGACGCTGGCGAAACCGGCACCGATCTCGACGCCCTTGACCGCGTTGATGCTCATCAACGCATGGGCCAGCTCGGCGTCCAGACGGTCGAAGATCGGCTCGCCCAGGCCCGGCATCACCCCTTCGGCGACCACGGTGATCTTCGCCCCGACCGAGTCCTGATCGCGGCGCAGCTGATCCATATAGGCCTCAAGCTCCGCCACCTTGTCCGGATCGGCGCTGAAGAAGGCGTTCTGCTCGACGCTGTCCCAGCTCTTGAACGGTATCTCGATCGGGCCGAGCTGGCTCATGTAGCCGCGCACCACTATGCCCTGGGTCGCCAGGTACTTCTTGGCGATGGCGCCGGCGGCCACGCGCATGGCGGTTTCGCGGGCCGAGCTGCGGCCGCCGCCGCGGTAGTCGCGGATGCCGTATTTGTGGTGGTAGCTGTAATCGGCATGGGCCGGGCGGAATACATCCTTGATCGCCGAGTAATCCTTGGACTTCTGATCGGTATTGCGGATCAGCAGGCCGATGGCACATCCGGTGGTCTTGCCCTCGAACACCCCGGCGAGGATTTCCACCACATCGTCTTCCTGACGCTGGGTGGTGTGGCGGCTGGTGCCCGGTTTACGCCGGTCGAGGTCGCGCTGCATGTCTTCCAGCGACAATTCCAGGCCCGGCGGGCAGCCGTCGACGATGGCGACCAGCGCCGGGCCATGGCTTTCGCCAGCGCTGGTGACGGTGAACAACTTGCCGTAGGTATTGCCGGACATTTGCAGGATACTCCGCGGAAATCAGCACCGAGCCGGCGCAACGCTTGCCCGCGCGCCAAACCCCTACTCAATAAAGGCCGCGAGTATACCTGCGGCGCCAGCCCAGTTCACCCTAGAACCTTATCTCGCTGTCGACGTCCAACCCACTTCCGTTGCCATAGTGCCTATCCATGTTGCGAGCCGTGCTGTTTACCCTGACCTTGCTTGCCGGCCTGGCCCAGGCCGCGCCCCACACCATCGTGCAACGGCCTATCAGCCTGGAAACCGGCCTGGGCACCCTGCATGGCACCTTAGTCCGCCCGCAAAGCGCCACGCCGGTGCCTGTCGCACTGCTGATTGCCGGCTCCGGGCCGACCGACCGCGACGGCAACAACCCCGCCGGCGGGCACAACGACAGCCTCAAGCGTCTGGCCCGGACGCTGGCCAAGCACGGCATCGCCAGTGTGCGCTACGACAAACGCGGGGTGGCCGCCAGCCGCGCGGCTACCCCGGACGAGCGCGACCTGAGTGTCGAGCAGTATGTCGCCGACGTGGTCGCCTGGGGCCGCCTGCTCAAGGCCGACGCAACGTTCAGTCGCTTGATCCTGACCGGCCACAGCGAAGGCGCCCTGATCGCCAGCCTGGCCGCCCCCGCAGCAGGTGCCGACGCACTGATCTCGATTGCCGGCAGCTCGCGGCCCATCGATCAGGTGCTGCGCGAACAACTGCACTATCGCCTGCCGCCGCCATTGCTCGCGCAAAGCCATCGCCTGCTTGACTCGCTACTGGCCGGCCGGCCCATCGATGCAGTGCCCGCTGCATTGCACGTACTGTTTCGCCCCAGCGTGCAGCCCTACCTGATCTCACTGTTGCGCCAGAAGCCCAGCGCAGCTTTCGCCCGTTTGCGGATTCCGGCGCTGATCGTCCAGGGCAGCCACGACATCCAGGTCGGCGTCGCCGACGCCGAGGCACTTAAAGCCGCCAAGACGGATGCCCAGCTGGAGATAATCGAAGGCATGAACCATGTCCTGCGCATCGTCCCCCTGGACATGAAGGCGCAACTGGCGTCCTACGACAATCCTCGGCTACCTTTGGCACGACTGCTGGCCGAACGAGTCGTCGGCTTCATCGAGCACACCGGCACAGTGCCAGCCTTCAGCGCCGCGCAAACCGGCCGATAACTGCTGGGCCAGCGCGACACCTTGCGCCGGCGTCGCGCACAGGACTGCCTTCATGATCGATGCCCAAGCTCCACACCCGGCGACTGACGCCACAGCCGCGACCCAAGCCACGGCTGAGCAAGCCCACCCCTGGGCGGATCTCGACCCGGAGCATTTTCGCCTGTTGCGTCTTGCCCCCCTACCGGTCGACCGTCACACCGGCGCACGGCCCCTGCGCTTCGTGCAACTGGGCCGGGTGGAACGGCATAGCAAGGGCCAGAGCCTGCTACGCCTGACCCTGCACCTGCCCGGCCTGTGTATGCGCAGGGAACAGAATCTGCTGGAGGTATGGCTCGACCACCGCAACCAGGAGATGCGCTTCGGCCCGGAAAAAGGCTTGCAGCTAGAACCGGCCAATCGTGGCCTGGGCCGCTTCCTGCTGGCCCAGGGTATCGCCTGGGCTCAGCAGCACTGTGCACACTACCAGGTAGAAGGCGCGGCGCTGCCGGCCAAGGATGCCCTCAACGCAGACGCTCGCCTGCGTCGCGACCATTGCCTGCAAGCCCAGGGCCTCGTCATCGAATACCTCGACCCATTGCAACTCAAAGCCCGTTACGGCGCAGCCAGGGTCAGCAGCCTGCACAACGACTGGCATAGCGAAAAGGTGCAGATCGTCGACCTGCTCGATGCCGCGGCCATGCTGCAACAAGCCGATCAGAGCCTGCGCGAACAGGACATCAAGCTGCGCAAGCAGGAGTCACGCATCGAACTGCTGCGCCGCGAAGACGGCAGCCTGCGTTTCACCATCGCCTGCCTGGTGGCGTTTTGCCTGTTTCAGGCGGGTTTGCTGATCTGGATGGCCACACGCTAACGCAGCAAAGCATTCCATGCCCGCATCGTAGGGCGCTACTCGCCGCAGGCAGCATGCCGTCGATAGTCGGCGCGGCACAAAAATGGCGGGCTGTCGCTTCGCTTCGAGGCCGCCCTAGCGCCACACAAAAAGCCGCGGTGGCGCGGGCAAAGACTCTAATCATGAGTCAGAGGGTCACACCTATTCGCTATCAGCTACCGCGGTAGGTGGAGTAGCTGTATGGGGAAATCAGCAGGGGGACGTGGTAGTGATCCTGGCCGGCATCGATACCGAAGCGCAGCACCACCACGTCGAGAAACGCCGGATCGGGCAACTGCACGCCACGGGCCCGGTAATAATCGCCCGCATGGAAGTGCAGCTGGTAGACGCCGCTGCGGTAATCGTCGCCTTGCAGCATAGGCGCATCGCAACGGCCGTCATGGTTGGTCAGGGTGTGAGTGAGCAACTGCAACTGCGCGCCCTCGAGCCGATACAGCTCAACCCTGATGGCGCTGCCTGGGCAGCCGTGCGCGGCATCTAGAACATGCGTGGTCAATCGTCCCATAGCTATCGGGCATCCACGCCGGCCAATTGCCACGCAGACACCGCACCTCCTCTATTGTTGTTGAATGCGGCAGATCATTCAGGCCTCAGCAGCCTCGAGTTGCGCGAAGCATAGCATGCGGCGCAAAGAGCTAAGACATTTTTTTGATTTATTGTACACAATATAATCGCCATCATCCTGCGTAAAACCCCAGACCTGACTCCGCAATAGCCTAGAAATCCTGCGTTCCAGGTGCGTCAGCAGCAAGGATCGTGCATTTGCAAAAAACAGCGGGGGAGATTAATTTCAGTAAAATTCAATTTTTCATTTACAAGACAGCATCTACTTTGTATACAATCATCACATCAGGGTCACCCTGCAGCTTTCGGGCTACACGATGGCCGCAACACACCAAGAAGGAAGACTGCAGTGAGCGCTGACTACCCACGCGACCTGATCGGTTACGCCAACCACCCGCCGCACCCGCACTGGCCGGGCGATGCGCGCATTGCCCTGTCGTTCGTCCTCAACTACGAGGAAGGCGGCGAGCGCAATGTGCTGCATGGCGACCCGGAATCCGAGGCCTTCCTCTCCGAGATGGTCTCCGCCCAGCCGCTGCAGGGCGAGCGCAACCTGTGCATGGAGTCGCTCTACGAGTACGGCAGCCGCGCCGGCGTCTGGCGCCTGCTCAAGCTGTTCGACAGGCACGCCATCCCGCTGACCGTGTTCGCCGTGGCCATGGCCGCCCAGCGTCACCCCGCGCTGATCGAGGCCATGGTCGGCGCCGGCCACGAGATCTGCAGCCACGGCTACCGCTGGATCGACTACCAGTACCTGGACGAAGCCACCGAACGCGAACATCTGCTCGAAGCCATCCGCATCCTCACCGACCTCACCGGTTCACGCCCGCTGGGCTGGTACACCGGGCGCACCGGGCCGAACACCCGGCGCCTGGTGATGGAGGAAGGCGGCTTCCTCTACGACAGCGACACCTACGACGACGACCTGCCCTACTGGGATCCGACCAGCACAGCGGAGCAGCCGCACCTGGTGATCCCCTACACCCTGGATACCAACGACATGCGCTTCACCCAGGCGCAGGGCTTCAACACCGGCGACGACTTCTACCAGTACTTGAAAGACGCTTTCGATGTGCTCTACGCCGAAGGCGTGGCAGGCGCGCCGAAGATGCTCTCGGTCGGCATGCACTGCCGCCTGCTCGGCCGTCCGGCGCGTCTGGCCGCCCTGGCGCGCTTTATCGAGTACGTCAAAGGCCACGACAAAGTCTGGTGCGCCCGCCGCGTCGACATCGCCCGCCACTGGCACGCCACCCACCCCTTCAAAGAGGCTGCGAAATGAGCCGCTTCCAGACCCTGACCCCCTCGCGACTGAGCCGCGCGGACTTCGTCAAAGTCTTCGCCGACATCTACGAGCACTCGCCCTGGGTCGCCGAGCAAGCCTATGCGCTGGGCCTGGATTCGACCGTGGACGAGGTCGACGGCCTGCATCAGCGCATGGCCGACCTGCTGCTCGGTGCCAGCCACGAGGTGCAGCTGGCCCTGATCAACGCGCACCCGGATCTGGCCGGCAAGGCCGCCGTGCGCGGCGAGTTGACCGAATCGAGCACCTGCGAACAGGCCGGCGCCGGCATCCACGAATGCAGCGCCGAGGAGTTCGCCCGCTTCACCGAACTGAACGACGCCTACAAGGCCAGATTCGGCTTCCCCTTCATCATGGCGGTGAAAGGCAGCAACCGGCAGCAGATCCTCGCGGCCTTCGAGGAGCGCATTCACAACAGCCCCGAACAGGAGTTCGCCCGCGCCCTGGCCGAGATCAACCAGATCGCCCTGTTCCGCTTGCAAGCCCTGTAACGCCCTCATTGTTAAGGCAGACACGATATGAAAGCTTACGCCGTACCCTTCGAGAAATACCTCAACTTGGCCGACGCGCGCCTCGGCACCCAGGCCATCTTCGTCACCGACGACTGGTTCGCCGAGGTCAACCGCCTGTTCCAGCCGACCCCGGCGGTATGGAAGGAAGGCGTGTTCGACGACAACGGCAAGTGGATGGACGGCTGGGAATCGCGGCGCAAGCGCTTCGAAGGCTACGATCATGCGGTGATCCGCCTCGGCGTGCCCGGCTCGATCAAGGGCGTGGACATCGACACCAGCTTCTTCACCGGCAACTTCCCGCCGTCGGCCTCCCTGGAGGGCTGCTTCGTCGCCGAGGGCGACCCGACCGACACCACCGAGTGGAGCGAGGTGCTGCCGGCGGTGACCCTGCAAGGCAACAGCCACCACTACCACGAGATAGCCAACGACCAGGCCTTCACCCACCTGCGCTTCAATATCTACCCCGATGGCGGCGTGGCGCGCCTGCGCGTGTACGGCGTGCCCTTCCGCGACTGGAGCCATATCGGCGACAACGAGCAGATCGACCTGGCCGCCGCCCTCAATGGTGGCCGCGCCCTGGCCTGCTCAGACGAGCACTTCGGCCGCATGAGCAACATTCTCAACCCGGGCCGCGGCGTCAACATGGGCGACGGCTGGGAAACCGCGCGCCGGCGCACCCCGGGCAACGACTGGGTCATCGTCGCCCTCGGCCACCCGGGCGAGATCGAGCGCATCGTCGTCGACACCCTGCACTTCAAGGGCAACTACCCGGACAGCTGCTCGGTTCAGGGCGCCTTCGTCAAGGGCGGCACCGACGCACAGATCGAGACCCAGAGCCTGTTCTGGCGCGAACTGCTGCCCAGTCAGAAGCTGTCGATGCACGCCGAGCACGAGTTCGTCGAGCAGATCAACGCCCTCGGCCCCATCACCCACGTGCGCGTCAACGTCTTTCCGGATGGGGGCATCAGCCGCCTGCGCCTGTTCGGCAAAGTCAGCAAGTAAGGCCACGGCCCCCGGCTGACAGCCGGGGGCATCACGCAACAGAGAACAAGTAGACCATCATGCGCAAACTGATCATCGAGCCCCTGAGCAAAGCCGCCTTCGCCCCCTTCGGCGACGTCATCGAGACCGAGGGCAGCGAGTTCTTCATGATCAATAACGGCTCCACTCGCCGCTACCACCAGCTGGCCACGGTCGAGACCGCCCAGCCGGAGGATCAGGCGATCATCAGCATCTTCAGCGCCGAGGCCCTGCAGATGCCCCTGACCGTGCGCATGCTGGAGCGCCATCCGCTGGGCAGCCAGGCCTTCGTGCCGCTGCTCGGCCACCCCTTTCTGATCGTGGTCGCGCCAGTTGGCGATGCACCTGAATCGGAGTTGGTCCGCGCCTTCCGCAGCAACGGCAGGCAGGGCATTAATTACCATCGCGGCGTCTGGCACCACCCGGTGCTGACGATCGAAAAGCGGGATGACTTCCTGGTGGTTGATCGCAGTGGCTCCGGCAACAACTGCGATGAGCATTTCTTTACCGAGCAAGAGCAGTTACTGCTCGACCCCCACCAATAAGAGAAGCCTGACGCCGGCCTGCCGGCAGCGGGAAAGAGGTAAACACTGTGGAAGCACATTTGACTGAATGGCTGAACCTGGGCATCCGCTGGATCCACATGATCACCGGCATCGCCTGGATCGGCGCATCCTTCTACTTCGTCTGGCTGGAGAACAACCTCAACCGAGTCAATCCGCGCGACGGCCTGGCCGGCGACCTCTGGGCGATCCACGGCGGCGGCATCTACCACCTGGAAAAATACAAGCTGGCCCCGCCGAAGATGCCGGACAACCTGCACTGGTTCAAGTGGGAGGCCTACTTCACCTGGCTGTCGGGTATTGCCCTGATGCTGGTGGTCTACTACCTCAACCCTAGCCTGTACCTGGTCAAGCCTGGCGTTGATCTGGCACCGGAAATGGCCATTGTCGTCGGCTTCGGCTCAATGATTGCGGGCTACGTGGCCTACCACTTGCTCTGCGACTCGGCCCTCGGCAAGCAACCGGCCCTGCTCGGTGCGGTGCTGTTCGTCCTGCTGATCGCGGCGGCCTATGGCTTCAGCCTGATCTTCAGCGGCCGCGCGACCTATATCCATGTCGGCGCCATCATCGGCACCATCATGGTCGGCAACGTATTCTTCACCATCATGCCGGCCCAGCGCGCCCTGGTTAAGGCCATCGAAGACAACAGCACACCCGACCCGCTGCTGCCGGCCAAGGGCTTGCTGCGTTCGCGGCACAACAACTACTTCACCCTGCCGGTGCTGTTCATCATGATCAGCAACCACTTCCCGAGCACCTACGGCAGCCAGTACAACTGGTTGATCCTGGCGGGCATCGCCATCCTGGCGGTATTGGTGCGCCACTACTTCAACACCCGCCACGCCAGCAACCAGTTCGCCTGGACCCTGCCGGCCGCCGCCCTCGGCATGATCTGCCTGGCCTATGTCACCGCCCCGCTGCGCCAGGCACCGACTGCCGCCCCGCTCGCCAGCGCGAGCAATGCCCCCGCCGCCATGGTGGCCAAGGTCACCGAGATGCCTGCCGCTACCCCGGCAACAGCGACCGGCAGCGACTTCAGTAAGGTCAACAGCGTGATCCAGCAGCGCTGCAGCGTCTGCCACTCGGCCAGCCCGAGCAGCCCGATGTTCAGTGCCGCGCCGGCCGGGGTGATGTTCGACACGCCTGAGCAGATCCACCAGCTGGCGGCGAAGATCCACGCGCAAAGCGTCGCCAGCCAGATCATGCCGCTGGGCAACATCACCCAGATGACCCAGGACGAACGCGAGCTGATCGGCGCCTGGATCGCCCAGGGCGCGCAGATCGAGTAAGCAAGGCCTCTGGACAGGCCACGGCCTGTTCTTCACTCCCTCGAGCCCGCCTATGCGCGGGCTTCTTGCTCTCTGGCCAAGCACTGCGGCTCGACTGCTTTTGCCCTCAAGCGGCCCCGCACTGGACATAGCCTTCTGCCATCCCGTTACAATGCACTGCCTCTAGCAAGCCGTTGAAAAACCACCTGCGTTGCCGATGCGTCGTTAAAAACAGGCTCAAAATGCTCATTTACAACCCGTAAACTGCGCTTTTTCGCCTGTTTTTGCCTAGCCTCGGCTGCCTCGCCTACATTTTTCAACGGCCTGCTAGCAGCCTGTCGGACTGAACACTGCCCTGCTGGGAAAATGCCGGACTTGATCGTTGTTTGCGCGTCTTTTCGTTGGATAGAGCGATTATTCGCCTCAACAGCGCGCAAAACCGCCTCAAACCGGTCTGCCCTCGCCACGAACGATCAAGCCCGACCAACTGCCAACCCGACGCCCCACGCCGACAAGGACAAGCCATGATCGAAGCCTCCTGGATCGCCTTCGCCTTCGTCATGGGCCTGGCAGTACGTGCCATAGGCCTGCCGCCACTGGTCGGTTACCTGACGGCCGGCTTCGCCCTGGCCGGCTTCGGCGAGCACCTGGGCATTGGCCTGAATGACAGCGCGGCACTGCAGCATATCGCCCACCTCGGCGTGCTCCTGCTGCTGTTCACCGTCGGCCTCAAACTCAAGCCGAGCAACCTGGTTCGGCGCGAAGTGGTCGGCGGCGGCCTGCTGCATTTCGCCATCTCCAGCCTGATTTTCCTGCCGGCCATCCAGCTGACCCTGGATCTGCCCTGGCAAGAGGGGTTACTGCTGGCCATCGCCCTGTCCTTTTCCAGCACCGTGTTGGCGGCCAAGGTACTGGAGAGCAAACGCGAACTGCGTGCCTTCCACGGTCGGGTAGCGATTGGTGTGCTGATCATCCAGGATCTGATCGCCCTGGTGGTGATGAGCCTGGCCAGCGGTGACAGCCCCTCGCCCTGGGCCTTGCTGGTATTCGCCCTGCCCTTGCTGCGACCGCTGCTGTTCCGCCTGCTGGATGCCAGCGGCCATGAGGAGCTGATGGTGCTGTTGGGTCTGCTGCTGGCGCTGGTGGTCGGTGGCTATGGCTTCGAGTTGCTGGGGCTCAGCTCGGAACTTGGCGCCCTGGCCTTTGGCGCCCTGCTGGCCAAACACAAGCGCGCCGTCGAGCTGTCCAACTCGCTGTGGAGCATCAAGGAGGTGTTCCTGGTCGGTTTCTTCCTGCAGATCGGCATCGGCGGCCTGCCGGGTGGCGATGCACTGGTCTTCGCCGTAGCGATGTCGCTGCTGCTGCCGCTCAAGGGCCTGCTGTTCTTCGGCCTGTTCCTGGTTTTCCGCCTGCGTGCGCGCAGCGCCTTCCTCAGTGCGGTCAGCCTGACCAACTACAGCGAATTCGGCCTGATCGTCGCTAGCGTGGTACTGCCGCAATGGGTCACGCCGCTGGCCATCAGCATGGCCCTGTCCTTCGTCGTTTCCGCACAACTGAACCGTATCGCCCACCCCCTCTACGACCGCCTGGCGAAGCGCTTGATTCCACTGGAGCGCGACATCCGCCACCCCGACGAACAGCCGGTCTCCCTCGGCGATGCGCAGATCCTGATCATCGGCATGGGCCGCACCGGCCGCGCCGCCTACGATCACCTCAAGGAGAAAGGCTTCAAGCTGGTCAGCCTGGATTCCGACCCGGGCATGATCGAACTGAGCACCCAGGCCGGGCGTCGGGTGCAATTCGCCGACGCCGAAGACCAGATGTTCTGGCAGAGTCTGGAGATGCCGTCGGTCGAGGCGGTGATCCTGGCCATGAACGACCAGGAAGCCAAAATCATCTCCACCCAGAAACTGCGCGAACGCGGCTTCAAGGGGCTGATCACCGCCCATGCCATGTATGAAGACATGGCCCAGCGCATCCAGGCCGCCGGCGCCGACCGCACCTACCTGACCATGAGCGAGGCCGGCAACGGCCTGGCCGAACACGTTGCCCGCGACCTGCAAGCGGGCAACTGAGCGGTTGTGAAAACCCCCCCGCCGACTGCGACCCGCCGCTGCGACAGCGCACTGGCGGGCTATTCGCTGCGTTCCTGACCCCGCCCCGCCGCTCGTTCGACATGACGGCAGGCGTCGGCACGCCTGCCGCACGCGCAACTTATTATGTGTACAATTTTTAAATAAATTGTTTTTAATATTGTGGTCAATATTGCTATAGTCAGCGCATTCTGACCGGCAAGACAGTTTTTGCCGGTATTCGGATAGAGGCGCCGTGAAGCCTCGTGCAAGCCCATGACCGTATAAAAACAACTGGCAGGCACTGACATGACCACGACTCGCACCAGGCACACCCCTGCACCCTCTGCGGGTGGCTACAACCTGATCAACCAGCTCGACGACGGCCCGGCCTTCCCTCGGCGATCTTCGCCACCCTGAACATGCTCGATCCGGTCGCCTAACCGGGAACGATGATGAGTTCGAGGCACGACTGGAAGATGCCCGCAGCGGGCTCAAGCCGAGCAGTGTCCGAACCAAGCCGCTTCGCCACAACAACCAGCCCCGGCATCGCCCTGCGGTTCGCCACAGGGAGAGAGCGTTTGCACACCCTAAAATAAGGAAAACCCGATGAAACTGAAGTACCTGCCCCACTGCCTAGCCCTGTCGGCCGGCCTGTTCGCCGGCCCCCCGGCGACTGCCGGCGATCTGCTGCACTGGCAGAACAACAGCCTGACCTACCTCTATGGCCAGGATTTCAAGATCGATCCTGAGATCCAGCAGACCGTGACCTTCGAGCACGTCGACGGCTGGAAGTACGGCGACAACTTCATGTTCCTCGATCTCATCAAGTACAACGGCGATGCCACCAATGGCGCTGGCGACGGCCATAGCTACTACGGTGAACTCCAGCCGCGCCTGTCGCTGGGCAAGATTTTCGACCAGAAGATCCAGTTCGGCCCGGTCAGCGACGTGCTGCTGGCGATGACCTACGAGTTCGGCGAAGACGACGTCGAGTCCTACCTGATCGGCCCGGGCTTCGACCTGGCGATCCCCGGCTTCGACTTCTTCCAGGTCAACTTCTACAACCGCCATACCGACGGCGACCGCCCGGGCGACAACGTCTGGCAGATCACCCCGGCCTGGAGCTACACCCTTCCGGTGGGCGAATCCGACATCGTCATCGACGGCTTCATGGACTGGGTGGTCGACAACGACGAGAACGCCCGCGGCACCTATCACGCCAACCTGCACTTCAACCCGCAGATCAAGTACGACCTGGGCAAGGCCCTGCACTGGGGCGAGAAACAGCTGTACGTCGGTATCGAGTACGACTACTGGAAAGACAAATACGGTATCGACGACGACAGCTTCCTCGGCGACGAGATTCTCGGCGGTACCGATCAGAACACCGCCAGCCTGTTGGTCAAGGTGCACTTCTGATCCAGGATTTGCCCATTGCCGGGTAGGCGGCAACGGGCAAATGGAGGGGGATCGCGCTCAGCCTGATCCCCTTTTTTATGGAATTTGCCGGTGCGACGCGCCAGCGCACGTAGGGCGTACTCGCAAAACAGTACGCCACCGCCCGAAACCGCAAGGCGATGACCGCCTTGCCTTCACCTCGGTGTTTTCCGTCGCCTCGGCGTGCCCCCGTTGCGCGCACAGCCTGGGGCCATGAACGCAACAGCGACCTTGCACCGCGTGCTACTGCTCGGTCGTCTCCCTGGCCTTCTGCCGCTCCAGGAAATCCACCTTCCACTGCTCCAGGCCCAGGTACTGCGAGTCCAGGTTGGCCTCGACCCGGTATCTGTCCTTCAACGCGGCCACCTCGGTTCGGCGCTCGAGCAGGAAGCGGTCGAAGCGCCGGATCAGCTCGGGGTGCTTGCGGCTGGACAGGTGGAAGCTGCCGCGGGTATGCGGCAGCTTGGCATCGAACACCAGAGCACCGGGACGGGCGCGGATATTGTCGAGGTAGTGGGTGGCGACCACCACGTTGAAATAGGCGCCGTCGGCGTCCTTCTTCAGCACCTGGTGGATCATCTTGCGCAGATCTTCGCTGTAGCTCAGCTGGATCTCTCCGCCGTCGATCCGCGCCTGATAGCCCCCGGGCGTCCAGCCATTGACCATGCCCAGACGCTTGAGCCGCCCGATCGGCTGTCCCTGGCGCTGCGGCGCGACCAGCACGCCGTCGACATAGCCGACCACCGCCTGGCTGTAGTGCAACTGCGTGCCGGCCTTTTGTGCCTGCCCCCAGTGACTGCTGTCCGGGTATTTGAAGTCCACCTCGTCCTGCAACAGGGCCGGCAGCAAACGCGTCACCGGCAGCACCCGGTAGCTCAGTTGCACCCCACTGTGCGTGGCGAACAGATCGAACAGCTCGCGGGCGAAGCCCTGGTATCGACCCTGCTGGTCGATGCGGTAATGCGGTGCGAAGGCCATGTCCTCGACGCCGATGACATAACTCTCGGCCTGGCTGCTGGTACAAGCCAGCAAGGCGAACAAATGGCAGACACGCATAGGCTTCACGGCAATCCTCCCGATTATTGTTGGTTTTGTTCGCCCCCTGAAGCCGCCGCGGGAGCTGGCGCGGGGCCGGCGACTCAGCCGCCGGTCATGCTCATGAAACGCAGCACCTGCACCTGCGCGTCGGTCTGGAAGTGATGGCGCTCGGGTTTGAGCTGCAGGGCCGCGACCAGAGCATCGCGCAGACGCTGGCGGTCGCCGGGGTGGCGGCGCATCAGCGCCCTGAGATCCAGGGCGTGTTCATGGCCGAGGCACAGCACCAGCTTGCCTTCGGCGGTCACCCGCACGCGATTGCAATCGCCACAGAAGTTATGGCTGTGCGGCGCGATAAAACCGATCAGCGTCTCGCTGCCGGCCACCTGCCAATAACGTGACGGGCCACCGGTCCGCTTGCTGCTGCGCACCAGCGTATGGCGCTGCTCGATACGTGCGCGCACCTCGTCGCTGGAGCAGAAGGTGTCCTGGCGTTGGTGGCTGGAGATGCTGCCCAGGGGCATCTCCTCGATAAAGCTGATGTCCAGGCCACGCGCCATGGCGAACTCGACCAGGTCGAGAACCTCGTCGTCGTTGCGGCCCTTCTGCACCACGCAATTCAGCTTGATCTTGGCAAACCCAGCGGCCCGCGCCGCCTCGATGCCGGCCAGCACCTGGTCGAGCCTGTCGCGCCGGGTAAAGGCGGCGAAGCGCTCGCGCTGCAATGAGTCCAGGCTGATGTTCAAGCGCTTGACTCCGGCCGCGCGCAGTTGCGGCGCCAGTTCGGCCAGCTGCGAGCCGTTGCTGGTAATGGCCAGATCCTCCAGCTCCGGGCGCTGGCCCAGACGCTGAAGCAGGCCGAGCAGATTGTTGCGCACCAGCGGCTCGCCACCGGTAATCCGGATGCGCCTGACCCCCAGACCGATAAAGGCATCGGCCACGGCATACAGCTCTTCCAGACTGAGGATCTGCGCCCGCGGAGCGAAGACCATGTCCTCGCTCATACAGTAGGTGCAGCGAAAGTCGCAGCGATCGGTAACCGATAACCGCAGGTAGGTGATGCGCCGACCGAAGGGGTCGACCAGCTGGGTGTTGGGCACAGCAGGTCTCCAGTGTTCAAGGAGGCGGGATATTTGCGATGAATCGCGAGAAACAGATGAAAACAGAAAGCCTAAAAATTGTATACATTTACCTGACCAAAAGATCAGATAAACCGCTCGCAGCCCCGCAGGGCGCCTGCTTGAGGCCGGCGCAAGGCCGGTGCTACCATGCCCGACCGCTGCCCGGCGCCGGGTGACACGAGAATGTATAGAGGCTTATGACCAGTATCCGCGAGCGCAACAAAGAGCTGATCTTGCGCGCAGCCAGCGAAGAGTTCGCCGACAAGGGTTTTGCCGCCAGCAAGACCAGCGATATCGCCGCCAAGGCCGGAGTGCCCAAGCCCAACGTCTATTACTACTTCAAGTCGAAAGAGCACCTCTACCGCGAGGTGCTGGAAAGCATTATCGAGCCGCTGCTGCAGGCTTCGGCGCCGTTCAATCAGCCCGGCAATCCGGCCGAAGTGCTCAAGGCCTATATCCACTCGAAGATCCGCATTTCCCGCGAGCTGCCCTCTGCCTCCAAGGTGTTCGCCAGCGAGATCATGCACGGCGCGCCGCATCTGTCCGCCGAACAGGCCGAGCAGCTCAACGCCCAGGCCCAGCACAACATCGCCTGCATCCAGCGCTGGATCGAGCAGGGCCTGATGGCCAAGGTCGACCCGCATCACCTGATGTTCAGCATCTGGGCCGCAACCCAGACCTATGCCGACTTCGATTGGCAGATCGCCACCGTCACCGGCAAGGCCAGCCTGGATGATGCCGATTACGAAGCGGCCACCCAGACCATCATCCGCTTGGTGATCAAGGGCTGCGAGATCGTCGAAAACCAGCCAAGCGCCTCCGAGCAGGTCACCCGCGTTTAGGGGCGCCGCACCACGCAAACCGTAGCGCACTACTCGCCCGCTAGATGATCGCTGCGACGCAATAACGGCGGGCTGCCGCTGCGCGCCGGGGCCGGCCTACATCAGGCCTGCATCGGCCTTGAACCCTACCGCCTGCACCGCGCCGATCGCGCATTGCTCGTCGATATCCGAGGTATCGCCGGTGATGCCGATGGCGCCGAGCACCTCGTCCCGCTCATCGCGGATCAGTACGCCACCCGGTGCCGGCACCAGCTTGCCGTCGGCCAGGTTGTTCAGCGCGCCGATAAACGCCGGCCGCTGCTGCGCATCGGCAGCGATGGCGCGCGAGCCCTTGCCCAGGGCGACCGCGCCCCAGGCCTTGGCGATGGCGATCTGCGGGCGCAACAGGCTCGCGCCGTCTTCACGCTGCAGACTGATCAGGTGGCCACCGGCATCCAGCACGGCGACGGTCAAAGGCGCGGCGCTGATCTCGCGCCCGAGCGCCAGGGCGCGGTTGCTGATCAGGGTGGCGGTATTCAAGTCCAGGGTGCTCATAGGTAGCCCTTCCTCAATGGTGATAAGTCGAACGAAGCGCCAGGCACAGCCGCCTTTGGCAAGGAAAACCGGCGTGCTGGCAAGCAAAAACTCGCCCTCACTATCCCACCAGAAACAAAAAAAACAATAGACAGACACAATATACAGCTGCTTTGTATACAATTAATCGACCGCCTCCCCCTCACCCGCGCGCCATACCGCTGAAACAGGCGTTTCAAAAGATTTTCCCGCAGGCCTCGCTGGCAGAAAAAATGTTGACCTCGCGGTCATGTTCTGAATAGAATCGGTCGCAGCTGTTTTGTATACAATCTTAAAACAAAAGAGGCACAAATAATGGCCAGAATGAGAGCAATCGAGGCCGCCGTCCTGGTGATGCGCCGCGAAGGCGTTGACACGGCGTTCGGCATTCCCGGCGCGGCGATCAACCCGCTGTACGCCGCCCTGCAGAAAGTCGGCGGCATCGACCACGTCCTGGCGCGTCACGTCGAAGGCGCCTCGCACATGGCCGAGGGCTACACCCGCACCAATGTCGGCAACATCGGCGTGTGCATCGGCACCTCAGGCCCGGCCGGCACCGACATGGTCACCGGGCTGTACTCGGCCAGCGCCGACTCCATCCCGATCCTGTGCATCACCGGCCAGGCGCCGCGTGCCCGCATGCACAAGGAGGACTTCCAGGCCGTCGACATCACCAGCATCGTCGCGCCGGTGACCAAGTGGGCGACCACCGTGATGGAGCCGGGCCAAGTGCCGCGTGCCTTCCAGAAGGCCTTCTATGAAATGCGCAGCGGCCGTCCGGGCCCGGTGCTGATCGACCTGCCGTTCGACGTGCAGATGGCCGAGATCGAGTTCGACATCGACGCCTACCAGCCGCTACCGCTGGCCAAGCCGGCGGCCAACCGCATCCAGGCCGAGAAGGCCCTGGCCATGTTGAACGACGCCGAGCGCCCCTTGCTGGTCGCCGGTGGTGGCATCTTCAACGCCGACGCGGCGGACAAGCTGGTCGAATTCGCCGAGCTGACCGGCGTGCCGGTGGTTCCGACCCTGATGGGCTGGGGCGCGATCCCGGACGACCACAAGCTGATGGTCGGCATGGTCGGCCTGCAGACCTCGCACCGTTACGGCAACGCCACCCTGCTGGCCTCCGACCTGGTGTTCGGCATCGGCAACCGTTGGGCCAACCGCCACACCGGCAGCGTCGAGGTCTATACCGAAGGCCGTAAGTTCATCCACGTCGACATCGAGCCGACCCAGATCGGCCGCGTGTTCAACCCGGATCTGGGCATCGTCTCCGACGCCGCTGCCGCGCTGGAGGTCTTTATCGAAGTGGCCCGCGAGTGGCAAGCCGCCGGCAAACTGAAGGATCGCAGCGCCTGGGTGGAAGCCTGCCAGGAGCGCAAGCGCACCCTGCAGCGCAAGACCCACTTCGACAACGTGCCGGTCAAGCCGCAGCGCGTGTACGAAGAGATGAACGAGTTCTTCGGCAAGGACACCTGCTACGTCAGCACCATCGGTCTGTCGCAGATCGCCGGCGCGCAGTTCCTCCACGTCTACAAGCCGCGCCACTGGATCAACTGTGGCCAGGCCGGCCCGCTCGGCTGGACCATTCCGGCGGCCCTGGGTGTGGTCAAGGCCGACCCCTCGCGTTCCGTGGTGGCGCTGTCCGGCGACTACGACTTCCAGTTCATGATCGAAGAACTGGCGGTCGGCGCGCAGTTCAACCTGCCGTACATCCACGTGGTGGTGAACAACTCCTACCTGGGTCTGATCCGCCAGGCGCAGCGCGGCTTCGAGATGGACTACTGCGTGCAGTTGGCCTTCGAAAACATCAACGCGCCGGAGATCAACGGTTACGGCGTCGACCACGTCGCCGTGGTCGAAGGCCTGGGCTGCAAGGCGATCCGCGTATTCGAGCCGAACGACATCCAGGCCGCCCTGGCCAAGGCCAAGGCACTGATGGAAGAGTTCCGCGTGCCGGTAGTGGTGGAGATCATCCTGGAGCGGGTGACCAACATCTCCATGGGCGTCGAGATCAACGCGGTCAACGAGTTCGAAGCACTGGCCGAACGCGGCGCCGACGCGCCAACTGCGATCTCCATGCTGGATTGATGCAGCCGTAGGGTGGAAAACCGCGAAGCGTTTTCCACCACCGCTTGGTGGATGTGCTGCGCGACATCCACCCTACGAACTTGAAAGGAGCCAACCATGCCCCGTTTTGCCGCCAACCTGTCCATGCTGTTCACCGAGGTGGACTTCCTCGAGCGTTTCGCCGCCGCCGCCGACGCCGGCTTCAGCGGTGTCGAGTACCTGTTTCCCTACGATTTTCCGGCCGAGGCGATCAAGGCCCGCCTGGACGCCAACGGCCTGACCCAGGTGCTGTTCAACCTGCCCGCCGGCGACTGGGCCAAGGGCGAGCGCGGCATCGCCTGCCACCCGGATCGGGTCGAGGAATTCCGCGCCGGCGTGGATAAGGCCATCGCCTACGCCCAGGTGCTGGGCAACACGCAGATCAATTGCCTGGCCGGCATCCGCCCGCAGGGGCTGGATTGCGCCAGCGTCGAGCGGTGCTTCGTCGACAACCTCAAGTACGCCGCAGGCAAGCTCGAAGCCGCGGGTATCAAGCTGGTCATGGAGATGATCAACACCCGCGACATCCCCGGCTTCTACCTGTGCACCACCCAGCAGGCGCTGGCCATTCGCGACAAGGTCGGCAGCGCCAACCTGTACCTGCAATACGACATCTACCACATGCAAATTATGGAAGGCGATCTGGCCCGTAGCCTGGAGAGCAACCTGGCCGCGATCAACCATGTGCAGCTGGCCGACAACCCGGGCCGCAACGAGCCGGGTACCGGCGAGATCAACTACCGCTTCCTGTTCGAGCACCTGGATCGCATCGGCTACCAGGGCTGGATCGGCTGCGAGTACAAGCCCGCCACCACCACCGCCGCCGGCCTTGGCTGGATGGCTCCCCACCAGAACAGCATGCACAACGCCATCTAATCAGAGGAGAACTCTCATGGCTAAAATCGGATTTATCGGCACCGGCATCATGGGCAAACCCATGGCGCAGAACCTGCAAAACGCCGGGCATACCCTGTTCTTCTCCGAACACTTCGAGAAGGCCCCGGCCGAGCTGATCGGCGACCACGGCATCGGCCTGGCCAACCCGCGCGAAGTGGCGCAGGAAGCCGAATTCATCATCGTCATGGTGCCGGACACCCCGCAGGTCGACGACGTGCTGTTCCGCCAGGACGGCGTGGCCGAGGGTGTGGGCGCCGGCAAGGTGGTGATCGACATGAGCTCGATCTCCCCCACCGCCACCAAGACCTTCGCCGAGAAGATCAAGGCCACTGGCGCCGAGTACCTCGACGCCCCGGTGTCCGGCGGCGAAGTCGGCGCCAAGGCGGCGACCCTGAGCATCATGGTCGGCGGCAGCGAGGCGGCCTTCGAGCGCACCCTGCCGCTGTTCCAGGCGATGGGCAAGAACATCACCCGGGTCGGCGGCAACGGCGACGGCCAGACCGCCAAGGTGGCCAACCAGATCATCGTCGCCCTGAACATCCAGGCGGTGGCCGAAGCCCTGCTGTTCGCCGCCAGGAACGGCGCCGATCCGGCCAAGGTGCGCGAGGCGCTGATGGGCGGCTTCGCCGGCTCGAAGATCCTCGAGGTGCACGGCGAGCGCATGATCAAGGGCACCTTCGACCCGGGCTTCCGCATCAGCCTGCACCAGAAGGACCTCAACCTGGCCCTGGCCGGCGCCCGCGAGTTGGGCCTGAACCTGCCCAACACCGCCAACGCCCAGCAGGTGTTCAGCACCTGCGCGGCCATCGGCGGCAGCAACTGGGATCACTCGGCGCTGATCAAAGGGTTGGAGCACATGGCCAACTTCTCGATCCGCAAGGAGTAAAGCGCCTTTGATCGTTCCCACGCTCCGCGTGGGAACGCCTCTGAGGACGCTCCAGCGTCTGCTGTAGTGACGCAGAGCGTCACGGGCTACATGCCCACGCAGAGCATGGGCACAACCAGCAATGCCCCGCGTGAGAACGCGCGGCATCTGCGTGCAACGAGCAACACATCGGCTGACTGATCCAAGGTAGGTTGGAGCGGTCAGCCGATACCCCTTTCGATTTGCCCGGCAGGCGGTGTCACGGCCTGCCTGCCGGGTGGGTCGATTCCAGTGCACAGCGTCCGCGCGGCGGACGTTGCGCACTAGAATCGAAGTTGAATCAGCGATAACCAGAGAGCCTGCCATGTCCATCGATCCGCAAAGCCTGTTGCGCGAACTGTTCGCCGCCGCCATCGACGCCGCCCACCCGCGCCAGGTTCTGGCCGACTGCCTGCCGGCCGACCGCAGCGGTCGGCTCATCGTCATCGGCGCCGGCAAGGCCGCCGCGGCCATGGCCGAGGTGGTCGAGCGCGAGTGGCAGGGCGAGGTGTCCGGCCTGGTGGTGACCCGCTACGGGCACGGCGCCGACTGCCGCAAGATCGAGGTGGTGGAGGCCGCCCACCCGGTGCCGGACGATGCCGGCGAACGGGTGGCCCGGCGGGTGCTGCAACTGGTCAGCAACCTGCAGAAATCCGACCGGGTGATCTTCCTTCTCTCCGGCGGCGGCTCCTCGCTGTTGGCCCTGCCGGCCGAGGGCATCACACTCAAAGACAAGCAGGCGATCAACAAGGCCCTGCTCAAGTCCGGCGCGACCATCGGCGAGATGAACTGCGTGCGCAAGCACCTCTCGGCGATCAAGGGCGGGCGCCTGGCCAAGGCCTGCTGGCCGGCCAGCGTCTACACCTACGCGATCTCCGATGTGCCGGGCGACGAGGCCACGGTGATCGCCTCCGGCCCGACCGTGGCCGACCCGACCACCTCGGTGCAGGCCCTGGCGATTCTCGCCCGCTACAGCATCGAGATTCCGGCCAAGGTGCGCGCCTGGCTGCAGGATCCGCGCTCGGAAACGCTCAAGCCCGGCGACCCCTGCCTGGCGCGCAGCCACTTCCAGCTGATCGCCACCCCGCAGCAGTCGCTCGAGGCCGCCGCCGGCAAAGCCCGCGCCGCCGGCTTGCCGGTGTTGATCCTCGGCGATCTGGAGGGCGAGTCGCGCGAGGTGGCCAAAGTGCATGCCGGCATCGCCAGGCAGGTGGTCCTGCACGGCCAGCCGATCCAGGCGCCCTGCGTGATCCTCTCCGGCGGCGAGACCACCGTGACGGTACGCGGCCAAGGCCGCGGCGGGCGCAACGCCGAGTTCCTGCTGAGCCTGACCGACAGCCTCAAGGGCCTGCCCGGGGTCTATGCCCTGGCCGGCGACACCGATGGCATCGACGGCTCGGAAGACAACGCCGGCGCCCTGATGACCCCCGACAGCTATGCCCGCGCCACGGCGCTGGGCCTGAGCAGCAGCTTTGAACTGGACAACAACAATGGCTACGGCTACTTCGCCGCCCTCGACCAACTGCTCCACACCGGGCCGACCCGTACCAATGTCAACGACTTCCGCGCCATTCTGATTCTCGAGGAACCCGCCCAATGACACCCGACAAGAAAGTAAAGATCCTCGCCACCCTCGGCCCGGCGATCAAAAGCAAAGACGACATCCGCCAGTTGGTCGAGGCCGGGGTCAACCTGTTCCGCCTCAACTTCAGCCACGGCGAACACGCCGACCACGCCCAGCGCTACACCTGGGTGCGTGAAGTGGAACAACAGCTGAACACCCCGATCGGCATCCTCATGGATCTGCAGGGGCCCAAGCTGCGGGTCGGCCGTTTTGCCGAGGGCAAGGTCAACCTGGAACGCGACCAAGCCTTCCGCCTCGACCTCGACCCGACGCCCGGCACCGCACAACGGGCCAACCTGCCCCACCAGGAAATCATCGAGGCGCTGCAGCCGGGGATGAACCTGCTGCTCGACGACGGCCGCCTGCGCCTGCAAGTGACCGCCAAGCAGGCCGACGGGGTCGACACCCGGGTGATAGCCGGCGGCGAGCTGTCCGACCGCAAGGGGGTCAACGTGCCGGAGGCCGTGCTGCAACTGAGTCCGCTGACCGAGAAGGATCGCCGCGACCTGACTTTCGGCCTGGAGCTGGGGGTGGACTGGGTGGCGCTGTCGTTCGTCCAGCGCCCCGAGGACATCGTCGAGGCCCGCGAGCTGATCGGTGGCAAGGCCTTTCTGATGGCCAAGATCGAGAAGCCCTCGGCGGTCACCCACCTGGAAGAGATCGCCCGCCTCTGCGATGCGATCATGGTCGCCCGTGGCGATCTGGGCGTGGAAGTGCCGGCGGAAAACGTGCCGCGCATCCAGAAGGACATCGTCCGCACCTGCCGCCAGCTCGGCCGGCCGGTGGTGGTGGCCACCCAGATGCTCGAGTCCATGCGCTTCTCGCCGGCACCGACCCGCGCCGAGGTCACCGACGTAGCCAACGCCGTGGCCGAAGGCGCCGACGCGCTGATGCTCTCGGCCGAGACCGCTTCCGGCGACTACCCGCTGGAAGCCGTGCAGATGATGAGCAAGATCATCCGCCAGGTGGAGAACGGCCCGGACTTCCAGGCCCAGCTCGACGTCAGCCGCCCGCAGGCCGAGGCCACCGCCTCGGATGCGATCAGCTGCGCGATCCGCCGTATCAGCGGCATTCTGTCGGTGGCCGCGTTGGTCAACTACACCGAGTCCGGCGCCAGCAGCCTGCGCGCCTCGCGCGAACGACCGACGGCGCCGATCCTCAGCCTGACGCCGAACCTGCATACCGCCCGCCGTCTGAGTGTGGCCTGGGGCATCTACTCGGTGGTCAACGAACGCCTGCACCAAGTCGAGGAAGTCACCCGCACCGCCGTGGAAATCGCCCAGGCCCAGGGCATGGCCCAACGCGGCGACACCCTGGTGATCACCGCCGGCGAACCCTTCGGCCAACCGGGCAGCACCAACAGCCTGCGCATCGAAACGCTGCACTGAACGTAGAGTGGGTTAGCGGCGCGGCACGCGATGCTGGAACAATGCGGTATCGGAGCGCCGCGTAACCCAGCGGTTTCTTTGCCCGTCTGCCGGAACCCAATGGAGGCTTAGGGCGCAGTGAAATTCCCCTCAACCCGGGAGCAATGTGTCCTGCGCCTAACCCACCTTGCCAGCTGTAGGCGTAAACTCCATCGCTCCAACTCTGGCATCGCCAGTTTCCAGGCGCCCACGGCTCAGGCGGTGGGCGCCTCTTTTTATTCAGGCCGACCGTGCATGCACAAGCTGTCTCTGCCAGCCCGCGCCCGACGTGACTTGCGCGCCCTGCTCAACGGCTTCAGCCAGATCTTCCTGCTGAGCCACCCCGGCTGCGGCCTGCTGGTCGTGCTGGCGATCCTGATCGGCGCGCCGCAATTGCTCGGCGGCGCCCTGCTCGGCGGTCTGAGCGGCATGCTCATCGCGCAACGGCGCGGCTACCCGAGCGCCGATATCGAGCAGGGTCTGTACGGCTACAACGGCATCCTGCTCGGCCTGCTGATCGGTGTGCAGTTCAGTTGGACGCCGCTGTTGCCGCTGCTGATCATCCTCGGTGCCGGCCTGTCGAGCCTGGGTCTTGCGCCCTGGATGCGCTGCATGCGTGAACGCCAGTGGCTGCCGGCCTTTACCTTGCCCTTTGTCGCCTTAAGCTGGCTGCTGCTGTGGCTGGCAACGCCGCTGCAATTGGATCTGCAAAGCACGGCCGCAAGCCAGCCCCATCCGCTCGACTGGCTTGGCAGCCTGGCCGCCATAGCCCGCGGTTTGGCTCAGGTGATTTTCCTCGACCAGCCGCTGGCCGGGGCTTGCCTGTTGCTCGGCTTACTTTTGGCCGATCGCCGCGCCGCCTGCTGGGCCCTGCTCGGTTCGGCTGGCGGCTTGGCACTAGGCCTGCTTCAGGAGCTGCCGCAGCACGATGCCCTGACCGGTCTGTATGGCTACAACGGTGCCCTGGCGGCCATCGCCCTCAGCCAGGTGCAGCGCCGCCCCTGGTTGCCCTGGTTGGGAATTGTCCTGGCCCTGCTGCTGCAGCTCGGCTTCACCGGCCTGGGCCTGCCGCCGCTGACCATGCCGTTCATCCTCGCCTGCTGGCTGGTTCGGGCCAGCCAGCGACGGCTGCGGCAAGCGACCGCAGAATCCACGCGATAGACGCGCAATGCTTGCATCCTAGTGGCACAACTCCCTAGGCTGATGGCCATTACCTCCGCCACCGGTACAGCAAGGGAGCCGAAGCCCGGCCATGAACACTTCAACGGACTGGCGCCAGCGCCTGTACATCATCATCTTCCATACCGACACCCCGGCCGGGCAGCGCTTCGACAACTGGCTGCTGCTGACCATCCTGGCCAGCCTGGTGGTGGTCATGCTCGACAGCGTGAGCGATGTTCACGATCAGTTCGGCGCCTGGCTGAAAGCTTTCGAGTGGGCCTTTACCCTGCTGTTCGCTGTCGAGTACAGCGTGCGCCTGTACTGCTCGCCCAAGCCGCTGCGCTATGCCTTCAGCTTCTATGGCCTGGTCGACCTACTGGCCGTGCTACCGGCCATCCTTGCGCTGCTGTTCGCCGACGCCCAGTACCTGCTGATCATCCGGGTGATCCGCATGCTACGGGTATTTAGGGTGCTCAAGCTCAGCCCCTATCTGCGCCAGGCCAACTTCCTGCTCACCGCATTGCGCGGCAGCCGGCAGAAGATCATCGTGTTCTTCGCCACTATCGCCATCCTGGTCACCGTGTTCGGCACCCTGATGTACGTGATCGAAGGGCCGGTCAACGGCTTCACCAGCATTCCCAAAGGCATCTACTGGGCCGTGGTCACCCTGACCACCGTGGGCTTTGGCGATATCGTGCCGAAAACCGCCCTGGGTCAGGCGCTGTCGACCCTGGTGATGATCACCGGTTATTCGATCATCGCCGTGCCCACCGGCATCTTCACCGCCGAACTGGCCAGCGCCATGCGCGGCGGCGACCAGCTCCGGCAAGACTGCCCGAGCTGCGCGAAGGATTTTCACGAACACGGCGCGGCGTTTTGCAGTCGCTGCGGCAACCCGCTGTTTCCGCATCAGGCCGCCGCCGAATAGCCCGGTCTCAACCGCGTTCGACCGGCGCCGAAGTCAACTCGAAGGGGCTGTTGCTGCGCCGCTGGTTGCGGTCTTCGCGCGGGGTGGCGCCGAAGAAGTTGCGGTAGGCACTGGAGAAGTGCGGACCGGAGGAGAAGCCGCAAGACAGGCCGATCTGGATGATCGACTTGCTGGTCTGCATCAGCAGTTGGCGTGCCTTGTTCAGGCGCAGTTCCAGGTAGTACTGGCTGGGTACGCGGTTGAGATACTGCTTGAAGATGCGCTCCAGCTGGCGGCGCGAGACGCAGACGTGCTGGGCGATCTCGTCGGTGGTCAGCGGCTCTTCGATGTTCGCCTCCATCAGCAGCACCGCCTGGGTCAGCTTGGGGTGGCTGGAGCCCAGGCGATTCTGCAATGGAATGCGCTGACGCTCGCTGCCCTCGCGGATCCGCTCGACCACCAGCTCTTCCGACACCGCCCCGGCCAGCTCGGCACCGTGATCGCGGGCCAGCAGGGCCAGCAGCAGATCGAGCACGGCCAGACCGCCGCAAGCGCTGAGACGATCACGATCCCAATCGAACAGGTGGCTGGTGGCGATGACCTTGGGGAAACGCTCGCTGAAGTCGTCCTGCCAGCGCCAGTGCACGGCGGCGCGATAGCCGTCGAGCAGACCCAGTTGCGCCAGCGGATAGACCCCGGCGGATATCCCGCCGATCACGCAGCCGCCACGCACCAGTTGCTTGAGCGCGCCGGACAGGGCCAAGGGCATTGGCGCGGGCGGCTCGTCGGCGAGCAGGAAGAGCTTTTGCAAACCCTCCAGCTTGCCCGCCCAGGCTCCTCCCGGCAGACGCCAGGCACCTTCGGCCGGGCTCTCGGCCTGCAGAAACGACAGTTCGTAGACCACGTCCGGGTGGACGCGCTGAGCAACGCGCAAGGCTTCCTCGGCCAAGGCCAGGGTCAGGGGCTTGCAGTTGGGCCAAAGCAGGAAGCCGATTCGATGGGCAGTCATGGGGCAGTTTAGGCTCTGTGAACGGACAAGGGGATGCCGCTCACTTAAGGCTACCAGAGAGGAACTGCTGAAGGCGCTCGGATTGTGGCTTAAGCAGCACCTCGCGCGGGTCGCCACGCTCCTCGACCACCCCCTTATGGAGGAACACCAACTGGTTGGACACCTCACGGGCGAAGCCCATTTCGTGGGTGACCACCACCATGGTACGGCCTTCCTGGGCCAGATCCTGCATCACCTTGAGCACCTCGCCGACCAGTTCCGGGTCGAGTGCCGAGGTCGGCTCGTCGAACAGCATCACTTCCGGCTCCATGGCCAGGGCGCGGGCAATCGCCACACGCTGCTGCTCGCCGCCGGACATATGCGCCGGGTAGGCGTCCTTGCGGTGGGCCACGCCGACCTTGTTCAGGTAGTGTTCGGCTTTATCCCGGGCTTCGGCCTTGGCGATACCGAGCACATGCACCGGCGCTTCCATGACGTTTTCCAGGGCGCTCATGTGCGACCACAGGTTGAAGTGCTGAAACACCATGGCCAGGCGCGAGCGCATGCGCTGCAACTGCTTGGGGTCGGCGGCCTTGAGCGCGCCCTCCTTGTTGGCCACCAGCTTCAGCTCTTCGCCGTTGAGCAGAATCTTGCCGCCGTGGGGTTGTTCGAGCAGGTTGATGCAGCGCAGGAAGGTACTCTTGCCCGAGCCACTGGAGCCGATGATGCTGATCACGTCACCCGCCTTGGCCGCCAGGGACACGCCCTTGAGCACTTCGTGGCTGCCGTAGCGCTTGTGCAGATCCTGAACTTCGAGTTTGTACATGGTTTCCACTCTCTTGAATCAGTCGCTGAGCAAGCGACCCTGGCGAATAGGGGTACGACCGGCGACCTTGGCCAGCCACAAACCGGGCTGGGCAAAGCGCATCCGTTCGCGAACGTAAAGCACACCATCGGTCGAAGCGCAGACGGTGCTATGGCGATCGCTCAGCGGATCGATCACCTCGAACAGTGGATCGCCGGCCCTGACCTGCGCCCCCACCGGCTGCAGAAAACTCACCACTCCGGCATGCGGTGCACAGGCATATTCGGCGCCTTCGAAAGGCGTGGCCTCGCAGCAATCCGCCGGAGCCGCGGCCCAATCGCCAGCGATCAGGCCCTGCTCGGCGAGAAACGCCAGAATACTCTCGGCACTGGCTGCGGCCTGCTCCTTGCCGGTGTCGGCCATGCCGCCCAGCTCGACCGTGGCCGCCAGGCAAGCCAGCGGAATATCGGCCTCGGGGAAATGCCGGGCCAGACGCAACCAGGGCAGCGAACAGGATTCGTCGAAGGAGCTGCCGCCGCCATCTTCGGTCGTCAGCACCGCACCGGCCTGCAGGCGGGCGGCCAATGAGCGCAGTTGCGGCCATTGCTGCGGCAGGCTGTAGAGATGCACCACGGCCTCGAAATCACAGTGCAGGTCGAGTACCACGTCGGCATCGCAGGCGTGCTTGAGCAGCAGGCGTTGCAAACCCTGCAGCTCGGACTGCGCCGCCGGCAGATCGTCCAGCGCCTCCTGCATGGCCGCGCGAATCAGACGCACATTGGTCGGCCCATCGCCGCCCAGACTGCCGTGCAGCGCCGGGGCTATAGCTTCGGCCAACGCCGGGAAGTCGCGATTGAAGTTCTTGCCGCTGGCGAACTCGAAACGGCCCAGCTGGGCAGCCTGGATCACCTGCCCCAGGCCGATC
Organism: Pseudomonas sp. sp1636; assembly: GCF_030376615.1. Taxonomy (GTDB): domain Bacteria; phylum Pseudomonadota; class Gammaproteobacteria; order Pseudomonadales; family Pseudomonadaceae; genus Aquipseudomonas. The sequence goes on from NZ_JARRAB010000011.1 coordinate 80,880, forward strand.
GGGTTGGCCACCGGCACCAGTTCGATCACCCCGCTCAAGCGCCCCTGAGCCTCCAGCTCGCGCAGCCGCCGCTTGAGTTCCACCGCCACCCGCATGCCTGGCATCTCATCGGCATGCAGCGCGGCCTGGATGTAGGCCTTGCATAGGCCGCTGCCAAAGCGGAATACGCTCAGGCGGCGCTCCGTGCCTGGTGCGCTCCAGGGCAGCGAATGATCGATGCGTTGCATCTCCGCCTCCTCAGGCCTTGCGTGGCGCCAGATAGGCCAGCCAGCGGCGTTCGGCGTACTTGAACAGGCGCACCAGGATGAAGGTCAGGCACAGGTAGAACAGGCCGGCGGTGATGAAGGCCTCGAACGGCAGGTAATGCTGCGAACTGACGGTGCGTGCCGCGCCGGTGATATCGATCAGGGTGACGATCGAGGCCAGGCTGGTGGTGTGCAGCATCATGATCACTTCGTTGCTGTACTGCGGCAGTGCCCGACGCAGTGCCGAAGGCAGAAGGATGCGCCGGTACAGCTTGGCCCGCGACATGCCCATGGCCTTGGCCGCCTCGATCTCGCCATGCGGAGTCGACTTCAGGCTGCCGGCGAGAATCTCCGCGCTGTAGGCACTGGTGTTGATGCCAAATGCCAGGCAGGCACAGAAGGTCGCGCTGGAAAAATACGGCCAGAGGAAGCTCTCGCGCACCGCCTCGAATTGGGCCAGACCGTAGTAGATCAGAAACAACTGCACCAGCATCGGCGTGCCGCGAATCACGTAGGTATAGAGCCAGGCCGGAAAGTTCAGCAACGCCGACTTGGATACCCGCATCAGCCCCAGCGGAATTGCCAGCGCCAGGCCAAACGCCAGGGAAATCAGGAGCAGCTTCAGGGTCATCAGCACGCCACCGAAGTACAGCGGCAGGCTTGTCCAGATCACGTTGTAGTCGAAGATCATGCGTTCGCTCCTCTCACAGATCGGCGGCTTTGGTGCCGACCGAGTAGCGTTTGTCCAGGTAACGCAAGGCCAGCAACGACACACTGGTCAGCACCAGGTAGAGCGCCGCGACCGCCAGGTAGAAGGTGAACGGCTCGCGCGTGGCGTCGGCCGCGCTCTTGGCCTTGAACATCATGTCCTGCAGGCCGACTACCGAAATCAGCGCGGTGGCCTTGGTCAGCACCAACCAGTTGTTGGTGAACCCAGGGATGGCGAAGCGGATCATCTGCGGTACCAGGATGCGGAAGAACACCTTGATGCCACTCATACCGTAGGCAGCACCCGCTTCGCTCTGGCCTTTCGGAATCGCCATGAAGGCTCCGCGAAAGGTCTCCGACAGGTAGGCACCAAAGATGAAACCCATGGTGAAGACGCCGGCGATAAACGGATTGATGTCGATGTATTCGTTGTAACCCAGCAGCGGTGCCACCCGGTTCACCAAGTCCTGGCCGCCGTAGAAGATCAGCAGGATCAGCACCAGGTCGGGAATACCGCGAATCACGGTGGCGTAGGTTTCGCCCAGAGTCGCCAACCACTTGATCGGCGACAGGCGAAACGCCGCGCCCATAAGGCCCAGGACAATCGCCACCGCCATCGATGTCAGCGCCAGGATCAGGGTGAGCCAGGCACCGTCGAGAATGGTCGAGCCGTAGCCGTTAAGCATGCTCTAGTACCTCATGCAGGCGCCAGGCGGCGCCAAGGAGCACAACGGAAAAGTGGCACCAGCGCGTTATCCGCCTGATTGCGCCACTCTCGGTGATAAGCGACTTGATTGCAGAGATCAGTCGCCGTAGACGTCAAAGTCGAAATACTTACCCTGCACTTGCTGGTACTTGCCATTGGCACGAATTGCTGCAATGGCCGTATTGAACTTGTCGACCAGGGCGGCATCGCCCTTGCGCACGGCAATCCCCTGCCCTTCGCCGAAGTACTTCACATCGGTGAAATCAGGTCCGGCAAAGGTGAAGCCCTTGCCGGCGTCGGTCTTGAGGAAGCCGTCGTCGATGTTCACCGAATCGGCGAGGGTGGCATCCAGGCGACCGGTCTGCAAATCCAGGAAGATTTCGTTCTGCGAGCTGTAACGCACCACTTCAACACCCGCCGGGGCGAAGACATCGCTGGCATAACGGTCGTAGATCGAGGAACGCTGCACGCCGACTTTCTTGCCTTTGAGGTCGAGCAACGGATCGTTGATCGCAGTGCCGGCCTTCATCGCCAGTTTGGCGGGAGTCGAATAGTATTTACCGGTGAAATCCACTGACTTCTTACGATCCTCGGTGATGGACATCGACGACAGCACGGCGTCGAACTTGCGTACTTTCAGGGCCGGAATCAGGCCATCGAACTCCTGCTCGATCCACTGGCACTTGACCTGCATCTCTTCGCACAAGGCATTGCCGATGTCGTAGTCGAAACCGGTGATGTTGCCTTCAGGAGTCTTGTAGGCGAAGGGCGGATAGGCGGCTTCGATGCCGATGCGCAGCGGCTTGGCTTCTTCTGCCATGGCCAGCGGCGACAGTACGGATAGCGCCAGTGCGCCGAGAAGTGCAATCTTCTTCATCTTGTGACTCCTTCGAATGGGAATGGCTTCGGTTGGCAGTGTTCAGGTATGTGCGTCCAGCCATGGATGAATTGTAGAGAACGTCGCCATCCTTGCCGCATAACGTGCAGGCAACGGCAACTTCGGCTGGGTGAGCGGCATTCTAGCGACAGGCCGAAAGTCGATATTTCCTCAATGCGACAAGTATTTACAAAAGCCCCGAGCGGGTAGCGCAGACACATTGACAGCCTCCCACAAACATGCAGAGACAGAAGAGAAGGGTAACCTTTAAAAAATGCAATATGCAGGCCACCCTTGCAAGACCCCTCTACCCATAAGCTTTGCAAGGGCATTCCTATTTTATCGGGCAGCAGAAAAACACACCGAATCGATGCCAGCTGTTTCCTTCCACCCCAGAAAAATGCGCGCCGTTACCTGAGCGGTGACAGCGACACAGGCCGATAGCAATCGGCTTTAACGGCCGGTTAATGGCTTTCCACGCGGCCAACCAACCATGAAAAAACAAAAAGCCCCGTCCGACTTGTGGCCGGACGGGGCTTTTTATTGGTCAGATGCCGGTCAGGCGACCTGCATTTCGCGATGGGTATCAATGAGGTGTTGCACCACGCCAGGATCGGCTAGCGTGGAGATATCGCCGAGCGCATCGTATTCGCCGGTCGCGATCTTGCGCAGGATGCGGCGCATGATCTTGCCCGAACGGGTCTTCGGCAAACCGGGAGCCCACTGGATAACCTCCGGCGAGGCGATTGGGCCGATTTCCTTGCGCACCCAGCTCTTCAGCTCCTGACACAACTGCTCGGAAGGCTCCTCGTCGCTGTTCAAGGTGACATATACATAGATGCCCTGCCCCTTGATCGGGTGCGGCACACCAACCACGGCGGCCTCGGCGACTTTCGGGTGGGCGACCATGGCGCTCTCGACTTCGGCGGTACCCATGCGGTGGCCGGAGACGTTGAGCACGTCGTCGACCCGCCCGGTGATCCAGTAGTAACCGTCCTCGTCGCGACGGGCGCCGTCGCCGGTGAAGTACATGCCCTTGAAGGTCTTGAAGTAGGTGTCGACGAAGCGGTCGTGGTCGCCGTACAGGGTACGTGCCTGGCCCGGCCAGGAGTCGATGATCACCAGGTTGCCTTCGGCGGCCCCCTCGATCAGGTTACCCATGTTGTCCACCAATGCCGGCTGCACGCCGAAGAACGGCCGCGCCGCCGAGCCGGGCTTGAGGCCATGAGCACCGGGCAACGGACTCATCAGGGTGGCGCCGGTCTCGGTCTGCCACCAAGTGTCGACGATCGGGCAACGGCTCTGGCCGACGGTCTCGTAGTACCACTGCCAGGCTTCCGGGTTGATCGGCTCGCCGACCGAACCGAGCAGGCGCAGACTGGAACCGTCGAAACCCTCCACTGCCGCTTTGCCCTGGGCCATCATGGCGCGGATGGCGGTCGGGGCGGTGTAAAGAATATTGACCTTGTGCTTGTCGACGATCTTGGCGACGCGAGTGATATCCGGGTAGTTGGGAATGCCTTCGAACAGCACGATGGTCGCGCCATTGGCCAGCGGGCCGTAGACGTTGTAACTGTGCCCGGTGACCCAGCCGATATCGGCGGTGCACCAGAAGACCTCGCCCGGCCGGTAATCGAACACTCGCTCATGGGTCAGCGCGGCATACAGCAGATAGCCGGCGCTGGTATGCAGCACGCCCTTGGGCTTGCCGGTGGAGCCGGAGGTATAGAGGATGAACAGCGCTTCCTCGGCGCCCATTTCTTTCGGCGCGCAGACGCTGCCGGCGACCGCCATCAGGTCTTCGTACCAGATGTCGCGATGCGAGTGCCATTTGATTTTGCCGCCGGTGCGCTTGCAGACGATGATCTTCTGCACGCTGGCGGTTTCCGGATTGGTCAAGGCATCGTCGACATTTTCCTTCAGCGGGATGCTCTTGCCGCCGCGCAGACCTTCGTCGGCGGTGATCACCACCTTGGACTGGCAGTCGATGATCCGCCCGGCCAGGGCCTCGGGAGAGAAGCCGCCGAACACCACCGAGTGGATGGCACCGATGCGCGCACAGGCGAGCATCGCCACCACCGCTTCCGGGATCATCGGCATGTAGATGGTCACCACGTCGCCGCGGTGGATGTCCTGGCCGCGCAGGGCGTTGGCCAGCTTGCACACCTGCTCGTGCAACTCGCGGTAGGTGATGCGCTTATGCTCGGACGGATCGTCGCCTTCCCAGATGATCGCCACCTCGTCGCCGCGCGCTTCCAGGTGGCGATCCAGGCAGTTGTAGGAGACGTTGAGGGTGCCGTCGGCGAACCACTTGATGTCGACATGGTGATCGTCGAACGAGGTCTGCTTGACCTTGGTGAACGGCTTGATCCAGTCGATACGTTGGGCCTGCTCACGCCAGAAGCCGTCAGGGTTGATCACCGACTGCTGATACATGGCTTTGTAGGTAGCTTCATCGGTAAACGACTGAGCCGCCACCTCTGGGCGCACGGGATAGAGAGACGCAACACTCATTGGATAGACCTCGGTGGGTAGTTGTTTTTCTATGGGGCATTTTGTAGCCAGGTGCCCCTGCTTGGGCCATTCGACCATGGTATTACCGCTCTACAACCAAGGTCTTGCAGCGCCGATGACTCGCCAGGCGCTGCAACCACGCCTGCAGTAAAGCAGTTGCACGATCAAAATTTGTGGAAATATCGAACGCCGTCGCGAGGCCGTCTCCAGGCGTTCGCGACGGCAAACATCGATGCCGAGCGGCCGCCGGCAAGCCGTCAATCCGCTCAACGCAGAAAAAAGGCGACCCGGAGGCCGCCTACCCGAACATTCCGCGAACGGAATGGAGAACCGCTGGTATTCAAATTACGCAGGATTCGAACGCGGCCAGTCTCCCCCACCACCTCGCCCACCAACAATTGCACCAAGGTCTAACAGGATTCAGCGGCCCCGCCGCCCCGCTCGTCGTCGCTCTCCACACCCACGCCGCTGATCGCCACGCAGGCCAGCCGGGCCTCGCCCGGCACTCCCTGCGGCAAGGAAAGTCGAAGCGAATTTCACGTCTTATTATGTGCAACAACAATGCACCTACCCGACTATTCCAACTCCTTGCCCAACCCATGCTGACGCAGCTTATTGGCGATGGTGGTGTGCGACACTCCCAGGCGCTTGCCCAGCTGCCGACTGCTCGGGTGGTCGTGATACAGCCGCGCCAGCACGGCCTTCTCGAAGCGGCCGAGAATCTCGTCCAGGCCGCCCTCTAGCGAGAACTCGCCCAAGGGTTGTGGTGCACCGTAGTCCGGCAGGCGGATATGTTCGACCTTGACCATGCCGCCCTCGCACAGCGACACCGCCTGAAACAGCACGTTTTCCAGCTGGCGCACATTCCCTGGCCAATGGTAATGGGCGAGCTTGTCCAGCGCCTGCGGAGCCAGCCGGGGCAGCGGGCAGCCGATCTGTCGGCTGGCCTGGTCGAGGAAGTGCTCGACCAACGGCACCAGCCCGTCCAGACACTCACGCAATGGCGGAATGTGCAGACTGAGCACATTGAGTCGGTGGTAGAGATCCTGGCGGAACTCACCCTTGGCGCACAACTCGGACAGATCGACCTGGGTCGCGCAAATCACCCGCACATCCAGATAGACCTCCTCGTCGCTGCCGACCCGGCGGAAACAGCCGTCCTGCAGGAAGCGCAACAACTTGGCCTGCAAACGCGGGCTCATCTCGCCAACGCCATCGAGAAACAGGGTACCGCCGGTGGTGAGTTCGAGCAGGCCGAGCTTGCCCTCCGGGCGCGCGCCCTCGAAGGCGCCGGGGCCGTAGCCGAACAGCTCGGTCTCGGCCATCGACTCCGGCAAGCCGGCGCAATTCAACGCCATAAAGGGCGACTGCCCGCGCGGGCTGGCCAGGTGGCAAGCCCGCGCCAACAGCTCCTTGCCAGTGCCGGTCTCGCCCTCGATCAGCAGCGGTGCGTCCAGGGGCGCCATGCGTCGCGCCTCGCGCACTACCGCCGCCATGATTTTCGAGCTCTGGAAGATGCTGTCGAAGCCGCGCAGTTCCTGCTTGCGCACATGGTAGATGCGCTCGCCAACCCGATCCGCCCGGTGCAGGGTGAGCACCGCACCGGCCAGGGCATCGCTCTCGTCGTGTTCGGTTTGCAGCGGGGCGATGTCGGCGAGGTACACATCGCCCTTGACCTTGACCCGCAAGCCATTGATCCGCGATTTGTTGGCGCGCACCAACTCCGGTAAATCGAAGTCTTCGGCGTAGCGCGACAGCGCAATCCCCGGCACTTCGTCGACCCGCACGCCGAGCAACTGGGCGGCGGCGCGGTTGGCGGCGACTATGGAGCCGGCCATGTCGATCGACAGCACCGGGAAATCCAGAGCGCCGAGCAAGGCGTTGAGCTCCAGGTGGCGGCGCTCGCTGGGCATCAAACCGACGCGCTTGACTCCAAACACTCCGGGGATCGCCTCCAGTTTCGGCCGCAGTGCCTGCAATTGCAGGTTGATCAGGTTCGGGCAGAGCATATAGATGGCGTTGCCCTGCTCGCCGCCGACCTCGCCGCGGGCGACGTTGATGCCGTACTCAACCAACAGGTTGAGGATGTCGCGCAGAATGCCGATCCGGTTTTGACAGTGAATTTTGATACGCATGGCAGGCCCTGAACCCATTTCCCGGTAGCCGAACCGCCGAAAATCGGCGGCCAGGTCTTAATTTTCGTCAAGAATATGTGACAGGTTAGCGCAGCAGCAAGACGATAGTCGGCCACTCCCCTGCCGGCGTAATTTTTCCTTTACGCAATCCCCACGCTTGCCCCGCCTAAACAGTCACCTTAAGCGCTGCGCAACCTCACAACCTGGGGTATTCATTGTCCAACATAACAACAACGGCCCCAGCAGGAGGCAGTGATGAAGCACACGCAGTATGTGGCTCGGCAACCGGATGAAAACGGCTTTATCCACTACGGCGAAGCCGAGCACCAGGTGTGGAACACCTTGATCAGCCGCCAGCTCAAGGTGATCGAAGGCCGCGCTTGCCAGGAGTACCTGGACGGCATCGAGCAACTCGGCCTGCCCCATGAGCGCATCCCGCAACTCGACGAAGTGAATCGGGTGTTGCAAGCCGCTACCGGCTGGCGGGTCGCCCGCGTACCTGCGCTGATCCCCTTCCAGACCTTTTTCGAATTGCTGGCCAGTCAGCAATTCCCGGTGGCCACTTTTATCCGTAGCCCCGAGGAACTGGACTACTTGCAAGAACCGGACATCTTTCACGAGATTTTCGGCCACTGCCCGTTACTCACCAACCCCTGGTTCGCCGAATTCACCCACACTTACGGCAAGCTGGGTCTCAAGGCCAGCAAAGAGCAGCGCGTCTACCTGGCCCGCCTGTACTGGCTGACCATCGAATTCGGCCTGGTCGACACCAGCCAGGGGCGCAGGATCTACGGCGGCGGCATCCTCTCCTCGCCCAAAGAGACCGTCTACAGCCTGTCCAGCGAGCCCGAACATCAGCCATTCGACCCGATCGAGGCCATGCGCACGCCCTACCGCATCGATATCCTGCAACCGCTGTATTTTGTCTTGCCGGAACTCAAGCATCTGTTCGAGCTGGCTCACCAGGACATCATGGCCATGGCTCAGCAGGCCATGCAGATGGGCCTGCACGCGCCGAAATTCTCGCCGAAAGCGGCGTAAATCACTGATGCCGGCTGGCTCGAACGATAACCTGCATTTAGATCACCAGCGAACTTTGGAGCCCCCAATGAGCCTTGCCCAAGCCCAATGCGAAGCCTGCCGCGCCGACGCCCCCCACGTGTCGGAGGAAGAATTGGCCGAGCTGATCCGCCAGATCCCCGACTGGAGCATCGAAGTGCGTGACGAGCACATGGAGCTGGAGCGGATATTCCTGTTCAAGAACTTCCGGCACGCCCTGGCCTTCACCAACGCGGTCGGTGCCATCGCCGAGGAAGTCGGCCACCATCCGGCCCTGCTCACCGAATGGGGCAAGGTTCGCGTGACCTGGTGGAGCCACGAGATTAAAGGCCTGCACCGCAACGATTTCATCATGGCCGCGCGCACCGACGAGCTGGCGAAAACCGCCGAGGGCCGCAAGTGAGCCATTTCGCCCAGGTTGCACGGGTTCCCGGCGACCCGATTCTCGGCCTGTTGGAGGCGTATCGCGCCGACCGCAACCCGACCAAACTCGATCTGGGCGTGGGCGTATACAAGGACGCCCTGGGCCTGACGCCGATCCCGCGGGCAGTCAAGCTGGCCGAGCAACGCTTGCTCGACAGCGAAACCAGCAAGAGTTATATCGGCGGCCACGGCGATGCGCTGTTCGGCACGCTGCTGAGTCAGCTGGTGCTCGGGGCGGACAACCCATTACTGGAGAGCCGCGCCGGTACCACCCAGACACCCGGCGGCACCGGCGCCCTGCGCCTGGCGGCCGACTTCATCGGCCACTGCCTGCCGGGTCGCGGCATCTGGTTGAGCGACCCGACCTGGCCGATCCATGAAAGCATCTTTGCCGAAGCCGGGCTGCGGGTCGGCCACTACCCCTATGTCGGCGCCGCCAACCGGCTCGACGTCGAGGCGATGATCGCCGTGCTCAGCCACTTGCCCCAGGGCGACGTGGTGCTGCTGCATGCCTGCTGTCACAACCCGACCGGTTTCGACCTCAGCCAGGACGACTGGCGCCGGGTGCTGGAGGTGGTCAAGGCGCGCGAACTGCTGCCCCTGATCGACTTCGCCTACCAGGGCTTCGGCGACGGCCTGGAGCAGGACGCCTGGGCCGTGCGCCTGTTCGCCGAGGCGCTGCCGGAACTGCTGGTCACCAGCTCCTGCTCGAAGAACTTCGGCCTGTACCGCGAACGCACCGGTGCCTTGCTGGTCTGCACCGCGGATGCAGAAAAACTGCAGGACGTGCGCAGCCAGCTGGCCTCGATCGCCCGCAACCTGTGGTCGACACCACCGGCCCACGGCGCCGCCGTGGTCGCAACCATCCTTGCCGACGCGCAGCTCAGAACCCAGTGGCGCACTGAACTGGACGGCATGCGTCGGCGCGTCGCCAGCCTGCGCCTGGGCCTGGTCGAGGCCCTGCGCCCCTACGGCCTGGCCGAGCGCTTCGCCCATATCGGCGTGCAACGCGGGATGTTCTCCTACACCGGCCTGTCGCCCAGCCAGGTGCAGCGCCTGCGCGAGGAGTACAGCGTGTACCTGGTCGGCTCCGGCCGGGCCAATGTCGCCGGCCTGGACGCCGAACGCCTGGATCAACTGGCCGGCGCCATCGCCCGGGTGTGCGCAGACTGATCGCGGAACAATGCGATGGCCAAGATGCTTCGGGAGCGGTGCTGGTCGCCATGACAGTTCCGTGGCCGAGGCCGCTCCCACAAGCCCATGCGCCACGCTCAAGGCCCAGGCCAGGTTCATCCTGAGCTGGGCCTTGCGCTCCTGCCCGACCGCTAAAGGCGCGTACCACGGCACTTGACTATAGTTCGGGCTACGCCCTCGCCGAAGCGGAATATCTCGTGATGCAGCCCGCCAACCTGCTCTTCCGCGCCTACCAGCGCACCGTTCATAGCCTGGCCTTCTACCCGACACTGATCGCTCTGGGCTTCGTGCTGCTGTGCCTATTGAACATAGCCATCGAGTACCAGCCCTGGCTGATGGCGCTCAAACAGCGGTTTGACATCGGCCTGGTGCGCAATGGCGATAACGCCCGACTGATTCTCGGCACCCTGGTCGGCGGCATCCTGTCGCTGATGGTGTTCAGTTTCTCGATGGTCATGGTGGTTCTCAACAACGCCTCCGCGACTCTGTCACCACGCGTGCTGCCCGGGCTGATCAGCAGCAAGGGGCACCAGAAGACCCTGGGCTTCTACCTCGGCACCATCCTCTATGCGTTGCTGCTGATCACCACCATCGAGCAGAACGGTCAGGATCAGGTGCCCAGCCTCGGCGTACTGATCACCCTGGGTCTGGGCATTGCCTGCCTGGGCCTGTTCGTCGAGTTCATCCGCTCGATCTCGCAGTCGATCCAGGTCGAATACATCCTCAATAATCTCTACACCACCGCTCTGGAGAAGCTCACCACTGGCATAAGCAAACACCAGGCGCTCAAAGAGCCGCCCTCCTGGCCGGCAGACCGGAATTGGCTGGTGGTCAACGCACATCGTAGCGGCTACTTCAAGGAGCTGAATATCTACAGGCTCAACGCCCTGCTGGCCGACAATGACCTGCACATGACGGTGCTGGTTCATCGCGGCTTTTTCGTCATGCCCGGGCACCCGTTGTTCAAGCTCGACCGCGAAGTCGACGAGGCACTGCGCCAGCAGTTGCTCGATTGCTTCGACTTCTTCGTCGAGCAATACGCCAGCGGCCATTATGTGTTCGCCTGCAAGCAAATCTCCGAAATTGCCGTGAAGGCCTTGAGCCCGGGGATCAACGATCCGGGCACCGCCATCACCGCCATCGACATGCTCAGCATGCTGTTCAGCAAACGCCTGCAACTGCCAGACCTGGACATCGCGCCGCTGGCGGACGAAGCACCCCGCCTGTTTTACTTCGAACTGTCGCTGGATCAACTGCTGCAACTGATCTTCGGCCCTATACGCACCTACGGCAGCCGTGATCCGAGTGTGCTGATCCGTCTGCTGCAGGCCTTCAAGAACCTGCTGTTTCAGCACCCACGCGCCCATCACCAGGCCGACCTGATCACCCACGCGCACAGCGTCGTGGAAGCCGCCGACCGGCACATCGCCAATAGACGCGACCGCGAGGAGCTGAACGACATGATCGAACGCTTCAACCAGGCCGCCAAGCTTTCACCGCCAGCGCTCGGCCCGCTCAAAATCGACAAGCGCTGAAGCAATCACGCGCCAACATGGTGCACACGTGCTGCCAAAAATAAATACAGCCCCATTTGTCATGGCGTTTTTTTCAATAAAAACAATAAGTTACTAACTAACAGCCAGTAGACCTGGCGCGTTTCCTGCTTGCTATCGAGGTCATACTTCCCTAGGGTAGTTCGCCATGTGGTCCCTGATTGCCCCCATCGGCTCGTTGCTGAGCGGGGTCGCGTTACTCCTGCTCGGCAATGGCCTGCTCAACACCCTACTGACCCTGCGTGGCGTCGCCGAAGGCTACTCCACCGGGATGCTCGGCCTGATCATGTCCGGGTACTTCGTCGGTTTTCTCCTCGGCACCTGGCTAGCGATTCCGCTAGTGCGTCGGGTTGGCCATATCCGTGCCTTCGCCTTTTGTGCCGCCCTGGCCGCCATCTGCGCCCTGCTCCACGTCCTGCTGGTCGACCCCTGGGTGTGGCTGGGCTTGCGCGTGCTCTACGGCCTGGCGCTGGTCAGCCTGTACATGGTGATCGAGAGCTGGCTCAACGCCCAGGTGGCCAACGACAGGCGTGGCCAGGTGTTCGCCCTGTACATGGCGGTCAACCTCGGCGCCCTGGCCGCCGCCCAGCAACTGCTGGGTCTGGCCTCGCCCAGCGACTTCATCCTGTTCGTCCTGGCGGCCATGCTGATCAGCGCCGCGCTGATGCCGATCACCCTCACCCGCCAGTTGCAGCCGAGCATTCCGGACACCCTGCACAGCAACCTGCGCCAACTGGTCGGCATCGCGCCGCTGGCCATCGCCGCCGCCGGCCTGTCCGGCCTGGCGCTCGGCGCGTTCTGGGGCATGGCCCCGGTGTATGCCAGCCTGAGCGGCTTCGATGCCGGCGGCGTCGGCCTGCTGATGAGCAGCGCGATTCTCGGCGGCGCCCTGCTGCAATGGCCGATCGGGCATTATTCCGACCGCCACGACCGGCGCCTGGTGCTGCTCTGGGTGGTGCTGCTGGCGATGCTGGTCGCCGTGCTGATGAGCCTGCTGCCGGCCGGCCGAGCGTTGCTCGGGTCGATATTCCTGTTCGGCGGCCTGTCCTTCGCCATCTACCCGATCGCCGTGGCGCAACTGATCGACCAGTTGCACCGCGACGAGATCCTCGCCGGCTCCGGCAGCCTGTTGCTGGTCAACGGCATCGGCTCGGTAGGCGGGCCGCTGCTGGCCGGGATGCTGATGCAGCACTTCGGCGCCCAGGCACTGCCGCTGTATTTCGCCGCGGTGCTGGGCCTGCTGGCCGCCTATACCTGGTACCGCCTGCGCCACGTCAGCGACCTGGTCAGCGGCGAGCACGCCCACTTCATGCCCATGCTGCGCACCAGCCACACGGTGCTGGAGCTGATGCCCGACGCACCGCCGGCCGCGGCCGACGACCGCGCCGCGGCGCTCGCCCCCGAATCACGCTAGCCGCGCAACACCGCGCTGCTGCAACAACTGCGGCCGCCGCCTTCCAGCGGCAACGCCCACCCATTAGCACGTCGGCCCAGGTCGGCGCGTCAACTGCACAAGGAGACAGCGCATGCTGCTTGCCACCGATCTCGATGGAACCTTTCTCGCCGGCGATCCCGAGGATCGCCTGAGCCTCTACCAGACCATCGCCGCCCACCCGGAAATCCAACTAGCCTACGTCACCGGCCGCAGCCTGGAGTCGGTACTGCCACTGCTGGCCGACCCGACCCTGCCACAGCCGGACTTCATCATCTCCGATGTCGGTGCCAGCTTTACCCACGGCGACACCCTGCAGCCCATCCAGCCGCTGCAAAGCATGGTCGATGCACTCTGGCCCGGCGAGAGCCAGGTCGCCAGCGCCATCGAAGGCTTCGCTCTGGAGCGCCAGGACGTGCCGCAGATACGCCGTTGTTCCTACTTCTGCAGCCCTGAGGAGGCGGCCAACCCGGCCTTGCTGGAAGCGGCCCGGGCACTGGGTTGCGACCTGCTCTATTCGGCCGAGCGCTACCTGGACTTTTTGCCGCAAGGAGTGAACAAGGGCAGCAGCCTCAAGGCCCTGGCCGACTGGCTGGAGCTGGAAGAGGATCAGGTGCTCGCCGCCGGCGATACCCTCAACGACCTGTCCATGCTCAGCGCGCAATTCCATGGCGTCTGCGTCGGCCAGTCCGAGTCGGCGCTGCTGGAGGCCACCAGCAACCACTCGCGCACCCTGCACGCGCAGCGCCCCGGCTGCGGCGGCATTCTCGAGGCGTTCGCCCACTTCGGCTTCCTCGGCGAACACGGCATCGCCGCGGAAAAGCGCCAGGCGGCCCAGCCCGGCAAGGCCGAACTGGTGATGGTCTACCACCGCCTGCCCTATGAGGAATACCGTGGCGCCGACGGCAAGCTGCAGCGCCGCCGGCCGACCTCGCCGAACGGCATCATCCCTACCCTGCTGAGCTTCTTCGGCGACGGCCGCCCCGGTTCCTGGGTCGCCTGGGCAGTGCATGAGGACGGCGACGACCCCTTCGACAGCCACACCACGGTGGATGCCGAGCGCTACCCCAAGCTCACCGCCGCGCGGGTCAAGCTGAGCAAGCAAGAAGTCGACATCTTCTACAAGCGCTTCTCCAAGGAAGCCTTCTGGCCGACCCTGCACACCTTCTGGGAACGCGCCACCTTCAACGAAGACGACTGGCAGGTGTTCCTCAAGGTCAACCGCGCCTTCGCCGAACGCACTGCGCTGGAAGCCGCCGAAGGCGCCATCGTCTGGCTGCATGACTACAACCTGTGGATGGTGCCCGGCTACCTGCGCGAGTTGCGCCCGGATCTGCGCATCGCCTTCTTCCACCACACCTATTTCCCCTCGGCGGACGTGTTCAACGTACTGCCGTGGCGCCGGCAGATCATCGGCAGCCTGCTGCAATGCGACTACATCGGCTTTCACATCCCGCGCCAGGTGGAGAACTTCGTCGACGTGGCACGCGGCGTGACGCCGTTGCAAACCGTCAGCCGGCAGAATTGCGCCCCGCGCTTCATCACCTATGGCTGCGCCGTGGGCCTGGAGCGCATGACCACCGCCGTCGACACCGGCAGCCGCATCGTCAAGCTCGGCGCCCACCCGGTCGGCCTGGACATGGGGCGGATCAGCGGCGCCCTGGCCCAACCGAAGATTCAGGAGCAGATGGCCAACCTGCGCAAAGAACTCAGCGGCCTGAAACTGGTTCTCTCGGTGGAACGCCTCGACTACACCAAGGGCATCCTGGAAAAGCTCAATGCCTACGAACGCTTGCTGGAGGACAACCCGGAGCTGCTGGGCAAAGTCACCCTGGTCAGCATCTGCGTACCGGCCGCCAGCGAAATGACCATTTATGACGAACTGCAAGCGCAGATCGAGCAAGCCGTCGGCCGCATCAACGGACGCTTCGCCCACATCGGCTGGATCCCGGTGCAGTTCTTCTTCCGTAGCTTCCCCTTCGATCAAGTAGTGGCCTGGTACGCCATGGCCGACGTAATGTGGATCACCCCACTGCGCGACGGCCTCAACCTGGTGGCCAAGGAGTTCGTCGCCACCCAGGGCCTGCTCGAAGGCCATGGCGTGCTGGCACTCTCGGAATTCGCCGGCGCCGCCGCCGAACTCAAGGGCGCCCTGCTGACCAACCCGCACGACCCGGCCGACCTGGCGCAGACCTGCTACCTGGCGCTCAACCTGCCCAAGGCCGAAGCCCAGGCCCGCCTGCGCGAACTGTTCGACATCGTCAGCTACAACGACATCCGGCGCTGGGGCGAGGAATTCCTCGCCGGCGTGGCAGAGCAGCCTGAGGCCGAAAAGCACGCCACCCTGGGCTTGGCCAGCTAAGGGTTACCTCCGAGTGTGCATGGCGCCCCTTCCGACGGCCCGATGCGGCTGAATCGTCGGGGCGCACCATGCGCCCCCCGATCCCACCGACTCCAGCCCGCTGGTTGCCCTACCCGGTTCTTTTGTAGCCCGGATGCGCCTCCACCACCGCTCCCGGATTGCATCCGGGCGACGTGCGGCGACGCTCCGCCTCAGGAACTCGCCGGGGCTCAGTCCATCTGGCTCACCACGCAGTTGATCATCCAGGACACGCCGAAACGATCGCTGAGCATGGCGAAACGCGTGGCCCAGAAGGTCTGCTGCAGCTCCATCTGCACCGAACCGCCCTCGGCCAGGGCAGCATACAGGCGCTCGGCCTCTGGCAGGTTGTCCACCTGCAGCGAGATCGAGCAGCCCTTGATGCCCTCGTGCGGGGACTGCGGTGGGCGGTCGGAGGCCATCAGCAACTGGTCGCCGACCGTCAGGCAGGCGTGCATGATGCGCTGCTGGAACTGCGTCGGAATCTCGCCGGCGTCGGGGCTCTCGGCGTAGCGCATCATCTCCAGGGTGCCGCCCAGGCACTTGGCGTAAAAGCTGAAGGCGGCCTCGCACTGGCCGTCGAACATCAGGTAGGCATGGATCTTCATCACAACTCTCCTCGCTTGCGAAGGTCGATGCGCGCGCGAATGCGTGCTTGCTGCTCGCGCAGTTCGGGGTGAATTCGGCGCCGACATCCTCGGCCGGCAGTAGCTGACGGCGCTCGCCGCCACTGGCGCCTGGCATCACTTGGGCCGCAGGACTTCAACCGGCCTTACGCAGGATAGCTTATGCTCGGCGGCGCCTCGGCGGAGTGCGCTCAGGCTTTGCAGGCTGGCGTCGGCGCGGCCATCTTTAACCTGGCCCGGGCGGACACCCTCAGTCCCGCTCGAATGCCGCCTCCAACGCCGCATTGATGGTGCGCAGCACCTTGACCCGGGCAAAGCGTTTGTCATTGGCCTCGACCAGGGTCCAGGGCGCGAGTTCGGTGCTGGTTCGGTCGACCATATCGCCCACGGCATCGCGGTATTGCGGCCACTTTTCACGATTACGCCAGTCGTCCTCGGTGATTTTGAAGCGCTTGAAGGGCGTCTGCTCGCGCTCATTGAAGCGCTGCAACTGGGTGTCCTGATCGATCGCCAGCCAGAACTTGACCAACACCACGCCGGCATCAGTCAGTTGCTCCTCGAAGTCGTTGATCTCGCCATAGGCCCGCAGCCAGTCGGCGGGGCTGCAAAAACCCTCGACCCGCTCCACCAGCACCCGGCCGTACCAGGAGCGGTCGAACATGGTGAATTTGCCGCGCGCCGGAATCTGCCGCCAGAAGCGCCACAGATACGGCTGCGCGCGTTCCTCGTCGGTCGGCGCGGCCACCTGCACGATGCGATACAGGCGCGGGTCGAGCGCCGCCGTCACCCGCCGAATCGCGCCGCCCTTGCCGGCGGCATCGTTACCCTCGAACACCGCCACCAGGGCATGTTTGCGCATGCGCTTGTCGCGCAGCAAACCCGACAGTCGCGCCTGCTCGGTGATCAGCTGTTCGTTGTAGTCGTCCTTGTCCAGTGCCTGGCTCATATCCAGGCTGTCGAGCAAGCCGAGGTTATCCAGGCTGGACGTCAGCGGCGCCGCATGGGGCTGGGGTAGCGGTCGGTTCTTGGCGTTGAGCGCGGCCTGCAAGCCTTCGAGGAGAATCCGCCCAACCGTCAGGCTGCGGTAATACTCGTCCACGCCCTCGACCACATACCAGGGCGCATAGTCGCGGCTGCTACGGCGCAGTACCCGCTCACCGACCCGCACGTACTTGTCGTAGGTCTTCGACTGCTGCCAGTCCAGCGGGCTGATACGCCAGCTGTGCAAGGGATCGTCCTGCAACGATTTGAGGCGCGCCTTCATCTGACTCTTGGACAGATGAAACCAGAACTTGAAAATCAACGCGCCCTCGTCACAGAGCATGCGTTCCAGGGCCGAGGCCGCATCGAGCGCCTGATCCAGCACCGCATTCTTGAAATCCCCATGCACCCGCCCCTGCAGCATCTGGCTGTACCAGTTGCCGAAGAACACCCCCATGCGCCCCTTGGGCGGCAGTTGCCGCCAATAGCGCCAGGCCGGTGGCCGGGCCAGCTCCTCGTCGCTTGGTTGATCGAAGGTGCTGACCTGGATCAGACGCGGATCCATCCACTCGTTGAGCAGCTTGACTGTCTCCCCCTTGCCGGCCCCCTCGACACCGCAGAGCAGGATAAGCACCGGGAAACGCGCCTGCTGCTGCAACTCGTACTGCGCCTCGAGCAATGCCTCGCGCAACTCCGGCACGGCGGCATCGAACCTGGCTTTATCGATGGTGCGACCAATCTCGGCGGACTCAAACATGGCTAGCTCCCTGATCTGATCAGCAGAGCCTAGCGGATCGCGCGAGCGACGGGGTGAGCCATCTGCAGCTGTGCGCTAGAATGCGCGCCTGCTCAATCTGGTGCCCTTGCCATGCCCGACGCCCCGCTCGACCTACCCGCCACCCAAGCCGCGCAGCTCGACTGGGACGCCACGGGGCAACCGCTCTCGCGGCTATTCGGCGATGTCTATTTCTCGAAGCAGGACGGTCTGGCCGAAAGCCGCCACGTCTTCCTCGCCAATAACGATTTGCCGGCGCGTTTCAGCGCCCTGGGCGACGGCGAACAACTGGTGATAGGCGAAACCGGTTTCGGCACCGGGCTGAACTTTCTCTGCGCCTGGCAGCTGTTCGAGTCGCAGGCACCCGCGGGTGCGCGGCTGCACTTCGTCAGCGTCGAGAAATACCCGCTCAATCTCAGCGACCTGCAGCGCGCCCTGGCCTTGTGGCCCGAGCTGGCGCCCTTGGCCCAGCAACTGCTGGGCCAGTACGTCGCCCTGCATCCGGGTTTTCAACGCCTGATGTTCGCCGGCGGACGGATCATCCTCAGCCTGCTGATCGGCGATGCCCTGGAGCTGCTGCCGCAACTCGACGCGCGCATCGACGCCTGGTTTCTCGACGGCTTCGCCCCGGCAAAAAATCCGCAGATGTGGACGCCCGAGCTCTTCGTCGAACTGGCCCGCCTGAGTGTGCCGGGCACCAGCATCGGCACCTTCACCAGCACCGGCTATGTGCGTCGGCGCCTGAATGATGCCGGCTTCAAAATGCGCCGCGTACCCGGCCTGGGCAACAAGTGGGAAGTACTCAAAGGCCAATTCGTCGGCAGCGCCGCGGACGCCGGCAAACCCTGGTTCGCCCGTCCGCCACAGCGCCAGCGCGAACGCCGGGCTCTGGTCATAGGCGCGGGAATGGCCGGTTGCGCCAGCGCCGCCAGCCTGGCGTCACGCGGCTGGCAGGTGACCCTGCTGGAGCGCCACGCCAACATTGCCGAGGAAGCCTCGGGCAACCCGCAAGGCGTGCTCTACCTCAAGCTGTCGGCCCACGGCACCGCGCTGTCGCGCTTGATCGTCAGCGGCTTCGGCTACACCCGCCGCCTGCTCGAGCGCCTGCACAAAGGCCACGACTGGGACAACTGCGGGGTACTGCAACTGGCCCTCGACAGCCAGGAAGCGCAGCGCCAGGCGCAACTGGCGGCGGCCTTCCCCAGCGATCTGCTGGTCAATCTCGACCAGGCCAGCGCCGCAGCCCAAGCCGGCATCCAGCTCCCGGCCGGCGGCCTGTTCTACCCGCAAGCCGGCTGGGTGCACCCGCCGGCGCTGTGCCGGTTGCTGGCCGAGCAGCCGAATATTCGCCTGCAACTGCACCGGGAGGCGCTGCAGTTACGCCGCGACGGCCAAGCCTGGCAGGCCTGGAACGGCACCGAGCTGCTGGCCAGCGCCGCCGTGGTGGTGCTGGCCGGCGCCGCCGAGATCAAGCGCTTCCCCTACAGCGCCGAACTGCCGCTCAAACGTATTCGCGGGCAGATCAGTCGGGTGCCGGCCACCCCCCAGAGCACGGCGCTGCGCAGCGTGGTGTGCGCCTCGGGCTATATCGCCCCGGCGCGCCTCGGCGAGCACTGCCTGGGCGCCAGTTTCGACTTCAAAAGCGACGATCTTGGACTCAACAGCGCCGACCATGCGGGCAACCTCGCCCTGCTCGAGGAAATCTCGCCAGACCTGGCCGAACGCCTGCACAGCGCCCAGCTCGACCCGGCGCAGCTCGAGGGTCGCGCCGCCTTTCGCTGCACCAGCCCGGACTACCTGCCCATCGTCGGCCCCCTGGCCGATCGCCCGGCCTTTCTCGAGGCCTACGCGGTGCTGGCCAAGGATGCCCGCCAAGTGCCGGACACCCCCTGCCCCTGGCTCGACGGCTTGTACGTCAACAGCGGCCACGGTTCGCGCGGGCTGATCACCGCCCCCTTGTCCGGCGAACTGATTGCCGCCTGGCTGAATGAGGAGCCCTTGCCCGTGCCCCGGGATGTCGCCGCGGCCTGCCACCCCAACCGGTTCGCCCTGCGCACGCTGATCCGCGGCCAATAGTCGCAAGCCGAAGCTCGACCCTTGCGTGCATTCACCCCGCATGCATACCCTACGGGGTATACAGAACAGGAGTGACACCCGCATGCGCCTCATTCTCGTACTCGCAGCCCTGCCGACTCTGGCCTGGGCCGCTCCTGCGGCAGACCCGGGCAGCCTCGCACGCGAAGCCGCCAGCCTTATCCCACCCTTCCAGCAACACCTGCTGCAGACGGTGAAAACTGCAATCGCGGCCGGCGACCCGGTGCAGGCCGTGCAAGCCTGCCAGTTGCTCGCGCCAACCATCGCCGTGGAGCACAGCCAGCAGCCCTGGAAAGTCGGGCGCACCGCCCTGCGCCTGCGCAACCCGGATAACCAGCCGGACGCCTGGGAACGCCAGATACTGGAAGACTTTTTACGGCGGCAAAGCGCTGGCGAAGAGCTGGCGCAGATGAGTGCGTCGGCGGTCGTCGACGGCGAATTCCGTTACATGCAAGCCATCGCCACCGGCGAGCCGTGCCTGGCCTGTCACGGCCAGGGGATCGAGGCCGAGGTGGCGGCGCAGATCGAGCAAAGCTACCCCAACGATCAGGCCACCGGCTTTGCCCCAGGCGAACTGCGCGGCGCCTTCACCCTGCGTCGATCACTGGCGGATGCAGCGCCATGAGCGAACAAACCCGCGCAGCCCATGAAGACGCTATGCTCAAACGCCTGGCCCGGGTCGAAGGGCAGATCCGCGGCATTCAAGCCATGATCCGCCGCAGCGAGGACTGCGAGGCCATCGCCCAGCAATTCGCCGCCGCCCGCAAGGCGTTGGACAAGGCCTATCAGGAGATGCTCGCCTGCCTGCTGGAAGAAGCCGTGCTCGACCCCGAGCATGACCCCGGCGAAACCCTGGCCCGGGTTCGCGCCATTTTCACCAAGTACACCTAGCGGCCTGTCGCCGCAATGATCGTTTCCCGACTCCTGGGGCGTGGCCGGAGTTGCAGGAGTCCGCTTGCGGGCGATCTTTTGCCGCCGGCTAGCGAATCCCCGGAATGCCGAAGCATGGCAAGCTGACGCCTACAGAGGTGTTTCTTTCGGCAGCAATCAACAACAACAGGCCGCCGCGCCGACGCTCAATCCTGCAGCTCGTTCACTCCATCTCGCCGCACAGTTCCGCCGCGCGCAACAGCGCGGCGGTCAGGTTGTGCCGCTCCCAATCCTTGAGCGCGGCGAAGCGCTGGCGAAACTCCGGCGGCAGCAGCGTCGGTGCCTGTTGCACCAACTCGCGGCCGGCCTCGCTGAGCAGCAACCATTGGCGGCGGCGATCCTGATCGTCGCGCTGGCGCTGCAACAGGCCGCGCTCCTCCAGGCGATCGAGCATGCCCGACAGCGTTGCCGCGGTGAGGCTGACCCGTCCGCTCAGGTCGCTGGCGGTCAATCGTGCCTCACCGGCCAGCACCTGCAGGATCATCAACTGCATGGGGGTCAGCCCGCCGAAACGGGCCAGGCGCTTGGCGTGCACTTCACCGGCCTGCTGCAGGCGCCTGAGCGCCTGGAAAATCGGCAGGTCGAGTGCCATCACAGGTGACAAATCTATTTCAGTAGAAACTATATTCTCACTCATACATGCCTTCAGATCGAATAAACGCTTTGACATGAAAGCATTTTTTTGTTCCCATGTAAAAGGTTCGGCGAGCCCGAACCACTCCCCAACGGCAACACCGGTAAGGAACCCTATGTGCGGAATAGCTGGAGAACTACGCTTCGATCAACGACCGGCCGACCTGGCTGCAGTCGAGCGGATCACCCATCATTTAGCCCCGCGCGGCCCTGACGCGCATGGCTTCCACAGTCAGGGGCCAGTTGCCCTTGGCCACCGCCGGCTGAAGATCATGGATCTCGCCGAAGCCTCCGGCCAGCCGATGATCGACAGCGACCTCGGCCTGTCCATGGTGTTCAACGGCGCCATCTACAACTACCCGGAACTGCGCGGCGAGCTGGAAAGCCTCGGCTACCGCTTCTTCTCCGGCGGCGACACCGAAGTGCTGCTCAAGGGTTACCACGCCTGGGGCACCGACCTGCTGCCCAAGCTCAACGGCATGTTCGCCTTCGCCGTGTGGGAGCGCGACACCCAGCAACTGTTCATCGCCCGCGACCGCCTCGGCGTCAAGCCGCTGTACCTGTCGCGTACCGGCCAGCGCCTGCGCTTCGCCTCCAGTCTGCCGGCGCTGCTAAAAGGCGGCGACATCGGCAAGGCGCTGGATCCGATCGCGCTTAACCATTACCTGAACTTCCATGCCGTGGTGCCGGCGCCGCGCACCATCCTGGCCGGGGTGGAAAAACTACCGCCAGCCAGCTGGATGCGCTTCGACGCCCAGGGCAACTGCCAGCAGCAGAGCTGGTGGCAGCTCGACTACGGCCCCAAGCGCGAGGAAATCGCCTTCGAGCTGGATGACTGGCGCGACCAGGTGCTCGACGGCATGCGCGAGGCGGTGTCGATCCGCCAGCGCGCGGCGGTGGATGTCGGCGTGCTGCTGTCCGGCGGCGTCGATTCGAGCATGCTGGTCGGCCTGCTGCGCGAGGCCGGAGTGGAAAACCTCTCGACCTTCTCCATCGGTTTCCAGGATGCCGGCGGCGAACGCGGCGACGAGTTCCAGTACTCGGATCTGATCGCCGAGCGCTTCCACACCCAGCACCATCAGCTGCGCATCGGCGAGCACGAGATCATCGAGCAACTGCCGGCGGCCTTCCGCGCCATGAGCGAGCCGATGGTCAGCCACGACTGCATCGCCTTCTACCTGCTCTCGCGCGAAGTGGCCAAGCACTGCAAGGTGGTGCAGAGCGGCCAGGGCGCCGACGAGCTGTTCGCCGGCTACCACTGGTATCCGCTGGTGGACGGTGCCGAAGATGCCTTTAGCGCTTATCGTGCGGCCTTCTTCGACCGCGAACACGACGAGTATGCCGCCTGCGTGCAGCCCGAGTGGCTGACCGACGACCATGCCGGCGAGTTCGTCCGTCAGCACTTCGCCCAGCCCGGCGCCATCGCCGCGGTGGACAAGGCGTTGCGCCTGGACAGCACGGTGATGCTGGTCGACGACCCGGTCAAACGGGTCGACAACATGACCATGGCCTGGGGCCTGGAGGCGCGCACGCCGTTCCTCGATTACCGCCTGGCCGAACTCTCGGCGCGCATCCCGGGCCGCTTCAAGTTGCCCGACGGCGGCAAGCACGTGCTCAAGGAGGCCGCCCGCCAGGTCATCCCCAGCGAGGTGATCGACCGGCCCAAGGGCTACTTCCCGGTGCCCGGCCTCAAGCACCTGGAAGGCGCGACGCTGGGCTGGGTACGCGATCTGCTGATCGACCCGAGCCAGGATCGCGGCCTGTTCAACCCGGCCATGCTCG
Source organism: Pseudomonas sp. sp1636 (assembly GCF_030376615.1). Taxonomy (GTDB): domain Bacteria; phylum Pseudomonadota; class Gammaproteobacteria; order Pseudomonadales; family Pseudomonadaceae; genus Aquipseudomonas. The sequence goes on from NZ_JARRAB010000011.1 coordinate 103,927, forward strand.
ACCGCCTGCTGACCGATCCACACGGCCAGCTGACCCCGCTGCGCGGCTCCAAGCTGTGGCAGATGGCGGCGCTCAACCTGTGGTTGAGCGAGCAAGGCCTGTAAGCCTGGTGCCCCGGCAATCCAGCTGAACCAAGCATGGCTATCGGGGCTCCAAGCCATTGTTCGACCAGGGTCGCAGGCCGGACCGAGTCCGGAGATGTCACGACTACATTCACGCGCCCGGGCACTGTCCGGGCGCAGCTGAAAGCCAAGGAAGCACACCATGCGCGCCAATGCCTTCAATCAACGCCTGCTGCGCGGCCAAGCCCCCTCTTATGAACGCCTGCAGGCACGCTTCGCCGAAGAGCGCGACGCGGAACTCTGCCAGCCCTTGGCGGTGCACTGCGGCTGGGGCCGCCTGCTGATCGGCCATACCTTCCCGGACGCCACCGAGCTGGCCCAAGAGCTGCTGACCGAACAGCCGGGCGAGCGCGATATTGCCCTGTACGTCGCCGCGCCACAGCAAGTGCTGGCGCAGGCGCCGCAGCAGCTGTTTCTCGACCCCTCGGACACCTTGCGTCTGTGGTTCAGCGACTATCGCCCGGCACACCGCGGCTTTCGCGGCTACCGTATCCGCCGCGCGCAGAATGCTGCGGACTGGCAGGCGATCAACTGCTTGTACCAGATGCGCGGCATGTTGCCGATCGACCCGGCCAAGCTCACCCCGCGCCATCAGGGCGGGCCCACCTACTGGCTGGCTGAAGATGAAGACAGCGGCACGGTGATCGGCAGCGTCATGGGCCTCAATCATCAGAAAGCCTATCGCGATCCGGAAAACGGCAGCAGTCTCTGGTGCCTGGCGGTCGACCCGCAGTGCAGTCGCCCCGGTGTCGGCGAGGTGCTGGTGCGCCACCTGATCGAGCACTTCATGAGCCGCAGCCTGAGCTACCTCGACCTCTCGGTGCTGCACGACAACCGTCAGGCCAAAGGGCTCTACGCCAAGCTCGGTTTTCGCGAACTGCAAACCTTCAGCATCAAACGCAAGAACAGCATCAATCAGCCACTGTTCCTCGGCCCCGGACCCGAGGCCGAGCTCAATCCCTATGCGCGGATCATCGTCGACGAAGCCCTGCGTCGCGGTATCGAGGCGCAGGTGGACGACGCCGAAGCCGGCCTGTTCACCTTGAGCCACGGCGGCCGCCGCATCCGCTGCCGCGAGTCACTGACCGACCTGACCAGCGCGGTGAGCATGACCCTGTGCCAGGACAAGCGCCTGACCCATCGCGCCCTCAGCCGCGCCGGCCTCAGCCTGCCGGCCCAGCGCCTGGCCGGCAGCGCCGAAGAGAATGCCGCCTTCCTCCGCGAACACGGCAGCCTGGTGGTCAAACCGGTGGACGGCGAACAGGGCCAGGGCGTGGCGGTCGATCTGCGCAGCCCGGCCGAGGTGCAGAGCGCCATCGAACGCGCCCAGGTATTCGACAGCCGGGTGCTGCTGGAGAGCTTTCATCAGGGCTATGACTTGCGCATTCTGCTGATCGGCTTCGAGGTGGTCGCCGCCGCCATTCGCCGGCCGGCCGAGGTGATCGGCGACGGCCGCCACTGCATCGGCGACCTGATCGACGCCCAGAGCCGCCGCCGCCAGGCTGCCACCGGCGGTGAAAGCCGTATCCCCAAGGACGCGGAAACCCTGCGCACCCTGCATGCCGCCGGCGTCGACTACGCCAGCATCCTGCCCCAGGGCCAGCGCCTGGCCGTGCGCAAGACCGCCAACCTGCACACCGGCGGCTGCCTGGAGGACGTCACCGACATCCTCCATCCGGCACTGGCCGAGGCGGCAGTGAAAGCCGCGCGCGCCCTGGACATCCCGGTGGTCGGCCTCGACCTGCTGGTGCCGGCGGCCGACCAACCCGAACACGTGTTCATCGAAGCCAACGAACGCGCCGGCCTGGCCAACCACGAACCGCAACCGACCGCCGAGCGTTTTATCGATCTGCTGTTCCCGCTCAGCCAGGTGGGCTGACAACGAACCTGGCCCAATGAGCCTTGGCGCAATCCCGGATCGCGCTTTCCCGGATTGCATCCGGGCTACGGACTCGATCCTTATCTCGCGGCACGCAAGGAGACGTAAATGCAGCAACATCCCGAACCGGATCTCGACTATCTGCAAAAAACCCTCCTGGAAATGCTCGCCATCCCCAGCCCAACCGGCTTTACCGACACCATCGTGCGCTACGTCGCCGAGCGTCTGGAAGAAATCGGCATCCCCTTCGAGCTGACCCGGCGCGGCACCATTCGCGGCACCCTCAAAGGCAAGCAGAGCAGCCCGGATCGCGCCGTGTCGGCCCACCTCGACACCATTGGCGCGATTGTCCGCGAGCTGAAGGACGGCGGCCGTCTGGCCCTGGCACCGGTGGGCTGCTGGTCGAGCCGCTTCGCCGAAGGCAGCCGGGTCAGCGTATTCACCGACCACGGCGTGATCCGCGGCAGCGTACTGCCGCTGATGGCCTCGGGGCATGCCTTCAACACCGAAGTGGATCAGCTGCCGATCAGCTGGGATCACGTCGAACTGCGCCTGGATGCGTACAGCACCACCCGCGCCGACTGCGAGTCGCTGGGCATCTCGGTGGGCGATTTCGTCGCCTTCGACCCGCTCCCCGAGTTCACCGAGAGCGGCCATATCAGCGCCCGCCACCTGGATGACAAGGCCGGTGTCGCCGCCCTGCTCACGGCGCTCAAGGCGATCAAGGAAAGCGGCCTGGAACCGGAAATCGACTGCCATCCGCTGTTCACCATCACCGAGGAAGTCGGCTCCGGCGCCGCCGCCGCCCTGCCCTGGGACGTCAGCGAGTTCGTCGGCATCGACATCGCCCCGGTCGCACCCGGCCAGCAGTCCAGCGAACACACGGTCAGCGTCGCCATGCAGGACTCCGGCGGCCCCTACGACTATCACCTGTCGCGGCACCTGCTGCGCCTGGCCGGCGAACAGGAGATTCCGGTGCGCCGCGACCTGTTCCGCTACTACCACAGCGATGCCCAATCGGCGGTGACCGCCGGCCACGACATCCGCACCGCCCTGCTGGCTTTCGGCTGCGACGCCACCCACGGCTACGAACGCACCCACATCGACAGCCTGGCCGCCCTCACCCGCCTGCTCGGCGCCTACCTGCTCAGCCCGCCGGTGTTCGCCAGCGATGCCCTGCCGGCAGAGGGCTCCCTGGAACGCTTCAGTCACCAGATCGAGCACGATGCCCAGATGGAAAGCGAGACGCGCGTACCGACCGTCGACAGCCTGCTCGGTCAGCGCGACCAGGACGCTTGAAGGGCAACGCGCATCCGGGCAAAGTGGCAGGCATGGGATGACCGGCGTGGCGTGCTGCACGCGCCCCCGCCGACAGGCCGTTGAAACATGGAGCGCACGACGGCCAGGCCAGGCGAAATCGGCTGCCACGCGGCAGAGCCGAGCGCCGTGGTTTTCAACGGCCTGCTAACGATAATAAGGGGCGCGGATGCCGCGTATATGCCTGGTTGTGTTGTTGCTCTGGCTTTGCGGCCCGGCGTGGGCGTTGCCGTCCGCCGAACTGGACAAACAGGAGCTACGCCTGTCGCTCGGCCCCGCCATGGGCTACCTGGAAGACCCGGATGGCAGCCTGAGCCTCGAGCAGGTCAGCGCCCTGGACGACGAGCACTTCGCACGGATTCAGGGCGACCATGCCAACCGAGGCAAGAACAATTCGGTCTGGTGGTTCAAGGTGCGCCTGCGCAACAGCCTGACGCAGGATCTGGCCGGCTACCTGGAAGTCAATTACCCGCTGCTCGATCATATCCAGATCTACCTGAGCGGTAGCGACGGCCACTGGCTCACGCAGGAAAGCGGCGACCGCTATGCCTTCTCCCAGCGCCCGGTGCAGGTGCGCAACTTCTGGTTTCCGGTCAGCCTGTCCCCGGGCGACCACACCCTGCTGGTGCGCGTGGAGACCAGCAGCACGGTGTTCGTGCCGCTGTTCTTCAGCACCTACAATGCCAGCGCGGCCGCCCAGGAAAACCTCATGAGCATCAACGGCGCCTTCTACGGCGTGCTGTTCGCGATGTTCTGCTACAACCTGTTCCTGTTTATCACGCTGCGCGAGCCGGCCTATTTCTGGTACCTGGTCTACAGCCTGAACATCGGCCTGTTCAGCATCAGCTTCGACGGCATGCTGTTCAAACTGCTGCCGCACTACATCGAACTGCAGTCGGTCAGCATCTACATCCTGATGTTCTTCCACTGCCTGAGCGCCAGCCAGTTCAGCCGCCACTTCCTGCATACCCAACAGCACTTCCCGCGTCTCGACCTGGGCTTGCGCCTGTTCATGCTGGCCATGCTCGGCTGCCTGTTATCACTGCCGCTGATCGGCCTGCAGGCCTGGAACATCCTCGCCAGCCTGACCGTGCTGGCGGTCTCCCTGGTGTTGCTGCTCAGCGGCGCCTATATCTGGCGCCAGGGCTTGCGCTACGGCTCCTACTACATCCTCGCCTGGGGTATCTTGCTGGCTTCGTTCATCATTGCCACCGCGGGTTCGCTGGGGGTCGAATTGTTCGACCTGTATGGTGCCGCGGTGGTCAAGGTCGGCGTGACCATCGAGCTGATTACCCTCTCCATCGGCCTGGCCGACCGTATCAACATCCTCAAGGAAGAAGGCTTCCAGTCACGCCGCGCCGCCGAGCAGGCGGAGATCGAAAACCAGGCCAAGAGCCGCTTCCTGGCCATGATGAGCCACGAGATCCGCACCCCGCTCAATGGCGTGCTGGGCATGCTGCAACTGCTGCGCGAAAGCACCCTGGATCGCAGCCAGCGGTTCTATGTCGATACCATTTCCGGCTCCGGCAGTTCCTTGCTGGCGGTGATCAACGACATCCTCGATTACGCGCGGATCGAATCCGGCAAGCTCAGCCTGGAACATATCGACTTCGACCTCGAAGAACTGATCTCCAACACCCTCAGCCTGTTCATCGGGCAAGCGCAGGACAAACAACTGCGCCTCTACATCAGCCTGGACGCGGGCGTGCCGCGACACATGCGCGGCGACCCGACCCGGGTCAAGCAGGTGCTGATGAACCTGCTGAGCAACGCCCTGAAGTTCACCGACGCAGGCCATGTCGGCGTCAACGTCTGCCGCCGTAGCGACTCCCAGGGCAACGCGCACCTGCTGTTCTCGGTCAGCGACAGCGGCGTCGGCATCACCCCGCAGCATCGGGCTCGGCTATTCGAGTCCTTCTCCCAGGGCGACTCCAGCACCACCCGGCGTTATGGCGGCAGCGGTCTCGGTCTGGCAATCAGCAAGGAATTGGTAGAAATGATGGGCGGACGTATCGACGTACAGAGCACCCCCGGGCAAGGCACGCGCTTTGCCTTCGACATTCCCCTCAACGACCAAGCATGCGAGGCCGACGCTGTGCACCTGCTGTTCAAGGGTCGCACCGCCCTGCTCTGCTCGCTCGACGGCCCCGGCCTGGACGCCCTCAGCCGCCTGCTCAGACGCTGGGGCATGCGCACCGAGTGCTGTCAAAACCCGGACAAACTGCACAATTATCTGGAAGATTTTGCTGCCGCGCCGCTGCTGGTGCTGATGTCGCCCTGGCCCGGCAGTGCCAGCCACTGGCTGGACTCGCTACGGCCCTACCTGCAACCCGACCAGCGCATCTTACTGCTCTGCCCTGCGCAGCACTGCCAGCCACTGCCGCCCAGCACCAACCTGCGCCTGCTCAGCCTGGCGCTTCCACTCACGGTCAGCGCCCTGCGTGACGCCCTGACCGAACTCCATGCGGAGCGCCACGCCGAAGAGCCCGGCCTGCCGCGTGAAGCCCCCAGCGATCGGGCTGCAGTCCCGTGCATCCTGGTTGCCGAAGACAACCCGATCAACCAGATGGTGGTGCAAGGCTTCCTCAACAAACGTAACTACAAGGTGCGCCTGGTCAGCAATGGGCTGGCCGCAGTCAACGAATACCAGCGCAACCCCGCAGCGATACAGTTGATCCTGATGGACTGTGAAATGCCGATAATGGACGGCTTCGAAGCGACCGAAAAAATTCGCCTGCTGGAGCGCCAGCAAAACCTCGCGGCGGTGCCCATCATCGCCCTGACTGCGCACACCCTCGACGAACACCGCCAGCATGGCATCGAGGTCGGCATGGACGACTTTCTCGGCAAACCACTGGACAGCGCCCAGCTCTACAGCACCCTGGAGCTTTATCTACTCGAGCAGGCCGTACCAGACACATAACCCGTAGGGCGCACTCGCGCAGCAGTACGCCTGGACGCCGATCCGGCAGACTGTCGCTGCGCGCCGAACAGAACGCCGCCCGAACCGCCCTACGCCCTGCTTGAGATCGCAATGGCACACACAACCCGCCGGATGAACGGCGGACATGGCCAGCACGCCCACGGCGCGTTAGCATCGCCGCCGTGTTTTGGAGAAAAAACCGTGCTGATCCCCTCGTCCCTGCTCGAAGCCGATACCCTCACCCGCCTGATCGAAGATTTCGTCACCCGCGAAGGCACCGACAACGGCGATGAAACGCCGCTGCAAACCCGCGTGCAACGGGTGCGTCACGCCCTCGACAAGGGCCAAGCGGTGATCGTTTTCGATCCCGAAAGCCAACAGTGCCAGCTGGCCCTGAAACGCGATGTGCCCCAGGAGTGGCTGCAAGCGCTGGACGAATGACGGCCAACCCTGTCGATCAGCCTTGCGTCGTCAAGCGCCAGGCGCGGTGGATTTTCGGGTTACGGGTAAAATCCGGATCCAGGGTCGCGGCGCTGATTTCCTCCAGACCGTAACGTGCCGCCAGCCCCTCATCGAGCTGGAACTTGCGGAAGTTATTGGAGAAATACAACACGCCGCCCGGTGCCAGGCGGGCCATGGCCAGATCGAGCAACTGCACATGGTCGCGCTGGATATCGAACACGCCGTCCATGCGCTTGGAGTTGGAGAAGGTTGGCGGATCGATGAAGATCAGGTCGTATTCGCCGCGATCCTCCTCCAACCAGACCATTACATCGGCCTGCTCCAGCTTGTGCTTATCGGAGAAGCCATTGAGCGACAGATTGCGCCGCGCCCAGTCCAGGTAGGTCTTCGACAGGTCGACGCTGGTGCTGCTGCGCGCCCCGCCCTTGGCCGCATGCACGCTCGCCGTGGCGGTGTAGCAATACAGATTGAGGAAGCGCTTGCCGGCCGCCTCGCGCTGGATACGCAGGCGTAGCGGTCGATGGTCGAGGAACAGCCCGGTATCGAGATAGTCGGTGAGGTTGACCAGCAGCTTGACCCCGCCTTCGCTGACCTCCATGAACTGACCCTGGCTGCCCTGGCGCTGGTACTGCTTGGTGCCGCTCTGGCGCTCGCGGCGCTTGATCACCACCCGGCTCTTGTCGACGTTCAACGCCTGGGGAATCGCCGCCAAGGCGTCGAACAGACGGGCCTGGGCCTTCTCCGGATCAATCGACTTGGGCGCCGCGTATTCCTGCACATGCACCCAATCGTGGTACAGATCGATGGCCAGGGCGTACTCGGGCATGTCGGCATCGTAGACGCGGTAGCACTCGACACCCTCGCGCCTGGCCCACTTGCCCAGCTGCTTGAGGTTCTTCTGCAGGCGGTTGGCGAACATCTGCCCGCCTTCGCTCAGGCGCGCCTGCTCGACAACCGGCGCCGGCGCCGGTTTAAGCGGGTTGCCGTTCTTGTTGTACTGGCGCTCTAGCGGCTCCAGCACGGCCTTGTCGGCTTCGACCTGCTCGCGCTCACGCTCGCGTTGCTCCGGGGTGCGCCGCTCGCCGGTGACGAACTGCTCCGGCTGCACCTTGATCAGCAGCAACTTGCACGGCAAGGCGCCGTTCCAGAAGGCGTACTGTTTGTGGCTGCGAATGCCCATGCGCTTGCCCAGATCCGGCGCCCCGGTGAACACCGCGGCCTCCCAGCCCATGCACGCCTGGCGCAGACGCTCGCCGAGGTTCTGATAGAGGTACAGCAGGCTGGCTTCATCGCCCAGCCGCTCGCCATAGGGCGGGTTACAGATCACCAGGCCCTTCTGGTGCTGATCCGGGCGCGGTTCGAAGGTCGCCAACTCACCCTGGTAGACCTTGATCCAGTCGCTCAGCCCGGCGCGCTCGATATTGTTGCGCGCCGGCTGAATCAGCCGCGGATCGGCCTCATAACCGCGAATCCACAACGGCGGCTTGGCCAGCCCTGCAACCGCACGCTGCTCGGCTTCGGCGTGCAGCTTTTTCCACAAGGCCGGCACATGGCCCAGCCAATGGCTGAAGCCCCACAGCTCGCGCTTGAGGTTCGGCGCGATGTCGGCGGCGATCATGGCCGCTTCCACCAGAAAGGTGCCGACCCCGCACATCGGATCGGTCAGCGCCCCGCCCTCGGCGGCGATGCGCGGCCAGCCGGCACGCAGCAACACCGCAGCGGCAAGGTTTTCCTTCAGCGGCGCGGCGCCCTGCTGCAGGCGATAACCGCGCTGGTGCAGGCTATGCCCGGACAGGTCGAGGGAGAGAATCGCCTCACCGCGATCCAGGCGCAGGTGCACGCGCATGTCCGGATTGAGCTTGTCAATCGACGGCCGCGTACCGTCCTTCTGGCGCAACTTGTCGACGATGGCATCCTTAACCTTCAACGCACCGAAGTGGGTGTTGTCGATCCCCGAGCCATTGCCGCTGAACTCCACGGCCAGACTGCCGTTGGGCTCCAGGTGCTCGAACCAGTCGACCTCCAGCACGCCTTCGTACAGGCTTTCGGCATCCTGAATGGGAAAGCGCTTGAGCACCAGCAACACCCGGTTGGCCAGGCGCGACCACAGGCACAGGCGATAAGCCGTCTCCAGCTCGGCCACCCCCCGAATGGCAGACGTATGCTCGCGCGCCTCCTCGAGCCCCAGGTTACCGGCTTCTTCAAGCAGCAAGCCCTCCAGGCCTTTGGGACAGGTGAGAAAGAGTTCGTAACGATCCGACATGGGAATATCCAGTGCCTAAGGCAGTAAACGGCAGGCGAACGAGTCAACACGGCCAAAATAAGTGACAAAACGCCGCAAGGCGACCCTTCATCGGAATAGACAGAGCGTGCCACCGCGATTAATTCGCAGTGGCAAAACACCAGTACGCACGCTGCAAACGCCCGTACCATCGGTGGCGGCCAGAAGAAAGCCAATCTTTACCGCCTTGCCTTATGGCCTGATCGGTAAAAGTGTTACTTCCTTATGACAAAACGATCATTCCCAGGCATCCAAGCATTCGATAGAAATCTCCCTAGGCCTGCGTTGCAACGACGGAGGCACGAGGCAGAACCGCCACGCCGGCAGCGGACTTCTCCTCTGGCAGAACTCTTTCTGCCTGACCTCGCGACGAGGTCGTCGAGGTCTAAGGGACATAACAGTCAACATTGAGGGCAGCACCCTATGAGAAGACTTAAGCGCGATCCGTTAGAAAAAGCTTTTTTGCGCGGCTACCAATACGGCATCCATGGCAAATCCCGCGAAATGTGTCCTTTTACTCTTCCTTCCGTGCGTCAAGCCTGGTTAAACGGCTGGCGCGAAGGTCGCGGTGACAACTGGGACGGACTGACCGGCACCGCCGGTATCCATCGACTCAACGAACTCCACGCTGTCGGCTAACAGGCTACTCACTAACCCGAGGCAACTACCGACTTCACATGCACGCCCCATCCGGGCGGCGGGCGAGAGCCCAGGGGCTCCTTCAGGGAGCCCTTTTTATTGCCTGCGAGACCCAACGCGCTAACCATACCCGGCAACAGCCAATGCCGCTCAAGCCTTGCGCGGCAACCCGGCAATCGCATCCACCGCCTCGCGGATCAATTCAGGTCCCTTGTAAATAAACCCGGAATAAATCTGCACCAGGCTCGCCCCGGCGGCGATTTTCTCGCCGGCGTGCTTGCCTTCGGTGATGCCGCCTACCGCGATGATCGGCAAACGCCCGGCCAGTTCCGCAGCCAACACCTTGACGATATGGGTACTCTTGTCGCGCACCGGCGCCCCCGACAAACCGCCGGCCTCGTCGCCGAACTCCAGGCCCTGGACGCCTTCGCGGCCGAGGGTGGTATTGGTGGCAATCACCGCATCCATGCCGGCCTCCAGCAGCGCCTTGGCCACCTCGACGGTTTCCTCGTCGCTCATGTCCGGGGCGATCTTGATGGCCAGCGGCACGCGTTTGCCGTGCTGTCGAGTCAGGTCTTCCTGGCGCAGGCGCAAGGCTTCGAGCAGCTGCTTGAGCGAGTCGCCGAACTGCAGGCTGCGCAAGCCCGGGGTATTCGGCGAGCTGACGTTGACCGTCACGTAACTGGCGTGGGCATAGACCTTGTCCAGGCACAGCAGGTAATCGTCCACCGCGCGCTCGACCGGGGTATCGAAGTTCTTGCCGATATTGATGCCCAGCACGCCCTTGTACTTGGCCGCCTGCACCCTGCCCAACAAATGGTCGACGCCGAGGTTGTTGAAGCCCATGCGGTTGATGATTGCCTCGGCTTCCGGCAAACGAAACAGCCGCGGTTTGGGATTGCCCGGCTGCGCACGCGGAGTCACGGTGCCAATCTCGACGAAGCCGAAACCCAACTGAGCGATACCGTCGATGGCGTCGCCATTCTTGTCCAGGCCGGCGGCCAGACCGACCGGATTAGGGAACTCCAGCCCCATCACCTTGACCGGCAAACTCGTCGGCGCCTTGCACAGCAGGCCATTGAGACCTAAACGTCCGCCGGCACCAAGCAGATCGATGGTCAGCTCGTGGGAAGTTTCCGGGGAGAGTTTGAACAGTAGCTGGCGGGCCAGGGTATACATGGGCAGGCTTAGCTCGATAATGGCGAAGTCGGAAAGGCGGCGATTATACAGGCCGGGGGAACAGCTAGCGAGCGAAGGTCGAGCAAGCGCCCTGGCAGACGCCTGCCGCGAGCGTGCGCCAGGGCATAGCGGCCTGTACGGCTAGTTGATTAGCTCAAATTCGCCGGTTTAGTCTTATCTGTGGGAGGCCCGACCTCGGGGCGAAGTCGTTGTCCTGCAGCGCGACCCCACAACCTGGCAGCCCTGCGGGCTGCATTCGCCGCGGGGCGCGCCTCCTACAAGGCTCCGGACAGGCTTGAGTCCATGGGTAAACGGATTAATCGATCAGGCCGCTGGCAGGCTGGAAGCGCATCAATCCAGGCGGCGCAGGCTGATTAGTTGGCCCGCCGCGCTAAACTCCAGCGCAAAGGAACCGTAGAGGCCTGCGTGAGTCAAAAACGGCCGAAAATGATGGGCCGGCACGCTGACCCGTCTGCCGTCACGGCTCTGTACCAGAATCCGGTTGGCCCGCCCCTGATAAACCGCGCGCATGCGCTCGGTTGATAACGCAAGATCCAGTAGCAGACTGGCCATAGAGGCACCTTTGCTAATAAATACGGCAATCTTGCCACAAGCAACAGCCAAGCCCTGTGCTGACCCCGTCAATTTGACCGGCAAAGCCTGTGCAACCGCCCTGCGGCTCTGCCACACTTGCGCCAGTGTCTCTGGAGTTCGTATCCGGTCATGAGTCTGTTCGATCACCCCTCCCCCCTCAGTTCATGCCTTGCTGCCCTGATCCAGCGCCTGGGCCCCAGTGGCCGTGCGTCGCGCCTGATACTGGAGCGCGCCAGCCGCCTGCAGTTGCCCTTCCACGCCCTGCCCGCGACCCGTGACAGCATCTGCTGGCTGGAAGGCCCGCCACTGCAACGCCTGGTCGAGCTGCCGCGCGGCGCCCTCTCCGGGCCGGTGCAGGAAGACAAGGCCCAGGCCCGCGCCATCCTGATCCACGTCGTCGAACTGCAACAGCAACGTCTGGAGTCGTTCGACCTGCGCCTGATCGACGGGCTGAGCAACTGCGACCCCGAGCAGACCCCCTTCACCAGCTTCGAGGATTACGCCGCCAGCGCAGCCTGCCAGCGAATACGCATCATCAGCTACAAAGACTTCGTCAGAGCCATCAGCCAGGCCTTGCCCCGCTTCCTCGCCGGCGAATGCATCAGCCTGCGTCAAGCCAGCTGGCATGGCGATCGGGTGTTCTGGGCCGGCGAGCAACATAGCGAAGCCTTCGCCTGCGCCGTCGCCTATGCGCGCCGCCGCGAGCTGGAGATCGCCCTGCCCGCCGAGCTGTCCAGCTACCGCTTGAGCAACAGCGGTCTGACGCAACTGCAACAGCGCTATCACGTCCTCGCCATGCCCGGCGCGGCCTGGAGCGACCCTGCGTTCATGAGCCTGCTGCTGGATAACGGCCTGCCCTATGCCCGCCTGTCACTGCTGCGCACTGCCGGCGCGCCGGAATTTCTCCTGCTGCCCAAACACTCTGCCGAAGCCAGCGCCCTGGGTGAAGGCCTGCGCCTGGCCGGTGCGCCGGATGTGGTGCGCCACCTGCAGGGGCTGGCAGCGCGAAGCGCGGCGTAATCAACCGAGGCAAACGCGAAAGACCACCTGATTAGCGTTTGCCCCAACGCTATTGCGGCCGGCTTAGCTCGCGGCGTCGTCACTGTCCTGCAACTCATCCAGCACTGCCTGGTGGCGACTGCACCACTCCTCCAGGGAAATGCCGCTGCTCTTGAGCAACTCGGGATTGCATTTGACCAGATAAACCGCCGCCTTCTGCGCGGAGTCCGCCACCTTGAGCTCCAGCGGCTGTCGGTCGACCGGCCCTTCATAGGCAATCCAGCGACTGAACTCTTCGAACACACTGCAGACCTTCTCGAAGTCTTCGTCGTGCATCTTCTGCCAGCCGTTCTCTATGTTCTCCAAGCGCTTGGGTTTTATTCCGACGATTTCTGCGAAAGCTGGTCGACTCAACCCCATCAGCTCACGCAAGCCTCGGAGTCGCTCGCCAGCAGTAAACAGAAAACGCTTCTTCGTCATCGTTGATCCAGCCTTGACGGACAACTCGCACACCACTAAATTACTAACAGCTAGTAATTTAGCCCAAAACAAAAAAGACCGCCCGCAGGAACAGGCTGGTCGAGGAGGTCGTAATGGTGCAGGAAGCCGCATGAAAGTGGAAGAACTGACCCCCGACCTGTTCGCTGGCTGCCCCCGCTACCTGACCCAACAACGATTCGCCGAACTGGCGGGGTTGCAGGAACAAGAGAAGATGCTGATTCGCTGGTGCAACGAGGGGATTGTGCCTACTCGTCGCTTTGGCCGGCACCGTCTGATCGACATGCAGGCGCTGCTCCAGCGCCTGGATCCAACCCAGGAGACTCAAGGATGAAGCCCGTCTGCCTCTCACAAGTGTGCCTACATGCCGCCGACCTCGTGCGGGGCAAGGTTATTCAGCTACAGGCAGAAGAACGCGCCATCTTCGAGCCTTTCTGGGCGATTGGCTATTTGAACTTCAGGCCCAATGCACACACCACGGCCCTCACCCTCTGTTCCTGCCGCCACCCCGCGCTCTTTGAATTCTATTTCTACTACCGCTGGCTGCCCGACAATCTGCAGCATTTCAAGCTGCCGCAACGCGAGTGCCCACAGCAGCAGACATAGCTGCACGGCTCCGTGCGGGGCTCCGCCCATGTGATGGGGTCGCTGCGGTCAGGCGCCAACGCCCCCCGATTCCGGGGCGAATGATGAGCGAAAGCCCAACCCGAACAGCGACAGCCACTGCCGCAAGCCTCCTAGCAAAAAGCCCCGCACTAGGCGGGGCTCGGATTCGGCTCAGGCGCGACTCAGGGCACGCAGACCCCACGCTGGGCGCTTTGTGCCAGATCCATCAACTCGCGGTTGGCGACCGCATACATGGCGTAATCGCTGCCGGTTGCCGCACGCAACTCGCCGAGCATGGTTTTCCAGCGGTCGACCAGTCGACGATGCTGTTCCAACCAGACCACCACCCGCTCTTCGATCTCCACCGGCCCCTCGACCATCTGTAGCACCGACACGGTGATCGCCCGCTGCTGCCAGTCCAGATCGTCACGGAAGGACTCCCGCGCCAGGGCTTGCCAGTTGCTTTCCACGGTCAGACCGGTGATCTGCTGCAGGTACCAGGACAGCTCCAGCGACCCACCGACAGTGAAGTAGGACGCCGCAACCCGGGCCGGCTCTTGGGCGGTGACATCCGAGGCCTCGATGATCGGCAACAGGGTGTACAGATGACTGGTACCGGCCACCATACGCGCCAGCACCTCTGGCACACCGGCCTCGACATAGGCCTGGAAACGCGCCAGCCACTGTTCGCGCGCCGGGCCTTCGAGCAACTCGTCGAGGCTCATGGCCAGTGCTTCGATGCGCGGGGCGAAATGCGCGACATCGCGCGCCGCATCCAGCTCATTGCGGCGGCTACGCAGGAACCAACGGGTGGCGCGACGCCCCAGACGCATCAGCTCATCCATCATTTGCAGTTGCAGCTCGGCCGGCACCTGGTAGTCCAGTGCCTCGATCTGCTTCCACCAATGCGGCAGGCGGAACACATCGCGCACGATGACATAGGCCCCGGCGACGTTGGCCGAACTCATGCCGGTGGACTCCTTCAAGCGTTGCACGAAGGTGATGCCCATGTGGTTGACCAGGTCGTTGGCGATCTGCGTGCTGACAATCTCGCGCTTGAGGCGATGGCGGCGCATCTGCTCGCCGAACTTCTGCGCCAGCAGCGGCGGGAAGGCGGTTTCCATCTCGCGCGCCAGGTACTCATCGTCCGGCACCTGGGATTTGAGCAGCGACTCTTTCAGATCGATCTTGCTGTAGGAGATCAACACCGCCAGCTCCGGACGAGTCAGGCCCTGGCCTTTGGCGGCGCGCTCGTTGAGCTCGTCGTCGGACGGCAGGAACTCCAGGCCGCGATCCAGCTTGCCCGCCGCCTCCAGCCCAGCCATGACCCGTTTGTACTCGCCCAGACGCTCGCGCGCACGGCGTTCGGCCAGCGACAGCGCCTGGGTCTGCTTGTAGTTGTTGGCCAACACCAGACCGCCCACCGCATCGGTCATCTCGACCAGCAACTTGTTGCGCTGCTTGCCGGTCATGTCGCCGGCGGCGACGATCTCGTTGAGCAGGATCTTGATGTTCACCTCATGGTCGGAGCAGTCCACCCCGGCGGCGTTATCGATGAAATCGGTGAAGCTCGCCCCGCCATTGAGGCCGTACTCGACGCGACCCAGCTGGGTCATGCCGAGGTTGCCGCCCTCGCCCATGACTTTCGCCCGCAGCTCGCGACCGTCGACGCGCAACGCATCGTTGGCCTTGTCGCCGACATCGGCATGGCTTTCCTTGCTCGATTTGACGTAAGTACCGATGCCGCCGTTCCAGATCAGATCCACCGGCGCCTTGAGCAGCGCATTGAGCAGTTCGGTCGGCGCCAGTTTGTCGGCGCTGATATCGAAACGCTCTTGCATCTGCGGGCTGATGGCAATGCTCTTGGCGCTGCGCAGGAAGATCCCGCCCCCCGCCGAAATCAGCGAGGTGTCGTAATCGGCCCAGCTCGAGCGCGGCAGATCGAACAGACGTCGGCGCTCGACGAAGCTCGTGGCCGCATCCGGGTTGGGGTCGATGAAGATGTGCAGGTGGTTGAAGGCCGCGACCAGCTGCAGCTTGTCCGACAGCAGCAGACCGTTGCCGAACACGTCGCCGGCCATGTCGCCGATACCGATCACCGTGGTGCTGTCCTGCTGCACATTGATGCCGCGCTCGCGGAAGTGACGTTGCACCGAGACCCAGGCGCCCTTGGCGGTAATGCCCATGCCTTTGTGGTCATAACCGGCCGAACCGCCGGAGGCGAAGGCATCGCCCAGCCAGAAGCCATAGTCGGCGGCGATACCGTTGGCGATATCGGAGAAGGTCGCGGTGCCCTTGTCGGCGGCAACCACCAGATAGGGATCGTCCTGATCGTGGCGCACCACGTTGGCCGGCGGCACCACCGCACCTTCCTTGAGGTTGTCGGTGATGTCGAGCAGGCCGCTGATGAAGATCCGGTAGCAGGCGATGCCCTCGGCCATGATCTCGTCACGCGAGCCGCCCACCGGCATGCGTCGCGGCAGGAAGCCGCCCTTGGCGCCCATCGGCACGATGACGGCGTTCTTCACCTGCTGCGCCTTGACCAGGCCAAGCACTTCGGTGCGGAAGTCTTCTTCGCGATCCGACCAACGCAGGCCGCCGCGGGCGACATCGCCGAAGCGCAGGTGCACGCCTTCGACACGCGGCGAGTAGACGAATATCTCGAACTTGGGCGTCGGCTTGGGAATGTCCGGAATCGCCCGTGGGTTGAGCTTGAAGCTGAAGTAGGACTTGCTCTGCCCCGCGGCATCGGTCTGGTAGAAGTTGGTGCGCAGGGTGGCCTTGATCAGATCCAGGTAGCGCCGCAGGATGCGGTCTTCGTTGAGCACCGCCACATTGTCCAGCGCAGCCAGGATGGCCTGCTCCAGCTTGTGCTGCTTGCTCTCCAGGTCTTCGGCGCCGAGTTTGCGCGCCAGGTAGAAGCGGGTTCTGAACAGCCGCACCAATTCCTTGGCGATGTTGGCGTGGTTGACCAGGGTGCTGGCGATATAGCCGAGGCCGAAGCCCAGGCGAATCTGCTTCAAGTAACGCGCATAGGCGCGCAGCAACGCCACGTCACGCCAGGGCATGGCCGCCGTCAGCACCAGGCGGTTGAAGGCATCGTTCTCGGCGTTGCCGCCGACGATGTGGACGAAGGCATCCTGCAGGGTGTCGTTGAGCTGCTGGATGTCGACGTCCAGGCCTTCGGCGTAGGTGAAGGCGAAATCGTGGATCCAGAACTCGCGGCCATTCTGCTGGTGCAGGCGGTAAGGAAACTCGCCGAGCACGCGCAGGCCGAGGTTCTCCAGAATCGGCAGCACATCCGACAGCGGCAACGGCGTGTCGGCGTGGTACAGCTTGCAATGCAACTGCTGACCGGCCTGGGCCAAAGGCTGGTAGAAGCTCATCACCAGCGGCCGCTCGCTGCTCAGGCTGAGCAGGTGCTGCATGTCCACCACCGCCGAATGCGGGGCGAAACGCTCGCGGTAACCGGCCGGGAAACCACTGGGGAAGTCCGCCAGCACATTGGTGCCCTGGGCTTCGCCGAAGCTTTCCACCATCAGGCTGACGTAATCGTCCTTCCACGAACGGCAGGCCTGAATGACCTCCTTCTCCAGGCGCACCGGGTCGATCTGCACCTTGTTCTTCGGGTCGACGCGCAGGATGAACTGCACCCGCGCCAGCACCGACTCGGAGAAGAAGGTCCAGAACTCGCAATCGGTGGCTTGCAGACGCTCCATCAGCACCTGCTGGATTTTCATCCGTGTCTCGGTGGAATAGACGTCGCGCGGCACATAGACCAGGCAGTAGCAGAAACGCCCGTACGGGTCGCGGCGCAGGAACACGCGAATCTTGTTGCGTTCCTGGATCTGCACGATAGCCATGGCGGTATCGCACAGGTCGTCGACCGGGGTCTGGAACAGGTCGTCACGCGGCAGCACTTCCAATACCTGGGCCAGTTCCTTGCCCAGGTGCGCCTTGCTGTCGAAACCGGCACGTTGCTCGATCACCGCCACCTTGCGGCGGATGTAGGGGATGTTCCATACGCTCTCGGCGTACACCGCCGAGGTGTACAGACCCATGAAGCGGCATTCCTTGATCACCCGGCCTTCGCTGTCCAGCTCGCGTATCGACACCAGATCAGGATAGGCCGGACGGTGCACGCGGCTCGGCACCGCAGCCTTGGCGAAGGACAACAGCAGCGGCTCGCGCAGGTAGCCGAGCGCTTCCGCCTCGATGTTCAGATCCTCGCTCTTGAGGCCGCTGCGCAAGCGCTTGGACAGGCCAAGCAAAGACTGCTCGTCGTAGACGATGGTGCCGCCATCCGGCGCATCGACCACGCTGAATTCTTCGTAGCCGAGGAAGGTGAAATGGTCATCCAGCAACCAGCTCAGGAAAACCTTGATTTCCTCGACTTCGGCGGCCTCGACATTGAGTTTTGCGCTGCCCAGCCAAGCCAGCAGCTCCTGAGCCTTGGCCTTCATCGGTTGAAAATCGACGACGCTCAGGCGCACCTCGGCAAAGACTTCATGCAGGGCTTTTTCCAGGGTTCGCAGTTCGCCGGCGCTGGCACAACGGTCGATCTCGAGGAACATCAGCGCTTCCTGCAACACGCCCTCACCCTGAGTCCCCTTGGGCAGAATCTCCAGCAGCTCGCCCTGCTTGTTGCGGCGTACGCTGAACACGCTGTTCTGCAGGGTGTGGATGCTGTAACCGCGGCGATTCAGCTCCATACGTGCCGAGTCGACCAGGAAGGGGATATCGCTGCGCAGGATTTCCACGGCGCTATGGGTCGACTGCCAGCCGTGCTTCTCGTAATCGGGATTGAAGGCGCGAATTTCAGTCTTGCCATGATCGAAGCGCTGCAACAGGCGCCAGGATGACAGGGTGCAGCCGACCAGGTCGGAAAGCCGGCGCTGGGTCAGTTCGTCAAGCGCGATAATGCCGAAGAATTGCTCGGCGAACAGCGCGACTTGTGGCAATGCTTGTTCACTGACGTGCTGCGCCAGGGCCGCTTGCAGTTGATGCTGGAAGTCGGCTTTGCTGGCCGCCGTAAAGAACGCCATGGTTGAGCTCCAATTGGCTTGTGATTCGACAGGGGCAGTCGCGAGTCTTGACTGACGCAACAACGTTAGCCCAAGGAACAATATTTGCATTTAAAATGCGTGCCCTTGTTCTGGCGACGGTAACGACTCGCTGGTCACATTTGCCGCATGAGCTTAACGAGGGAACCCCTTGCCGCGCTTGCCGCGCTGCGACATTTTCTTTCACCCCTGATACCCGACCAGACAAAACCCCGCCACAAGCATGTGCCAGACACGAGGCTGTCGCTTTCCGAGCAGATCATTGTCTGCCATCGCCCCGGGTCGGGCCTCCTACAGGTGATCGCTGGCGGCCCTTTGTAGGAGGGCCGCCCCGGCGCGATGCTGTCGCTTTTCGAGCAGCTGTGGGGCTCGGCCTCGTTATCCAGATCAACCTGCGCTATCGCGCATAGCAGGCCCTTCCCCTTATGCATTAAAGTGTCACCCTGCTGTGGCGACCGTAGGTCCCGACGCGCCAATCCCGCCAGGAATAGCCAACGATGGAACACCGTGAAGCGCTGCTCGCGCTGCGAACCTTTCTTTCCACCCAGATTCTCGGCCAGGAAAAACTCATCGAAAGGCTGCTGATCGCCTTGCTCGCCGATGGCCACATGCTGGTCGAAGGCGCGCCCGGGCTGGCCAAGACCAAGGCGATCAAGGAGCTGGCCGAAGGCATCGAAGCCGAATTCCATCGCATCCAGTTCACCCCGGATCTGTTGCCTGCCGACATCACCGGCACCGAAATCTACCGCCCCGAGACCGGCAGTTTCGTGTTCCAGCAGGGGCCGATTTTCCACAACCTGGTACTGGCCGACGAAATCAACCGCGCGCCGGCCAAGGTACAGTCGGCGCTGCTCGAAGCCATGGCCGAACGTCAGGTCAGCGTCGGCCGCAGCACCTACGTGCTGTCGCCGTTGTTCCTGGTCATGGCCACGCAGAACCCGATCGAGCAGGAAGGCACCTACCCGCTGCCCGAAGCCCAGCTCGACCGTTTCCTGATGCACGTGACCGTCGGCTTCCCGGATGCCAACGTCGAGCGCAAGATTCTCGCCCAGGCCCGCGGCGAAGCGCTGCACGGCGAAACCAAACCCGAGCACCGGGTCAGCCAGCAGGCGATCTTCGCCGCGCGCAAGGAAATCCTCGGCCTGTACATGGCCGATGCCGTGGAGGAATACCTGGTGCAACTGGTGATGGCCTCGCGCACGCCGGCCAAGTTCGACCCGGAGCTGGCCGAGTGGATCGCCTACGGCGCCAGCCCGCGCGGTTCGATCGCCCTGGATCGTTGCGCCCGCGCCCATGCCTGGCTGGCCGGCCGCGACTTCGTCAGCCCGGAAGACATCCAGGCGGTGCTGTTCGACGTGCTGCGCCACCGCATCATCCTGTCGTTCGAGGCCGAAGCGGCCGGCATCGACCAGGATCGCGTGGTACAACGCATCCTCGATGTGGTGGCAGTCGCCTGATGTCCAGCGCCCATGTAACCCGGAGGCAATTCGGGAAGCGCCGCACAACGCCCCCGGATTGCCTCCGGGCTAGCCACTAAAGCGCATGCACAACCAGCCCACCCAACCCGGAATCCGGGTCAATCTCGCCGAGCTGATCGAGATGCGTCACCGCGTGCGCGAAGTGCAGCTGTTCTCCACCCCGGCGCAACGCAGCCCGTTGATCGGCCTGCACCACTCCAAGCTGCGCGGGCGCGGCGTGGACTTCGACCAGGTGCGGGTCTACCAGGCCGGCGACGACGTGCGCACCATCGATTGGCGGGTCACCGCGCGCACCCAGGAGCCGCACACCAAGCTGTTCCATGAAGAACGCGAACGGCCGATCTATATCCTCGTGGAACAGAGCCAGCGGCTGTTTTTCGGCTCCGGGCTGATGTTCAAATCGGTGCTCGCCGCCCAGGCCGCCAGCCTGATCGGCTGGGCCGCCCTCGGCCACAACGACCGCATCGGCGGCCTGGTGTTCGGCGCTCAGGAGCAGCACGAGATCAAGCCGCGGCGCAGCAAACAGAGCCTGCTGCAGTTGCTCAATCGCCTGGCCCGCGCCAACCAGGCGCTGTCCGGCGACGGCCAAGCCGGCCGTGACAGCTTCGGCCTGGCCCTGCGTCGCGCCCGCGAAGTGCTGCGCCCCGGCAGCCTGGCGGTGATCATCTGCGACGAACGCACCCTCGGCGACAGCAGCGAACAACAGTTGAACCTGCTGGCGCGGCACACCGACCTGCTGTTGCTGCCGATCAGCGACCCGCTCGACCATGCCCTGCCGGCCGCCGGTTTGCTGCGCTTCGCCGAGCGCGGCGCACAACTGGAACTCGACACCCATGACGCCGGCCTGCGCCAGGCCTACCACGCCCAGGGCGAGGCGCGGCAGGCGCGCTGGCAACGCCTGGCGCAGAAGCTCGGCGTGCCCTTGCTGGCACTGAACACCCAGCGTGAGATGATCGAGCAACTGCGCGACCACCTCAACGCGCAACGCCCCGGTAAACGCCTATGAACCCGCTGGATCAGCTCGAGCCCTTGATCGCCCCGGCGCCGATCGGCTGGTGGCCGCCCGCGCCTGGCTGGTGGCTGCTGGCCTTGCTCGTGCCGCTGCTGCTCTGGGGCCTGAGGCGCCTGCTGCAACGCCTACGCCGCACGCGCACAGCGAGGGTCAGCGAGCATGCCCTCGACCCTCTGCGGGCGGCCGCCCTGGCAGAGCTCGGGCAACTGGTCAAACCCTACGACGGCGCCCCCGCCGGCCCCTGGCTGCAACAGCTCAACGGCCTGCTCAAGCGCCTGTGCCGCCAGCACTACCCGCACAGTCACAGCCACACCCTGAGCAGTCGCGGCTGGCTGGCGTTTCTCGACAATCGCTGCCCGGCGGCCGGTCTGACCCGCTGGATGATCCTGGTCGAAGGCGCCTACCGCCCGCACTGCACCCTCGACGACAAGGCCATCGAAGGACTCAACCAGGCAGTCGCCATCTGGATTCGCAAGCATGTTTGAGTTCGCCTGGCCCTGGCTCATCCTGCTCGCGCCGCTGCCCTGGGTACTGCGCCTGCTGTTGCCCGCGGCAGACAGCGGCGAGGCGGCCCTGAAAGTCAGTTTTCTCGGCGAACTGGAAGGCCTGGCCGGGCGCCGGGCGCGGGCCAACCTGCCGGCCTGGCGCCAGCAGGTGCCCTTCGCCCTGCTCTGGTTGCTCCTGCTCGGCGCCGCCGCCCGCCCGGAATGGGTCGGCGAACCGCTGCCGATTCCCGCCAGCGGCCGCGACCTGCTGCTCGCGGTGGATGTGTCCGGCTCCATGGCTTACGCCGACATGCGCTGGCAAGATGAGGAAGTCGACCGCCTGACCCTGGTCAAACACCTGCTGGGCGACTTCATCGAAGGCCGCCAGGGCGACCGCGTCGGCCTGATCCTGTTCGGCAGCCAGGCCTATCTGCAGGCGCCGCTGACCTTCGACCGGCGCACCGTGCGCACCTGGCTCGACGAAGCGGTGATCGGCATCGCCGGCAAAAACACCGCCATCGGCGATGCCATCGGCCTGTCGGTCAAGCGTCTGCGCCAACGCCCGGCGGATAGCCGCGTGCTGGTGCTGGTGACCGATGGCGCCAATACTGGGGGGGAGATCGAACCGATGATCGCAGCACGCCTGGCCGCCGAGGAAGGGATTAAGATCTATCCGATCGGCATAGGCGCGGATCCGCAACGAGGCGGGATCGCCGGCCTGTTCGGCCTCAATCCGGGGTTGGATCTGGACGAACCGAGCCTGCGCGCAATCGCCGACTTGACCGGCGGCGAATATTTCCGCGCCCGCGACAGCCAGGAATTGCGGGCCATCGAGCAGCAGCTCGACCGCCTCGAGCCGGTGACGCAGCAACCGACCCTGGCGCGTCCGGCGCAGGCGCTGTATGCCTGGCCACTGAGCGCAGCGCTGCTGCTGAGCATGCTGCTGGTGGGCCGCGAACTCTGGACGCCACTGCGGCAACGGCTGCGCTTATTGGCACAACGGCCCTGGCGGAGACAGCCATGATCGAACACTGGTTCGCGGGCGTATGGCCCCACTGGTTACGCCCTTACTGGCTACTGCTGGTACCGCTGCTGGCGGGTCTGCTCTGGCAACTCTGGCACCGGGAAAAACGCGCCGGACGCTGGCAACTGCTGCTGCCCCCGGCGTTTCATGCGGCGTTGCTCAGCGGCGGCCGAGGCCGCAGCAGCCGCCTGCCCTGGATCGCCCTCGGCCTGGCCTGGCTACTGGCCTTGCTGGCGCTGCTCGGGCCAAGCTGGCAACGCCTGGAGCAAAGCAACCTGAAGCCCGCCGACCCGCTGGTGATCATGCTCGAGCTGACCCCGCAGATGCTTGCCAGCGACACCCCGCCCAACCGTCTGCAACAGGCCAAACGCAAGCTGCTCGACCTGCTCCAGGCACGCCGCGATGCGCAGACCGCCATCGTCCTGTTCGCCGGCAGCGCGCACACCCTGGTGCCGCTATCCGACGACCTGGCCACCAGCCGCAACCTGCTCGAATCGCTCAAGCCCTCGATCATGCCCGAGCCCGGCCGGCGTGCCGACCTGGCGCTGAACAAGGCCCTGCAACTGCTGGAACAGGGCGGTCAAGGCCAGGGCCGGATCCTCCTGATCGGCAGCGGTCTGGATCAGCAGGAGCGCCTCGGCATCCGCCAGGCACTCGGCAACCGCGGCGCGCGCCTGCATATGCTCGGCATCGGCAGCGCCGAGGGCGCGCCTATCGTTCAGGAAAACGGGGCGTTGCTCAAAGATGCCCAGGGCGCGATCCTCATCCCCCGCCTCGACAACATCGGCCTCGCCCGCTTCGTCCGGCAGATCGGTGGGCGTTATCGCCAGGCCAGCCTGGATGACCGCGACCTGCGCGACCTCGGTCTGCTCGCCCTGCCCCAGCAACTGCGCGGCGACGGCGAACAGACGCGCCTGCAGGTCTGGGCCGATCAAGGCTACTGGCTGCTCCTGCCACTGTTGCTGTTGGCCGCCTGTGCCGGCCGCCGTGGCTGGTTGTTCTGCCTGCCGCTGCTGCTGTTCGGCGTGCCGCAGACCAGCTACGCCTTCAGTTTTGCCGACCTCTGGTGGCGCGCCGACCAACAAGGCCAGCGCCTGCTCGAAGCGCAACGCCCAGGCGAAGCCGCCGCACGCTTCGACGATCCGCAGTGGCAGGGCCTGGCGCTCTACCAGGCGGGCGATTACCCGGCCGCAGCCGAACGCTTCGCCCGCGGCGACAACGCCGTCGCCCACTACAACCGCGGCAACGCCCTGGCCCGCAGCAATGAACTGGAGGCCGCCCTGGAGGCCTACAACCAAGCCCTGGAATTGCAACCGGATCTGCTTCCGGCGCAGAACAACAAAACCCTGATCGAACAACTGCTGGAGCAAAACCAACAAGAGCAAAACCAGCAGCAAAACTCGTCAGAACAAGCGGACAGCACCCCCGCCCCGCCGCCACAACCACAGGCCGGGCCAGCGCAGCCTGATGCCGCCAAGCCGCCGCCCGCCGCCGGCCAACCCGGCCCGGAAGACCGCGAGCAAGCGCCCAGCCAACCCACGCCCGGCGACAGCGACAGGCCGACGCCCAGCGAACCGGACGCAGACCTGCAGGGCGAGGAACAGATCGCCAGCGCCGCAACGGCCCTCGATGGCGAGCGGCGCCAGGCCCTGGAACAATGGCTGCGACAAATCCCCGATGAGCCGGGCGAGCTGCTGCGGCGTAAATTCTGGTACGAACAGCAACAGCGTCAGGAACGAACTCGATGACCCGCCTGCTCTGCACCCTTCTCCTCAGCCTGCTGGCATTCCAGGCCAGCGCGCAAAGCTTCACCGCGAGCATCGACCGCGCCCGCCTGAATGCCAGCGAAACCTTCGAACTGACCCTCGAATCCGACGACGCCACTCAATTCGGCAAACCCGACCTCAGCCCGCTCGACACCCTGTTCGAAGTACTCGGCACCCGCCAGGTCAATCGCCTAACCACGCTCAATGGCGAGTCCCGCGCCATCACCCGCTGGATCGTCACCCTGCAACCGAAACAGAGCGGCTATGTGATAGTGCCGCCACTGCGCCTCGGCGACCTGCAAACCCCGCCTATCAGCCTCTACGTACTGGAAGCCGGCGGCGACCGCACCAACAGCAAACTGGCACCGGTGTTCATCGACGCCAGCCTCGATCAGCCCAGCGTCTACGTACAGGCACAAAGCGTGCTGACCCTGCGCATCTACCACTCGGTCTCGCTGTATGACGACAGCAGCCTGAGCCCACTGGAAATGCCCGAAGCACGCATCGAACAACTGGGCGAACCGCGTACCTACGAAAAAGACATCAATGGCATCCGCCATGGCGTGATCGAGCTGCGCTACGCGATCTTCCCGCAACGCAGCGGCGAGCTGACCATTCCCGCCCAGGCGTTCAGCGCCACCTTGGTCGACCGCTCCAGCAACAATGCCTACCAACCATTCGGCCCACGTCCCGGCAAAGTTGCACGGGTCAAGTCAGCGCAGATTCCGCTGACGGTCAAAGCCAAACCTGCCGACTACCCCAGCGACGCCCCCTGGCTACCGGCCCGCGCGCTGAGCCTGGTGGAAGCCTGGAGCCCGCAACCGGACAGCGTCAAAGTCGGCGATTCGCTGACCCGCAGCCTGCTGCTCAAGGCCGAGGGGCTGTCCAGCGCACAGCTCGCGCCCTTGCCCGCGACCGAGGTCAAAGGGCTGCGGCGCTACCCGGATCAACCGCAACTGGCCAATCAGGTCAGTGATCGCGGGATGATCGGCAGCCGTGAGGAACGCGAGGCCCTGGTGCCCAATCGCAGCGGCCAACTCGAACTGCCAGCGGTGGAAATCGTCTGGTGGAATACCACCGATGACCGCCTGGAGCGCACCAGCCTGCCGGCACGCCGCCTCGAAGTGGCGCCCGCCCCCGGCCTGGAGGCTGAGCCGCTGCCCAGCGAAGCGCCGAGCCAGACCTGGGTGCAAGGCCCGCCGCTGTGGCCCTGGCAACTGAGCAGCGCCATTTTGAGCGTCAGCACCTTGCTCGGCTTCGGTCTCTGGTGGCATGCCCGCCGTCAACCCGCCATCGCCCGCGCCAACCAGACCGGCCCCAGCCCACGCACCCTACTCGACGACCTCAAACGCGCCTGCCTGGCCAACGACTCGCAAGCCACCCGCCACGCCCTCGACGCCTGGGCCCGTCAACAACCGGAAACCCTGGCCGCCATGGCCGCCCGCTTCGTGCCCCTGTCCGACGCCCTCGACGGCCTGAATGGCGCGCTCTACAGCGAAACCGGCCAGCACTGGCAAGGCGAAGACCTCTGGCGCGCCATCCGCACCCTGCCCAACAACGAAGCCGGCAGCACCACCGCCACCCAGGAAAGCAACCCACTGCCACCGCTGTACCCACGCTGAGCCGGACAACTCCGCAATCCCCTGTAGGAGGCCCGACCCCGGGGCGATTGGCGGACGCCCAACAATCAAAAGCATCGCGCCGAGGTCGGCCCTCCTACAAAAGCAACCAGCACCGCAACCCCCTGTAGGAGGGCCGCGCCCGTTCCTGACGGGCTAGCGGCATTTCCCACATCCATGTGGATCACGCGCCTCGCGGCGATAGCGGACAACGTCCGCTCTACAATCAATAACATCGCACCGAGGCCGGCCGTCTACAGAAGCAGCCACTACAACCAAACCGCATCCCAATGCGGATACAGCCCAGCGCGCTCCACCAGGCCGGCACGCACAGGATTGGCAACGATGTAACGCGCCACAGCCGGCAAGTCCTCCTCTCGGCGCAGGGCTCGATCATGAAAACCATCCTGCCAGGCGGATCGCCCGATTCGCTTCCCCGCCAAAGACTTTACCCGGCCGACCAAATGCGAAAGCGATCCCTGCTTCAACTGCAACAACCAATGCAGGTGATCCGGCATTAGCACAAACGCCAAGGTCTGATGTGACCCTCTGGCCTGATCCGCTCGCATGATGCCTATCAGCATCCGCGCCCGATCGAAGTCCTCGAAGAGCGGGAGACGATCACGAGTTACCGTAGTAACAAGATAGATCTGCCCAACCTCAGACCAACGCCCCACACGTAACCGCCGAGCTGCTGGTGAACTGTCCTTGCACATGATGGAATCCTTTCCGTCAAAAAAAGCATCGCGCCGAGGTCGGCCCTCCTACAAGAACAGCCAGCACCGCAATCCCCTGTAGGAGGCGCGCCCTCGCGGCGACAGCGGACATAGTCCGCTCCATAATCAAAAACATCACACCGAACTCGGCCCCAAAACACCTGCACCGAAAATCCGCTGACTAAGGCTCAATCCGCCGTTGCAGGTGGATCCAATCGACAATCTCACCTTCCGGCGCGTACCCGCTCACGGTTTCGCGCAACAGTTGGCGCACGCGGTCGTAGTCGTCCTTATCGACCGCATTAAGCAGATCGGCCAAGACCTTCTTGAAGACCTCCCAAGACAGGCATTCCTCGTTGGCACGCATGATCATCGGGTGATCGGTCGGGCTGACGTTATCGCCGATCAACAACTCCTCATACAACTTCTCGCCTGGGCGCAAGCCAGTGAACTCGATGGAGATGTCGCCGTGCGGGTTCTTGCTCGAGCGCACGCTGAGGCCGCTGAGGTGGATCATCTTCTCCGCCAGTTCGACGATCTTCACCGGCTGGCCCATGTCCAGCACGAACACATCGCCACCCTGCCCCATGGCGCCGGCCTGAATCACCAACTGCGCGGCTTCGGGAATGGTCATGAAATAGCGGGTGATATTCGGGTGGGTCACTGTCACCGGACCGCCCCGCCGAATCTGGTCGTAGAAGCGCGGGATCACCGAGCCGGAAGACCCCAGTACATTGCCGAAACGCACCATGGTGAAACGGGTCTTATTGACCCGATGCACTCCTTCGTCATCTTTGAACAGCACTGGAGCGGGCTCCGCACTCAAGGCTTGCAGGATCATCTCGGCCAAACGTTTGGTGCTGCCCATTACATTGGTCGGACGCACGGCTTTATCGGTGGAGATCAGCACAAAGTGCTCAACCCCGGCCTTCACCGCTGCCTGGGCGGTAAGGGTGGAACCGAGCACATTGTTCAGCACGCCCTCGGCGATATTGTGCTCAACCATCGGCACATGCTTGTACGCCGCCGCGTGATACACCGTATTCACCGCCCAGGTACGCATCACATCGAACAAGCGCCCGGCATTGCGAATCGACCCCAGGATCGGCACTAGGCGCACAGGCAGTGATTCGCGACGAATGCGCTGCTCCAGCTCACTGTGAATGCTGTAGAGATTGAATTCGCTGTGTTCGAACAACAACAAGGTGGTCGGCCCGGTGGTTACGATCTGCCGGCACAACTCCGAACCAATAGAGCCACCCGCGCCGGTCACCATTACCACCTGGCCACGAATGCAACGTTCGAACAACGCCTGCTGCGGCGGCACCGCATCGCGCCCGAGCAGGTCGGCGATGTCCACTTCTTGTACATCATCGACCTTGACCCGGCCGCTGGCCAGATCCATAAAACCGGGGATACTGCGCACATGCAGCGGATATTGCTCCAGCAACCCCAAAATCTCGCGACGACGAACCCGGCTGGCTGAAGGGATCGCCAGCAGAATCTCGTCGGCACCCGTTTCATCGATCAACTGCTGGATATGCCTGGAGGTGTAGACCCGCAGCCCGGCGATCACCCGGTTGGCGATATTGGGGTCATCGTCGATGAAGGCCACCGGCCGCATACCCCGGCCCAGTCTCAACGCTGCGATCAGCTGATTGCCCGCCGCGCCGGCGCCATATATCGCCACCTTCGGCAAACTGGCATCACGGCCCTTGAGCCGGGTCGGTTGCTCCGGTGAGTACCAATCGCCCATAAAGTACTGGCGCATCACCAGCCGCAGCCCACCAATCAGCAACAGACTCAGCCACCAGTAGTTGATCACCATCGAGCGTGGAATCAGCTTGGGAGCCCCCTGATACCAGTACACCGCCAGCGCCAGAATCAAAGCAGAGAGCGTGACTGCCTTGACGATGGCCAGCAGCGCATCGTTGCCAAAGTAACGCATCACCGCCCGGTACATGCCGAAGCGCACAAACATAGGAATAGCTATCAACGGCGCCACAACAAAAAGCCAGGCATGCCCAGCAAACGGCTCAATGCTTTTCGTGTCACCCAAACGCACGACAAATGCCAGCCACAGCGCAAGCCAGACCAATACCACATCCATGCTGACCTGAATCAGTCGTTTATGACGTCGTGGCAGCTTGACCAGACGGCTGCGCAGCTTCTCGGCAAGTCTTAACACAACAACACCTCAATCCTTGGAGCATGAAAAACAGCGAGGCGAAGCTCCCCCGCCGGGTAAATAAACATGTCCATTGATGGACAAACCTACAGCAAGTGCACGCCAGCTACAAAAGCACACCACACCGCCGCTCCCCTGTAGGCGGCGCGACCTCGCGGCGATGGCGGACATAGTACGCCCCCAAAAAACATCGCGCCGGATTGGCCCTTCCACAAAAACAGCAAGCACCGCAATCTCCTGTGGAAGGCCGCACCTGTTTCTCAAGATCGCAATCTAAATACCAGCCAACACATCAGCTTGCAGTACCGTTCCTAATACGCAAACCTGCCCATCGGCAACTACACGCCGGTAGCTTCAGCAAAACCAAGCTCAACAGGCTTCGTGCATTACCTGAGCCAGAACCTCACACGTCTTATTAATTTCCGTTTCTGTAAGCGTCGGGTGAACCAGAAACATCAAGCTGGTTTCGCCCAGTGCTTTAGCAACCGGCAGACGCTCTGCAGGGCGCCAGCCGGTGTCATCAAAGGCCTTCTCTAAATAAACCTCTGAGCAAGAACCCGAGAAACAAGGAACGCCTCTAGCGGTAATTCCATTGAGGATACGGTCACGATCCCAACCCGGCTTCAAATCAGAAGAGTCGACAAATACATAACATTTGTAAGCAGCATGTGTGACCTCAGCCGGCACCTCTGGCACACGCAATCCTGCAAGCGCTCGCGCAGCCGACCAGATACTCTCAGCATTGGCCAAGCGCTTCGCGTGCCAAGCCGGCATGCGCTGCAACTGGATCCGGCCAATAACACCTTGAACTTCCATCATCCGCCAGTTGGTGCCGAAGCTCTCATGCAACCAACGAAAGCCCGGTGCATGTTGACGCTCGTAAACTGCCTCCCACGATTTTCCGTGATCCTTGATAGACCACATCCGCGACCACAGGGCGCGATCATTAGTCGTAACCATGCCACCCTCACCACCGGTGGTCATAATTTTATCTTGGCAGAACGACCAGGCACCGATATGACCAATCGACCCAACCGGGCGGCCCTTGTAGTGCGCGCCATGCGCTTGGGCACAATCCTCGATCACTTTAAAATCATGCTCGACGGCCAGCGCCATGATCGAATCCATATCGCAGGGCCAGCCCGCCAGATGCACGCAAATTACCGCCCGAGTACGTGGAGTAAGCACGGCGCGGATGGTTTCGGCGGTGATGTTCTGCGACTCGCTGTCGACGTCTGCAAAGACTGGTATCGCGCCGGCATTGACGATGCTTGACACCGAAGCGAGGAAGGTGCGCGGTGTAACGATAACCTCATCACCAGCACCTATGCCCAATGCCTGCAGAGCCAGATCCAGCGCAACAGTGCCATTGGCCAAGGCGATGGCATGCTCGGTGCCGGCCCATGCCGCAAACTCCTTCTCGAACTCACGACATTCCTGCCCGGTCCAGTAGTTAACCTTGTTGGAGAGAATTACATCACGAACAGCATTGGCCTCTGCTTCAGAGAATGAGGGCCAAGGAGAAAACGGTGTGTTAAGCATAAAACCTCTGGTTACCTCATCCTTTTAGCCGGCACGCCAGCCACGGTTACATCATTGGGAATATCAGTGACGACCACCGAACCGGCGCCTACCATCACGCGCTGACCGATGCGAACCAGTTGTCGCACACTGGCGCCAATACCGACCCAGCTCAAGTCACCCACTTGCACACCACCTGCTAGTCGTGCGCCGGGACTGACATGCACGGCATCGCCCAACACGCAATCATGATCGATGCTGCAGCCAGTATTGAGAATGGTGCCCTGACCTATCAATGCCTCGGCATTCACCACCGCTCCAGCGAATACCACCGCCCCTTCACTAATAACGGCGTAACGACTGACGGTGGCAGCG
Organism: Pseudomonas sp. sp1636; assembly: GCF_030376615.1. Taxonomy (GTDB): domain Bacteria; phylum Pseudomonadota; class Gammaproteobacteria; order Pseudomonadales; family Pseudomonadaceae; genus Aquipseudomonas. The sequence continues at coordinate 134,673 of NZ_JARRAB010000011.1, forward strand.
GGATGCACCAGTGTCACCAGAAGTGCACCCGCCGTACGCAACTCAAGCAACTTGGCGTGACGAATACGATTATTGCCAATAGCAACCACAACGCCATCAAAGTCAACTAGCCGCTCCATCAAAGCTGCCGTATCGCCCACAACCGACCAAACAGCATTTTTTTGCAGCCCTGGCCATGCATCATCAAAGAACTCGACGGATTGCCAACCACAGCATTCAGCGGTATCAGCGACCACTTTGCCATGCCCACTAGCCCCGAGGATGGCCAGTTTCATCACGACTTTCTGCCAGTGAATTTGGCCATGGTCGCCTCCCCATCCGCACTGATGCCATCGCGCACGACTACCTTCTTGATGGTGAGGAGGATAATTTTCAGATCCAGCCAGAATGAACGGTTGTCCACATACCAGATATCCAACTTGAACTTCTCGTCCCAGCTCAGGGCATTGCGGCCATTGATCTGAGCCCAGCCGGTAACACCAGGGCGTACTTCATGCCGGCGGTATTGTTCAGGGCTATATAGTGGCAAGTATTCCATCAACAGCGGGCGTGGGCCGACCAGACTCATGTCGCCTTTGAGCACATTCCACAACTCGGGCAACTCGTCCAGGCTATTGGAGCGCAGGAAGCTGCCAAACAGCGTCATGCGCTCAGAATCGGGCAGTGGGTTGCCTGCGGCATCCACAGCATCACGCATGGTGCGGAACTTGATCATCTCGAATGGCTTGCCCTTCAGGCCGGGACGCATTTGACGGAACAGTACAGGAGAACCAAGTTTGCGGCGGATCTGCCAAGCGACAACCGCGATAACAGGCAAGAGCAACAGCAGGCCTATCGCGGAGGCAAAAATATCGAAGAGGCGTTTAATCACAAAATCCCCATTTCACTCAGCATATGCTTATTAACACTATGCACATCATATTTTTGTACGACAATCTCTCGGGAGCGCTGGCCCATGGCACTAATCAGCGCCGGTTGCTCAATAAAGCGAATCATAGCCATAGCAAGCTCATTCACCGCTTTAACCGGAACCAAAAAACCGTTGTCGCCATCCACCACCGTCTCACGGCAGCCAGGTGCATCAGTGGTAATAACTGCCCTGCCCATTGCCATGGCCTCCAACACAGTGCGCGGCGTACCCTCGCGGTAAGAAGGCAACACATACACCGAGCAATCAGCAATCGCCGGACGCACATCACTTAACCGACCATGATAAACAACTGTGCCTTCTGCCACCCAAGTATCAAGTTCCACCTGGGTGATAGCATCGGGATTACCATCAATCCAACCGACCAATCCGAATTCAGATTGTGGGTATTTCGATTTCACTATCGCAGCTGCCTGTACATACTCCCTTATACCCTTATCGCCCAATAAGCGGGCAATCAGTAAAAATCGTGGCTTCTCCGGTAACGGGGCCGCCATAAAGTTGGTAACATCCACACCGGAGCCATTAACCACAACCGAGACACTACCTTCCGCCATAATCCTCAGAAATTTGAACAGCGCTTGGTCATCTGGGTTTTGAAAAAATACTTTGCGTGTTTTAGCCAACGCAACGCGATAGAGATTTTGCACTAAGCGCTTCAGCAAACGCCTCTCACCAGTTCCCTCCTGAAACGCGTACCCCAGGCCGGTAATCAACGCATAACGTTTGGGCACCCCGGCAAACAAGGCTGCCAAATTGCCATAAATAACCGGTTTTATTGTGTAACCAAGCACGTAGTCGGGGCGAACTCGCCTCATTAACCCCCAGAGGCTGTACAGTGCATTAATATCAGCAATCGGATTCATGCCGGTGCGACGAAGCGGAATATCGTGAACATGCACACCCTTCGCTTCGAGCTGCCGGCGAACTTCGTTATGAGGGAGCAAATCCGGTGCAGCAACATGAACAGCAAGCCCGCACGCTAAAAGCGCATCAATTAACGGCCCACGAAAGTTCAACAAAGAATCCGGATAACTAGCAATTAACAAAAACTTCATAGTAAGCCTGAAAGTAGAAGAAAACTCGCTATTTTTTATTATCGGCTTTCCAGCCACGCCTAAAACATCAACACATTCCACAAATAACACTGCCAGTTATGCTTGTCGCTCAGAACCAGCCCAGCAAGCCTCATAGGCATCAACCATGCCTTCAATGGAAAACCTATCCGCAATCCGCAGGGTACTTGCCGCTCGTCGCGCCTGCCAAGCCGCGGGGTCGCGCTGCCATTCCGTTGCCATTTTGATAATTACATCGGCCAGAGCCTCTGGGTTCTGTGCCGGACAACATGCCCTTGCATCGCCTAGAATCTCCAGCGCATCACCTACATCGGTTGATACACAGGGCGTACCACAGGCCATGGCTTCTGCAAGCACATTCGGGAACCCCTCCGAACAGCTGGAAAGCACATGCAGATCCAGCGCATTCATCACTGCGGGAATGTCCGTGCGTTGCCCGGCTAACATCACCCTATCTTGCAGGCCCAGCTCGGTAATATAAGCCACGAGGGCAACGTTGTCGGGTGACAACCCTTTACCCACTAACAAACAGCGGAAATTAATCTGTCGCTCCACCACCAGCGACAACGCTCGCAGGAGATTGAAATGATCCTTTAGCGGATCGAAGCGACCAACCTTGCCGATGACAAATTCGCCAGCACCGAACGCCAGATCGCTGCGTACTTCGGCACCAACGGCCCCATCCGGCTTGAAGCGCGACAGATCATAACCGTTCGGTATTACCAGTAGTTTTGACGGTACATAGCCAATATTGGCGTGAACCTCTAATGCCTTATTGGCGCAACAAATTATTTTTTCAGGCACCCATCTCGACAACAGTGCACACAAACGAGCGATCATAATCGTAGATCGTTTCGATTTTCCCTTTTCCAGGGTTGAATGTCGAACACCCCAAAACACCCGCTGCACTCCCGCTAACCTCGCGGCGATACCGCCCAAAAAATCCGCGTGATACATCCAAGTTTGCACCACATCAGGTTGCTCTGTGCGTATCAGCTTAATCAAGTGGTAGAACCGACTGATACTTGGCTTTCCAGGGTTCATCCCTATGCAATGCACAGGCACACCGGCTTGCTGCAATACCGGGCCGTATTTGCCTTCATCCATCAGCGAAACAACTACATGGCCGGCCTGTTGACTGTGTAAACACAGACGGGTTAATACCCCTTCCGCGCCGCCATCATTCAAACCAGTGATAATGTGCAATACTTTTTTAATTACATGTGGATTAGTCAAATCTGATGCTCCAGCCACGCCTGAAACATCAAAATACTCCAAAGCTTCAATGCATTATCGCGCTTGCCTGCCAAGTGTTCGCGCCACAGTACACGAACGGGTTTCACATTGAAGTATCCCTCATGCTGCAATCGACTTTCAGCCAGCAATGCCTCTGCCCAATCACGCAACGGGCCTCGCAGCCATTGGTCAAGCGGAATCGAAAAGCCTTTTTTCGGTCGTTCGATCAATTCACGCGGCACATGGCGGTAAAGCACTTCACGCAGTACCCATTTGCCCTTGCCTTCACGGATTTTCAAATGCAGCGGCAGTTGCCAGGCCAGTTCCACTACACGGTGATCGAGCAGCGGCACACGGGTTTCCAGGCTAGAGGCCATGGCGGCGCGATCTACTTTCACTAGAATGTCATCGGCCATGTACTGCTGGGCATCCATTGCCATCATCCAATGCTCGAAGTTGTCAACCTGCGGCCAGGCCGCTGGCGTATTGATCGCCGTGGACGAATGCCCAGCACCGATCACCACCTGCTCCGGCTGCTGCCAGTGGCTCATCAGCGCCGCGTAAAAGGCTTCACGGTCGCTGACGGGCAGTACGCTCAGCAACTTGTGCAGTTTGCCCGGCAGCGGTAAACCAGAAAGCACATTGACCGCGATCTTGCGCAGGGCAAGGGGCAATTTACTAATCGCTCGCCATACCTTGGGGGCAAATTGATAGGGGTTATAACCACCAAACAGTTCATCGCCACCATCGCCACTCAACGCTACCGTCACCTGTTGCTTGGCCATATGGCTGACCAGATAGGTGGGTATTTGAGAGCTATCGGCAAAGGGCTCGCAATAGATCTGCGGTAGCTTGGGGATCACCGCCAAGGCCTCAGCCGACCCCACGTACAGTTCGGTATGTTCGGTGCCCAGGTGCGCCGCCACCTCTTTGGCGTATTCGGCTTCGTTATAGCCCGGCTCATTAAAACCAATGGCAAAGGTTTGCACCGGGCGGGCGCTTTGTTGCTGCATTAGCGCAACAATGGTGCTGCTGTCTACCCCGCCGCTGAGGAACGCGCCCAAGGGCACATCCGCCAGCATTTGCAGGCTGACGCCCTCTCTCAACTGATGCTCAAGCAGGTCAACCGCCTGGGCATCACTGCCGTTGAATGGGTTTGCCAGACCCGCTTCCACCACGGTTTTCAGCGACCAATAAGGCGTGGAGGCAACATCCTGACGCTGTTGCCCCGGTTTAAGCTGAACAAAATAACCTGCACGTAGTTTTTCGATGCCCTGATAGATGCAATGCGGGGCAGGAATACAGTTATGTCGTAACAGTAGCGCCAGTGCGTTACGATCTATATCCGAATTAAACGCCGGATGCGCCTTTAACGCCTTCAGCTCAGAGCCGAACAACAAGGTATCGCCACACCAGCCCCAATACAGCGGTTTCTCACCCATGCGGTCGCGGGCCAGGGTTAACACCTGCTCCTGCTTATCCCACAGGGCAATAGCGAACATACCCACCGTGGTTTGCAGAGTTCTCTCAACTCCCCAAACCGCAAAACACGCTAGCAGCGTTTCGGTATCGGAATGGCCACGCCATGCCGGAGCCAACTGTTGGTGCTCTAGCTGTTTCCGCAATGACAGATGGTTGTAGATTTCACCATTAAAGGCAATCACATAACGATCACAAGCCGAGCGCATCGGCTGATGTCCAGCGGGCGACAGATCGACAATGGATAAACGAGTATGGGCAAGGCCAATACCAGCTTGTGCATCGTACCAAGTGCCGGAATCGTCAGGACCACGGTGAGTGATGGCGGCGATCATGGATTGTAGGAGCTGAGTTGCGCTATCAGCGAGCGAACTAGATGAGATAAAGCCGGATAAGCCACACATTAAGAATGCCTTGAAATTAAAGCATCGGATTGAATATCTTTCACGCCAATTAAATTGGCCTGATTATTGATTCTCTTATCAATCAAGCCGAAAACCAACAGCAAAAAGTAGGTTCGCGAGGAATAACCAGAAAACAATAATGGCTCTTTTGTTTCAGCCACAAACAACAACAAGCCAATAGTCAAATACAAAAAAGGCTTATAGAAAAAAACGCTCCTGAATAATAACAAAAAACAAACATAGAACATTAAACCAAAAAAATAACCAACAGAAAGAAACATTCTACTGTAACCCGAGTCGGTCCAAGGATAAAACTCTCCCTCCCCGTAAAACCCATAACCGATTAAAACCTCAGGAAAAGTCGAAGGAAGAACTTTCAAGAAACCCAATATAACATCAACAGTACCTTCACTTTTCATCCCACCCGAACCTTCTAATAAAAAGCCCAGCGAATAATTAAAGAAGCCAATACCATATCGATCAATAATTACTTGCTTGAAATATTCGTACCCGAACCCCACAACCAAAGCCATCAAAAATAATACTCCGATTACCCGCAGAAAATACCGGCGAAAATTAAAGAAAATAAAAGATATAAAAACCAACGGTAGCAACACACCCCCTGTTCTTCCGATAAAGACCAACGAAAAAATCAGAATAGAAAGATGAGAGACCAACACAACATTACCGATATACTTTTCTTTATACAGGTACAACGCCATAACCACAGCAACCGGCACCAAAACCGATAAAGCAGCGCCTCCGCCCGACGCAAGACCTCGATACCTAAATCCTTCCTGCCAATCTACATTACCACTCGCAACCAGAAAACCTTCTATCACATCACGAAAAACAGGAAAAAAAACCTCCGCAACAATAACTAACCCATTAATAACTACTGCCAACAATGCACAATAAATAAAATCATTAAAAACAAAGCCACGCTTGCTAAAGAAAGCAAAAACACCATGCGCCACCAAAAAATAGACAAACAAACTAACGGCAACTTTCAGATGAACAAACTGACCAATATTATTTACAAAAGAAACAAAAACACCCACCATCGAAATCAATATCATAAGCCCAAGAAGATAAAAACCATCAGCACTTAAATATCTAAACCTACCAATCACGCTAGCCAATAAAAAAGGAATCATGGCGAAATAAGCCACATTCCCAAAAACGGTATACGGATTTAAAACTATAAATATAAATACCACCACAAGAAAAAGCTTATTTAAACCAGAAGGTATCGCCATAATTGAATTCAAAAATTCAGCCCCTTGCCTTACGAAAACCCATTGTCATCAACGTAAAATACGTCCAAACGTAGAAAGTTTTAAATAAATATCTGAAAATAGCCCTACAGCAATCAAAGGTTCCTGTATGGAACCATGCATGCCTGATAACGCGCATCCCTCCCAGCCGCCCGGAATAAAACAGCCCTTATCTATACCGATAAAACAAGAGCAATTTCCAAAAACTGGCATACCTTACAAAGAGCATTCAGATCCGAAATTTTCACACCTGATCAAAAAATACATATTATAGAGTCGCTCAATAAAGCACGAAAAATTGCCACATACCGTAAAAACTCAAGACACCTCCTATATTCTAATCAACCCTATCGTCAAAATATACACAACCAAGGCACCTAATGATTTAAAATCAGCGGATAACTTAAAGGATGTCAAAAGCGACCTAACATAAGGGAGATATCTTCGCTGCGTCCTTATATTAACCCCGTAACAATGCATAACCTCTTTAAAATACGCTGGATATTTAGCCATTATAAAATTGCAAGTATTTAGATGATCAATTACATTCTGACCAATATGCATGGCTTTATTCGTCACATTGCCAGAATGCCTGCGATAACGACCCAGAACTTCATTTAGATAGTCAATGCTGCCGCCATTGACAAGTGACTCTACCCAATAACACCAATCTGAAGCAACCGGCAACAATAGATTGTAACCATGCACAGGCGCCTTATCACTTCTAACCATAGTTGAGCAAGCACCATTAAAAACGCCATATTTAATAGACGTCCGCACATCACCTTGGCGTGGTTTATTTCTCTTAGAAAAATAATATAGTATCGTATTGGAGTCGCTATCAAAAACATCCAAGTCGTGATAGCAAATTGTGCAGTTCGGATTAGCTTCCATATACTTGACTTGCTTCCTTACTTTTCCCGGCAACATCAAGTCATCGCCACCCATCCATGCAATATATTTTCCTGTACAGGCAAAATGCGCTGCGTTTGAGTTGGCAGTAATGCCCTGATTTTTTTCAGCCAACTTCAGCACAAACTTACCCGGATACTGCCCATCGTAATCACGCAACATCTCTTGTGTGCCGTCAATGGAACCGTCATCCGCGACCACGATTTCAAGATTTGGATAATCCTGCTCAAGAATTGATTCAATGCATTCGCGTAAAAATTTCTTTTGATTATAGGTAATAACAGCCACGCTGACCAATGGTAAATCTTTAACGGACATTCAACAATCCTTTAACATAAATGTTGTCAACTAATAACTTGACGCTTAGCAGTCGCACTGAAACAGCTTCAGTTCTTTGCTTATACGTGATGCATAGTTAAGGATGGTCTGAAGCAGACCCGATTTTTCAGTCACTTTTTTCGAGCGCTCAAAAAACAGCGCCTCAATCGAAAACAGGGTCAATTTCAACCTTCAAATGTATGGTTTTTCCCTTGTGAGGCGCTTTGCAGGGTTAGTTCCCTCCATTACGGGCGCATCCCTCCTGCAATCAGTACCTGTTTTCACGTCACCCACAGGTTCGACAGCGCAAACAGCCTGACCTGCTGGCCGTGCTGGGCCGTGCTTTTTACCAAGCCGCGAAAGCGCTTTTCAGTGTAGCCAAACTGGCGCTTGAGTACACGAAACGGATGCTCGACCTCAGCGAGAATCTGTAGCTTGGCATACTCAATCTTGCGTTATAGGCAACGCAACAGGCTCTTCTCACCATCTTTTTTATGGCTGCTGGGCCTGACTGAAATCGACCAGATCATCGAACGTCCTTCATGCGCGGGCCGCTTCTCGACCTCCTTGTAGCCCTCATCGCCACAGGCATAGATCTCTTGACCATGTAGCAACTGATCGATCCGGGCAGATCACGTCCGCACGTTGGCCGCTGTGCCCGCTACGTTGTGCACCAAGCTCGACTCGTCATCCACACAGAAGTGAGCTTTCAGTCGGGTAAGCAGGAGTGTTACTACACCTGCCTCCTCTAAGAACCGTATGTGAGAGTCACGCCTCACACGGCTCAAACCTTCCAGCAGCCTGGCGAGACCGGGCTGCCTGACGGTGCGCTCCTCGGCGCACTAGGTAAGGCATCCACGCGGAGTCGAACGGGTTCGCTGCGCTGCATAGCTTGATATGCCTCAGCATCTTTGGCTCGGCTAGTGTGACGACGTTTATATAAGGTTCACATGTGTTGGTCGTACCTGTTCATCCCAAGCACCTCTCTACCTAGATACTGACAGATTCGGTCTTGCCTCACGGCTCAACCTACCGACGTCGTCGGCGGTTACATTGTCCCAGGGCTTCAGACCAAGCCGTTGACGGCTTTGCCTGTCTGGGTAGAGAACGATTGGAGGAACAATCGGTTTCGTCGGACTTGGCCACGAAGCTGAAACCCATGCAACTTGCAGGTCGCACTGCCGAAATAGTATAGGTTGCCTTTCTTGATCTGATGCATCTTAGGGTAGCGTTTGCCTTCCTTATTCTTGGTCGGGCTGGGCGCATGATGATCGTGTCATCGACGATAGTGCCGTGGCGCAGCAGTAAGCCGCGGTCGCTGAGTTAGCCATTGATGACACCCAGAATCCCGCTCGCCAGTTCGTGTTTCTCCAGCAGGCGACAGAAGTTGAGGATGGTGGTTTCGTCCGGTATATGCTCCATAAGCAGCCCAACAAACTAGCGCAGAATTATAGTCTCGTAGAGCGACTCTTCCATCACCGAATCGCTGTAGCCGAACCAACTCTGCATCAGATGCACACGCAAGATGCCCCTCAATGGACATGACGGCTGTCCGCCTTCGCCCTTTGGGTAACGCGGTTCAATCAACGCAATCAAGCCTTTCAATGGCAACCTGATCCATCTCGATCAGGAAGCGCTCACGGCGGGTTTGCTTACGCTTACCAGCGTACTCTGCATCGGCGAAGGAAATCTGTTTCATTGGTTAACTAAAAAATAGATAAATATATTTCATCAGATTTGGAAGTTATTTCAGCCCTCCCTAAATCAACGGACAGCGTTAAAGACCTCTAAGGCAAGGCACCAACAAACAACTTCACCACAGCTTTTCCCAGCATCCCCTCAGGCAGGGATATTCTTTATAAACTTTGCAGGAACACCAGCATAAATCGCATAAGGCTCAACATTTTTAGTAACTAATGAGCCATTACCAATAACTGCCCCATTGCCTATATTAACACCTTTCAGAACTTTCACATCATTACCTATAAATACATCATCCCCAATCATGACTGCTGCGCACGTATAATTCCCATTTAATCGATCCTTAATACTAAGACCATGAAAATCCGAATCAGTAACAAAAAAATTTGCACCAATCAAACACCTACTTCCAATCCTCACCCTTGTTCTATCCGCAATAATAACAAACCCATTATTTATAAAAGTCCTACTCCCAACAAAGACCTCGGCACTGCTATTTCTTGCTTCAATATAACCCACACCACTCAATAGACCAGGCGAAGGCCATACGCCAACCTGGCAGTCTTGCAATATAACTCTTCCTTTCCCGACAAATTGTGTTGCCTGCAATATTTTTGTCTTATTTAAAACGGGAGACAGGTCAGAAAAAAAACACCTTAGTACTAATGCTTTAAACTTACACAAAAGCATTATAACCAGATACACAAACAAGCGCCTAACACCGAATTTTTTAATCTTTTTAAGATAATAAGTCATATTACTTTATTAAACCTAAGCGCGGCGAACATAAAAAGAAAGTGCGCAAAATAGTTTATAGCATGTGCTATCGCGACAGATTCCACGCCAAAATACTGCGCTGTAAAATAAACAATCACAAAAAAAAATGCTGAAAAGGTAATTTCAGATATGACATATAGCCCTAGAAGGGCTTTGGCAGTTAAAACATACCCTAACAACCAACTGCCGATTTTCAGCGTGTCCCCAACCATCTGCCAGGCAAAAAGCACTTCCATTTGCGCGAATTCGGCGCTGAACAGCACTCGTATAATAAAATCGCGTAACAGGTATATCACCAAGCCACAGGCAGCCACTACGGGCAGGATAATTTTGTAGCCCTGTAAAATTTCCCGCTTGATGTCAGCCGAGCCTTGCAGTTCCGATAATTTCGGCAGGTAATAAACGCCCAATGGAGCGGTCACCAGCATCAGGTAGGCTGCACTTAACCGCCACATGGCCTCCCAATAGCCTGCGGCATCCCAACCAAGGGTTTCTCCCAAGTGGTTACGAATAAGGATGTGACTTAATGGCACACAAGCAGCACTAGTGAGCGCCATTGCCGTGTATTTAGCCAAGTTTTTGACAGCTTGTTTGTCGATGCCACCAACCAGATAACTCAATTTAAACCACGGCGCTCTATATATGAGCAATAAAGTAACAAAAAACGTTAACGACTGATAAACCGCCAGGGCAACTAAGGCTCCATACAGACCCAGCTGGATAGCCATGATCGAGGTAACTGCCAGCGCAAACAGGCTACCTGCAATGTTGGCAACGACATATCGCCGAATCTCTTTTTTACCATTGAGTATTGCCAGCAGCAACGTATTGAAAACAAACAATATCAGTGTGGCAGCAAACCAGATGAACACGCTGCCAAGAGTTTCATCCTTGAGAAACCAGCTGGCCAGTTGGCGGTTGAACGCTATCACTAAAACAGTGGTGATCAGAGAGCCTATGAGCGCTACGGTGCCCGCTGTACGCCAAACCGCGTGCTGTTTAGCTTCATCAACATGGTATTCGGCAGTGTATTTGGTGACGCCGGTATTGATGGCTCCGCTTGCAAAAGTAGTAATCATCTGCACAGCGTTCTGGAACTGCCCTAGCGCAGCATAGCCCGATGGCCCAACATAGATTGCAAGAATCTTGTTCAGGCCCAGCAGGGTCAGCATTTTGATGACAACAGCGATACCATTCAACAGGCTGGTTTTGATTAGAGTCATACGTCAACCGGCCGAAAGGCATTACAGATGGCGATCACCTGCTGCACATCATCCTTACTCATCACCGGGCTGATCGGCAGGCTGAGCACCTGTTGGTGAATCGCTTCGGTGAGCGCGTAACTCTGTTGATTCCAGGCTTTATAAGCCTGTTGCCGGTGCGGCGGTATCGGGTAATGAATCAGGGTTTGCACCCCTGCGGCATTCAGATGGGTCTGTAATGCTTCGCGTCGCTTGGTGCGAATCACATAGAGGTGAAACACATGCGGTTCCAACGTTGCCAGCGTGCTATTGGCTGCAATTGGCTGCTGAATTTCGGGGTTGCTAATGCCCTGCGCATAAGCCTGAGCGATTTCCTTGCGACGCTGGCTTTCAACATCTAGATATTTAAGCTTTACCCGCAGCATGGCCGCCTGCATTTCATCAAGGCGGCTGTTTACTCCTTGATAAATATTCTCGTATTTCTTATGGCTGCCGTAGTTGCCCAGTGCGCGGATGGTTTGCGCCAATTCGTCATCATTGGTGGTGACGGCACCAGCATCGCCCAGCGCACCAAGGTTTTTACCGGGGTAAAAGCTGAAACCGGAGGCATGACCCCAGTTACCTGCTTTTTTGCCATTGATGCTAGCACCGTGCGCCTGCGCTGAGTCTTCCAGCACCAGCAGTTGGTGCTGATCGGCCAGCGCCATAATTTCGGGCATCGGCGCCAACTGGCCATACAAATGAACCGCCACAATAGCTTTAGTGTTGGGGGTAATGGCGGCGGCGGTTTTTACCGGGCAGAGGTTGTAGGTCGCTTCGTCTGGCTCTAGCAACACCGGCTTGAGGCGATTTTCGGTGATCGCCAATATGCTGGCAATGTAGGTGTTGGCCGGCACAATCACCTCGTCGCCGTCTTGCAACTTGCCCAGCTCTTTCCAGGCTCGTAGCGTAAGCGTAAGGGCATCCAAGCCGTTGGCGACTCCGATACAGTGTCGGGTGCCGCAGTAATCCGTAAACTCCTGCTCGAAGGCTTTCATTTCTTGGCCTTGGATGTACCAGCCGGAATCGATCACGCGGGTAGCTGCGCCGATCAGCTCTTCGCGGTATCGGGTGTTGAGGCTTTTTAGATCGAGGAAAGATATATTAGACATTTTTATGATAACCCTAAAAATTCAGCCTCAGAAGCATTAATATACTCCATAACAGTCTTACCCTTATAGTCTTTAAGTTCAGGCCTAGCACCTTTTTTTAGCAAAAATCGAACCATTTCTGAATTATTATTCTTCAATGAAAAATCCTTTGCATACATTAGAACCGTAGTGCCGTTATAGTTAACATCATTCACATCAGCACCATTGTCCAGAAGCCACTCAACCAAATCTAGACGCCCGTGATAAGCAGCGACAATGATTGGAGACCAACCGTTCCTGTTCCTGTCACTTACGCCAAGCATTTTTAAAATACATTCAGAAAGATCCGCTACATCCATACTAGGCAATATCGAAATTTGCGAATCGAAATCGTCAAAAATTAACTCAACATCATAATCAATTGTCGCAACAACAAAACGATCATCTAAATATTCAACAACAGTCCCAGAAGGCGCTTCTGATTTTCTGTCGCTGATCAAAACATCCGAAATTGCTTTCCCATTAAAGTTTAACAACTGATAAGGTCTAAAACTATATGCATAAACCTGCCTCTGAATTTGCCATGCTGTCTTCCTAAGATCTATGCTCAATTTCGAAAAATCAACGGATTGCTTAGCAAAATATGATGACATAGTCGCAGGCTGAGGCCTCGCTATAATTTCATTATCACTGATAAGAAGCGAAAAATTTTCTTCGAGTAATAATTTGGAAGCTTCTATATACTTTCTATAGCAGTCCTGACTTCTATCTGAACGATTAAGAATAAACGACTTCTGAGCAATAACATCTCCGGTATCTATCCCACGATCTATTCTATGTAGAGTAACACCAGAGGACTGATCACCATAAATAATCGGCCACACCGAAGTATACATACCCTTATACTTCGGAAGAAGGGAAAAATGAATATTATAGATTTTACTTGTCTGTATTTTTTCAGGCCTGACAATTTTATCGAACTCTAAAGACAGAAAAATATCAACATCTAAGTCATACACCTCCTCGAGAGTTTTAATGCTCACCTTATTACTTTTTGCAAAACCAAGAAGTGAACGCTGCCACCCATCCTCACCTGTATCATTCGCGTTAACAATGGCAATTATTTCATTTCTGTCGAAATACTTTAATGCTAATTCAAGACCATGAACGGCAATATTGTTTTTACCAGCAATAACAATCACTCTATTGCCTCCACAAAATCCCGATAACCTCGAATATAATCACTTTCATCATAATGCTCACTGGCCAGTACCAGCAGCACGCAGTCGGGACTGAATTCGTGCATTTCATGCCACACCATTGGATTAATAACAATGCCCTTGGTTGGCGAATCTAGCCAGGCTTCGGCTTTTTCAGTGCCATTATCCAGTAGCATTTTGCATTTACCGGTGACGCATACTGCTACTTGCTTCAAAGCTTTGTGAGCATGAAAGCCACGGGCCACGCCGGGCTGGGTGCCTAAGATGTAGTACACGCGCTTGATGTCGAACGGGACGCTTTTGTTACCTTCCAGTGCGACTAACGAGCCGCGGTCATCGCCCAATTTAAGGAATTCAATCCATTGCACCAAATTCATAGTTTACCCTCCGCCAATTGGAGCAAATACTGCCCATAACTGTTCTTGCTTAATGACAGGCCTATGCGCTGTAGATCTTCGCGATTTAGCCAACCATTGTTGAAGGCAATTTCTTCGAGGCAAGCGATCTTGTAGCCTTGGCGTTTTTCGATGGTTTCCACAAACAGCCCGGCTTCCAGCAGGCTCTCATGGGTTCCGGTGTCCAACCAGGCGAAGCCGCGGCCGAGCAGCTCGACGTTGAGGTCGCCGCGCGTCATATATACTTGGTTGATGCTGGTGATTTCCAGTTCCCCTCGGTGGGAGGGCGTCACTGCCTTGGCAAGCTGTATGACATCATTATCGTAAAAATACAGCCCCGTTACAGCGTAGTGGGATTTTGGCTGGAGTGGTTTTTCTTCGATGCTGACGGCTTTGTTGTGTTCATCAAAAGCTACTACGCCGAAGCGTTCTGGGTCTTTCACCTGATAGCCGAATACGGTGGCACCCTTGCTCCGATTAACCGCCGCCTTAAGCATGGGGCTGAAGCCCTGGCCATAGAAGATGTTATCGCCCAGCACCAAACATACTGGGTCTGACCCAATAAAGTCTTCACCAATAATAAAGGCTTGAGCAAGGCCGTCTGGGCTAGGCTGCTCGGCATAACTGATATTGATACCAAACTCTAAGCCGTCACCAAGCAGGCGCTGATAACCACTGATGTCTTCCGGGGTGCTGATCAGCAGGATGTCGCGGATACCAGCAAGCATCAGAACTGACAGGGGGTAGTAGATCATTGGCTTGTCGTAAATGGGCAGCAACTGTTTGGAAACGCCCTTGGTGATCGGGTACAGACGGGTGCCGGAGCCACCGGCGAGGAGAATGCCTTTCATGTACGGATACATCCTTGTTCTGTGGTACCAAGGCGTTCGCGCTGATAACTGCCGTCTTGTACATGGCGGCACCATTCGAGGTTGGCCAGATACCATTCGACGGTTTTGCGCAGGCCGGATTCAAAGGTTTCCTCTGGAGCCCAGTCCAGTTCTTTTTGAATTTTGCTGGCGTCGATGGCGTAGCGCAGGTCGTGGCCAGGGCGGTCTTGGACATGGGTGATGAGGGATTTGTAAGAGTGAGGTTGTTCATTAGGCAGACCTGCGGTCTGCATCGCGGCGAGGTCACCCCTCCTACAATGCTCAACGGTGTCATTTAGCGGACGTAGTTGGTCGAGTAAGTCGCAGATGCTATGGACGACCTCGATGTTTTGTTTTTCATTGTGGCCGCCGATGTTATACGTCTCCCCTACTTGGCCTTCGGTCACTACTTTATAAAGCGCGCGGGCGTGGTCTTCGACGTAAAGCCAGTCACGCACTTGGTTGCCTTTGCCGTAGATCGGTAGAGGTTTGCCATCCAGTGCGTTGAGAATGACTAACGGGATGAGCTTTTCCGGGAAGTGGTACGGCCCATAGTTGTTCGAACAGTTGGTAATGATTGTCGGCAGACCGTAAGTGCGGCGCCAGGCGCGCACCAGGTGATCGGAGCTGGCCTTGCTCGCCGAATAAGGCGAGCTGGGTGCATAGGCTGTGGTTTCGCTGAAGAGGTCTTGCGGCCCTTCCAGATCACCATACACCTCGTCGGTGGAGATGTGATGGAAACGGAAGGCTGCCTTGCGCTGCTCATCCAGCCCTTGCCAGTACTGGCGAGCGGCCTCAAGCAAGGTGTAGGTGCCGACGATATTGGTGGTTATGAACTCGGCAGGGCCATCGATGGAGCGGTCGACATGGGACTCTGCTGCCAGGTGCATGATGGCATCCGGCTGGTGCTCACAAAATACGCGATCCAGTTCAGCACGGTCGCAGATATCGACCTGTTCGAAGGCGTAACGCAGGCTGTCGCTGACCATCTCAAGCGACTCAAGATTGCCGGCGTAGGTTAGTTTATCGAGGTTAACGACCCGATCACTGGTATTAGCAATGA
This sequence comes from Pseudomonas sp. sp1636, assembly GCF_030376615.1. GTDB lineage: Bacteria > Pseudomonadota > Gammaproteobacteria > Pseudomonadales > Pseudomonadaceae > Aquipseudomonas. The sequence continues at coordinate 150,660 of NZ_JARRAB010000011.1, forward strand.
CGTGGCGCACGACTGCCGAGCCGATAAATCCGGCACCGCCGGTGATGAGGATTTTCATGAATGATTACAAGCCTATTTCAAGAAGCTGATGTACCAGGGCATCGCCCGTTCGATACCTGCCTGAATATCGAACTGTGGGGCATAGCCGAGTAAACGCTCTGCCTTGCCAACATCAGCCTGTGAGTGGCGAACATCGCCGGTGCGGAAATCGCGATATACCGGAGCTTTGGCGTAACTCACGCCGTTATTGGCTAGGCTTTGCTTGATCGCCGCAAACAATTGATTGAGATCGGTGCGCCCACCTACTGCCACGTTGTATATCTGATTGCGCGCCGCCAGGTTGTCGCTAGTTGCTGCCAATAAATTGGCCTGCACTGTGTTGTCGATAAAGCAGAAGTCGCGGCTGGTTTCACCGTCACCATTAATGAACACGTCTTCGCCGTTGATCATGGCAGCGGTCCACTTGGGGATGACCGCAGCATAGGCGCCGTCTGGATCCTGGCGTTTACCGAATACGTTAAAGTAGCGCAAGCCGGTGGTATTGAAACCGTAGGTTTTGGCGAAGACGTCGGCATAGAGTTCGTTGACGTACTTGGTCACGGCATACGGCGATAGCGGTTTACCGATGATGTCTTCTACTTTGGGTAGGCCAGGGTGATCACCGTAGGTGGAGCTTGAGGCGGCGTAGGTGAAGCTTTTCACCTCAGCATCACGGGCGGCGACCAACATGTTAAGAAAGCCGCTGATATTGGTGTCGTTGGTGGTTATCGGGTCGGCGATAGAACGCGGAACAGAACCCAGAGCGGCCTGATGGAGGACATAATCAACGCCTTCACAGGCCTTTTGACAGGCTTGCAGGTTGCGGATGTCGCCTTCGATAAAGTCAAAGCGCTGCCATTCTTCGGCGGTGACGAGGAATTGAACTTCGTCGAGATTACGCTGGTGACCGGTGGCGAAGTTATCCAACCCAATTACATGCTGGCCGAGCTTAAGCAGGGTCTCCAGCAGGTTGGAGCCGATAAAGCCGGCCACGCCAGTGATGAGCCAGGTTTTGGGGGTGGTGGGTAGTTCTTGCAACAAAGACTCGTAGGGCGTCATAGGCTCAATTCTGTTTGTGTGAGGCGGGCCAGTGTGCTCGCTGCTTTTGAGGGAAAGTTATAGTCGCAATGTTTTCGGCTTTGGGGCGGAATTTGTCCGCCTATCGCCGCAGGTCGCGCCTCCCACGGTGTTTTTACAGGCGCAGGTCGGACTCTGCAGCGCTCAGCAGGTACTTAAGGTCATAAAGCACGTGTTCAGCCTTACCGTGCTTACGAATGTTTTCTGCGCCCAGGGCGCGGAATTCGTTGTGGGCTACAGCGAGTATTATGCCGTCGTAAGCCTTGAGCGCTGGTTCTGAAATAGGGGTAATTCCATACTCGTATTGCGCTTCTTCGACGCTGACCCAAGGGTCGTAGACATCGACCTCGATATTGTAATCCGTCAACTCACGGACAATATCCACCACCTTGGTGTTGCGCAGATCCGGACAGTTTTCCTTGAAGGTCAGGCCCATTACTAGCACGCGGGCGCCATCGACATGGATGCGGCGCTTAAGCATGCCTTTGATCAGTTGCGACACCACATAAGCGCCCATACTGTCGTTAAGCCGACGACCTGCCAGGATGATTTCCGGGTGGTAGCCAATACTTTCCGCCTTGTGGGTCAAGTAGTAGGGATCTACGCCAATGCAGTGGCCGCCTACCAGGCCGGGGCGGAACGGCAGGAAGTTCCACTTGGTGCCCGCAGCCTCTAGTACCGCTTCGGTGTCGATGCCCATCTTGTTGAAGATCAGCGCTAATTCGTTGATCAGGGCGATATTCAGGTCGCGCTGGGTGTTCTCAATGACCTTGGCTGCTTCCGCTACCTTAATACTGCTGGCCTTGTGCGTCCCCGCAGTGATGATTTGCCGGTACAGTGCATCGACCAATTCGGCGACCTCCGGCGTAGAGCCGGAAGTAACTTTCTTGATCGTAGTAACGCGGTGCTCTTTGTCCCCCGGATTAATGCGCTCGGGGCTGTAGCCGGCGAAAAAATCCACATTGAACTTGAGACCGGATACCTGCTCCAGCACCGGCACGCAGTCTTCCTCGGTGGCGCCGGGATAGACAGTCGATTCGTAAATGACGATGTCGCCCTTCTTTAGAACCTTGCCGATGGTTTGCGAGGCCTTGATAAGGGGGGTGAGATCAGGCTTCTTATGCTCGTCGATTGGGGTTGGCACTGTGACGATGAACGTATTACAGCTCTTCAGATAAGCAATATCGGCACTGTACGCAAGTTGCGTAGCTTGTTTGAGTTCTTCATCACTGACTTCCAGCGTGGCGTCATGACCAGCCTGAAGTGCATCGATACGCGCTTGATTGATATCAAACCCGACAACCTTTTGGTGCTTGCCGAATTCAACAGCCAAGGGAAGGCCCACATAACCCAACCCAATTACCGCGAGTTTGACTCCTTGCAATTTGAGCATTTTTATTTCCAATCTAAAGAACCACCCATTCACTAGTCACATGCATACATAAAGACTAGAAAGCATAAGAACTGCCTAGCGAGAAAAAGCAACGACCGACCAACTCCGAGTCACTTAACCCACCAAACCTTCAGCAAAAGATTCTTGGTAAAACCATCACGTACATTATCGGCGTATGAAATGGCAACAACAGCATCCCCCTTCTTATAAGTCGTGTACTTTATAAGCTGAGGATTATCAGCCTCAGTCCTAGCATAACCCTCACCGAGGAGTATTGGAGAGATAGAACCATCTACCTCCTCATAAGTAGCATCATCAAACTCAAACGCATACGTAATAACATCTTTATCCTTCCACTTACTTTCAACCACAGCAACCGGACTCCTACTAAAATCAAGCCCTGCGCCTCCAGGTAGATAAAGCGTTGTACTAGTTTCAGTATTTCGTACCTCAGAGGCTAAACTTGGCGACTCAAGTGTTTCAGGCTTACTAGAGTTATCACAACCGACCAACACCATTAGACCTAGACCGCTTGCGACCATTTGCTTCCACATACCGTTATTCCCTTTAATATTTATTACAACTTAGCTACGTTTGCGCTGACGGATTGAATCCATCAGCAGACTGTAGAACAGGCTGGTGAATATAGTCAGAATCATCAGTGCTGCGAATATTTTTAAATCTCGCGAACTGACCAAGCCAACTTTAGCTACGTCGAACGAGCCACCCTGAGGATCAATTAATTGACTGATATTACCGGCGACCTGCTTGCCCTGCTTTTCATACATACGCACCATAACACGGGTGTACTCACGCAGGTTATCCAACACAATAGGAAGTTGCTCTTTAACGACTTTTACATAAGAATCACGCAATTCGTTTGCCTGCGTTTCTTCTCCGCCAAAAGTTCCAAGAATGCGTTGGATGTCGGCAACCTGCTGCTGGATATCAATGGCCTTGTACTCATAGTCCAAGACATCCTGGGTCAACTTTTGGCGAAACTCAAGATCACTGCCTTGACGGGAAACTTCCAACAGACGGTCAAGAAAAGCATCGCCCAGCTGTGGTGCCATGTTGTTCTGCGCACCGCTAGCCGTGTTGTTTGTTGATACATTGTTAGCATCCTTACTGTAACTGCCTAACGCATTACGTATGGCTTGAGCGCGCAACTGCCACATTGCTTCCTCTTGCTGCAGGTCGCCCAAGCGGCGTGAATAATAAAGCTCGACTACCTGGGGGTTTCGCGAAATACCTAGCTCTTTGATGGGGTCGATGATCTGACGGATGTCGTACTGGGCTACATCGTCAATGGCCTTGTCGAGATCGGCCAAGGTGAAACCACTTTCATCATCGATCAAGGTGCTGGCATTCGGCTCGTCCTTCAAGGTTTGAATATTGCCGCGTACCAACTTAATACTGTTGAGCAGCAGGTCTATGCCCAGTAGGTAGTCGAGGTTCTCGAAGCGTTCTTTATTAAAGATGCGTTCGGAATATACCGGGATGCTGGGCTTGAGCACGCCTTGTTCATTGATGGCACGGTTGGCCCAGACCTGGGCAATGTCCAGCAACACTTTGTTGGCCACAACCTCCGGCAGGCTGTGCTTCTCCAGCAACTGCAGGCTGATGCTCACGTTGCTGCTACGTGCGGCTTTGAGTTCCGTAGTCATGTTTACTTGCAGATCGGCAATTTCTGCAGTGCTGAGCTTTTTATCGTTCAGACGCGCCTCATACTTACTGCGAATCAGCGCGTAGTCTGGCGCATAAGGCTGGATATTAACGCCACGACGGAAGTCATCGAGTTTTAAGCCCTGCTCTTCCAGTTGGTTTTCCAAGTAGACACGGTTGAGCACCGCAGGGTTGATAATATCGCTCATCAGAAAGAGCGAGCCGTTGGGGAAGGTTCCCATACTCAAACCTTCAAAATTGAGGTCGAACACAGCACTATAACGCACAGTTTTTGCACTAGTGAAATAGCTGACTGCGATATAGCTGCAGTAAAGCGCAAATACCATTAGCAGGGCGGTCACCACCCGGGATCGCGCAGCCCAGACGCGCATCATCAACTCGCCCAAGTCGATATCACCACTGCTGTGGTGAACAGCCTCGCTGGGGATTCTCACATTTGAATTCACGACAACTCCATTGCAATGTAGGCGCCTAATAGGGCGCAGATAAAATGTGGATGGTGCGATTTATTGTGTGGTGTAACTGCGACTTTACACATCTTAGCCGTCCGCGGGAGACGCCGATTTGCTGAGCCCAAAGCCTCCAGCAAGCAACACCAGGCACGCTACCGCCCCAAGATTTACCGTTGGTTTCCTGAGAACGTCACAATCATCAAGTTTTACTGGCGTTGCCAGGGTGTAACCTTTATCTCAGCCCGCGCCGAGGCATATTCAGTTCTTGACAATGCTCATCAGCGGCATGCTGATCTGCTGCTGACGGTTGAGCATATTGAGCAGTAGTATCACCCGCTGCTCGCCGTCCATGGCGACGAAGATGGCGTCCAGTTCGGCAAAGCCACCCTCGGTAATGCGCACGCTATCCCCAGACTCGAGAGCCGGTGTAACGGTTGCTGCCGTGCGTTGCTGCAGGCGCGCAATCAGGCTGTTGTCGAGTGGTAGGGGCATACCGCCAAAACCCACGATGCGGTTGACCCCACGGGTCGAACGCAGGGGTGCCCAATTGGCATCGGCTGCCAGCTGAATGAATAGATAACCGGGGAACAGCGATTCGACGATGATTTGCCGTCGGCCACGCACTATCCGTTCGCAGCTATGCTGCGGCCGATAGCAGGTGTAGCCCTGGCGTAGCAGGTTCTCTTCTGCACGCTCATCCTGGCGAGGCTTGCAGTGCACGAGGTACCAGGCCGGGGCCGTGCCTGCAATGCTGATGGTATTCGTAGCGCTTACATTCATATGGATAACAAGCAAATCGGTGCAACATCTGCAGACCGACAGTTCACTCCTGTTTGCAGCTGGCCTAGTTGAGCCGGTTGCAGGATTCGTTTCAGCCTAGCCAACCGCTGGGATGGATAGGAAGGACTTTGGGGCGTTGAGGCCACATTTATATGTGTAGTCAGGTGCTGGTTATGTGGCGGCCTGTTGGATCGCCAGACAGTAGCCGTTCCCTACGGCTTACTGCATTTCTCCCATCCATGTGGGTCACAAGCCGGCTCCTACAATAATCATTCGTTGGCGCCGCTGGGGATCAATAGCTCCAGGTTGCGTTGGCTCTGCTTGTAAAGCGCTTTCAGGCGTTCGCCGAGTTCATGCTTGGCGCTGGTTTCGCCATGGACGATGCGTACATGGCTGGGCCAGTCGCGCATACGTGTCACAAAACCGAGCAGACCTTTCTGATCTGCATGGGCCGAGTAGCCGCCTATGGTATTGATTTTGGCGCCAATCTTGTAGCGCTCCCCGTCTAAATCGACGTAACCACCGCGCCCACCATACATCTGGATGGCTCGGCCCGGCGTGCCTTGCGCCTGGTAACCGATGAAGAGCACGTCATGTCGAGGATCGTGGAGCATGGCTTTCAGGTAATTGACAATTCGACCGCTGCTACACATGCCGTTCCCGGCGATGACGATGGCCGGACGAGCGGTAGCTGTCAGGTGGCGCACCATGGCCAGATGGGCCTGGTGGCTGTCGACGGTCAGCAGTTGCTCGAAACCGAGTGGATTACGCCCCCGCTTGACGCGCTGCAGCGCTTCGTTGTCCCAAAAGGGCTTGAGCTCGCGATAGACCTGGGTAAAGCGGCTGGCCAGGGGCGAGTCGAGGATGATCGGGAGTGTCGGCCAGTTGATGTCGATTTTGCTGTCACTGCTCCCTCGCCCTTTCCCATCGGCATTGAGTTTTCTGTGGATGATCTCTTCCAGTTCGTAGAGCAGCTCTTGGGTGCGGCCGATGCTGAAGGCGGGGATCAGCACCGTGCCGTTATTGGCCAGTGCTTGTTCGATGACGTTTTCCAGACGCTTACGACGAGTGCGCCGGTCTTCGTGCATGCGGTCGCCGTAGGTGCTCTCGATCACCAGGATGTCGGCGCGGTATGGCGGTTTTGGAGCCGGCAACAGCGGCGCATGCGGCGCCCCCAGGTCGCCGGAGAAGACGATGCGCTTCTTCGCACCGGACTCGGGATAATGCAGGTCGATCTCGGCATAGGCCGAGCCGAGGATATGCCCGGCGCGCTGCAGGCGGATGCGGCAGATCAGACTTTCGCTCTTATGCAGGGTGAACCAGGTCTTGTAGGGTAAGGCGACGATGCGCTGCCCAATCAGCTTGATGTAGCGCTCGACCTGTTTTTGATCGCGACTGAAACCCAGCTTGAAGGCATCTTCGAGCACGATGGGCAGCAGCTTGGCCGAGGGCTCGCTGCAAAGGATTGGCCCCTTGAAACCAGCAGCCAGCAGATAGGGAATACGCCCGACGTGATCGATATGCACGTGGGTGGCGACCAGGGCCTTGATCGTATCCAGGGGAAACTCGATGGCTAGGCGGTCAGAAGCGGACTTGCCTTCGGCCGAGGTTTCAGCGCCCTGGAACAAACCACAGTCGATCAGCAGACTGTGCTGGGCATCCATCAGCAATTGATGACAGGAGCCGGTCACGCCGTCCTTGGCGCCATGGTGAAGGATGTCGGGGTAGCCCATGTGATCGATCCTTGTTAGTCCATTAACGATGGCCGGCAGTTGGAGCTTGGCCGGCGTGATCCTTTGCTTGCGTTTGCAGCCTTGGTGCGCACGGCGCACCCTGCGTTCGGGGTGTCCTTAGCTATCGCTTGCCGTGTAGAAGAGCTTGCCCACCCGGTCGATGTGCTCGATCAGGGCCGGATTATCCAGCAGCTCGTACAGGGAAAGATCGATTTTGTAGGGCAGCAACAAGTCATCCAATTCCGTTTCGATTCGCAGCAATTGCTGGTAGGTCAAATCACCCTTGAGCGTGAGGCCGATATCCGAACCTGCGCGGAAATTTCCTTTGGCTCGCGAACCGTAGAGGATCGCTTGCCCGATACCGGGGTAACGATGAAACACCTGCTGAATGGCCTTGATACTTGCAGCCGGCAGGCCGCTGCCCTCCACCTCGCTCATGATTCGTTCACGACACGTTCGAGCAGTGTCTCTTCCAATGCCTTCAGCAGAGGATGGTGTCGCTGCTGGATGTTTTGCAGGATGCTCTCTGCAATCTCTTCGTTATAGGTATGCGATGTGCGGTTACGGTCTATCAGCATGTCCATCCAGCCTTTCCCGTCAGCTAATACCCCTCGGCTGAAACCTTCGCGAATTGCATCTCTTGAACCAACGATGCCAGTGATGCCTTGCCAAACAAGGTAGTCCTTAAGGGTGTTCCAACCTAGTTCATAGGTGTATTCGAAGATTTGGATCACACCCTGTTTTTCCAGTTTTGACAGGGTGCGCGCCTGCATTAGAGCCATCGCCTCATCGAGCTGAGCCTGCGCCTTGCGGAAGTTTTGCAGGCGTTGTAACCAGCGAGTGTCTTCGTTGCTCATGCTGCGCCTTTATTCTCCGCATGTTCGGTTTATTTTACGATCGGCAGGCCGTGAAACCTGCCTTACCAAGCTAATACGTAGGCAAAGTGCGTTCGCACTGGCACATTGAACCACCTCGTCCGAACCCCACACAACCGAGCGGGATCGTTTGGGTTGCTGCTGCGCGAAGCGCACCCTACGGGTACAAGTGCTCAGGTGACAGCTCCTACAGCAAGCCCTGTCAGGCTGACACGTTCAAGTGACTGGATTCATTCCAAGAGGCCCGCCGCAGCATATTGCGCAACAGGGCGATGAACAGGCCCAGCATACCGCCGAGCACCAGGCCCAGGGCCAGAATCAAGGCTTTTTTCGGTTTAATAGGGCGCAAGGGCTCCAGCGCTACCTGATCGATGGACACCAACTTCAGGCCGGAAACATCGACGTTAATATTACGCAAGCGAGCGGCCTCTCCACGCCAGCTGGCCAAATCCTTGAGAAACAAATCTTCGCTTTCGCGCTTGTTGAGCACTTCAATCTGGCGATTGTTCGCCAGCAACTGCAGTTCCTTGGCGATTTGCGCGATACGCGGCTCGGTGAAGTCATCGGAGCGACGCTGCAGTAAGGCATTGCGCTCGGCTTCCAGCGCTTCGCTGCCCATGAAGTACAGCGGTATCTGCTGGTTGTTGACTTCGGTGCGGATCACGCTACCTTGCGTCACCCGCTCGCCCTCGCCCAAAGAAGACGGCGTGGCGGGCTTGCTAATACCCAGCGCCTTGGCGATGCGAATGGCTTCATCCAGCTGAGCAACGCGATTGTCACGGCGGGTTTTGAGTTGCTGGCGCAAGGCCTTGAGTTCGTCTTGCAGATTTGCACGTTTGAGGTTGTCGGCTTCCAACAGCTTAGCGATCTTGGCCTCTTTGCTCGCTTCGTAGCTTGCACGGGCCGCGGCCATCTGCGCATCGAGTTGATTCAGACGATTCTGGATGACTACCGCCAGATCGGCGGCGATACGCTCGCGCTCAATCTGGAAGGCATACTCGACCAAGCCATTGACCAGGGCGACACCATTGACGTCCTGCGGATAGGTCAGTTGAATGCCGACATAGGCACTCAGGTTATCGGCTTTCTTCGGGTCAGGCAGGAGCATCTTGAAAGCTTCTTGGTTGAAGCGTTCGAAGGTTTGTTCAAGGCTGCGATTAGGCTGGCGCAATACCTCGAATAAGCCCTGGTTGGTACGAAAAAACTCCAGGCGAGTGTCGTAAGACTCCAAGGTAGCCCCCACACGCGTCATGGCCTGCGCAGGGGTAAGTTTGTAAACGCCGGTACGGCTCAGGGCATCGAGATCCTTGATCGCCGCCGGACGCAGCACGCTCTGCACTTGGTATTCAGGGGTTACCAGGAAGGCGTATGCGGCCGCCAGCATGCCGACCAGAAAGGTCACCAAGGCAATCAGCAGCTTCTGTTCCCAGAGCGAGTGAAATAACGCAGCCAGGTCGATTTCATCACTAGAGGTTTGTTGTATCGGGGGGGAGATCGCATTCACAGTCAAGATCCATCTTCTATAGAGGGCATCACTAATTCACCAACGGGGAACAACGCTCCCTGGAATCTCATTGTTGTCCCATTCGCTCGGTACTCGCGCTGGAGCACAGGGTTTAAAGGGCTTGCGCCCATCCCATTGACAGAGATTTCGCGGCATTGTGCCAGCAGCGTACGACATTACAAGTCTTGACAACCAATTTGCAGTTACTGACAGACGGACGGGAACTTTGTGACGCATATCATAGTCGCCTCGCCCTGTGGCTTTGGTTGCAGCGCGTACTCGTGAAGCAGTACGCCGCTTGATCGGCTGTAACCCATGGCGGACTGTTCGCTGCGCTCCTGAGTCCGCCCTACGGGCTGAGCGGCACCGCCGTTGCAGGCGAATGCACGAGCGTAGGGCGTACTCGCGAAGCAGTACGCCACTCGAAAGATCGAACCATGGCGGACTGTTCGCTACGCTCCTGAGTCCGCCCTACGGATTGAGTGGCGCCGTCGTGGCGCCCGCGAATGCATGAGCGTAAGGCGTACTTGCGCAGCAGTACGCCACTCGAAAGATCGAACCATGGCGGACTGTTCGCTACGCTCCTGAGTCCGCCCTACGGATTGAGTGGCGCCGTCGTGGCGTCCGCGAATGCATGAGCGTAGGGCGTACTTGCGAAGCAGTACGCCCTACAGGACGCTCAATCATCGCAGGGCAAGCCGTCGGATTGTCCGCTGCCTGCCCAATCGGGCGGGTAGATGCCACTCGCCACCATGCGATGGAAGGTGGAGTAAGGCCAGTCGCGCACCCGGCTGACCAAACCGTGCTTGAGCGGATTGTTGTGGAGGTAGTCGAGATGGCGGTTCAGGTCGTCCTGGTCGCGGATGCGGTGCTCCCAATAACGACGCTGCCAGATGCCGCGCTCGCGGCGCCGCAGCAGGATTTTCGAGCGCCATTCATCAGCCGGCACCGCACGGGAGAACAGCAATTTGATCAGTCGCCAACGCAGGGCGAAGTTGCATTCGCCCGCGGGCAATTCGATCACGCAGTGTAGGTGATCCGATAACACTACCCAGCCATGAATCTCGAAGGGGTGGCGTCGGCGGGTGATGCGCACGGAGTCACGCAGGATGTCGATGTGCCGGGTTAGCAGGTCGTTACCGTGGCGTACCCGCAGGGCATGGGTGAAGAAGAAGGTACCCCCTGGGCACCAGACGCGGCGGTAGTTGGGCATGGTAGGCGTCATCCTTGACGGTATTGGCGATGCTCGAGAGTCTATCCAAGAATGCCAGCGATACCACGATGCGAACAGCACACCACCCAAAAAATCGAACCATGGCGGACTGTTCGCTACGCTCCTGAGTCCGCCCTACGGATTGAGTGGCGCCGTCGTGGCGTTCGCAAATGCACGACCGTAGGGCGTACTCACGGAGCAGTATCAGTCCGCCCAGGATGGCGGTGGAAACGCGGACGCATCCAATCAACATGGCTTTGTCCATCTATTCAGCGACAGTCCAGTGTAGTCGGATATTGAAAGCTGGAAGCTGTTCCTGGATGCACACGATGCGGCTGTCGGAGCCGGCGACCCCATCAACCTCTGCCCTCCAACAAGCCTACGCCTGATTGACAAAAGGCGTTTGCGTGATTATACAAAATTTTGTATTTATCGGTTCATGAAACAAAACCACAAGCCCATTGAGTTTTGCGGCAGCTCCCTCAGTGACCTGCGCACTTTTCCAGAAGATGCTCGGCGAGAGGCTGGCCACCAAGTGGATCAGGTTCAGCAAGCTGCGAACCGGACGATTGAAAGCCAATGGCAAGCATCGGCGTTGGTGTTCGTGAAATACGCATCCGTGAGGCTTCTGGAGCTTTCCGAGTGATCTATGTGGCGAAGTTCGAAGACGCCATTTTCGTGCTGCACTGCTTCCAGAAAAAAACACAGAAAACCAGACGCGAGGACGTCGCGCTGGCCGCCCAACGACTGAAGGACTTGATGAAGGAGTTAGGCCCATGAACCAACGTTTCCAAAGTGTCTGGGGTGCCGTTGAGGACACCCCAGCTCAAGCCGAAAACATGAAGGTTCGTTCCGCCTTGATGATCGCATTGAAAGAGCGCATTGAGGCTGAAGGCTTGTCGCAAGCGAATGCCGCCAAGTTGTTCGGCGTCACTCAGCCGCGCATTTCTGATCTGCTTCGCGGCAAGATCACTCTGTTCAGCATCGACACGCTGATCAACATGTTGGCCACCGCCGGACTGCATGTAGAGCTGCAAATCGCTCAAGCAGCCTAAGTGTCAATTGCAGATAATGTGAGCCCGCAGAAAGTGTATGGGCCGCGCACTGCGGGGATTTTTGTGCGCGAACCCTACGGGGTGATGCCGCGCCCGACACCACGTCATAAGTCACAATCAAATGCGGTGTCCGCCGCTCCTGTAGGAGGGCCGCCCCGGCGCGGTGCTTGAGCTTTGGGGCGGACGTTGTCCGCCATCGCCGCGGGGCGCGCCTCCTACATAAAGTCACGCGGCCCATGAACTTGGGGAGTCAACGGCGTACTGCTGCGCGAGTACGCCCTACGGTTTGTCGGTTTGCCTGGGACGCAGCAGGTTGCGCAGCATTGCTGCGAAGACTCCGAGCATCAGGCCGGCGACTCCGCCCAGGCCGATGATCAGCGCTTTCTTCGGCTTGACTGGTGCGAGTGGTTCGAGTGCTTGCTGATCCAACCGAACCAACTGCAATCCGCTGGTATCGAGCTTAATCCCTTTGAGTTGGGCTGCCTCTTGGCGCCATTCCGCCAGATCCTTTAGGTAGAGGTCTTCATTCTGGCGCTTCTCGAGGATTTCCACTTGCCGATTATTGCCGAGCAACGCCAGCTCCTTCTCGATCTCGGCAATCCGTGGTTCGCTGAAATCGTCCGAACGGCGTGCGCTTAAAGCTTCGCGCTCGGCCTTCAAGGCTTCGCTGCCCATGAAGTAGAGTGGAATTTCTCGGCTATTGACTTCGGTACGCACGACCTGCCCCTGGCGCTGCGCATCAGCCATGGCCGAAGGGGTGGTGGGTTTCTCGATGCCAAGTGATTCGGCTATCTGGATGGCTTCGTCAAGACTTTTGATGCGGTTCTCTCGACGCGTTTTCAATTCGCCACGCAAGGCTTGCAACTCGTCCTGCAGCCGAGCTCGCTGCAAAGCATCCTCCTCGAGCAAAGTGGCTATTCGTGCTTCTTTACTTGCCTCATAACTGGCCCGCGCTGCTTCGGTTTTTTGCTCGAGGCTGAATAAGCGATTGCTGATCAGCACCTTCAGGTCTGTGGCGATTCGCGCCCGCTCGCTCTCCAGCACGGCAGCCACCAGGCCATTGACGACCGCCACGCCTTCCACGCCCCGGGGGTAAGTCAGCGATATGCCGACAAACTCGCTCAAGCTGTTCGGTCTTTTCGGGTCTACTTGCAGCATGGTGAACGCCGAACGATTGAACTCTTCAAAGGCCTGCTCCAACGAACTGCCCGGGGTGACCAGCCCGCTGAAAAGCACCTGATTCTCACGAAAAAAGGCGAGACGGTTTTCATAGGACGACAGTCCTGCCCCTACGCGACTCAACGCCTCGGCCGGGGTCAGCTCGTAGACACCGGTACCGTTCAGTTCATCGAGGCTGCCCCGATCCACCGGGCGCAGCACGCTCTGCACCTGATAGTGCGGCGTGGCTAGGAAAGCATAGGCTACCGCCCCCATAGTGACCATGCAGGCGACAGCTAGAATTAGATACTTTTGTCGGAACAGTGATCGAAATAGCTCGACCAGGTCGATTTCATCGTTGCTATAGGTAAGTCGTTGAAGTTGCTCAGACATAAGTCGGTTAGGATCCGTCAAAAAAGAAGTCTATCGCATGGCGTGCGATCACTTTTAACCCCCCTCCCTGGATGCTCTGCCCATCTGGTACCGGCAATAGCAGGTGCATCCCTTGTGCCCAGGTGGGTGTGACAATCGCCTGGCAGATTTGTTCACCGCCGAACCGGGAAGGCAGAGTCACCTCTGCCGCGCCCAGTCAATCTCCTCCCCTACTATTTGGGCAGCCTCGTCGTGCCCCCTTGCAACTGTAACCTCAACGGTATGGGTAGATAGAGTGTGGTGGATTTGTGGGCGCCAGCTTGCTGACGACCCATTAGCCCGTACTGTCGCTGCACACTACGATAATAAAAACGTGGTATGGGGCGGCAAGCCACCCCATACCACCGCTGTTAATGCCTCTTTCCATTTTTGTTGGCAGCCTCCTTACACTGCCAGGATAAAGTCGGTTTGGGTGATGGTGGTCGCATCGGCGATACCTACCAAGCGAATGGAGCCGCCACCGACCGACACCAAGGTGTCGGCTCCAATATCGGCGATGGTCACGTTAGCGGTGAAGTTCGCTGCAGTAACACCTAATGCGGCAATATTGAGTTGATCCTGGCCTCCGACTGGATCGGGATCAAAGTCTATGATCAAGTCGTTCCCGAAGCCGGCGGCGAACATGAAAGTATCATTGCCGACACCACCGACCATAATGTCGGCACCGGCACCGCCATCGAGTATGTCATCCCCAGCGCTACCAGTGAGCCGGTCGTTGCCAGCACCACCACTGAGACTGTCATTCCCTAAACTGCCGTTTATCAAGTTATCCAGCCCATTACCAATACCGGTAAATGCACCAGTCCCCAAGTACGACAGGTATTCAACATTGGCACCCAGCGTATAACTCAATAAAGTAGTGCGAACGATGTCGGTGCCTTCATTGGCAAGCTCAACTACCACATCACCAACGTTATCGACCCTGTAGGCGTCATTGCCAAC
>NZ_JARRAB010000012.1 GCF_030376615.1 Pseudomonas sp. sp1636
ACGCGTGACCCACATGGATGTGGGAAATGCCGCAAGCCCGTCGGCGACCCCATGGATGGGGGAGGTAGGAAAAATGCCGGGAGCATTTTCGAGAACGGGTGCGGCCCTCCTACAGGGGATTGGCGTTGGCCTGCTGCACGCAGAACTCAGGCGCGAATCCCGGGCTTCAGGCTGTCAAGTGCTGCGGCCGTTGTCGCCTCCAATTCGGGCTCCGCTATTACCGGTACAGTAGGATGGCAGGCCTGGCGGTAGTCGCTGGGCGTGCAGCCGACGCACTGTTTGAAGGCACGGGCGAAGTAGGAGGGATCCTTGAAGCCGGCCTCGTAGCCGATGCTGGTGATCGGCATCTGGCTGTTGTTCAGCAGTTCCTTGGCGAAGTCCATGCGCTTGTCGAGGATGTACTCCATAAAACCAACGCCGTTGACTTCCTTGAACAGGCGGCTGAAGCGAAAGGGAGTCATGCCGCAGTGCTGGGCCAATTCCTTCTGGTCGATGCTGTCGCGAAAATGCTGCTCGATGTAGTCCAGTACCTTGTTCAATGCCTGGTGTTTCTGGTGCTCCGCGGTCAGCCTGATGCTGTCCGGCAAGGACGGGTGGCGCTCGAGCAGGGGTTTGTGCTGCTGGCCATGAGTGTTACGACGCAACTCGCAAAGCTGGTTGAGTGAGTGCAGGTAGCGGCTTTTTTCGGTTGCCGAGAGCGGCAGCACTATGTATTCCCACACCCGTGAACGCATGGCCCAGATGGCCAGTTCTTCCGAATGCTGCACGGTGAACATGGTGATCGGTATCGAGGGGGCGGAGCGCTTGACCTCCAGCAACAGGTTGAGCCCGAGCGCATCCGGGCGATCGAAATGCATGCAGATCATGTCCGGCTGTTGTTTGTACTCCCGGCCGGGCAGGCTGGAGGTCTTCGCCAGTCGGCAATCGTAGCTTGCACGAAAGTGCCCCATCAGCTCCTCAACTGATTGGTCATGCGTAAGATCGAGCCATAACAAGAATGGCTTGGTGGCCGAGTTAGACTTCATATCCTTAGCTCTGCGCCTCTGTCCCTCCCCGTACTTGAGTATTGTCAGAATGCCAGCACTGTAAAGATCGAATCCTAATAAGAGAAAACAGCTTAGTTGCTTTGCTTCTTGGTTTTGCCGCGAGCCCGGCGCCTCGCGGCGCGCTTGGTTTTTGTCGATACGCCCGGGGCTGCCGCTGGTCGCTTGCGAATCAGATCCAGAGTCATCCGTAACTCATTCCTTTTTATGGGCTTTGCCTGGCCGGCGCCGCCTGTGCTGTCGGTATTGTTGCGGCTCTGTACCCGTGAGGTGTTGTATCGCCAGGCGCGAACGGCCTGCGATCCGTAGCAGGCCCGACCTCGGGCGAGCTTTGGCTATACCGCGAAACGATGGGCAGGCAGCCCTGCGGCTGCATTCGCCGCGGGGCGCGTGACCCACATGGATGTGGGAAATGCCGCTAGCCTGTCAGGAGCAGGCGCGGCCCTCCACAAGAGATCGCGCCTGCAACACATAATGGGGACATAGCCATTTTTGCGGCCTGGGCAATCGCCGCAAAAAAGTCCTGGTGATTCGCAAAAAACTCCTAACCCCTATTTTTCCTGCTGACTAGGGTTCAAGCAGGCGGGGCAGGCAGTGCCGCCGATTTCCTGGAAGAACAACATTCGAGTGAGGTGGGCGAAATGACTTTTCAAGCAATCAAGACTGCGGTGATGAAGTTCGTCGAGGACGAGGATGGATTGACCATCGTGGAATATGCGGTGGCGGGTGGGTTAATCACCGCTGCAGTTGCCGCCATGTTCGTTTCTCTGGGTGGAGAAGTTAATACCCGTATTACGCAACTGTGCACGGCTGTAAAAGGTGCTGCTTGCTAGTAGGGAATCCTGAAGGGAGACGCAGCGATGTCCATGGAGCAGATGGTCCCCGTCATTGTGCTACTAGGGCTGCTGGGGGTTGCGGTGGCGAGCGATCTGCGTCGCCACCGCATTCCCAACTTGCTGGTCGTGCTGGGCCTCGCGTTGGGGCTGGCCGGCCAGGCTTATACGGGCGGAATTAGCGGTTTTGGCGATGCCGCGTTGGGCCTGTCGATCGGCTTCGGCGTGTTTCTCCCGCTCTATGCCCTGGGCGGCATGGCCGCCGGCGACGTCAAACTGATGGCCATGGTCGGCAGTTTTCTGACCCCGTTCGATGCGCTCTGGGCGGCACTGTTCAGCCTGATCGCCGGGGGCCTGTGCGGTTTCCTGATAGTGCTGGTGCGTGGTCAGTTTGCGATGACCTTTTCGCGTTACTGGCTGATGTTAAGGGCGCGAGCCTATTTTGCTCCGGCAGCGGATGAAGTGGCCGGCAAGCCTTTTCCTTATTCGGTGGCGATCTTGTTGGGCACGCTGGCCAGTCTGTACTGGCTGCAGCTCGCTCAATAATTTGGGAGGCCCGTTTATGTATGCCATCAGCGACAGCGACGCCTACCCCAGCGAACGCGAGGCCGTAGAGCGCCTGGCGCCGCAGCCGCGGAACATTCGCGAAACCGGCCTGGCCGACAATTTTCTCGGCGATCTGCTGTGCAAGCACTTGCACGATGCCGGGGTGCTGGCCATGCCGCAGCTGGTCGAGCGTCTGGCGCTGACCGGTACGGTGCTGGAGGAGATCCTGGCGTTTCTGCGCAAGGATGGCCGCGTCGAGGTGCTCGGCCAGGCGAGCGGCCAGGCCGCTGGCCAGGGGCTGCGTTACGGCCTGACCGAGCGCGGCCGCAGTGCCGCCCGCGATGCCCTGGCGCGCAGCGGCTATATCGGCGCGGCGCCTTACCCGGTGAGCAGTTACCGCTCGCTGCTCAAGGTGCAAACCATTCACCACGGCCGCATCACCGCCCGCGACATGCGCGCCTCCTTCGGCGGCGTGGTGCTGAGCGAGGGCATGCTCGACCAGTTGGGCGTGGCCCTGAATTCCGGGCGCGCCATCATGATTTACGGGCCCGCGGGTACCGGCAAGACCTATATCAGCAGCCGCTTGATCCGCCTGTTCGCCGAGGCCATCTGGGTGCCTTACGCCATCGCGGTCAACGAGGCGGTGATCGAGATCTACGACCCGCAGGTGCACCAGCGTCTGGATGAGCGGGACGAGCAGCCGAACAGCCTGCTGCTCAACCAGGGCATCGACCGGCGTCTGCTGTGCTGCAAACGCCCGGTGTTGATCACCGGCGGCGAGTTGAGCATGGAGCAGTTGGATATCCGCTACGACCCCTTCAGCCGTCAGTACCAGGCGCCGCTGCAACTCAAGGCCAGCAACGGCCTGTTCATCATCGACGACATGGGCCGCCAGCGCATGGCGCCGGCCGAGTTGCTCAACCGCTGGATAGTGCCGATGGAAGAGAAGCGCGACTTCCTCAACCTCGGCGGCGGGCGTCACTGCGAGCTGCCATTCGACCTGGTGCTGGTGTTCTCCACCAACCTCAACCCGCTGGAGCTGGCCGACGAGGCCTTCCTCCGGCGCATCGGCTACAAGCTGCACTTCAACTACCTCCGGCCGGAAGAGTACGAGCGCATCTGGCGCCAGGAATGCGAGCGCCTGGGCATCGCCCATGACCCGGTGTTGCTGCGCTATGTGCTGCAAGGCTTGTACGAGACGGAGGGCATGCCGCTGGTGCCGTGCCATCCGCGTGATCTGCTGGGCATGGCGCTGGATCGCCAGCGCTATCTGGATGGTTCCGGGCCGCTGTCGCCGCGCGAGCTGGAGTGGGCCTGGCACAACTACTTCGTCCAACTCGATTTTCTTGGATAAGACTTTCATGGCTAAGGAGATACAGACATGAGCGCGCGTACCCTGACCCTGGTTGCCCTGTCCCTGATCCTCGGGCTGGGCGCCGCCTGGATGGCCAACAACTGGCTGAGTGCCCGGCTCGATGCCGGCCCGGATGACAACCTGCAGAATGTGGTGGTGGCTACGGTGGAAATCCCCTTCGGCCAGATGGTCGAGGCCCAGCATGTCAGCCTGGTGCGCATGCCCAAGGGCACGGCCCCGGACGACGCCTTCGATGCCACCGACAAGGTGCTCGGCAAGATCGCCACCTTCACGATGCTGCGCGGCGACATCGTGCGCGGCGCGCGGCTGGCCGAGCACCTCGGCGGCAGCACCCTGGCCTCGCTGATCGAGTCGAACAAACGCGCCATCTCGGTGCGGGTCGACGACGTGGTCGGTGTCGGCGGCTTCCTGCTGCCGGGCAACCGGGTCGACGTGCTGGCGACCAAGAAGAGCGGCGGCAACAACAACGAAGCCGAGTCGAAGACCATCCTCGAAGACTTGCGGGTACTCGCCGTCGACCAGACCGCCAGCACCGACAAGACCCAGCCGGTGGTAGTGCGCGCGGTGACCCTGGAAATGAGCAGCGAGGAGGCCGAGGTGCTGGTCAAGGCGCAAACCGAGGGCAAGCTGCAACTGGCGCTACGCAACCCGCTGAACAACCAGAAAAAACTCGAAGCCACCGAGCCGCTGGCGCTGGTCGAGGCGCCTGCGCCGGCTCCGGTCGCAGCGCCGGCGCCAGCCAAACCACTGGTGCGTCGCAGCGGCGGCGGTGTCGGGGTCACGATCATTCGCGGTACCGCAGTCGAGGCGACGAAGGTGCAGTTGTAGGGGCGCGAGCTATGGGGAGGCGCGAGCCAGGCGGGGTTCTCGCACTCCCCATGCTCCTCACCGGACGAACGGGTACGCAGTGGCAGCGCTTTTCCGCTGCTCCTGTAAGCAGGTAGGGCGACATAACAAGCAAGGAGTAGGGCATGGAGATCATCCAAAGACTCAGGTCACACGCGTGCTACGTACTGGGCGCCTGGCTGCTGTCGAGCATCGCGGTGCAGGCGGCCGAAGCGCCGCCGGCGGTAAGCGCCATGCCGGCAGCCAATACCAGCAGTATCGAGGTGCCGATCTACAAATCGCGGGTGCTCGCCACTCGCGCCCCGGTGAAGAAGGTCTCGGTGGGCAATCCGGAGATCGCCGACATCCTGATCACCAGCCCGACCCAGCTCTACCTGCTCGGCCGCTCCCTGGGCAGCACCAACGTGCTGTTGTGGGATAGCCGTAATCGCCTGATCGACAGCCTCGACCTCGAGGTGGTGCATGACCTCGGCGGGCTGAAAGGCAAGCTGCACCAGTTGATGCCCAACGAGAGCATCGAGGTCTTCAGTGCCCAGGGTGCGCTGGTGCTGCGCGGTCAGGTGAGCAGCGCGGCGGCGATGGATACCGCGGTCAAACTGGCCAAGACCTATACCGCACAGACCGCCAGCGTGGTGCAGGGCGAGGGTGAGGCGGCGGCAGCGGCGCCGACCCAGTCGCTGGAGGTGATCAACCTGCTCACCGTCGGCGGCAGCCAGCAGGTGATGCTGGAGGTCAAGGTCGCGGAGATGAAGCGTGATTTGGTCAAGCGTCTTGGCGTGCGTTTCCTGGCTATCGGCTCCGGCGGCAACTGGCAGTTTGGCGGGTTCAATAACAGTGGTTCAGTGGTTGATAATTTGCTCAGCCCCAGTACCGGTTTTCTGGCGCAGTTCGCCTCCGAGAGCTTCCTCTTCGACGCCATACTGGAAGCGTCCAAGGACAATGGCTCGGCCAAGATACTGGCGGAGCCAACCCTGACCACTCTGACCGGGCAGCAGGCGGAATTCATTTCCGGCGGCGAGTTCCCCATCCCGGTTTCCGATGACGATGGCATCACCATCGAGTTCAAGGAGTTCGGTGTCGGGGTGAAGTTCCTCCCAACCGTCTTGGACTCGGGGCGGATCAACCTCAACCTGAATGTGTCGGTCAGTGAGCTGGTGGCGGCCAATAGCCTGGTAGTGGAAGCTGACTCCATTAGAGGCTCTTCCTCATTGCTGGTGCCGGCGCTGACCAAGCGCAGTGCCCAGTCCACCGTCGAGCTGGGCAATGGCCAGACCATCGCCATTGCCGGTTTGATCAGCGAAAGCACCCGCGACTCTGTCAGCCGCTTCCCTGGATTGGGCGACATCGCGGTGATCGGTAACCTGTTCCGCAGCCAGGAGTTCATCAGTGGCGAGACCGAACTGGTGATCCTGGTGACGCCGCACCTGGCCAAGCCGGTGGATGCGCGGAGCGTGCGCCTGCCGACCGAGAAATTCGTCGCACCCAGCGATGTGGATTTCTACCTGCTCGGCAAGACCAAGGGGCGCGGAATGAACCGTCCGGTTCCGGTCAGCCTCGGGACTAGCGAAGGCAGTTTCGGCCACGATCTGAATTAGCTGCAACACCTAGGGTGGGCTTCAGCCCGCCACTGCACGACATAGGTAAATGTGCCGGGCTAAAGCGGAACGCCGCCCGGCCCACCCTGGGGGGTTGGCGCCTGCTGGGCAGACCCTCAGGCGCCGGGCACGATCTCAATCAATTGGAGGCAGCGACCATGAAACTCATGATTCCCCTGTACATGCTGGTATTGGCGTTGTCCGGTTGCATGACCTACGAGGAGGGCCGGGTCGGCCCATTGGGTTCCAGCATTTACGACGTCCACTACCAGCAGATTGCCGACAAGCAAGTGGCTGCCAACCCCGGCACCGAAGTCTCGCCCACCGGTATCGACGGTCCTCTGGCGGAAAAAGTCATGGACGGCTATCGCGGCGTGACCGGCGATGCGGCCCAGGTTGTCCAGCCGATCCAGATCAATATCGGCAACTGAGGACTGGATGATGAAACTCCGTATGCACCGGCCATTCACCGCACTGCCGCACCGCCAACGGGGTGCGGTGATCGTGCTGATCGTGATTGCACTGGCGGCGATGCTGCTGATGTCTGCCCTGGCATTGGATGGCGGGCACATGCTGGTGAACAAGACCCGCTTGCAGAATGCGGTGGATGCGGCGGCCTTGAGTGGGGCCAAGACCTTGAGTCAGGTCATGGGCTCGGGCAATGCCTCCAGCCTGACGCGGGGCGCGGCGCTGGATACGCTGACGCGCAATGCCAATGCAGCCGGCAATGGCGAACTGGCCAGCGCCATCGGCACTGCCGGTGGGGTCGGCGCCTTCGCCGTGGTGGAGTTGGCCAGCACCGTCGAAGGACCTTTCGCTTATCCGGGGCCGGTGGATGCCCGCTTCGTCCGGGTCAGGGTGGCGAATTACTCCTTGAGCGGCTTTTTCTGGGGCTTCGCCCAGGCGTTCGGCGCCGGCAACCTCGGTAACAAGGCAGTGGCGGCCATCGCCACCGCCGGCCCGAGCCAGACCGCGCCCTGCAACCTCGCGCCCTTGATGGTCTGTGGTGACCCCGACCAGTACGACCCGGGCAATGGCATGTTCTGGGGCTACCGCTTCGGCGATCTGGAGGTGCTGAAGAGCGCGGCGGGCAACGCGCCGGCTATCGGTCCCGGCAATTTCCAGTTGATCCGCCTAGGCGATAACACCGGCGCTGACGATATCCGCGACGCAATGTGTCGGGGGGTCGACCAGTGTCTGACCAGCGGCGAGCCGGTCGAAACCGAGCCGGGCAACACCGTGGGTCCGGTGGCCCAAGGCCTCAACACCCGTTTCGGGGTGTACAACGGGCCGGTCAGCGCCGCCGCCTGTCCGCCGGATTTGGTGACCAGCTTCAGTACGCCACGGATGACCTACAGCGAGCCCAATGTGGTGCACCAGACCCAGCTGGTTCAGTCCAGCGACGGCGATCTGTACACCGCCAGCGCCGCGCTGCTCGACTACAACGACTGGGTGGAGAGCGTCGCCAACTGTCCGGGCGGCTGCGAAGCCAACGGGGTGTTCGAACGGCGCCTGCTGAAGATAGTGGTGGGCAACTGCGACGGCGTATCGGGCGGGCAGACTTCGGTGCCGGTGCTGGGCTACGGCTGTTTCTTCCTGGTGCAAACAGTCAGCCAGCAGGGCAGTCAGGCACAAATCTTCGGCCAGTTCGTCACCGACTGCGCAGGCGACAGCGTACCCGGCCCGGTGGTGGATGACGTGGGGCCGAAGATCATCCAGCTGTACAAGACCTATATCACTCCGGCGACGCCGAGCCCGGATTCCTAGGTGGCCCGGCGAGAGACTCCTGTAGGGCGGACTCAGGAGCGCAGCGAACAGTCCGCCATTGTGAGTGGCGTACTGCTTCGCGAGTACGCCCTACCGACTGATCGCCAGCAAGGGCTAGGCGTCCCCCGGGCTCCTACGGGCGCAAGGCAATGGAACCGTTTTTTGAGAAGAGGTGTGCGATGAGAAGTCCGCTCTTCAAACAGTTACAGGCCCAGCGCGGCGTGGCCATGGTCGAGTTCGCCATCGCTTTGCCGCTGTTGCTGTTGCTGTTGCTGGCCATCGGCGAGTTCGGCCGCATGCTCTACCAGTACAACAGCCTGCTGCAGGCCAGTCGCGACGCCGGGCGTTTCGTCGCCGGGCAGGCCTGGAACGCCACTCTTGGGCAGGTCGAGTTGAACAGCAATCTGCAGTCCAGAACCAAGAGTGTTGCCGTCTACGGCGTGCCGACCAATCCAGGCAGTTACTCCCCGGTGGTGCCGGAGCTGACACCCGCTGACGTACAAGTCAGTTCGGTGGGCGCCGAGCATGTACAAGTCAGCATCAGCTATACCTTCCGCCCGGTGATCGGCAGTGCCTTGCCGACCTTTTTCGGCAATCCCATCCCGCTTGGCATCTCGCTGAGATCCACCGTGGTCATGAGGGTGCTGTGATGAACAAGAAGCGCATGCAGGGTGTGTATGTGGTGGAGTTCGCCATCATCGGCGTGCTGTTGTTCACCCTACTGTTCGGTGTGCTGGAGATGGGCCGGCTGTTTTTTACCGTGGGCGCCTTGAACGAGGTGGTAAGGCGCGGTGCGCGGCTTGCGGCGGTATGCACCATCAGCGATCAGGTGGTGTTGCGGCGGGCCATCTTCAACGCAGCGAATGACAGCGGCGCCAGCAGTTTGATCGGCAACCTGACGACCGCCAATCTGACCCTTGCCTATCTGGACGAGGACGGCGGGGTGGTGAGCAGCCCGAATGATCCCGCCAACTTGAGTTCCATCCGTTTCGTGCAACTCAGTGTCGTGAATTTCCCCTTCACGTTATTGATTCCCGGAGTCGGCGGGGGAATCACTCTGCCGGTGTTCAGGGCGATCTTGCCCCGTGAAAGCCTCGGCTCCGATGGCATCGGTGGAGACACATCATGTTGAGAACCAGAGAAGCCGCAACGCTAGCCCGCGCGACTGGCAAGCAGAGCCTGCAGCTGTTGATCAGCAGCCGCGATGCCGCGGCCCTGAACCACCTGAAAACAGTCAGCCAGCGCCTGCCCAGCCTGCAGGTGAATACGCGCCTGGTGAGCAACGGCCATACCGACCCCCTGTACGGCTTGGAACAGATGCCCGACTTTCTGCTGTTGCGGGTCAGCCATCTGTGGCGTGAGGAACT
The DNA here is from genome assembly GCF_030376615.1 of Pseudomonas sp. sp1636. Classification (GTDB taxonomy): domain Bacteria; phylum Pseudomonadota; class Gammaproteobacteria; order Pseudomonadales; family Pseudomonadaceae; genus Aquipseudomonas. The sequence goes on from NZ_JARRAB010000012.1 coordinate 9,373, forward strand.
GGCGGCCTTGTTGTTGCGGCCAGTCCATGAGCGCCCACCGCTGTTGATCTGCGGCCCGCTGGAGGAGCGCGAGGGCATTCGCCTGGCGATGCAGGCCGGCGCCCGGGATTTCCTGCCCGAGCCGGTGGCCGCCGATGAGTTGCTGGCCGCCTTGGCGCGAATGATCCAGGAGACCCAGGCGGGGCAGGGGGCGGGCGGTCAATTGATCGCGGTGATGAATGCCAAGGGCGGTTCGGGTGCCACCCTGCTGGCTTGTAACCTGGCCCATCAACTCAGCGCCCAAGGTGGCAGCACCCTGTTGCTCGATCTCGATCTGCAGTTTGGCAGCGTCGCCCATTGCCTGGACGTGGTGCCGGCGCACAGCCATGTGGACGTGCTGCAACAGATAGACGAAATGGACAGCGTCGCCTTGCGCGGCTTCTGCAGCCATTTCAGCCCGACCCTGCACGTGCTGGGCGGGCGCTCCGGGGAGCTGTGCCTGCCGCAGGATGTCCGTCTGGAACAGCTGGAGGCGCTGTTGCGTCTGGCGCGCAATACCTATGACTGGGTGGTGGTGGATCTGCCGCGGCAGATCGACCACCTCACCGGCATCACCCTGGAACAGGCCGACCGGGTCTATGTTCTGCTGCAGCAGAGCCTCAGCCACCTCAAGGATGCCACCCGCCTGGTGCGCATCATGCGCGACGAGCTGGGGGTGCAAAGTGAGCGTCTGCAGGTGGTGGTCAATCGCTACGACAAGGCTTCGCCGGTCAGCCTGCAGGATATTGCCGAGGCGCTGCGCTGCACCGACCTGCACAAGTTGCCCAACGACTATGCGGTGGTCAGCGCAAGCCAGAACACCGGGGTGCCGCTGCTGCTGCATGCGCCACGAGCGCCGTTGACCCTGGGTGTGCGCGGGTTGACTCAGGCGTTGCTCGGCACCAAGACGGCCGAGCAGGGTTTGTTGAAACGTACCTTTGGCCGACTGTTCGGGGGATAGACCATGCTCAGTGAATTTCGCAATCGCCTGCGTCAGCAGCCCGCCAAGAACCCGCCGACAGCCCCGCAGGCAGCACAGGCCAAGGGCGAGGACGGTGCCGACGCGCCTATGGCCTGGGAGAGCAGTGCACCGGATGCGGTCTATGAAACCCGCTCGCGACTCAGTCCGATGGAAACCGAGTGGCGGGAGAAGATCTATCAGCAGTTGCTCAAGGTCATGGATCTGTCGCTGCTCGATTCGCTGGAGCCGGCCGAGGCCGGGCGGCAGATCCGCGAACTCAGCCAGCGCCTGCTGGACGAGCATTCGGCGCCGGTGAGCGCCAGCAGCCGCCAGTTGATCATCAAACAGATCACCGACGAAGTGCTCGGCTTGGGGCCGCTGGAACCGCTGCTGGCCGACCGCAGTGTGTCGGATATTCTGGTCAACGGGCATGCCTCGGTGTACGTCGAACGCTTCGGCAAACTGCAACGAACCGATGTGCGTTTTCGTGACGATCAGCATCTGCTGAATATCATCGACCGCATCGTTTCCAGCCTGGGCCGGCGCATCGACGAGTCCTCGCCGCTGGTGGATGCGCGCTTGAAGGACGGCTCGCGGGTCAATGCGATCATTCCGCCGCTGGCCATCGACGGGCCGAGCATGTCGATCCGTCGGTTTGCCGTGGATCTGCTCAATAGCGAGAGCCTGGTGCAGATGGGCACCCTGACTCCGGCCATCGCCCTGGTGCTCAAGGCCATCGTCCGTGGGCGCCTGAATGTGCTGGTGTCCGGCGGCACCGGCAGCGGCAAGACCACCCTGCTCAACGTGCTGTCGAGTTTCATCCCGCACAACGAGCGGATCGTCACCATCGAGGACTCGGCCGAGCTGCAGCTGCAGCAGCCGCATGTGGTGCGCCTGGAAACCCGGCCGCCGAACATCGAAGGGCGTGGCGAGGTGAACCAGCGCGAGCTGGTGCGCAACAGCCTGCGCATGCGCCCGGATCGCATCGTCATCGGCGAGGTGCGTGGCGCCGAGGCGCTGGACATGCTGACGGCGATGAACACCGGCCACGACGGCTCGCTGACCACCATCCACGCCAATACCGCGCGCGATGCCCTGGGCCGGATCGAGAACATGGTGTCGATGACCGGCGCAACCTTCCCGATCAAGGCCATGCGCCAGCAGATCGCCTCGGCCATCGACGTGGTGATCCAGCTGGAGCGTCAGGAGGATGGCAAGCGGCGCCTGATCAGCGTGCAGGAGATCAATGGCATGGAGGGCGAGATCATCACCATGACCGAGATCTTCGCCTTTGTCCGCCGCGGCATGGGCGAACACGGCGAGGTGCTCGGCGACTACCGGCCGACCGGCATGGTGCCGGCGTTCCGCGATGTACTGGGCAAACGCGGCATCGAGTTGCCGCTTAATCTGTTCCGCCCGGAATGGATGGAGGGGCAGTCATGAATCAGATTCCCGGTGAATTTATCCTGGCGTTCCTCGGCATGGTGTTCGCCGCCGTGTTCCTGCTCAGCCAGGGCTTGGTGGTGCCGGTATTCGGCGAGGCGGGGCGGGTGCGCAAACGTATCCGCAGTCGCCTGCATGTGTTGGAGCATGCCAACAACCTGCCGAATATGCAGACGGTGCTGCGTCAGAAGTACCTGCGCCGCCTGTCGCCGCTTGAGGCCCGGCTGGAGCAGCTACCAACCATGGAGGCCCTGGCACAGATGATCGAGCAGGCCGGGCATCACTACCGGGCCTACCGGGTGCTGTTGCTCGGGCTGATCCTGGGTGTGCTGGCAGGCATCCTGCTGTGGCTGTTCACCCGGCTGTGGTGGCTGGCGCTGCCGGTGGCCTTGCTGGCGTGCTGGCTGCCGGTGCTGAAAATCGCCAGCGACCGCGGCAAGCGTTTCGCCCTGTTCGAGGAGGGGCTGCCGGACGCCCTGGACGCCATGTGCCGCGCCTTGCGCGCCGGTCATCCGTTCAACGAGACCCTGCAACTGGTGGCCGAGGAACACCAGGGCCCGGTGGCCCATGAATTCGCTCTGACCTTTGCCGATATCAACTACGGCAACGACGTGCGCCGGGCGATGCTCGGCCTGCTCGAACGCATGCCGAGCATGACGGTGATGATGCTGGTGACCTCGGTGCTGATTCACCGCGACACCGGCGGCAATCTGACCGAGGTGCTGGAACGGCTGAGCAGCCTGATCCGCGGGCGCTTCCGTTTCCAGCGCAAGGTCAAGACCTTGTCGGCGGAGGGGCGGATGTCGGCCTGGGTGCTGGTGGCCGTGCCCTTTGTGCTGGCGGCGGCCATCGTGCTTACAACGCCAGAATATTTGCCCCTGCTGATCAAGGAGCCCTTGGGCCAGAAGCTGGTTAGCTGGGCGTTTGTCGCCATGCTGATCGGGATTTTCTGGATCCGCAAAATCATCAGGATTCAGGTGTAGACGACACTGGCGTTGCTAGAGGAGGTATTGCTCATGGACTATCTGCTGAGTCTGCTCAATCGGGTGGTGGGCAACGAGGAGCTGGCGCGCCTGTTGTTCGTCGGCGCCATTGGCCTGAGTGCGGTGCTGGCGATGATCACCCTGGCCATGCTGGTGCTGGGGCTGCGCGACCCGGTGCAGCGGCGTCTGACCCTGATCAAGCGCGGGCATGGCGGCTTTGCCGCCGGTCAGGAGGCGCCGAGCAACCTGCAGTTGATGCTGGAGCAGGTGGGCCAGCGCTTCACCTCCGCCGAGCAGGGCCAGGACTCGGCTACCCGCACCCTGCTGACGCACGCCGGTTATCGCTCGTCCGCGGCGGTGCAGACTTACTGGGCGGTGCGCCTGCTGGCGCCGCTGGTGCTGGTGGGGCTCACCTTGCTGGTATTGCCGCTGATCCCCAAACTGTCCCTGGTCATGGGCATTGCCCTGGTGGCGGCGGCGGCCGCGGTCGGTTGGCTGGTGCCGGCGATCTATGTCGACAAGCGCAAGCAGGCACGCATGACCCGGCTGCTGGTGGCTTTTCCCGATGCCCTGGATCTGATGGTGGTCTGCGTCGAGTCGGGGCTGGCCTTGCCCCAGGCAATCGAGCGGGTGGCCGACGAGATGGCGGTCAGCCAGCCGGAGCTGGCGGTGGAGTTGGCCCTGGTCAACGCGGAGATCCGCGCCGGCATCCCCAGCACCGAGGCGCTCAAGCATCTGGCCGAACGCACCGGACTGGAAGACATTCGTGGCTTGGTCAGCCTGCTGGCGCAGAGCATCCGCTTCGGCACCAGCGTCGCCGATACCCTGCGTATCTATGCCGAGGAATTCCGCGACCGACGCACTCAGAAGGCCGAGGAGACGGCGGCGAAAATCGGCACCAAGCTGGTCTTTCCACTAATCTTCTGCCTGTGGCCGAGCTTTTTCCTGGTGGCCATCGGTCCCGCCATCATTGGGGCACTCAAAGCGTTTGGGAAGCTATGACATGAAAAGGATCAGTCTGCTGTTGGCCACGATGGCCGTGCTGTCAGGATGTCAGACCATGGGGCCGGAGCCGGCGCTCAATACCCGCTCGGTTTATAGCGGCGACAACTCGCTGCTGTACAAGGTGCGCAAACAGGCCAGCTCGGCCGATCAGGCCATGCAGATGGCCGCGCTGGCCTACCAGGCCGGCGACCTGGATCAGTCGTTGTATCAGTATCTGCGCGTCATCGAACTGGAGCCGAAGCGCTACGAGGCCCTGCTCGGAGTCGGGCGCATCCACCGCGAACGCGGTAATGCACAGCTCGCCGAGATGGCCTTCAACGAGGTGCTGGCGAGCGCTCCGGACAACCTCGACGCCCTGGCCGAGATGGGCATGCTGCACCTGGCCAAGCGCAATCACGCGGCCGCGCAGGCGCTGCTGTTCAAGGCGTTGGAGCTGGATCAGCGGCGTCTGGGCAACGACCAGGGAGATGGATTGCCTGACGTGGCCGCACTCAAGGTGGACAGCCAGTCGCCGTTGAAGGTCTACAACGCCCTCGGCGTACTCGCCGACTTGAGCAACGACTTTCCGTTGTCCGAGGCCTATTACCGCCTGGCCCTGCTGATCGAACCGCGCTCGGTGCTGGTGCAGAACAGCCTTGGTTACTCTTACTACCTGGCCGGGCAATGGCCCGAGGCCGAGCGTACCTACCAGCGGGGCATTGGCTACGACGGCAACTACAAGCCGCTATGGCGTAATTATGGCTTGCTGCTGGCGCGCATGGAGCGCTACGAGGAAGCGCTTTCCGCATTCGAACAGATTGGCGGTCGTGCCCAGGCCAGTAACGATGTTGGTTATATCTGCCTGGTGGAAGGCAAGCTGGATATCGCCGAGCAGTTCTTTCGCAGCGCGATTGAGCAATCTCCCGCGCATTACGACATGGCCTGGGAAAACCTCAATCGGATTCAGCAGATCCGGCGGATTCGTCAGATGGGAGGCGATCCAGGCTCTGTAGCCGCTATCCCCCCGAGCGCGCCGGTGGTGCAGTAAGCGACCGACGTTGGGCATGACGCCGCGGGATGCCGCCGCCGCGAGCTGGCGTACTGCTGCGCGAGTACGCCCTACGGTTCGCGGCGATGGATATGCTTCTGTAGGCGTCAGGTAAGGTTTCCGCTGTCGGCCAGTGGTCTGGCAGCGCAGCGGACACCGTTTTCTAGCTTGCTTCTTGTAATGCTCAGTTGATCGCGTCGGTCAGGGCTTTGGCGGGTACGTACTTGACTACTTTTTTCGCCGCGATCTCGATTGCCTGGCCGGTCTGTGGGTTGCGTCCGGTGCGGGCTGGGCGATCGCTGATTTTCAATTTGCCGATACCCGGCAGGGTGATTTCGCTGCCGTTTTCCAAGGCTTCGCTGACGATTTCGCTGAGTTGCTCAAGTGCCGCACGCACGGTGGTCTTGGGTGCGTCGATGGCGTCGGCGATATCGCTGATCAATTGGTCTTTAGTCATGGCCATGTTGTTGCTCCTTGGAATGAGGGGGTGACGCTGAAAATGCCTCGCGCAGAGTACTGCGATTTTGTCCTGCTGGCATTGTCTCAGGACAGATTTCGGTTGATCGAACCGTATCCTGCAAGAGCAAGCCACACGCCCTTGGGCGCCCCTGCGACGAATTTAGCCGCCAGTCGCCATGCGTGATGTCGACGCTGAGTTACGCCACGCCGAGTGTTGCACCAAGCGATTGATTCCATATGCCTGAGCTGCGCGCCTCGCCCCAGCTTCGCTTGAACCCTCTAAGTGTTTGAAACAGTTGTAAGTTCAAGCCAAGCCGGTACAATGGCTCCGCTCGCTGCATGGCGGGTAGCGTTATGGTGGCCCTGCCGGTCCCCCCGCAACGATCAACCGTGAACCCGGTCAGGCCTGGAAGGGAGCAGCCGCAGCGGTGACATTGTGTGCCGGGGTGTGGCTGGTGGGGTCGCCTCCATCTTTAAACCCGTCCGGGTTGTCTGTTAAATCTTATCTGCCGATCTGAAGCCTCTAGCGGGGAAGCGTTTGTTTGCCTGCTCGAATGGCACGCCATAAAAAACCTCGCTGTGCGGCGAGGTCTCTGCTGTTTGAGCGGCTTCAGTCGGCGAGGTAGTTAAGCACGCTGTTTTGTTCTTTCAGCGCTTTGCGCATTTCTGCGGGGATGTTGCCGGAGCGAACGGCAAGTTCCAGACGGATTTCTTCGAGGCTTTGCGCGAAAGCCTGCGAGTCGTCACGCTGGGCGGCGCTGAGGACTCGGCTGTAGGCGGTGGCGTCGGCGGTGTCGAGCAGGGAGAGGACGATGCCGCCATCTGGGCGTCGCGGGCTGAAGGTAACGCGTAAAGGGGCAAACAGTTGTTCGGCGAGCTGGCGATTAATGCTATCCATGACCGTACTCCATCCTGAGATTGATCACTTACGACACCAATGGGGCTGCGAAGTTCGCTTAGGCCAGTAGCGACTGGCGCGCGCGTTCGATTACCTGCGGCAAGGATTCGCTGCTGTACTGCTCGGGGTACAGGCGCTGGGTGTGTTGGGCGATGCCGGCCTGGTTGACGATGGTGAAGCTGAAGTTGCCCTTGCGGCTGGCAAGAATGCGGCAATCGAATGGCGCAAAGGCGTTGGATAGGATGCGAATGGCATCCTGAATTTGGTGCTGAGTATTCATTTTTGGGGTGTTTCCTAAAACAACAGGCGCGTCATTGCGCTATATGAAGCTCCAAGCTCTCGACTTTCTGGGTCGAAGAAATGAATCTGATCGGAGCGGGACTGCGCGCATAAGTTCAGTTCTGAAAGTGCTTATGCGGGTCGGTACTTCGGAGGCAGGCTGAGTCAGTGCTTGCGCAAGACGGCCTGATCAGTCAGCAGGTTGGGTCTGGTAAGGAACTATGCGGCATCGCTTGATGAGCGTATGCGTTCTTTACCTGGAGTCCATCGAGGGGGCCGGAAGGCCTGAATGACTTACAGCGTGGTACTAACGGGCCGGATGGTAACGGGTTGATTAAGTTTTAGCCAGCTTAATTTGCAAGTGGCGGTTGATTGGGCAGCAATTGGTGTGCCATCGCGCAATCGTTGCTGCTGGCGAGCTGGTTCGGGCGGCGCCTTGATAGCGTCCGTAGCATGGGGCTTCCTGCGTGTGCGGGGTTCAATCGCTGAAATGATTATTGCCTGGCGGGCCCGAGCTGCGCATCGGATGCAATTTAGCCCATGCTCCGTTAGGATTAGCTCACTTTTGCTTTCATCTCGCGACGGTTTTAGATGAGTTATCAGGTTCTTGCACGTAAGTGGCGTCCGCGCTCGTTCCGCGAAATGGTCGGCCAGACCCATGTGCTCAAGGCGCTGATCAACGCCCTCGACAGCCAGCGCCTGCATCACGCTTATCTGTTTACAGGTACTCGCGGGGTCGGCAAGACCACGATTGCGCGGATCATCGCCAAGTGCCTGAACTGCGAAGCCGGGATCAGTTCGACGCCTTGCGGGGTCTGCTCTATCTGCAAGGAAATTGACGAGGGGCGTTTTGTCGATCTGATCGAGGTCGATGCTGCCAGTCGCACCAAGGTCGAAGACACTCGCGAACTGCTGGACAACGTGCAGTATTCGCCGAGTCGTGGGCGCTTCAAGGTCTACCTGATCGACGAAGTGCACATGCTCTCCTCGCATTCGTTCAATGCCTTGCTCAAAACTCTGGAAGAGCCGCCGCCGCACGTCAAATTCCTGCTGGCAACCACCGACCCGCAGAAGCTGCCGATGACCATTCTGTCGCGCTGCTTGCAGTTCTCTCTGAAGAACATGCCGCCGGAGCGGGTGGTGGAGCACCTGAGCCATGTATTGGGTGCGGAAAATATTCCGTTTGAAGATGATGCGCTCTGGCTGCTCGGGCGTGCGGCCGATGGTTCGATGCGCGACGCGATGAGTCTGACCGACCAGGCAATTGCCTTCGGTGAAGGCAAGGTGCTGGCCGCAGACGTGCGCGCGATGCTCGGCACCCTCGACCACGGTCAGGTGTATGGCGTGCTGCATGCTTTGCTCGAAGGCGATGCGCGCGGCCTGATCGATGCCGTGCGCCATTTGGCCGAGCAGGGGCCTGACTGGAATGGCGTGTTGGCGGAGATTCTCAATGTCCTGCACCGCGTGGCCATCGCCCAGGCGCTGCCGGATGCGGTCGACAACGGCCAGGGCGACCGCGACCGGGTGCTGGCATTGGCCGAGGTATTGCCGGCCGAAGACGTGCAGTTCTACTACCAGATGGGCTTGATCGGTCGGCGCGACCTGCCGTTGGCGCCGGATCCGCGCAGCGGCTTCGAGATGGTGCTGCTGCGCATGTTGGCGTTTCGGCCTGCCGATGTAGGCGGTGGGCCGAGGGTGGCGCTAAAGCCGCTAGGGATTAGCCAGGCCACGGCCGATCCCCGTCCCAACCCAGTGGCCGGCACTGCTGTGACTGTGTCGGCTGAGCCCGAGCCCGAGCCCGAACCCGAACCCGAGTCTGTGGCGGTTGTGGCTGTTATGCCGCAATCGCTGACCGCGCCGGTGGAGATCCAAACGCTGCCGCCGGTCGAGCCGGAAGCTGTGGTTTCAGTTCCCGCGGTGCCCCAGGTTGTCGTCGCGCCTACGGCGGTTGTGGCGGTGACGAATTTGCCCTGGGAAGAGCAGGCGCCCCCGGTTGAGGCTTGTCCGCCGCTCGCCGAGCCCGTAGCGGTGCAGCCGCTCGTTGAGGCGGTGGCGGTAGCGCCCGTCAGTGCTATGCCGCAGGCCGAAGCCGAAAGCAGTAGCGGCAGCGATGATGAGCCGCCTCTGGGCGATTACGATTATGTCGAGATGGATGCGCAGGCGTTCGACTACGACTTCGATGCGCTTGACTCCGTTCGAGCCATCGAGCCGGAACCGCAGCTCGCTGCGAAACCGGCGACCGGACTGGCTGCCGATTGGTTGGGGCTGTTCCCCAAGCTTGGCCTGTCGGGCATGACCGGCAGTATCGGCGCCAACTGCACGCTAATGGCAGTCGAAGGCGATAACTGGTTGCTGCATCTCGATCCGGGGCACAGTGCGCTATTCAACGCGACCCAGCAGCGTCGTTTGAATGATGCCCTGAACCAGTATCATGGCCGCGAGTTGAGCCTGCAGATCGAGTTGTGCACGCCCGAGCAGGAAACTCCGGCGCAGGCGGCGGCGCGCAAACGTGCCAATCGCCAGCGCGAAGCAGAAGAGTCGATCCACGGCGACCCGCTGGTGCAACAAATGATTCAGCAGTTCGCCGCGGTTATCCGCGCGGACAGCATCGAACCCGTAGATACTCAAGTTCACCCCCTGATTACCGAGGACTAGCACCATGATGAAAGGTGGCATGGCCGGCCTGATGAAGCAGGCCCAGCAGATGCAAGAAAAAATGCAGAAGATGCAGGAAGAGTTGGCTAACGCCGAAGTGACCGGTCAATCCGGCGCCGGTCTGGTTAGCGTGGTGATGACCGGTCGGCACGATGTCAAGCGCGTGAGTCTGGACGACAGCCTGATGCAGGAAGACAAGGAAATCCTCGAAGACCTGATTGCGGCGGCAGTGAACGATGCGGTGCGCAAGGTCGAGCAGAACAGTCAGGACAAGATGTCCGGCATGACTGCGGGGATGCAGCTGCCCCCCGGCTTCAAAATGCCTTTTTGATCGCTCTCGTGCGCCCAGTCGGCGCACATGGTGGCCGAACGCGCTCCTCAGCGGGAGGGCCAGTAAATCAAAAGCACAACGCAGGTGTTCCTGCCGCTCAGTTGTCATCGAGTGTGTAGTCCGGATGTAATCCGGGAGTGCCGGCACCCTGTTTCCCCGGATTGCATCCGGGCTACGAGTCTGTAGGAGTTCCATGAGCTTCAGCCCGTTGATTCGCCAACTGATCGATTCGCTGCGCATTCTGCCAGGTGTGGGGCAGAAGACTGCCCAGCGCATGGCTTTGCAGATGCTCGAGCGCGATCGCGGTGGTGCGTTGCGTCTGGCTCAGGCGCTGACCCAGGCGATGGAAGGCGTTGGTCACTGCAAGCAGTGCCGTAGCCTGAGCGAGGATGAGGTCTGCCAGCTATGCCTCGACCCGCGTCGCGATGACAGTCTGCTGTGTGTGGTAGAGGGGCCGATGGATGTCTATGCCGTGGAGCAGACCGGTTTTCGCGGGCGCTACTTCGTGCTCAAGGGACACCTTTCCCCGCTCGATGGTCTGGGGCCTGAGGCCATTGGGATTCCCGATCTGCTGGCGCGTATTGCTCGGGGCGGTTTTGCCGAAGTCATCCTGGCCACGAATCCGACCGTGGAAGGCGAAGCGACGGCGCATTACATTGCCCAGCTGCTGGCTAACAAGGGGCTGATCGTCTCGCGCATTGCCCATGGCATGCCGCTCGGCGGTGAGCTGGAGCTGGTCGACGGCGGAACCCTGGCGCATTCGATTGCTGGGCGGCGACCGATTCAACTCTAAGCTGGCCCGTCGGCTCGCAGCCCGCTGGCTTGTATATGCCGCAGCATAATGCCGAGCACGGCTTTATTGCCGCCATGCGTGGCGCAATCCTCACCTTGTAAACCAAGCAAGCGCTCGGTATGGTCGCGTAAACCTCTGCGGGAGCGGCCCCATGTCTGTTTGTCAGGATTATTTCGATGCGTCCCAGCAGCTGGTGCGCGACTCTGTGCGGCGTTTTGTCGAACGGGAAATCCTTCCGCATATCGATGAGTGGGAAGAGGCTGAAGAATTTCCTCGTGAGCTGTACCTGAAGGCCGGCGCCGCTGGGATCCTTGGCATCGGTTACCCGGAGCGGTTTGGCGGCAGCCATGAGGGTGATGTCTTCGCCAAGGTCGCCGCCAGTGAGGAGTTGATGCGCTCTGGTTCCGGTGGCCTGGTCGCTGGCCTGGGTTCGCTGGATATTGGTCTGCCGCCGGTGGTTAAGTGGGCCGCGCCAGCGCTACGCGAACGCGTAGTGCCGCAAGTGCTTGCGGGAGAGAAGATCATGGCTTTGGCGGTCACCGAGCCCTCAGGCGGCTCTGACGTGGCCAATCTGAAGACCCGCGCGCGACGTGATGGTGATGTTTACCGGGTGACCGGCAGCAAGACCTTTATCACCAGTGGCGTTCGTGCTGACTACTATACGGTGGCGGTGCGGACTGGCGGCGACGGTTTCGGCGGCGTCAGTCTGTTGCTGATAGAGAAGGGTACGCCCGGTTTCACGGTTGGACGCAAGTTGAAGAAGATGGGGTGGTGGGCGTCGGACACCGCCGAACTGTTCTTCGATGACTGCCGGGTGCCGGTATCGAACCTGATCGGTGCTGAGAACATGGGCTTTGCCTGCATCATGGCTAATTTCCAGAGCGAGCGACTGTCCCTGGCGATCATGGCCAATATGACGGCGCAACTGGCTTTTGAGGAGGCGATGGAGTGGGCGGGGCAGCGTGAGGCGTTCGGCAAGCCAATTGGCAAGTTTCAGGTGCTTAAGCACCGCTTGGCAGAGATGGCAACCCAGCTGGAGGTCTCCCGCGAGTTCACTTACCGTCAGGCGGCGAAGATGGCGGCTGGCAAGAGCGTGGTAAAGGAGATATCCATGGCGAAGAACTTCGCCACCGACATTGCCGACCGGTTGACCTACGATGCCGTGCAGATCATGGGTGGGATGGGGTATATGAGAGAAAGTCTGGTGGAGCGCCTGTACCGCGATAATCGGATTCTGTCGATTGGCGGCGGCTCGCGGGAGATCATGAACGAGATCATCAGCAAGCAGATGGGTTTGTAGGGGGGCTCTTCGAGGGCGCGAAACCCTTACGGGTCGCCGAGCGCGGCGTTTCGCCTCGGATCGTCCTTGAGCGCTCCGGCCGCACAGGTGCGTGGCAGCTATCGAGGTTAGAGTTCTGTTGTTTAGCACGCACAAAAAACAAGCCCCGCTTGTGCGGGGCTTGTCTTGAACAGGGCAGGAGGCTTAGGCCACCTGTACCTCTTCAGCTTGCATACCTTTCTGGCCACGGGCGGCCACGTAGGTAACGGTTTGGCCTTCTTTCAGGCTTTTGAAACCGTCGCTTTGGATAGCTTTGAAGTGGACGAACAGATCATCGCCGCCGTTAGTCGGGGTAATGAAGCCGAAGCCCTTTTCATCGTTAAACCATTTGACGGTGCCAGTTTCGCGGTTAGCCATGATGTATCTCTTATAAATCGATGCGGATTGCAGTACTAGAAATACCTCAGCAGGGTACTGAACGCAATGATTTTTTCGGTATCGAGTGGTTTTGAGCGGAAATTAATCCAGTAGGATTGCACTGGTTGCAGCAATATATTTCGACGAAGTTCGATGGTTTTCGCGTCTTGAACTGATATTTTGCTCTAGTTCGCCGCACTTCGATACGCGGGATCAGGCCGTATTCCTCAACCTGGCCAAATCTCGGCGTGGCGGTGCGCCAAGCAGGCGGCTGAACTGCGAGAGGCTCTCAGAGCCGACCCGGTAGCTGACCGATATGGACTTCCAGTCCCGTGCCGGCATCAACCCTCGTGCTTTCGTTCACATGGCCAGCATGTCTGTCATGTTGTGGGCGGCAGCCGGCGGCGGTGTGGTCTGTTGGGTTCGCTCGCCCTGCGGCTGTTATCCCGCCACGCTGCGTTTCGGCCATTTCTGCCTTGTTTTGGCTGCCTCGCCTACATTTTGCAACGGTCTGTTAGCGGTTGAAGCGATCGACCAGGGTGCATTGTCCCTGCGCAGTGGCGGTGAGTGCCGCGCTGAGCGCTGCGGAGTTTTGCGCTTCGCTGGCGGTCTGGTCGGAGAGTTGGGCGATGTTGGTGATGTTGCGGTTGATTTCGTCGGCGACCGAGCTTTGTTCCTCGGCGGCGGCGGCGATCTGATCGGCCATGGCGGCAATATTGGCCACCGCGTCGCTGATCCCGGACAGGGCCAGGTCGGCATGTTGCACATGCGCGACGCCTTCAGCGGCCTGCTTGCGACCGATTTCCATGGTCATCACCGCCTCTTCGGCGGTGCGCTGCAGTTTGGCGATCAGTTGATGAATTTGCTCGGTGGATTCGGTGGTGCGTTGCGCCAGCGAGCGCACCTCGTCGGCGACCACGGCGAAGCCACGGCCCATTTCGCCGGCCCGTGCGGCTTCGATGGCGGCGTTGAGGGCGAGCAGGTTGGTTTGGTCGGCGATGCCTTTGATTACGTCGACCACGCCGCCGATTTCGTTGCTGTCTTGGGCCAGGCGGGTGACGGTCTCGCCGGTGTCGCCGACCGACTGCGAGAGGCGCTGAATGGTTGTGCGGGTTTGCGCGGTGATGGCACGGCCTTCGCTGGCCAGGCGATTGGCTTCCTGGGTGGCGATGGCGGTGCGGGCGACGTTGCTGGCGACTTCCAGGGTGGTGGCGGCCATCTGGTTGACCGCGGTGGCGACCTGTTCGGTTTCCTGGCGTTGGCGGCCCAGGCCAGCCGAGCTGCTGTGCGCCAGGGTGCCGGCCTGCTTGGCCTGTTTGGCCAGGTTTTCGGCGCTGTCCTGCAAGCGGGCCAGGCAGGCCTTCAGCCGCGTCTCCTGGGCGAGCATGGCCATTTCCAGGCGGCCCTGGTCGCCACGGCTGTCGGTGTACATCTGGGCGATCAGCGGATCGGAGGTGGTTTGCTCGGCGAGCGCCAGCAAGCGCTTGCGCCCACGCTGCTGCCAGCTCAAACCGGCCAGGCCCAAGGGGAGCGACAGCAGTGCGGTGGCGGCAAAGCCCCAGCTGGAGTCGAGCCAGGCGCCGATCAGGAAGCCGAGTTGGCTGGTCAGGATGAACGGCAGCCAGGCTTGCAGCAGCGGTAGCCAGCTGTCGCGCTTGGGGATTGCTGACTTGCCGGCGTTTATCCGCTGGTACAACGCCTGGGCGCGGCGTACTTGCTCGGTGGTTGGCTTGACCCGCACCGATTCGTAACCGACCAGCTGGTCGTTTTCCAGCACCGGTCTGACATAGGCATTGACCCAGTAGTGATCGCCGTTCTTGCAGCGGTTCTTGACGATGCCCATCCACGGCCGCCCCTGCTTGAGGGTCGCCCACATATGCTCGAATAGCGCCGCTGGCACGTCCGGGTGACGCACCAGGTTGTGCGGCGCCGCCAGCAGCTCGTCGCCGCTGAAGCCGCTGATCTCGATGAAGGCATCGTTGCAGTAGGTGATCTGCCCCTTGATATCGGTGGTGGAGATCAGCCGGTGCTGGGCCGCAAGGTTGCGTTCACGCTGGGTGACGGGTTGATTGTTGCGCATGGGGGCTCGTCCCTAAGGGGTATACGAAGTCATCGGCCTGAGCGGCCTGAAGTTGAGCGCAATAGTCGCCGGGCAGTGCGCTGGGCGTGGCGACGACTGTCCATTGTTGCCCGCGACAAAAAAGCGGGTAAGGTTCTCGTCCTTGCCCGCCTGGATCGGGCCTCAGCCAGCGATCAACTGGCGCAGCACGTAGTGGAGAATGCCGCCGGCCTTGAAATACTCCACCTCGTTGAGGGTGTCGATGCGGCACAGCACTTCGATGCTTTCGTGGTCGCCGTTTTCGCGCGCAACTTCCACCATCAGCTTCATCAGGGGGTGCAGCTCGACGCCATCCAGGCCGTAGATGCTGAGCTTCTCCTGGCCGGTCAGGTGCAGGCTCTTGCGACCCTGGCCGGGCACGAACTGCAGGGGCAGTACACCCATGCCGACCAGGTTGGAGCGGTGGATGCGTTCGAAGCTTTCGGCGATCACCGCCTTGACCCCGAGCAGGTTGGTGCCCTTGGCCGCCCAGTCGCGGCTTGATCCGGTGCCGTATTCCTTGCCGGCGATCACCACCAGCGGGGTGCCGGCTTCCTGGTAGCGCATGGCCGCGTCGTAGATCGCCAGCTTCTCGCCACTCGGCACGTGCAGGGTGTTGCCGCCTTCTTCGCCGTCGAGCATCTCGTTGCGGATGCGGATATTGGCGAAGGTGCCGCGCATCATCACTTCATGGTTGCCGCGCCGCGAGCCGTAGGAGTTGAAATCGATCGGTTCGACGCCCTGTTCGCGCAGGTAGCGCCCGGCGGGGCTGTCGGCCTTGATATTGCCGGCCGGGGAGATGTGGTCGGTGGTCACCGAGTCGCCGAGCAGGGCGAGAATGCGTGCCTGATGGATGTCGCCGATGTGTGGTGGCGCGTCGGCGATGTTCTCGAAGAACGGCGGATGCTGGATATAGGTCGAATCGGCCTGCCAGGTATAGGTGGCGGTGTCCGGTACCTGGATCGCCTGCCACTGGGCGTCGCCGGCGAATACTTCGGCGTATTCCTTGTGGAACATCGCGGTATCGACCTGCATGATCGCCTCGGCGATTTCCTGTTGGCTCGGCCAGATATCCTTGAGATAGACCGGCTGGCCGTCCTTGCCTTGGCCCAGCACTGCTTTGCTGATATCCAGCCGCACGCTGCCGGCCAGGGCGTAGGCCACCACCAGCGGCGGCGAGGCCAGCCAGTTGGTTTTCACCAGCGGATGCACGCGGCCCTCGAAGTTGCGGTTGCCGGAGAGCACCGAGGCCACGGTCAGGTCGTGTTGCTGGATGGCCTGCTCGATCGGTTCGAGCAACGGCCCCGAGTTGCCGATGCAGGTGGTGCAACCGTAGCCGACCAGATCGAAGCCCAGTTGATCCAGGTATTCGCTCAACCCGGCGGCGGCCAGGTAGTCGGTCACCACCTTGGAGCCGGGAGCCAGCGAACTCTTGACCCAGGGCTTGCGCTGCAGGCCTTTGTCCACCGCCTTCTTCGCCAGCAGGCCGGCGGCCATCATCACGCTGGGGTTGGAGGTGTTGGTGCAGGAGGTGATGGCGGCGATCACTACGGCGCCGTTCTGCAGGCGATGGGTCTGGCCTTCGTGCTGGTAGTCGGCCGCGCCGACCAGCGCCGCACTACCGACCGCGGCGCCGCCGCCACCTTCGTCGAGCAGGCGCGCGTCCTCGTCGGTGGCGGGTTTTACCTGCAGCCCGGTAAAGTCGTCGAAGGCTTGTTTGACCTGGGGCAGGGCGACCCTATCCTGGGGCCGTTTCGGCCCGGCCAGGCAGGCCTCGACGCTGCCCATGTCCAGCGCCAGGCTGTCGCTGAACAGCGGTTCCTGACCTTGCTCGCGCCACAGACCCTGGGCTTTGCAATAGGCCTCGACCAGTTGGACGCTCGGCTCCGGGCGCCCGGACAGGCGCAGGTAGCCCAGGGTGATCGCATCGACCGGGAAGAAGCCGCAGGTGGCGCCGTATTCCGGGGCCATGTTGGCGATGGTGGCGCGATCCGCCAGCGGCAGCTCGGCCAGGCCGTCGCCATAGAACTCGACGAATTTGCCGACCACGCCCTTGCTGCGCAGCATTTGGGTCACGGTCAGCACCAGGTCGGTGGCGGTGATGCCTTCCTTGAGTTTGCCGCTCAGCTTGAAGCCGATCACCTCGGGAATCAGCATCGACACCGGTTGGCCGAGCATCGCCGCTTCCGCTTCGATGCCGCCGACGCCCCAGCCGAGGATGCCGAGGCCGTTGATCATGGTGGTGTGCGAGTCGGTGCCGACCAGGGTGTCGGGGAAGGCCAGGGTCTGGCCGTCTTCCTCCTTGGTCCAGACGGTGCGGCCGAGGTATTCCAGGTTGACCTGGTGGCAGATGCCGGTGCCCGGCGGCACCACGCTGAAGTTGGCGAAGGCATGCTGGCCCCAGCGCAGAAAGGCATAGCGCTCGCCGTTGCGCTGCATCTCCATGGCGACGTTCTGGGCGAAGGCGGCGTGACTGGCGAACTTGTCGACCATCACCGAGTGGTCGATCACCAGGTCGACCGGCGACAGCGGATTGATCTTCTGCGGGTCGCCACCGGCCTTGGCCATGGCCTCGCGCATGGCGGCCAGGTCGACCACCGCCGGTACGCCGGTAAAGTCCTGCATCAGCACGCGCGCCGGGCGGTACTGGATCTCGCGTTCCGAGCTGCGCGTCTGCAGCCAGTCGGCCATGGCCTGCAGATCGCTGCCGCTGACGGTCTTGCCGTCTTCCCAGCGCAACAGGTTTTCCAGCAGCACTTTCAGCGACATCGGCAACCTGTCGATATTGCCGAGGGTCTTGGCCGCGTCCGGCAGGCTGAAATACTGGTAGGTTTGCTCGCCGACGGCGAGGCTGCGGCGGCTGTTCAGGCTATCTAGGGAAGGCATTGCGTATCTCCTTGTGGCCCGCAGGGCGGGGGTCGGATTGACTGCAATAGTCACTTCAAACTAGCTGCGCCTGGCCGGTCTTGCCATGCCACAGGTCTGCTAGCTGGACAGACCATAGGCGCTGGGAGCTGTTGACTCGGCTATGATGCGCGCCTTGAGGAGAGTCCCGATGAATACTTTGTTACTGCACTGCCGCCCCGGTTTCGAGAACGAGGTGTGTGCGGAGATCGCCGAGCATGCCGCGCGCCTGGACGTGGCCGGTTACGCCAAGGCCAAGCCGAGCACCGCCTGCGCCGAATTTATCTGTACCGAGGTGGACGGCGCCGAGCGCCTGATGCGCGGCGTGCGTTTCAGTCAGCTGATTTTCCCGCGGCAGTGGGCACGGGGCGTATTTATCGACCTGCCGGAACTGGATCGCATCAGCGTACTGCTGGCCCATCTGGCGCAATTGCCGACCTTCGGCAGCCTGTGGTTGGAGGTGCTCGACAGCAACGACGGCAAGGAACTGTCGAATTTCTGCAAGAAGTTCGAGGCGCCGTTGCGCAATGCTCTGAGCAAGGCCGGCAAGCTGGTGGAAGACCCGCATAAGCCGCGTCTGCTGTTGACCTTCAAGAGCGGCCGCGAAGTATTCGTGGGGCTGGCCGAAACCAACAATTCGGCCATCTGGCCCATGGGTATTCCGCGGCTGAAGTTCCCCCGCGAAGCGCCGAGTCGCTCGACCCTCAAGCTGGAAGAGGCCTGGCACACCTTTATTCCCCGCGAAGAGTGGGATGAGCGCCTGTCGGACGAGATGACCGGGGTCGACCTCGGCGCCGCACCGGGTGGCTGGACCTACCAGTTGGTCAAGCGCGGCATGCTGGTGACTGCCATCGACAACGGCCCCATGGCCGAAAGCCTGATGGACACCGGCCTGGTGCAACACCTGATGGTCGATGGCTTCACCTACAAGCCCCGCCAGCCGGTGGACTGGATGGTCTGCGACATCGTCGAGAAGCCCGCGCGCAACGCCGCGCTGCTGGCAACCTGGATCGGCGAAGGCCTGTGCCGCGAGGCGGTGGTCAACCTCAAGTTGCCGATGAAGCAGCGCTACGCCGAAGTGCGTCGCCTGCTGCAGCGCCTGGAAGACGGCTTTGCCGAGCGCAAGATCAAGGTGTCGATTGCCTGCAAGCAGCTTTATCACGACCGCGAGGAAGTGACCTGCCACCTGCGCCGCTTGAGCAAGTAGCACGCCCGGTGTGCAGGCGCCTCAAGCCCCATCCTTATTGTCGTGCTGCTGCCTGACCCAATAGCTCTGTTTGTGCCCGTGGGCCTCGAACTGCCGCGCCAGGGCTTCGGCGGCGGCCTGGGTCAGGTCGGCGCGCACGACGAATTGGTTGCCATGGTCGTCCAGGCGCACCAGGCACCAGTTCCGCGGTTGGCTGGGTGCGGGCATGCTCGAAACCTCCGGCGTGGGTGCATCTACCCGTTACAGATTAGTTTGGCGCTGGCGTTGGCGATAGATCGGACTCGGCGTGGCGCTTGAGCGGCGCGGCTGGCCCGAGGAACCGCTTTGCGCGACAATAGCCGCCTGTTTCTGGAGCCCGCCGATGTCCCTGCAATCCGACGCCATTCTCGATGACACCCTCGACGCCAGCGGGCTGAACTGCCCGGAGCCGGTGATGATGCTGCACAACAAGGTGCGCGACCTGCCGGCCGGCGGCCTGCTCAAGGTGATCGCCACCGACCCCTCGACCCGCCGCGACATTCCCAAGTTCTGCGTGTTTCTCGGCCATGAGCTGCTCGAGCAGAGCGAAGAGGCGGGTACCTATCTGTACTGGATCCGTAAAAAGGCTGACTGACGATGGGCTGGTACTTCGCCTACGGCTCGAACATGAACCCGGCGCGCATGCAGGCCCGTGGCTTGCGGGTGAGCGAAGTATTGCCGGGACGCTTGAGCGGCTACGCCTTGTGTTTCAACAAGCGCGCGGTGGATCGTGCCCCGGGTCGTGCCTACGCCAATATCCGCCACCAGCGCGACGGCGTGGTGGAGGGCGTGCTCTACCGCCTGGCCGAACTGGATGAGATCGCCAAGCTCGACCCGTTCGAGGGCACGCCGATTTACTACAGCCGCGAACGCCTGGCGATTGCCACTGCCCAGGGCGTACAGCCTGCCTGGGCGTATATCGCCAATCCGGCGTTTCGTCAGGATGGCCTGTTGCCCAGTGCCGACTACCTGGCGCATCTGCTGCAGGGGCGTGAGTTCCTCTCCGAAGCCTACTGGTCGGCGTTGGCGGCCTGGCCATCCCACCCGGACTGACCCGGCGCCAGGCCACAGCTCTGCAGGCTGTCCTGCCAGGCATGGACATGCCGGGATGTGGCGGCTTGAAAATCAACCCACAGGGATTGCCCGGGGCCGGCCAGGTTCAGCAGGTAGTTGCGCGTGGCCGCCGGTACTTCGGCTGCCGCACTGAGCTGGCGCAGGCTGCTGCTCCAGGGTTGGCCGCGCTGGTGCACCTGGGCCAGGTAGGGTTGCAAGCCGCCCGCGTAATACTTGACGAAGATGTTCTGCAGAATGCGCCCGCGCGGGGTCGCTTGCCCTTGCGGGCAGACGGGCCGTTGTAGCTGGCGCTCCTCGAGCAGGCGACTGCCTTCATCGAGGGTGTGGGTCAGGCTGGCCAGGCTGCTGATCAACTGGCCACCCTGGGGGCTGGCATGCAGGGCGAAGAACAGCGGGTCGAGTTCGGCGGTTGGCGGTGGCAGGCTTTGCGGCAGGGCATTGGCCATGGCGGCCAGTTGCGCCAGGGCGGCGAGGGCGGCATCGTCCTCGCCGGGGGCGGTCGGTAGCGCCTGATCGGCAAAGCGCAGGTAACGTTCGACTTCCTGGCTGGCGTTCAGCGCATTCCAGAACACGCTGGGCAGCTGGGTGCGCTTCTCCACCGCCACGCCGGTGAGCATGCGCCGCAGTTTCTGCTCTTTCTCGCTGCTCAGGCGCGGCAAACAGGCCTCGATGGCGCGCAACAGATCGCCTTCATAGCCCAGGCGGCTACTGGGTACCAACTGTTTGCCCAGGCTGCTGTTGCGCAGGCTGATCTGCTGCTGCAGGGCGGGGCAGCGGCGCACGTCGAGCAGCAGATCGAGCAGGCCGATGCGGATCTCGGGGATAGCCACCACCCGCTCACGGCGCGGCGGCAAGCGATAACGGGTCAACTGGGCCTTGTCGAAGACCACGGCGGCATCGCCCTCGACGGCATTGCTCAGGCGTTGCAGGTAATCCGCCTGCAAGGCCAGGCCGTCATCGGCCGGTTGGCAAGCCGACAGGATGAGGAGGCTAAGCAGGGCAAGGGTTCTGGCGATCATCGCGCCATCTTAGCGGCTCGGATGCGTTTGCGCGCGCTGCCGGCGAGACGAGTCGCCAGCATGATGGCGGCGCAGGTCAGGCCGACGATCAAGCCTTGCCACAGCCCGCGCGGGCCGCTCGGCTCGCCGAACAGGCTGGACAGGCCGAGGGCGTAACCCACCGGCAAGCCAATGCCCCAGTAGGCGAACAGGGTCAGCAGCATGGTGATGCGGGTGTCCTGGTAGCCGCGCAGGGCGCCGGCGGCGGTGACCTGGATCGCATCGGAGAACTGGAACAGCGCGGCATACACGATCAAGCCGGACGCCAGGGCGATCACCGTCGGGTCGGCGGTGTAGATCTGCGCGATCTGCTCGCGCAGCAGCAACATCAAACTGGCGGACAGGCAGGCATAGCCCAGCGCCGTGGCCATGCTCACCCCCGCGGCGAAACGCGCCTGACGCGGATCGCCGCGCCCGAGCATCTGGCCGACGCGCACGGTGGCGGCCATGCCCAGGGAGTAGGGGATCATGAACACCATGGAGGTGAAGTTGAGGGCGATCTGGTGGCCGGCGACCACGCTGGCGCCGAGGCCGCCGATCAGCAAGGCGATCACCGAGAAGATGCTCACTTCGGCGAACACCGCAATGCCGATCGGCACGCCGATTTCCAGCAGACGTCGAATCACCGCCCACTGTGGCCACTCGAAACGGTTGAACAGCTGACTCGGTTTATAGAAGGGCGCCCACTTCACCCACCAGAGCATGCCCAGCAGCATGAAGATCATCACCAGCGCGGTGGCCCAGCCGCAACCGACCCCGCCCATGGCCGGCAGGCCGAACTTGCCGTAGATAAAGATGTAGTTGGCCGGAATATTCAGCAGCAAACCGAGTACCCCCAGCACCATGCTCGGGCGGGTATGGCTGAGACCGTCGCTGAAGCAGCGCAGCACGTGGTACAGCGCCACCGCCGGGAAGCCGCAGGCCACCGCGCGCAGATAGCCCATGGAGGGTTCGATCAGGCTCGGTTCGATATTCATCAGCTGCAGGACTATTTCGGCGTTCCACAGCAAGATCGCGGCAGCGCCGCCGACCGCCAGCGCCAGCCACAAGGCCTGGCGCACCAACGGGCCGATCGCGGCCTGCTGGCCGGCGCCGAAACGCTGCGCCACCTTGGACGTGGTCGCCAGCAGAATGCCGGTCATCAGCAAAAAAACCGGCACCCAGATCGAGTTGCCGAGTGCCACCGCGGCCAAGTCGCGGGGGCCGACCCGGCCAGCCATGAGCGTGTCGACGAAGCCCATGGCGGTATGCGCCAACTGGGCGATGATGATCGGCGTGGCCAGCACCAGCAGGCTGCGCAGCTCGGTGCGCACGCGCTGCAGGCGCGATACGGCAGGCATAGAGGTCATCCGCTGGTTCTCTGGGAAAACCGCGTAGTCTACGCGCTGACACTTCGGTCAGGAAAGCGGCTTATGCCGCTGTTTCGGCGCGCTGCCGGCAAGGGCGCCGGCGGGTTAGAATGGCGGCCTGACGTATGGAGCCGATCATGCAAATAGTCGCGGACGAGAACATTCCCCTGCTCGATGAGTTTTTTGCCGGATTCGGCGAGGTTCGCCGCTTGCCCGGCCGCGCTATCGAGGCGGCGGCCGTGGCCGATGCCGAACTGCTGCTGGTGCGTTCGGTCACTCGGGTCGACCGGGCGTTGCTCGAAGGCAGCGCGGTGCGCTTTGTCGGCACCTGCACCATCGGCACCGACCACCTGGATCTCGCTTATTTCGCCCAGGCCGGTATCGGCTGGGCCAGTGCGCCGGGTTGCAACGCGCGCGGGGTGGTCGATTATGTACTGGGCAGCTTGCTGCTGTTGGCCGAGCAACAGGGCGTCGATCTGACCACGCGCTGCTATGGGGTGGTCGGTGCCGGCGAGGTGGGCGGGCGTCTGGTCGAGGTGTTACGCGGCCTGGGCTGGCGCGTGCTGGTCTGCGACCCGCCGCGCCAGCTCGCCGAGGGCGGCGATTTCGTCAGTCTGGAGCAGCTGATCGCCGAGTGCGATGTGCTCAGCCTGCACACCCCGCTCCAACGCGGCGGCGCGCAACCGACCCAGCATCTGCTCGATGCGCAGCGTCTGGCCCGGCTCAAACCCGGCGCCTGGCTGATCAATGCCAGCCGCGGCGCGGTGGTGGATAACCGGGCGCTGCGCGAGTTGCTCGAACGGCGCGACGATCTGCAGGCGGTGCTGGATGTCTGGGAAGGCGAACCGCAGGTGGATGTCGAGCTGGCCGGCCTGTGCCGCATCGCCACCCCGCACGTCGCCGGCTACAGCCTGGACGGCAAGCTGCGCGGCACGGCGCAGATCTATGCGGCGGTTTGCGCGCATTTCGGCTGGCCGCCGGCGGTCGCTCTGGAGGAGTTGATGCCGGCGCCCTGGCTCACCGAGTTGAGCCTGGATAGCGGCGCCGATCCGGCCTGGGCGTTGGCGACTGTGTGCCGTACGGTCTACGACCCGCGACGCGACGATGCGGATTTTCGTCGCAGCCTGCTGGGCGATGCGCTGAGCCGGCGTGCGGCCTTCGACGCGCTGCGCAAGCATTACCCGATGCGCCGCGAGATCGATGGGCTGAGCGTGAAGCTGCAAGGCGATGCGCCGCAACTGGCACGGATGATCAAGGCGCTGGGGGCGACCTTGCGTTGATTGAAGCTTGGTTCGGCGACAAGAATTAGGCAGGCTCCAATCTGCTGTTGGCTCGGGTTGCCAGGTTCCAGCCCAGGTGCTGTCCGGGCTGGGTAAAGCGGCCTGGATCAGCCCTGGTTCTGGCTCGGTGCGGCCACGCTTTTTTCCAGCTCCCGGCACGCGCGCTGGATCATGTCTTCGGTGATCGGGATTTCCTGGCCTTGTTCGTCGACAATTGCGCCACCTAGCGGCTGTTGCGGCTGCTCGGGGACAACACGGGATTCGGGTGTCTGCTTGTGCGGGCTCATGAACTGTCTCCTCATCGGGTGGTGTGTGCAGTCTGAAAGAGTCGGATGAACGGGCTCTGACCGTCGCAAACGGCGGAGCCCCGCCAAACTACAGTTCGCCAGTGACTCTGTGGTCACTGTGCCAAGAAAACTTATGGATTGAAAAGACCCTTGATGCAATCGAGGGCTCGACGAGGTGTATATGGCGCGCTTTCATCTGGGCTTGATCATCAACCCCCTGGCCGGCCTTGGCGGCCCGGCGGGGCTCAAGGGCAGCGATGGCGTGGCCGAGCAGGCTCTGGCCCTGGGCAGCCAACCGCTGGCGGCAGGGCGTACGCGCACGGCACTGGAGTGCCTGCGAGCGGTGCAGGAGCGCCTGGAGTTTCTGACCTTTCCCGGGCCGATGGGCGCCGATCTGTTGGCCGAGATGGGCTTTCGTTATCGGGTACTCGGCGAGTTGAATGAGCGGCTGAGCAGCGCGGCGGATACCCGCAAGGCGGTCGAGCAACTGCAGGAAGCCGGCGTGGCGCTGATCCTGTTTGCCGGTGGCGACGGCACGGCGCGGGATATCTGCGCCGCCGTGCGCGAGGGCCAGCCGGTGCTGGGTATTCCGGCCGGGGTGAAGATCCAGTCCGGGGTCTATGCCATCAGCCCGCGCGCCGCCGGCGAGCTGGCCGCGCGGCTGGTCGAGGGCGGCCTGGTGCGTCTGGCCAGCGGCGAGGTGCGCGATATCGATGAACACGCCTTGCGCGAAGGCCGGGTGACGGCGCGCTGGTATGGCGAGCTGACGGTGCCGCAAGAGGGCGGCTACATGCAGCAGGTCAAGCAGGGCGGGGTGGAATCCGAAGAGCTGGTGCTCAGCGACCTGGCCGACTGGCTGCAGGACAGCTGGGAGGCCGATGTGCGCTATATCTTCGGCCCCGGCTCGACGCTGCACGGCCTGGCGCAGAATCTGGGGTTGGCAACCAGCTTGCTCGGTGTCGATGTGATCGAGAACGGTCGGGTGATCGCCCTCGATGTCACCGAGGCGCAGCTGTTCGAGTTGGTCGCCGAGCATCCGGCACGGTTGCTGGTGACCGCCATCGGCGGTCAGGGCCATATCATCGGCCGCGGCAACCAGCAGATCAGCCCACGGGTGCTGCGCGCCGTGGGCCTCGATCATCTGCGGGTGGTGGCGACCAAGCGCAAGCTCGGTACGTTGCATGGCCGGCCATTGCTGGTCGATAGTGGCGACGTGCAGTTGGACGATGCCTTCCCCGATGTGGTGCGGGTGTGGGCCGGTTATAAAGAAGAACTGCTGTATCCCGTGGGCCGCTGATGGCCGTGGCGATTCTGTTCAACTTTAAGCTTGCCGGCGCCTGAGCGGAGTAGCATTGAACGATCCAGGCTCAGGAGTTGAGCATGACGGTTCAAAAGCTTCCCCCTTTTATCCTGCCGGGCGAGCGCGTGGTGCTGTTCGACGGGGTGTGCAAACTGTGCAACGGCTGGGTCAAGTTTCTGATTCGGCATGACCCGCAGCAGCGCTTTCGCCTGGCCTCGGTGCAGTCGGTTCAGGGCCAGGTGCTGCTGGCCTGGTTCGGCTTGCCCACCGAGCAGTTCGAGACCATGGCCTATATCGAGGAGGGGGAATTGCTGGTGCGTTCGGATGCGCTGCTGTGCCTCTTTGCGCAATTGCCCCGGCCCTGGCGTTTTTTAAGGTTGTTGCGGGTGATACCACGGCCAATGCGCGACTGGTGTTACGACCGTATCGCGCTCAATCGCTATCGGCTGTTCGGTCGTTATGACAGCTGCCTACTGCCGAACGCCGACCATGCGCGGCGTTTTCTGTAGGACTGATAGGGCTGAACCTTCAGCTCGATCCGCTTGATCTGCGCCTGATTAGCCCCATCTAGCTGTGATAGGTTCTTTCGCACGGCATATACGGCACCTCCTATAACCTCAGGGCTGACCCGCTCAGCAGCGAGTAACCATGCTTTCGATCCTGTCTTCCCGCCAGCGCAATGCCCTGCACATGGCCTGGCGTTTCGTTGCACCCTATCGCTGGCGCGTGGTCGGCGCCTTGCTGGCGCTGATGTTTACCGCGGCCATCACCCTGTCCATGGGCCAGGGCATCAAGCTGCTGGTCGATCAGGGCTTGGCGACTCAGTCAGCGGCAGCGCTGCAGCAGTCGATCGGGCTGTTCTTCGTGCTGGTGCTGGCCTTGGCCATCGGCACCTTTACCCGTTTTTATCTGGTGTCGTGGATCGGCGAGCGTTTCGTCGCCGATATCCGCAAACGGGTGTTCAACCACCTGATCGACCTGCACCCGGGCTTCTATGAGAGCAACCGCAGCTCGGAGATCCAGTCGCGCCTGACCGCCGACACCACCCTGTTGCAGTCGGTGATCGGCTCCTCGCTGTCGATGGCGCTGCGCAATCTGATCATGCTGATCGGCGGCAGCGTGCTGCTGGTGGTGACCAACCCCAAACTCAGCGGCATCGTCTTGCTGGCGCTGCCGCTGGTGGTGGCGCCCATCCTGATTTTCGGCCGCCGGGTGCGCGCGCTGTCGCGTCTGAGCCAGGATCGGGTGGCCGATGTCGGCAGCTACGTTGGCGAGGTGCTCGGGCAGATCAAGACGGTGCAGGCCTACAACCATCAGGGCGAAGACAAACGGCGTTTCGGCCTGTCGGCGGAAGCGGCCTTCGACACCGCACGCAAGCGCATCAAGCAGCGCGCCTGGCTGATCACCGTGGTCATAGTGCTGGTGCTCGGCGCGGTCGGGGTGATGCTCTGGGTCGGCGGTATGGATGTGATTGCCGGACGAATCTCCGGCGGCGAGCTGGCGGCTTTCGTCTTTTATAGCCTGATCGTCGGTGGCTCGTTCGGCACCCTCAGCGAGGTGATCGGCGAGCTGCAACGCGCCGCCGGTGCCGCCGAGCGCATCGCCGAACTGCTGCAGGCGCGCAATGAGATTACCCCGCCGGCCGCCGATGGTCTGCAACTGGCGCAGCCGCTGCAAGGGCGTATCGAGTTGCAGGGGCTGCGCTTCGCCTATCCGTCGCGCCCCGGCAGTTTTGCCGTCGATGGCATCGACCTCAAGGTCGCGGCGGGTGAAACCCTGGCCCTGGTCGGGCCGTCGGGGGCCGGGAAGTCCACGCTGTTCGATCTGCTGCTGCGTTTTTTCGACCCGCAGCAGGGACGCATCCTGATCGACGGCCAGCCGATCGCACGCCTCGATCCCCACGAACTGCGCCGCTGCTTCGCCCTGGTGTCGCAGAATCCGGCGCTGTTTTTCGGCTCGGTGGCGGACAACATTCGCTACGGCAGAACCGATGCCAGCCAGGCCGAGGTCGAAGCCGCGGCCAAGGTCGCGCATGCCCATGAGTTCATCATGCAGCTGCCCGCGGGCTACCAGACGCATCTGGGCGATGCCGGCCTGGGTTTGTCCGGCGGTCAGCGCCAGCGCCTGGCCATCGCCCGCGCGCTGCTGGTGGATGCGCCGATCCTGCTGCTCGATGAAGCCACCAGCGCGTTGGATGCGGAAAGCGAACACCTGATCCAGCAGGCGCTGCCGCGTTTGATGCAGGGGCGCACCACCCTGGTGATCGCCCATCGCCTGGCCACGGTAAAAAGCGCCGAGCGCATCGCGGTGATCGAACAGGGCAGGTTGGCCGCGCTTGGCAAGCACGCCGAGTTGCTCGCCAGCAGCCCGCTGTATGCGCGCCTGGCGGAGTTGCAATTCAGCAATGAAGTCGTCGAACCAGCGATTTAACAGGCCGTTGAAAAATGTAGGCGAGGCAGCCGAGACAAGGCAAAAACGGCCGAAAAAGCGCAGTTTACGTGTTGTAAATGAGCATTTTGAGGCCGTTTTTAACGCAGTATCGGCAACGTAGGTAGTTTTTCAACGGCCTGTTAGAGCGGTTTGCCTTGCGGCCTGATGGTCGCAGCCGCGCCGGCCGAGGCCAGGATGATCGCGCCGATCGCCAGCCATTGGCTCAGGCTCAGCCGCTCGCTGAGGAACAGTAGGCCGGAGAGGGCGGCAATCGCCGGTTCCATGCTCATCAGGATGCTGAAGGTGCGCGCCGGCAGGCGGGTCAGGGCGACCATTTCCAGGCTGTAAGGCAGCGCCGACGACAGCACCGCGACTCCCAGGGCGATAGGCAGCAGATCCAGCGAGAACATGCTGCTGCCCGCTTGCCACACCCCGATCGGGAACACCAGCAAGGCGGCGACTATGGTGCCCAGGGCGACGGTTTGTCGGCCGTGTTCGGCGCCGGCTTGCTGGCCGAAGATGATGTACAGCGCCCAGCACAGGCCCGCGCCCAATGCCAGCGCCATGCCCGCGGGGTCGAGCTGCACATCGGCTTGCGCGCTGGGCAGCAGCAACCAGAGGCCGAAGACCGCCAGGGCGACCCAGGCGAAATCCAGCAGGCGCCGCGAAGACAGCAGGGCCAGGCCGAGCGGCCCGGTGAATTCCAGGGCCACGGCGATGCCCAGAGGGATGGTCTGCAGCGACAGATAGAACAGCAGATTCATGCTGCCCAGGGCCAGGCCATAGGCCACCAGCGAGCGGCAGGAACGCAGGCTCAGACGCGCCTGCCAGGGGCGCATCAGCAGGCACAGGATCAAGGCGGCCAAGCCCAGGCGCAGTGCGGTGGTGCCTGTGGCGCCGATCAGCGGGAACAGGCCTTTGGCCAGGGAGGCGCCGCTCTGGATCGAGGTCATCGCAATCAGCAGCAGCATGATCGGCAGAATCACCAGGGCGAAGTGCGATGAGCGTGGCATTCGGTTGTTCCATGATATTGGGGCATAAACAAAAAAACCGGCCATCAGGGCCGGTTTTTCAGGCGCTGATTACCTTAGCGGTATTCACACAGGTAGGCGGTGTCGACGGCAACCTTGAGCTGGAATTTGCTGTTGGCCGGGACGGTGAAGTGGCTGCCGCTGGTGAAGGTTTCCCAGTTGTCGCTGCCTGGCAGTTTGACGGTCAGGGCGCCGGCGACCACGTGCATGATTTCCAGTTTATCGGTACCGAACTGGTATTCGCCGGCGGCCATCACCCCAATGGTGGCGGGGCCTTCAGCCATACCGAAGGCGATGGATTTGACGCTGCCGTCGAAGTATTCATTGACCTTGAACATGTGCAATTCCTCGCAAGGGGTTGAGAGCTGTGCTGAAAAAGGCCGGCAAGTATGCCCAAGCCGTGGCGGTGCGTCATCTGCTTTGCGGGGCGTTATAGCGGCAGAACCAAGGGCAGCAGCCGGGCGGTATTGCGTGCGTCGGTCAGCGCCCGGTGTTGCGAACCGCTAAATTGCAAACCAGCCAGTTGCAGGGCGCTATTGAGCCCGGTCGAGCGTGGCACTTGGTGCACCTCGGCAAAGCGGCGTTTGAGGTTGAGGTGAGGGATCTGGCTCAGGCAACTGAGCAACTGGCATTGCTGCCAGTCTTGCTCGAATTGGCGGCGGTCGTACTCGCCCCAGCTGGCCCAGCCGACCAGGTGCGGCCGATGGCCCAGCAGCCAGCGCTCGAACTGCGGCCAGACGCTGGTCAGCGGCGCCGCGGCATCGACATCGGCCTGGCTGATATGGGTGAGCTCGCGGCAAAAGTCGGTCAAGTGCGGTCGTCGCACTGGGCGCACGAAACGCTGGAAGTGATCCAGCTCATGCCCGTCGGCGCTGACCAGGCTGGCGCCGATCTCGATGATTTCCATTTCCTCCAGCGGCCAGCCACCTTCTTCGGTGGTGGCTTCCAGATCGATTACCAACCAATGTTGCATAAATCCTCCGGTGTCTTGCTCGTCGCTGTGCGAAGCTTTTCTGCCTCGCTAAGCTGCATGTTAGGCTGAGTGCCCCTGAATTTGGAGGTGTGTATGGCGAAGGTAGCCTTTATCGGGCTGGGCGTAATGGGTTATCCGATGGCGGGGCACCTGGCCGGCAGCGGGCATCAGGTGTGTGTGTATAACCGTACGCCGGCCAAGGCTGCGCAGTGGTTGGCCGAGTTTGCCGGCAGCAGTGCGCCTACCCCGCGTGAGGCGTCTCAGGGGGCCGAGCTGGTGATGGTCTGCGTGGGCAATGACAATGACTTGCGCGGCGTGGTGTTGGGCGAGGACGGCGCGTTTGCCGGCATGGCGCCGGGTGCGGTGTTGGTCGATCACACCACCGCCTCGGCCGATGTCGCCCGTGAGTTGGCGGCCAGGGCCGACGAACTGCACCTGGGTTTCCTCGATGCGCCGGTGTCCGGCGGTCAGGCCGGGGCGCAGAATGCTGCGCTGACGGTGATGGTTGGCGGCGCCGCGGAGGTGTATGCGCGTGCCGAGCCGGTGATTCAGGCTTACGCGCGCATGGTGCGGCTGATGGGCGCCGCTGGCAGCGGGCAACTGACCAAGATGGTCAACCAGATCTGCATCGCCGGCCTGGTTCAGGGCTTGTCCGAGGCGCTGCATTTCGCCCAGTGTGCAGGCCTTGACGCGCAGGGGGCGATGGCGGTGATCAGCAAGGGCGCCGCGCAATCCTGGCAATTGGAAAACCGCCACCAGACCATGTTGGCCGGCGAGTTCGAGCACGGCTTTGCCGTCGACTGGATGCGCAAGGATCTGTCGATCCTGCTCGACGAGGCGCGGCGCAACGGTGCGCAATTGCCAGTTACGGCGCTGGTCGATCAGTTCTATGCCGATGTCCAGGCCATGGGCGGCGCGCGTTGGGATACCTCCAGCCTGATCGCCCGACTGAAAGTGCCGGACAAGCCCTGAACCCGCTGGCTTAGGGTTCAGTCGACTGCCCTCTGTTGCGCGACCGCGAACCGGAGCAGGGCGCTTGGTTTCATCTGCGCTGGGTTTTGGCTTGAGCTGAAACGCTCGGGTGCCAAGCCGCTTGCCGGGCGAGTAAAATCGACGCGTTGTTTCGATATTCCGATCTTCTCGAGGTGGTACTGCCATGCAATGCCGTGCTGGATGTGGTGCTTGTTGTATTGCTCCTTCGATCAGTTCTGCTATTCCTGGCATGCCGCTCGGTAAAGCAGCGGGTGAGCGGTGCATTCAGTTGTCCGCAGATAATTATTGTGGCCTGTTCGGTAAGCCGGAGCGGCCGGCGGTGTGTTCGGCGTTTTTGCCGGAGCCGGGCGTGTGCGGTTCGAGCAATGAGGAGGCGATACAGCTGCTGGGCTGGCTGGAGCAGCACACCGCTCTGGCGAGTTGAAGGCGCGCCTCAAGGCGCGGGGCTGGCAATGATGAGGCCGTTGGCGTGCATGCTTCTATCCGGAGGTGCGCGGCTGGCGCTGCTCAGTCCCTGCGGGCCGGGCGTATCGAGTCGGCGTGAATAGCTCGGGATGTAAAAAAGGCTGCCACTGGCAGCCTTTTTTATCGCAACGATGCGGCCTGAGGGTTATTTCTTCAGGTCACGCTGCGCGTAGCCGGTGTACAGCTGGCGCGGGCGGCCAATCTTGTACGGGCTGGAGAGCATTTCTTTCCAGTGCGAGATCCAGCCGACGGTCCGCGCCAGGGCGAAGATCACGGTGAACATGCTGGTCGGAATGCCGATTGCCTTGAGGATGATGCCCGAATAGAAGTCGACGTTCGGGTACAGCGAGCGCTCGATGAAGTACGGATCGGTCAGGGCGATCTCTTCCAGGCGCATGGCCAGTTGCAACTGCGGATCATCGGTGATGCCCAGTTCTTTCAGGACTTCATCGCAGGTCTGCTTCATTACGGTGGCGCGCGGGTCGCGGTTTTTATAGACGCGGTGACCAAAGCCCATCAGCTTGAACGGGTCGTCCTTGTCCTTCGCCTTGGCGATAAAGACGTCGATGTTCGAGACGTCGCCGATCTCATCCAGCATCGCCAGTACCGCTTCGTTGGCGCCGCCGTGGGCCGGACCCCAGAGCGCGGCGATGCCGGCGGCGATGCAGGCGAACGGGTTGGCGCCCGAGGAGCCAGCCAGGCGTACGGTCGAGGTCGAGGCGTTCTGCTCATGGTCGGCGTGGAGGATGAAGATCTTGTCCATCGCCTTGGCCAGCACCGGGCTGATCGGTTTGATCTCGCACGGGGTGTTGAACATCATGTGCAGGAAGTTTTCCGCGTAGTTCAGGTCGTTACGCGGGTACATCATCGGCTGACCCATGGAGTACTTGTAGGTCATGGCGGCGAGGGTCGGCATCTTGGCGACCAGGCGCATGGCCGATACTTCGCGGTGATGCGGATTCTTGATGTCCAGCGAGTCGTGGTAGAAGGCGGAAAGCGCGCCCACTACGCCACACATGATGGCCATCGGGTGGGCATCGCGGCGGAAGCCGTTAAGGAAGTTCTTCAGTTGCTCATGAACCATGGTGTGGTTCTTGATAGTGCTGACGAACTTGGTCTTTTCCTCGGCGTTAGGCAGCTCGCCGTTGAGCAGCAGATAGCAGGTTTCCAGGTAATCCGATTGCTCTGCAAGCTGCTCGATCGGGTAGCCACGGTGCAACAGAATGCCCTGATCGCCATCAATATAGGTGATCTTCGACTCGCACGAGGCGGTGGACATAAAGCCAGGATCAAAAGTGAAACGGCCCGTGGCGGTTAAGCCCCGCACGTCAATTACATCAGGACCAACGGTGCCGGTTAAAATGGGCAGTTCGACGGGGGCTGCGCCCTCGATGATCAACTGCGCTTTTTTGTCAGCCATGTGTGGCCTCCTAGTTATGCTTGAAATCATCTGACGGCCCCCCACGCAGGGCCCGCACCACTATAGTGAGATAAATTCGAAAGTCAATTTGGGAAAACCCAGGCAGCAGAAGGGTTTGCGGGCTGTTTTTTGCTAAAAAGCGGGCTGTTTACGCGATTTGGATTGGGTGCGCAATGAGCATTTAGGCGCAGGTATTTGCGTTGTCATTAGCGACCTGTTGCGTTGTCATTAGCGACCTAACTGTCTATACTCTGCGCCCGACTGCCAAGGGCTTTGAGCCCTCATTCTGGTGGTTGTCACTCCTTGGGTGATGGGTACCTGACCAGTGCACTTCCCGACAACTTTGCCCTGATTGTTAGGGCTCTCAGTGTGATAAAAAAAGCCGTGAATAGCCAACGACCTGTAAACCTCGACCTTAGGACTATCAAACTCCCAGTCACCGCTTACACGTCCATTCTTCACCGTATCTCCGGTGTCATTCTCTTTGTCGGCATTGCCGTGCTGCTGTACGGGCTCGACAAGTCGCTGACATCGGAGGAAGGCTTCGCCGAGGTGAAAGAATGCCTGACCAGCCCGCTGGCCAAATTCGTGATCTGGGGATTGCTGTCCGCTCTGCTGTACCACTTGGTGGCCGGAGTACGCCACTTGATCATGGACATGGGCATCGGTGAAACGCTGGAAGGCGGCAAGCTGGGCTCGAAAATCGTTCTCGTCGTTTCGGCGGTCGTGATCGTATTGGTGGGGGTGTGGATATGGTAACCAACGTCACGAACTTCTCGCGTTCAGGTCTTTACGACTGGATGGCGCAGCGTGTGTCGGCAGTCGTTCTCGCGGCTTATGTGGTGTTTCTGCTGGGCTACGTAGTGGTTAACCCCGATCTGGGGTATGCCGAATGGCAGGCTCTGTTCTCCAATAACGCGATGCGCATTTTCAGTCTGCTGACTCTGGTGGCGCTCAGTGCGCACGCCTGGGTCGGTATGTGGACGATTTCCACCGACTACCTGACGCCGATGGCGCTGGGTAAGTGGGCGACTGGTGTGCGTTTCCTGTTTCAGGCGGCGTGTGGCATTGCCATGTTCACGTTCTTCGTCTGGGGCGTGCAGATTTTTTGGGGTAACTGATTCATGACTATTCGTACTCTTTCTTATGACGCCATCATCGTTGGCGGCGGCGGCGCGGGGATGCGCGCGGCACTGCAGTTGGCTCAGGGCGGCCACAAGACCGCTGTAGTCACCAAGGTGTTTCCGACCCGTTCGCACACCGTTTCCGCTCAGGGTGGCATCACCTGCGCCATCGCCTCGGCCGATCCGAACGACGATTGGCGCTGGCACATGTACGACACCGTCAAGGGTTCCGACTACATCGGCGACCAGGACGCTATCGAATACATGTGTTCGGTAGGCCCGGAAGCCGTGTTCGAACTGGAGCACATGGGGCTGCCGTTCTCGCGTACCGAACAAGGTCGCATCTACCAGCGTCCGTTCGGTGGCCAATCCAAGGACTTCGGTAAGGGTGGCCAGGCCGCGCGTACCTGCGCCGCCGCCGACCGTACCGGTCATGCGCTGCTGCACACCCTGTACCAGGCCAATCTCAAGGCTGGCACCTCGTTCCTTAACGAGTGGTACGCGGTCGATCTGGTGAAGAACCAGGACGGCGCGATTGTCGGTGTGATCGCGATTTGCATCGAAACCGGCGAAACCGTGTATATCCGTTCCAAGGCCGTGGTTCTGGCCACTGGCGGTGCCGGGCGGATCTATGCCTCCACCACCAATGCCCTGATCAATACCGGCGACGGCGTGGGTATGGCTCTGCGTGCCGGTGTGCCGGTGCAGGACATCGAAATGTGGCAGTTCCACCCGACCGGCATTGCCGGCGCGGGCGTGCTGGTGACCGAAGGTTGCCGCGGCGAGGGCGGTTACCTGATCAACAAGCACGGCGAGCGTTTTATGGAACGTTATGCGCCGAACGCTAAAGACTTGGCCGGCCGCGACGTGGTCGCCCGTTCCATGGTCAAGGAAGTCATCGCCGGCAACGGTTGTGGCCCAGATGGCGATCATGTGCTGCTGAAACTCGATCACCTGGGCGAGGAGGTGCTGCACAGCCGCCTACCAGGTATCTGTGAGTTGTCCAAGACCTTCGCCCACGTCGATCCTGTGGTCGCGCCGGTGCCGGTTATCCCGACCTGCCACTACATGATGGGCGGCGTGCCGACCAACATCCATGGCCAGGCCATTACCCAGGATGCCAACGGCAACGACAAGGTCATCGATGGCCTGTTCGCCGTGGGCGAAGTGGCGTGCGTATCGGTACACGGTGCCAACCGTCTGGGCGGCAACTCGCTGCTGGATCTGGTGGTGTTCGGTCGTGCGGCCGGCATCCATCTGGAAAAGGCGCTGAAAGAAGGCGTGGAAGTCCGTGGCGCCAGCGAAACCGACGTCGAACAGTCGCTCGCGCGTCTGGCCGGGGTCAACCAGCGCAGCACCGGCGAAGACGTCGCGCCGCTGCGTAAAGAACTGCAACAGTGCATGCAGAACTACTTCGGGGTGTTCCGCACCGGCGAGTACATGCAGAAGGGCATTGCCCAGCTGGCCGACCTGCGCGGGCGCATCGCCACGGTCAAGATCGCCGATAAGAGCCAGGCGTTCAACACCGCGCGTATCGAGGCCTTGGAGCTGCAGAACTTGCTCGAAGTGGCCGAGGCTACCGCGATTGCCGCGGAAGTGCGCAAGGAGTCCCGTGGTGCTCACGCCCGTGAAGACTTCGAAGAGCGCGATGACGAAAACTGGCTGTGCCATTCCCTGTACTTCCCGGGTGAAAAGCGTGTGGCCAAGCGCGCGGTCAATTTCTCGCCGAAGACAGTTCCGACCTTTGAACCTATGGTTCGGACTTATTAAGGGTGGCCGATATGTTGCAAGTCAGTGTTTATCGCTACAACCCGGAGCAGGATGCTGCGCCGTTCATGCAGGACTTCCAGGTCGACACCGGCGGCAAGGACATTATGGTCCTCGACGTGCTGGCGCTGATCAAGGAACAGGACGAAGGTTTCTCCTACCGTCGTTCCTGCCGTGAAGGCGTGTGCGGTTCCGACGGTATGAATATCAATGGCAAGAACGGCCTGGCCTGCATCACTCCGCTGTCGGCGGTGGTGAAGGGGGGCAAGCTGGTGGTTCGTCCTTTGCCGGGTTTGCCGGTCATCCGTGACTTGGCCGTCGATATGAGCATCTTCTACAAGCAATACGAGAAGGTGCAGCCGTATCTGCAGAACGATACGCCGGCGCCGGCGATCGAGCGTCTGCAAAGCCCGGAAGAACGCGAGAAGCTCGATGGTCTCTACGAGTGCATCCTGTGCGCGTGCTGTTCGACCAGTTGCCCGTCGTTCTGGTGGAACCCGGACAAGTTCCTCGGTCCCGCTGCGTTGCTGCAGGCCTATCGTTTCCTGGCCGACAGCCGCGACACCCAGACCGAAGAGCGCCTGGCTGCACTGGACGATCCGTTCAGCGTATTCCGTTGCCGCGGCATCATGAATTGCGTGAATGTTTGCCCTAAAGGTCTCAATCCGACCAAGGCGATCGGCCACGTACGCAACATGCTGTTGCAAAGCGGTACCTGATCCAAATGCTCTACCTGTGACACCTGCGACGCATGGGTTGACGCCCGCGTCGCAGTTTGGCCAGAGCCGCAGCTCACAAAGCCGTGGCTTTTATTTTGAAAAATATGACGACCAGCAGGGGCATCCGGGCTGGTGCCCGGACTATCTGCGGGATCCGTGGTGGCTTTACCGAAGTCGCTGCTTCAAGACTTCGGAAGCCTGCACGGTTTCTTCGCCGGTGGTGTCCCCTTACCGAGGGTGACCAAGCATGCAAGAAAGCGTGATGCAGCGCATGTGGAACAGTGCCCACCTATCCGGTGGTAACGCTGCCTATGTGGAAGAGCTCTATGAGCTTTACCTGCACGATCCCAACGCTGTGCCCGAAGAGTGGCGCACCTACTTTCAGAAGTTGCCGACAGATGGCAGCGCTGCTACTGATGTATCGCATTCTACGGTTCGCGATCACTTCGTGTTGCTGGCGAAAAACCAGCGTCGTGCCCAGCCGGTGTCCGCCGGCAGCGTGAGCAGTGAGCACGAAAAGAAGCAGGTGGAAGTCCTGCGCATGATCCAGGCTTTTCGCATGCGTGGCCATCAGGCCGCTCAGCTCGATCCGCTGGGTCTGTGGCAACGGCATGCCCCGGCCGATCTGTCGATCCGTCACTATGGCCTGACCGATGCCGACCTGGACACCACCTTCCGTACCGGCGGCCTGTTCATCGGCAAGGAAGAGGCGACTCTGCGCGAGATTCACGATGCTTTGCAGCAGACCTATTGCCGCACCATCGGTGCCGAGTTCACCCACATCGTCGATTCCGAACAGCGCAACTGGTTTGCCCAGCGTCTGGAAAGCGTGCGTGGGCGTCCGAGCGTTTCGACAGAAGTACAGAGCCACCTGCTGGAACGTCTGACGGCGGCCGAGGGTCTGGAAAAATACCTGGGTACCAAATACCCGGGCACCAAGCGTTTCGGTCTGGAAGGCGGCGAGAGCCTGATTCCGCTGCTCGATGAAATGATCCAGCGCGCCGGTTCCTACGGCACCAAGGAAGTCGTCATTGGCATGGCCCACCGTGGCCGCCTCAACGTGCTGGTCAATACGTTCGGCAAGAACCCGCGCGATCTGTTCGACGAGTTCGAGGGCAAGAAGCAAGCCGCCCTCGGCTCCGGCGACGTCAAGTATCACCAGGGCTTTTCCTCCAACGTCATGACCGCCGGTGGCGAGGTGCATCTGGCCATGGCGTTCAACCCCTCTCACCTGGAGATCGTTTCGCCAGTGGTCGAGGGTTCGGTGCGCGCCCGTCAGGATCGCCGCAACGACAGTACCGGCGACAAGGTTCTGCCGGTTTCCCTGCACGGCGACGCGGCCTTCGCCGGTCAGGGTGTGGTGATGGAAACCTTCCAGATGTCGCAAACCCGTGGTTTCAAGACGGGTGGCACGATCCACGTGGTGATCAACAATCAGGTCGGCTTCACCATCAGTAACCCGGAAGATTCGCGCTCCACCGAGTACTGCACCGACGTGGCGAAAATGATCCAGGCGCCGATCCTGCACGTCAATGGCGATGATCCGGAAGCGGTGCTGTTCGTCACCCAACTGGCCGTCGACTATCGCATGCAATACAAGCGCGATGTGGTGATCGACCTGGTTTGTTACCGTCGCCGCGGCCACAACGAGGCCGATGAGCCGAGCGGCACCCAGCCGATGATGTACCAGCAGATCAGCAAGCAGCGCACCACCCGTGAGCTGTATGCCGACGCGCTGACCGCGGCCGTGCGCCACTCGGCCGACGATGTGCAAATCAAGATCGACGACTATCGCACCGCGCTGGACAATGGCCAGCATGTGGTCAAGAGTCTGGTCAAGGAGCCGAACAAGGAGTTGTTCGTCGACTGGCGTCCGTACCTGGGCCATACCTGGACCGCGCGTCACGACACCCGTTTCGACCTCAAGACCCTGCAGGATCTGTCCGCCAAGTTGCTGGAAATCCCGGAAGGTTTCGTGGTTCAGCGCCAGGTCGCGAAGATTCTCGAAGATCGCCAGAAGATGGGCGCCGGTGCGTTGTCGATCAACTGGGGCTACGCCGAAACCATGGCCTACGCCACCCTGTTGTTCGAGGGGCACCCGATCCGTATGACCGGCCAGGACATTGGCCGTGGCACCTTCTCGCACCGTCATGCGGTGCTGCATAACCAGAAGGAGCCGGGTTCGCACGTACCGCTCAAGCATCTGTACAGCGGCCAGCCGCGCTTCGACCTGTACGACTCGCTGCTTTCGGAAGAGGCGGCGTTGGCGTTCGAGTACGGTTATGCCACCACCAAACCGGATGCCTTGGTCATCTGGGAAGCCCAGTTCGGCGACTTTGCCAACGGTGCCCAGGTGGTGATCGACCAGTTCATTACCAGTGGCGAGCACAAGTGGGGCCGCCTGTGCGGTCTGACCATGTTGTTGCCGCATGGCTATGAAGGGCAGGGCCCGGAGCACTCCTCCGCGCGTCTCGAGCGCTTCCTGCAACTGAGCGCCGAGCACAACATCCAGGTTTGCGTGCCGACTACTCCGGCGCAGGTCTACCATATGTTGCGTCGCCAGGTGATCCGCCCGTTGCGCAAGCCGCTGATCGCCCTGACTCCGAAGTCGTTGCTGCGCCACAAGTTGGCCATTTCGACCCTGGAAGACCTGGCCGAAGGCTCGTTCCAGACCGTGATTCCGGAGATCGATACACTCGATCCGAAGAAGGTCGAGCGCGTGATCCTGTGCAGCGGCAAGGTTTACTACGACCTGCTGGAGAAGCGCCGTGCCGAGGCTCGCGAAGATATCGCCATCGTGCGTATCGAGCAGCTTTACCCGTTCCCGGAAGAAGACCTGACCGAGGCTCTGGCCGCGTACAAGCACCTCAAACACATCGTCTGGTGTCAGGAAGAGCCGATGAACCAGGGTGCCTGGTATTGCAGTCAGCATCATATGCGTCGCGTCGCCACTGCGTACAAGAAGACGCTGTTCCTCGAGTACGCCGGCCGCGAAGGCTCTGCTGCCCCGGCTTGCGGTTACGCCTCGATGCACGCCGAACAGCAGGAAAAACTGTTGCAAGACGCCTTCACCGTTTAACGCCCTTGCGCAAGAGGCGGCCTGATGAGGCCGCCTCGTAGAAGAAACCGAATTTAAGGAACCACACAGAATGGCTATCGAGATCAAAGCCCCTACTTTCCCGGAATCGGTTGCCGACGGCACCGTGGCCACTTGGCACAAGAAGCCGGGCGATGCGGTCAAGCGCGACGAACTGATCGTCGACATCGAAACCGATAAAGTCGTGATCGAAGTGCTGGCCGAGGCCGACGGCGTCCTCGCTGAAATCGTCAAGAACGAAGGCGACACCGTCCTCAGCAATGAACTGCTGGGCACCTTGAGCGAAGGGGGGGCTGCTGCTCCTGCTCCGGCTGCCGCCGCCCAAGCCGCCGCACCTGCCGTTGCCGCTGCTGCGCCGGGTGTTGCCGGTGATGAGCAGATTCTCTCGCCGGCCGCGCGTAAGTTGGCCGAAGAGAATGGCATCGACCCGAACAGCGTTGCCGGTACCGGCAAGGGCGGTCGGGTGACCAAGGAAGATGTGGTCGCTGCGGTTGAAGCCAAGAAGAATGCCCCGGCGGTTGCAGCTGTCGCCAAGCCTGCCGCCCCAGCCGCTGCCCCGGTATTAGCCGCTGGCGACCGCGTCGAGAAGCGCGTGCCGATGACTCGCTTGCGGGCCAAGGTTGCCGAGCGTCTGGTCGAAGCCCAGTCGAACATGGCGATGCTGACCACCTTCAACGAAGTCGACATGACCGAGGTCATGGCCCTGCGTTCGAAATACAAGGATCTGTTCGAGAAGTCCCACAACGGCGTGCGCCTGGGCTTCATGTCGTTCTTCGTTAAAGCCGCCACCGAAGCGCTGAAGCGTTTCCCGGCGGTTAACGCCTCGATCGACGGCACCGACATCGTTTACCACGGCTACTCCGACATCGGCGTTGCCGTATCCAGCGACCGTGGTCTGGTGGTGCCGGTGCTGCGCAATGCCGAGCTGATGAGCCTGGCTGAAATCGAAAGCGGCATCGCGACCTTCGGCAAGAAGGCCAAAGACGGCAAGCTGTCGATCGACGATATGACCGGTGGTACGTTCACCATCACCAACGGTGGTACCTTCGGTTCGATGATGTCGACGCCGATCGTCAACCCGCCGCAAGCCGCCATCCTGGGTATGCACAATATCCTGCAGCGGCCGATGGCCATCAACGGCCAGGTGGTTATCCGTCCGATGATGTACCTGGCGTTGTCCTACGACCACCGCCTGATCGATGGTAAGGAAGCCGTGACCTTCCTGGTAACCATCAAAAACTTGCTGGAAGACCCGGCTCGTCTGTTGCTGGACATCTAAAAGCCAGTCTCTCCCACGGCGGCCCTGTACACAGGGCCGTCCGGTTTATTCGAGAAGGAATACGTTATGACCCAGAAATTCGACGTGGTAGTCATCGGTGCGGGCCCTGGCGGCTATGTGGCGGCTATCAAAGCAGCTCAGCTCGGTCTGAAGACTGCCTGCATCGAGAAGTACCAGGACAAAGAGGGTAAGGTCGCGCTCGGTGGTACCTGCCTGAACGTCGGTTGCATTCCGTCCAAGGCGCTGCTGGACAGCTCCTGGAAGTACCACGAGGCCCAGGAAGGTTTTGCTGTCCACGGTATTAGCGCCAAAGGCGTGACCATGGATGTGCCGGCAATGGTCGGTCGCAAGGACACTATCGTGAAGAACCTGACCGGTGGCGTAAGGGCACTGTTCAAGGCCAATGGCGTCACCCTGCTGGAAGGCCACGGCAAACTGCTGGCTGGCAAGCAGGTTGAAGTGACCGCGCAGGACGGCACCACTCAGGTTGTTGAAGCTGCGAACGTGATCATCGCGTCCGGCTCCAAGCCGATCGACATTCCGCCGGCCCCGGTCGATCAGGATGTGATCGTCGATTCCACTGGCGCCCTGGATTTCCAGAGCGTGCCCAAGACCCTGGGTGTCATCGGCGCCGGTGTCATCGGTCTGGAGCTGGGCTCGGTATGGTCGCGTCTGGGCGCCGAAGTCACCGTGATCGAAGCGCTGGACAAGTTCCTCCCGGCGGCCGACGAGCAAATCGCCAAGGAAGCCCTGAAGACCCTGACCAAGCAGGG
This sequence comes from Pseudomonas sp. sp1636, assembly GCF_030376615.1. GTDB lineage: Bacteria > Pseudomonadota > Gammaproteobacteria > Pseudomonadales > Pseudomonadaceae > Aquipseudomonas. The sequence goes on from NZ_JARRAB010000012.1 coordinate 50,567, forward strand.
CCTGAAGATTCGCCTGGGTGCGCGGGTGACCGGTTCCGAAGTGAAGAAGAAGCAGGTTGTCGTCAGCTTCACCGACGCCGAAGGCGAGCAGCAGCTGACCTTCGACAAGCTGATCGTGGCCGTCGGCCGTCGTCCGGTGACCACCGACCTGCTGGCGGCCGACAGCGGCGTGGACATGGACGAGCGCGGTTTCATCTTCGTTAACGACCAGTGCGCCACCAGCGTGCCGGGCGTCTACGCCATCGGTGATGTGGTGCGCGGCGCGATGCTGGCGCACAAGGCCTCGGAAGAGGGCGTGATGGTTGCCGAGCGCATCGCCGGGCACAAAGCGCAGATGAACTACGACCTGATCCCGTCGGTGATCTACACCCACCCGGAAATCGCTTGGGTCGGTAAGACCGAACAACAGCTCAAGGGCGAAGGCGTCGAAGTCAAGGTCGGCACCTTCCCGTTCGCCGCCAGCGGTCGCGCCATGGCGGCCAACGACACCGGTGGCATGGTCAAGGTCATCGCCGACGCCAACACCGACCGCGTACTGGGTGTTCACGTGATTGGCCCGAGCGCGGCCGAGCTGGTTCAGCAGGGCGCCATCGGTATGGAGTTCGGCACCAGCGCCGAGGATCTGGGAATGATGGTCTTCTCCCACCCGACGCTGTCCGAAGCGCTGCACGAAGCGGCCCTGGCCGTGAATGGCCATGCCATCCACATCGCCAACCGCAAGAAGCGTTAAGTAGTCGTTTGTAAGTCCTGGCACCGGATGTTGTTTGCAATTCACCGGTGCCGGCGACGTTGCAAGAAGAACCACGGCGGGTTGCCCGTGCCGAGCCTGGCTCAAGCGCGGAATGCCCGGCGGACTGCTGGCAAAGGCAGTCACAGGTGGTGCGGCATCACAAGTGCAGCATCGAATGCGCAATACCTAACGAAGACGGTAGACAAGCATGAATCTCCATGAGTATCAGGGTAAGCAGCTGTTCGCTGAATACGGCCTGCCCGTATCCAAGGGCTTCGCGGTAAACACCCCGGAAGAAGCCGCAGCAGCCTGCGACAAGATTGGCGGCACTGAGTGGGTGGTTAAAGCCCAAGTGCACGCCGGCGGTCGCGGTAAAGCGGGCGGCGTGAAGCTGGTCAAGAGCAAAGAAGACGCCAAGGCCTTCGCCGCCAACTGGCTGGGCAAGCGTCTGGTGACTTACCAGACCGATGCCAACGGTCAGCCGGTTAACCAGATCCTGGTCGAGTCCTGCACCGACATCGCCAAGGAGTTGTACCTGGGCGCAGTAGTCGATCGTTCGAGCCGTCGCATCGTGTTCATGGCCTCCACCGAAGGCGGCGTGGACATCGAGAAGATCGCTCACGATACCCCTGAGAAAATCCTCAAAGCCACTATCGATCCGCTGGTCGGCGCACAGCCGTTCCAGGGCCGCGAACTGGCGTTCCAGTTGGGCCTGCAAGGCGATCAGATCAAGCAGTTCACCCACATCTTCGTCGGCCTGGCCAAGCTGTTCCAGGACTACGACCTGGCCCTGCTGGAAGTGAACCCGCTGGTGATCAAGGCCGACGGCAACCTGCATTGCCTGGACGCCAAGATCAACATCGACAGCAACGCCCTGTACCGTCAGCCGAAGCTGCGCGCCATGCACGATCCGTCCCAGGACGATCCGCGCGAAGCCCATGCCGCCAAGTTCGAACTGAACTACGTGGCCCTGGAAGGCAACATCGGCTGCATGGTCAACGGTGCTGGCCTGGCCATGGGCACCATGGACATCGTCAACCTGCACGGCGGTCAGCCAGCCAACTTCCTCGACGTAGGCGGCGGCGCGACCAAAGAGCGGGTGACCGAAGCGTTCAAGATCATCCTCTCCGACGACAACGTCAAAGCTGTTCTGGTGAACATCTTCGGCGGCATCGTGCGTTGCGACATGATTGCCGAAGGCATCATCGGCGCGGTCAAGGAAGTCGGCGTGAAGATCCCGGTCGTGGTTCGCCTCGAAGGCAACAACGCCGACCTGGGCGCTAAAGTACTGGCTGAAAGCGGCTTGAACATCATCGCGGCAACCAGCCTGACCGACGCTGCTCAGCAAGTCGTCAAAGCTGCGGAGGGCAAGTAATGAGCGTCCTGATCAATAAAGACACCAAAGTCATCTGCCAGGGCTTCACCGGCTCGCAGGGTACCTTCCACTCCGAACAAGCCATCGCCTACGGCACCCAGATGGTTGGCGGCGTGACCCCGGGCAAGGGCGGCACCACCCACCTGAACCTGCCGGTGTTCAACACCGTGCGTGAAGCCGTCGAGCAGACTGGCGCCACCGCCAGCGTGATCTACGTGCCGGCACCGTTCTGCAAGGACTCGATCCTCGAAGCGGCCATGAGCGGCATCAAGCTGATCGTCTGCATCACCGAAGGCATCGCCACCATCGACATGCTCGAAGCCAAGGTCAAGTGCGACGAGCTGGGCGTGGTCCTGATCGGCCCGAACTGCCCGGGCGTGATCACTCCCGGCGAATGCAAGATCGGCATCATGCCGGGCCACATCCACCTGCCAGGCAAAGTCGGCATCGTCTCGCGTTCCGGCACCCTGACTTACGAAGCCGTGAAGCAGACCACCGACGCCGGCTTTGGCCAGTCCACCTGCGTGGGCATCGGCGGCGACCCGATCCCGGGCTCCAACTTCATCGACATCCTCAAGCTGTTCCAGGAAGACCCGAAGACCGAGGCGATCGTGATGATCGGCGAGATCGGCGGCTCGGCCGAGGAAGAAGCGGCTGCCTACATCAAGGCCAACGTGACCAAGCCGGTGGTGTCCTACATCGCCGGTGTGACTGCCCCTCCAGGCAAGCGCATGGGCCACGCCGGCGCCATCATCTCCGGTGGTAAAGGCACTGCCGACGAGAAGTTCGCCGCGCTGCAGGACGCCGGTGTGAAAACCGTGCGTTCCCTGGCCGACATCGGCAAGGCCCTGGCCGAGCTGACCGGCTGGGAAGTCAAGAACGCCTGAGGCGTCTCCTGACCGACAAGAGGCCACCTTCGGGTGGCCTTTTGTTTTTTTACGGCATAACAGGTCGCAGTTCATTAAGAATCCAACGAACAAGCGCTATAGGCTCAAGCATTGCTCGGGTGCAGTCGATAACCAGGCTAGCCGCATCGAGTGTGCGTGTGTCCCCAGTCCGTTCTGCCGTTAGAGGAAGCCTGCTTATGCGTTGGTTCGCCGATCTGCGGATTGCCTACAAGATTGTCATAGTGCCAGTGGTGCTGTGCACCTTGCTGATCGTGCTGGGCGTGGTCTCGTCCTTGTCGCTGCGCAGCATCGCCGAGCGGGTCGAGGTGGTGACCCTGGATCTGGGGCCGAGCCTGGATCAGGTGGCCCAGCTCACCGACAGCATGGCGCGCTTGCAGTTGTCGGTGAGCCAGTATGCGCGCAGCGGTGAGGCCGGCGCCGAGGCTCGGTTCGGCGAGCTGGATCGACGTTTAGCGCAGGCCCTGCAGCTTGCCGGCGAGCGCTTGCACGACAGCGAGCAAAGCCGCTTGCTCGAGCAGATCGATAAGTTGCGCGGCCAGTACAGCCGGCTGTTTCGTGAGCAGCTGGTGCCACTCAGCCAGCAGCGCCAGGCGCTGATCGGTGGCGAGCTGGGTGAGCATGGGCCGGCTATCGAGAAGGTCTTGTCGGCGGTGCTCAGCGATGCGCAGATGAGCTTCAACCTGGATGCGGTGTTCTATGCCAGTGCTGGCATGCGTCATTTGCTGCTCGGCAGCCAGTACCTGTATCAGTTCCTGCAAGAGAATCAGGCCGAGCAGGCCAAGGCTCTGGGCCGCGAGCTGGATAATGCCCAGAGCATGATCGGCGTGCTGCGCGACCGCAGCAGCAGTGAACGCCTGAGCGGCCAGTTGAATCAGGCTCTGGCCAGCCTGGAGCTGTATAAGGCTGCTGCGGCCCAGGTCGTCGAGTTGGTGGCCGCGCGTAACGCGACCTTGACTCAGATGAGCCAGGTCGACCCGCAGATCGCCGATCTGGCCAGCCGTTTGCAGCAAAGCCTGATGGCATCGATGGGGGCCGCCGCCAGCGCCGCAGACGCTACCGTATCGCGGGTCAACCGCGTGCTCTGGGGCCTGGTGCTGGCGGCGGTGCTGTTCGGCGTGCTGGTGGCCTATGGCGTGGCGACTGCGCTGCTGCGTTCGCTCAGGCAGATCAACCTGATGCTGCAGGACATGGCCGAGGGCGAGGGCGACCTGACCAAGCGCCTGCCCGTCCATGGCCGCGACGACCTCGGCCAACTGGCCAGCAACTTCAATACCTTCGTCGAGAAGATCCGCGGCACCGTGGCTCAGGTGGCGCAAGCCTCGCACACCCTGGAGCGGGCCGGGGCGGATCTGCAGGCATCGGCGCAGCGGGCGCACCAGGACGTCGAGCAGCAACGCGACGAGAGTGCGCAGATCGCCTCGGCCATGACCCAGATGGCCGCCAGTGCTCAGCAGATGGCACAGAGCGCCAGCCATGGCCAGCAGTTGTCGCGCGATACGCGCCAGGCCGCCGACGACGGCCAGGCGCGGGTGCAGGGCAATCGCCAGGCCATGCACAGCCTGACCGACAAGGTCGGCCGGCTGGCCGCGGTGATCGAGTCGCTCAGTGCCGACAGCGAACGCATCGGCTCGGTGCTGGCGGTGATCCGCTCGATTGCCGAGCAGACCAACCTGCTGGCGCTCAACGCCGCCATCGAGGCGGCGCGGGCCGGGGAGCAGGGGCGCGGCTTCGCCGTGGTGGCCGACGAAGTACGCAATCTGGCCCAGCGCACCCAGGCGTCGACCGAGGAGATCGAGGCGATCATCCAGGCGCTGCAAGCACGCAGTCAGTCCTCCATCGAGATGATGGGCGATAGCCAGCAAGCGGTGGAGTTGGCCAGTGACAGTGCCGAGCAGACGAGCTCCGCGCTGCAACGGATCACCGCGGCGGTGGATGCCATCGACCAGAATATCCAGCAGATGGCCGCGGCAGCCGCCGAGCAGGCCAAGGTGGCGGAGGAGGTGGGCAGCGGCGTGGTGCGGGCCAACGGTATCAGCGAGGACACCTATGCCACCGTCGAGCAAACCCGCGCCGCGGCGCAGAGCATCGCCGAACTGGAGAGCCGGCTAAGCGGGCTGATCGAGCAGTTCCAGACCTGAGACTGCCGGGGTGGCGCCCCGCGAACCGTGCGGCACTCCAGCCCTGGGGCCTGAGCGGTAGCGGCTGCGGGTCAAGTTATATAAATGCGACATCGAATGCCGTTCGCTCGACGCCGCGACTGGCGTCGGTCGCTTGCTGCGAACCATTGCTTTAAGGTGCCGGCGCCAGCCTTGGGGCTGAGTGGCTTGGCCATTGTGGCTGTCCAGGAGTCTGTCGGAGTTAGCGCTGTTCTACTGCGCAAAAGCCACAGCCTTTGGTTGCGGGGGCTATTTTTGCTGCTCGTTCTCGTTAAGTAGCCGGTTATTCGCCGCGAAAGATCGATAAAGATCAATGCAAGCTGACTCAAATCGGGCTTGCCCTCGCGACGCACGATCAAGTTCGACAGACTCCCGGCCGACGGGCCGCCGCACCTTCTCAAGAATTTCTACTTCGGTACTACCCTGCCAATGAATGTGTTGAAAAAACTGGATCTCCTGGCCCTTGGCTTCATGACCTTCGCCCTGTTTCTGGGCGCCGGCAACATCATCTTCCCCCCCAGTGCCGGTCTGGCGGCGGGCGAGAGTATTGGCCTGGCGGCGTTGGGTTTCCTGCTTACCGGTGTCGGCTTGCCGTTGCTCACCATCGTCGCCCTGGCCCGTGTCGGCGGCGGCATGGCGCTGCTCACCGCGCCTTTGGGCATGCGTGCCGGAGTGCTGTTCGCGGTAACGGTCTACCTGGCCATCGGCCCGCTGTTCGCCACGCCGCGAACCGCGGTGGTGTCGTTCGAGATGGCAGCGGCACCGTTTACCGGCAATTCGGAGCGGCCGCTGCTGATCTACACCCTGGCGTATTTCGCGGCGGTGTTGTTTCTCTCGCTTAACCCGGGGCAGTTGGTCAATCGCATCGGTAAATTCATTGCGCCGATGCTGTTGGCGGCACTCCTGGTGCTGGGTGGTGCGGCATTGCTGATGCCTGCTGGCGAGATTGGCCTGGTTGCCGCGGACTATCAGTCAGCGCCTTTCGTCCAGGGCTTCCTGCAAGGCTACCTGACCATGGACACCCTGGGCGCGCTGGTGTTCGGCATCGTGATTGCCACGGCCATCCGCGATCGGGGCGTGACCGACGGCGCGCTGATCACCCGTTATTCGGTGATTGCCGGGCTGATTGCGGCCATTGGATTGTCGTTGGTGTACCTGGCACTGTTCTATCTGGGGGCGACCAGCCAGGGCATTGCCGGTGAAGCGCAGAATGGCGTGCAGGTGCTCACCGCCTATGTCCAGTACACCTTCGGCACCGCCGGCAGTCTGCTGCTGGCCGTGGTTATCACCCTGGCCTGCCTGACCACCGCGGTGGGCCTGCTGACCGCCTGCGGCGAGTTTTTCAGCAGCCTGTTGCCGGTGTCCTACCGAGTGGTGGTGGTGGTGTTCGGTTTGTTCAGTCTGCTGGTGGCCAATCAGGGGTTGACCCAGTTGATCAGCATTTCGGTGCCGGTGTTGGTGGGGCTCTATCCGCTGGCTATCGTGCTGGTGGCATTGAACCTGCTGGATAATCTGTGGTTGTCGTCGCCTCGGGTGTTCGTCCCGGTGATGACGGTGACCCTGATTTTCGGAGTGGCCGATGGTTTCGCCGCGGCGGGCTTCAGCCACTTGCTGCCGGCAGTGTTCAGCGACCTCCCGTTGGCCGAGCAGAGTCTGGGTTGGTTGCTGCCCGTGTTGCTGGCCGTGTTGCTGGCGGCCGCGTTCGATCGCACCTTGGGCCGGCCGCGAGCAGTAGCCGCTTGACCCTGATCTGACGCCGAGGCCGCCGCTACAGGCGGCCTTTTTGTTGGCCTGTGTCAGGCCAGGGCTGGCTATAATCGGCGCGGGCCAACAAGGAGTCCCCATGCCGATCGATGACTATTACCTGGCGCACCTGCTAGCCGTTTGCTGGTTCGTGATCTGTTGGGCCGGATACAATCGCTACGCGCTGTTCAAAGGGCGCAGCACACCCTGTCTGGCCAGTGTGCTGCATCTTTACCGCGAGGACTGGATGCGCCGCATGTTGCTGCGCGAGAACCGCATCGCCGATGCCAGCGTGATCGGTAACCTGGAGCGCAACGCCTCGTTTTTCGCCTCCAGTACCCTGCTCATCCTCGCCGGTATCCTTACCGTCCTGGGCGCCTCCGAGCGTGCGGTATCGCTGTTGGCGGACTTGCCCTTCGTGCAGGCGGCCAGTCGCGAGATGTCCGAGGTCAAGTTGTTGAGCCTGGGGGTGGTGTTCGTCTATGCCTTCTTCACCTTCAGTTGGTGCATGCGTCAGTACAACTTCGCGGCGGTGCTGGTTGGCTCGGCGCCGATGGCCGGCGAACGGCATGTTACCGAACAGGAACGCAAGGCCTTCGCCGAACGCACGGCGCGGGTGATCTCGATGGCGGCCAACCAGTTCAACTACGGTTTGCGGGCCTATTACTTCGGCATGGCGATTCTTTCATGGTTTATCAATCCCTGGTTTTTTATGGTGGTAACCGCCGGCGTGGTGTTGGTGCTTTATCGTCGTGAGTTCCATTCCGATGTATTGGAAGTGATGGTCTATACCCAGACTACGATGGCCGAGCCGGCCAAGGAAAAACGCGAATGAGCTTGCCATTCTGGTCCGTCTTTATCAGTGCGTTGTTGATTTTTCTGGCCAAGGCGCCAGTGGCCAGAGCCATGCAGCAGGAGAGCGGGGCCTATGACAATCATCAGCCGCGCAGCCAGCAAGCCCGCTTGACGGGGTTCGGGGCGCGGGCTTTGGCAGCCCATCTGAACAGTTTCGAGGCATTCCCGCTGTTTGCCGTCGGCGTGCTGATGGCCCATGTCACCCAGACTCATGGGCTGCTGGTGGATGTGCTAGCGGTGACTTTTGTTATCTCGCGGGTGCTGTATCTGCTGTTCTATTGGGCGGATATGCACTGGCAGCGCAGCCTGGTGTGGGGGCTGGGTTTGCTGTGCAGCCTGTTGCTGATGCTCGCTCCGGCCTTATAGGGCACAGCAAGACCCGTTTAATTCGGGCCTTGCTGTGTTGCGGGGTTGTTACTGGCCGTCAAGGCTGTCTTTGAGTTCGTCCCCGGCCTCTTTGATCGCGTCGGCGGCGTCATCCGCTGCCGCTTCAATTTTTTCACCGGTGGTAGGTTCCGAGCCCATCACTTCATCCGCTTTCTGCTTGATCGCCTCAGCGCTATCTTCGGCCGCGTCGCCCATGGATTCAGCTGCTTGCGAAACGGACTCCTGAGCCGATTTCATCTTGTCTTCCGGAGTTTCTTCACAGGCTGCCAGGGCCAGAACGGCCGCGAGCAGCAGGGCATAGGTAAATGGCTTTTGCACGATAGGTACTCCTTGTGGACATTTATGATGGCTGGGTTGCCCCAGACATGGCCCATTCGAGCATGGCCCGTTCAACGAAGTTCCCTGGCAATTGCCAGTTAATCAGCGCTGCTGCGGCAATGTGCCGGGGGCGGCGGAGGCGCTATCATGCGCGCCCTTTTTGCCGCTGTGGTGGATCGAATCGATGAGCAATACCCACATTCTCGAGCGTGCGCAGCGATTTTTGGCGGCGCTGCGCCATTGCCAGGTGCTCGCTATCCAGGTGCATGACGCCAACCCCCTCGGTTTGACCCTGCGTTTGCCCTATAGCCAGCAGATAGTCGGCGATCCGGAGTCCGGGGTGATTCACGGTGGTGCGATCACCACCCTGATGGATACCACCTGTGGCATTTCCACCGTCTGCGTGCTGGCTGAGCTCGAGGTCTGTCCGACCCTCGACCTGCGTATCGACTACATGCATCCGGCCGAACCGAACAAGGACGTGTTCGGTTTTGCCGAATGCTACCGGGTTACGCCGAACATCATCTTTACCCGTGGGTTTGCCTATCAGGACGACCCGGCGCAGCCGATTGCCCACGTGGTTGGGACTTTCATGCGCATGGGCAAAGGCGTAGCGGGCGCCACACAGCTCAAGGGTGCCATTCAAGGGGGTGATGCATGAGCGAATTGCAGCTCAAACAGTTGGTCTGCCAGGCGCATGAAAGTGGCAATTACGACCCGCTGCTCGACCTGATGCCCTACGCCAAACTGCTCGGCATGCAATGCCTGCGTCTGGGCGAAGACATGGTCTTCCGCTTGCCGGCCAACCAGGACAATATTGGTAACCCAATCCTGCCGGCGCTGCACGGCGGGGTGCTTGCCGGGTTCATGGAACATGCCGCCATGCTCCATCTGTTGATGTTCATGGGCATTCCACATTTGCCGAAAATCATCGACTTCTCGATAGATTACCTGCGCGCCGGTCATTATCGTGACAGCTATGCCCAATGCCAGGTGTGGCGACAAGGTCGACGCGTCGCCAACGTGGCAATCACGGCCTGGCAAACCAACCAAACCGAGCCCATCGCCACGGCCCGTGCACACTTCAAGGTCGATGAGCCTTGAAGGCTGCCACGGCCGTCAACTCGACTCGGCACATCTACTAAGGAATTCTGAATGGATGCGTTGCTGATCCTCGGTGGCTTGTTGCTGATTCTGGCCGGCCTGGTCTGGCTGGTGGTGCGCGCCTTTGGCACGGGGTTGCTGTGGGGCTGGGCGAGTCTGCTGCCGCCGTTTACCCTGCTGTATGTGTTGCGCCACTGGCGCAGTGCGCGCCAGGCGCTGGGCCTTAGCGCCCTGGGGTTTATCCCGCTGGTCGTCGGCTTGACCCTGCTTGCCAGTCAGGATTCGCAGCGCCTGCAGGCGCTGATCAGTTTGCAGTGGCTCAAGCCCGAGGTGCAGGCTCCGACTGAGTTGTCCATCGAGTTGCATGGTGAGTTGCATGGCCAGCCTTTTCTGCCGCAGCAGGGCGAGTTGCTCGGCAACGTCCTCAGCCTGCGCGAAGGCCAGGATTTTTTTGCCCGCCGCGAATTGGTCATCCGTCTGCCGCAGCCCGTGACGGGTGCCTTGCGCCTTGACGTGTTGCCCGGCGACCAAGGCCCGCTGCCGGAAATCGAGGTCAGCTGGTTGCTGCCGGAGCAGGAACTGCCCGAGGCGCGTCGACTCAGTCGCGGCTACACCCTGCACCTGAACCTGCAACCTGTGCCGCCGAACAAACTGGCTGGCGATTTCCATCTGGTGTTGCCGACGCAATTCAAGACCACCCTGAGCGGCAAGGTTGAGTTGTTCCGTGATGGTTTGCGCTATCGCGACGGCATGGTCGACCGGCATGTCGACTCGAGCGATACCCTGGCCTATGTGATCAAGGACTATCTGCAGCGGCGTTTCGCCAGCCGTGCGGTGTACCTGGGCGACTTGCCCGCAGTGACGCTGCCGGCGGATAGCCTCGAGCTGACAGTCGAGGCGCAGATCAACGGGCAAGCGCAGCGTCTGCCCATTCGCCTGGACAAAACCGAGGCGCGCGGCTGGGCGGTTGCGGCCGATCACTTTGCCCCATTAGCCGAGCGGGCGGCGCCAGCGCCACAGGCGGCCGCGTCAGTTGGGACGGCGAGCGGCGAGCGGGTCAGCCGTCCGCTGGATCGGCGCCTGCGCTTTAGCCTCGAAGGTCTGTTGCGCAACCCAAGCCGCTACGCGAACCTGAACATGCGGGTGTTGACCGTGCGCGGCAGTACGGCCGAGGGCCGTTTTCAGGGGGTCGACCAGCAGGGGCGTATTCTCATCCGTCAGCGCTTGAGCGGTGCGGGCGTGGTCAGCTACGCCCTGCATCCTGAGGAAGTCGGCAAGATCGAGCTACTGGAACCCTGAACCCTTGTCGTGACAGGCAACTACTTGAAATCCTGGCGGTTGCCCCCATCTGCATGACACCCGCCGGATTTCGGCTTAGTCAACAATGTGGAGTTAAACGACCATGAGTGTGGAAACTCAAAAAGAAACCCTGGGCTTCCAGACCGAGGTGAAGCAGATGCTTCACCTGATGATCCATTCGATGTATTCGAATAAGGAAATCTTCCTCCGGGAACTGATTTCCAACGCCTCGGATGCGACCGATAAGCTGCGCTTCGAAGCGCTGGCCAAGCCCGAGTTGCTGGAAGGCGGTGCCGAGCTGAAGATTCGCATCAGCTTCGATACCGAAGCCAAGACCGTCACCCTCGAAGACAACGGTATCGGCATGAACCGCGAGGAGGCGATCGCCCACCTTGGCACCATCGCCAAGTCGGGCACCGCCGATTTCCTCCAGCATCTGTCCGGCGACCAGAAGAAAGATTCGCACCTGATCGGCCAGTTCGGCGTGGGCTTCTATTCGGCCTTCATCGTCGCCGACAAGGTCGACGTGTTCAGCCGCCGTGCCGGCCTGGCGGCCAGCGAAGGCGTGCATTGGGCGTCCAAGGGCGAGGGCGAGTTCGAGATTGCCACTGTCGACAAGGCCGAGCGCGGCACCCGTATCGTCCTGCACCTGAAGAAAGGCGAGGAAGAGTTCGCCGACGCTTGGCGCCTGCGCAACATCATCAAGAAATACTCCGACCATATCGCCCTGCCGATCGAGCTGCCGAAAGAGTCCCATGCTGCTCTGGAGAACGATGCAGAGGCCGACAAGCCGGCCGAGCCTGCGTGGGAAACCGTCAACCGCGCCAGCGCGCTCTGGACCCGCCCGCGCAGCGAGGTCAAGGACGAGGAGTACCAGGAGTTCTACAAACACGTTGCCCACGATTTCGACAACCCGCTGACCTGGAGCCACAACAAGGTCGAGGGCAAGCTGGAATACACCTCGCTGCTTTTTGTCCCGGGCCGCGCGCCGTTCGACCTGTACCAGCGCGACGCCTCCAAGGGCCTCAAGCTGTATGTGCAGCGCGTGTTCATCATGGATCAGGCCGACGAGTTCCTGCCGTTGTACCTGCGCTTCATCAAGGGCGTGGTCGACTCCAACGACCTGTCGCTGAACATTTCCCGCGAGATCCTGCAGAAGGATCCGGTGATCGACTCGATGAAGTCGGCGCTGACCAAGCGCGTGCTGGACATGCTGGAAAAACTGGCGAAGAACGATGCCGAGCAGTATCAGGCGTTCTGGAAGAACTTCGGCCAGGTGCTCAAGGAAGGTCCGGCGGAAGATTTCGCCAACAAGGAGAAGATCGCCGGTTTGCTGCGTTTCGCCTCCACCAGCAGCGACGCGGGCGAGCAGAGCGTGGCCCTGTCCGACTACCTCGGCCGTATGCAGGAAGGCCAGGACAAGATCTACTACCTCTCCGGCGAGTCCTACGCCCAGGTCAAGAACAGCCCGCACCTGGAAGTGTTCCGCAAGAAAGGCATCGAGGTACTGCTGCTCACCGACCGTATCGACGAGTGGCTGATGAGCTACCTCACCGAGTTCGACGGCAAGCACTTCGTCGATATCGCCCGCGGCGACCTGGATCTGGGCAAGCTGGACTCGGCAGAGGACAAGCAGGCCCAGGAAGAAGTGGCCAAGGCTAAAGAAGGCCTGGTCGAGCGCCTGAAAACCGCGCTGGGCGAGCAGGTCGCCGAGGTGCGGGTATCGCACCGCCTCACCGATTCGCCGGCGATCCTGGCCATCGGCGAGCAGGATCTGGGCTTGCAGATGCGCCAAATTCTCGAAGCCAGCGGGCAGAAGGTGCCGGAGTCCAAGCCGATCTTCGAGTTCAACCCCAACCATCCGCTGATCGAGAAGCTGGATGCCGAGCCGGACGAAGAGCGTTTCGCCGACCTCAGCCACATCCTCTTCGACCAAGCCGCGCTGGCGGCCGGTGATAGCCTGAAAGATCCGGCGGCCTACGTGCAGCGCTTGAACAAGCTGCTGGTCGAGCTTTCCGCCTAATACCCCTGGTAATGAAAAGCCCGCTGCTGCGGGTTGCTCAGAGGCCACCCCCACACCCTGCGCGGGCTATGCTTGCGCAGGGTGTTTTGTTTGCGGGGCCATCGTGAACGCGTTAGCGCTGCTAGCAGGCCGTTGAAAAATGTAGGCGAGGCAGCCAAGACAAGGCAGAAATGGCCGAAACCGCTGCTGGTCGCGCGGGCGTTCAAGGCCATGCCCGTGCAGTTCGATGAGCTGTTCGCCGCGCCCTGGGCGGCGCGGGATCAGCGCGGCAATTCCAGGCGCACGGTTTTCCCGGGTACCTCGGGCCAGCCTCACCCAGGGCCGATGGGCTGCAGCCGCGGGGGCGTCTGCCGAATGGGTGCGCGATTGAGCAGGGTTCTGCGCGCTGAACTTGCCGGGCGTCTGCTGGGTCTATGCTGCTCATGCTGTCAGAAGGATACCCGCATGCATCTGCTGCCTTTGAGTTGCCTGCTGTTGCTCGGCCTGGCTGCGAGCAGCGCGCATGCCCGCGATTATCGCTACAGCGATGCGCACCTGCATTACGTCGATTTTTTCCAGGAAAGCGCCGGCATGGACACACTGCTCAAGCGCATGGCCGAGGCCAATGTCGAGCACGTGATGCTCTCGGGCATTCCGGTGGCCAAGCAATGGGACGAGAACGAACCCAAACGCCCGCGTTACTACGCCGGCGATGACGCCCATGCCTATTGGTACAGCGCCACCGACGGGGCGATCGCGCATGCTTTCAAACGGCTGTCGGCCGAGCAGCGCAAGCGCTTCCACCCCTTCTTGTCTGGCTTCAACCCCAACGACAAGAACGCCGATGCGCATATCCGTCGCACGCTCGAAATGGATCCGGGCTTGTGGCAGGGGATCGGTGAGGTATTCACCCGGCACGACGATCTGACGGCGCTGATCCATGGCGATGCGCCGCAGGCCGACAACGAGGCGCTGGCGCGGGTCTATCACCTGGCCGCCGAGTACGATTTGCCGGTGCTGTTGCATTCCAATATCACCTCCAAGCGCGAGCGCAACCCGCTGTACTTGGCGGAAATTGAAGCGCCGCTGCGCAATCATCCGCATGTGCGCTTTATCTGGGCGCATGCCGGCACCAGCCTGGAAATACATCGGCATCAGGACAAGCTGGATTTCCTGTTGTCGACCCTCGCTCGCATGCTCGAAACCTACCCGAACCTGTATATCGATCTGTCCTGGAGCATGCTCAGGCCCTACCTGCTGGATGAGCGGGGCCAGCCCGACCCGGATTGGCTGCAACTGATCGGCCGTTATCCGGAGCGGTTCATGCTCGGTTCCGATGTGGTCGGCCGCTTCGACAGCATGGGCGAGTACCTGCGGGGGTTCGAACCGTTCCTCGATGCCTTGCCCGCCGAGGTCGCGCAGCAGGTCGCGCGGGACAACTTCCTCGCCGTACTGCCGCGCAAGGTGCAGGACGAACCCGACAAATAGGCTGTCATTCGTCTGTCACAAGGGTGCCATAGGCTCGCTCCAGGCAAACAAGGAGCGCGACATGCAATACACCCGTTTCAGTGCGCTGGCCGCACTTATGCTGATGGCTGGCCTGGCGCAGGCCGAGGTGCGGGTCGAGGGGGTCGTGGAATATGGCATCTTTGTCAGCCCGCATCAGGACTTCAAACCGGGCGAGCATGTCTTGACCCGCGCCAATCAGCAGATCGAGCGCAGCGAGGTGATCCCGGCCAAGCTCGGTAGCAAATTCGGTATGCGCTACAGCCTGGCGGGCAAGGCGGTCGGCGACGCACCGCTGACCCTGCTCTACCTGACGCCCGGTGTCGTCAGCGCCGACGGCAAGCGTCACGACAAGTTCGTGGTGATGCAGGCGCTGATCCCGGGAGCAACACCGGACGTCATGGCGTTCGAGTTCAGCGAACCCCATGAGGTCGTTGCCGGGGAGTGGCATTTCCTGGTGTTCCAGGATGACCGCAAACTGGCCGAGCAACGCTTTCAGGTGCGCCGATAGTTGCCTGCCCGGTCAGAGCAGGCCGGGTTAATCTTCGCGCACTTGCCCAGCTGATGCTGGAGCACGGCTTCGGCACAAACAACAAGGCCACCCAATGGGGTGGCCTTGTTGTTTAAAGCATCGAGCCATTGCTCGGCGGTTTACTTGCCTGCCCAGCGCTTGAGCACCAGGGTGGCGTTGGTGCCGCCGAAGCCGAAGCTGTTGCTCATCACTGTGTCGATTTTGGCATTCTCGACGGTGCTGCGCTGGATCGGCAGGTCGGCGATTTCCGGGTCGATTTCGTCGATGTTGACCGAGCCGGCAATGAAGTTGCCTTCCAGCATCAGCATGCAGTAGATCGCTTCCTGCACGCCGGCGGCACCCAGGGAGTGACCGCTCAGGCTCTTGGTCGAGCTGATCGCCGGTGCCTTGGCGCCGAACACCTCGCGTACTGCGCGACTTTCCGCGACATCGCCGACCGGGGTCGAGGTGCCGTGGGTATTCAGGTAGTCGATTGGCGTGTCCACGGTGGCCAGTGCTTGCTGCATGCAGCGCACCGCGCCTTCGCCGCTCGGGGCGACCATGTCGTAGCCGTCGGAGGTGGCGCCGTAGCCGACGATTTCCGCATAGATCTTGGCGCCGCGCTTGAGCGCATGCTCCAGTTCCTCGACCACCACCATACCGCCGCCGCCGGCGATGACGAAACCGTCACGCTTGGCGTCGTAGGCGCGCGAGGCCTTGTCCGGGGTGTCGTTGTACTGGGTGGAGAGGGCGCCCATGGCGTCGAACAGGAAGCTCTGGCTCCAGTGCTCCTCTTCACCGCCGCCGGCGAACACCATGTCCTGTTTGCCCAGCTGGATCTGCTCCATGGCATTGCCGATGCAGTGAGCGCTGGTGGCGCAGGCCGAGGAGATGGAGTAGTTCACGCCCTTGATCTTGAAGGGCGTGGCCAGACAGGCGGAAACCGTGCTGCCCATGGTGCGCGGTACGCGGTAAGGGCCGACACGCTTGACGCCCTTCTCGCGCAGGATGTCCATGGCTTCCATCTGGTTGAAGGTGGAAGCGCCACCGGAGCCGGCGATCAAGCCAACCCGCGGGTTGGAAATCTCTTCGAGGCTGAGACCGGCATCGGCGATCGCCTGTTGCATGGACAGGTAGGCGAAGGCGGCGGCATCGCCCATGAAGCGGTAGACCTTGCGGTCGATCAGCTCTTCCAGATTCAGGTCGACCGAGCCGGATACCTGGCTGCGCAGGCCCTTCTCGGCGTATTCCGGGTTGAAACGGATACCCGACTTGCCGGCGCGAAGGCTGGCGGAGACGGCTTCTTTGTCATTGCCCAGGCAGGAAACGATGCCCAGGCCAGTAATCACGACGCGACGCATGGGGGGATCCTTTAAAAACTGTCGGTAGAAGTGAACAGGCCGACGCGCAAGCCTTCGGCGCTGTAGATTTCGCGACCATCCACGCTAACAGTGCCATCGGCGATGGCCAGGATCAGCGAGCGGGTAATGGTGCGCTTGATCTGTATGTTATAGGTCACGGTCTTGGCCGTCGGTAGTATCTGACCGAAGAACTTTACTTCGCCCGAGCCGAGTGCACGGCCGCGGCCTGGGTTGCCTTGCCAACCGAGGAAGAAGCCGACCAACTGCCACATGGCGTCGAGGCCAAGGCAGCCTGGCATCACTGGGTCGCCTTCGAAATGACAGCCGAAGAACCACAGGTCAGGGGTGATGTCGAGCTCTGCAACGATCTCGCCCTTGCCATACTTACCGCCAGTGTCGTTGATGTGGGTGATACGGTCGATCATCAACATGTTCGGGGCGGGCAGTTGCGCATTACCTGGGCCGAACAGTTCGCCACGGCTGCAGCGCAACAGGTCTTCCCGGGTGAAGGCGTTTTGTTTGGTCATGCGAGCTCCTCAATATTTCCCATGCGCCAAGGCTGGGCAAATCGTCCTGGCCGGATATGCCGCTATTGTGCGTCTACCGGCAGCCTAGTCATAGACTGTTGCGTTGTGGTGAAAGTCACAGCGCGCTGAGTACAGTTGTACTCCGTCCCTGCCATCTTGCCACAGCGGGGCGCCTTGGTAAGCCTACGCTGGTCAAGCCTGCAGCACATAGCAGGCGGTTGGGACGCTGCTGCGCTCGGTTATACAGCGCCGAAACCGGGCTAAAAGGCCTGTTTTCAGCAGCTGAACTGCGCTTTTAGGCCGATTCCGGCTTGCCTGGCCGTGGTTCGCTACATTTCCAACGGCCTGTCAGGCGTCTTGACCATTGGTCGAAGGTCGGGGGGCAGCCAGCGCAGCAGTACCCGTTGCAGATCGGCGCGTTTGAAGGGTTTGGCCAGGTAATCATTCATGCCTGCATTCAGGCATGTCTCGCGATCGCCCTGCAAGGCATTGGCGGTGAGGGCGATGATCGGTACCTCGGCCTGGCCCGCGAGCCGGCGAATTTGGCGGGTGGCTTCATAGCCATCCATGATCGGCAGGCGGCAATCCATAAGGATGGCGGCAAAGTGCTGACGCTCGACGCTGTGCACGGCCTGGGCGCCATCGCCGACCAGGGCGACCCGATAACCCAGGCTGCGCAGCATGGCCTCGATCACGGTCTGGTTCACCGGGTTATCCTCGACCAGAAGCACCTCCTGACCTTGCCCCTGAGCGTCTTTTGCCGGGGCGCTCGGGCTGATGTGGCGAACTTGGCGAGAGAAGGGGAGCGGTAAGCCGAGGGTGAACACCGAGCCCTGGCCCTCTTGGCTGTCGCCGCGCAGGGTGCCGCCCATGCGTTCGGCCAGGGTACGTGCGATCGGCAAGCCCAGACCGGTACCGCCGTAGCGCCGGGAGATCGAGGTGTCGGCCTGCTGGAAGGCATCGAACATGTGTTCCAGGCGTTCGGCTGAGATGCCGATGCCGCTGTCGTGCACCGCGCAGGTCAGCCACAGCACCTGGTCATCCAGCTCTTGCCAGCGGGTTTCCACCCGGATGCTGCCTGCTTCGGTGAACTTCAACGCGTTACCGATCAGGTTGACCAGAATCTGCCGGATGCGCGTCGGGTCGCCTTGAACTTCGAGCAGCTCCAGGTCGCCCTGGGTGTCCAGGTGTAGCTCCAGGCCGCGTTGCTGGGCGCTGTGCTGGAACACCTGCACGCAGGTCTGCACCAGTTCCAGCAGGTTGAAGGGGATGGATTCCAGTTCCAGGGCGCCGCGCTCGATGCGTGAAAAATCGAGGATGTCATTGATGACTTTCAGCAGGTGTTCGGTGGATTCGGCAGCCAGTGCCGCGTATTCCGCCTGTTCCCGGGTCATCTCGGTGGTTTCCAGTAGCTGCAGCATGCCCAGCACGCCGTTCATCGGGGTGCGAAGTTCATGGCTCATCATGGCCAGGAAGTCGGATTTGGCGCTGTTGGCCTGCTCCGACTCTTCGCGGGCCTTGATCAGCAATTCGATGGCTTGCTGTTGCTCTTGGCTGGCACGATTCAGGCCACTGGCCAGGTTGTTGATGTGCCGTGCCAGGCCGCCCAGTTCGCCATCGTCGAGTTCGGGCAAGGTGGCGCGGTAATCGCCGCCCTGAATCGCCGTTACCGCATCGCCCATGGCGCTCAGGGGGTGGGAGATGCGGCGTGCCAGGCGGCGCGCGAGGGTAAAGGTCAGAAACAGGGCGAGCAGCGCCAGAGCCGCGGCTTTCAGGAGAATTTCCTGCTGGCGAGTGTTGAAGGCGTCATTCGACATGCCGACCACGACACGGCCAAGATACTGCTCGGGGGCTCGTACCGGGGGCGGGCTGGGTTGTTGCAGAAAATCGTTATCCAGCTCGATCCGTTGCAGGCGAATAGGCGCGTGAAAGACTTCCACTTGCGTGCTGCCCTGACCTTGGCTGGCGGCCTGTTCGACATACACCAGGATATTGTCGGTGCTGTCGCGAACCTCGAGAAAGCGTACGTGTGGGGTCTGCAGGGTGGCCTGTAACAGGGCGTCGAGCACCTCCACGTTACCGGAAATAACCCCGTATTCGGTTGCAGGGGCCAGCTGGCTGGCGATCAACTGGCCCGTGTGGTCGAGTTCTTGGCGCAGATCCTGTAAACGCACGAAGGTGAAGAATCCGGTCAACAGCAGGGTCATCAGCAGTGCCGGACCGACACTGATCAACTGCGTACGGGTATGGATGTCCCAGCCGCGGCCCAGCTTCATGGTTGTTCTCCTTCGGCGACTTGCTGCGCCAGGCTCGCATCATCGGCCAGCTCCAGGGCCAGTGCGCGCGCCACCTGGCGGTTGCCGAGTACTCTGAAATGGCTAGGGTAGGTGCTGCGCGGCCAACTGGCTGGAGGCTGGTCGAGCAATTGCCCAAGGCTGGCCAGCCAGTCGTCCTGGTCGCTGTAACTGCTCGCCAGGCTGCCGGCACGCACGAAACTGGCGTTGGGGCCGATCAGTGCGCGTTGCTGGGCGTAGCTGGTCAGCAGCAGGCTTTTCGCCGTTTGCGGGTTGTACAGCTCGGCATCGTTGAGGCCGAACAGCAGGTCGCTGCGCCGCAGCAGAGCTTGCAGCGGTCGGTTGTCGCGGCTGTCCGGCCAGGCTTGGTCGACGATCTCCAGTCCCAGGGGGGCGGCGGCGCGGCGCAGTTCGTCGAGCAAGAATTCACTGTGTTCGCCGTAGAGCACGCCAATCCGTTGCGCTTGTGGCAATAGCAAACGCGTCAGGCGCAATTGACGGGCAGGTGCCGGGTCGCTCCAGAGCAGGGTTAGGCGTGTCGGGCGAGTCTCGCCGAGCCGTTCATGGGCTTGCACCCGGCTGATGCGCAGCACCAGGGTGGGAGGGCCTTCCGGGCTGGCCAGGCGCCAGTCGAGGGCGGCGGCGCCAAGCAGGATCAAACGGGTGTCGGTGGGGATCTGCTCGGGGCTCGGCAGCTGCTCGATGGGCTGGAATTGCACCCGATCCTGGGGGCGCCGCTCTGCCAGCGCGGCACTGAATGCGCGGATGGCGGGATTGTCTTCGACGCTGCCGAGAATGATCTCGGCGGCCTGCAGCGGCGCACTGCAGAGCAGGCAGCAGAACAAGAGCCAAGGAGGCATCCGTGGGACTTGCATGGGACTCTTCCGTGAGGGGGGGTAAGGCATCTTAGAACTCTAGCTCCGCACTGAAATACAGCAGGTGTCTTTGCTGGTAATTATTCGCTGGCCAGGACAGCGGCTCATCGTCCAGGCGCTGCTGCAAGACACCGGCCAGTTCCAAGGCGGCGCTACCGATGACCATGCGTTTGGCCACGCGCAGATCCAGTCGTTCGAATCGATATTGGTTGAGCTGGTCGGCGCCGTAATAAAACAGCGCGCTCGACCAATCCTGGCCCCAGTCCCGCAGCCAGCCGACAGAGCCGCTGTGGCGTGGCGTAAGACGGCGATCAATCCGGTGGCTGGCGTCATAGTCGATGTAGGCGTAGCCGAGACGCAGGCGATCGCGCATGCTCAGCTGCCAATTCAGCTCAGTCTCGCTACCTTTCAGGCGCAGCTGATTGCCGTTGGTTGGCATGAATTGGTAAACCTTGAGGGGTTCGCTGATCAGGTTGTCGATTTCGTCATAGAACAGTTTGACGTCGAGGCTCAGGCCGATGTCGTTGAAGTGGCCGTTGTAGCCGAGCTCATGGGAATGAATGCGTTCCTGCTCGAGATTGCCGGGGCCAGCCGCCGTAGCGAAATAGTCGGCTTCGCTTTGGCCGGCGAGTGTTGGCTTCAGGTCGCGCACGCGGTACTGCCAGTCGGCATGGTTCTCGAACATGTCAGGGCTGCGCACCGCTTCGGAATACACGGCCCGCAGGCCGTGGGCGGGGGTGATCAGGTAGTTGAGGGCGAGGCGTGGCGAGAGCGAGGCGCTGGTCGCGCTGGCATCCTCCAGCATCGCGCCACCCTGCAACAGCCAATGCGGGTCGATGCGCCACTCGAACTGGCTGAACAGGCTCCAGGTGTCCCGGCTAAGTTCGCCGTTGAGGTAGACCTCGGAGTCGGCGCGGTCGTGGCGGTAGTTCAGCCCGCTGACCAGGCGCAGGTTGTCGGAGAGGCTCAGGGTGTCCTGTACTTCGAGATCGAAGCGGCTCTCGCGGGCGTCTTCGTTGATCAGGCCGCAAGAGTGGGCGAAGGCGCCAGAGGTCGGGTTGAAGGTGGCCGCGGCCTGCTGCAGTACCTGGGTGGCGAGGAGGCTCTGGGCTTGGCTGCCGCCAAGCGGTAGTTGCATGTTTTGCAACAGGGACTGGGTGTACTGCGGCGAAAGCTCCCATAGCTTGCGCAGCGCTGGACTGAACGCCAACTGACCCTCGCAGGCGCGCCACTGGCGCAGGCGTTCCCATTGCTGCAGGTTGGTCTGCACATACAGGCTGTGCTCAGGGTTGAAGTCGAGGTTCCAGCGCAGGCTGGTGGCGAAGTCACGGGCACGCACATCGGAATCGCGATCCTGCTCCCAGGGTTGCGCGGCGATCGGGAAGATCGGCTCGTAGCGGTTGTCGACCTGGTTGGTTCCCTCCTTGAGTGCCAGTTGCCAGTCCAGCGACTGCTTAGCGTCGAGTTCCTGGCTCAGGCGCAGGTTGAGGCGGTTGAGCCGTTTGCTGTCGCGAAAGTCGCTGTCATCGGCCCGCTGGTCAAAACCGTCATCCTGCAGGCCGGAGAGCGACAGGCGCAGGTCTCCGCCATCCCATCCCTGGCCATGGCTGGCATACCAGTCGTTGATACCGCGCTGGCCGCGGGTGTGTTTCAGGCGCGTGCCATGGGTGTCGCGGGGGGCGCGAGTGAGGATGTTGATTACGGCCATCAGGGCATTGGCGCCGTAGCTGACCGTGTTCGGGCCGCGGAACACTTCTATGCGCTCGATGTCTTCGAGGGCCACGGGAATATCGTCCCAGTCGACCTGGGCGAAACCTGCGCGATAGACCGAGCGGCCGTCTACCAGTACTTGCATGCGCCGGGCCTGGGTAGCGCTGCTGCCGTGGTAATTGACCGTGGTCGAATTACCGCTTTGCGGTACCACCAGCATGCCGGGCACCAGACGCAGCAACTCCGGCAGGCTGCGTGCCCCGCTGGCGCGGATCAACTGGCGGTCGAGTACGCTGATGCTTCCAGGAACCGCCGCGGGCGCTTGTTGCAGGCGGGTGGCGGTGAGAATCTCGGGTAGTGGCTGCCCAAGCTCGAACAAATCGTTGGCCTGCGCCAGATTCGCCGTCAAGAGAGTCCACAGGCTCAGAGAGCGCGCAACTGCAGGATTGATCGCCACGCAACGGCCTTGTTCGTGTTGAAAGTGCGGCATGTTAACCGAGCTGCACGGCTTTTTCAGTCTGAGGTATGCGCTTACCTGCATTTCTGTCTGGCGCAAGGGCTGCTGGCGTCTGCTAAAAGCTGGCCGCAGGCCCCTCGGCCCGTATAATGCCCAGAGATTGCCATCGTGCATGGCCCAAAACGGATACCTTATGACAGAGCAGCAACCCATAGCCGTACTTGGCGGCGGCAGCTTCGGCACTGCGATTGCGAACCTGCTGGCGGAGAATGGTCAGCAGGTGTTGCATTGGATGCGCGACCCGGATCAGGTCGAGGCCATCCTCGCCACTCGCGAAAACCCGCGCTATCTCCAAGGGGTGAAGATTCACCCCGGCGTCGAACCCCTTACCGATCTCGCCGCGACCCTGGGTGCCTGTCAGTTGGTGTTTGTCGCCTTGCCCTCCAGCGCCCTGCGTCAGGCGCTGCAGCCGGTAACCGAGCGGCTCGCCGGCAAATTGCTGGTCAGCACCACCAAGGGTATCGAGGCGCATGGCTTCAAACTGATGAGCCAGGTTCTCGAAGAGGTCGCCCCGCAGGCGCGTATCGGCGTACTGTCCGGGCCGAACCTGGCCAGAGAGGTCGCCGAGCACGCCCTGACCGCCACGGTGATCGCCAGCGAGGATGACGAGCTGTGCCTGCGGGTGCAGGAGGCCCTGCATGGCCGCACCTTCCGCGTCTATGCCAGTGGCGACCGTTTTGGCGTGGAGCTGGGCGGCGCACTGAAGAATGTCTACGCGATCATCGCCGGCATGGCCTCGGCCATGGGCATGGGCGAGAACACCCGCAGCATGCTGATCACCCGTGCATTGGCGGAGATGACCCGTTTTGCCGTGCAACTGGGCGCCAACCCCATGACCTTCCTCGGCCTGGCCGGGGTCGGCGATTTGATCGTCACCTGTTCGTCGGCGAAAAGCCGCAACTATCAGGTCGGCTTCGCCCTGGGCGAGGGCTTGAGTCTCGAGGATGCGGTGGAGCGCTTGGGCGAGGTGGCGGAAGGGGTCAACACCATCAAGGTGCTCAAGGCCAAGGCCGAGGAATTGCAGATCTATATGCCGCTGGTCGCGGGTTTGCATGCCATTCTGTTCGAGGGCCGCACGCTGAATCAGGTGATCGAGGCACTGATGTTGGCGGAGCCCAAGACCGACGTCGACTTTATTCCCACCACGGGTTTCTGACCCGCGACTGCACAAGGAGATTTTCATGAGCGAAGCGCCTAAAGAACTGGAGCGCGAGTCCATTCTGTTGCGGATTCTGTGGATGGCGGTGTTCGTCATCGTCTGGCAACTGGCCGAGTTGGTGCTCGGCGGCGTGGTCTTGCTGCAGTTGGGCTACCGGCTGTTTTATGGCGCGCCCAGTGCCAGCCTGCTCGGCTTCGGCGACAGCCTGAGCCAATACCTGGCGCAGATCGGTCGCTTCGGCACCTTCAATAGCGAAGAAAAGCCCTGGCCCTTCGCCGATTGGCCGACCCCGCAAGCCGCGCAAGGTCAAGCGCCGCATAGCGTGCCGCCGGCCGCGCACCCGGTGCGTGACGAAGAGCCGAAGTTGTGAGGGAGAGGCAATGAGGCTGTGGTTGCTGCGCCATGGCGAGGCCGAGGCGCAGGCGCGCAGCGATGCCGAACGCGGCCTGACGGCGCGTGGCCGCCAGGAGGTTCTCCAGGCCGCGTTACAGCTGGAGGGGCGTGCGCTTGGCGCGATCCTGGCCAGCCCCTATGTGCGTGCGCAACAAACCGCCGCACTGGTGCGCGAAGCCCTGGGCTTCACCGCTGGCGTCCAGACCGTGCCCTGGCTGACCCCCGATAGCGACCCGCGCGAAGTGCTCAGGCAGCTCGACCATTACCCTCAGAACGAGCTTTTGCTGGTCACCCACCAACCGCTGGTTGGAGCCTTGGCCGGGCTGTTGATCCATGGTCACCGGCAGCAGGCACTGCCCATGTACCCCGCCAGCCTGGCCGAGCTGGAGGGCGATGTGCTCGCCGCCGGTCTGATGGATTTGCTGGCTGTGGTGCACCCGCGCCACGGCTGAAAGCGGGCTACACAGCGAAACATTTCTTCACTTGCGGCTTGCCTTTGTGCGTGGAATAGTCCAACCAAGCAATTGCTTGGTTGGCTCCACAAAAATAACAAAGGAGGAAGCCCTGTGGCCGATGCGATCCGTTTGCCGCTGGCGGTGTTTTACCAGCGTGAAGCTCGTCACCCGAATAAGCGCTACATGGTTCAGCCGTTGCCGGGCGGTCAGCTGGAGGAGTTGAGTTGGGCGGATGTCGGCGCGCAGGCACGCCGCAGTGCCAACTGGCTGCGCAGCCGGGAACTGCCGCAAGGCAGCCGCATCGCGATCATCTCCAAAAACTGTGCGCATTGGATCATTGCCGACCTGGCGATCTGGATGGCCGGACACGTCTCGGTGCCGCTCTACCCGAACCTGACCGCCGAGTCGGTGCGCCAGGTGCTCGACCATTCCGAGGCGGCGCTGGTGTTCATCGGTAAGCTGGACGATTGGCCGGGCATGGCGGCGGGGGTGCCTGATAATCTGCCAACCATCGGTTTGCCGCTGCGCCCGCCAGGACAATTCAGTTACCTGTGGGACGATTTGCAAGCCTGTGCGCCGATCCAGGATGATCCCACGCCGGCGGCCGATCAACTGGCCAGCATCATTTATACTTCCGGCACCACCGGCATGCCCAAAGGGGTGATGCACAATTTCAGCAACCTGGGTTTTGCCGCCAGCCATGCCGTCGAGTTGTTCGGTGTCGATGAAGACGATCGGGTCTTGTCCTACCTGCCGCTGTGCCATGTGGCCGAGCGCATGTTCGTCGAGTTGGCGTCGATCTATGCGGGGCAGACGGTGTTCTTCGCCGAGAGCCTGGAGACCTTCCTCGACGATCTCAGGCGTGCCCGGCCGACGGTGCTCTTTGGCGTGCCGCGGATCTGGAGCAAATTCCAGATGGGGGTGTACAGCAAGATGTCGGCTGCACGGCTCGACTTCCTGCTCAAGTTGCCGCTGATCGGCCGCCTGGTCGGCAACAAGATCCTCGCCGGTCTTGGTCTGGATGCGCTGCGCTATGCCCTGTCCGGCGCCGCGCCCGTGCCTGAAACCTTGCTCGACTGGTACCAGCGCCTGGGCCTGGAAGTGCTCGAGGTCTATGGCATGACCGAGAACTGCGGCTATTCCCATGTCTGCCGGCCGGGCAGGTTCAAACCCGGCTGGATTGGCCAGAACAACCCCGGTGTCGAGGTGCGCATCGCCGCGGATGGCGAAGTACAGGTGCGCAGTGGCGCGACCATGCAGGGTTATTACCAGGATCCGCAGAAAACCGCGGAAACCATCAGCGCCGATGGTTTTCTACGTACCGGCGACAAGGGCGAGCAGGATGGCGAAGGCAACCTGCGGTTGACCGGGCGGATCAAGGAAATCTTCAAGACCAGCAAGGGCAAATATGTCGCCCCGGCGCCGATCGAGAACCTTCTGGCGGTGCATTCGCGCATCGAGCAGGTGTGTGTGGTCGGCGATGGCATGGCCCAGCCCTTGGCGCTGTGCGTGCTCTCCGAAGTCGGCCGCCGGGAAGCGAGCAATGGGATCCGTGGCGACTTGGAGAGCAGTCTCAAGAGCCTGCTCGAACAGGTCAATCAGGCGCTCGACAAGCACGAGCGTGTGCAGCGGCTGGTGTTGGTCAAAGACGTCTGGGCGGTGGACAACGGCTTCCTCACGCCGACCCTGAAGATCAAACGCACGGTGGTCGAAGGCACCTACGGGCCGTACTTCGCCGATTGGGTCGAGCGCGGCGAAACGGTGCTGTGGCACGAGTGACGGGTTCGGATTGGGGTGTCCCCGGGCCGAACCGCTTTCCTTAAACCGCAAAAAAGGATTTCCCATGAGCCTGTGGCGGCAAACTCCGGATATCGAACAGCTCAATGCGACCTTGAGCAACACCATCGGCGAGCAGTTGGACATTCGCTTCGAATCCTTCGACGCCGACTCCATCAGCGCCAGCATGGCGGTCGACTCGCGCACCCATCAGCCCTATGGCCTGTTGCACGGCGGCGCCTCGGTGGTGCTGGCGGAAACCCTCGGTTCCATGGCCAGTTATCTGTGTATCGACAGCAGCCGGTTCTATTGCGTCGGTCTGGAGGTCAACGCCAACCACCTGCGCGGGCTGCGCAGCGGGCGGGTCACGGCGGTGGCGCGCGCCGTGCACCTGGGGCGCAGCACCCATGTCTGGGATATTCGCCTGAGCGGCGAGGATGGCAAAATCAGCTGCATCTCGCGACTGACCATGGCCATAGTGCCGTTGGGCGAGAACGGCCCGGCGCTACGTTGAATCAAACAGCCGGAAGCCGATGCGGACGTGCTGGCGTGCTTCCCATTGGCTTTGGCCATAGTGCCGTCATTCGCTGGCCGTTTCGCCATTGCCGTGCCGGCGCGGCTGCCGGACAATCCACGGATCATTTCGCTTAAGCCTGCCGCCATGACTCAGCCCGTGTTCTTCGCCCATGCCAATGGTTTTCCCTCGGCCACCTACGGCAAGTTGTTTGCTGCCCTGGCTCCGGATTATCGGGTGCTGCATCTGTCGCAACATGGTCACGACCCGCGCTTTCCGGTGAATGACAACTGGAGCAACCTGGTCGACGAGCTGTTGCATCATCTCGAGCAACACGGCGAACCGGTGTGGGGGGTGGGGCATTCCCTTGGCGGTGTGCTGCACTACCATGCGGCGCTGCTGCGCCCGGAGCTGTATCGCGGGGTGGTGATGCTCGATTCGCCGGTGCTGACCCTGGCCGACCGCATGGTCATTCGCGCGGCCAAGCGTTTCGGTTTTATCGACCGCATCACCCCGGCCGGGCGCACCCTGGGCCGGCGCGAAGAGTTCGCCGACCTGAACGAGGCGCGCGGTTACTTCGCCAGCAAGAGCCTGTTTCGCCGTTTCGATCCGGAATGCCTGGATGCCTACCTGCAGCATGGCCTGCATGGCAGCGGACAGAACCTGCGCCTGCGCTTCGACCCGGCCACCGAGATCAGTATCTATCGCAGCGTGCCGCATACCAGCCCGGGGCGGCCGCAGCAATTGCAAGTGCCGCTGGCGATGATCCGTGGCCGGCACAGCCGGGTGGTGCTGGCGCATCACGCGCGCCTGATTCGGCGCATGGCCAAGGGCGAATACCTGACCCTGCCGGGCGGGCACATGTTCCCCCTGGAACGCCCGCAGGACACGGCCGGGCTGTTGCGCTCGCTGTTCCAGCGCTGGTCCGGCCAACCCCCTGTCGAGGCGTGCGCATGAGTCTGCCGGTCGAGGAAGTACGCCTGCGCCTGCCGCATATCGAGCTGGCGGCGCATCTGTATGGCCCGGTGGACGGCCTGCCGGTGATCGCCTTGCATGGCTGGCTGGACAATGCCGCGAGTTTCGCCCGACTGGCGCCCAAGTTGTCGGGGCTGCGCATCGTTGCCCTGGATTTCGCCGGGCATGGCCATTCCGATCACCGCCCGCCGGGGGGCAGCTACGCAATCTGGGATTACGTGCATGATGTCCTGCAGGTGGCCGAACAGTTCGGCTGGCAGCGTTTTTCCCTGCTCGGTCATTCGATGGGCGCCATCGTCGCGGTCTTGCTGGCCGGTGCGCTGCCCGAGCGGGTCGAGCGTCTGGCGCTGATCGATGGCTTGATCCCCTACACCGGCGAGGCCGACACGGCGCCGCAGAAACTGGCCGAGGCGCTCAAGGCGCAGATGGCCCTGGCCGGCAAACGCAAGCCGGTGTACGCCGAATTCGGGCGGGCGGTCGAGGCGCGCATGCGCGGGGTCGGCGCGGTCAGCCGCGAAGCCGCCGAGCTGTTGGCCCAGCGCGGCCTGATGCCGGTACCCGGCGGCTACACCTGGCGTACCGACAGCCGCCTGACCCTGCCGTCGCCGCTGCGCCTGACCCATGCCCATGCCATGGCCTTCGTCCGGAGCCTGCAGTGTCCGGTGAGTTTGCTGCTGGCCGAGCAGGGCATGCTCCTGGCGCAGCCAGGTTTCGCACAGTTGTTGAACGGCTTGCCGTTCGGCCTGAGCCGTCTGCCGGGCGGGCATCATCTGCACCTGGACGATGAGGTCGGCGCGCAACTCGTAGCAGACTGTTTCAATCCTTTCTTGCGCCCGTCTTGACTTGCTAAAGGCAACTGCGGAAGGTGGGGCCGATTGCAATGGAGAATCGCATGATCGACCTTTATACCGCGGCGACCCCCAATGGCCACAAAGTGTCCATCGCGCTCGAGGAGCTGCAGCTGCCCTACAGCCTGCATACGCTGAGTTTCGAGGATAAAGAGCAGAAAACCCCGGGCTTTCTCAAGATCAACCCCAATGGCCGGATTCCGGCGATCGTCGACCGTGACAACGGTGATTTCGCCGTGTTCGAGTCCGGCGCGATTCTGATCTACCTCGCCGAGCTGACCGGGCAACTGCTGCCGCAGGACATCAAGGGGCGCTCGCTGGTGTTGCAGTGGCTGATGTTCCAGATGGGCGGGATTGGCCCGATGCAGGGTCAGGCCAATGTGTTCTTCCGCTATTTTCCGGAGAAGCTGCAGGGCCCCATCGACCGTTACCAGCACGAAACCCGACGCCTCTACGAAGTCCTGAATACGCGCCTGGGCGAAGTCGAATACCTGGCCGGCGACTACAGCATCGCCGATATCGCCACTTACCCTTGGGTGCGCATCCATGACTGGTCGGGCGTTGCGGTCGAGGGGCTGGAACACTTGCAGCGCTGGCTGGCGGCGCTCGACGGTCGCCCGGCGGTGCAGCGCGGCCTGCTGGTGCCAGCGCGTCAAGTCGCGGACGACGCGGCGGTGAAAACCGCCCAGTCGATGTTGATTCGATGAGGGCGCCTATGCGAGGCCTCAGTCTGTTCGGCATGCTCCTGGCGAGCGGCGCAGTATTGGCGGCGGATGTCGCCGGCAGTCGCGATCTCGAGGTGCTGGCGCGGTTTCCCGGTAGCCAGATCGTCAGTTTCAGCGAAGTGGCGGAACAGGAGCGGATCTACCCGCAAGGTGCGATCCGGCGGATCAGTGGCCGGCTGCGCTACGAGCGCGAAGTGACGGCGCAAGGCGCGCTCACCTCGCTCACCTACGAATTGCCGCGCACCCATGCGGCCGATGAGGTCTTCACCGCTGCCCGCGAAGCGCTGCAGGCGCAGGATGCCGAACTGCTCTACTGGTGTCAGGGGCGTGAGTGCGGATCGAGCAGCCTGTGGGCCAACGCGGTGTTCGACAATCGCATCCTGTATGGCTCCGATGACCAGCAGGCCTATGTCCTGATGCGCCTGGCCGAGCCGCGTCAGGACAGTCTGCTGGTGCTCTACAGCATCACCCGGGGGAATAAACGTGCTTATCTGCATGCCGAGCTGCTGGCGGCCAATGCACCGCTGGGCGAAGTGCTGCCAACGCCCGCGACCTTGCTGCGTCAGTTGAACGACGGTGGCGAGTTACGCCTGGCCAAGCAGACCGAACCCAGTGACGCCTGGGTGGCATTGCTGGCGCGTAGTCTCAACCTGAACAGCACCTTGCGCGTCAGTCTGTCCGGCGTTCAGGCCGAAGCCTGGCGTCAGGCGCTGGTCGCGCAGCGGGTCAGAGCCGCGCGGCTGGAGTTGGGCGATAGCTCCGTTGCAGGTCTGCGCATCAACGTGCTGCGCTAACCGGCGTGGCGGTTCGCGCGCGCCAGGCATCTGTTCGTGGTCTGTGCCGTTTCTCACTGTTGCGGAGTTGCAAGAATGTTGAATAACGACCGCTTGCTGGTGCAGATTCTGCTTGTCGGGCTACTCGGCGCGAGCCTGTGGGTGCTCGCGCCGTTCGCTTCGGCACTGTTCTGGGCGGCCGTGCTGGCCTTTGCCAGTTGGCCGCTGATGCGCGGGCTGACCCGCGTGCTCAAGGGCCGGCAAACCGCCGCTGCCGGGCTGCTGACCCTGGGCTGGATCGGTCTGGTGGCCGTGCCCCTGGTGATGCTGGGATTCAATCTGGCCGAGCACATCGGCGAGGCCACGGCGCTGTTCAAGGGTTACCAGATCACCGGCCTGCCGCCAGCGCCGGACTGGCTGGTGCAGATCCCGCTGGTAGGCGAAAACCTGCTCGGGTTCTGGCAGACCATCGATCAGCAGGGTGCGGCGTTTTTTGCCAGCCTCAAGCCTTACCTCGGCCAGGTCGGCAATTGGTTATTGGCCCGTAGTGCGCAAATCGGCGGCGGTATGCTGGAACTGTCCCTGAGTCTGCTGCTGGTGTTCTTTTTCTACCGTGATGGGCCACGCCTGGCGGGGTTTGCCCATAGCCTGCTCGACCGTCTGATCGGGGATCGCGCCGAACACTATCTGGAACTGGTTGCCGGCACCGTGCAACGGGTGGTCAACGGCGTCATCGGCACGGCTGCGGCGCAGGCGCTGTTGGCGTTTGTCGGGCTGTATATCGCCGGCGTGCCGGGAGCGCTGCTCCTCGCTATGCTCACCTTCGTGCTCAGCCTGATTCCCATGGGGCCGCCCCTGGTCTGGGTGCCGGCCACGGTCTGGCTGTTCACCCAGGACGAGTACGGGTTCGCCGTGTTTCTCGGGATCTGGGGCATGTTCGTGATCAGTGGCGTGGACAACATCCTCAAGCCTTATCTGATCAGCCGCGGCGGCAACCTGCCGTTGGTGGTGGTGCTGCTCGGGGTGTTCGGCGGGATTCTGGCCTTTGGCTTCATGGGCCTGTTCCTCGGTCCGACCTTGCTGGCCGTGGCTTACAGCCTGCTCGACGACTGGGTGGCGAACAAGATGCCGACGGCCCAAGCGGCGCCCGACAAACCGCCAGCGGATGGGCAAGCAGGCCGTTGAGAAATGCCGGCGCTCGGCTATGCCGCGTGGCAACGCAACGCCGCGGAGTAACCGCCGAAGGCTGGCCCGCCGGGTCGGCAAAGCGAGTCAGCCGACTTCAAAATGCTTCTGTACAGTACCCGAGCGGTGTTTTTTCGGTCGATGCCTAGCCGTCGCGCGCGACAGTTTGCAATGGCCTGCTAGTTGTCTTTTTCGTACTTCTCCAGCGTGTCGTGGGCGATCTGCCGGCCGAGCATGATCAGTTCCGGTGCCTTGTAGAACTCGAAGAAACGGCAGGCGCGCCTGGGCACGTTGATCAGGATGTCCGGCGGGTAGCCGGCGATCTTGTACTGTGCCAGCGAGGTCTGCATGACCTCTAAGCTCTGGTTGATCACTTCCAGCAGGGATGCCGGGCCGCTGATGTCGGCGATGCGGGAGTCGCTGGCCGATTTCGGCATGGCCCGTGCCGCCGCCTCGCTGGCTGGCGCCGACTCAGGCTCCTCGGCGTGCTGCAACCAGGGATCGAATCGCTCGGCACCCTTGCGCTCTTCCATCAGCAAGAGTTCATCGGCGTTGCCATTCTTGCGCAGCAGCGAAGGCAGTCGCGAGCCGAGTGTGGCCATCATCAGGTCAAATCGTTCTTTCAGTAGCGGATGCCGTTCGATGGCCGGCAAGGAGTAGTGGCGCTGGTTGTTCGAGTTGAGGTTGACCGCGATGATCAGGTCGCAGTGGCTGGAGACCACCGGCACGATTGGCAGCGGATTGAGCAGGCTGCCGTCGACCAGCATGCGCTTGCCTTGAATGACCGGGGTGAACAGGCTGGGGATCGCCGCCGAGGCGCGCATGGCCTTATGCAGGCAGCCCTCCTGAAACCAGATTTCCTGTTGATTGGTCAGGTCGGTGGCGACCGCGGTGAAGGGAATCGGCAGATCCTCGATATTGATCTCGCCAAGGATCTCGCGGATCTTGCCGAACACCTTCTCGCCGCGAATGGCGCCCAGACGGAAGCTCACATCGAGCAGGCGCAGCACGTCCAGGTAATCCAGGCTCTGGATCCAGTCGCGGTATTCCTTGAGCTTGCCGGCGGCGTAGATGCCGCCGACCACCGCGCCCATGGAACAGCCGGCGATGCAGGCGATCTCATAGCCGCGTGCTTCCAGCTCTTCGATCACGCCGATATGCGCATAGCCGCGTGCGCCGCCGGAGCCGAGAACCAACGCTACTCGCTTAGTCATTTATTAATCCCCCGTAACGCATTGTTTTATCAACATACCGCGTGCCGAACGCTGGCGCCAAGGCGGCATTTGCTAGAATGCCGCCGCCTGTCGACGATTAAGAGTGAGATGCCATGAGCGAGCCGATCCGTTTGACCCAGTACAGCCACGGTGCTGGCTGCGGGTGCAAGATTTCCCCCAAGGTGCTGGAGGTGATCCTGGCGGGCAGCGGCGCGCAGAATCTCGACCCTAAACTGTGGGTCGGCAATGCCTCGCGTGACGATGCGGCGGTCTACGCCATCGACGAGGAGCGCGGGGTGGTGTCGACCACCGACTTCTTCATGCCGATCGTCGACGATCCTTTCGATTTCGGCCGGATCGCCGCGACCAATGCGATCAGCGATATCTACGCCATGGGCGCCGATCCGCTGATGGCCATCGCCATTCTCGGTTGGCCGGTCAACCTGCTGGCCCCGGAAGTGGCCCGTGAGGTGATTCGTGGCGCCCGTTCGGTGTGTGACCAGGCCGGCATCCCCTTGGCGGGCGGGCATTCGATCGATGCGCCCGAACCGATCTTCGGCCTGGCCGTCACCGGCCTGGTGGAAAAACGCCATATGAAGCGCAACGACAGCGCAACAGTGGGCTGCAAGCTGTACCTGAGCAAGCCGCTGGGTATCGGCATCCTCACCACGGCGGAGAAGCAGGCCAAACTGCGCAGCGAGGATGTGGGCCTGGCGCGCGATTGGATGTGCACCCTGAACAAGCCCGGTAGCCGTTTCGGCAAGCTCGCCGGAGTGACGGCGATGACCGACGTCACCGGTTTCGGCCTGCTCGGCCATCTGCTCGAGATGGCCGACGGCAGCGGCCTGACCGCCCGTATCGAGTTCGCCAAGGTGCCGCGTCTGCCCGGCGTCGAGTACTACCTGGAGCAGGGCTGCGTACCCGGCGGCACCCAGCGCAACTTCGACAGCTATGGCGAGAAAATCGCACCGCTGCTCGAGTTGCACAAGCTCCTGCTGTGCGACCCGCAAACCAGCGGCGGCCTGCTGATCGCGGTGACCGCCGAGGGCGAGGCGGAGTTTCTCGCCCTCGCCGCCGAGCTGAACTTGGCGTTGCAGCCGATCGGCCAGTTGCTCGAGCGACAGACTTACGCGGTCGAGGTGCTGTGATGCGCGACAACACCAGCGATTACCGCCAGCTGTTTCTCAACGACACGCCGATGATGGATGCCCGTGCCCCGGTGGAGTTCGCCAAGGGCGCCTTTCCCGGGGTGGTCAACCTGCCGTTGATGGACGACAGCGAGCGGCAGCGGGTGGGCACCTGCTACAAGCAGCATGGCCAGCAGGCCGCCATCGAGCTGGGCCAGCAACTGGTCGGCGGTGCGCTCAAGGCGCAGCGGATCGAGGCCTGGGCGGCCTTCGCCAGGGCCAATCCCGAGGGCTATCTGTATTGTTTTCGCGGCGGTCTGCGCTCGCAGATCGTCCAGCAGTGGCTGAAAAGCGAGGCGGGTATCGATTACCCGCGAGTGATCGGCGGCTACAAGGCGATGCGTACCTTCCTCCTGGAAACCACCCAGCAGGCGGTGGCGCAGTGCGGCTTCATCCTGGTCGGCGGCATGACCGGCACCGGCAAGACCGAGGTGATCGCGCAACTCGACAACAGCCTCGATCTGGAAGGCCATGCCAATCATCGCGGCTCCAGCTTCGGCAAACGCGCCAGCGGACAACCGGCGCAGATCGATTTCGAGAATGCCCTGGCTATCGACATCCTGAAAAAACGTGCGGCGGGCATCCAGCAGTTCGTGCTCGAGGATGAAGGGCGGATTATCGGCAAAAGCGCCTTGCCGCTGGAACTCTACCAAGGCATGCAGGAATTCCCCCTGGTCTGGCTGGAAGACAGCCTGGCGGGCCGGGTCGAACGCATTCTCAAGGATTATGTGATCGATTTGTGCGCCGAATTTGTCGCCCGATACGGCGCGCAGGAGGGCTTCAAGGCCTTCGCCGAGCGTCTGCAGCAGAGCCTGGCGAATATCCTCAAGCGTCTGGGCGGCGAACGTTACCAGCGTCTGGCGGCAATCATGGATCAGGCCCTGCTGGAGCAGCAGAGCCAGGGCGTGGTGGAGCTGCACCGCGGCTGGATCGAGGCGTTGCTGGTGGAGTATTACGACCCCATGTATGCCTTCCAGCGCGAGAACAAGGCCGGGCGGATCGAGTTCGTGGGCGAACAGGCGGCGGTGGTGGCGTTTCTTCGCCGGCGCGGCCATTCTTAATCGGTCTACTGTTGAACTGAGCAGGCACTTTTCTGCCCTGCGAGCGTCCTATCGAAGCATCAACAGCTGGTTATTTCCCGATATCAAGGAGTGCGCACCATGAAAGCCTGGATCCTGCTACCGATGATCGCCCTGGTGCTGGCCGGTTGTGCCGGCAAAACCGCCTACCGCGACAGCTGCGCCAATCAACTGAATGCGGCCTGGGCCGAATTGGATCTGGCCAAGGCCGAAGGCTTTGCCGGCACCGTGAGTTATTCCAAAGCCCTGTCGTTACTCACCGCGGCGAAAACCCAGCAGCAATTCGAAAGCTACGAGGGCTGCACCAGCAAGTCCGAACGGGCGCGCTTCTATATTCGCGAATCGCGCGCCGGCCGTTAGCAGCCCTGCGGCGCTCGCGTCAGCGACCGCCGCAAATTCCCCCATATAAGCTCGATCAAGAAGCCAATCGGTATTTGCCTTTTGCCGATCAGCAGCAATGCTTAAAAAATGAGTGTCGGTTCTGCTCGCTAGGGCGATGCGCCGCAGAAACCGTGTGCTGCCGAGTTAAGTACTTGGGGAGTAGGCCATGCAGCAGATCAGTGCTTTGGCGCCGCCAGCTGCCATGAGTTCGTGGCGTGGTCTCGGCCTGTGGAATTTCTACTTCATCACCAAGCTGGTTTTGCTCTGGTATGGCCAGCTGAATTTCCATGCCCTGGAGAATCTGGCTTTCGCCGCTCTTCTGCTGTTGCCTCTGCCGCCGCTATGGCTGCATCGATTGCGCCATCTGCTCGCCATTCCGCTCGGCGTCGCCCTCTACTACTACGACAGCTGGCTGCCGCCGTTCAACCGCCTGATTGCCAATTCCGCGCAGCTCACCCAGTTCACTGCGGACTACCTGCTGGAACTGGCGGGACGCTTCATCAATCCGACCTGGGTCGCCGCGGGGCTGATCCTGCTGGTCGGTTATCTGTTCGTCAGCCAGTGGATCCGGGTGACCGGCTTCACCGTGGTGGCGCTGGTGTTGCTGCTGGCGGTGGGCAATGCCCAGCTGTTCGCTCCTGGGCCGGGGGTGGTGCCGGTGCTGCTGTCGACCCCGGCAAGCATCGCCCCCGCGGCGGGCGAGGCGGCACCGACAGTGATCGATGATGCTTTTCTGAACGCGACCCTGGACGGCTTTTACGCGAGCCAGGGCCAGCAGGTCACGCAATTTCCCAGCGCCCTGGCGGCCGATGCGGTGCCCCTGGACGTGCTGATGCTGAATATCTGCTCCATGGCCTGGGATGACCTGGAGGAAGCCGGTATGGCCCAGCATCCGCTGTGGGCCAAGATGGATATCCTCTTCGATGATTTCAATTCCGCCGCCACCTACAGCGGCCCGGCAGTGCTGCGCTTGTTGCGGGCCAGTTGCGGGCAGACGTCGAATGCCGACCTGTATCGTCCCGCGGCCAAGCAATGTTTCCTGTTCGAGAACCTCAAGCAGTTGGGTTTCACCGATGGCTTGTTGCTCAATCACAGCGGCCGCTTCGACAACATGCTCGGTCTGCTGCGTGACGCTGGCCGTCTGCCAGTTGCAGCCAGCCCCTTCGGCCAATTACGTCCGGCGTTGACCGGGTTCGACGGTTCGCCGATCTACCGCGACCGTGAAGTGCTGACGCAGTGGTGGCAGCAGCGGTTGAGCTCGGGTTCGCCGCGCGAGGCGCTGTTCTACAACTCGATCACCCTGCACGATGGCAATCGGCGGGTGGACAAGACCACCGGCAAGGCCGTCAGTGCCGACTACGGCACCGATCTGCGCCAGGTGCTGGACGATCTCGACAGTTTCATCGAGCATTTGCAGGCCTCCACTCGGCCGGTGCTGTTGCTCATCGTGGCCGAGCATGGTGCGGCCCTGCGCGGTGATCTGATGCAGGTCAAGGGCATGCGCGAGATCCCCAGCCCGACGGTTACTCATGTTCCGGCCGGGCTCAAGTTGATCAATGCCAAGGCGCAGTTGTCTCAGCGCCCGTTGCATATTCAGGCGCCGAGCAGCTATCAGGCCTTGTCCGAGCTGATTGCGCGGCTGGTCGATGGCGAGGCCTACCGCAATGCCGATTTCGACCTGCTCAGCGTGACCCGGGATCTCCCGCAGCTGGATAGGGTGGTGGCGGAAAACGAGGGCAGTGTGATGGTGCGCCTGCACAACCAGCATTACTTGCGCATGGAAAACCAGAGCTGGATCCCTTACCCGCAACCATGAAAGCACGAGGTGAACTTGGAGCCTGGCGCACTTAACCCAAACTCGACGAGGCGACGATCAAGGAAATCCTGACCCTGACGAGCCCGCGTGTGCCGCGTCAGGCGACCCGCTGGCGCTTGCGCCTGATGGCCAAATCCGTGGGCGCCAGCGTCTGGCAAGTCGCCGTTTTATCGAGGCCCATAAGGAACAGTCAGCCAAGCCATTTCGCCGGAACGAAACGGCCGAATCCATCATCAGCTCTGTAAATCGCGCAAAGCTCGCCCCGAGGCCGGGCCTCCTACGCACCGTAGGCAGCTCGCGCCTGGTGATACAACACCCAACGGGTACAGAGGTTTTTTCACCGTCTCTCAGGTCTGCAGTAGCCGCTTGAGCCAGTCGAGCAATACCGTTGGCAGCAGTTCCGGTTTGGGTAGCAGCGCGTACTGACGGGCACCGAACACCGCAGGCAGGTAGTTGGCGGCCTGGCGGTCGATGGTCAGGCAGAACGGGTAGATGCCCTGCAGCTTGGCTTCGGTAACCGCCTGACGCATGTCCTCGACGCCATAGCGGCCCTCATACTCGTCCACATCGTTGGGTTTGCCGTCGGACAGCAGCAGCAACAGCCGATGCGCCGCCGGCTCCCCCATCAGCAGGTTGCTGGCGTGGCGGATCGCAGCGCCCGCGCGGGTGTAGCGCTCCGGCTCCAGCCCGGCGATGCGCCGGCCGGTGGCATTGTCGTAGCGCTCGGCGAAGCCCTTGATGCTACGCAGCGTCACCGCCAGCGGGCCTTCTCCAGAAAAGCTCTGCACGCTGTACGGCTCGCCCAGCCCTTCCAGAGCCAGGCATACCAGCAGCAGCGCTTCGCGCTCGACATCGATGACCCGGCGGTTGCTGCTCAGCCAGCCGTCGGTGGAGCCGCTGGCATCCACCAGGAGCATGATCGCCATGTCGCGCTGGTTGGTCCGCTGCGTCTGGTACAGCGCCTGCGGCATGCTCAGCCCGGCGCGAGCCTCGGCGAGGCCGTCAAGGTAGGCGTCCAGATCCACCTCGTCGCCGTCCAGTTGGCGGCGCAGGCGCAGGCGCTGCGCTCGCAGCATCTCGAATTGGCGGCGGATCGCGGCGAGCATCGAGCGGTGGGTGGCGAGGGTTTGCTCGACCCATTGTTGCGGGCCAAGCGGCGCGGCTAGTACCTGCACCATGGCCCCGGGGGTGCGGTACCTGCGGTTTTGGTAGTCCCATTCCGGGTAGCTCAGGCGCTCGGCGCTGGCTTGCGGGTCGCTGCGCTGGCGCAGAGCGCGGCGATCCGGCAGCTCATCGGACAGCAGCACCTCCTTCGGGCTTCCCGGGGTGAGCACCAGGCGTGCTTCGTTCAGTTCGGCCAGCGAGTCGGCGAAGTCCTCGGCGGGAGTGGCTTGGTCGCGGTCGGTTGGGCGCTGCATGCCGAGCGGATCCTCGGCATGTTCCTGCGGCGGCGACGGCTGCACCATCCAGACTCCCGGCGGTTGCTCGTCGTCCTCGCCGTCGATGGCTTCGCGTACCTGCGGGCGACGGGACAGGCGGGCGCCGCGTGGCGCCGGGGTGTCGCCGGGAGGATCTTGCTCGGGGTGGCTCGACGCGTCGAGGCGAGACTGTGCGGGTATGCGCAACTCGCCGATCCAGAGGTCGGCCAGCAAGGCGCCGCCAGGCATCGGCCGACCCGGTGGGTACAGCCGAGCGGCGAGCTGCTCGGCCAGTTGCCGCGACTCGTCGCTGCTGGCCGGCAACGGCAGGTCAGCGAGCGGCTCGCCGCAGCGGCTCTGCAGCAAGCGGCGGAGCAATTGCTCCCGTGCTCGCTGCGGTGCGGTAAAGCGCGCCAGCGGCGGGCGAGTGGCCAGCGCCTGGTTGCGCCGACTCTGCAACGAGTCGCGCAGCCCCGGCAGGCAGGCCAGCAGTTGGGCGTCGGCCGCCCAGGCTTCCAGCAGCCGGTAGAGGCTGCGCTGCAGCGCCGAGTCGATGCGCTGCGCCATGGCTGCACTGCCGCGTTGCGCGCGCATGGCCTGTTGCAGAGCCAGGCTGCGATACATGATCTGCGCCGCTGCGGGGTCGGCGATACCCAGCTGCGCCGGCAGCCAGATATGCTGGTCGTCGGTGGCTGGGATCGCGGCCTGCGGGTAGGGTTTTTCGACGCGGCGGAAGAGTTTTTCCAGGAACGTCGGCAGCGCTGGTGGCTGCGCCACTCGCAGCGGGTAGCTGCGGCCGAAACTGGCATAGATCAGCAGATCAAGCCGCTCGGCGACATCGCTCAGGGCCAGCGGGTGCGGGACGCCGGGCGAGCTGCGGTGGCGCTGCCAGAGTGCCTGGGCGTAGACGGTGGCGTGGCGGGCAACGTCGGTGATGACGTCTTCGGCTTCGGCCATCAGACAAAGGTCATGTCGACCAGGTCGCGCATGGTGGCAACCAGCGTGGCATCGTCGGAAAGCGGCGCTATCAGCGCGGCGTTACAGGCGGTGCGTAGGGCAATGCCGCTGCTGATCAGGCAGGCAGTGGCGATCAGCAAGCGGGTGCTTGGCACTTCCGCCAGGCCACGATCCTGCAGGGCCCGCAGGCGCTGGGCGAGGCTCACCAGGGCGTGGGCGGTGGGCTGATCGATGCCGCTCTCGCGCATGAGGATAGTGGTTTCGCACGCGGCGCTGGGGAAGTTGAAATCCAGGGCGACGAAGCGCTGGCGGGTGCTGGGCTTTAGATCCTTGAGCATGCGTTGGTAGCCCGGGTTGTAGGACACCACCAGTTGGAAGCCCGGCGCGGCCTCGAGGGTTTCGCCGGTCTTGTCCAGCGGCAGGATGCGGCGGTAATCGGTGAGCGGGTGTAGCACCACGATAGTGTCCTGACGCGCTTCAACCACCTCATCCAGATAGCAGATGGCGCCTTCGCGTACCGCGCGGGTCAGCGGGCCATCGACCCAGCGGGTGCCGTCGCTGCCGAGCAGGAAGCGCCCAATCAGGTCGCTGGCGGTCATGTCGTCATGGCAGGACACGGTGATCATTGGCCGACCCAGGCGCCAGGCCATGTGCTCGACGAAGCGCGTCTTGCCGCAACCGGTTGGCCCCTTGAGCATGACCGCCAGTTGCCGCGCGTGGCACTGCTCGAATACCTCTATCTCGTCGCCGGACGGCTGATACCAAGGCTCGGCATCGAGCCGTACGGGGCGAGCCGACGGTTGCGGCAGCGTTGCAGCCATCGGCTTCACTGCTGTCCGTGTCCGGCTGGAGCATTGCCGGGTAGCGCCTCGCGATCATCGACCTCGAGCCGGCGCGGATGGCGGAAGAAGTCGTAGATGAACAACCCGACGCCGATAGTGAAGATCGAGGCGGTGGCTACCAGCATCAGTAAGTGGATCTGGATTTTCAGCTGCGTATCCAGATAGCCCATGCCGAGGATGCGCTCCAGGTAGACCTGGCCGATACCCGCGGTGGCAAACGACAGTGTCATGCCGAACATGCCGCCTAGCTGCAGCCAGAATGCCCAGTAGCCGATGCTGCCGCCATCCTCGCTGCGGCCGCGAGTCAGTGACGGCAGGGCATAGACGATCATGGCCATGACGATCATGGCGTAGGCGCCATAGAAGGCGGCATGGCCGTGCATGGCGGTGATCAGGGTGCC
The DNA here is from genome assembly GCF_030376615.1 of Pseudomonas sp. sp1636. Classification (GTDB taxonomy): domain Bacteria; phylum Pseudomonadota; class Gammaproteobacteria; order Pseudomonadales; family Pseudomonadaceae; genus Aquipseudomonas. The sequence goes on from NZ_JARRAB010000012.1 coordinate 90,843, forward strand.
ATGGGTCCACTTGTTGACGCCGGGGAAGGTGTGCGCGAAGCCCAGCAGACCGGCGCCGAACAGGGTGAACACGGCGCTGCCGAGTGTCCAGTGCAGGGCCAGCATGTTCGGATGGGCCAAGCCGGAGCGGCGTATGGCGTAGTAGGCGTACATCGCCATGCCCGCCAATGCCAGGGGCTCCAGCGCACTGAACAGCCCGCCGATGGGCAACCAGTAGCCAGGTACGCCGACCCAGTAATAATGGTGTGCGGTGCCGAGGATGCCGGCGATGAATACTAGGCCGACGATCACGTACAGCCACTTCTCCATCACCTCGCGATCAGCACCGGACAGGCGGATCAGCAGATAGGCGAGAAAGCCGCCCTGGATCATTTCCCACACGCCCTCGACCCATAGGTGGATGGTCCACCAGCGGTAGTAGATCGACACGACATAGTTTTCATAATGCAGCAGTGCCGGCAGGTAGAGCAGCGCGGCGCTGGCCAGGCCGAGCAGGAGCACGCCCTCGGTGGTGGTGAAGCGGCCAGACTTCTTGATGGTCATGCCGATGTTGTAGAGGAAGATCAGCATGCAGAGGACGATCACCAGCTTGTGCGGGAGCGGTTGTTCTAGCAGCTTGTTGCCGGTGCCGAAGCGGAACAGGTAACCGATGATGGCGGTGACGCCCATGGCGGTCCACAGACCGAGCTGGATATAGGCGAGCTTGGTGCTGTACAGCTCGGTGCGTGACTCGTCGGGCACCATCCAGTAGGTCGCGCCCATGAAGCCGGTGAGCACCCAGACGATCAGCAGATTGGTATGAATCATTTTGCTCACATCAAACGGCAGGATGTACAGCAAGGGATCGGGGCCTAGGTACTTCGCCGCGGAGAGCAAACCGAACACCAGCTGCAAGCCGAACAGCACCATGGCGACGGCGAAGTACCAGTAAGCGACGGACTGTGATTGGTAACGCATGGCCAACCCCCTGCAAGGTGTCGTCCCGCTGGGCCGCAGCCCGCGACGGAAGCGCTGTTATTTGAATGTCGCGAGGTACGCGACTAGCTGGTCGATCTGCTCGGGTGTCAGCGACTCGGCATAGTTGCTGGGCATGAACGAGGTGCCGCCGGCCGAGTACATCTCGCCCGGGTACAAATAGGCACTGGGTGTGACGATGGATTCGCGGATGTACGCCTCGACGCTGTCGGCGTTGCCCTGATAGTCCGCAGAGGCCATGACTGTTTTGGCCCGCGCGGCCAGTCCGGCCTGGGTCGGCCCGGCCAGGTTCACGCCGGGGGCGATTGAGTGGCAGGCATTGCACGCCGGGGTCGCCGTGCGGAACAGGACTTCGCCAAGGGCGATGGGGTCTGCTGCCGTGCCGCTGGCCGGGGCCGTGGCGGGCGGCATGCGCTCGCTGCTGCGAGCGGATCCATAAGCGTCCTGCTGCGCCAGGGTCAGGTCGGTGCCGGGGATTGAGGAACCGGCCACTAAAATCGGTCGTGGCGGCCAGCCCTGATTATCGACATTGGCCACCCAGTCGAAGAAGGCGATCAGCGCCGCGATATCTTCGTCATTGAGATTCTGGTTCGGCATCAACCGGCGATGGCGTTGCTCGTTGTAGAACTTCGCCGGATTCTTGAGGAAGGCCGTCAGGTAAGGCGCGCCACGCAGCTGGGAGATCTTCGTCAGGTCAGGCGCGTAGTAGGCGCCCTCGCCAAAGAGGGTGTGGCAGTTGATGCAGTTTTTCGCGTGCCAGACGTCCTTGCCACGGGTTACTTGCGGGGTGATGTTCTCGACGTTGGTTAATCTGGCGAACTGCCGGTGACTGTCCACGGTGAGGCCGAGGAAGATCACCGTGGCGATGGCTGTAGAGATGATGGCAAAGGAGCGGGTTTGTCGTTTGTTCATGGGAATGCCTCAACGGCCAGTCAAACGCCGATGCCTGTCCAATAGGTAATGCTGATGCCCGCCGCGTACAGAATGGCGATGAGCATCAGCGCAAGGACCGCGAAGCTGAGTATTCGTAGCGCTTTTTCCAAGGACGTATCCCTCCTGAGGAGTTGCATGGCCGGCCATCCGCCAGCCTGCGACACCGGCGCCGCCGGGTGACTAACCGTTGCCGGATATGCGCCGCGCCGTGACCAATCCGATCAGCGATCGCCGATCGCCCATAGCACGTGTTCGGCCTGTTAGGTCAGGCACATCCGTTCGTTGCTGCGCAGCAATGGCCTGCGCTCACCGGGCTAAACCTGGGCGGGGTCTTGCCGGCAATGAACCCTGATGGGCTCGGCTAGGCAATGGCTGGGAACGAGTCGGCCGGCATTGAGCGTCAGGCCCATCACTTCGCGGCAGGGGTTGCTGGCCAGAGTCTGGGGGCGAACCTCGGGGAGCAGGTCTGCGCGATGCAAGCGGGCAGCTTCGCCAGACGGTGCATGCTTCAAGGCCATGGTTTACTTTCGTCGTTCTGCCTCGTGTGGCCTTGAGGCTAGTAGGGTCGATGAGGGCTGTCCAATCACGTCCGGATGAGTGGTTCGTGTGCGGCTCGCTCGTGCGCTACGGGTCGATAGGGCCGGCCCTTGAATAGCCTTAAGCGGCCTATTTCACCCACGGATCTTGGGAGTAGGCTTTAACGCGCCAGGGCGCGTTGGCGATAACGCCGTGTGATCCTCGGCAGCTGCCCGCGGCTTTGCCTTGGTGCGTATCGGCACCTCGCGGCCTGATCTCTACTGCTGGCGAGTACTGAAGTGCCAGCGGGTCAAGTCCGACAGGCTCCTACAAAAACGCTACAGGTGCCCACAAGCCCGCGGTTTGCGGGCTTGTGGCTGTTGCACTGGGCTCAATTGAACTGGGCGTATTCCTCCAGGGGTTCCGGGGGCATTTTCAGGTCGCCACTCCAGGGGGTGAAGCTATAGCGCAGGTAGAGCAGGGCGCCGCGCGGCTCGTAGTCGCTGCCCACCGAGCGTTCCATGCCGAGCATGCCGCCGACGAACCAGTTCGGCGTCAGCCGTCGTTCCGCCGAGAAACTGAAACGATAACTGAAACCGTTGCTGCTGCCGCCCTGGAAGATCGGGTTGCCGGCTTCGCTTTGCCAGTCGCTGCGGGTCGGGAAGTAGGGCGAGTCGTCGCTGCGCGACCAGGCGAAGCCGGTGGCGGCCTCGGCGTAGACCGACCAGTCGCCCCAGCGCTGGGCATAGTTGATCGGCACCGAGAGCGACTGGTACTGCTGCGGGCTGTAATAACCGCCGTGGCCGAAGGTGTAGCCGCTGAGGTCTTTCTGGTAGTGCCAGTACATGGCGTTGCCGCCGATGCGTAGGCGCCGGTCGGGCTCGTCGACCAGTCGGAAGTAGACCCCGGCCATCAGCCGGTAGCGGTCATTGTCTTCCACGTTTTTGCCGGTGAGGCGATGTGCCTGCAGGCTCGACCAGATGCCGTAGCGGCCACCCTCGTCGTAGCTCAGGCCCAGGCGGATGCCGTTGGCGCGCACACCGCCCCAGGTTTCGCCGGTGCGTGGATCCTCGGTGCCGGCGTAGGACAGCAGCGAGTTGTTCAGTGCGCGGCGCGAGACGTCCAGGCTCCAGCCCAGCTTGGCCAGGTCGCCCTTGATGCGTATGCCGCCGACCAGATCCTGCACCGGGAAGCCCAGCGGCGTGCTGCCGATGTCCCACTCCAGGCGTTCACCCCGCCAACCCGCGGCTACGGCGGTGCCTTGCTCGCGCTGGTGGCGGTCGCCGCGATCGCAGGCTTCGCCGCGTTGCGGGCAGAGGATGACGCTGCCGAAGTCGCTGGCCTCGAGCAGGTTGTCGAAGCTGCCGTTATCCAGGGTCACCTGCTCGGCACGCAGGAAGCCCCGGCCGCTGCCCAGTGGCTGAGCCGCTTCGACATTCAGGTTATCCGCCTGTAGGTCGGAGAAGCCTGGCGTGCCGCTGCTTTCCAGGCGGCTGTACTGCAGGGTGACGGTGGGTGCCTGGCGCAGGTAGAGCTCGGCGGAATCGCTGCGGATGCTGCGGGTGAGCCAGTCATCTTGGCCATCGGCCCGGGTGCTGCGGGTGAAGGCCAGGGCATCGTCCGGCGCCAGGGCGATGCCGCTGCTGCGCATGGCCTCGCGATAGGCCGCCAGCGCCTGTTGCGGTTGGCCGCCGGCCAGGGCCAGGCGCCCGCTGTCGCGCCAGATCCAGGGGTCTTCCGGGGCGGCGAGACGGGCCTGGGCCATGGTTTGCTCGGCCTTGGCCTGTTCGCCGAGTTGCAGCCAGAGATTGGCGATGCGCCGTTGTTGGCTGGGCGAGGGGGTGGCTGGGGCAAACGCCTCGAGGCGCTGCCGAACATCGGCGTCGCGGCGCTGCTGGGCCAGTTCGATCAGGCTCAGTGCGGCTTCGCTGTTGTGCGGTTCGAGTTGCTGAGCCAGTCGGTACTGGCGCTCCGCTTCTGCTCGGTCGCCCCGCCGTTCGGCCCATTCGCCGAGCGTCAGGGGGATGGCGACCTCGTCTGCAAAGTGGCGTTGCTGCAACTTGAGGTAGTCGCCGGCCGCATGCTCACGCCCCTGGGCATGCAATCGGCGGGCATGATCCATGGTCTGGCCGAAACGCAGGCGCCGATCCAGGGCACGCATGTCGTCGTCCCATTTGCCGCTGGGCACCTTGGCCAGGCTGTCCAGGGCTTGCTGGGGGCGATCCTGGCTGGCCAGGAACAGGCTGTGGGCATAGCGCGAGGGCGGGTCGTAGGGTGCGCGCAGCAACAGGCCGGCAAAGCTCTGCTCGGCATTGGCATCGCCGAGCCGAGCGCGAGCCTTGGCCAGGTCGTAGGCGATCCAGGGATTGTCCGGTTGCAGGCGCAAGGCCTGCTCGAGACTGTGTTTGGCACTGGCCCAGCGCTGCTGGTCGGCGTGTTGTTGGGCCTGGCTGACCAGTTGGGCAGCCTGCAGGCGGTTCAGCTCGGGTTCGAAGCGTTGGCGCTGATCGGTCGACAAGGTGGCGATGATACGCCGTGCGCGTTCCGGCTGGCTGGCACTGTAGAGGTTGATCAAGCCGCGCTTGGCCGCAAGGTTGCTGCTGTCGCGGCTCAGCGCCGCCTGGTAGTGGCGTTCGGCGCCGCTGATATCGTTGCGCTTGGCCTGAATAGCGCCCAGGCCGTTGAGCGGTTCGGTTGCTCTGGGCTTGAGTTTGGCGGCTTGCTGGTAAAGCTGCTCGCCGCGTTCGAGCTGGCCCTGTTCGACCGCTGCGTCGGCTTGCTTGAGGGTGGCCCAGAAGCGTGATTCACCGATCAGGGTTTGCCACTTGCCCAGGTTGTCGATGTTTTCCTCGTGGCTGCGTGCCCGTTCGTACAGCGCCAGGGCTTCCTGTTGTCGGCCCTGGCGCTGGCGTAGCAGGCCCAGCGCGCCGAGAGTCTGGGCATCGGTGGGGAAGCCCTGCAGGGCCAGTTGCAGGTCGCGCTCAATGCTCGGGTAGGCCTGCGAGCCGCTGTCGAGCAGGCCCAGCGCACGTTGTTTGGCCTGGAAGGAAGGGTTGCCGAGCAACTGTTCCTGTTCGGCCAGGGCTTGTCTGGCGATCTCGTCGGCATCCGGATACTGCTTCAGGTAGCGGCGCCAGAGCGCGGCGCTGCGCTCGCTGACCGGAAGCCGTTCGAGGCGGTCTTGCCAGACGCGGGCGACGCCATCGCGTGCATAGGGGTCGCTGGCCAACTGTTCCAGATCGGCATGGGCGGCCTCGCTGAATGGGTCGAGAGCCAGGCGTTGCCTGGCCAGGGCCAGGCGGAAGTTGCTGCTGTGCGGATACTCCTGAACCAGGCTTTCCAGGCCATGCAGGGCTCTGGATTGGCCTTGCGCGGTATTGGCCAGGGTCTGCCAGTACTCGAGGGCGTACTGGCCGCTGGGAAAACTGGGTTTGAACAGGCTGTCGTAAATCGCCAGCGCCTCCTCGGGGCGCCCGGAGCGCGCCAACAACCGAGCCTGCTGCAGGCGTTCCTTGGCCTCGGGCTCGGTGAGCTCCAGGTGCAGGCGGGCCAACGCCAGTGTCTGGCTGTCGGGGGCGCTACGGTTCAGGTGGTCGAGGGTGACCTTGGCTTCGCTCAGCTGGTTGTTGCGCACTTGCAGGCGGATCAGCGCAGCCAGCCCCTCGGGGTCGTCGGGATTGAGCTTGAACAGTCGATACAGGCTTTCCTCGATCAGCTCTACCTTGTTGCGCGCCTCCCCGGTGCGCACCTGTTCGAGTAGTTGCAGGCGGGCTTCGCCGGTGTCGATGGCCTGGGCGCTGGCGCTCAGCAGGAGCAGGGCGAACGGTAGGTACTTGGTCATGAGCATTCCTCTAATGACTGTGGTTGCAATGTCCCGCGCGGTGAAAAGCGATAGCGGCCTTCGTTCCAACCCTGGCCGAACAAGCTCAGTACATGGTCATAGTAGGCGTCGGCTTGCAGAGGCTCGGCGGCCAGGCGGGCCAGTTGCTCTTGCAGCAGGCGCGGTTCTGCGGTTCTGCTGAGCAAGGGCAGTAGCGCCGCCGAAAACCCCGGCGGGCCATGCCCTTCGGCCGCGCCGGTCAGGCTGTCGACGCGCAAGGGGGGGCGGCCATGCTGCTGGAGGTAGCGCAACATCGGCTCGAAGCGCTGCGCGAAGTTGTCCGTCTGCTCGTTGTCTGGCGCCTGCATGCCCGCCCACAGGTAGACGCGGATGGCATCGTAGCTGCCTTGCCAGCCACCCTTGGCTGGCGCCTGCCATTGCCCGTCCTGCCACTCCACCCAGTCGGGGGCGAAGCCCTTGGCGCTGGTTTCTTCGAGCATGCGCCGGGTCGGTTCGAGCATCGCCGCCCAGATGCTGTCCGGGTAGCGGTGGGCGAAGCTGCGCAGCAGGGGCAGGGGGGAGTAACTGGGGTTGAGGGTCCAGCTGTTCTGCCGGGAAAAGCCCTCGGCGCCGGGCAGCAGCAAGGGGCCGAGTTGCGGCAGTTGGGCGACCTCGTGATGCTCGATCAGCGCCAGTTGCCGGGCCGACAGGCGTGAATAGCCGGGCTGCTGCCAGAGCCTGCCGGCTTCCTGCAGGCTATAGGCCAGCCACAGGTCGGCGTCCGCCGCGGAGTTGGCATCGAGCACCTGCCATCGACCCTCCGGGCTGCGCCCCCAGAGCCAGGCCTGCAGGTGCCGCTGCAGGTCGCCCTGGGCCAGGTTGTTCTCCGACCAGCGCAGCAGGCGCGCGAAGGTTTGCCGATCGCCGGCTGCCAGGGCGAAGAACATGGCATAGGCCTGGCCCTCGGAGGTGGTGACTGCCCGCGGGTCGCCAGGGTCGATCACCCGGCCGCCGGCATCGATGAAGCGCTGTTTGAATTGCTCCCACAATGGCCACTGGCAACTGGCGTGCGCGGGGTTGCCGAGCGACGCCAGAAGTAGCAATACGGCCATCCATAATTTCATGCGCACCTCAGTCGGGGGCTTGCAGCCTGCGTCTGGCCAGCAGGCCGAGCATGCTGAACAACACGCTGGCCAGCAGCACGGCGCTCAACGAGGCCAGGATTACCAGGAACAGCAGGTGGTCGGCGAGGTGGAACCAGAGCATCAGCCACCAGGGCAGGCTGCCGACGTAGTAGGTTTCGCCGAGCGCGGCAGAATCGATGTGTTCCCCGTGCATCAAGGTCACCGAGCCCGCGATCCTGGCGCGGCGCTGATTGTCGAGCAGGCTCTGCTCGATCAGGCCGTAGCCGCTTGCGTCTCCCGCCATCATTGCGATCACGCTGCGCTGATCGTCGAATGGCGACTTGAAGCCTATCAGGGCCGCCAGCTCGGCAGCGGCGTCACTGGTTTGCCGGCGCGGGGCACGGCTGCTCGGGTGGCTGAGCTTGGCGGCGACCTGTTCGGCCAGCGCGCTCAGCTCCGGCCCTTGCGCGCGGCGGAATGCTGGCACCGCAGCCGCCACTATCAACAGGTCACGTTGGCTTCGCCCAGCCTGCTGCCAGTCGTCGCCGATGCTCAGGCGTGTGGCGGGGTAACCGGTATGGGCAGCGATGCGTCCAACGATGGCCAGCAGCAACGACAGCTCGGCCTGGCTGGGCTGGGGTGGCATCAGCACCAGGGTCTGCGAGAGATCGGCGAAACGGCTGTAGGGGTAGCCGGATGCTGCGAAGGCCTGCAGGTCGGGCATCGCCTTGTAGTGATGGAAGGCCGAGAAGTCGATGCTCGAGTCGGGGTCGATCGCCGCCTGAATGTTCATCGGCAGGCTGGTGGCGCAGTTGCTGTCCTGGCTGCAGCCTGGCAAGGCATTGAAGGTAAAGTTCATGCGCAGTTCGTTGTGTGGGCCGATGCGCTGGGCCGGGATCAGAACCCGCTTGCTGCCGGGCTGGTGCGTGAGCAGGGGCAGTTGTTGCTGCGCCAGGCCGGCGATGTTGCCTGGTGCCGGGTCGTTGAGGGGGAAGGCCTGGACGAAGTGGTCGTTGATGCTGATGCTGAGCAGCGAAGACTCCTTCTGCAACGGCGGCGTGTAGCGGTAGCGCAGATCCAGGGGCACTCCAGGGCTGCGCCAGATGAACAGATCCGCCGGCACCTTGAGGGCAAGGCTCAGTGGCGGCGGCACCAGACCGCTGGCCTGCAATTGCAGCGGGTTGTCGAGCAGTTCGCTGAAGTGCGTGGGGCCATCGCTGTTCACCCAGTTGGGGGCGTCGTAGGGTTTTCTGGGGGGCATTTCGGGTTGGTTGTGCAGGGTGCTCGCGGGCCCTTTGAGGTTGTTGCTGCCCAGGGCGACGGCGCGAGCGGCGGTCAGCACTTGTTGGTCATCCTCGCCCAGCACCAGGAGCAGTTTGGCGAAGGGCGCGGACGGATGGTCGATGATGGCCAGCGTGGGGGCGCTGACCCGTGGGTAATCCTTGAGGAAGGCGGGGCGTTGTTGGTTGTTGGCCAAGACCACCGCCGAACGGTTGGCCGGCAGGCCGCCGATGAAGGCGGGGAAGGCGGCGCCGCGCCAGCTGCTATGAATACCGAACCAGGAGGCGAGGACGGCCGCGGCGGTCTGCTGGGTTGAACTGGGCGCGCCGCTGAAAACGAACGGCAGCAGCAGCGGCGCCTTGTCTCGGTGATCGAAGAAAGGTTCCGGCAGAATGGCCAGATCGTTGCTGGCCTTGAGGCGCAGGACGCTGAGCTGCAATTGACTCTTGGCGCTGAAGTCCAGCCACAGGCTGGCGTGCATGGGGTCTTCGGGCGTGCTGTCGCTGCTGCCGACCAGCTCGAAACGCAGGTGGTTGAAGTCGCGGATGAAGCTCGTGTCCAGCGTGAGGGTGCGATTGACCTCCTGGCCAAGCTCCTGGTCGAGGATCGGCAGCACGCCCATCAGTTCGTCATTGAGGTACACCTTGACGTGGGAACGTTTGGCGTTCAGCGCCGGCGAGGGGGTGTAGAACAGCTGCAGCTCGGCGGCACTGATCAGTTCATCGCTGCGCACGCCGAACTCGGCGTAGAGGTGGCGCAACATGTTGCGCAGCAACAGAACCCCGGGGGAAGACAGCTCGCCGAGACTGAGGCTGCGCTGGTAGGTGGCCGGCTGCGGCGTATCCGTTACGAGTGGCTCCGTCGGGGTGGCCAGGGCGCCGAGCGAAATCAGCAGCGCGACGATGGGCATGAGCACGAAACGGGCGAAATGTTGGCGCATCATAGGCGTGACCCTGGCTGGACGGTGCAGAACACGGGGCTGACCGGCACGAAGGAGGCGAGCCATTGGCCGGTGCCGCGGCCAAAATCGATCAGGGGTTGCAGGCAGGGCGGGGCATACAGCAGCGTCTGTCGATAGCCGCTGAGGCCGACGCGGGCGATCTCCAGCAGGCTGCTGAGCGGTTTGTCCTGGTTGAAACCGTCATGCCAATGCGCCCAGGTGTCGGCGCGGGCAAAGGTGCATTGCACGAAGCGGCCGTGGCGGCGCAGATCCATGGGTTCCAGTTCGGCGCCGAGGATGCCCCGGCTAATGCTGCGGCCGCGGGCGGGAAACTCGAACTCCTCGTGGCCGCGCCTGAGTTGCAGCGACAGTGTGGCGACCTCAGGCAGGGTCAGGTGGAGCCCCTGGGGTAGCCGGATGCTCACGCCTCCGTCCGAGTAGTTGAGCAGCGTGCAGGGGTAGGCGTGTCCCGAGGGCAGGCGGATGCCCGCTGCGAGGCGCAGCTCGACCCGGTGCGACCGGCGAACCTGGCGGACTTCTGCCGCCACGGCCAGGGCGCCGCCGAGGATGATCAGGTTGTACAGCACCCAGCACAGGCTGATCAGTACGGTCAGACGTTCGTCGCTCGCCCCCCAGAGCAAGCGGTAGAGACCAAACAACAGGCCGATGCCGTTCAGGGCGGCGAGCATCAGGAAGGGCTTGGCCATCTTCCAGTCGAACAGGTCGTCTTCGATCAGGCCGCCCTTGGCGGTGACATTGAAGGTGCCCTTGTGCGGGTTGAACAGCGCGACGCTGGTGGGCCGGGCGATATACCAGGAGAGTACGGTTTCGTAGATTTCACTCCAGAACGAATGGCGGTACCTGCCCTGGATGCGTGAGTTGGTCATGGTGCTGTGGACGATGTGGGGCACGACGAACAGCAGGATGAGCAGGGCCGGGGCATAGATGATGTAGGCATGCAGGATCAGGAAGGCCAATGGCGCGGTGAGGTAGATCAGGCGTGGCACGCCGGAGAGAAAGTGCAGCATGGCGTTGAAGTAGCAGAGCCGCTGCCCGAGCGAGAGGCCTTGGCCACACAATGGATTGTCGAGCCGGAAAATCTGCACCATGCCGCGGGCCCAGCGGATGCGTTGGCCGATGTGCGCGCTGAGGCTTTCGGTGGCCAGGCCGGCGGCCTGGGGAATGCGGATATAGGCCGAGGTCCAGCCGTGGCGGTGCAGGCGTAACGAGGTGTGGGCGTCCTCGGTCACGGTTTCCACGGCGAAGCCGCCGATGCTGTCCAGCGCGGCACGCCGCAGGATGGCGCAGGAACCGCAGAAGAAGGTCGCGTCCCAGAGGTCGTTGCCATTCTGGGTCAGGCCATAGAACAGGGTGTTTTCGTTGGGGGTCTGGCGGAAATTATCCAGATTGCGCTCGAAGGGATCGGCCGAGAGAAAGTGATGGGGTGTCTGCATGACGCCGAGCCGGGGGCTGCGCAGGAACCAACCCATGGTCATCTGCAGGAAGGAGCGGGTGGGAATGTGGTCGCAATCGAAAATGGCGATGAACTCGCCGCTGGTCTTGAGCATCGCCGCATTGAGATTGCCAGCCTTGGCATGGCGATTGTTCGTGCGGGTCAGGTAGCCAACCCCGGCTGCCGCGGCGAACTGGCGGAATTCGTCGCGCTTGCCATCGTCGAGAAGCCAGATATTGAGCTTGCTCTGCGGCCAGTCGATGCCGAGCGCCGCAAGCACGGTCGGGCGCACCACCGACAGGTCTTCGTTATAGGTCGGGATGTAGATGTCGACGCTCGGCCAACTGGCCGTGTCGTCCGGCAGCGGGCAGGGCTGGCGGTCGAGGGGCCAGATGGATTGCAGGTAGCCGAGGATCAGCACCAGCCAGGAATAGCTCTCGGCTGCCAGCAGCAGCAGGCCGCAGCTCAGATCCAGCGGGTCGTCCCAGTTCAGGGTCGAGCTGTAGCGCCACCAGAAATAGCGGCTGGACGCCAGGATCGACAAGACGATCAGGATCAGCGTTGCACGGCGTCCGGAACAGCGGTTCACCCCCAGCGCCATGAGCCACAGCAGGCTGGCGAACAACGCCTGTTGGTGCAGTTCCAGCGGCTGGGTGACGCACAGCGCCAGCACCGGCAGGCCGACTAACAGTAACGGCATGTGCCACCAGTTGACCGGGCGTTCGGGGCGTTGCGCGGCAGGCTGCTCGCTGACCGAGCGCCCGGGGCGGCGTGCCAGTGCCCGCTGCAACAGCGGCTCAAGCACCTGTCGGCAACGGTTCAACGCGGATCGGTGCGCCTCGGCCAACCCGGCAAACCTCTGCCGGCGTTGGGCTGCTGGTTGTATCAGCAGCAACCACAGGCTCTGCAGCAGCACGCGCAACGGATCGGCCGGGCGCAGGCGTAACCAGTGTGCCTGGGGATAGAGCTGATCCCTGTGCGTCAGCAGCCAGCGCCAACTGGCCGACTCCAGGGTGAACAGCGTCCAGCACAGGGCGTGGGCAAGCCTTCGCAGCAGACCCGGGGGGTGGGGCGGTGGGGGCTGCTCTGCCTCGCTGGGCAAGGGCTGCGCTGCTGGTGGTTGGGTGAACTGGTTCATGGGTCTTGCACCGTCTTGATGCACCAGTTCGCCAGGGCGAGAAAGTCCTGCATGGCCAGGGAGTGCGGTGCGCTTTCGCCCAGCAACTGTTTGCGCGCCAGTGCCTCGCGAACCGCTTCGTCCTCATGGATCACGTAAGGCACCAGCAACTGGCCGAGGGCCAAGCGCCAGAGGGTCAGCAGGTCGTGCGACAGTTTGAGCGAGGGTTGCAGGCGGTTAATCAACCAGTGGTGGTTGCGCGACAGGTGGTGGTTGTCATGCAGCTGGTGGCTGAGCAGCACATGGCAGGCGGGATCCGCCTCCAGCACGTGCAACCAATGGAGGTTCGGCTGCTGACCGAGGCGTTCGCTCAAGTCGAGAGACGCCGGGATATTGAGCAGGACAAAGCAGTCGCTCGCCGGCGCCAGTTGTTGCAGGGCGTGTTCGAGCCAGGCAACGACCTGCTCGGGGTCGTAGCCCCGGGTCGCCTGACGGTCAAATGGCAGCACGTAAACCCGTTCCTGCTGGCGAAAGGCGGCAATGCTCTGGACAGAACTCTCCGCTCCTCGGTACGCCCAGGCCGAGGGTTCATCGTAGGGCAAGCCGAAATGCAGGCCGAGGATGTTGTTGGGGCACAGATCGATGGCCAGTACGGGCTGGTGCAGAATGGCCAGGGCCGAGCTCAGACCGGCCACTATCGAGGTGGAGCCGCAGCCGCCGCGTAGCCCCTGTATGGCAATCAGGTGCACCTCAGTCTGCCTTGACCAGATTGACGGTCTCAATCACTTGTAGCAGCGGGCGCAGCGTTTCGTTGAGCAGCGGCCAGTCGGCGACCGCGGCGAGCACGGCCTGTTCATGTTGCAGTTCTGAATAATGAAAGGCCTTCAGTTGGTAGTGCTCGAGGAGAAAGCTGAGGTCTTCCTGGGATTGCAACGCCGGTCGATCTACTTCAGCTGGCTGGAAGTCCATGGTGGTGTTCTCGTGTCGTGTTGGTTGGCGATTCTTATTGTCAAATAAATGACTTTTTTGCATGCGTTGCGTACAACAATGTCATGTTAGTGGCGTTCGGCGGAAAGTGAAGGAGGCCAACACCTGTTATTGATCTGCGACAGTTTTTCTGCTAGTAGCGGCCGTCTGCGTTCCAGTGAAGCTTCTCGCCGCCAGGGTTTGCAACTCCAGCCAGGGTTTCCGACCGGCGGCTTGGCCAGGTTGGCCGGGGGTTGAGAAACCTTGGCGAGGCAGTCGAGACAAGGCGAAAACGGTGGAGACGTAGCGAGCTGGTGATCCAGCTGCTGTCCTTCGCCCAGGCCGAGGCGATGAACGCCTGCGCGGCCCATTTGCCCCATGGCGCCGGCGAGTTCGAGCGTTGCGGCATTGCCAGCCAGGCCGGTGAGCGCGTTGGCGTGCCGCGCGTGGCCTAGGCAGGCATGGCCTATACTCGTACCCGCGATCGTTGCGAGATGCGGCGCCCCTGAACCAGGCCCGCCAACTTGTTCTAAAAACGACCTGCACATAACTAAAAGTACAACTGCCCCGGTTACTGGCTTGTCGCCAGCAGCCGCATGCTTCTATGTTGCTGCGTCAGGTTGGCGAACCAGGGTTCGCCAGTGACTGGGGGGAAGGGGGAATCTATGTGGACTGGTCTGCAGCGGCATGTCGCCAATTTGAGTACCGCGAAGAAACTGGCCCTGGGCTTTGCTGTGGTGTTGGCGCTCACCGCGGTGGTTGCCGCTACCGGTTATTCGGCGCTGCGTGAGGTCGGTGTGCGCTCGGCCTTGCTGGAGCGCATGAGCGCGATCAACACCCAGGTGCTGCAGATCCGCCGTAGCGAGCAGGATTTCGCCCTGACGAACGACGCCGGCCATGTCGAGCGCCTGCACGAGCAGAGCGAGGCGCTGCTGGCGCGTAGCGCAGCCCTGCAGGCTGAGCTGCCGAGCGCCGATGGGCAGGTGCTGAGCGAGGTCGATAGTGCCGTCGAGCAGTACCGCGCGGCCTTCGACCGTTATGTTGAGCTGACCGATAACATGGGCCTGTCCCTGGAAGCGGCCAATTGGCTGGTGGTGAGCGCCGCCAACAGCCTTGAGCTGCTCAAGGAAGGCTTGGCCGAGGATGGTATCGATCTGCTCAAAAGCAGCCAGGGAACCCAGGGCGCCGAGTCGGTGTTGCAGGCCGGGCAGATCGGCACGGTTCACCAGTTGCTGCTGCAGGCGCTCGACCAGGCCCGCGTGCGCCTGCAGCAGAGCCGCAGTGCGGCCGAGGTCGCCCAGGGCGAGATCCAGCAAGCCCTCGATGCGCAGACCCTGGCCGGCGAATTGCGCGATGCCATGGCCAGTCCGGGCTATGCCTCGGTGCTGGCGGAAGTCATCGGCAACGTCGACTCGTTCAATCAACGGCTCACGGAGTACAACGGCCACTTGCGCCAGCAGAAGCAGGAGTATGCCCTGCTGGTGCAGCAGGCCGAGCGCATCGTCGCGCTGGTCGAACAGGCTTACGCCCGGCAGAAGGGCGCCATGCAGGTGCAACTGCAGACCAGTGGCTGGTTGATTGTGCTGGCCGCGGCGTTAGCCCTGGTGATCGGGTTGCTGGCGACCCTGGCGATCACCCTGCTGATCGTGCGTCCGCTCAAACAGGTGATCGAGCAGGCCCGGCAGATCGCCGAGGGCGACCTCAGCGCGCGCATCGAGGTGCGCCGCCGCGACGAAGTGGGGCAGTTGCAGGCCGCCATGCAGGGCATGTCGAACAACTTGCGCGAGATGGTCGGCCAGTTGCAGGGAGGGGTGAGCCAGATTTCCGCTTCGGCGCAGTCGTTGTCGGCGATCACCGAGCAGACCCGCCTGGGCGTCAATGGCCAGCGGGTGGAAACCGATCAGGTGGCGACCGCCATGAACGAGATGACCGCCACCGTGCATGAGGTGGCGCGTAACGCCGAGGCGGCGGCCGCTTCCACCGAGAACGCGGATAACCGGGTCAGTCGCGGTGCCGAGGTGGTGCGCCAGACCCTGGTGCGGATCGATCAGTTGGCGGCGGCGATGGATACCACCACCCAGAGCATCGAGCGCCTCAGTCAGGACACCCAGCGTATCGATTCGGTGCTGGATGTGATCAAGAGCGTGGCCGAACAGACCAATCTGCTGGCCCTCAATGCCGCCATCGAGGCCGCCCGCGCCGGCGAGCAGGGCCGCGGCTTCGCCGTGGTGGCCGATGAAGTGCGCGCCTTGGCCCAGCGTACCCAGCAATCCACCGCGGAAATCGAAGGCCTGATCGCCACCCTGCGCGAGGGCGCGCGGCGCTCGGTGGCCGACATGCAGCAGAGCGGTGCCCTGGTCGCGCATGTGGTCGAGGATGCCAATCAGACCGAAGGTGCCCTGGCCGGGATTGCCGAGGCGGTGACCCTGATCTTCGAGATGAACCAGCAGATTGCCGCGGCCGCCGAACAGCAGACGGCGGTGGCTGAAGAGATCAGCCGCAGCGTCACCTCGATTCGCGATATCGCCGATCAGTCCTCGGCGGCGATGGACGAGACGGCTGCTTCGAGCACTCAGCTGGCCGCGCTGGGCCGCGAGCTGCAGGGCATGGCCGGGCATTTTCGCTTGTAGTTTTTTTGCTTGAAAGTGCGAAGCGCGCTGACAGTTTCGTCAGTAAAGGTTTCCTGGCGCTTTGCCTGCCTGGTGCCGGCCAGTAGCATCGACGCACTTGGATAAAAACCGGAGCGATCGATGCGCGCAAGACTGGATGCCTGTCTGCATGCGGTGAATCAGGTGCTGTTGGGCAAGGAGCCGCAGGTGCGCCTGGCGCTGGCCTGCCTGTTGGCCGGTGGCCATCTGTTGATCGAGGACTTGCCGGGCATGGGCAAGACCACCCTCGCCCATGCGCTGGCCAGGGTGCTGGGGCTGCGCTTTCAGCGCATCCAGTTCACTTCCGACCTGCTGCCTGGCGATATTCTCGGCACCTCGGTGTTCGTCAAGGACAGCGGGCAGTTCGTCTTCCACCCGGGGCCGATCTTCGCCGAGCTGGTGCTGGCCGACGAGATCAATCGGGCCACGCCGAAAAGCCAGAGCGCGCTGCTCGAAGCCATGGAGGAGGGCCAGGTGACCATCGAGGGGGCGACCCGAGCGCTGCCGCAGCCGTTCTTCGTGATTGCCACGCAGAACCCGGCGAGCCAGGGCGGCACCTTCGCCTTGCCGGAGTCGCAGCTCGATCGCTTTCTCATGCGCCTGTCGCTCGGCTACCCGGCCCAGGCCGCGGAAAAAGCCTTGCTCCTCGGCGATTCGCGGCGCTCGTTACTGCCGCGCCTGGAGGCGCTTCTCGAGCATGCCGAGCTGGCGCTGATCCAGGCCGAGGTGCCCAAGGTGCGTGCCAGCGACGCGCTGATCGATTACCTGTTGCGCCTGGTCGATGCCACCCGCAGCCAGCCGCAGTTTGCCTGTGGGCTGTCGCCGCGCGCCAGCCTGGCCTTGCTCGCCGCCGCCCGGGCCTGGGCCTTTCTCGCCGGCCGCGATTACGTGATCCCCGAGGATGTGCAGGCGGTATTGCCTGCGGTGGTCGGTCATCGCCTGCGCGAGCGCGTCGATCCGCTCGGGCCTGCTGGCGGCGCCCTGGTGCAGTGGTTGCTGCGCGAGGTGCCGGTGCTGTGAGGCAACGGCTCAAACCGTTCTGGTCACGCTGGCTGGCCCGACGGCTTCCCCCGGCGGCCAGCGTGCGCCTGACCCAGCGGCGGATCTTCATCGTCCCGACCCTGGTCGGCGCTGCCTTTGCCCTGGCGCTGCTATTGATGCTGCTGGCGGCGATCAATTACCAGAACAGCCTGGCCTATGCCCTGACGTTTCTGCTGGCTGCGGTATTTGTCGTGGCCATCCTGCACACCTACCGCAATCTGGCGGGCTTGCTGCTCAAGGCCGCTGGCGCGCGCGCCGTGTTCGTCGGCGAGCAGGGGCGTTTTCGCGTGCGCCTGGAAAGCCGCGCCCGCGCGCACCAGGCCATCGCCCTGGGTTGGCCGGCGATGGCTTATCAGACCCAGGATGTGCCGGCGCAGGGCGTCAGCGAGTGCGAGCTGAGCCTGCCGGCACTGCGCCGCGGTTGGCTGCGACCCGGCCGGCTGCGGGTCGAGAGTCGCTTCCCGCTGGGCATTCTGGTGGCCTGGAGCTGGGTCGACCTGGATCAGGCGTTGCTGGTCTATCCGCAGCCGCTGGAGGGCGAGTTGCCGCTGGCCGCCGGCGCTGATGACGAGTGGCACGAGCAGGGCCTGTGCGCCCACGGCCAGGGCAGCGAGGATTTCCAGGGGCTGACAAATTACCAGCCCGGCGACTCCCAACGGCGGCTGCACTGGAAGGCCTATTCCCGCGGCCAGGGGCTGTTGGTCAAGGACTTCGCCGCGGCCGGCGGGCGCGACCCCTGGCTGGATTTCGAGGCGCTGGCGGGCGATGTCGAGCTGCGCCTGTCGCTGCTCTGTTATTGGGTGCTGCAACTGTCCGAGCGCCAGCAGCCCTTTGCCCTGAGTTTGCCGGGCCAGGTGCTGGCCCCCGCCAGCGGCGAGCAGCATCGCGAGGCTTGTCTGCGCGCCCTGGCCCTGTTCGGTACGCCGAGGTGAGCCGGCCGGCGGACATTCCACGGATCAGCCTGACCTGGTTGCTGGTCGCCCAGGTGCTGGTGATCATGCCGCACCTGAGCCATCTGCCGCTGTGGATCCTCGGCTTGTGGCTGGGCTGCGCGGTCTGGCGCGTCCAGATCTTGCGCATGCGCGCCGGCTATCCCGGTGCCTGGCTCAAGGCCGGCTTGATGCTGGGTACGGCCGTCGGCGTGTTTGTTTCCCGCGGCAGCCTGATCGGTCTGGATGCCGGGGTGGTGTTGCTGATTGCCGCCTTTATCCTCAAGTTGCTCGAAATGCACACGCGCCGCGATGCCCTGGCGGTGATCTTTCTCGGCTTCTTCGTGGTGCTCAGCGCCTACCTGTTCGACGACAGCCTGCTCGCCGCGCTGTTCAGCCTGCTACCGGTCACCGCCTTGCTGGCGGCCCTGATCGGCCTGCAACAGAGCGGCGTCGCCGCACGGCCCTGGGCCACCGCACGGCTGGCGGCTGGCCTGCTGCTGCAGGCGCTGCCCCTGATGCTGCTGCTGTTCGTCTTTTTTCCGCGGCTGGAGCCTTTGTGGTCGTTGCCGACGGCGAACGATCAGGCTGTCAGCGGCTTGGCCGACAGCATGGCGCCGGCGGATATCGCCGAGTTGAGCCGCTCGGGCGCGCTGGTCTTTCGCGCCAGCTTCGACGGCGAGGTGCCGCCCCGCGAGCAACTCTATTGGCGGGCGTTGACCTTGGAACGCTTCGACGGCCGGCGTTGGTCGCAGTCCAGCTTTGCCCTGTTGCCACTGGCCCCGGCCTGGGAGAAACAGGGTCAGGCGCTGCGCTACAGCATCGTCATGCAGCCCAGTTCGCAGCCCTGGCTATTCGCCCTGGATGTGGCCGAAACCAGCCTCGAAAACACCCGGCAGATGAGTGATTACCGCCTGCAGCGCAGCCGGCCGGTCGAACGCGCCTTGCTCTATCGGGTGACTTCCTGGCCCGCGGCACGGCGTGAGTCGACGGGCTCGCGCGACAACCTGCGGCGTGCCCTGCAACTGCCGCAGGACGGCGATCCACGCAGCCGTGCCTGGGCCGCCGAGCTCAAGCGGCAATACCCGCAAACCGAGCAGTTGGTGCAGGCCGTACTCAGCCATTTCAACCGCGAGCCCTTCGGCTACACCTTGCGCCCGCCCCGCCTGGGCTTGAACAGCATCGATGACTTCCTCTTCGCCTCGCGCAAGGGCTTCTGTGCCCACTACGCCGGCGCCATGACCTTCGTCCTGCGCGCGGCAGGCATCCCGGCGCGGGTGGTGGCGGGCTACCAGGGCGGCGAGTACAGCCCCGCCGGCGGCTACGTCCAGGTGCGCCAGTTCGATGCGCATGCCTGGGTCGAGTATTGGCAGGCCGGCACGGGCTGGGTGAGTGTCGATCCGACCTTTCAGGTGGCCCCGGAGCGGATCGAGCTGGGTCTGGAAGAAGCACTGGCCGATGAGCAGAGCTTTCTCGAGGGTTCGCCCTTCTCGCCGTTGCGTTACCGCCAGCTGGGTTGGCTGAACCAGCTGCGCCTGGGCTGGGACAACCTCAACCATGACTGGCAGCGCCTGGTGCTCGGTTACCAGGGCGCGCAGCAGCTGGCGTTGCTGCAACGCTGGTTCGGGCGTGTCGACGCTCAGGTGCTGGCGCTCAGCCTGGTGGGCGGCGGCGGGCTGCTGATCGGGTTGCTGGCGCTCTGGCTGTTCAAGCCCTGGCAGGGTGAGCGCGATCAGCAGCAGCGCCTGTTCAAACGCTTCGAGCAGCTGCTGGCGCGGCATGCCGGGCCGCGTCAGCCGGGCGAAGGCGCGCGCGCCTATGCCGAGCGCGCGGCGCAAGCGCTGCCAGCCCAGGCGCAGGCTATCCATGCCTTCGCCGCGACGTTCGAGGCGCAGCGCTATGCCGGGGCAGAGGCCTCCCCGGCATTGTTACGTGCCCATTTGGCGCTATTGCGCCGCGAACTGCCCTGGCGCGGCAGCCGCCCACCGCGGCAGTAGCGGCGATTGAACGCTTGGCGAGCCGGGACACGGAGCCAAACTGCGGCACTTTACCGAGGAATGATGCGATGACAAGTTTTGCTGCGAGGGTGTTGGCCCAGGTGCTGTGCGTGCAGGTCGACTTGTATGCCTGTCGCGAGCGCCTGGCCGCGGCGACCGATGCCGAAGCCCTGCACGACCTGCGTATCGCCCTGCGCAAGTTGCGCAGCCTGCTACAGCCGCTGCGCGGCTTGCCCGCCTGTGATGGGCTGCGCAGTCAGGCTGCCGAGGTTGGGCGACGCAGTGGGCCGCTGCGTGATCTCGAGGTGCTGCTCGCACATTTACCGCGCCTGGGCATGCGCGCTGCGGTCGACCGGCGGCAGTCGCGGTTGCTGGCGGGGTATGCGGCGCTGTTGGCCGACGACGCGCTGCCAGGGCTGTTCGAGGCCCTGGATCAGTGGCCGCAGTCGTGGCGCCAAGCGGCGGCGGAGGCTGAGTTGGCTGGCCTGGCTAAACGGGTCAAGCGGCGCTTGAGCAAACAGCAATGGCGCTTG
This sequence comes from Pseudomonas sp. sp1636, assembly GCF_030376615.1. Lineage (GTDB taxonomy): Bacteria > Pseudomonadota > Gammaproteobacteria > Pseudomonadales > Pseudomonadaceae > Aquipseudomonas. Next base: position 111,116 of record NZ_JARRAB010000012.1, read on the forward strand.
GCCGAGGCCCTGGTCGAGCCGGCCCACGATCGCCATCGTCTGCGCTTGTTGATCAAACGCGTGCGTTACGGTGCCGAGGCCTATGCGCAGCTGAGCGGGTTGTCGGGCAAGACCCTGGCGCGCCTGAAAACGGCGCAGTCGGCACTGGGCAATTGGCATGATCTTCAGCAGTGGTTGCAGCGGGCCGAGCAGGAAGCGGATCTTGCCGCTTGCGTCGACACCTGGCGCACGGCATTGCAGGCGGCCGAAGAGGCGGCGGATCGGGCATTGCTGGCGCTGCAAGCGGATTTCCCCTCGGCTGGGTAGCCTGCGCTCGCCGCTCCACTTGCCCGCGTCAATTGGCCGAAACGGCGTTTCGCCCCGCCCGGCATTTCCCCTAAGATCACCTGCTGTCGAGGTCTTGAGGTGGTTATGGGTTTTTCCGAGTTGCTCCAGGCCGTTCGCGCCAACCCGCAGGCCGTGGTGATCCCGTCTGCCTGGGCGCAGGGGCGGGCCAGTTTCGGTGGTTTGATGGCCGCACTGGTGTATGAAGCCATGCGCGCCCAGGTTCCGCCTGGGCGCCCGCCGCGTTCGCTGGCGATCACCTTCGTCGGCCCGGCCGAACCCGATGTGCCGGTGAGTTTCGAGGTCGAGGTGCTGCGTGAAGGCAAGGCGGTCAGCCAAGTGCTGGGCCGCGCGCTGCAGAACGGTCAGGTGGTGACCCTGGTGCAGGGCAGTTTCGGCGCCGCGCGTGAGTCGGCGGTCAAGGTCGCGGCCGAACCAGCGGCGCCGATCAAACCGGTCGAGGACTGTCAGGAACTCGTCTATGTGCGCCATGTGACCCCGGAGTTTACCCGTTTCCTGGCGATGCGCTGGGGCATCGGCGGCATGCCCTTCAGCAATAATCCCTCGCGGGAAATGGGCGGCTGGGTGCGCTTGCGCGAGGAGGGCGCGGCGCAACCGGTCAACGAGGCGCATCTGCTGGCCCTGGTCGATGCCTGGCCGCCGGCGGTGTTGTCGCATCTGCGCGCACCGACACCGGGCAGTTCGTTGACCTGGACCATTGAGTTCATCCAGCCGCTTGCCGCGTTGAGTACCCGCGACTGGTGCCTCTATCGCGCGCAGATCGAACACGCCCGCGACGGCTACGGGCACATCGCCGCCGCCTTGTGGAGCCCGAGCGGCGAGTTGCTGGCGATCAGCCGGCAGACGGTCGTGGTGTTCGGCTAGCGTTTGCTCGCTCGCAAGGCGCCGGGGCAATTCGGGAATGCCCGAATTGCCCCGCGCCTTGCGATTTATCCCGCTCGCGGGGGGCTAAAGCTTGAGCTGGCGGATGGCCTTGTTCAGTTCGCCGGCCAAGGCCGCCAGTTCGGCGCTGGTGGTGGCGGAGCCGGTAGTCTGTTGCACGGTTTGCTCGGTGACGTCGCGAATGCTCACGATGGAGCGGTTCATCTCTTCGGCCACCTGACTCTGCTGTTCGGCGGCCACCGCAATCTGGGTATTGCTGGTGCGCATCTGCGCCACCGAGCCGGTAATGGCGACCAGTGCCTCGCCCGCTTCGTGGGCCTGTTGCACGCAGTCATCGGCCTTGAGCGAGCTTTCCTGCATGAACTCGACCGCATCGCGGGTGCCGCTTTGCAGGGAGGTAATCATCAGGGTGATTTCATCCGTTGAGACCTGCACGCGTTTGGCCAGATTGCGCACCTCATCGGCCACCACCGCAAAGCCACGGCCCATTTCGCCGGCGCGGGCGGCCTCGATGGCGGCGTTGAGGGCCAACAGGTTGGTCTGTTCGGCAATGCCGTGAATCTCGCTGACGACGCCGCTGATTTTCTGGCTGTCGACGGCCAGTTGCTGGATCATTTGTGCGGTCTGTTGTACCCCGCTGGACAGCCCGGCGATCGACTGACCGACGCGGTCGACCACTTGCTGGCCGGTGCCGGCCAGTTGCTCGGCGTTTTTTGATTGGTCGCGGGTGTCTGCCGTGTGCTGGGCGATGTGGTGCACGGTGGTGGACATCTCGTTGATCGCGGTGGCGGCCTGCTCTGTCTCGCTTTGCTGTTCGAGCATGCCCTGGCGCACGTCGCGCATGCTCACGGCCATGCGCTCGGCGCCTTCGTCCAGGCGGGCGGCGGTCTGCGCAACGATGCCGACCACGCGCTGGTAACCGGCCTGCATGGCATTGAAGGCCGTGGCCATCTGGCCGACTTCGTCACGGCTGTCGAGTGGCACGCGTGCCGCCAGGTCGCCGCTTTTCTCTACCTGCAGCATCACATCCTTGAGGGTGTTGAGATGGCTCAGCAGGAAGTGGATCAGCAGTTGCGATGCCGCCAGCAGGGCCAGCATCAATAGGGCGACAACCAGTGCATAGCTCAGTGCGCGCTCGGCGATCACCTGTATCAGGCTGGGCGCATGGGCGAGTACGGCGAGGCGTTGGCCCTGGCCCAGGTCGATGACCTCGGCGCCGATCAACGCCTCGCCCGCCGCCAGCGGGTCATGTTCCAGGGCTACCCAGCCACGAGCCCGGCTCAGGCTGGCGCCCTGGTTATCGGCCAGCGGCGGCGTTTGCCCGTCGGCAAACTGCAGCAGTTGCTCCCCGCTGGGCAGCGGCTGACCTGCAGGCCAGCCGGTCAGCAGCCTGGCTTGCAACTGCGCGGCGCTCTTGGCCGCGTCGACGCGTACCTGTTGCTCCAGTTGCAGGGCGTACAGCACCAGCAGCAGGGAGGTGACGAAGGCCACGGCGTTGACGGCCCAGAATTTGTATTTAAGAGAGAGGTCGCGAACCCAAGTGCCCATGATGTCTTCTTCTGGTGGCGGCGAAAGCGGTATTAGCAAAGTGCCACTACTGTCTCGCGAAACTGCAGTGCGGCTGTTGATCTCTATCAACAGGACGGTTCGTTCTTGTTAACGACCGCGTTGGCGCGGACTTTAGCAAAGGCGTTATATCCGTTAGGCGTTGAGCCCGGTCGGCGCCTGTTGGAGCGGCTTCAACCGCGAGTGTTATCGCTATCCAGGGGTTTTGCGCGGATAAATCCGCTTCTACCAGGACACTCCCCCCTGCAACAGGTAACTGGGGCATAGCCTTAGCAAAAGCGCTCCCGGGCAGGCCTTCAGTTGGGTTCGCCCTCGGCGGCGACGGGGTCGATGACTGTCGGCAGGCCGAAGAACTGCCTGGCGCAAGCGGTGCTGTGCGCCGCCAGGGTTGCCAGGCTTTCGTTGCGGTGCAGCGCCACCTCTCGGAGCACCTCGGTCAGGAAGGCCGGTTCGTTGCGGCCGTTTTTCGGTTTCGGTCGCAGGCTGCGCGGCAGCAAGAACGGCGAGTCGGTTTCCAGCATCAACCGGCCGACCGGGATTTCCCGCATCAGCGGGTGCAGGTGGGTGCCGCGGCGCTCGTCGCAAATCCAGCCGGTAATGCCGATATGCAGGTCGAGGTCGAGGTAGTTGAACAGGGTGCGCTTGTCGCCGGTGAAGCAGTGCACCACCGCCGCCGGCAAGCGGTCGCGGTAGTCGCGCAGGATCTCCAGCAGGCGCTGATCGGCGTCACGTTCATGGAGAAAGACCGGCAGCTGCAGGTCGACGGCCAGGGCCAGGTGTTCTTCGAGGACTTTTTCCTGTTGCGGGCGCGGCGAGAAATCACGGTTGAAGTCGAGCCCGCATTCGCCCACGGCGCGCACCTGTGGCTGGCGCAGCAAGGCCTGCAGTTGGCTGGCGCTGTCGGTGTGCCAGCTGCCGGCATCGTGAGGATGGATGCCGGCGGTGCTGAACAGGCGTTGGCCGCTGTCATCCAGCTGGCGGCACAGTTCCAGGGCCTGTTCGCTTTGTTCCAGGCTGGTGCCGGTCAGCAGCAGTTGGCAGACACCGGCGGCATAGGCGCGGGCGAGCAGAGCTTGAGGTTGCTCGGCGAGGCTTGGGTGAGTCAGGTTGACGCCGATGTCGATGAGTTGCATGGGGCGGCCTATGGGTGGGGGTTGGCAGCATATCAGAGCTTTTTTGTTTTTAAAAAAACCTTAAATTACAGCCTATTACCGTGCTTTTGTGATGTTGGGTAGGCCGTCTGACTGGCATCCGTCAGCGAGCTGTGCGACTCTCCGCGGCCCACGCATTGCTGGAACTTGGCGAGCGCTGCGGTACTCTCACTCGGCCAATGACGCCCGGTGGCCGCCCTTGCCGTGGAGACTTGATGTCGCGCCCGCTGCTTTTATTCTGTCTTTTGCTGTTGCTGCCGTTGTCGGCCGTTGCGCGCGTGGCGGGGCCGCCCGAAGTGCGGCCGCCGAGCCAGGCGCGTGATCTGGCGAGCATTCGCCGCAGTGCCGAGCTGCGCGTGCTGGTCAACCAGAGCCGTAACAGCTCGGGTGAAGTCAAAGGCCAGAGCATCGGGATGGAATACCATCGCTTGCGGGCGTTCGAACAGTATCTCAATCGCAATGCCCGCGATGACCGTGTCCTCAAGCTGAAGATCATTCCCAAGGCCAAAGACCAACTGCTGGCTGCCTTGCAGCGCGGCGAGGGGGATCTTGTCGCGCCAGGGGAGTTGCTCAATGTGCGTGGCGGCGCTGTCAGTGCCAGTGCGGCGATCCGCAGCAACGTGCCGTTGATCGTAGTGTCGCGGCAGGGCGATCGGCGTTATCAGAGCCTCGAACAGATGTCCGGGCGTAGCCTGGCCTTGGCCGCAGGCAGCGCCGCGGGCGCCGCGGTGCATACGTTCAACCGGAAACTGCTGCAGAGCAAGCGGCCGCCGATCATCATCGAGTGGGTCGACCCCAGTCTGGCCGTCGAGGATGTGCTGGAGATGGTGCAGGCCGGTATCTACAGCATCACCGCGGTGGAACAGCCAATTGCCGAGCGCTGGGCCAAGGTCATGCCCAAGCTGCGGCTGGAGCCGCACCTGGTGTTGGCCAAGGACGGCGACCTGCGTTGGTACGTGCGCCGTGACGCCGCGATGCTGGGTGCCAGTGTCGACCGTTTTCTCGCGACCTATCGTGCCCCGGCCGATTCGGATGGCGCTTTTCAGCGGGTTTATCGGCGTCTCTACAGGGTGCACTATCCGCTGGGACGAACCGAACGCCAGCGCCTGGAGAAGGTGCGTCCGGTGTTGCAGCGGCATGCGGCGCAGTACGGCTTCGATTGGCTGACCCTGGCGGCATTGGCGTTCAAGGAGTCCACCCTCAATCCTGCTGCGCGGGGTGCCGGGGGGGCAACCGGTTTGATGCAGATAACCCCGGCCGCCGCGCGCAGTGTCGGAGTCGGCAATATCGCGGTGTTGGAGAACAACGTGCAAGCCAGCGCCAAGTACCTGGCGCTGATTCGACGCAACTTCTTCAACAGTGCCCAACTCAACGAGCGCGAACGCATGGCCTTCGTGCTGGCGGCATACAACATGGGGCCGCAGCGGGTGCAGAGCATGCGTGCCGAGGCGCGTCGGCGCGGCCTGAATGCCAATCAGTGGTTCTTTCAGGTCGAGCGGATCGCCATGGAGCAAGTCGGGATGGGCGTGGTCAGCTACGTCAATAGTGTGAACAAGTACTACCTGGCTTATGACCGCGAACGTTATTTGCTGGAGCCGCAGAATGCCGCGCTAAGTGCGCCGAATTAATCGGCTTGTACGATATTGCCGAGCGCTTTTATGGGCTTCAACGCCCCGCACAAGGGGCGCTGTGCAGCAATGGCCACGTGTGCAGCGGCCGATAATGGGTGCCGCGCGTGTTCTGCTCGGAGACGAACAGGGAAAACCGGGTTACCGGCCAATCGAAGCATGGATTGGCCTCGATGGGTTGCGCGGGGCAGTGCCGCAGCAGGCTGAGGTGGGCGCGAAAGGGGCGGCTCTCCAGCTGAATGGCGGCGCCGCTCAGGTGCTTGCACAGTTGCTCAACCAACTCCAGTAACGCCTCTGGCGTGTGGCTCGGCGCCAGGTACAGCAGGCCATTGCGGTGCCGTCCGAGGCGATCCAGGCGCAGGTCGAATGCAGGCACTCGCAACCCGTTCGCGAGTTCCTGCAACTGCGCAACGCGAGCACGCGGCTGCTGGCCGAGAAACGCCAGGGTCAGGTGCAGGTTGGCGGCTGCGACCGGACGGCCGTGCAGGTGCAGATTGCTGCGCCAGCTGGCAATGGCCTCGGCCAGTTCAGGCGGGCAACCCAGGGCAAAGAACAGACGCAGAACATCGTTTTGCATAGTGTCGGGTTCGTATGCGAGGCGCTGTCTTGACAGTATTGCGCAGGCTTCTCTAGGATGCTGACCCATGCGCCGATTTAAACAGCTACTTGCGGGGCGCCGAGTGATTTGCAGCGTGCAAATCTCTGAGAAGTACTCTGCGGAGGCTTCGAAATACCGCTAAAGCGCTGGTTCGGTGTCGCCTCTCACCTGCCCGGCGGGATTCATGAGGCGGAGACATGAGCATGAGTTGTCCGCAACCGCTAATTCGCTTGGCCCCGATCACTTCCGGGCTGAGCCAACGCAACCCGAAAATCCTCCTCGGCGGCAGTCACCAGCCGACCCTGCTGCGCTATCTCGACGGCTGGCCCAGGCGTTGGGGTGGGCCGCGCGCCTTTCTCATCCACTTCGTCGATGACCACCAGGCGCTGGCGCGCTTCGCCAGCGACAGCTTCGATATGGCCGTGCTGCAAGCACCCAGTGCCGAGCATTTGCACGCCACCGTGCGTGAACTGACGCGGGTCGCCAGGCAGGGGCTGATTACCCGGGGTTGAGCGGTTTGTGGCGCTCGCGGTCACGGCGCGAGCAATTACGGGTAATCGATGGCGCTCACATACCAGGTCTTCTCGCCGGCCGGGGTTGGCACCCGCACTTCGGCATCCAGAGTCTTGCCGATCAGCGCGCGGGCCAGGGGCGAGTCGATGCTGATCAGGTTGAGTTTCAGCTCCAGCTCATCCGGGCCGACGATCCGGTAGCGCGACTGGTTGCCGTCCTCGTCTTCGAGGGTGACCCAGGCGCCGAAGTAGACCTTGTCGGCATCGCTGGGGCGACTGCTGACCACTTTCAGGCTTTCCAGGCGTTTGCTGAGAAAGCGCACGCGGCTGTCGATCTCGCGCAGCATCTTCTTGCCGTAGGTGTATTCGGCGTTTTCCGAACGATCCCCTTGCGCCGCCGCTTCACTGACCGACTGGGTGACCTGGGGCCTGCGTACGTGCCAGAGTTCGTGCAGTTCGGCGCGCAGGCGCGCCTCGCCTTCGGGGGTGATCAGTGGCGTGCCGGCGGAGCGGGGGGGACGATAGCGACTCATATAACTGTTGTCTGGCCGATAAAGCGCGAGTCTATCAGCCCTCGCGCAGCACCGTCAGCGGGCTGACATTCAACGCGCGGCGAGTGCCGAGCACGCCAGCGCCGCCCACCAGCAGGGCGCCGATCAGCGGCAGCAGCAATAGCCAGGGGTGGGCGCTCCAGGCCAGGTCGAAGGCGAAGCGATAGAGCAGGAAACTGATCAGTTCGCAGCCGATGGTCGCCAGCAGGCCACTGATTGCCCCAAGCAGGGCAAACTCGGCCCGCCGCGCCTCGATCAGCAATTTGCGCTCGGCGCCCAGCGCGCGGAGCAAGGCGCCCTGGCGGACGCGTTCGTCCAGGGTGGCCTGCAAGCCGGCGAACAGTACGGCCAGGCCGGCGGCGAGGACGAACAGCAAGACGAACTCGATGGCCAGGGTGACCTGGGCCAGGATGCTGCGCAGTTGCGCGAGCAGGGCTTCGACTTGCAGCAGGGTGACGGCGGGGAAGGCGCGTGACAGTTCGATCAACTGCCGTTCCTGCTGGGCGGGCAGGTAGAAACTGGTCAGGTAGGTGACCGGCAGATCCTGCAGGGTGCCGGGTTCGAAGATCATGTAGAAGTTGGGCTGGAAGCTGTTCCAGTCGACTTCGCGCAGGTTGCTGACCCGGGCGTCGCGGTCGAGGCCGCCGACATTGAAGCGCAAGCGGTCGCCCAGTTTGAGCTGCAGGCTCTTGGCCAGCTCCGATTCGACCGAGACGCCCGGCAAGCCGTCGACTGTGGACGCGCTCCACCAGGCGCCGGCGAGCAGCCGATTACCCTCGGGCAGATCGGCCGCCCAGGTCAGGCTGAGGTCGCGGCGAACGGCACGCTCGCCCTGGGATTCCTTGCTGACGATTTGCCGCACCGGCTCGCCGTTGATCAGGGTCAGGCGTCCGGGCACCACCGGATAGAGCGGGGCCGGATGGGGCGAGAGTTCGGCCAGGCGCGCGGCGAAGGCATCCTTGTCGGCCGGTAATACATTGAGGGCGAAATGATTGGGCGCCTGCTCGGGCAATTGATCCTGCCAGGTGTCGAGCAGTTCGCCGCGCAGCAGGGCGATCAAGGCCATGGCCAGGAGGATCAGGCCGAATGCCAGGGCCTGTCCGGCGGCGGCCAATGGGTGGCGGAGCAACTGGCCGAGCCCCAGGCGCCAGGGCAGTGAGGAACGGGCCAGCAGGCGGCGCAGGCTTTGCAAGCCGAGCAGCAGCAGGCCGCCGAGCAGCAGGGCGGCAACCAGGCCGCCGCCGAGCAGGGCGAAGGTCAGCTGCAGATCCAGGCTCAGGCGCCACATGATCAGGCCCAGGGCGAACAGGGCGGCGCCATACACCAGCCAGGAACTGGCCGGCACGGGCAGCAGGTCGCGGCGCAACACGCGCAGCGGCGGCACCCGGCCGAGGGCGGCCAGGGGCGGCAGGGCGAAGCCGGCGAGGGCGACCAGACCGGTGGCGATCCCGGCCAGCGCCGGCCATAAGCCGCCCGCCGGGATCTGCGCCGGTAGCAGACCCTGCAACAGGTAGAACAGGCCATGCTGGGCCAGCCAGCCGAGCAGGGCGCCGCTCAGGCTGGCGCCGAGCCCGAGCAGGGCCAGTTGCAGGCCGAACAGTCCCAGCGCCTGATTGCGCGACAGGCCAAGGCAGCGCAGCAAGGCACTGGCATCGAAGCGCCGGGCGGCGAAGCGCGCGGCCGAAAGGGCCACGGCCACCCCGGCGAGCAGCACGGCCGCCAGGCTGGCGAGGTTCAGGTAGCGTTCGGCGCGGCCCAGGGCGTTGCCGATTTGCCGATTGCCGTCGCGGGCATCTTCGAGGCGCTGGTTGGCCGCCAGGTTCTTGTCGATTGCTTGCCGGTAAGCGCCCAGGGCCTCCGCTGTGCCGCGCCAGAGCTCGCGGTAACGCACCCGGCTGCCGGGCTGAACCACGCCGGTGGCGGCCAGGTCATCCAGGTGCATCAGCACGTGCGGGGTCAGGCTGTAGAAGTCGCCGGCGCGATCCGGTTCATAGGTCAGTACCCGGCGCAGGATCAGGCTTTTCGAGCCGACCTCGATGCTATCGCCGATGTTCAGTTCAAGGGCGGCAAACAAGCGCGCCTCGGCCCAGGCCTCACCGGGTTGCGGGCCCGAACCGGCTTGTTCGGTTGCATAGGGGATCGCCGCACTTTTCAACTGGCCGCGCAGGGGGTAGGCGTTGTCGGCGGCTTTGACGCTGGCCAGTTGGATGCCGGCGTCGCTGGCGATCACGCTGGAGAACTCGACCAGTTGGGCGTGATCCAGGCCCAGCTGTTTGCCGCGGCTGATCTGTTCCGGCGCGGCGGGCGAGCTGCCGTTGAGCCGCAGGTCGGCGCCGAGGAACTCGGTTGCCCGCATCAGCATGCCGTCGTTCAGTCGCGCGCTGAAGTAGCCGATTGCGGTGCTGGCGGCGACGGCCACCAACAGGGCGAAGAACAGCACGCGCAATTCGCCGGCGCGGGCATCGCGCAGCAGTTGACGGGTCGCCAGCGAGAGCAGGCGAGCGAGCGGCAAGTGAGTCATCAGGGTTCCACGTGGTCGACCAGGTGGCCGCCTTCCAGGCGGATCAGGCGTTGGCAGCGATGAGCCAGGCGCTCGTCGTGGGTGACCAGCACCAGGGTTGCGCCGCGCTCCTGGTTCAGGCCGAAGAGCAGGTCGCTGATGCGTTCGCCCGTATGGCTGTCGAGGTTGCCGGTGGGCTCGTCGGCGAACAGCACCTCGGGCTCGGCGACAAAGGCGCGGGCAATGGCCACGCGCTGCTGTTCGCCGCCGGAGAGCTGACGCGGGTAGTGGGTCAGGCGCTGGCCCAAACCGACCCGTTCGAGCAGTGCGCGGGCGCGCTGGCGGGCATCGGCATGGCCTTCCAGCTCCAGTGGCAGCATGACGTTTTCCAGGGCGTTGAGGCTGTCGAGCAACTGAAAGGACTGAAACACGAAGCCGACATGCTCGGCGCGTACCCGCGCCCGCCGATCTTCATCCAGCGCGCCCAGGTCGTAGCCGGCCAGAGCCACAGTGCCGCCACTCGGCAGATCGAGCCCGGCGAGCAGGCCGAGCAGGGTCGATTTGCCCGAACCCGAACTGCCGACGATGGCCAGGCTATCGCCTTTATTCAGCGCCAGGGACAGGTCATGGAGTATGGTCAACTCGCCTTCCGCGCTGGCCACCACTTTGCTAAGGTTGCGCGCGGTCAGAATGCTTGAGTTCATGGAGAATCCAATGCGTGCAGGGTTGATGAGTGCGGTTTTTACCCTGTTGTGCTGGGGGCAAGTCGCGCTGGCGGACACCGTGCTGGTCGTTGGCGATAGTATCAGCGCGGCTTTCGGCCTGGATACCCGCCAGGGCTGGGTCGCTTTGCTGGAACAGCGTCTGGTCGAGCAGGGTTATCAACACCGGGTGGTGAATGCCTCTATCAGTGGCGACACCAGTGCAGGCGGCGCCGCGCGGCTGCCTGGACTGCTTGCCGAGCACCAGCCGAGCCTGCTGATTCTGGAGCTGGGCGGCAACGATGGCTTGCGTGGCCAGCCCCCGACTCAATTGCAACAGAATCTTGCGTCGATGATTGAGCAGGCGCAGGGCGCGGGGGCCAAGGTGCTGCTTTTGGGGATGCGCCTGCCGCCCAATTACGGTATCCGCTACACGACGGCCTTTGCCCAGGTGTTTGTCACCTTGGCGCAGGAGAGGCAGGTGGCCTTTGTGCCCTTCTTTCTGGAAGGCGTCGGGGGCGTGCCCGAGATGATGCAGCGCGATGGGATTCATCCAACTGCGGCTGCTCAGCCGGTACTCCTGGAGAACCTCTGGCCGACCCTGCAGCCGCTGCTTTGACAGGCTTTTCCGCGAGCAGGCTTTCGGCTAAGGTGGCGCCCCCGCCTAGCAGGCCGTTGAAAAACTACTGCGCTCGGTTATGCGGCGTTGAAATCAGCCTCAAAATGCTCATTTACAGCACGTAAACTGCGCTTTTTCGGCTGATTTCGCCTTGCCTAACCTTCGCTCGCTACATTTTTCAACGGCCTGCTAGGAGCCATCGATGCCGCGTTCTGCCTGGTCCTTGTACGCTTATCAACTGATCGAGCCGGACGAGCAGCTTGATCTGTTCGCCTGCCGTGAGGTGCGCGTGCATCTGGTTGCGCGTCAGCTCGAGTTGGGCGGTTTTGCCGATCGTACCTTGTGTGGTGGGTTGTTGCCGGCGCGGCCGCTCTGGCGTGAGGTGGATAAGGGCATGCTGCGCGACGCGCGCCTGTGTTCGGCGTGCCGGGCAACCCTTGAAGCGCAGCGCCGCGGGCAGCGCTCGCGTTGGCCTGAGTCGCGGTAAAAGGCTGGCCTGCTGCGGGGTTGCGCGGCCTGAACCGCGGACTATTGGCGCACGCAACCCCTCCCGTTTTTCACCTGCGGCGCCGGACGGCGAACGTCTGGAGACGGTCTCGCGACGGCGCTCGATATTTTCCCAAGCGCTGAGCGCCGTTGTACAATCGCCTCGTTAAATGTCAGCCATTTTCGTCAAGGATTTCCGGATGTTGTCGCGCGCTCCTGCCGTCGCCCGTTGCTTGTCGCTCTGCGCCTTGTTCTGCACAGGGTCTGTTGTTGCCTTGGAATTGCCTTTGCCGCCGCCAGGCGAAGACATCGTCGGCCAAGTACGGGTAGTCAAGGCCAAATACGAAGACACCTTTGCCGACCTCGGCGTGGCCAACGATTTGGGTTATCTGGAAATGATCGCGGCCAACCCGGGAGTCGATGCCTGGCTGCCTGGTGAAGGTACGGAAATCATCCTGCCTACGCGCTTTATTCTGCCGCCGGGGCCGCGCGAGGGGATCGTGATCAATCTCGCCGAGTACCGCATGTATTACTTCCCGAAAGGGCAGAGTGTGGTGCACACCTTTCCGTTGGGAATTGGTCGCGAGGGCTGGAGTTCGCCGGTGACCGATGCGCGGATCACCGCGAAGACGCCGAACCCGGGCTGGACCCCGCCGAAGTCGATTCTTGAAGAGCATGCTGCCGATGGCGATCCGCTGCCGGCTTATGTGCCGCCTGGGCCGAATAATCCGCTGGGGCCCTACAAGATGACCTTGTCGGCGTCTGGTTACCTGATCCATGGCACGAACAAGAAGTTCGGTATCGGTATGCGCGTCAGCCACGGTTGTTTCCGCATGCTCAACCATAACGTACTGCAACTGGCCGATATGGCGCCGGTCGGTACGCCTGTGCGCATCATCAACGAGCCATACAAGTTCGGCTTGAGCAATGGCAGGGTATATCTGGAGGCACATGCGCCACTGGATGATACGGGCGAGTCTTCCATTGTCGACAGGCACGCTGCCGTGATCAACGCACTGCTCAAGCGCGAAGAGTTGGGCGCTCTGCGACTGGATTGGAACATGGTGCGTGAGGTGGTGGCGGCCGAAGATGGCTTGCCGGTGCCTATTGCCGAGCCAGATGTGGCGATTGCCAGCCGTGCAGCCCCCGAGATCTGATTGCGTGCAGTCAACCAAGACCCGTTGTGCGTAAACGCCAGCGGGTTTTTTTTTGAGTGCGCCGGGCGGGGCGCACTCAAAAAAAAAGCCGATCCTTTAAGGGATCGGCTTTAGTTAGCCTTGAAGGGCTATTACTTGCGGCTGGCTTTTTCCAGCATACGCAGAGCGCGCTCATTGGCTTCGTCAGCAGTTTGCTGAGCCTTCTGAGCGGCTGCCATAGCGTCATCAGCCTTGCGATAGGCTTCATCGGCACGGGCTTGAGCGCGAGCAGCAGCGTCTTCGGTAGCGGTCAGACGTGCTTCAGTTTCTTTGGACATGCTGCTGCAACCGGTAGCCAGAACTGCGGCCAAAGCCAGAGCAGAGAATTTCAGAACGTTGTTCATCGTGTTCCCCTTGAGGTGGAGTTTTTCCATAAAAGCAATTTCCAAACAGTAGGAAATTAGCCGGCGTACATACTACCCATAACTTCTAGTAAGTAAATGTAGGCCGTGCAAGCGGAGCCTGTTTTTTTTCACCTTGGCCAAGGACGCAGCACAAGTTGTGATGTTTTGGATGAAAAACATACAGTTTTCGTTGTTCCTGCCGTGTCGCGGAGTTTACTGCTATAAATCGTCACGCCATTGCAGGGCGCCCGTTAGTCTTGTCGGGCTCGGGGCTGTGCCGTTGTGAAGTCTGGACATGGGTTGTTTTTTTTCAGGTTAATAGTGCGACTCTTTGCCTGGTGATTGCGTGGCGGCCACGGGTTTTGGTTAATAGGAAACATTTCGCTTGCGGATGCTCGCGTTGCGGACTGAGCCGCCCCGGGGGGCATCCGGGCTGCACACATGCACTTACTGAGCGGGTAGGCGCTACGGTTTACCCTTAGTCTGGCAAGTACAAAAATAGCGGAGGGTTACGCATGCTTGGGAATGCAGGGTTGTTGGCGGGCTTGGCGTTACTGATTTTCATGGCGTTGCGCGGCGTGAATATATTCATTGCCGCCTTGCTCTGCGCCGTGCTGGTAGCGCTGAGTAATGGCTTGCAAGTCCCGCAGACGCTACTCGAGTATTTCCCTTTCGGCCCGTTGGGCGCCTTCACCTTTGCCGGCAAGTTCTTCGTGCTGTTTCTCTGCGGCGCGGTCTTCGGCAAGGTCATGGCCGCAAGCCAGGCGGCCAGCAGCATTGCGCAGGCGATTACGCGCAGCCTCGGTATTCGCCGAACCCTGTGGGTCACCATGCTGGTCTGTGCGTTGCTGACCTACGGTGGGGTGGTGGTGTTCGTGGTGATTTTTACCATGTATCCGCTGGGTATCAGCTTGATGCGCGAAGCTAACCTGCCCAAGCGCCTGTTCTGTGCCGCCACCGCGTTGGGCGCCGGCACCTTCACCATGACCGCCATGCCGGGTACGCCCTCGATTCATAATGTGATCGCCGCCAGTGCCCTGGGTACCGACCTGTTTGCCGGCGCCTGGATCGGGGTGACGGCCAGCCTATTGATGGCTGCGCTGGGCATGCTCTATGTGCAGCGCGAATGGCGCCTGGCTCGCGAACGAGGCGAGGGCTTTGAGGCCAATGCGCAGGATTTGCGCATGGAGCAATTGGCCAGTGCGCCGGGTTCCGGGCCGCATTGGGGGCTGGCTGCGGTACCTATCCTGGTGGTGTTAGGCATTATCATGCTGCCGCGCTTGCTGCTGTTGAGTGGCGCGGTCGTTCCGGGGCAGGGCTTGGCGGGTCAGTTGCTGGGGGTCAGCCAGCAGCAGCCGATTCTCTGGCCGAGCCTGGCTTTGGTGATTGCCACTGGGGTTGCGGTCATGCTGTTCGCGGGCTTGCGCCGCAGTCCGCTCGCGCTGCTCGGGCAGGGGGCAGACGATGCGATCATGCCGCTGCTGAACACCGCCGCGGTGATTGGCTTCGGTGGCGTGGTCACCCAGACGTCAGGGTTCGCCCAGTTCGCCCAGTGGGTGTTGACGCTGGACTTGCCGCCACTGTTGTCGATTTTCGCCTCGGTCAGCGTGGTTTCGGGGATCGTGGGCTCCTCCTCTGGCGGCTTGCAGATATTCATGCAGACCCTGGCGCCGAAATACCTGGAAATGGGCGTCGAGCCTGAAGTCCTGCACCGTATAGCCGCTATCGCCTCGGGTGGTTTTGATTCGCTGCCACACTGTGGGGCAGTGATTGCCATGCTGATGATCATGGGCTTGACCCACAAACAGGCCTACCGGGATATTTTCGTTGTGACGGTATTGATTCCGGTGATCGCAGTGCTGGGCTGCATCGCTTTGTTGAGTGTTTTTTAAGGCGAGAGCCTGACGACAACAAGAGGTGGCGCGAAGCAGGAGAAGCCCTTGTGCGGTCGAGGTGCCGGCATCTCTGCGGGCATTCTCGCCCTTGCCTGAACATGCAGCCCGCGGGGGCGTGAGCGCTGTTGAAGGATGGCTATCGCGGCTGTCCGGTCGATGCAGGTGGAATGTCGAGGTCGCGTCGCCTGGAAAATATCGATAAGGTGCGGGTATGGTTTTACAGGTTACTTTCAGAGGAGTTGCGATGAGCGAGGCGTTGTCCATTCACCATGACCTTATCGGTCACCAGTTCGAGACCACAGTGGATGGTGATCGTGCGTACCTGGCCTATATGGATCTGGGCAAGCAGACCTTGGACATTTACCGCACCTTCGTGCCGAATTCGTTGCGCGGTCGGGGAATTGCCGCGGCGTTGACCGAGCATGCCTTGCAGTACGCCGACCGTATGGATTACACGGTGATTCCCTCGTGCTCCTACGTCGAGCGTTATATGGAGCGCCGCCAGCGGCACGGGGTCAAAGGCTGACGGGGAAGCTTATAAAAACGCCGGGCATCGCCCGGCGTTTTTATAACTGCACAACTCAGCCGCGGTGACGCTTGGGCAGTACGTCCTTGAGCTTGGCATGCATGCTGCGCAGGGTTTTTTCGGTGCTGTCCCAGTCGATGCAGGCATCGGTGATGGAGACGCCGTACTTGAGTTGGTCGAGGTCTTTCGGTATCGACTGGCTGCCCCAGCCCAGGTGGCTCTCGACCATCAGGCCAACGATCGATTGGTTGCCTTCGAGAATCTGGTTGGCAACGTTGTCCATCACCAGGGGTTGCAGTGCCGGATCCTTGTTCGAGTTGGCATGGCTGCAGTCGACCATGATGTTCGGGCGGATACCGGCTTTGGTCAGTTCCTGCTCGCAAACAGCCACGCTGACCGAGTCGTAGTTCGGCTTGCCGTTGCCGCCGCGCAACACCACGTGACCGTAGGCATTACCTTTGGTGGTGACAATGGACACGCCGCCCTCCTGGTTGATGCCGAGGAAACGGTGCGGGCTGGAAACCGATTGCAGCGCGTTGATCGCTACGGTCAGGCCGCCGTCGGTGCCGTTCTTGAAGCCAACCGCCGAGGACAAGCCGGAGGCCATTTCGCGGTGGGTCTGCGATTCCGTGGTGCGCGCGCCGATGGCCGACCAGCTGATCAGATCCTGCAGGTATTGCGGGGAGATCGGGTCGAGAGCCTCGGTGGCGGTTGGCAGGCCCATTTCCGCCAGGTCGCGCAGCAACTGACGGCCGATGTGCAAGCCGTCTTGGATCTTGAACGAGTCGTCCAGGTAGGGGTCGTTGATCAAGCCTTTCCAGCCCACCGTGGTGCGCGGCTTTTCGAAGTACACGCGCATCACCAGATACAGGCTGTCCGACACTTCTGCGGCAAGCACCTTGAGGCGCTCGGCGTAGTCGTGGGCAGCTTTGATGTCGTGGATCGAGCAGGGGCCGACCACCACGAACAAACGATGGTCTTGGCCATCAAGGATGTCGCGAATCACCTGGCGGCCGGTGGCGACGGTGTGCAGCGCGGCATCGGTCAGCGGAATTTCGCGCTTTAGCTGATCGGGCGTGATCAGGGTTTCGTTGGAGGCAACGTTGAGGTCATCGATCGGTAAGTCAGCCATCGTGCTTTTCATCAGGTCAGGGTCGTCAGGTCACGGGTGCCGGCCGCCAGCGATCCCCGTGTGGCGGAAGCACAGCATTTATGAGCACAGCGGGGATGCAGAACCTTAGCGCGTTACAGGTTGGCTAGACAATGGGTCTAAGGTCGTTAAACGGAACGAAACAGTGATTACAGGCTGGCATGGGAGAACTCGGCGGCGTGGCGTGCGATCCATTCCCCGGCGATGCTCTCGATCGCCAGGTATTCGCCCAGCTCCTGTTCGCGTTGCTGGCGGTAGTGTTCGATCTGGCAGATCTGTTCGACCATGCGTGCTCGAAATAGCGTCTCTTCGTCGATAAAGGCTACGCCGACCAGGTAATCGTCGGCCTGTTTGCGGCACCAGGCCACCACCCCGGGGTAGCGTGCCTGCTCGCCAAACAGCGGGATGCGCAGTTCTATCGCGGTGCCCCGACGAAAGCCGCATCTGGAATTGCACGCCACTCCGCCGAGACTGATATTGTTCAGCCGTTGTTTAGGGATGAAAGTTTGCTTGCGCAGTACCAGTTCCACGGGCATGTCGCTGGGGTGACGCAGAAAACGACGCATGATAACCGACTCCCCATGCCATTAATTTGACATCGCTTTGCATAGTATAGTGGTTGAATTGCAACTGACTGACTTTGATACGAATCGCCGCTTGCTGGTTCTGCTCGGAGCTTCTCTGGTGATTTTCGCTTACACAGGCTGTAGCAGTCGCCGTTGCGCGCGCCTGGTCTGGATCGGCGCAGCCGAAAATGCTGGCCTGGCTGTACGCTATGCGGTATTTCACCTGTCGGCGTTGTTTGTCGTGGCTGATGGCCGATTTTATGGCGCACGCACAGTCGTTTGCGCCTACCTGATTTGATCGACGCCTTGGGTGCGGCACTGACCCGCCCGGCTGAGGAGTTACCTTGATGTCTTTATCCCCGCGTCCACGTATCGGCATTATTGGTACCGGCGCCATTGGCGGTTTCTACGGATTGATGCTGGCCCGCGCCGGTTTCGACGTGCATTTCCTGTTGCGCGGCGAGTTCACCGCGGTGGCCGAGCGTGGACTGCTACTTAATAGCGCGGAATATGGCGCCTTGAGCTTGCAGCCGGTTCAGGCCTACCGTTCGGTGGTCGAGATGCCGCGTTGCGACTGGTTGCTGGTCGGCGCGAAAGCCACCAGCAATGAGGCCTTGGCCCCGATTATTAGCCAGGCTGCGGCCGAAGGTGCCAAGGTCGTGTTGTTGCAAAATGGTCTGGCAGTCGAAGACGAGCTGCGGCCATTGTTGCCGGATTCGCTGCATCTGCTTGGTGGGTTGTGTTTTATCTGCGCATACCGTTCGGATCCTGGGGTGATCGTGCATCAGGCGTTGGGTCGGGTGAACCTCGGCTATCACTCGGGGCCCGCGAGCGACGCCAGCGCGCGTCAGCAGATCGTCGCGGCAGGTGTCGCGCTGTTTACCGCGGCGGGGCTGGACTCCAGCGCACTGCCCGATCTGCAACAGGCTCGTTGGCAGAAGCTGGTGTGGAACGTGCCCTATAACGGCTTGTCGGCATTGCTCAATGCCGACACCCGTGCCTTGATGGCCTGCGCCGACAGTCGCGCGTTGATCGCGGCGATCATGCAGGAGGTGGTCGATGCCGCGCTAGCCTGTGGCCATGAGATGGTGCAGGGCTACCCCGCTAAATTGTTGGCCGCGACCGATCGGATGCCCGACTACCTGCCGAGCATGTACCACGATTTCGTCCAGCAGCGGCCACTGGAACTGCAGGCGATCTATGCGGCGCCGCTGGCCGCCGCCGAACAGGCGGGCTGCGAGTTGCCGCGTACGCGGGCGTTGTACCAGTCACTGCGGTTTCTCGAACAGCGCTACCAGCAACGGCCAAGTCCGACAGGCTGCTAGCCCCACGAGCCGCGTCGTTTCAGCCAAGGGCTTGGAAATTGTCTCGTAACGGCGCCTGATTTTTCACGAACACCGAGGTGAGCATGAGCAAGGCAATGGGCGACAAGCTGGTGCTGGCGATTTCTTCGCGGGCGCTGTTCGACCTGAGCGAGAGTCATCGCGTGTATGAGGGCGAGGGGGTCGAGGCTTATCGTCGCTATCAGATCGAGCATGAGGACGAGATCCTTATGCCTGGCGACGCCTTCCCCTTGGTCGAGAAGCTGCTCGGGCTGAACAGCGCATTGGGGCAGGCGCGGGTGGAGGTGATTCTGGTCTCGCGCAATAGCGCCGACACCGGCCTGCGCGCGTTCAACTCAATCCAGCACTACGGCCTGGGCATCTCGCGTGCGGCCTTCGTTGGCGGTCGCAGCCCCGACCCCTATCTGGCGGCGTTCGGTTGCCATCTGTTTCTCTCGACTCACGCCGAGGATGTGCGCGGCGCGCTGCGCTCGGGGTTTGGCGCGGCCACCATCCTCTCCGGCGGGGCACGACGGGCCGCGAGCAATGAGCTGCGCATCGCTTTCGACGGCGATGCCGTGTTGTTTTCCGACGAGTCCGAGCGGGTCTATCAGCAGGCTGGCCTGGAAGCCTTTCAGAGTCACGAGCGGCAATCGGCCCGCGAGTTGCTGGGTGGCGGTCCCTTCAAATCATTCCTGGCGGCGCTGCATCGTTTGCAGCAGGAATTCCCCGAGGAGGCCTGCCCGATTCGTACGGCTCTGGTCACTGCTCGTTCGGCACCGGCCCACGAACGGGTGATCCGCACCCTGCGCGAGTGGAATATTCGTCTGGATGAGTCGTTTTTTCTGGGCGGGCTGGAGAAGGCTGCCATTCTCGAGACCTTCGCTGCCGACGTATTCTTCGACGACCAGGCCGGGCACTGCGAGAAAGCTCGCGAGGTCGTCGCCACCGGGCATGTACCGCATGGCGTGAGTAACGAGCCGCCGCTCTAGTTTCCGGGTTGCCCTCTGGGCAAACCCGGGTGCGGATGCCGCGCCCTGTGCATATAACCGTTGATCCTGCATGGCTGCAGTTTTGTTGACTTGCAGAGGGCACTGCTAAGCTCAAGCTAGGCCTGCCTGGTAGGCAGTCGTGGAGGCTGCATGATTCGCTCGATTCTCTATGCTACCGATCTTGGTCTTTATGCCCCCTATGTCCTGCAGCATGCCTTGGCGCTGACTCGCGCGTTCAATGCGAGCTTGTATGTCGTGCATGCCGTGGAGCCGATGGGGTTGTTTGCCGAGTCGGTGCTGCAAACCTACCTGGATGAGGAGCGGCTCAAGGAGCTGCGTTGTAAAGGCCTGAGCACGGTGATGGCGAGTATCGAACAGCGGGTATTGGAGGGCTTTCGCGATGAGCTCGGCGAGTCGCAGCATGAGCTCGAGGTGATCCGTTCGGTGCAGGTGGTGCAGGGCGATCCGCCCTTGGTGATTCTCGAGGAGGCGCAGAAGCGTGGGGTGGATCTGCTCGTCGTCGGCAGTCACAGCCACGGCCCGGGCCCGGATATTCCATTGGGACGCACGGCCGCGCGCCTTGTGCAGTTGTCCGAGGTTCCCGTGTATCTGGTGCCGATGCTGCAGCACCGAGCCCGGGGTGAGACCTGAGGCCGTTTTCCGCTTCGACGAATAATCGGCAAAATTAAATAAAATCGTCTAGTTTTAATAGTTAAATCATATATATGGTTATATGTCGCCGGCCATGGGATGGCTGCTTATCTGTTTTGAGGGATTTTTATGAAGCTCCAGCAACTGCGCTACATCTGGGAAGTCGCGCATCACGACCTCAACGTGTCGGCCACAGCGCAAAGCCTTTACACCTCGCAGCCGGGCATCAGCAAGCAGATCCGCTTACTTGAGGACGAATTGGGCGTGGAGGTCTTTGCCCGCAGCGGCAAGCACCTGACCCGGGTGACCCCGGCGGGCGAGCGGATCATCACCACGGCCGGGGAAATCCTGCGCAAGGTCGAGAGCATCAAGCAGATTGCCCAGGAGTTCTCCAACGAGAAGAAGGGCACCTTATCCATTGCCACGACCCACACCCAGGCGCGTTATGCCTTGCCGGCCGTGATCGGTGCATTCATCAAGCAATACCCGGATGTCGCCCTGCACATGCACCAGGGCACGCCGATGCAGATTGCCGAAATGGCCGCCGACGGCACCGTGGATTTCGCCATCGCCACCGAGGGGCTGGAGCTGTTCAATGATCTGGTGATGATGCCGTGCTACCGCTGGAACCGCTGTGTGGTCGTGCCGCAGGGGCACCCGTTGAGCAAGCTGCCGAAGCTGACCCTGGAAGCCCTGGCCGAGCACTCGATCGTCACCTACGTGTTCGGCTTCACGGGGCGCTCCAAACTGGACGAAGCCTTCACTCACCGTGGCCTGACGCCCAAGGTAGTGTTCACTGCCGCCGATGCCGACGTGATCAAAACCTATGTGCGCCTCGGTCTGGGAGTGGGCATCGTGGCGAGAATGGCGGTGGACGCCAAGCTCGATCCCGACCTGGTGGTGCTCGACGCCAGCGATCTGTTCGAGTCCAGTGTGACCAAGATAGGCTTTCGCCGCGGCACCTTCTTGCGTGGATTCATGTGCGATTTTATCGAGAAATTCGCTCCGCACCTGACCCGCGATGTCCTGGCCAAGGCGGTGCAGTGCCACAATAAATCCGAGCTGGAAGAGTTGTTTCGCGACGTCGAGTTGCCGATTTATTGAGCGGCTTGCGAGCAAGAAAAACCCGACTAAGTGTCGGGTTTTTCTTGCTGCTCAGCGCATCAGTTCTTCGCGATCAGGTTGCCGGCGTGCAGGCCGCACTCCTTCTGCGTGGCCTCCTCCCACCACCAGCGACCTTCGCGTTCGTGTTGGTTGGGTAGCACGGGACGAGTGCACGGCTCGCAGCCGATGCTGATGAAGCCGCGCTCATGCAGGCCGTTGTAGGGGATTTCCAGCATGCGGATATAAGCCCAGACGTCTTCGCTGCTCATCTGCGCCAGCGGGTTGAATTTGTACAGCGGTTTGTCGGCAGAGGAGAACGCGGTGTCGATCTCCACTACGGCGACCTGGCTGCGGGTGCCGGGGCTCTGATCGCGGCGCTGACCGGTAGCCCAGGCCTTGACCGTGGCCAGCTTGCGCCGCAGCGGGGCAGTTTTGCGAATGCCGCAGCATTCGCTGTGGCCGTCCTTGTAGAAACTGAACAAGCCTTTTTCCTTGACCAGCGCCTCTAGTGCAGTCGCGTCGGGGGAGAGTACGTCGATGGCGATGCCGTAGTGCTCGCGCACCTGCTCGATGAAGCGGTAGGTCTCCGGGTGTAGGCGGCCCGTGTCGAGGCTGAAGACCTTGACGTTGTTGTTGAGCTTCCAGGCCATGTCCACCAGCACCACGTCCTCGGCGCCGCTGAAGGAAAGCCACAGTTCATCGCCAAAGTGCTCGAAGGCGAGCTTGAGGATGTCCTGGGGCGACTTGTTGGCGTAGCTTGTGGCCAGTTCGGCTACATCGAATGGGGCGCTCATCGGGCTGGATTCCTGGTTGGGGTGGCGCTGAGAGGGTGCCGCCAAGCTACTGCGCTTGGCTGAGCTACGCCCTCGTTGCGCTCTGTGCCTGGATGGTAGCAAAAAGGCGTTATTCCGTTAAATAACCAAGTGCTAGGTTGATCGCGTGGTTTGGGTATAAGGCTTGCGTTGCGCAGCCTCCGGCGAGCGGCTAGAGTGCCGCCTTCTTTCAAGCCCAGTCTAGGAGTGTCCCGTGGAAATCGCTTGTCTCGACCTGGAAGGTGTTCTGGTCCCGGAGATCTGGATCGCCTTCGCGGAAAAAACCGGCATCGAATCGCTGAAAGCGACCACCCGGGATATTCCGGATTACGACGTGCTGATGCAGCAGCGCCTGCGCATTCTCGATGAGCATGGGCTGAAACTGAACGATATCCAGCAAGTCATCGCCACTCTCAAGCCGCTGGACGGCGCGGTGGAGTTCGTCGATTGGCTGCGTGAGCGTTTTCAGGTAGTGATTCTCTCCGACACCTTCTACGAGTTCTCCCAGCCGCTGATGCGTCAACTGGGCTTTCCGACCCTGCTGTGCCACAAGCTGATCACCGACGAGAATGACCGCGTGGTGAGCTACCAGTTGCGCCAGAAAGACCCCAAGCGGCAATCGGTGGTCGCCCTCAAGAGCCTCTATTACCGGGTGATTGCTGCCGGCGACTCGTACAACGACACCACCATGCTCAGCGAGGCCCACGCGGGCATCCTGTTCCATGCGCCGGAGAACGTGATTCGCGAGTTCCCGCAGTTCCCGGCGGTGCACAGCTTTGATGATCTCAAGCGCGAATTCATCAAAGCGTCCAATCGCGAGTTGAGCCTGTAGTCGCCGAGCAAATACAGAACCCGCAATAGCGCAACGCCGTTCACTTAAGCCGAGTGAACGGCGTTTTTCGTGGGGCGGATAAAATCCGGGCCACGCGCCGGGTTCATGCGCCAGGTTCGAGGACGGGGGGCGCCTGGTGCATGATTCGGTGCTGGCAGATCCGGCTTCGTATCGGCCGGTTCATCTGCATACGAGCCTGAGCCCGTGAGGCTGTAAGGTGCCGTTCGGCGAAGGCAGCGGGGTCGGGCTGTCCTACCAATACCAGCAGGATCTCCTCCCAAAGTACCATTCTGTCGCGTGCTTTCTGGGTGCATAACTAGCGCTACCGGAATTTGCCGGTTTTGCGAAGAAGAGGACCGCGCCATGTGGACTAAGCCCGCCTTCACCGATATGCGTATTGGTTTCGAAGTCACCATGTACTTCGCCAATCGCTGATTGGCCTTGCCCCGGCACTGCCGGGGCATCTCACCCGGTATTCGCCATGCATATCCAGATTCTCGGTTCCGCCGCTGGCGGCGGCTTCCCCCAGTGGAACTGCAATTGCCGCAACTGCCATGGCATGCGCGCCGGCAGCCTGCGCGCGCAGCCGCGCACCCAGTCCTCGATAGCCCTGAGTGATAATGGCAAGGACTGGATCCTGTGCAACGCCTCACCGGACATTCGTGCGCAGATCGAAGCGTTCCCGGCCTTGCAGCCGGCACGCAAGCCACGCGACACGGCGATCGGCGCCATCATGCTGATGGACAGCCAGATCGATCACTGCACGGGCCTGCTGACCCTGCGTGAAGGCTGTCCGCATCAAGTCTGGTGTACCGAGATGGTGCATCAGGATCTGACTAGCGGTTTTCCTCTGTTCAATATGCTCGAGCACTGGAACGGTGGCTTGCAGCACCACCTGATCGAGCTGGACGGCGTGCCGTTCGGTATTCCCGTCTGTCCGGATCTGCAATTCACCGCGATTGTCCTGCGCAGCAGCGCGCCGCCGTATTCGCCGCACCGCGGCAACCCGCATCCGGGCGACAACATCGGCCTGTTCGTCGAAGACCTGCGTACCGGCGGCAAGCTGTTCTACGCCCCCGGCCTGGGTCAGGTCGATGATCAGTTGCTGGCCTGGATGCGCCGTGCCGATTGCCTGCTGGTCGATGGCACGCTGTGGCGCGATGATGAGATGCGTCAGTGCGAGGTTGGCGACAAGCTCGGCAGCGAAATGGGCCATCTGCCGCAGAGCGGCCCTGGTGGCATGATCGAGGTGCTCGACGGTCTGCCGGCCAAGCGGAAAATCCTGATCCATATCAACAACACCAACCCGATCCTCGACGTCGATTCGCCGCAGCGCGCCGAGCTGAAGGCCCACGCCATCGACGTCGCCTGGGACGGTATGAGCATCAATTTGTAGGGCACGTCACGCCGCGCATCACGCGAACAAGACTGCCGCCAACGGTGCCCCTACGCGAGCGGCACTGCGCACTGGAGAACCTCGATGAGCAAGACCGCCATGAGCCCTGCCGAATTCGAGCAGGCGCTGCGCGCCAAGGGCGCCTATTACCACATTCATCATCCGTTCCATCAGGCGATGTACGCCGGCCAATCCAGCCGCGAGCAGATCCAGGGCTGGGTGGCCAACCGCTTCTACTACCAGGTGTGCATCCCGGTGAAGGATGCGGCGATCATGGCCAACTGCCCGGATCGCGACACCCGTCGCGAGTGGGTGCAGCGCATCCTCGACCATGACGGTGCGCCTGGCGAGGAGGGCGGCATCGAGGCCTGGCTGCGCCTGGCCGAAGCCGTGGGGCTGAATCGCGAGCAGGTGCTGTCGCAGGAATTGGTCTTGCCGGGGGTGCGCTTCGCCGTCGATGCCTATGTCAACTTCGCCCGCCGCGCCTGTTGGCAGGAGGCGGCCAGCAGCTCGCTGACCGAGTTGTTCGCGCCGACTATTCACCAGTCGCGCCTGGATGCCTGGCCGCAGCATTACCCCTGGATCGATGCCGGCGGTTACGACTACTTCCGCAAACGCCTGAAAGAGGCGCGCCGCGATGTCGAGCACGGGCTGCGCATCACCTTGGCGCACTACACCACTTACGAGGGTCAGCAACGCATGCTGGAAATTTTGCAATTCAAGTTGGACGTACTCTGGAGCATGCTCGATGCCATGAGCATGGCCTATGAGCTGGAGCGTGCGCCTTACCACACGGTGACGGCTGAGCGGGTCTGGCACCGAGGTATTGCGCTATGACTGAGTTGACTATCCAGCAAGTGCCCAAGCTGCGCCGCGGTTTTCGCCTGCAATGGGAGCCCGTGCAGAACTGCCATGTACTGCTTTACCCGGAAGGCATGATCAAACTCAACGACAGTGCCGGGGAAATTCTCCTGCAGGTCAATGGCGCGCACAGCGTCGGCCAGATCATCGATACCCTGAGCGCGCGCTTCCCCGACGTGCCGGGACTCGATGAAGACATCCTGGCCTTTATGGAGGTAGCCAATGCCCAGTTCTGGATCGAGTTGCAGTAAACCGGGCCATGAAGCGGGCCCGCCACTCTGGCTGCTGGCCGAGCTGACCTACCGCTGTCCGCTGCAGTGCCCGTACTGCTCCAATCCGCTGGATTTTTCCCAGCAGGGGCAGGAGCTGACCACTGCCGAGTGGATCGAGGTGTTCCGCCAGGCCCGCGAGCTGGGCGCGGCGCAGCTCGGCTTCTCCGGTGGCGAGCCGCTGGTGCGTCAGGATCTGGCCGAGCTGATCAAGGCGGCGCGCGAGCTGGGTTACTACACCAACCTGATCACCTCCGGCATCGGCTTGACCGAGGAGCGCATCGCCAGTTTCAGCGAAGCCGGCCTGGATCATATCCAGATCAGCTTCCAGGCCGCCGACGAGGAGGTCAACAACTTGCTGGCCGGCTCGAAGAAAGCCTTCGCCCAGAAGCTGGCCATGGCCCGCGCGGTCAAGGCGGCCGGCTACCCGATGGTGCTGAATTTCGTCACCCACCGGCACAACATCGACAACATCGAGCGGATTATTGAGTTGTGCCTGGAGCTGGAAGCCGATTTCGTCGAGTTGGCCACCTGCCAGTTCTACGGCTGGGCCGAGCTCAATCGCGCCGGCCTGTTGCCGACCCGTAGCCAACTGGAACGCGCCGAGCGCATCACCAATCAGTGGCGCGAGAAACTGGCGGCCGATAAGCACCCGTGCAAGCTGATCTTCGTCACCCCGGATTACTACGAAGAGCGGCCCAAGGCCTGCATGAATGGTTGGGGCAACCTGTTCCTCGACATCACCCCGGACGGCACCGCACTGCCGTGTCACAGTGCGCGCCAATTGCCGGTGCAGTTTCCCAACGTGCGCGAACACAGCATCGAGCATATCTGGCGGCATTCCTTCGGCTTCAACCGTTTCCGCGGCGACGACTGGATGCCAGAACCCTGTCGTTCGTGCGACGAGAAGGCCAAGGACTTCGGCGGTTGCCGTTGCCAGGCCTTTATGCTCACGGGCGATGCCAGCAACGCCGACCCGGTGTGCAGCAAGTCAGCGCATCACGGCATCATCCTCGCCGCGCGCGCAGAGGCGGAGCAGGCTCCGGGGGCGCTGGAGGATCTGCAGTTCCGTAACGAGAAGGCCTCCAAGCTCATATGCAAGGCCTAGGCTGCGCCATGCGCATCGCCGCCGATGACATCTGGAGCGCCGCCCAGGCCGCGGCCGCCAGTGGCGATTTCGCCGAACTGCACGCCGTCCAGGGCGGCCTGCTGTGGGTGGCTTTCGATCCGCAGCAGGCACGTTGCGCGCTGTTCTTCTGGCGTGACGACGAGGTGCGCGAGCTGACTCCGCCGGGATTCTCCGTGCGCAGCCGGGTCTATGAGTACGGCGGCGGTGCCTGCTGCGCCACCGATCGGGGCGCGGCGTTCGTCAACGAGGCGGATCAGCAGATCTACCTGGTAGAGGGCGCCACGCGCACCGGTGATTCGGCGGGCGCACCCTGCGCACTGACCGCTCGGCCAGCGAGCCGCTATGGCGACCTGTCTTTTGTCTCCGCCTGGCAAGCGTTTCTGGCGGTAGAGGAGAGCCATGAGCCGAACGGCGTGATCCATCGCCTGGTGCGCATCGGCCTGGATGGACGCCGTCAGCTGTTGGTCGAGGGCGCCGACTTCTATGCCGGCCCGGTTGTCAGCGAGGACGGCCACCAACTGGCCTGGATCGAGTGGGACAGACCCTATCAGCCCTGGATCGCCACCCGCCTGTGCCTGCGTGAGGGCGATGAGCCCCGACGGGTTCTGGCCGGCGCTGACAACGAGCAGTCCCTGCAGCAGCCGCGTTTCGCTGGCGACGGCAGGCTCTGGGTGCTCTCCGACTGCCATGGCTGGTGGCAGCCGACGTGCGCCAATCAGTCATCCTTGCGCGCCGCCGATGCCTACGACGCCCCTTACGATCATGCGCCGGCTCCCTGGCAGCTGGGCGGCTTCAGCTACCTGCCGCTGGAATCGAGCGCCATGCTGCTGAGCCGTTTCGAACAGGGTTCCGGCGTGCTGCTCGACGTGGATGGGCTGGGGCGCGAACGGCGTCTGGCTCCGGACTTCAGTCGTTTCCGCGCACTGGCCGTGGATGCCGGCCACTACTACTGCATCGCCGGGGCGCCGAACCGCCTGCCAGCGGTTTTGGCCATCGCCCGTGACAGCGGTGCGGTGCGCATCCTCGCCGGCGGTGAGGAGCCCCTGCCTGCGCAGCACTTGTCCAGGCCGCAGCCCTTCAGTTGTCGGGTCGGTGAGGACGAACGCAGCCAGGGCTTCTTCTATGCACCTGCGGGGCAAGTGGAGAAACCGCCGCTGGTGGTGTTCCTGCACGGCGGCCCCACCTCGGCCTGCTACCCGGTGTTCGACCCGCGCATCCCGTTCTGGACGCTACGCGGCTACGCCGTGCTCGACCTCAACTATCGCGGCAGCAGCGGTTACGGCCGAGCCTATCGCCTGCGCCTGGCGGGGGAGTGGGGGTGCATCGAGGTGGCGGACGTCCAGGCCGCGGTGGCGGATCTGGCGGCCGGGGGGCTGATCGACCCGGCGCGGGTATTCGTCCGTGGCGCCAGTGCCGGCGGTTATACCGCGCTCTGCGCGCTGGCCTTCACCCGGGCGTTCCGCGGTGGCGCCAGCCTCTACGGGGTCAGCGACCCACTGGCCTTGCGTCAGATGACGCACAAATTCGAGGCCGACTATCTGGACTGGCTGATCGGCGATCCGCTGCGCGATGCCCCGCGTTATCGGGCGCGCACGCCGCTGCTGCATGCCGACCGGATTACGACGCCGGTGATTTTCTTCCAGGGCGGCCAGGATGCGGTGGTACTGCCGGCGCAGACCGAAGCCATGGTCGCCGCACTGCGCGCGCGCAACATCGCGGTGGACTACCACCTGTATCCCGAGGAGCGCCACGGTTTTCGCCAGGCGGCCAATCTGGCCCATGCCCTGGAACAGGAGTGGCTGTTTTATCGGCGGCTGCTGGCGAGCCCCGCCTGAGCCGATGCTCTTTACCGCGATGGCTCCGGGGCCGCCCGAGGACAACGCGTGACGCCCAATCTAGAACAAGCGGCATTCCCGGACAGGCTCCTGTCGGCGCTTGCGCCAGCCGACACGGGTGGCATTGCATTGGCAGGTGAATCCAGTACGCTGGGCGGTAGTCAGAATAACAAGCAGTAGGCCGTGGCATGAGCGCCGATATCAGTCTTCATCGTAAATTCGTCTCGCCGGAAATCGTCTTTGGTGCGGGCTGCCGACACAGTGTGGGCAACTACGCGGCCAACTATGGCGCGCGCAAGGTGCTGCTGGTGTCGGATCCGGGCGTGGAGGCCGCCGGCTGGGTGGCCGATGTGCAAGCCAGTTTGCTGCGCCAGGGTATCGAGCACTGCCTGTACACCCAGGTCTCGCCCAATCCGCGCAGCGAAGAGGTGATGCTCGGCGCCGAGCTTTACCGCAGCCAGGGCTGCAACGTGATAGTCGCGGTGGGCGGCGGCAGCCCGATGGACTGCGCCAAGGGCATAGGCATCGCCGTGGCCCATGGCCGCAATATCATCGAGTTCGAGGGGGTGGATACCCTGCGCGTGCCGAGCCCGCCACTGATCCTGATTCCGACCACCGCCGGCACCTCGGCGGACGTGTCGCAGTTCGTGATCATTTCCAACCAGGACGCGCGGATGAAGTTCTCCATCGTCAGCAAGGGCGCGGTGCCCGACGTCTCGCTGATCGACCCGGAGACCACTCTGAGCATGGATCCGTTTCTCTCCGCCTGTACCGGTATCGACGCCCTGGTGCATGCCATCGAGGCCTTCGTCTCCACCGGCTCGGGGCCGCTGACCGATGCCCACGCGCTGGAAGCCATGCGCCTGATCAACGGCAATCTGGTGGCGATGATCGCCAACCCGAACGAGATCGCCCTGCGCGAGAAGATCATGCTCGGCAGCATGCAGGCCGGCCTGGCCTTTTCCAATGCCATCCTCGGTGCGGTGCACGCCATGTCGCACAGCCTCGGCGGTTTTCTCGACCTGCCGCACGGCCTGTGCAATGCCGTGTTGGTCGAACATGTGGTGGCGTTCAATTACAACGCCTCGCCGGATCGCTTCAAGGTGGTGGCCGAAACCCTCGGCATCGATACTCGGGGCCTTAACCACGCGCAGATCCGCCAGCGCCTGGTCGAACACTTGATTCAGTTCAAACGAGCGGTCGGCTTCCATGAAACCCTGGGGTTGCACGGGGTTGGCAGTTCCGATATTCCGTTCCTGTCGCACAATGCCATGCAGGATCCGTGCATCCTCACTAACCCACGGGATTCGACCCAGCGCGATGTCGAGGTCGTCTATGCCGAGGCCCTCTGATCAGCAGCGCCAGGCGCTCACCGAGCTGCTCGGGCTGGGCAGCCATTCGGTGCGCAAGAGCCATTACCCGGAATTGCTGGCGCGCCTGGAGGATCTGGAAACCGAGCGCAACCGCTACAAATGGCTGTTCGAACACGCGGTGCACGGCATCTTCCAGGCCAGCCTGCAGGACGGTCTGCGCGCGGCCAATCCGGCCTTGGCGCGCATGCTTGGTTATGACGACCCGCAAGAGGTGTTGTGGTCGCCGGCCGACCTGGCCGAGTACCTGTTCGTCGGTGGTAGCGAGGAGTTGCAGCACATTCGTCAGGTGCTGGAGCATGCGCCCGGTCTGTTTGGCTATGAAACCCAGTTGCGGCGCAAGGACGGTAGTACCGTCGATGTATTGATGAACCTGCTGCTGAAACCGGGTGATGAAGGCCTGATCGAGGGGTTCGTCGCCGATATCACCGAGCGAAAATTGGCGCAGCAGCGCCTGCAGTTGCTCAATGAAGAGTTAGAGCAGCGAGTCAAGGCGCGCACTGTCGAGTTGCAGGAGGCCAACCGCAACCTGTTGCAGCAGATAGTCGAACGCAAACGTATCGAGCAGGCGTTGCGAGAGGCGCGCGATGCCGCGCAAGCAGCCAACCACAGCAAGGACAAGTACCTGGCAACGGCCAGCCATGACCTGTTGCAGCCACTCAACGCGGCGCGGTTGCTGATCTCCACCCTGCGCGAGCGCGACCTGCCGGAGGCCGAGCACAACCTGGTCGAACGCAGCCACCAGGCGCTGGAGGGGGCCGAGGATCTGCTCTCCGATTTGCTGGATATCTCCAAGCTCGATCAGGCGGCGATCAAGCCGGATATTGATGTGTATCGGTTGCAGAGCCTGCTGGAGCCTCTGGCGTCTGAGTTTCAACCGGTGGCTGTGGCCGAGGGGTTACGCCTGAAGGCGCGTATTCCCAACTATACGATCAGCACGGATTTCCGCCTGTTGACGCGCATCCTGCGCAACTTCCTGAGTAACGCTTGCCGCTACACCGAGCAGGGCCGCATCCTCTTGGGTGTGCGCAAGCGCGGCAAGTTCCTCGACCTGCAAGTGTGGGACACCGGTCGCGGTATCTCCGAGGATCAACTGGAAAACATCTTTCTCGAGTTCAACCAGCTGAATGTCGGTCGTGCCGCCGAGCGCAGGGGGGTTGGCCTGGGCCTGGCGATCGTCGAGCGGATCGCACGCGTGCTCGGTTATCCGGTCGAGGTGCGCTCGCAGCCTGGACGCGGCTCGGTGTTCGCCATTCGGGTGCCGTTGGCTCCGCGGATTCTGCCCGCGGCACCGGCCACTTCATCGGTTCCGACGTTGCTCGGCGACCCGTTGCCAGGGCGGCGTCTGTTAGTGCTGGATAACGAGTTGAGCATTCTTCATAGCATGGCGGCGTTGCTCGAACAGTGGGGCTGTGTGGTGGTGGCTGCGGTCGATCAGGAGACCGCCGTGCAGGAGCTCGCTGGGCAGGCACCGGATCTGATTCTGGCGGACTTTCATCTTGACCATGACGTGCTGGGTTGCGCTGTGGTGGCGTATTTGCGTCAGCACTTTGACTCGCCGATTCCCGCGGTGATGATCACCGCCGATCGTAGCGATCAGTGTCGCCGCGAACTGCAGCGTATGGGCATGCCGCTACTCAATAAGCCGGTCAAGCCCGGCAAGTTGCGCGCGGTAGTCAGTCAGATGCTGCGCGACTCGGCCATATTGTGAGAAAGGTGGATATAGCTGTGCTGTCAGGCAGCCCCTGGGTTTATATTGACTATGCTGGTGTGGAGTCCTGAGCCATCAAGGTTTTAGGCATATGGTTCTACAAGGAGATAACCCTTATGTACAGTCGCTCGTTGTTCCGCCGTATGGCTGCGATGCTGGCGGTGTTTCACGTTCTGATGATTGTCCAGATCCCCCAGGCCAATGCGCGCATGATCGGTACCGGTGAGGTGTTGGCCGAGCAACAGCAGCAGGTCGATCGCCAACAATTGCTGAGCATGCTCGATGAGCAGGGTGTTCAGGAAAAGTTGTTGGATATGGGTGTTGACCGCACTCAGGTTGAGGACCGTATCAACAGCCTGACCAGTGCCGAGTTGGCGCAGTTCAATCAGCAGTTGGCGCAAGCGCCCGCAGGTGCCAGTGGCGTTGTAGGGATCATCGTGCTGTTCCTGGTGATCTTCATCGTTACCGATCTGCTCTGTGCCACTAATATCTTCAATTTCGTCAAATGCATAAATCGTTGATTGGCTGGAAGCTCCTTCCTCTCGTTCTGGTTGTTCTGCTGGTCGCCTGCGCGAAGTCTCCGGTGTTGCCGCCGCAGACTTCGCGTTTGCCTGAGCGGGTAGAGCTGAGCGATGTACCGTTTTTTCCGCAGAGTGCCTATCAATGCGGGCCGGCGGCGTTGGCAACCATGCTCAACCAGCGCGGCGTAGTGACCAGCCCGGGCCTGCTCAAGGATCGAGTGTTCATTCCGGCGCGTGACGGCAGCCTGCAAGTAGAGATGGTCGCGGCCGCACGGGCTCACGATATGCTGGTGTATCCACTGCAGCCGCGTCTGGAAGTGTTACTTGCCGAGGTGGCGGCGGGTAATCCGGTGTTGATTCTGCAAAATTTGGCCTTCGACTGGTACCCGCGCTGGCACTTTGCGGTGGTGGTCGGCTATGACCAGCGTGAACGTACTCTGATTTTGCGTTCGGGCACCACGCGGCGCTGGCTGACCAGCTTCAGCAGTTTCGACAAGACCTGGGCGCGGGGTGGGCGTTGGGCCGTGTTGACCTTGCCGGCAGATACGCTGCCGGCGCAGGCCGAATTGCGCCCCTGGCTCAAGGCCGCCAGCGATCTTGAGGAAACCGGCCGGGTCGCTGCGGCGCAACGGGCCTATCGCGCCGCTACCCAGCATTGGCCGGATGAGTCGTTGGGTTGGTTTGCCTTGGCCAACAGCCGCTATGCCAGTGGCGATGCCTTGGGCGCTGAGACTGCTTTACGTAAAAGCCTGGCGCAGCAGCCGGGTTTTGCCGCGGGCTGGTTCAACCTGTCCCAGGTATTGACCGATCGAGGTTGCTTGCAGGCAGCCGAGCAAGCGAAGGCCTGCGCCCAGCGATTGGCTCCAGATGATCAGCGGTTTGCCGCCGCTATCAAGCAATCAGCCGGGGCCTCGCAGCAGTGCATATCGCCACCGGTATGCCCGCTGGCCAACTAGCTGGGCCGGAAAAGCCAACGGCCCCCAAGGCGCCGTTGGTTTTTGCGGACGGTAGATTAGAAGCCGAACTTGTCGCGCAGGCTGTAGTACCAGGCACCCATCGCGGTGAAAGGAACTCGGAGCAACTGGCCGCCGGGGAAGGGGTAGTGCGGCAGTTCGGCGAAGGCGTCGAAACGCTCGGCCTGGCCGCGCAGGGCTTCGGCCAACACCTTACCGGCCAGGTGGGTGTAGGTCACCCCGTGGCCGCTGCAGCCCTGCGAGTAATAGATGTTGTCGCCGAGGCGGCCGACCTGGGGCAGGCGCGACAGGGTCAGCAGGAAGTTGCCGGTCCAGGCGTAATCGATCTTCACGTCTTTCAGTTGGGGAAAGGTCTTGAGCATGTTCGGTCGGATGATCGATTCGATATTGGCCGGATCGCGCGCGCCATAGACCACGCCGCCACCGAAGATCAGGCGCTTGTCCCCGCTCAGGCGGTAATAGTCGAGCAGGTAGTTGCAGTCTTCGACGCAGTAGTCCTGCGGCAGCAGACTCTTCGCCAGTTCATCGGACAAAGGTTCGGTGGTGATCACCTGGGTGCCGCAAGGCATCGACTTGGCCGATAACTCGGGGATTAGATTGCCCAGGTAAGCGTTGCCGGCCACTACCACGAACTTGGCCTTGATTCGGCCGTTGGGGCTATGCACCACCGGGTTGGCGCCGCGCTCGATGCGAATGGCCGGGGATTGTTCGTAAATCACCCCGCCTAAGGATTCAACCGCCGCCGCCTCGCCGAGTGCCAGATTGAGCGGATGGATATGTCCGCCGCTCATGTCGAGCATGCCGCCGATATAGTTTTCGCTCGCCACCACTTCGCGGATGCGTTTGGCGTCCAGCAGCTCCAGTTGGGTATGGCCATAGCGCTCCCACAACTTCTTCTGCGCTTCCAGGTGGCCCATCTGCTTGGGCGTGATCGCGGCGAACACGCCGCCATCCTTGAGGTCGCACTGGATGTTGTACTTGGCCACCCGTTCGCGAATGATCCGGCCGCCTTCGAACGCCATCTGGCCCAGCAGTTGCGCCTGCTTGGGGCCGACGCTGCGCTCTATGGTGTCGATGTCGCGGCTGTAACTGTTGACGATTTGACCGCCGTTGCGACCCGAGGCGCCGAAACCGACTTTGGCAGCCTCGACAATGCTCACCTTGAAGCCGCTTTCCAGCAGAGCAATGGCCGTGGACAAACCCGTGTAGCCC
The DNA here is from genome assembly GCF_030376615.1 of Pseudomonas sp. sp1636. GTDB lineage: Bacteria > Pseudomonadota > Gammaproteobacteria > Pseudomonadales > Pseudomonadaceae > Aquipseudomonas. Next base: position 145,323 of record NZ_JARRAB010000012.1, read on the forward strand.
GCACCGACAATACAGACGTCTGTTTCCACTTCACCATTCAGTTCCGGGCGTGGCGGAGCCGGGTTGGCTGAAGCGGCATAATAGGATTCTGGGTGAGACGTGTGCGCCATATTGCAACCTCTGTTCTTTATTTTTTACGAATATCGCGATGCTACCCGAGATGAAAATGCCCGGCTAGTACCTGTGCAAAATATTAAACGCCACGTCGAACAGTAAAAAATTCATTTATTCAGGCAGTTAGAGAAAAAAGTGTTGACTCTTTTGAGTGTCTCCGTAGAATGCGCACCCATCGGAGGCACATAGCTCAGTTGGTTAGAGCACCACCTTGACATGGTGGGGGTCGTTGGTTCGAATCCAATTGTGCCTACCAATTCGATAAAAAGGGTCGCCCAGGCGACCCTTTTTTATTGGGCGGCTTGTCAGGGCTCAGGCTTTCTGGAAGCATCCGGCCTTTGCTTAATTGCGTATAAACCTCCAGTGACTCTGGTTCGGTTCAGGTTGGCTCACAAGCTCCTGCCACTGTAAGGCAGGCATACCGCCGAATCGCTTACTGGCTCATCCCAACCCATGTGGCCTTTGGTAGAGGTCACCACTAGGAGAGGAGGCGCCATGCCCATCATCACTCTTCCCGACGGCAGTCAGCGTTCATTCGATCACCCGGTCTCCGTGCTCGAGGTGGCCCAATCCATTGGCGCGGGCCTGGCAAAAGCCACGCTGGCCGGCAAGGTCAATGGCAAGCTGATCGATGCCTGCGACCTGATCGACAGCGACGCGACCCTGCAAATCATTACGCCAAAAGATCAGGAAGGGCTGGAGATTATCCGCCATTCCTGTGCGCACCTGATCGGTCATGCGGTCAAGCAGTTGTTCCCGACCGCCAAGATGGTGATAGGGCCGGTCATTGAAGAAGGTTTCTATTACGACATTGCCTCCGAGCGTCCCTTTACTATGGAGGACGTGGCGGCGATCGAGCAGCGCATGCAGCAGCTGATCGAAAAAGACTACGACGTGATCAAGAAGGTGACTCCGCGCGCCGAGGTGATCGATGTCTTCGCCACTCGTGGCGAGGACTACAAGTTGCGCCTGGTCGAAGACATGCCGGGCGAGCAGGCCATGGGCCTGTATTACCATGAAGAATACGTCGACATGTGCCGTGGCCCGCATGTGCCGAATACCCGCTTCCTTAAGGCGTTCAAGCTGACCAAACTGTCCGGCGCCTATTGGCGCGGCGACGCGAAGAACGAGCAGTTGCAGCGCGTCTATGGCACTGCCTGGGCCGACAAGAAGCAGTTGGCAGCCTATATCCAGCGTATTGAAGAAGCCGAGAAGCGCGATCACCGCAAGATCGGCAAGCGCCTGAACCTGTTCCATACCCAGGAAGAGGCGCCGGGCATGGTGTTCTGGCATCCCAATGGCTGGACCCTGTATCAGGTGCTCGAGCAGTACATGCGCAAGGTGCAGCACGAACATGGCTATTTGGAGATCAAGACCCCGCAGGTGGTGGATCGTTCGCTGTGGGAGAAATCCGGGCACTGGGCCAACTACGCCGAAAACATGTTCACCACCGAGTCGGAAAGCCGCGATTACGCGATCAAGCCGATGAACTGCCCGTGCCACGTGCAGGTGTTCAATCAGGGCTTGAAGAGTTACCGCGAGCTGCCGATGCGCCTGGCCGAATTCGGCGCCTGCCACCGCAACGAGCCGTCCGGCGCCCTGCACGGCATCATGCGCGTGCGCGGCTTTACCCAGGACGATGCGCATATCTTCTGCACCGAAGAGCAGATGCAGGCCGAGTCGGCGGATTTCATCAAGCTGACCCTGGCGGTCTATGCCGATTTCGGCTTTACCGACATCCAGCTCAAGCTCTCGACCCGCCCGGATAAGCGCGTGGGTTCCGATGAGTTGTGGGATCGTGCCGAAGCGGCGTTGGCCTCGGCGCTGGACAGTGCGGGTCTGCCATATGACCTGCAGCCGGGGGAGGGTGCCTTCTACGGGCCGAAGATCGAATTCTCGCTGAAGGATTGTCTGGGTCGTGTCTGGCAGTGTGGTACCCTGCAGCTCGATTTCAACCTGCCGGTACGTTTGGGCGCCGAATACGTCAGCGAGGACAACAGCCGTAAGCATCCGGTGATGTTGCACCGCGCGATTCTCGGTTCTTTCGAGCGCTTTATCGGGATTCTGATCGAGCACTACGAGGGAGCATTCCCGGCGTGGTTGGCGCCAACTCAGGCAGTGGTGATGAATATCACCGATAAACAGGCCGATTTTGCTTTGGAAGTGGAAAAAACACTCAATCAAAGCGGTTTTCGTGCCAAGTCTGACTTGAGAAACGAAAAAATTGGCTTTAAAATCCGCGAGCATACTTTGCTCAAGGTTCCCTATCTCTTGGTTATCGGAGATCGGGAGGTTGAAATGCAAACTGTCGCCGTGCGTACCCGTGAAGGTGCTGATCTGGGCTCGATGCCCGTCGCTCAATTCGCTGAATTTCTCGCGCAGGCGGTTTCCCGGCGTGGTCGCCAAGATGTGGAGTAATCATTATTAAGCGTGAAATGAGACAAGATAAACGAGCTGCGCCGAAAGCCCCGATCAACGAGAATATCTCGGCCCGCGAGGTTCGGTTAATTGGCGCTGAAGGCGAGCAAATTGGCATCGTCTCGATTGATGAAGCGCTTAGAATCGCCGAAGAATCCAAGCTGGATTTGGTGGAAATTTCTGCCGATGCGATCCCTCCGGTTTGCCGAGTCATGGACTACGGCAAGTCGATCTTCGAAAAGAAGAAGCAGATCGCTGCTGCGAAGAAAAACCAGAAGCAAGTCCAGGTTAAAGAAATCAAGTTTCGTCCAGGGACGGAGGAAGGGGATTACCAGGTAAAACTGCGCAACCTGGTACGTTTCCTGAGTGAAGGGGACAGGGCCAAGGTATCCTTGCGATTCCGTGGCCGTGAGATGGCGCATCAGGAGCTGGGCATGGAGCTGTTGAAGCGGGTTGAAGCTGACCTGCTTGAATATGGCTCGGTTGAACAGCATCCAAAGATGGAAGGACGCCAGCTGATAATGGTCATCGCCCCCAAAAAGAAGAAGTAACCACCAGGGCACGGCAGGCCTTGCGGTTATGTTTATCAACTGAATGCGGAGTACCGAACATGCCAAAGATGAAAACCAAGAGTGGTGCAGCCAAGCGTTTTTTGAAAACCGCTAACGGCTTCAAGCACAAGCACGCTTTCAAGAGCCACATCCTGACCAAGATGTCCACTAAGCGTAAGCGTCAACTGCGCGGGAGCACCATGGTGCATCCGTCTGACGTGGCAAAAGTGGCGCGCATGCTGCGCGTTCGTTAATCGGTCAAGATAGAGGAAATAACTCATGGCTCGTGTTAAGCGCGGCGTTATCGCTCGTAAGCGTCACAAAAAAATTCTGAAACTCGCTAAAGGTTACTACGGTGCACGCTCACGCGTATTCCGTGTTGCCAAGCAGGCAGTGATCAAGGCAGGCCAATACGCCTACCGTGACCGCCGTCAGAAAAAACGTCAGTTCCGCGCCCTGTGGATCGCTCGTATCAACGCTGGTGCTCGTGTTAACGGTCTGTCCTACAGCCGTTTCATTGCTGGTCTGAAAAAAGCGTCCATCGAGATCGACCGTAAGGTATTGGCTGATCTGGCAGTGAACGAAAAAGCGGCGTTTGCTGCGATTGTCGAGAAAGCGAAAGCCGTACTGGCTTAAGTCCCCGACAATCACCGGGTTCGCCCGGTGCAAGAACGGGCTCAAGGCCGCCACGAGCGAAGGTCAGGCAAGGCGGAAGACGGCGAGGACACGGAGTTTACGAGTTGTAAATGAGCAGTCCGAGCCGGCTTCCAACGCAGTATGACCGAGTGCAGTAGGCCTTGGGCTCGTTCGAAACGTCACCAATAGGGGAAGAGCCTTAGCTCTTCCCCTATTTCGTATCTGGAGTCTGTAAATGGAAAATCTGGATGTGCTGGTCTCGCAAGCGCTTGAGGCCGTTAGCCACACCGACGATGTGAATGCCCTCGAGCAATTGCGGGTTCACTATCTGGGTAAGAAAGGCGAGCTGACCCAGGTGATGAAGACCCTGGGCAACCTGTCGGCAGCAGAGCGTCCGCAAGCCGGTGCCTTGATCAATGCCGCCAAGGATCAGGTTCAGGAAGCCCTGAACAGCCGCAAGGCGACTCTTGAGAGCGCTGCGTTGAGCGCCAAGCTGGCGGCCGAGCGCATCGACGTGACTCTGCCTGGGCGCGGTCAAGCCTCTGGCGGTTTGCATCCGGTTACCCGGACTCTGGAGCGTGTCGAGCAGTTTTTCACCCGGATTGGCTACGGCATCGCCGAAGGCCCCGAAGTGGAAAACGACTACCACAACTTCGAGGCGCTCAATATCCCCGGCCACCATCCGGCCCGGGCGATGCATGACACCTTCTATTTCAACGCGAACATGTTGCTGCGTACCCACACCTCTCCAGTTCAGGTGCGCACCATGGAATCGCAGCAGCCGCCGATCCGCATTGTCTGCCCCGGCCGCGTTTACCGCTGCGACTCCGACATCACTCACTCGCCGATGTTTCACCAGGTCGAAGGCCTGCTGGTCGACGAGAACGTGAGCTTTGCCGACCTCAAGGGCACCATCGAAGAGTTCCTTCGCGTGTTCTTCGAGAAGCCGTTGGGCGTGCGCTTCCGTCCGTCCTTCTTCCCCTTCACCGAGCCCTCGGCTGAAGTCGATATGCAGTGCGTGATGTGCAGCGGCAAAGGTTGTCGCGTATGCAAGCAGACTGGCTGGCTGGAAGTGATGGGTTGCGGCATGGTGCATCCGAACGTGTTGCGCATGTCCGGTATCGACCCCGAAAAATATTCCGGCTTCGCCTTCGGCATGGGCGTCGAGCGTCTGGCCATGCTGCGCTATGGCGTCAACGACTTACGTCTGTTCTTCGATAACGACCTGCGATTCCTGGCGCAATTTCGCTAGGGCCGCACGACCGTAACCGATCAGTTTTAGGAGAGCAGGATGAAATTCAGTGAACAGTGGCTACGTAGCTGGGTAAGCCCGCAGGTTTCCCGTGACGAGCTGGTGGCGCGCCTGTCCATGGCGGGCCTCGAAGTGGATAGCGTGACTCCGGCTGCCGGAGTTTTCAGTGGTGTGGTGGTGGGCGAAGTGCTCAGCACCGAGCAGCACCCGGACGCCGACAAGCTGCGTGTGTGTCAGGTCAGTAATGGCGCGGAAACTTTCCAGGTGGTGTGTGGCGCGCCGAACGTGCGTCCCGGCTTGAAGATTCCCTTCGCCATGATCGGTGCCGAGCTACCGGGCGACTTCAAGATCAAGAAGGCCAAGCTGCGCGGCGTCGAGTCCAATGGCATGCTCTGCTCGGCCTCCGAGTTGCAGATCAGTGAAGAAAACGATGGCCTGATGGAGCTGCCGAGCGACGCGCCGGTGGGGCAGGATATTCGTGCTTATCTCGAGCTGGACGATGCCAGCATCGAGGTCGACCTGACGCCGAACCGCGGCGATTGCCTGTCCTTGGCGGGCCTGGCCCGTGAAGTCGGTGCCTTGTACGACGCACCGGTGACTCGTGCGCAGATTGCTGCCGTTGCGCCGAACCACGATGAGGTGCGCCCGGTCGAGGTGTTGGCGGCGCAAGCCTGCCCGCGCTACCTCGGCCGCGTGGTGCGCAACGTCGATTTGTCCCGGCCGACGCCGTTGTGGATGGTCGAGCGTCTGCGCCGCGCCGATGTGCGCAGCATCGATGCCGCGGTGGATATCACCAACTACGTGATGCTCGAACTGGGTCAGCCGATGCATGCCTTCGATCTGGCTGAGATCAATGGCGGTATCCGCGTGCGCATGGCCGAGGAGGGCGAGAAGCTGGTGCTGCTCGACGGCCAGGAAGTCAGTCTGCGTGCCGACACCCTGGTCATCGCCGACCACAATCGTGCCCTGGCGATTGCCGGTGTGATGGGGGGGGAGCATAGCGGCGTGAGCGCAAAAACCTGCGACCTGTTCCTAGAAAGCGCCTTTTTCGACACCATCGCGATTGCCGGTAAGGCACGCTCCTATGGCCTGCACACCGACTCTTCGCACCGTTTCGAACGTGGCGTGGATTGGCAGCTCGCGCGTGAAGCCATGGAGCGGGCCACTGGATTATTGCTGGAAATTGTCGGTGGTGAGGCTGGCCCTATCATTGAGGTAGTTGACCAACAGCAATTGCCGAGCATCGCCCCTGTTACCCTGCGAGCCGAGCGCATCGAGCAAATGCTCGGTTTGAAAATGGACGATACAGAGATCGTCCGTTTGCTGGCGGCGCTGGGGCTGGGTGTCAGTGCTCATGGTGAGGGGCAGTGGCAAGTGACAGTTCCCAGTCACCGCTTCGATATCAGCATCGAGGTCGATTTGATCGAGGAGTTGGCGCGCTTGTACGGCTACAACCGTTTGCCGGTGCGTTATCCGCAAGCGCGCCTGGCGCCGCAGCCAAAGGCCGAGGCGGCTGTCGAGTTGCCGGCTCTGCGTCGTTTGTTGGTGGCGCGCGGTTACCAGGAAGCCATCACCTACAGCTTTATCGACCCCAAGCTGTTCGAGCTGTTCCACCCTGGTATTGAGCCGCTGATGTTGGCCAACCCGATATCGGCCGACATGGCTGCTATGCGCTCATCGCTATGGCCGGGCTTGGTCAAGGCGCTGGAACATAACCTCAATCGTCAACAGTCGCGTGTGCGCCTGTTTGAAAGCGGCTTGCGCTTTGTTGGTCAGCTGGACGGACTCAAGCAGGAGCCGATGCTCGCTGGGGTGATTTGCGGTAGTCGGCTGTCGGAAAACTGGGCCCATGGCCGCGACAATGTCGACTTCTATGATGTGAAGGCCGATGTTGAGGCGTTGTTGGCCAGTGCTGGAGCGGGTGACCGCTTCAATTTTGCTCCCGCCGAGCATGCGGCTTTGCATCCAGGGCAAACCGCGCGTATTGAGCGTGATGGCCGGTTGGTCGGCTTCTTGGGTGCCATGCATCCTGAGCTGGGTAAGACGCTGGGGTTTGATCAACCTGTGTATATGTTCGAGCTGGTATTGGCGGAAATCGCTCAAGGCCATATGCCGAAGTTTCAGGAGCTGTCGCGCTTTCCTGAGGTGCGCCGTGACTTGGCTTTGCTGGTGGATCGTGATGTGCCGGCTGCAACATTGCTTGCGGTTATTCGTGAAGCGGCGGGCGAGTGGTTGACTGACCTCAAGCTATTTGACGTGTATCACGGTAAAGGTATTGATCCGCATAGAAAAAGCCTTGCCGTCGGCTTGACCTGGCAGCATCCATCGCGCACTCTTAATGACGATGAGGTGAGCGCAGCGGCACAAAATGTCCTCACCGCCCTGGAACAAAGGTTTAACGCCACGTTAAGGAAGTAGCGTATGGGGGCTCTGACGAAAGCTGAAATGGCGGAACGTCTGTATGAAGAGCTGGGCCTGAATAAACGGGAAGCCAAGGAATTGGTAGAACTGTTCTTCGAAGAGATCCGCCAAGCGCTGGAGCTCAACGAACAGGTCAAGCTCTCGGGGTTCGGCAACTTTGATCTGCGCGATAAGCGTCAGCGCCCCGGTCGCAATCCAAAAACGGGAGAGGAAATCCCAATCACGGCACGCCGTGTGGTGACTTTCCGTCCAGGCCAGAAACTTAAAGCCAGGGTCGAGGCGTATGCTGGAACCAAGTCATAACGATGAATTGCCCGCCATACCAGGCAAGCGGTATTTCACGATCGGCGAGGTGAGCGAGCTCTGTGCGGTCAAACCGCATGTTTTGCGGTATTGGGAGCAGGAGTTCCCCCAGCTCAATCCGGTCAAGCGGCGCGGCAATCGGCGATATTATCAGCGCCAGGATGTGTTGATGATTCGCCAAATCCGTGCACTGTTGTATGACCAAGGCTTTACCATAGGTGGGGCGCGTCAGCGTCTCTCCGGTGATGAGGCCAGGGATGACACCACTCAGTACAAGCAGCTGATCAAGCAGATGATTGTCGAGTTGGAAGATGTGCTTCAAGTACTCAAAAAATAGCGACACCATTCAAAAAAGTTTCCATATTTCAGAAGCTTATTGTATAGTTCGCGACGTTTCCGGATGCACGGAAACAGATTCACGCCTAGTCGGGGCGTAGCGCAGTCCGGTAGCGCACTAGCATGGGGTGCTAGGGGTCGAGTGTTCGAATCACTCCGTCCCGACCATAATTCTCCAATAAAAACAGCCACTTGAGCGATCAGTGGCTGTTTTTGTTTTTGGACTGCGCAAAACTGGCGCAAAATACGCGCAAAATCACTCTGTGAGCTTGGTGATATCAAGGTTCGGCGAAACCTTTGTCCAGGTGACATCCTCTTCATCACGCAGATAATTTTTGGTCATTTCTGGTGTGGTGTGACCAGCAATTTTCTGAGCATCCTGGCCTGATCGGGTGTAGAGCTTGACAGACACAGCTCGAATTTCATGAAATCCAGGCAATTCTTCTTTTGTCCACCCGGCATAGCAACCAGCGGCTTCCCTTGCCTCTTGAAAGGCGCGGGTCAGATAGCGGCGCTCAACCTTTGACCAATGCTCTTTGTGTTCTGTCGCATGCATCCGCTCAGGCTTGCGGTGGACTAAGAAGGGGGAGTCCACGTCGTCCCGGCATTGCTCAATGACCTTGAGAAGCTCGGGTGTTAGCTCGTACTTGATCCAAGCCGTATCGGCCTCCTCAGACGTCTTTTCTTGAATCACTGATAAGAAGCCGTCTTCCATTTTATCGAAGCGCATCTCAAGTACATCGCCGCGTCTTAGCGCTGTTAGCAAGGCCAGATCAATAGCATTCTTAAGCCACTGGGGAGATGCATCCCGAATAGCTTTCAGTCCTTCCTGGGTATGGCGTTTACGCTTTTTCTTCTCCTTCTGGGCAATGGTGCTCGCTGCTGGGTTGTCGGGAATTAATCCGTCCGCGATGGCGTGAGTGAACACGTTCATTAGTAATGCGCGTACTTGATTACTTGAGCGTGGCGTTGAGTCCCTCAATAAGTCGGCGACAATCCGGACTGTGATTTCGTTGATTGGCTTTTGCCCCAGGGCCTTGTTGATCTTTCTGAAATGGACGGCATATAGGTCAAGCGTCCCCTTTTTAAGCTCACGCT
>NZ_JARRAB010000013.1 GCF_030376615.1 Pseudomonas sp. sp1636
ACGGTGAGCAGCGTCAATGACACACCAATAAATGCGATGCCCAGCGCCCAAAGCCTTGACCAAGACTCCAGCCTCACGTTCAGCAGCGGCAATGGCAACCTGATTTCGGTAGGCGACAGTGACTCTGGCGGCGGGATCGAGCAGGTTATCCTGACGGTGACGAATGGCACATTGACTCTATCCGGCACAACCGGGCTTAGCTTTTCCAGCGGCGACGGTACCGCCGACGCCACAATGACTTTCCTGGGTACACTCACCGATATCAACAACGCGCTCAATGGCATGGTGTTCAACCCCACCGCCGGTTACAACGGCTCGGCCAGCCTGCAGATTACAACTAGCGATCTTGGCCTGAGCGGTTCGGGCGGTGCGCAAACCGACAGCGACGCCATTGTAATCACCGTCAATAGCATCAACCCGGTAGTCACCTCGGTGCAGGCCACCAATCCAGACGGCTCCTACAAGGTCGGCGATAGCATCGCCATCACCATCACCTTCGATCAGACAGTGACGGTCGATACCTCCGGTGGCGTCCCTACCCTGCTCTTGGAGACGGGCACAATTGACCACCAGGCCAGCTACGTTTCGGGCTCCGGAAGCGACACCCTGACCTTCAGCTACACCGTACAGGCCGGCGATGTCAGTGGCGATCTGGACTACCAATCCACAGGTGCCTTGGTTCTTAACGGCGCGACCATTCGCAATACCAGCAGCACCGCTGCCATTCTGACTTTGCCTGCCACCGGAGGTGTCGACTCCATCGCAGGCCAGCACGATCTTGTCATCGACGGCATCGCCCCCGGCGTAAGCTCGGTGGAAGTCCCCGCCAACGGCACCTATGTGGCAGGTCAGAACCTGGACTTCACCGTCAATTACGATGACGCAGTGATGGTCGATACCAGCGGCGGTACGCCACGCCTGGCCATCACCCTGGATACCGGTGGCACCGTGTTCGCCCGCTATGTCTCCGGCTCCGGCGGCAACGCCTTGGTGTTCCGCCTGACCGTTGCCAGCGGCCAGCTCGACAGCGACGGCATCAGGGTCGGCGGAAACATAGACTTGAATGGCGCCTCTCTGCACGACGCCGTGGGCAACGCAGCCGATACGACCCTGAACAGCATCGGCAATACCAACAGCGTGCGGATAGACGCCGTCGCCCCCGTCGCCGTAAGCCTCGTCCGCGCAAGCACCTCGCCAACCGCAGCCAGTACGGTGCAGTTCACCCTGTCCTTCAGCGAAGCAGTGAACGGCGTGGATATTGGCGACTTCTCCCTGCTCAGCACGGGGAACGTTGTCGGCACTCTGGATTCAGTGGCGCAGCTCGATAGCCATACCTATCAGGTGATCGTCACGGGCGTCGCCGGCAGCGGCTCGCTGGGGCTCGCCCTGAACGCCCCGGGCAGCGGCATCGCTGATGCGGCCGGCAACCACCTGAGTACCGGACTGATTGGCGAGTCCTATGACACAGCAGCCGACAGTGGTGACCCCGAGTTCCGAGCGACTCCGGCGGTGGTAAATCTCGGCACACCGAGTACGCCCGTACAGTTGTCGATGCCAGCGCTACCGCCGCCACCGTTCAGTTCGCCCTTGCTACCGATGCCGTTATTCGAGCAACCCACACTGGGCAGCGGCATCCCGACCCTGGGCACTATCTTCATCAATCACGGCGCCCTGGCGCCCAGCTTCATAGCCCAGGTCTTCGCCAGCAGCGATCCAAGCGGCGGCGATGGCAGCAGCGCCGGCTTCCTCGGTTTTGGCGGGGGCAACGCAGGCATCTTTGGCAGCAGCACCCTGTCAAATATTTTCGGCGCTGCCGCTATGCCAGAATTCACTCCGCTGGAGGTTTTCGACGGCCAGCAATGGCGTGGCGCGGGGGATGCCAACCAGGGGCTGCGTGGCGTATTTGGCACACCCACACTAGGCCAACAATTACATGACATTCACGAAGCAGAGCAGCGCAACATACACAAACTGGCCTGGGCACTAGGCCAGTTTGAGCCGACTAAGCCACAAGCATGATCAGGAATAAGTACAACAAATTCAGCCGCGACAAGGGGGCGGCCCAGGGATGAACAAGAGCCAGAAGTTATTCAGCACCAGCCTACTCGCGCTGGTCATCAGTGGCTGCGCCGTTACCAGCCAGCCGATTGATCGCAGCTTCAGCGAGCAGCGCGCCAAAAGCGATCTGCTAAGCATGTTCAAGGATCAGGAACCACTCAACGGCCCATTGAGCATGCATGAAGCCATGGCTCGGGCCGTGAAATACAACCTTGAGGCCCGCCTCAAGGTCATGGAGGAGGCGCTGGCGCAGCGCCAGGTCGATCTGGCCAGTTTCGATATGTTACCGCGCATGGCTTTGCAGGGCGGTTATGCCGGGCGCAGCAATATCAGTGCATCGAGTAGCCAGAGCATCGAGACTGGCACTCAATCGCTGGAGCCCTCCACCTCGCAGGATCGCGACCGCGGCGTAGCAGATTTGACCATGGTGTGGAACGTGCTGGATTTCGGCGTCAGCTATGTCGGTGCCAAGCAGCAGTCCGACCAGCGTCTGATCGTCCAGGAACGGCGGCGCAAAGTCGTCAACACCATTATTCAGGACGTGCGTTCGGCTTATTGGCGGGCGGTGGCGGCTGAACGCCTACTCACCCAGATCGACCGTCTGATGGTTCGCGTCGATGAGGCCCGCAGCAACAGCCAGCGCCTGAGCGAGCAGCGCATCGGTGACCCGATCCAAGCCATGAGTTATCAACGAGCCCTGATCGAGGCCACACGTCAACTGGAGGATCAACGCCGGGCACTTTCATTGGCCAAGACAGAACTGGCCACCCTGATCAATCTGCCCATGGGCGCCGACTTCCGCCTGCTCGCCCCAGATGGCTATGAGGTACCAGTGCTCAAGGTCGAGCTCACGCGCATGGAAGAGGAGGCCCTGGCCAACAGACCAGAGCTTCGCGAACAGGACTACCAGACCCGCATCAGCGCGGCGGAAACTCGCAAGGCCATGCTGCGCCTGCTGCCAGGCTTAGAGTTCTCGGCTGGCGGCCACTACGACAGTAACTCGTTCCTGGTCAACCAGAGCTGGGCGGACTACGGTGTCAAAATCACCTGGAACCTGTTCAATGTACTCTCCGGCCCTGCCGCTATAAATGCCGCCAAGGCGGGTGAAGCGGTGGCCGCTGCGCGGCGTCAGGCAATGTCCATGGCAGTACTGGCGCAAATTCATGTGGCCAATGCCAACTTCCATGAAGCACAGCGACAGTTCCAGACCAGCCAGCAATTGGCCCAACTCGACAGTCAGATTGCCGAGCAATTGCGCAATCGCTACAAGGCTCAGGCCATAGGTGAACTCGACCTGATCCAGGGCGAACTGAATGCCCTGCAAGCCGACCTGCGTCGTGATCTTGCTTATGCGCAACTGCGCAACAGCTACGGCCAATTGTTTGCCAGTGCGGGGCTTGACCCCCTCCCCGCCGAACTCCCCTCGACCCAACTAAGCGCCATAGCCCAAGCACTAACCGACAGCGAAGCGCGCTGGCAGAAAGGAGATTTGCATGCCCTGGCCTTGTAGCCGGGCAACCTGCCCGACTGCAAGGCCGCTGCGGACGCTCAAAGCACCTCGCGTCCAATCGCCTGCGCAAGTGTCTCGACGGTGATTCGCGCCAAGTTCTGCAGCGTAGACACTTCGCTGATGACCCGGCTACGCGTGTCGCAGGATAGTTCACAATGGTGGCAGAATAATGCCACACTGCTGCTGAGCAAGCTGACGCCATTGCAGAAATCGATATGGACGCGACCGTTATATGAGTAGCGACAGCCGAGAGACAAGCGATGATTCCCTCAGTGACGAACAGCGCCTGACGGCGCTGGAAAACAATCGCCGGCGCGACCGCATCCTCCTCGGCCTACTGGCGGGACTGCTCACCGTCATGCTCGCCAGCTGGCTGACCTGGGGATTGATGAGCCTATTCGCCGAGGAGCAGGACACACTCGACAACAGCCAGGTAGAAACCTTACGGATACAGCAGTCGTCCCTGGAAAAACAGGTCGCCGGGCTCAAGCTGGAGTTAGCGAACCTTGGGGCCAAGTTCAGCAGCACGCCGGCGCTACCTGCTCCAAACAGCGATAATCGCGCCTCACTAGAACATCTGGCAAGGTTGCTGCAAGCTCAGGAACTGGGCTTCCAGCAAAGCCTCGCCGCTCTGAAAAACGGCATGCGTGACCTGGCTGGCATGATTGCCGGTTCGCGCAGTTGGCTAGACGACTACAACGAAGCGCTGGACAAGGAACTGGCTGCGAGCCAGGCGCGCCTGAGCAAACTGCAGCAGTGGGCAAGCGGCAAACAGCCAGAACCTGCCGTCTCGTCGCCCTGAATCAAGTCCTCGCGCAAGCGGCAGCCCCCCTCTAGCAGGCCGTTGAAAAATGTAGGCGAGGCTAGGCAATAGCGGGCACACGCTCAAGAGTTCGTGAAATATCGAGCACCGTCGCGAGGCTGTCTCCAGGCGTTCGTCGCGCAACGCTGCAGCGGGCGCTTGGAGCCGGCCGCAGCAGGCCAGCGTTTTTCACGGCCTCTCAATGTTGCAAATGCCCATACAGCTTGGCGTAGAGGCCACCATCGGCAATCAACTGCTGATGCCCGCCCTCTTCGGCGACGCTGCCGCCATCGAATACCAGCACCCGATCCGCCTGTTTCACCGCCGAGAGGCGATGGGCGATGATCAGGGTGGTGCGGCCGTTGAGAAACTGGCCCAGGGCCTGATGCAAGGCGTACTCGGTGGCGGCGTCGAGGGCCGAGGTGGCCTCGTCGAGAATCACCACTTTCGGCTCGGCCAGCACCATGCGCGCAATGGCCAGGCGCTGGCGCTGGCCGCCGGACAGGCGCACCCCGGAGCGTCCGACGATGCTGTCCAGACCGTTGGCCAGTGCGCTTATGGTGCCCGCCAATTGGGCGATTTCCAGGGCGCGCCAGCAGGCCTCGTCGCTGCGTTCGCGGCCCATGCACAGATTGGCGCGCACCGTGTCGTTGAACAGCGCGGGATGCTGCAACACCACCGCGACCTGCTCGCGCACGGTTTCCAGGCCGATCTCCTGCTGGCTGCAGCCGCCAAAGCGAATAATCCCCGCCTGGGGGCTATAGAGACCGAGCAATAGCTGCACCAAGGTGCTCTTGCCGCCGCCGCTGGCGCCAACGATGGCCACCTTTTCACCCGGCGCAATGCTCAGGTTGAGGTTTTCCAGCACCGGTTCGTCGTTGTAGGAAAACGTCAGCCCACGCACCTCGATACCGACGGTGTCACGCCCCCTGAACGGATCGACACCGCCCGGGTACTGCGGCTCGTCGCGACGCGCGAGCAACTCGTTGATCCGTGCCAGCGCTCCACCGGCGGCGTAGAAGGCATATTGCAGGTTGAGCAACTGCTCGACCGGGCCGATCATGAACCACAGGTAGCTGAACACCGCGAGCATCTGGCCGATCGACAGGTCGGAGAACAGCACGGTGAGCATGGCGGCGGCGCGAAACACGTCGATACCGAACTGGAACAGCAAGCCACTGGCGCGATTCGAGGCATCGGTTCGCCACTGCGAAGCCACCGCGTAGTCACGCACCTCCCGGGCCCGCCCACCGAGACGACCGAGGAAATAACCCTGGCGATTGCCGGCACGGATTTCCTGGATCGCGTCGAGGGTTTCGGTGAGCGCCTGGGTAAAGCGCGAGGTGCTGTCGTTCTCCAGCCGTTTCAGGTACTTGACCTTCTTGCCCAGTAGCACGGTGGCGTAGATCACCAGCGGATTGAATAACAGGATCAACAACGCCAATTGCCAGTGCATCCACAGCAAAATGGCCGAAGTGCCGGTCAGGGTCAGCACGGCAACCAGGAAGCGGCTGAGGGTTTCGCCGACGAATTTGTCCAGGGTCTCCAGATCGGTGACCAGGTGCGTGGTCACCGTGCCGCCACCCAGGCTTTCGTATTCACTGAGGGAAATACGCTTGAGCCGCTCGATCAGGCGAATGCGAACGCGGTAGACGATGTCTTTCGACAGGCGGGCAAACAGACGTGCCTGCGCTACGTTGAAGATCAACGCCGAACTGCGCAGCAACAAGGTCAGCACCAGCATCAGGCCGATATAGCCGGCCGCGGTTTCCCAGCCGGCCGGGAGGAAGCGATCCATCACCCTGAGCGCGGCATCGCCATCGTGGAGCAATACTTCGTCGACCAACAACGGCAGGAGCAGGGGAATAGGCACGCTGCACAGGGTGGCGAACAACGCCACCAGATTGGCCAGCACCAGGGCTTTCTTGTGATGCAGGGCCAGGCGCCGGATTTCCGCCCAACTCAACCGATCAGGCATGGGCTGCGCGCTCCAGCCAGCGACCGAGCAAGGGCGCCAGAACCTCGAGCGGCTGATAGCCATTGGTCAATAAAGCCAATTGACCGTTGCGCTCGGCCAGCAAGGTGGGAAAGCCGGAGATCCCCAGATCCTGCACCCAGCTGAAATCGGCACTGGTGGCTTCGCGCTGCTCGGTACTGTCGAATGCGGCGGCGAACTCGATCCGCGGAATCCCGGCACGCTCGGCCAGGGCGACCAATTCGCTGGCCCGGGTGACATCCACCCCCTTGGTGTAGAAGGCTTGTTGGATCAACTGAGCCAGTGGCCAGACGCTCTGCGCATCGAGGCTGCGCGCGGTAACCAGCGCCCGGCAGGCCGGCTCAGTGTCGTAGACCAGGCCCTCGGGCAAACCGTCGACAAAATTGAATAGCTGGCCAGTACTGGCATTGACCGCTTGCCAGTAGCCCAGATAACGCACCCGTGCCGCCGCGTCGATGGCCACCCCATCACGCCGCAGGCCGCCGACCACCAGTTGCAACGGTACGCCGGCCGCAGCCGCCTGCTCGGCGAGGGACTCGAGCACCGGGGCAAAACCCCAGCACCAGGAACACATCGGATCCATCACATAGAGCAAACGCGCCTGCATGGTCTAGCCCTCGTTGGCTTGGCGTGGGTTGTAACCCAAAGGATGGGGCTGCTTACGCGCCCTGGCCAGTTCGATCTGCTTTTGCCGCTCGCGGGCGCCGGCGCGGGCTTTCTCGGGCAGCGAATCCCGGCAATGCGGACAGCTGACCCCGGGCGTGTAGTCCTCGGACTGGCGATCTGCCACGGAAACCGGCGTGCGACAGGCATGGCACTGGTCATAATCGCCCTTGGTCAGGTCATGCCGTACGGTGACCCGGTTGTCGAAGACGAAGCAGTCGCCCCGCCATTTGGTCTGTTCCTCGGGCACTTGCTCCAGATACTTGAGGATCCCACCCTTGAGATGGAACACCTGCTCGAAACCGGCACCGAGCATGTAACTGGACGCCTTCTCGCAGCGAATACCGCCGGTGCAGAACATCGCCACCTTCTTGTGCTTGGCCGGGTCGAAGTGCGCCTTGATGTACTCGGGAAACTCGCGAAACGATTTGGTCTTGGGATCGACCGCGCCCTCGAAAGTACCGATCGCCACCTCATAGTCGTTGCGCGTGTCGATCAGCAGCACCTCGGGATCGCTGATCAGCGCGTTCCAGTCCTGGGGCTCGACATAGGTGCCGACCTGCTGGTTGGGATCGACGTCCGGCACGCCCAGGGTGACGATCTCCTTCTTCAGTTTGACCTTGCTACGGTAGAACGGCTGTTCGTCGCAGTACGACTCTTTATGGTCGATATCCGCCAGGCGCGGATCCAGTGCAAACCAGGCGAGCAGACCATCGATACCGGCGCGCGAAGCGGAAACGGTGCCATTGATGCCTTCTTCGGCGAGCAGCAGGGTGCCCTTGATGTCGTTAGCCAACATGCTTTGCAGCAGGGGCTCACGCAATGCCTGGTAATCCGCCAGGGAGACGAATTTGTACAGCGCGGCCACAACTATTTTGTCACTCATCGAACATCTTCCATCAGTAGTCGCCCACGTAAAGGGCGGACTGGTTATACAAACGAACGCGCCGGCGTTAGCCGGCGCGTTGGGTAGTTTACTTTTCTTGGCTCCCGCCGTGTAGGGGCGCTGACGGGCAGCGTTGCCGCCGGGATCAGGCGTCGCGCTTGCTCCCCCCCTTGCAGGTTGGCGAATCCGGCGCGGCTCCTTGCTGCGCCCACTCCTCGGGGGTATAGGTATGCAAGGCCAGGGCATGCACCTGGCTCGTCAGTTCACCCAGGCTGGCGTAAACCTTCTGGTGACGCTTCACTGCATTCAAGCCGGCAAATGCGGGGCTGGCGATCACCACCTTGTAGTGGGTTTCCAGTCCCCTGCTGTGCATGTGACTCTCGTCCAGCACTTCGAGATGCAGGGGATCAAGTGCAGCCAAGGCAGCCTGCAGCTGAGCTAGTTTCGACATATTCAAACTCCATTCACGGCTTTTTCGACTCCAGCTCGGCGGACATTTCCGCCAGCAGCTTATTCACTTTCGGCACCGCTGCGCCCAGTTTACCCTGGGTCAGTTGCGCCGACTTCTCGGTCAACATCGGCATTTTTTGCAATACCTTCTGACCCAATGGCGACTGGTAGAAGCTAACCAATTCCTGCAATTCCTGCTCATTGAAATTGCTGGTGTAGAGCTTGACCATGTCCGGCTTGAGCTTGTCCCAGGCCACCGCCCGATCCAGTTCGGCATTGGCCTTGGCCTGGTAGGTTTCCAAAATAGCCTGCTTGCTCTCGGCTGTGCCGCTCTCGGCAAAACGCTGGGCGAACATCTGTTGCACCTGGGCATAGACCGGCACGGCCAACTTGTCAGCCCGTGCCAGCTGCAAAAAGCGCTCCGCATCGGCAGCATGGCTGGCGGCATCGGCCAACACCTGGGCGCTGCCACACGTCAACAGAACAACAGCGCAAAAGCTAGATAAACGAGACATCGGATGCTCCTGATAAATGGGACGAGTGCGGTATGACCCATGGCCCGCCATTTTGTGCCTCGGCTCGCCCAACACTCAAGCACGCCCTGCCATCCCCCACGCGGAACCGCCTTGCGCACTGGTTTAGTGCTTGCGGACAGCGCAGAATGCCAGCACTTGCCCAACCCTGGAGGTACGGGCATGCTCGACTGCAACTCTCGGCTCTTCGATGGCGGCGCTCTCATTGCGCCGCATGCAGCATGCCACTCATATGGACGTGACTGATGAACAGCTTCACCCGCCCCCAGCCCTCTTGCGCGATAGCGCTGTGCGACTCTCGCGGCCACCTCAACCCGCTGGCCATCGGCTGGTCGCCCCGCCCCCAGGTCGACTGCGCGCTACCCGCTCACCTCGGGCGGCGCAAACGCTGGAATCACTGGTGCATCATTACCCCGCACTGGATGCTCACGCTGACCCAGGCCGATCTCGACTACGTGGGCTACGGCGCCGCCTATTTTCTCGACCTGAGCAGCGGTCAGGCGGTCGCGCATAGCCAGCTGCGTCTGCTGGCGCGCGGTTGCGGGCTACCGGATCGGCCCGAACAGAGCCATGCGTTCTGCCACCCGCGCCTGCAACTGCGCGTCATCGAACAGTCGGGGCGCCTGCGTCTGACGATCGCCGCGCCAGACATCGGCGGGCAACCACTGCAGGTTGACCTGGATATCCAGCGACCCGCCCACCTCGACTCGGTCAATCTGGTCGCCCCGCTCGGCCCGCGGCACTTTCATGCCACCTGTCGGCAAATGGGCCTACCGGCCAGCGGCAGCGTTCAGCTCGGTAAGCGCACTTACCGCTGCGTAGCCGGACACAGCTTCGCCGCCATGGACTTTGGCCGAGGCGTCTGGCCGCTGCACAGTCACTGGACCCGCGCCGCCTTTGCCGCGCCAGGCGGTATTGCCGGCAATTTCGGCGCTGGCTGGACCGATCACAGCCAGCTATCGGAAAACGCCCTGTGGTTCGGCGGCGAACTGCAGCACCTGGAGAACCCGGTGCTGATCCAGCAGAGCTCGCACAGCCCGCTCGCCCCGTGGCGCCTGACCAGCGTCGACGAGGGTGTCGACCTGACCTTCAGCCCGCAGCAGTTGCATCAAGCCTGCCCACGCTTCGGCCCCATCTACGCCGATACCCGCCAGTGGCTTGGTCATTTTAACGGCATACTGCGAGGCCCTAACGGGGCATGTGTACCGGTACAGCGAGCGCTGGGCTGGCTGGGTGCGACCCATGCGCGCTGGTAAACCTGCCGAACTCAGCGGTTGTGAAGAAATCGAAGGCCGTCGCGAGCCCCCCCGCCGGCGAGCGCAACGCCGTTGCAGCCGCTGGTTGACGAGCTTTTTCACAGCCTCTCAGGGCTGCCAGCCGCGCACAGGCACGCCCGACAGTCTGTTAGGGAACCTGCGAGCGGTTGCAACAGCCTAAACTTGCTGAACCGCCTTCCGGAGAATTCCATGAGCCGCACCGAAACCGACAGCCTAGGCTCCATCGAGGTGCCCGAAACGGCCTACTGGGGCGCGCAGACCCAGCGCTCGCTGATCAATTTCGCCATCGGCGAGGAGCGCATGCCGTTGGCCGTGCTGCATGCCCTGGCCCTGATCAAGAAAGCCGCGGCGCGAGTCAATAACCGCATCGGCAATCTAGCGCCGGACATCGCCCGTCTGATCGAGCAAACCGCCGACGAGGTGCTGGCCGGCCAGCACGACGAACAATTTCCGCTGGTGGTCTGGCAAACCGGCAGCGGCACCCAGAGCAACATGAACGTCAACGAAGTGATCGCCGGCCGCGCCAACGAACTGGCCGGCGGCGCACGCGGCGGCAAGACCCCGGTGCACCCGAACGACCACGTCAACCGCGCGCAAAGCTCCAACGACAGCTTCCCCACCGCCATGCATATCGCTGCCGCCGGCGCCGTGCTGCATGACTTGCTGCCGGCACTGGCCGAACTGTCCAGCGGCCTGGCCGAGCAATCCGCCCGCCACAACAAGCTGGTGAAGACCGGACGCACCCACATGATGGATGCCACACCGATCACCTTCGGCCAGGAGCTGTCGGCCTTCGTCGCCCAACTCGACTACGCCGAGCGGGCGATCCGGGCAACCTTGCCGGCGGTTTGCGAACTGGCTCAAGGCGGTACTGCCGTCGGCACCGGGCTCAACTCACCCCTGGGCTTTGCCGACGCTATCGCCGCCGAACTCGCGGCCTTAAGCGGCCTGCCCTTGGTCAGCGCGCCCAACAAGTTCGCCGCCCTGGCCGGCCACGAAGCCCTGACCAGTCTTTCCGGCGCACTGAAAACCCTCGCCGTGGCCCTGATGAAAATCGCCAATGATTTGCGCCTGCTCGGCTCCGGCCCGCGCGCCGGGTTTGCCGAGGTCAAGCTGCCCGCCAATGAACCTGGCAGTTCGATCATGCCGGGCAAGGTCAACCCGACCCAATGCGAGGCGCTGTCGATGCTGGCGTGCCAGGTGCTGGGCAACGATGTCACCATCGGTTTTGCCGCCAGCCAGGGGCACCTGCAGTTGAACGTGTTCAAACCGGTAATCATCCACAACCTGCTGCAATCGATACATTTGCTCGCCGATGGCTGTCGCAATTTCCAGCAACACTGCATCGCCGGTCTGCAGCCGAATGCGCCGCAGATGGCGAACCACCTGGAGCGCGGTCTGATGCTGGTGACCGCATTGAACCCGCATATCGGCTACGACAAGGCCGCGGAAATCGCCAAAAAGGCATATCAGGATGGCAGCACGTTGCGTGAGGCGGCGCTGCAGCTTGGCTACCTGAGCAATGAACAGTTCGACGCCTGGGTGCGCCCCGAAAATATGCTGGAGGCCGGTCAACATGAGTGATGAAGTTAAAAGCGGCGCCACCCCACTGGAGGGCGACGGCAAGCGCATCCTGATGATCCTCGGCACGCCGAAAAGCGCCAGCCTGTGCCACGCCTTGGGCGAAGCCTATGCCCAGGGCGCGCGCAGCAAAGGCCATGTGGTGCGCCAACTGAAACTGGGGGAAATGAGCTACGACCCGGTACTGCGCGACGGCTATGAGCAGAGCCAGACTCTGGAACCGGACTTGCTCGAAGCACAACGGCAGATTCATTGGGCCGAGCACCTGGTGTTCGTCTATCCGGTCTGGTGGGGCGGCATACCGGCGCTGCTCAAGGGCTTTTTCGACCGCACCTTTCTACCCGGTTTCGCCTTCAAATATCGCAACCGTTCACAGCTGTGGGACAAGCTGCTCAGTGGCCGCACCGCCGACCTGTTGGTGACCATGGACACACCGCCCTGGTACTTTCGCTGGATCTATGGCGCACCGGCGCATCGGCAGATGACCCGCACCATCCTCGGTTTCAGCGGCATCAAAACCCGTCGCCTGAGCGAGTTCGCCCCGGTACGCCCCTCTTCCGAGGAACAACGGCAGAACTGGCTACGCCGTGCCGAAACACTCGGCAGTCGCGCCTGAGGATACGGCGTTAAACACAGGCTCGGCTGCCTCGCCTACGTTTTTCAACGGCCTGCTAGGCGCACGCAGAACTATGCGCCATGCCGCAAGACCCGCCCCGCCGCGACCCACCAAGGCGGTGTCCCGGCCGAGGCTGTGCTGGGTTACGCTCGATACCGGTAGCGCATTCAGACTACTCGCATGCGCCGCTAAACCAGCCTACAGTTGCGCCGCGATACGCAACCGGCGGGCACGCAGGCTGGCCATCAAGGACGGGGCGAGGGCCGTCAGTGCCGAGCCCAGCACCACCAGTGCCGCGCCGCCGTAGGCAAGCCCATTGATCTGCTCGGGCAGCACATGATCCGGCCACCAGCTCGCCGCCAGCGCTACCGAGCCAAAGGTTACCAAGGGCGTGACCGCCAGGGTCGCACTGACCCGTGAGGCCTCCCAGTGCGCCAGCGCCTCGGCGAACGCACCATAGGCCACCAAGGTGTTCAGGCAACAGGCAAACAGCAGCCACCCCTGCAGCGAGCTCAACTCCAAGACCTGCAGTGGCTGCGCCCAGGGGGTCAACAACAGGGCACAGGCCAGGTAGATCACCATCATCACTTGCAACGAATTCCACACCGTCAGCAACTGCTTCTGCGCCAAGCCATAAAACGCCCAGACGAAGGCCGCCAGCAGCACGATCAAGATTCCGGCGGTGTAATCGGTCAACGAAGTCAGTAACTCGCCCAAACGCTGATTGAAAAACAACGCAAAACCGAGCAACAGCACGGCCAGGCCAGTGCCCTGGCCGAGACTGAAACATTCGCGGAAGATGAACAGGCTACTGATCAGCAGCAAGATGGGCGCGACCTGGATCACCAGTTGCGTGGTGCCGGGGCTGAGCAGGTTCAGGCCGATCAGATAGAGCACATAATTGGCACTTAACCCGGCAATCGCCAAGGCGAGCAGCCAGGCGCCCTTGCGGCCCAGCGGACGAAAACGCGGCAAGCCCTGAGAGGCGGCCAAATACGCCAGCAGAATCGACCCGGATACCAGCAGTCGATACCAGGTGACCGTAACCGGATCCATCACCTGCAGCACTTCTTTGAGCTTGATCGGCAACACCCCCCAGAGCAATGCAGTGAGCAACGCCAGGAACATGCCGTAGAGCCAACGGCCGGAAGAGATGTGCATGACTGCCTCGAATGCAAGTTGACGTCGAATCCGCTAGTTTATGCCGCCACCCGCTACCGGCACAGTTACAGTTAAGCCGGGTTGTGCACGGCAACTGTGCCGCTCAAAAGCCACGCATCGCCACAATATTGACGACGACAGGTATAAGCCATCGACGATCCATGCCGCATAAGTCAAAAAACCGACCACTGGTCGTCAAACCAAACGACTTCATCTGCGCGGATTAAACTCAAATCATTCGGCTCAGTGCATGAGGTTCTCGCCATGTTCGGTCAACGCACCATTGATCCCAGCCCCGGCACGCATTACCGCAGCGAGCGGGTCAGCGCGGTCAACGGGCAATATTTTTTCTCCACCCGCGAAGGCACCCTTGAGGGCCCCTACTTCACTCGCGTCGACGCAGAGCGGGAGATCGGCCTCTATGTCAATCGCATGCTAATCGCCAATGGGCTGTATGCGCGAACCGAGAGTTAGCGCAGCAATAGCCGGACAAGAAAAAACCCGCGCGGCTGTTCCCTGCCGCGCGGGTTTTTCTTTGTGACTCAGCGCCTTACTCGGCCAGGCGCCAGGTGGTGCCGCCCTTGCCGTCTTCCAGTACCACGCCCATGGCACTGAGTTGGTCGCGGATGCGGTCGGACTCGCCCCAGTTCTTCTCGGTGCGGGCTTGCAGGCGTGCGGCGATCAGGGTTTCAACCTCGGCGGCATCGACCTTGCCTGTGGCGCCGGCCTGGAGGAAAGCTTCCGGTTGCAGTTGCAGCACGCCGAGCACCCCGGCCAACTCCTTCAAGCGTGCACCCAGACCTGCAGCGGCTTGTGCGTCGGTTTCGCGCAGGCGATTGATTTCACGGGCCAGCTCGAACAGCACGGCGCAAGCTTCCGGCGAGTTGAAGTCGTCGTCCATGGCCGCGCCGAAGCGTTCGGCAAAGACGGCCCCGCCGGCCGCCGGTACGTCCGGCAGCCCCTTGAGCGCATTGTAGAAACGCTCCAGCGCGCCTTTGGCTTCCTTAAGGCTGTCTTCCGAGTAGTTGATCGGGCTGCGGTAGTGGCTGGACACCAGCAGATAACGCACCACTTCGGGGTGGTATTTTTCCAGCACCTCGCGGATGGTGAAAAAGTTGCCCAGGGACTTGGACATCTTCTCGCCGTCTACCCGTACCGCACCGGCGTGCATCCAGGCGTTGGCGTAGAGCTTGCCGGTGGCCGCTTCACTCTGGGCGATTTCGTTCTCGTGGTGCGGGAACACCAGATCCGGGCCGCCGCCGTGGATGTCGAAGGTTTCGCCCAGGCAGCAGGTGGACATCACCGAGCACTCGATATGCCAGCCTGGCCGCCCTGCGCCCCAGGGCGATGGCCAGCTCGGCTCACCGGGTTTGACGCCCTTCCACAGCACGAAATCCAGCGGATCCTGCTTGGCCTCGTCGACTTCGATGCGTGCGCCGATCTTCAAATCCTCGATCTTCTTGCGCGACAGTTTGCCGTAGCCGACGAACTTGCCGACGCGGTAATACACGTCGCCATTGCCCGGTGCATAGGCGAAGCCCTTGTCGATCAGGGTCTGGATCATCTGGTGCATGCCGGCAATATGCTCGGTGGCACGCGGTTCCTGATCCGGGCGCAGCACGCTCAGGCGCGTCTCGTCTTCGTGCATGGCGGCGATCATGCGCTCGACCAGAGCCGCGAAGGGTTCGCCGTTATCGTTGGCACGCTTGATGATCTTGTCGTCGATGTCGGTGATATTGCGCACATAAGTCACCTCATAGCCGCGCTGCCGCAGCCAGCGGGTGACCACGTCGAACGCCACCATCACCCGCGCATGACCGATATGGCAGAAGTCGTAAACCGTCATACCGCACACGTACAGACGCACCTGGTTGTCCAGCAGCGGCTTGAACACGTCTTTGCTTTTGGTCAGCGTGTTGTAGATCGAGAGCATCGGGATTCCTTGGAAAACCACGGGCCAGCGCAGTGGCCCGGTTTAGTACGACAAATCCAACGCCCTGGGCATCAGGCCCAGGAGTCGCGCAGGGTCACGGTACGGTTGAACACCGGCGCACCCGGTTTGCTGTCCTTGCTGTCGGCGCAGAAGTAACCTTCGCGCTCGAACTGGAAGCGCTCTTCCGGTGCCGCCTGAGCCAGCGACGGTTCGGCGCGACAGCCGGTGAGCACCACCAGCGACTCGGGGTTGATGTTGTCGAGGAAGCTGCTGCCCTCCTCGGCTTTTTCCGGATTGGCGGAACGGAACAGCCGATCGTACAGGCGCACTTCGCACTCGACGCTCTCGGCAGCCGGCACCCAGTGGATCACGCCTTTGACCTTACGCCCTTCGGGGTTCTTGCCCAGGGTGTTTTCATCGTAGCTGCAGCGCAGTTCGACGACATTGCCCTCGGCATCCTTGATCGCCTCATCGGCGCGGATCACGTAACTGCCCCGCAGACGGGCTTCGCCGCCAGGAATCAGGCGCTTGAAGCCGGCCGGCGGCACTTCCTCGAAGTCGCCGGCGTCGATGTAGATCTCGCGGGCAAACGGCAGCTGACGCACGCCCATGTCCAACTTGGGGTGACGCGCCAGCTCGAGGTGCTCGACCTGGCCTTCCGGGTAATTGGTGATCACCACCTTCAGCGGTCGCAACACGCACATGGCGCGCGAAGCGGAGGCATCGAGGTCTTCGCGAATGGCGAATTCGAGCATGCCGATGTCCACCAGACCGCCGGCGCGGTTGACCCCGATCATGTCGCAGAAGGTGCGGATCGAACCCGGGGTGTAGCCGCGACGACGATAGCCGCTGAGGGTCGACATGCGCGGATCGTCCCAACCCTGCACATGGCCTTCGTCGACCAACTGCTTGAGCCGACGCTTGCTGGTGATGGTGTAGTTCAGATTGAGCCGGGCGAACTCGTACTGGCGCGGCTTGGCCGGCACCGGCAGGTTGTCGAGGAACCATTCATACAGCGGGCGGTGATCTTCGAACTCCAGGGTGCAGATCGAGTGGGTGATGCCTTCGATGGCGTCCGATTGGCCATGAGTGAAGTCATAGCTGGGGTAGATGCACCATTGGTCGCCGGTCTGGTGGTGATGGGCGTGCCGGATGCGGTAGAGGATCGGGTCGCGCAGGTTCATGTTCGGCGAAGCCATGTCGATCTTGGCGCGCAGGGCACGGGCGCCATCGGGGAACTCGCCGGCCTTCATGCGCGCGAACAGGTCGAGGTTCTCGGCGACCGGGCGCTCGCGATAGGGGCTGTTCTTGCCCGCTTCGGTCAGGTTGCCGCGGTACTGGCGCGCTTCATCCGGCGACAGGTCGCAGACATAGGCCTTACCGGCCTTGATCAGTTCGACGGCCCAGCCATGCAACTGATCGAAGTAATTGGACGCGTAACGCTCCTCGCCCGCCCACTGGAAGCCCAGCCACTGCACGTCGCTCTTGATCGCGTCGATGTATTCCTGGTCTTCCTTGGCCGGGTTGGTATCGTCGAAGCGCAGGTTACACTCGCCGCCAAACTCCTTGGCCAGACCGAAGTTCAGGCAGATCGACTTGGCATGGCCGATATGCAGGTAGCCGTTGGGCTCCGGCGGAAAACGGGTGATGATCTTCGCGTGCTTACCGCTGTCCAGGTCGGCCTGGACGATGGGACGCAGAAAGTTCGTAGCGGCGGCAGTCTCTGGCTTACTCATGGGGTCCTTGATCATGCTGGTGCGCGGCGCGGGGTAGGCCGGCTAAAACAAAGCGCTTATCATAGCCGAAGCGGTCAATCCCCTGACAGACCTTCGACTTTCTCGACAGAGCGATTATTTCAATGATCAAGCTGCACACCAACCACGGCGTCATCACCCTCAACCTGTTCGAAGACAAAGCCCCGGAAACCGTGGCCAACTTCAAGGCATACGTGAAAGACGGTCATTACGACAACACCATCTTCCACCGCGTGATCAGCAATTTCATGATCCAGGGCGGCGGTTTCGAGCCGGGCATGAAGCAGAAAGCCACCCGCGCGACCATCAAGAACGAAGCCAACAATGGCCTGGCCAACAAGATCGGCACCGTGGCCATGGCCCGCACCATGGAGCCGCATTCGGCTTCCGCGCAGTTCTTCATCAACGTCGCCGACAACAGCTTCCTCAACCACAGCGCACCGACCGTGCAGGGCTGGGGCTATGCGGTATTCGGTGAAGTGGTCGAAGGCATGGACGTGGTCGAGAAGATCAAGGGCGTTGCCACCACCATGAAATCCGGCCACCAGGACGTGCCGGTCGATGACGTCATCATCGAGAAGGCCGAGATCGTCGAGTGATCCTGCTGATCTCCGACCTGCATCTTGAACAGGAGCGCCCGGACATCAGCCGGGCGTTTCTGCATTTTCTGGAGAGCCGTGCAAGCGCCGCCGAGGCGCTGTATATCCTCGGCGACTTCTTCGAGGTGTGGATCGGCGACGACGCCATCAGCCCCTTCCAGCGCAGCATTGCCCAAGCCCTGCGCCAGTTGAGCGACAGTGGCACGCGCATCTACCTGATGCACGGCAATCGCGACTTCATGCTTGGCCAGACCTTTTGCCGCGAAGCCGGCTGCACCCTGCTGCGCGACCCCAGCCTGGTCGAACTCGGCGGCGAGAGAGTCCTGCTGATGCACGGCGACAGCCTGTGCACCCAGGATCAGGCTTACATGCGCCTGCGCCGCTGGTTGCGCAACCCGCTGTCGCTGTTGATCTTGCGCAACCTGCCGCTGGCCACCCGCCGCAAGCTGGCGCGCAAACTGCGCAATGAAAGCCGCGCGCAGACCCGCAGGAAAGCCAGCGATATCGTCGATGTCACCCCGACAGAAGTGCCACGCATCATGGCCGCCCATGGCGTACGCACGCTGATTCACGGGCACACCCACCGCCCCGCGGTACACCAGTTGGAGGTGGCCGGCCAGCCCGCTCGACGGATTGTACTGGGTGACTGGGACAGCCAGGGCTGGGTCTTGCAGGTCGACGGGCAGGGTTTTCAGCAGGCCGCATTCGCCCTGACCGAGCGATAAGGCCTGCTGCCCCCTGGCAGCTTGTCAGCGGTGCGCAGGGCGCACCCGCCTGATTCGCATACGCGCGAGCAAATGCGCGAGCAACGGCTTAGCCGCCGCTGGCATTCATAAATCGCAGCACTTTGACTTCGCCATCGGCGCTGAATTCGTGGCGCCAGGGTTTGCCCTGCAAGGCTGTTTGCACGGCGTCGATGATCGGCTGGTTGTCCAGCGGGTAGCGGCGCACCAGGGCGCGCAGGTCGATGGAGTTTTCATGGCCCAGGCACAAGAGCAGGCGCCCTTCGACGGTCAGACGCACGCGGTTGCAGGTGCCGCAGAAATTGTGCGAATTGGGTGAGATAAAGCCGATACGGGTGTCGGCGTGATCCTTCAGGCGGATATAGCGCGCCGGGCCGCCGCTGTGTTCGGCGCTGTCGAGGATGGCGTGCCGGCTGGTAATCAGCGTGCGCACCTCATCGCTGGAACAGTACGACTCTCCGCGCGAACGACCGACATCGCCCAGGGGCATTTCCTCGATGAAACTGATGTCGAGCTGCTTGGCAATGGCATAGTCGACCAGGTCGAGCACTTCGTCGAAGTTGCGCCCTTTCATGATTACCGCGTTGAGCTTGATTCGCTCGAAGCCGGCATCGCGCGCCGCCTCGATGCCGTCCAGCACCTGGCGCAGGCTGCCGGTACGGGTGATGCCGCGAAACTTGCCAGAATCCAGGCTATCGAGGCTGATGTTCAGGCGTTTGACCCCGGCCTCGGCCAGCGGCCTGGCCAACTTGCCCAGCTGCGAGCCATTGCTGGTCATCACCAGTTCACGCAGGCCGGGCAAGGCGGCGATGCGCTGGCAAAGATCGACGATGCCGCTGCGCACCAGGGGTTCGCCGCCGGTCAGGCGAATTTTCTTCACCCCCAGGCCGACGAACAACGCCGCCAATCGGTACAGTTCCTCAAGTCCGAGCACCTGCTGGCGCGGCAGGAAGGTCATGTCTTCGGCCATGCAGTAAACACAGCGGAAATCACACCTGTCGGTGACCGACATGCGCAGATAATCGATAGTGCGACCGAAGCCATCCTGCAATTGTGTGTCCATCGTGCTCCCGTGAAGCGTACAGCTTGAGGCGTGCAACTGTGTCTATTGCAACAGCGGCGAATCGGCACCTTGTAACTGAATGCCGACGATATTCGCCGCGCCAATCAGGGTTTGCAGGTACTGAGCCACGGCCTTCTGCCAGACGCCCTGTTGCAATAGCGCGCGGATAGAATCGGCGACCACTTCGTAGGGCAATTCCTTACCCTCAATGCGCTGATCGACGCTGACCACATGCCAGCCGTAGCGGCTCTCAATCGGTTGATTAGCCAACCCGGCAGGCAGTTTGAACAGTTGCCGTTCGAACTCGGGCACGGTCTGGCCTTTGCTCAGTTGCCCCAAAGCTCCAGCCTGCGTCTTGGACGGACAGGCCGAGTGGGCCAGGGCCAAGTCGGCAAAGCGTCCTCCATCCACCTGCAACAGCGCCAGCAATTGCTCGGCCTTTTCGCGAACCAGGCTGCGGCCCTCGATATCGTCCGGAGCGCACTCGAGCAGGATATGCCGCGCCGCCAGCAAGGGGGCAGTGACGTAGCGCGCCTGATTGCTCTGGTAATAACGCTGACAGCTTTCCTCGTCGCACTCCGGCAGTGCCACTTCCAGCGCGATCAGCTGGCGAGTAGCCGCCTCCTCCACGCTTTCGCCGGCTTCGGCCTGCACCGACAAACCCAGTTCGACGATGCGCTGTTGCAATAACTCGCGAATCACCAACGCCTGAGCAGCTAGAAATACCGCTTCTTCGCGGCTGCTCGCCGGGTGGTACTGCAGCTCCTGGGCCATGGCGTCAGGGGCGACAAGCACGCCGTTGACCGTGATCCGCGGCCACTCCTGCTCGCTGCTGGCGATCAGCGTGGGGGCTGATTCGGTTTCCTCGGCGGGCGCCTCCGACTCATCGGCCGTCGAGTGCGATTCGGGCGTTACTTCTTGCACCCCTGGGGCATCGACCGGCATATCGACTGGCGGCTTTTGTCCGCCGCAACCGCCCTGCCCTGCATTTCCACCACCACATCCACATCCCATGACAATTTCCTCGTTATCGCTTAAATCATTCACTTAAACGCCTGGCATGGGGTGGGCCGCAGCCCACCCCATGTCATTGGCGTGCTAGCGACTCTTGGCCTTGGCGGCGCCCATGGCATAGCCAGGCTGCTGCGCTTGCCCAGGTGTTTCGCGAGCAGGTTGCGCAAGCGGACGAACCTGCGGCCGTTGCACGACCGGACGCACGCCCTTCTGCCGGACGATCTGGTAGCGACGTCCCAGGTACCATACCGGCGCACTGACGATGTGCACCAGACGGGTGAAGGGGAACAGCACGAACAGGGTCATCCCGAGGAACACGTGCAGCTTGTACACCACGCTCACCGGTTCGATGCTGGCGGCCGCGGCCACTGGTTGCAGGGTGACGATGTATTGTGCCCAGTCGGCCAGCAGCACCATCACCGAGCCGTCCATGTGGCCGGCCGAGACGAAGATGCTCAACAGACCGAGCAGCAACTGCGTCAGCAGCACGAACAGCAGGACGATGTCCGAGGTGGTGGAACTGGCTCGCACCCGCGCATCGGACATGCGCCGCTTGATCAGCATCAGCAGACCGATCAGGCAGAGCACGCCGAAGAAGCCGCCGGAGACCATGGCCAGCAATTGCTTGTTCTCGGTACTGATAAACACGTGGTAGAGCGCCGAAGGCATCAACAGGCCGACGAAGTGACCGGCCAGGACGAACAGCACGCCGACGTGGAACAGGTTGCTGGCGATACGCATGTAGCGCTGCTCGGCCGCGGTACGGTTGAAGATCTGGCTGGAGCCAGCCTTCCAGCTGTACTGCGACAGGTCGAAACGCGCCCAGCTGCCGATGATGCAGATAGCCAGGGCGATGTAGGGATAAACCCCGAACGCCATCAGATTGAAGTTAGACATTGCGCACCTCCTGAGTCAGCTCGGTGGCCAACCCATCCTGTTTGAAATCAACCCAATGCAACGGCACCGCCGACTCTTCACGGGCCTTGCCCGGCAAGGTCGCCTGGCTCGGGCAACGATCCTGCTGCTCGGCCTGGAGGAAGTCTACGGCCTCCTCCTCCCAGACCTTGTCGAGAGCTTCGAGCGAGTCGTCGCGTACCTCGGCGGCAACCTGCTCGCGCATCTCGGCCATAGCCGCCTGCGGCTCGACCCCTGCGAGCTGCAAAAGAGCACGGAAGCAGCTGGCATAGGCACTTTCGCGCTCGTCCAGACGAGTCGCCAACAACGCCAGCAGATGACTGACATCTGCCAGGCCCTCGCGGGCCTCCAGATCATCGCGGGTGGAGAGGAACTCCAGGTACAGCGGAATATAGTCCGGCAGCTCCTTGACGCCGATGGCGAAACCGGCCTCTTCGTACTGCGCCATCATGTCGACCATGGCCTGGCCACGATCACGCGACTCGCCATGCACGTGTTCGAACAGCAGCAGCGACAGCGAACGGCCACGGCCGAACAGGGCACCGTAGTGCTCCTGGCCGTCCATCAGGTCGTTGTCGCAGATCAGTTTGAGCAGCTCGTGCAGCGCATTACGCTGCTCCGGGCTGATTTCACGGCTGCTGGCAATCGCCTGATCCAACTCGTCACGCCCAGCCACCAATTGCTCGGTGGGGTAGTCGAGCAGCAGGGAAATCACCTTGAGAATTTGCATGCTCAGTCCTCCCACAACTGTACGGTTTTGAGGATGTCGCGCTGGTTGGACTTCTTCGCCCCGAACATGTTGGTGTCGGAGGAGCCACTGCAACCGCTGCCGAAGCTGAAGCCACAGCCGGAACGCTCGCCGAAGGTATCGCTCATGGCGTCCTCACGGTGGGCGCTTGGCACCACGAAGCGGTCTTCGTAGTTGGCGATCGCCAGGTAGCGGTACATGTCTTCGACTTGCGCCACGCTCAGGCCGACATCAGCCAGCACCTGCAGATCCTGCACGCCATCCACTTGCTCGGCACGCTTGTAGGCACGCATGGCCAACAGACGTTTGAGCGCCAACTTGACCGGGACAACGTCGCCGGCGGTGAGCAGGTTGGCCAGGTAGCGCAGCGGAATGCGCAGGCTGTCGACATCCGGGATCACCCCGTTCATGCCCACGGTACCGGCTTGCGCGGCGTTCTGGATCGGCGACAACGGCGGCACGTACCAGACCATCGGCAGGGTGCGGTATTCCGGGTGCAGCGGCAGCGCCAGCTTCCAGTCCACCGCCATCTTGTAGATCGGCGACTTCTGCGCCGCATCGATCACCGACATAGGCACGCCGTCGGCCAGTGCCTGGGCGATGACTTTCGGATCGAACGGGTCGAGGAACATGTCCAGTTGCTTCTGGTACAGATCCTGCTCGTTCGGCGTGCTCGCCACTTCATGGATGCGGTCGGCATCGTACAGCAGCACGCCGAGGTAGCGGATGCGGCCCACGCAGGTTTCCGAGCAGACGGTCGGCATGCCGGCCTCGATCCGCGGGTAGCAGAAGATGCACTTCTCGGATTTACCGCTCTTCCAGTTGAAGTAGATCTTCTTGTACGGGCAGCCGCTGATGCACATGCGCCAGCCGCGGCACTTTTCCTGGTCGATGAGGACGATGCCGTCTTCTTCGCGCTTGTAGATCGCGCCGCTCGGGCAGGATGCCGCACACGCCGGGTTCAGGCAGTGTTCGCACAGACGCGGCAGGTACATCATGAAAGTATTTTCATACTCGCCATAGATGTCGGCCTGGATCTGGTCGAAGTTCTTGTCCTTGCGGCGCTTGGCGAACTCGGTGCCGAGAATCTCTTCCCAGTTCGGGCCCCACTCGATCTTCTGCATGCGCTTGCCGCTGATCACCGAGCGCGGCCG
This sequence comes from Pseudomonas sp. sp1636, assembly GCF_030376615.1. GTDB lineage: Bacteria > Pseudomonadota > Gammaproteobacteria > Pseudomonadales > Pseudomonadaceae > Aquipseudomonas. The sequence goes on from NZ_JARRAB010000013.1 coordinate 23,457, forward strand.
AGCGGTCGGCTGGTGCTCGCCCAGGGGGGCGGTGTGCAGGTGCTGGTAGTCGAAATCGAACGGCTCGTAGTAGTCGTCGATGGTCGGCAGATCCGGGTTGGCGAAGATATTCGCCAGTACGCGGAACTTGCCGCCGATCTTCGGATTGATCGAGCCGTCTTTGTTGCGGACCCAACCGCCTTTCCACTTGTCCTGGTTTTCCCATTCCTTGGGGTAGCCGATCCCGGGCTTGGTTTCGACGTTGTTGAACCAGGCGTATTCCATGCCTTCGCGGCTGGTCCAGACGTTTTTGCAGGTGATCGAACAGGTGTGGCAACCGATGCACTTGTCCAGGTTCAACACCATGCCAACTTGTGAGCGAATCTTCATGGCATCAGTCCTCAGATATCTTGCGGCAGGGGTTGTGGCAGAGCTTCGTCGTCTGTGCCATCAAGCCAGTCGATCTTGTCCATCTTGCGTACCACGACGAACTCGTCGCGGTTGCAACCGACCGTGCCGTAATAGTTGAAACCGTAGGCCTGCTGGGCATAGCCACCGATCATATGGGTAGGCTTGAGCAGCACGCGGGTCACCGAGTTGTGGTGGCCGCCGCGGGTCTTGGTCATCTCGCTGCCGGGCATGTTCATGATCCGTTCCTGGGCGTGGTACATCATCACCATGCCGTCCTTGACCCGTTGGCTAACTACCGCACGGGCGACCAGAGCGCCGTTGGCGTTGAAGCATTCGACCCAGTCGTTGTCCTCGATGCCGGCACGCTTGGCGTCGGTTTCCGAGAGCCAGATGATCGGCCCGCCACGGCTCAGGGTGAGCATGATCAGGTTGTCGCTGTAGGTGCTGTGGATGCCCCATTTCTGGTGCGGGGTGATCCAGTTGAGCACGATCTCGGTGTTGCCGTTTGACCGCTTGCCCTTCACGTTATCGATGGTGCGGGTGTTGACCGGCGGCCGGTAGCTCATCAACTGCTCGCCGAAGGCCTGCATCCAGGGGTGATCCTGGTAGAACTGCTGGCGGCCGGTGATGGTACGCCACGGAATGTACTCGTGCACGTTGGTGTAACCGGCGTTGTAGCTGACGTGCTCGTCTTCAAGTCCCGACCAGGTCGGGCTGGAGATGATCTTGCGTGGCTGTGCCTGGATGTCGCGGAAGCGAATTGCTTCGTGCTCTTTCGGCAGCGCCAGGTGGCTGTGATCCAGGCCGGTGAACTCCGACAGTGCCGCCCACGCCTTAAGCGCTACGTGACCGTTGGTTTCCGGGGCCAGGGTGAGGATCACCTCGCAGGCATCGATAGCCGACTCGATCTGCGGTCGGCCTTGGCTGACACCTTCGTCACGCACCTTGTGGTTGAGCTCGCCGAGGAACTCGACTTCATGCTGAGTGTTCCAGTCGATGCCCTTGCCGCCGTTACCCAGCTTGTCGAGCAACGGACCAAGGGAGGTGAACTTCTTGTAGACGTTCGGGTAGTCGCGCTCGACCACGGTCATGTTCGGGCAGTTCTTGCCCGGTACCGGCGCTTCACCCGCGGTTTTCCAGTCGATGCCGCCGAACGGCTGAGCCAGTTCGCCGACACTGTCGTGCTGCATCGGGATAGTGACCAGATCCTGCTCGACCCCCAGATTACCAACCGACATCTCGGAGAAGGCCTTGGCGATGCCCTTGTAGATTTCCCAATCGGAACGCGATTCCCAGGCCGGATCGATGGCCGCGGACAGCGGGTGGATAAAGGGGTGCATGTCCGAGGTGTTCATGTCGTCCTTCTCGTACCAGGTCGCCGTCGGCAACACGATGTCCGAGTAGACGCAGGTGGAAGACATGCGGAAGTCCAGGGTGGTGACCAGATCGAGCTTACCGATCGCGCCTTCGTCGACCCACTCGACATCATTAGGCTTGAAGCTGCCACATTTGCCGAGGTCATCGCTCATCAGCCCGTTCTTGGTGCCCAGCAGGTACTTGAGCATGTACTCGTGGCCCTTGCCCGAGCTGCCCAGCAGGTTGGAGCGCCAGATGAACATGTTGCGCGGGAAGTTCTCCGGGCTGTCCGGCTGTTCGCAGGAGAAACGCAGCGAGTCGTCCTGCAGCGACTTGAGCACGTAATCCACCGGCGCCATGCCGGCCGCCTTGGCATCCTTGGTGATTTGCAGCGGGTTGCGGTTCATCTGCGGAGCGCTTGGCAACCAGCCGGCGCGTTCGGCGCGGATGTTGTAGTCCAGTGCGTGCTCGGGGAACTGCGACTTGTCGGCCAGCGGCGAGAGCACTTCGTGCATGCTCATCTTCTCGTGGCGCCACTGCGAACTGTGGGCGTAGAAGAAGCTGGTGCCGTTCATCTGCCGCGGCGGACGGCTCCAGTCCAGACCGAAGGCCAGGGGCAACCAGCCGCACTGCGGACGCAGTTTTTCCTGACCGACATAGTGAGCCCAGCCGCCACCGGTCTGACCGACGCAACCGCACAACATCAGCATGTTGATCAGGCCGCGGTAGTTCATGTCCATGTGGTACCAGTGGTTCATCGCCGCACCGACGATGATCATGCTGCGACCCTTGGTCTTGTCGGCGTTGTCGGCAAATTCACGGGCGATCTGGATCGCCTTCTCGCGGCTAACGCCGGTGATCTGCTCCTGCCAAGCCGGAGTGCCCGGTACATTGGCGTCGTTGTAATCCTTGGCCACGTTGCCGCCGCCCAGACCGCGGTCGATGGCCAGATTGGCCGCCGACAGGTCGAACACGGTGGCGACCTTGGCTTGAGTGCCGTCGGCCAGGGTGATGCTGCGCACCGGTACGCGACGCAGCTGTACATCGTCACCCGCCACGTGCTGGAAGTGCTCGTGGGTCTGGCCGCCGAAATACGGGAAGGCCACTTCAGCCACTTCTTCGCCGAGCAGGCTCAGTTGCAGTTTGACCTCGCGACCGGTACCGCCTTCGCGGGCCTCGATGTTCCACTTGCCCTTCTCGCCCCAGCGATAGCCGATCGAACCCAGCGGCGACACCAGTTGATTGGTGTCGCTGTCCAGCGCGACGGTCTTCCACTCGGGGTTGTTTTCCTGATCCAGATTGGCGGCCAGGTCGGCGGCGCGCAGGAAACGATCCGGCTGATAGCTACCCTCGACATGATCCTTGAGCAGCACCAGCATCGGGAAGTCGGTGTAGCGACGCACGTAGTCGGTGAAGTAGGCGCTCGGCTTGTCGAGGTGGAACTCTTTGAAGATGACGTGGTTGAACGCCTGCGCCAGGGCCGCATCGGTGCCCTGCTTGGGGTTCAGCCAGAGGTCGGTGAGCTTGGCCACTTCGGAGTAGTCCGGAGTGATGGCCACGGTCTTGGTGCCCTTGTAGCGTACTTCGGTGAAGAAGTGGGCGTCCGGGGTGCGCGTCTGCGGCACGTTGGAGCCCCAGGCGATGATGTAGTTGGAGTTGTACCAGTCGGCCGACTCCGGCACGTCGGTCTGCTCGCCCCACACTTGCGGCGAAGCCGGCGGCAGGTCGCAATACCAGTCGTAGAAAGACAGACATACGCCACCGATCAGCGACAGGTAACGGGCGCCCGCGGCGTAGCTGACCATCGACATGGCCGGGATCGGCGAGAAGCCGACCACCCGATCCGGGCCGTGCTCTTTAACGGTGTAGACGTTGGCCGCGGCGATGATCTCGTTGACTTCGTTCCAGCTCGAGCGGATGAAGCCGCCCATGCCGCGCTTGCTCTTGTAGGACTCGGCCTTGACCGGATCCTCGACGATGCTCGCCCAGGCCTGTACCGGGGCCATAGTAGCCCGCGCTTCACGCCAGAGTTTCAACAGCGGCTTGCGAACTTTCGGGTACTTCAGGCGGTTGGCGCTGTAGATGTACCAGCTATAGCTCGCACCGCGCGGACAACCGCGTGGCTCGTGGTTGGGCAGGTCGTTACGGGTACGCGGGTAGTCGGTCTGCTGGGTTTCCCAGGTGATCAGGCCGTTTTTCACGTAGATCTTCCAGGAGCACGAACCGGTGCAGTTCACCCCGTGGGTGGAACGCACGATCTTGTCGTACTGCCAGCGCGAACGGTAGACGTTCTCCCAGTCGCGGGACTCTATACGGGTTTCGCCATGACCATCGGCGAACTCACCCTGTTTGCGGTTGAAAAAACGCAATTGGTCGAGTATGTGACTCATCTTTTTTTCCTCTCAGGCTTGTCGCGGAATCTGCGTCCCGCACACGCAATGACTCGATTCGTTGTTGGTTAGCAGGGGGTTTCCGCACCTTTGCGCGAGTACCACCACCAGGTCACCAGGATGCAGCTGACGTAGTAGCCGATGAACGCGTACAGGGCCATTTGCGGGCCGCCGGTGAGCGCCATCGAGGTACCAAAGGACTTGGGAATAAAGAACGCGCCGTAGGCCGCTACTGCCGAGCTGAAGCCCAGCACAGCCGCTGCTTCCTTGCCGGCACTCTTGATCGCCAGCTCCTTGACCGCCGCCGATTGACCCGCACTGCTGCGCTCGTGCAGCGTGCGGAAGATCACCGGAATCATGCGGAAGGTGGAGCCGTTGCCGATACCAGTGGTGATGAACAGCAACATGAACATGGCCATGAAACCGTAGAAGTTGCCCTCGGTGCCGACCACCGGAATGAAGGCCAGTACGCCGAACACCGCGGCGATCATCAGTACGAAGTTCCACAGGGTGACGCGCGCGCCACCCATCTTGTCTGCCAGCCAACCACCCAGCGGACGCACCAGGGCACCGACCAGCGGGCCAAGGAAGGCGAACTTGAGCGGATCGACGCCGGGGAACTGGGTCTTGATCAGCATCGGGAAGCCGGCCGCGAAGCCGATAAAGGAACCGAAGGTGGCCAAGTACAACCAGCACATCAACCAGTTGTGCTTACGACTGAAGATCACCGCCTGCTCGCTGAACGAGGCCTTGGCGCTGCTCAGGTCATTCATGCCGAACCAGGCCGCTACCGCCACCGCAAGGATAAACGGCACCCAGATAAAACCGGCATTCTGCAGCCACAGCTGACCGCCATCCGCCAGCTCCTGCGGGCTGCCGCCTGCCGCGCCGAACAGGCCCACGCCGATCACCAGCGGCACGCAGAACTGCATCACCGACACGCCGAGGTTACCCAGCCCGGCATTCAAGCCGAGTGCTGTGCCCTGCTGGGACTTGGGATAGAAGAAACTGATGTTGGCCATGCTCGAGGCGAAGTTGCCGCCGCCGAAGCCGCAGAGCAGGGCGATGATCACGAACACGCTGTAAGGGGTGCTCGCATCCTGCACGGCGAAGCCCATCCACAGCGCCGGGGCGAGCAAGGAGGCGGTGCTCAGCGCGGTCCATCTGCGGCCACCGAAGATCGGCACCATGAACGAGTAGAAAATGCGAAAGGTGGCACCGGACAAGCCCGGCAGCGCCGCCAACCAGAACAGCTGGTCGTTGCTGAAGGTGAAGCCGATGCTGTTCAGGCGCACGGTCACCGCGCTCCACACCATCCACACGGCAAAGGCCAGCAACAGGGCAGGAATCGATATCCACAGGTTGCGGGTGGCGATCTGCTTACCGATGCTGCCCCAGAAGTGCGGATCTTCCGGGCGCCAGTCGTGAATCACCGGCCCCTGGTTAGGCCGTCCGGACACGGACGGGTTTTTGGTTGCGGACATGCTCATTCTCCTTCAAGCGGCAGGAAAGCAGGAGCCTTGGCCTTTTCGGAAGCCAGGCCCATAACGGGAGTTTTGCGAACTTCGCTGAGGTACATCCAGATCAGGGAGACCCAGACCACCCCATACATCAGCATGAAACTGGAGGAGCGCACGCCGGTCAGGTCGACCAGGGCACCGAACATGATCGGCAGGATGAAGCCGCCGAGGCCGCCGGCCAGGCCGACGATGCCGGAGATGGCGCCCATGTTGTGCGGGTAATCATTGGCGATGTACTTGAATACCGAGGCCTTGCCAAAGGCGAAGGCGATGCCGACGATGAACAACAGCACGGTGAAGGACCATGCATTGAGGCCTATGCTGTAGCTCTGCGGGCCGTTGATGGTCTGGATAGTCAACTCGGTCTGCGGGTAGGACAGCAGGAACAGGCACACCCAGCTCACCCACATCACCCACCAGGTCACACTTTGCGCACCCCACTTGTCCGACATCCAGCCCCCCATGGCGCGTAGCACACCGCCTGGCAGGGAGAAGCAGGCAGCCAGCAGGGCGGCGCTCTGCAGGTTGAAGCCATATTCCTCGACGTAGTACTTGGTCATCCACAAGGCCAGGGCCACATAGCCGCCGAAGACAATCGAGTAGTACTGGCAGTAGCGCATCACCCTGGGGTCTTTCAGGGCTCGCAGCTGATCGGCCAGGGATACGTTGCTGCGTACCCGATGGGTTTTGTTCTCGTAGGTAAAGAACCAGAACAGCAGTGCGGTGATGAACATGATCGCCGAGTAGACCTTGGGCACCATCTGCCAGCTGGCGGCGGCGATGATCCCCGGCGCAACGAACTTGGTCAGCGCGGCGCCAGCATTACCGGCGCCGAAGATGCCCATGGCGAAGCCCTGGTTCTGTTTTTCGAACCATTTGGCGACATAGGCGATGCCGACCGAGAAAGAGCCGCCGGCCAGGCCGACGAACAGGCCAAGGGCGAGAAAATGCCAGTATTCGGTGGCCATGCTGATCATGTAGATCGGCAACACACAGACCAGCATCAACAGGAAGAACACGATGCGCCCGCCGAACCGATCGGTGAGCATGCCCAGCGGCAGACGCACCAAGGATCCGGTGAGTACCGGCGTGGCGGCCAACAAGCCGAACTGGGTGTCATTGAGTTGCAGCAACTCCTTGATCGGTACGCCGAGTACGGCGAACATCATCCAGATCATGAAACAGATAGTGAACGCCAGGGTACTCATCCCTAGCACCAACCCTTGTTGTGCTCTTAGACTTGCCATAGCGTGTTCCCCTAAGCCATCGAACTATGGACGGCACACTAGATAGGCAACCGGCCGACACACTTGACCTGGATCAATAAACCCAAGACCGCCTCACCCCGCACCACCCGCAACTACCACTTAAGAGGTAGCCCTGATTTAAATATAAAATCCATTTAAAAACAGTAAGTTACACATATATCCAAGCCCCGTTCACGAGACGGCAAGCAGTCTGAGTTCTTTAGAGGTAGTCAGTGCGATGTTGAGATGGATGCGCAGTTCACTGCCGGTCAGAGCCGGCATGGCGGTGACCCTGATCGCCATACTGGCGCTGGGCAGCTCGCTCAGCGCCGGACTGATCGCCTGGTTCAGCGAGGACGATGCAGGAGCGATCAATACCGCCGGCTCCCTACGTATGGCCACCTACCGGCTTAATTGGCAACTCGAGGCGGGCGCGCCTGCGGACGTCATCGCCACGCTGCGCGACGACCTGCAGGTACGCCTGAACAGCGATAGCCTGCAACACCGCATCAGCAGCAGCCCGGACGATCCGCTGCACAACACCTACCTGGAGCTCCACCGCCTGTGGCAGGAGCAGTTGCGTCCAGCCCTGGATCGCGGCGATAAGCTCGCCTTCCAGCAGCACACCGACAATTTCGCCACCCAGCTGGAGTATTTCGTCCTACTCCTGCAGAAGCAGAGCGAACGCCGCCAGGGCTGGCAGCAAAGCATCCAGGGTGCCGCCCTGTTGATCACCGTGATCATTCTGCTGGTGGGCATGTACGAACTGCAGCTCAACGTGATCACTCCCCTGCAAGAGCTGGTCGGCGTCGCCGAGCGCTTCCGCAGCGGCGATCATGGCGCACGGGTCGAGTTCCGCTCCGAAGACGAACTGGGCCAGATGGCCCTGAGCTTCAACGCCATGGCCGAGACTATCGAGGAATCGCATCGAACCCTGGAAAGCCGGGTAGCACAGAAGACCCAGACCCTGGCACAAACCAACGCCGCCCTGGAACTGCTCTACCAGAGCAGCCGCAGCATGGCCACACGCCAGGCCAACGCCGAACGCCTCGACGAATTGATCAGCCGCTTCCAACAACGTCTACCGGGCCTGCGCCTGACGCTATGCCTGCAGGACAACATCCAGGCGCCCGCCGAGCAACTGCTGGCACTGCACGGCAGCGAAAGCCGCGAGGTCTGCGCGCGCAGCGATTGCGCCACCTGCGAACACAAGATCAACCCCAGCCAGGCCACCTTCAGCATCAGCAACCAGGGTAATGACCTGGGCGAACTGAAAGCCTACTTCCGCGACGGACACAGGCCGCAACCCTGGGAAACCGCCCTCATCCAGGCCCTGGCCAACCAGGTCGGCACGGCGCTGTCGCTCAAGCGCCAGCGCGAACAGGAGCATCGCCTGCTGCTGCTGGACGAACGCACCATCATCGCCCGCGAGCTGCATGACTCGCTGGCCCAGGCGTTGTCCTACATGAAGCTACAAGTCAGCCGCCTGCAAACCCTGATCCGCCGCGGCGAAAAAGCAGAAACCCTGGAGACCGTCAGCGGCGAGCTACGCGACGGGCTGAACACCGCCTACCGGCAACTGCGCGAGCTGCTGACCACCTTCCGCCTGCAGATCCAGGACGGCGGCCTCGACCAGGAACTCAAAGACACGGTGCAGGAGTTTGCCAAACGTGGCGACTTCAGCATCGAGCTGCAGATCGACCGCCTGGCCTTCCAGCTCTCGGCCAGCGAGCAGATCCATCTGCTGCAGATCACCCGCGAGGCCCTGTCCAACTGTGCCCGCCACGCCCAGGCCAAGCACGCCTGGCTGCGCCTGCGGCAGATCGGCGAACAGGTCGAATTGTCGATCGAAGACGATGGCTGCGGCTTTACCTTGGGTTTCGATCCGCGCCAGCACCACGGCCTGACCATCATGCAGGAGCGTGCACGCAGCCTGCATGGCCAGCTCCACATCGAAACCCGCGCCCCCCAGGGCACCCGTATCCACTTACAGTTCCGCCCCGAGTTCCTCGGGCGTCATGAAGAAGGTAGCGCCGCATGAAGCCATCCATCGGCCCCAGCATTCCCCTCCGCCACAGCATCCTGCTTGTCGATGACCACCCGATGATGCGCCGCGGCATGCGCCAGCTGCTCGAACTGGAAGCAGACTTCGAGATCGTCGGCGAGGCCGGGCATGGCGAAGAGGCCCTGCAATTGGTCGGCCAGCTGCAGCCCGAGCTGATCCTGCTGGACAACAACATGCCGCAGATGAACGGCCTGCAAACCCTGCGTCGTCTGCGCGAGATGCACTACCACGGCAAGGTGTTGATCTTCACCGTCTCCGATTCCGAAGACGATATCCGCGATGCCATGCGCCTGGATGCCGATGGCTATCTGCTCAAGGACATGGAACCGGAGCTGCTGATCCAGGCGCTTCGCGACGCCCTGCAAGGCAGCCTGGTGGTCAGCCCCACCCTGACCCGGATCCTCGCCCAGGCGCTACGCTCGCCACACGCCAGCGCGCAGGTCGACCTGACCGAGCGCGAACGTCAGGTGCTGAAGACTATCGCCGCCGGCCACAGCAACAAGGTCATCGGCCACAAGCTCGGCATCACCGAGGGCACGGTCAAGGTTCATGTGAAAAACCTGCTGCACAAACTCGGCCTGCGCTCGCGCGTCGAAGCCGCGGTCTGGGCGATGGAGCACCTGCGCTAGCAGACCGCTGAAAAGGCCATGTACCGGTTAACTGTTGCCAACACGCGGTTAGGTGTGAGGGTCTATCCGTAGGAGCGTCTTCAGCCACGAAATTCGCGGATAAACCCTACAACCGCACGCCCCTCATGCGCCCCGTAACTGGGGTGTGGCCTTGAAAAACGCAGGTAGTTTTGCAACTGCCTGCTAAGGGTGCTTCGCGTTCACCGTCAATGGCAAATGACGCCCATTCACTGGTCGTAGAGAAAGGTATCGTCGAGCTGGTCGGCAGCGCTGACGGTGACCTGCAGGTCGTTGACCAGACCGTCGCTCAAGCCGTAGATCCAGCCATGCACCGCCAGCGGCTGCCCCCGCCTCCAAGCGTTCTGCACGATGGTGGTGTGACAGACATTGCGCACCTGGCGCTGTACGTTCAGCTCGCACAGCAGGTTAACCTGCGCCTCCGTCGCCAAACCCTGAAAACGCTCCCGATTCTGGTGATAGAGCGCCTTGAGCGCTCGCAGCCAGTTGTCGATCAGGCCCATCGCCTCATGCCCCAAGGCCGCGCGCACCCCGCCACAGCCATAGTGACCGCAGACGATCACCTGCTTGACCTGCAACACGTCGACCGCGTACTGCAGCACCGAGAGAAAATTCATGTCGGTGGCCACCACCATATTGGCCACGTTGCGGTGCACGAACAGCTCGCCCGGCATCAGGCCGACCACCTCATTGGCCGGCACCCGACTGTCCGAGCAACCGATCCAGAGAAACTCCGGGCGTTGCTGGGCGGCCAGGCGCGCGAAGAATTCCGGATCCCGGGCCCGAAGCGATTCGGCCCAGAAGCGGTTATTAGCCAACAGTTGCTCAATGTCCATCACACCTCCTGATCGGCCCATCGACGATGAGGGCGAGGCCGAGCATAAGCGTGGAACATGCTCGACAGAATTGTCGCAGATCAATACCCACTGCGCTCAACTGCCGCAGCCAATGCCTGAGCAAACTTGATGGCAATCAACAGCCGAAAACCGCCGGCCATTATCGTCAGCGCCAACCCCATCCCGCGGAGCAACCTGCATGAAAAGTCCAAGCCTCAGCCCCCTGGCCATCGCCCTGCTGTGCCTCAGCACGCCCCTGCTAGCCGCCGAGGATTTCAGCAACCTGCTAACCCAGGGCAAAGCCATTGTCGACGCCCGCTACCGCTACGAACACGTCGACCAGGACAACGCCCTGAACCACGCCAACGCCCAGACCCTGCGCACCCGCGTCGGCTTCCAGTCCGGCAAGTGGTACGGCCTCTCCGCCCTGATCGAGGCGGACAACGTCAGCCGCATCGGCGACGCCAGCTACAACAGCACGCGCAACGGCCAGACCGACTTTTCCGTAGTCGCCGACCCGGACGGCAGCGAAGTCAACCAGGCCCTGCTGCGCTATGACCACAGCCTGGGCAACGCCGTGGTCGGCCGTCAGCGCATCAACCTGGACAACCAGCGCTTCGTCGGTGGCGTCGGCTGGCGGCAGAACGAGCAGACCTATGACGGCGTGCTCGGCCAGCTCAAGCCGCTGGACGGTCTGACCCTGACCTACGCCTATATCGACAACATCAACAGCATCTTCGGCCCCGGCGACAATCGTTTCGATACCGCTGCCAACCCGGCCAATATCGAAGGCCACAGCCACCTGCTGAATGCCCAATATGTGCTCATGCCGGAGTTGACCGTCACCGCCTACCAGTACCGCTTGGGCCTGGACAACCTGCTGGCTGGCAACCAGTCGAGCCAGACCAGCGGCCTGCGCGCCAACGGCGCCATCGCCGGCGTCAGCTACGTCCTGGAATACGCGCAGCAAAAGGACTATGCCGACAACCCGCAGGATCTGGACAGCGACTACTACCTGGCGGAACTGGGTTACACGCTCAAAGGCGTGACGCTCAAAGGCGGCTACGAAGTGCTCGGCGGCGACTCGGGACCGGGCAATCGCGCCTTCCAGACCCCGCTGGCGACCAAGCACGCCTTCCAGGGCTGGGCCGACATCTTCCTGCTGACCCCGGCCAACGGGGTCAAGGACGCCTACTTCGGCGCCACCGCAGCGCTGTTCGGCGGCAATCTGGCGGCCTGGTACCACGACTTCCGCGCCGAGCAAGGCAGCAGCCAGTACGGCGAGGAAATCGATGTCTCCTACGCCCACCCGATTCCCGGCGTGAAAGGCCTGGTCGGCCTGATCAAGTACGCCGGCTACGATGCCGACGACTTCTCCGTGGACACCGACAAGCTGTGGCTGCAGGCGCAGTACAGCTATTGATTGACAGGCTCGGTGGTTTTTTACCGAGCGCACCCTGGGCGCGTCTTCCCCTGTGGGAGGGCGCCCTCCCCTGGAGAGACTCCATGCGCAAAAAAAACTGGTGCGGGCTGCTGCTCAGCCTGGTGCTCCTCAGCCCTTCGGTGTGGGCAGCCATCGGCACCGCTGAAGCGGTCAACCTGTCGGGCATGCAGCGCATGCTCAGCCAACGCATCGCCAAGAATTACCTGATGATCGGCGCCGAGGTTCGGCCTGAACAGGCCCGTCAGCAGCTCGATGAGAGCCTGGCACGTTTCGAAAGCAACCTCCTCGCCCTGGATGACTATGCCTCCAGCCCGCCCATCGAACAACAGCTGCAGCGCGTCGCCCTGCGCTGGCAGGAGTACCGCAACCTGATTATGCAGCACCCCGAACCCGACTCCGCAATGCAGGTGCTGAGCCTCAGCGACCAACTGCTCGCCGAAAGCGAGGCCTTGGTGACACAGATCGAACGCTCCAGCGGCGCTCGTACTGCACAACTGGTCAACCGCAGTGGACGCCAGCGCATGCTCAGCCAGCGCATCGCCAAGCTGTATCTGGCACTGAGCTGGAAGCTGCCGGACAAAGAGCTGCAGACCCAGTTTGAGCTGGCAGTGGACGAGTTCAATCAGGCCATGGAAGAGTTGCGCGCGGCCCCGGAAAACAATGCGGCGATCAACACGGCACTGGCCAAGGCCAGCGCCCAATGGGAATTCTCGCAACGCGGTTTTCACCTGTCCGAGGACGCCCGCTATGTGCCGACGCTGATCAGCGTAACCTGCGAGACGCTGCTCAAGCAGATGGACGGCCTGACTCGCGCCTACGCCGAGCTGCCCCTTTAGAGCGAGCTGCCCCTTTAGAGGTAGTGCCGAGGAGGAATGGGCACCCCTGTAGCGCGCACCTAATATGGCGCCACGGAGGTGAACCATGCTGACCGATTTCACGACCCTTGAAACCCTGCGCCAGCACCACCTATTCGACAAATTACCCGAATCGGCGTTTATCGAGGTAGGCAACCTGGCGAACTTCCGGCGCCTGGACAGCAGCGACATCCTCTTTCACCAAGGCGATCTGGCAGAGCGCTTCTACCTGCTGCTGGAGGGGCAGATAATCCTGACCCGCGTGCTACCGGAAGGTAACGAAAAACTGGTCGAGGTTATCCAGCCCGGGCAGGTTTTTGCCGATGCCCTGCTGTTCTGCGACACGCGCCACTATCCGGTGACCGCCAGCGCACTGAAACCCAGTTGTCTGGTAAGCATTGACGGCGCCCACTATCGCCACCTACTCGAAGTGCAACCGAGTATCTGCCTGGAATTGCTGGCCAGTTTCAGCACTCGCCTGCACCAGCGGCTCACTGAAATCGACACCCTGGCCGTGGCCAATGCCAGCCGCCGCGTGGTGCGCTTTCTCTGTCAGGAACAAGCGGCCGGCAATGGGCAGATCAAGCTCAGCGTGCCGAAACGCCTGATCGCCTCGCAACTTGGCATCCAGCCGGAAACCTTCTCGCGCATCCTCCATCGCCTGATCGATGCCGGATTGATCGCCATGGAACGCCGCAATATTCGCATCATCAATACGCTCAGACTGGCCAGCTACCACGAGTGAGGCAAGGGCTGCGGCTCCCCCTTCCAAGCAGGCCAAGCAGGCACACCGCTCGACGGCGCAGCGCTCGATGGATCCCCGCCCCGCCCATTACGCTATTGATCATCTACCGCCGTAAGCGCGGCGTGGCGGGCTGACTGCCCACCACGCCGCCCCGTCAAACCTGCAAACGGAAGCGTCCGGTCAGCGATTGCAGGCCATCCATGCTCAGGGTGATGGCTTGGCTGGTCGACTCGGTATCGCGGGTAGAAACCGCCGCCTGATCGGCGACGCCGGCAATATGGGTCAGCGAACGGTGCATGTCGTCGGCCACCTGGCACTGCTCCTCGGCCGCCGTGGCAATCTGGTTGGTCATGCCGCGAATGGTCTGTACCGCGCCGACGATGTTTTCCAGGGCGCCCTGCGCCGCTTCGATCTGCTGCAAGGTGGCATCGCTGCCACGCCGCGACTCATCCATGGCCCGGCTGGCACGCTCGGTCTGCAGCTGCAGGCGCTCGATCAGGCTGCTGATTTCGCCGGCGGAACTCTGGGTGCGCGCGGCCAGGCTGCGTACTTCGTCGGCGACCACGGCAAAACCCCGCCCCTGCTCACCCGCCCTGGCCGCTTCGATGGCCGCGTTGAGCGCGAGCAGGTTGGTCTGGTCGGCAATGGCACTGATCACCTCGAGCACCCGACCGATTTCCTGGCTGTCTGCAGCCAGTTGCAACATCAACTCGGACAACCCATCGACATGCCCGGACAGCTCGCGAATGGCGGCAACCGAACTGCGCATGACTGTGCGGCCATTGCCGGTTTCGCTGTCGGCGGTATCGGCCGCCGATGCCGCCGCTACTGTGCTGCGCGCCACTTCTTGGGAGGTGGCGAGCATTTCATGCATGGCCGTGGCCACCTGATCGATCTCGGCCTGCTGCCCGACCACGTTGCGCGCACTCTCGCCGGCAACCGCCGCCATGCGACTGCAATGGCCATCGGCCTCATCCGCGGCCTGACGCACCGCACGGATCATGTTGCTGACCTGTTGCAGCAGGCGGTTATAGGCCGTGCCGATCTGACCCAATTCATTGTCGGCGTAATCCACCGCCAACTGCTGGGAAAAGTCGCCCCGACTGACCAGCTCGAGCCTGCCACGCAGTTCATCGATCTGGCGCATCAGCCAACTCATCCCGGCAACCCGCCCGAGCACCACCAACAACAGAATGGCCAAGGTCGAGCCCAGCGCCACCCAACGCTGCACGGTAGCGTTGCGATTGGCCTCGGCCGCCAGCAACAGCACCACGGCGTTGCTTTGCGCGAGCAGGGATTCCGAGTCGACGGCAAGCGCTTGCAGTGCGCCACTGTCGCCCCCGGCAACGGCCAATACCTTTGTGCGGTAATGTCCCCAGGACTGATCGACCTGACGCAGGCGTTCCTGGGCGACCGGCAGCTCTACCGCGGCGATGCCTTGGCCCTGATCACCCTGCACCAGCAGCCGATGGGCATTCTCGAAGCGCTGCAGGGTGGCCTCTAGCTTCGCCAGCGGCAGCGCCCCCTGCGCGACCAGCAGGCCCTCCTTGGCCATTTTCTGGCTGAGCATGCGCTGTGCGCCGGCCACGTCCAGTTGCCTGGCATCCTGGTCGGACGTGAACAGCACCCCGGCAGTCAGTGCCGCACAGAGGAAGATCAGGCTGTAGGAAAAGAAGAATTGAGTGTTGATAGTACGCAGGCCAAAGCCGCGCAGGAGCCGCTGAATTGCGTGCGTCAGCGTGTCAGACATGTCGAGTCCTTTTGCATCATGCAATTGAATTGATCATTATCAGACGCTCGCAACATTACGGCCATCACACTTAAGGCGTACTTACCCTGTTACGAAAAAGCCTCGGCTTTGCCCTTAGGCGCAGGGACGTCAACCGCCTCGCCCAAGGCGCAGATCAGCTGCCACAGTTTCGGCGGCAAGCCTTCCGGGTCGAGGCTGTCCAGCAGGTTCTTGATGCCCAGCCCCAGGTCGGTATCGCCCTCGATCATCAGGCGGCGCCGGAAAAACAGAGTATCCGGATCCTCCTGACGGCTGGCCAGCAGCAGGAATTCGCGCCAGTTGCCGCGAATGCAGACATCCACCGGCGCCTCGGACGCAATGCGCAGGCCGTGCCGGTCGCGGGTCAGGCACCAGGCCAGCTGCAAATCGCTGATTTCCAAACGCAGCCAGCGGCCTTGCAGCAGGTCGAACTCGCCTGCAGCCAAGGGTTCGGCGAACAGCCGCGCAATCACCTTCTCCAGCACCAGGCGCTGCAGCGGGAATGGCACATGGCGCCCCAGCGGCAGCAGTGGCGGGCCGACGCGCATGGCCAGACGGGCGAAGTTCTTCATAGCATCACCTCATCGGCGCGCAACATGCCGGCGCGGCCGTGCCAATAACCGTTGCAGCCTTCCACCGCCAGCGGCGGCAGTGCACCGCTGCGCACCGTATCGAAGGCTGCAATCACCTCGCTCATGCCCTCGGCACGCGGGCTCAGGCGCAGCAGGTCGGCACCAGACGCGGCCAGCTGCGCATAGTCGGCAAGCAGGTTATTGACCTTGGCCGACATGGTCTGGATGCCATTGAGAGTGAACAACGCCTCGCCCTCCTGACTGTGCAGGACGATGCCTTCCGGAAAATGCTCGCAGCAGATCTGGCAGTCGTCCTTCGGCCGGTTTTCCGCGCGAGCGGTGAAGCAGCGCGCCGAATAGGCCAAGGGCAGATGCCCATAGGCGAACAATTCCACCTCGGGCCGTGCGACGCCGAGGCTGTCGAGCTGCTCCAGACTGCCGCGCAGCAAGGCCCCGGAGCATTCGACCGGCGGCACCCAGCGCTGCAGACCACAGTCGATCAACTCGGCCAGGGCGTGGCCGTTGTACAGATTGAGGGCGGGGCCGGCGACGAAAGGCAGCTTGCGCTCGCGCAGGAGCTGCACCGCGCCCATGTCGTTGGCCTCCACCAGCAACTCGCCGTTGTCGCACAAGCGCTTCAGGCTGGACAATTCGGAAGCCGCCTCGACCAGCGCCAGACCCGACAGCACCAATTCGGCACGGGTGCATTCACCCAGCTCGCGGGCCAGGCCGAGCCAGTCATCCAGCCCCAGGGCGCGGCGCTTGGAGCACACCGTCTCGCCGAGGTAGATCACATCGAGTGGCTGCTCGGCCATTGCGGCGTAGAAATCCAGCAGCTTTTCGCGATTCCAGAAGAACAGGACAGGTCCCAGACTGAGTTTCATGATGGTCTCCTCACTGCCATGAACGATGGTAAGCACCCAGAGTGGTCTGGCTGCCTTCGGACAAGCTGTCCAGTGCGCTGCGCCACTGCGGCTGCACGCTGTAGTTCTGCGGCGCAGCGGCATAGGCATCCAGGGCGGCGCGCCAGACCCGGGTGACCTGCTCGACATAGGCGGGGCTGCGCTGGCGCCCCTCGATCTTCACCGCGCTTACGCCGATGGCGGCCAGCTGCGGGATCAGGTCGAGGGTATTGAGGCTGGTCGGCTCTTCCAGGGCATGGAAGCGCTGGCCATCAACCAGGAAGCGGCCCTTGCACAGGGTCGGATAACCGGCCGGCTCATCCTTGGCATAACGGTCGATCAGCACGCCATTGAGACGCGAACTGAGCCCCTCGGCATCTTCCTGCCAGCGCACCGCCTTGGCCGGCGAACAAACGCCACACAGGTTGGGCGACTCACCGGTGAGGTAAGACGACAGATGGCAACGGCCCTCGGCCATGATGCACAGGCTGCCGAAGGCGAACACCTCGATCGGCACCGGACTCTTCTCCGCCACCTGGCGCACTTGCGCCAGCGACAGCACCCGCGGCAGCACCGCGCGGCGGATGCCGTAGCGCTGCTGATAAAGCGCCAGCGCGGCGGCATTGGTCGCCGAGCCCTGCACCGACAAGTGCAGGTTGAGGCCGGGATGGCGGCGGCTGGCATAGGCCAGCACCCCCGGATCGGCGGCGATCAGCGCGTCCACGCCGAGCGCCGCGGCCTGATCCACCGCACGCTGCCAGCGGGCCCAGCCGTCAGGCTGGGCATAGGTATTAACCGCGATATAGAGCTCTCGGCCCTGCGCACGAATCAGCTGCAGGCCGCTTTCCAATTGTTTGTCGTCGAGATTCAAACCAGAAAAATGGCGCGCATTGGTGTCATTGCGAAAGCCGACATAGATGGCGTCGGCGCCCTGCCGAAGCGCGGCCTTGAGGGCAGGCAAGCTGCCTGCGGGACAAACCAGTTGCATGGGAACTCCTTCCGGGCGGAATACTGTGCGGCACTCTAGGGGTTAGCCCCGGGCCGGGCCTTGATCGTGGTCAACAAGCCCGGCTGCTGCCGAACCGAGGCGTGCTAATCCGATGCTCCGCAGGCGGATCCGCCAGCAGATTTTCCGGAGCCAGGCTGCTGGCTCCGCCGAATTGTCGTTAGTTCAGCAATGCACTGAACGGCAGGTAGTCGAGCAGATCGCCCTCCTCCAGGGTTTGCCCTACCTCAACCAGCGCCAGGCCGTCGGCCCAGCAAGCCGAAGTGAGCATGGCCGAGCCCTGTTGCGGGTGCAGACACACGCGCAGCTGTCCATCCCGCGGCTCCAGCCGTGCGCGCAGGTACTGACGGCGGCCATTGGCCTTGCGCCAGGCGAAACCGGCCGGCAGCCGCAGCGGCTGTGGCAATACGTCCTGGCAACCCTGAGCACGCAGCAGGAAGGGCCGCGCCACCACCAGCGAAGTGATCAAGGCGGCTGCCGGATTGCCCGGCAGACCCAGCCAGGGTTTGCCGCCCACTTCGCCGAAGGCCAGCGGCTTGCCCGGCTGGATCGCCAGACGCCACAGGTGCAACTCGCCCAACTCGCGGATCGCTTGCTTGAGGTGATCTTCCTCGCCGACCGACACCCCGCCGGAGGTGATCAGCATGTCCCATTCCGAAGCCGCCAGGCTCAATGCATCGCGGCTGGCCGCCAACTCGTCGGCCATGATCTCGTAATCATGGACTTCCAGGCCGAGGCTAGTCAGCACAGCAGCCAGGCTGTAGCGGTTGGCGTTGTAGATTTGTCCGGGCTGCAGCGCCTCACCCGGTTCACGCAGCTCGTTGCCACTGCTCAGCAGACCGACCCGCAAGCGTCGATAGACCGCCACCCGATCGACGCCGAAACTGGCCAGCAGGCCCAACTCCTGGGGGCGCAGGCGCTGCCCGACGGCCAACACCGGGGTGCCGACAGCCAGCTCTTCGCCGCGCCGGCGCACATGTTCGCCGCCCTGTACCGGCGGCAACCACACCTGTCCCTCCTCGAGCCGGCACTGCTCCTGCATCACCACAGTGTCGGCACCGGACGGCAGTGGCGCACCGGTGAAGATGCGCACGGCATGGCCTGCCGGCAAGGTTTGAAACGCCGCATCGCCAGCCGCGATCCGCCCGGCCAGCGGCAGACAACCACCCGCAGCCGGCAGATCGGCGGCACGCAGGGCGTAGCCGTCCATCGCACTGTTGTCCCAGGCCGGCACCTCGAACGGGGCGCACAGCGGCTCGGCCAACACCCGGCCGAGAGCCTGGCTCAGGCTGACCCGCTCCACCGGTGGCGGTGCCGGTGCCCGCGCCAGCAATTCGGCGATGGCCTGATCAACCGGACGCAGGTTGTTGCCGTCGCAGCCGCAGACACTCATGAGCGGGCTCCGCAGCGCGACGCCGGCGGCTGATCGGCCAGGCGCTTGAGATGAGCGACGAAGTTGCACGGCCCGGTACGGCTGTCCAACTGTTCGCGGAGGATCTTCTGCCAGGCCGTGCGGCAGGCGTTGGGCGAACCAGGCAGGCAGCAGACCAGGGCGCCATTGCTGATTCCGGCCAGTGCACGCGACTGCAGGCTGGAGGTGCCGATCTCTTCCAGCGAAACCTGGCGGAACAGCTCGCCAAAGCCATCGACCAGCTTGTCCAGTAATGGCGCCACGGCTTGCGGCGTGTTGTCCCGTGCGGTAAAGCCAGTGCCGCCGGTGATCAGGATCACTTGCACCAGTGGGTCGGCGATCCAGGCGCATACCCGGGCGCGAATCTGCCAGATATCGTCGATTACCAGAGCCCGCTCGGCCAGGGCGTGACCGGCCGCCTCCAGACTCTCGATCAGGGTCTGCCCCGAGGTGTCGGTGGCCAGACTACGAGTATCGCTGACGGTCAGTACCGCAATGCGTAATGCCTGGAAATCGGCGCTGGACAGATGAGCCATGCTGGAAGTCTCCATAAAATGTCTGGTCGCAGACTGCACCGGTACTTTGGTACAGCCCATTCCTCCTTGGAGGTATACCCCTGGGGGCAGCGCATCCCGCGCAGGCCTGAAGCCCTCAGCGCCAGGGCTTTCAGGCGCCTTACGGCTGCTGCGACCCAACGTCGCAGGCACTCCGCAACGGCGTAGCTGCGGCGCACGCAACGCGACGGCTAGACCGCGCGGGAAACATAATGCGAACCCGAGGCCCCGCCGTACCGATCGAATAGCCGGCACACCGCGTGCACCAGCAAGCGCCCGGCGGGGCGGATAGTGAGGGACGCCTCGTCGAGACTGATCAGCCCGTCGCGCCGCATCTGCTCCAAGGCTGGCCAAGCGTCTGCGAAATAGTCGCGAAACACCAGGCCGAAGTGCTCTTCGATACGCCGAATATCCAAGCCGAAGTCACAGACCAGGCGCTCGATCAGCACACCACGCAAACGGTCATCGGGCCCGCAACGCAAGCCGCGGAAGGTCGCCAACTGGCCCGTGTCGAGGCGGGCCTGATAGTTCTGGGGATCACGACTGTTTTGCACATAAAGGCCGTCGATCTGGCTAATGGCGGCAACCCCCAGGCCGATATGGTCGCAGTCGGCGTAGCGGCTGTAACCCTGGCAATTGCGCTGCAAGCGGCCGTTTTCCTGGGCGATGACCAGAGCGTCATCCGCCAGGGCGAACAAGCCCATGCCGACATAGCGATAGCCGGCAAGGCTGAGCTGCTCGACGCATTGCCGGTGCATGGCCAATTTGTCCTCTTGGCCAGACAGGCCCCTTGCTGCAAATCGCCCCAGCGGCCGATAACGCTGCGGCGGATCGGCATAATCGAAGACGGTCACCCGATTCGGCTCCAACTCGATGATGGCCGCCATTTTGCGTGCGAAGCTGACCTGCGTTTGCCAAGCCCGGCCATAACCGATATCGATATTCACCGAGCGATAGCTGAGCGCACGGGCGGCATCGATCAGCGAGCGAATCTGCCGCGGATCCTGCCAGACCAAGGCGCCTCCGCTGACCGCCGCCACATCAGGAACGCCGATACTGACGTGATTGAAACCCAGCTCACGCAGCCGCCCCATGGTCGCCCAGTCCGAATGAGCGAGCTGGATCTCGATGCTGTGCTCCCCCGAATCGTAATCGAGAAAATTGAAGCGCTTGCGCAGATGACTCAACAGCTGGTGCAGCTGCTCGGCGCTAGGCGTACTGCCGCCGGCCAGATGGAATTGCTTGACCCGCTGCTGCGGCCCCAGGTGGCAGCCGATCACGTCAATCTCCCGCCCCAACCGCTCCAGATAGGCGGCGAAGGCGCTTGACGGGCAATTCTCGTACGGCTGAGCGAAGGCGCGGTTGTTCGGTAACTGCAGCGTCAGCGATAGCGCCCGCTGGGCTTGCCGGCTGCCACGCAAGGCACGCAACAGATCCAGCGAACCAACGCCGCGATGAAAAGCTGTGGTCTCGGGATAACAGCCGAGGCTGGCCTCGCCACGGCTGTAGCGGCTGAGTAGCTTGCTGTCCCAACTGATGGATTCAAACATCCGACCCTCCCCCGTATGACCACGACCAACAGTGTCGGGGCATTACCGACAAATCTCATTGACCTGAGTCAACCTCTGGAAAAGCCCGGACGATCACTTCAAGCGCAGACGCCGCGCCAGCTTATGCAGGTTGCTCGGATCGAGTTCGAGCAGGCGCGCCGCGCTGGCCCAGTTATCGGCGCACAGTTCCAGGGCTTGCAGGATGCTCTGGCGCTGACAGGCTTCGACTGCCTCGCGCATCGAACAGGCGGCAACCGCAGGGAGGTCTCGCGACTCCAGCGATTCGCTGGAACCAGGTCGACGAACCGAGTTGTCGAGGTCGAGCAGGTCCGGCTCCAAGGTCAGAATCTGCGTACGACTGGCGCCGCGACTGAGCAGTTTGAGCGATGCCCGGCTGATCACATGCTCCAGTTCGCGCACATTGCCCGGCCAGGCATAGGCCAGCAGGGCGCGCTCCGCCGCAGGCGACAAACGCATGCTGCGCAAGCCCAGCCGAGCACGATTGAGCTCGAGAAAGTGCCCGGCCAGCATCAACACATCGTTGCCCCGTTCGCGCAACGGCGGAATCGGCACCGGATACACCGAGAACCGGTGATAGAGATCCGCACGGAAATGCCCATCGCGAATGCTGTCCGGCAGATGGCGGTTGGTCGCGGCGATAATGCGCACGTCGACATGCAACGGCTTGTCCGCGCCGAGGCGCTGGATCTCGCCATTCTGCAAGGTACGCAGCAGCTTGGCCTGCACACTGAGGGGCAGCTCGCCCACCTCGTCGAGCAGCAGAGTGCCGCCATTGGCCGCATCGAAGCGCCCGGGGCGGTCGCTGGTGGCCCCGGAAAAGGCGCCTTTGACATGGCCAAACAACTCGCTTTCGGCCAGCGACTCGGGCAAGGCGGCGCAGTTGACCTGAATCAGCGGCTTGTTGCGCCGCCGCGACAGACGATGCAGGTGGCGGGCGAACAGCTCCTTGCCGACCCCGGTTTCGCCCAGCAACAGCACCGGCAACTCGGAGTCGGCCACCACCTCCAGCTCGCTCAACAGCTGCCGGATGACCTGGCTATGGCCGAGGATCTCGCTTTCTTCGGTGACCAGGGCAGCCGTCTGCGCATCGCTACGAGCCAGGCGTAGGCTGCGGTTTTCCTGCTCTAGGCGGGTCACCCGCACTGCCGCTTCGATCATCAGGGCATAGCGCTGCAAATCGCGCCGGGCGTTGCCGTCGAAGGTGCCCGCATGCAGAGCATCGAGGGTCAGGGCACCCCACAGCTGGCCCTCGACATACAGGCTGACGCCCATGCAGTCATGCACCGGCAAAGGCTCGCCGACATGCTCGTCGAGCAGACCGTCATAGGGATCCGGCAAGCGACTGTCCGGCTCGAACCAGGTCGGCTCGCGGGCGGCCATGATCGCCGCCAGGCGCGGGTGCTGGGCGATCAGAAAGCGGCGGCCGAGCGCTTCATGCACCAGCCCCACGGCTGCCAGTGGGCGCAAGCTGTCGCCGTCCAGACGCAACAACCCCACCGCACCGCACTTGAAATGCTCGCGCAGGGTTTGCACCAGACGCTGCAAGCGCACGGCATTGGGCAGCTCGGTGACGAGGTCGGCGAGTAGACTGGCTTCCATCATGGTATTTATCACCCTAATTGGTCGACAGAACCCTAACAGATCAGGGTTCTATCGACCATACAGAATATAAAGCCGTTTATTTTCAGGCACCTGAACCTGGCATGAGTACTGCTATCGACCCATACAGCTTCCTCATCGATCACTGCACAAAAGGAGACCGCCATGAGTCCAACCCTTCTCGACCAACCCCTGGGCAGCCTGGCCTGCGACATTCCCGGAGCCACGCGGGTATTTCATGCCTTCAACCTCGACTTCTGCTGCGGCGGCCACAAGAGCCTGCGCGAGGCGGCCACCCAGCGCGGCATCGAACCCGAGGACGTCGCCGCCGAACTGGACAGCCTGCAAGCCTTGGGCGGTACGCACCTGGATTGGCGCAGCGAACCCAGCGCGCGCCTGATCGAGCACATCCTCAAGCGCTATCACGCCCGCCATCGCGAGCAACTGCCGGAACTGATCCGCCTGGCCTGCCGGGTGGAGCAGGTTCACGGCGGCAACGCCGATTGCCCGAACGGCTTGGCCGACCTGCTGCGCAACATGCAACAGGAGCTGGAGAGCCATATGCTCAAGGAGGAACAGATCCTCTTCCCCATGCTCCTCAGCGGCCACGCCAAACAAGCCAGCGCGCCTATCTCGGTGATGCGTTTCGAGCACGACCACCACGGCCTGGCATTGGAGCAAATGACAACCCTGACCCACGGCATCACCCCCCCGGACGGAGCCTGCAATACCTGGCGCGCGCTATACCGTGGCCTGAACGAACTGCACGACGACCTGATGCAGCACATCCATCTGGAGAACAACGTGCTGTTCGTCATCGACCAGGCTTAACATCAGGTACTCAATCGCCGGCATGCCGGCGATACCCGGCATACGCGCCAGGCAGTGCGAGGGTCACCAGGTCAGATAGAACATACCCTTGGCCAGCAACACGATGCCGACCATATGGCAGAACAGGCTGACATGGATGATGCGCAAATAGCGCGCATTCATGCGCTTGCTCCGGAACAGCCACATGGCGCTGAAGAAATGCCCGAGCACACTACCAGCAAGCATGACCTTCAGCGTCAACAGGGTGTTGAAGGACGACGCCAGCGGCGTGGCCAACGCAGGCAGATAACGCAGCCAGAGCATGCCCAGGCCGGCGCCAAACAACACCAGCAACACCCAGGGCATCAACTGCCGGGCACGTCGCCCGATGCCCTGCTCGATCAGACGCATGGCCTCGAACGGCACCCGCTTGCGCACACTTTCCAGGATCAGAACTTCGAAGAACACGGTGCCGATAAACATCAGCGCGGCGAACAGGTGGAGAATCAGCAGGATCGGATAACTCATGGGCTACTCGGCTGGCAGGACAGTTGGCAAGACATGACACACATACGCATTCATCCCGGATGCCCATCGACGCGCGCCCGGCACAGCATTGGCCCGTAGCGCCAGGCGAACAGGGCAAAGGCCAGGCTCCAACACGCGACGGCCAGCCACAGCCCCCCAAACGGCCAGACCTCGATCAAGCCGACGCGAAACAGGCCGGCCAGCTGCAGCAGGATAAACGCCAGGGTCATCCCGGCCGGCGGCGTCAGTGAGCGGCCGGTATGGCCCAGGCTGACGCGCGCGATCATGGCCAGAATCAAGCCACCCATGGAGCCGACCGTCAAGGCATGCAGCGGCTGACTGAGATTGCTCAGCAGGCCGAGATGCCAGAGCGCCATGCCCAGGCAAGCCAGACCCAACCAGGCATAGGCCAGGTGCAGCGACCAGAGCAAGGGCACCCGCCACATAGCCGCGTCATACCAGCGCGCCAGGCGCAGCAGATGCCCTGCCGCGAGCAGCGCGAACAACAAGGCGACCCAGGCGTTGGCCTGCAGGGCGATGCCGGCGGCATAGAGAATGGCGACCAACGCCGAACCCAGCAGCAACAGCAGGTCGAGCCAGGGCCAAGGCTTAACGCCCACCACCCGCCCCAGGCCGCGCTGGGTGAAGAACGGAATCACCCGCCCGCCGATCAATCCCATCATCGCCGCAACCAGCCAAACCCCGGCCAGCACGCCCTGGCGCTGCAGCACGTCGTTGGCACTGGCCAAGCCAGCCACGGCGACGGCGTCCACTGCCGTCAACAGCAGCAAGACCGCCACAATCGGATAATTGCGTTTCTGCCTGGCCTGCCACAGCGAACGCGCCATTACCGCCGCCACCGCCAGCGGAAAAGCCAACTCCAGCACGGCCAGCAACGGCAACGGCAGGTCGCCCAACCAGGCCAGCCGTGCCGCCAGCCAGAGCAGCGCCAGCGCAGTCAGCGGCCGCCCCTGCAGCCCTGGCTGGCCGGTCCAGGTCTGCACCGCAGACAAGAGAAAACCGGCAATGATCGCCAGGGCGAAACCGAACAGCAACTCATGCCGGTGCCAGGCCAGCCAGCCGCCGGCCGGCTGCCACTCGCCCATCCAGCCACTATAGGCCGCCAGCCACAGCGGTATGGCCAACAGCGCGAACAGGCAGCCACCCAGAAAGAAAGGCCGAAAGCCCAAACGCCACAGCGGGCTGATCGCCAACGCCTTGCGGCGGTCAAGTACTTGCATGTTGCATCTCCTTAGATTGCCGAACAAATCCGGCCTTACTCACTTAACCAGCGCGCAGGCAAGCAGACCCAACAACAGCAGACCAAGCACAGGCCAGCGGCTGCTCAATCGCGAGCATGCACCAGCAGCGGCAGCCTGTCGCCCACGACGGGCAAGGTGTGCCGCAAAGCACTCGGCACCCTGCTCGAGATTGCCGCCCATGACCTCAAACATACGAATCGCCCCCTTGCGGCGACAGGCCATTGTCCAGCGCCAAGACGACAACCGGATTGGCCATATCGAATCGACAAGTGATTCCGGCGGGCGCTCTGAGCAACTGGCCGGCCGGTACGGCGGCGGCGCCGAACAACGCCGCAGCAGGGAAATGCATATTGAACAATTGCATGACTCGCTCCATTGAGTGATTCGCTCAATCATTATCAATACAAGAACCGCGCCAAGATTTAAATCCATATACATCAGGCTCTTAGTATTAAGAAGGTACATAGAACCCCGAATTTAATGGTACTTATGACCCCGCCAAGTCCGAATAACCAGATTGCCGCACGCAATGTCGGCAGCACACTCAGAGGGGGCAACCGGCACCAGCGCAAGATCAGTTGCCCGGCCCGCTCGAAAGAGTTCGCCCGCCGCCTTCGACGAAGCGCCGCCACGCCGTAAACCGAGGCACTGCGGAATCAACAGCGGCTGGGGCGGACACACAGGTGACAACGCGCCAATTGTTGCGGAGTCTGCCGTGCTGAAACGCGGAACGTGGGGACGCTCAGGCGCAATGCCTACTGCTGTTGCAGGGCAACAGGCACGGCACCCGGCAGGCGCTTACGGGGAGAACGGCAGGAAGCCCGCCATGCCAACGCGGCAGGGCGGGCACAATCAGGGCAGTAACAACGCCACTCGCCCGCGATTCGGACAAGTTTCCATATAGCGATGGGCGGCGATGAAATCGTCGAAGGCGAACACCTTGTCGATGACCGGCGTGAGCAAGTGATCGGCGGTCAACTGGTTGATGTGGCGCAAGGCGCGCTGCACCGCCTCCTGATTGGGCTCGATGCCCAGCTCCGGGTGCCCGGTGAAGTCGAGCACGCAGTGACGGAAAAACTGCAGGTGCTTTTTGAACGCGGCGCAGGCGGGAAAGGCGGTGTCGTTGCCACCGTTGACGCCGCACATGATCAGCTTGCCGCGTGCAGCGGCAACATCGCCGAGCAGCTTCATCTGCTGCCCGGCGCACTGGTCGAGAATCACCTCGACTCCCTTACCCTCGGTACAGCGTTCGATTTCCAGTACCAGATCCTGCTCTTCGGTGACCACCACCTTGTCGGCCCCCAACTCGCGCAGGAAGTCGCGGTTGCTCGCCTGACTGGTCGAGGCGATGACCGTCGCCCCCAGCGCCTTGGCCAACTGCACCGTCTGCGGGGCCAGGCAATGGCTGGCCTCGGTGATCAACACATGCTGGCCGGGTTGCAACCTGGACAGGTCGATCAGGGCGAAATAGGCGAACAGCAAAGCGGTGTAATGCACGCTGGCTTGCAGCGGCGACAACACCTCCGGGTAGCGGGTCAGGGCGTAACGCGGCATCACGACCAGATCGCCCCAGGTCGGATAGCGATTGGCAGTGCTGGCCGGGAAACTGGCGACCGCCGTGCCGATTTCCAGGTCATCGACGCCCGCTCCCAAGGCTTCGACGGTACCGGCCAGCTCGCTACCCATGCCGGCAGGCAGGCGGGCCTGTTCTGCGGCCAGATTCTGCCGCCACAGGACATCGCTCCAGCTCAATCCTACGGCCTGGACGCGCACCAGCACCTCGCCCGGGCCGGGTGTCGGGGCTGGCAACTCTTCGCAGCGAAGAACATCAGCGTCGCCGAATTTATGGAAACGGATCATGCGGGACATCGTTACCTCAAACTCTGATCACGGATTACTACTTCAATGATTGTGGACTCTATCCCTTGAGCCCAGTCAACACCACCCGCCACCGTCAATAGTCGTCATGCCTGGCAATGATTGCCGCAAGCCGGCTTTCCTTATCGGCATGACAGCTCGTACTATTGCCTGATGCAGGCTCTCACCGGCAGCCCCGTGCCGACAAGCGCAACATGCCGAGCCCGCTCGCATCAAGGCCGCTTCACTTCGAATGGTAACCGGATGAACCGTAACGACCTACGCCGCCTCGATCTCAACCTGCTGATCGTCTTCGAAACCCTGATGCACGAACGCAGCGTGACCCGCGCGGCGGAGAAACTGTTTCTCGGCCAGCCAGCGATCAGCGCCGCCCTCGCCCGCCTGCGCAACCTGTTCGACGATCCGCTGTTCGTGCGCACCGGGCGCAGCATGGAGCCCACCGCCCGGGCCGAGGAAATCTTCGCCCTGCTCTCACCGGCGCTCGACTCGATCTCCACGGCGGTCAGCCGCGCCGCCGACTTCGATCCGGCCACCAGTAGCGCGGTGTTTCGCGTTGGCTTGTCGGATGACGTCGAGTTCGCCCTGCTGCCCGCCCTGCTCCGCCGTCTGCGCGCCGAGGCGCCGGGGGTGGTGTTGGTGGTGCGCCGCGCCAACTACCTGTTGATGCCCAACCTGCTGGCCTCCGGCGAGATTTCGGTGGGCGTCAGCTACACCGAAGAGTTGCCGGCCAACGCCAAGCGCAAGACCCTGCGCCGCAGCAAGGCCAAACTGTTGCGCGCCGACTCGGTGCCGGGCGCCCTGAGCCTGGACGACTATTGCGCCAGGCCACATGCGCTGGTGTCCTTCGCCGGTGATCTCAACGGCTTTATCGACGAGCAACTGCTGAGCATGAGCCGTAGTCGCAAGGTGGTGCTGGCAGTCCCACAGTTCAACGGCCTGGGCGCCCTGCTGGCCGGTACCGACCTGCTCTCGGTAGTCCCGGACTATACCGCCGCCGCCTTGACCGCCGCCGGCGGCCTGCGCGCCGAGGACTTGCCCTTCGCAACCAACAGCTTCGAGATGTCCATGGCCTGGCGCGGCGCCCAGGATAACGACCCCGCCGAGCGCTGGCTGCGCTCGCGCATCCAGATGTTCTGCGGCGACCCGGACAGCTTGTAAACGCTACCCGGCATAGATACCGCCCTGCACCTCTATCGAGGTCGACAAACCGTAGCCCGAATAAGCGCCAGCGCAATCCGGGGGGCTCGGTGCATGTGCAGCCGTTCCCGGATTGCGCCAAGGCTTATCCGGGCTACAGGAGCTTTGTTCACATCCGTAACCATCGATACAAGCCCGCAAACCATCACTAAGAGTGATACTCATCTTCGAGTCGTTCGATTCGCTCCAGCCAGCCCAGCGCCGCACACTCCGCCATCTAAAACTTACTATGGCGGGGTCTCACATGGATCAGTCGAAGAAAAACCTCTGGCATTTTCCCGCGGCACTGGCCGCTCTGTTGGTTCTCAGCGCCTGCGGCCAGGCGCCGGAAGCGCTGCAGCAGATGCCCGCGGCGAAAGTCAGCGTGGCCGAAGTCATTCAGCAACCGATCAACGAATGGGATGAATTCAGCGGACGCTTGGAGGCCCCCGAGTCGGTGGATATCCGCCCACGGGTCTCCGGTTTTATCGACCGTGTGGCATTCGCCGAAGGCAGCCTGGTGAAGCAAGGCGACCTGCTGTTCCAGATCGACCCGCGGCCGTTCCAGGCCGAGGTCAAGCGCCTCGAAGCGCAATTGCAACAGGCCCGCGCCAGCCAGGCCCGCACCGCCAGCGAGGCGCGTCGCGGCGAGCGTCTGCGCCAGAGCAACGCGATTTCCGCCGAACTGGCCGATGCCCGCAGCAGCGCGGCGCAGGAGGCCCAGGCGACGGTGGCCGGCATCCAGGCCGAGCTGGACAACGCCCGCCTCAACCTCAGTTTCACCCGGGTCAGCGCGCCCATCGACGGGCGCATCAGCCGCGCCGAAGTCACCGCAGGCAATCTGGTCAGCGCCGGGCAAAGCCAGCTCACCACCGTGGTCAGCACCGACAAGGTCTACGCCTACTTCGCTGCCGATGAGCGAGTATTCCTCAAGTACGTCGAACTGGCCCGCCAGGCCGGCGCCCAGACCCGCGACGCCAGCCCGGTCTACCTCGGCCTGTCCAGCGAGGACGGCCACCCGCACCTCGGCCAACTGGATTTTCTCGACAACCAGGTCAACCCCAAGACCGGCACCATCCGTGGCCGCGCCGTGTTCGATAACGCCGACGGCCGCTTCACCCCGGGCCTCTATGCCCGCTTGAAACTGGTGGGCAGCAGCACCTACACCGCCACCCTGATCAAGGACGAAGCGGTGGGCACAGACCTGGGCAAGAAGTTCGTCCTGGTGCTCGGCGAGGACAACAGCGTGACCTACCGCGCCATCGAACTGGGGCCGAAGCTGGAAGGTCTGCGCATCGTGCGCAATGGCTTGGCCAAGGGCGAGAAGATCGTGGTCAACGGCCTGCAACGTGCCTTCCCCGGTTCCACCGTCGACCCGCAGAACGTGCCGATGGCCGATGAGCAAACATTGGCTCAGCTGACCCAACAACGCCAGGCCATTGAGCGCCACAACAGTCGCCGCCTCGCCGCGAAGAACAGCCCAGCCAACAACGCGCCACGCGGCTAACAGGTAGACGACGATGAACTTCTCGCAATTCTTTATCCAGCGGCCGATCTTCGCCGCCGTGCTGTCGCTGTTGATTCTGATCGGCGGGGCCATCTCGCTGTTCCAGCTGCCGATCAGCGAATACCCGGAAGTGGTGCCACCGACCGTGGTGGTGCATGCGGCCTTCCCCGGCGCCAACCCCAAGGTGATCGGCGAAACCGTCGCCTCGCCCTTGGAACAGGCGATCACCGGCGTCGAAGGCATGCTCTACATGTCCTCGCAGTCCACCGCCGACGGCAAGCTGAGCCTGACCCTGACCTTCGCCCTCGGCACCGACCTGGACA
This sequence comes from Pseudomonas sp. sp1636, assembly GCF_030376615.1. GTDB lineage: Bacteria > Pseudomonadota > Gammaproteobacteria > Pseudomonadales > Pseudomonadaceae > Aquipseudomonas. The sequence continues at coordinate 53,818 of NZ_JARRAB010000013.1, forward strand.
AGGCCCAGGTGCAGGTGCAGAACCGCGTGACCCGCACCATGCCGACCCTGCCCAGCGAAGTGCAACGCCTCGGCGTGACGGTGGACAAGGCCTCGCCCGACCTGACCATGGTGGTGCACCTGACTTCGCCGGACGACCGCTACGACATGCTCTATCTGTCCAACTATGCCGCGCTCAACGTCAAGGACGAGCTGGCGCGCCTGGATGGTGTCGGCGACGTGCAACTGTTCGGCCTGGGCGACTACTCGCTGCGCGTCTGGCTCGACCCGAACCAGGTCGCCTCGCGCGGCCTCACCGCCAGCGACGTGGTCAGCGCCATTCGCGAGCAGAACCGCCAGGTCGCCGCCGGCTCCCTCGGCGCGCCGCCATCGGATGCGGGCAACAGCTTCCAGCTCTCGATCAACACCCAAGGCCGCCTGGTCAGTGAGGAAGAGTTCGAAAACATCATCGTCCGCGCCGGCGCGGACGGCGAGATCACCCGCTTGAAGGACATCGCCCGCATCGAACTGGGTTCCAGCCAGTACGCCCTGCGTTCGCTGCTCAACAACAAGCCGGCGGTGGCCATTCCGGTGTTCCAGCGCCCCGGTTCGAACGCCATCGCCATCTCCGACGCGGTGCGGGGGCGTATGGCCGAGCTGAAGCAGAGCTTCCCCCAGGGAGTGGACTACGAAATCGTCTACGACCCGACCATCTTCGTCCGCGGCTCCATCGAGGCGGTGGTGCACACCCTGCTCGAAGCCATCGTGCTGGTGGTGCTGGTGGTGATCCTGTTCCTGCAAACCTGGCGCGCCTCGATCATTCCGCTGGTCGCCGTACCGGTTTCCTTGATCGGCACCTTCGCCGTGATGCACCTGCTGGGTTTCTCGCTCAACGCCCTGTCGCTGTTCGGCCTGGTGCTGGCCATCGGCATCGTGGTGGACGACGCCATCGTCGTGGTGGAGAACGTCGAGCGTAATATCGGCCTGGGCAAGAACCCGGTGGACGCCACCAAGCAGGCGATGAAGGAAGTCACCGGACCGATCGTCGCCACCGCCCTGGTGCTCTGTGCAGTGTTTATTCCCACGGCCTTTATCTCCGGCCTGAGCGGGCAGTTCTATCAACAGTTCGCCCTGACCATCGCCATCTCCACGGTGATCTCGGCGTTCAACTCGCTGACCCTGTCCCCGGCCCTGGCCGCCGTCCTGCTGAAAAGCCATGATGCACCGAAGGACGGCTTCTCCAAGGTGCTCGACAAGCTGTTCGGCGGCTGGCTGTTCCAGCCGTTCAACCGCCTGTTCGAGCGGGCCAGCCATGGCTACGTCGGCACCGTGCAGCGCGTACTGCGCGGCAGCGGCATCGCCCTGCTGCTCTACGCCGGGCTGATGGGCCTGACCTACCTGGGCTTTGCGACCACCCCGAGCGGCTTCGTGCCGGCGCAAGACAAGCAGTACCTGGTGGCCTTCGCCCAACTGCCGGACGCCGCCACCCTCGACCGTACCGAGGCGGTGATCAAGCGCATGTCGGCCATCGCCGGCCAGCACCCGGGCGTGGAAAACACCGTGGCCTTCCCCGGCCTGTCGATCAACGGCTTCACCAACAGCCCCAACAGCGGCATCGTCTTCACCCCGCTTAGGGCCTTCGACCAGCGCAGCGATCCGGCGCTGAGCGCCGACGCCATCGCCGCCGAACTGAATGCCCAGTTCGCCGAGATTCAGGACGCCTATATCGCTATCTTCCCACCACCACCGGTGCAGGGCCTGGGCACCATCGGCGGCTTCCGCCTGCAGATCCAGGATCGCGGCAGCCTCGGTTACAACGAGCTGTACCTGCAGACCCAGAACATCCTGGCCAAGGCGCGGCAGCTGCCGGAGCTGAATCCCATGTCGGTGTTCACCAGCTACCAGGTCAACGTGCCGCAGATCGATGCCGCCATCGACCGCGAGAAGGCCAAGACCCACGGCGTGGCCATCGACGACATCTTCGACACCATGCAGATCTACCTCGGTTCGCTGTACGCCAACGACTTCAACCGTTTCGGCCGTACCTATCAGGTCAACGTGCAGGCCGAGCAGCGCTTCCGCCTGGAGCCGGAGCAGATCGGCCAGCTCAAGGTGCGCAACAACCGCGGTGAAATGGTGCCGCTGTCGACCTTCGTCAAGGTCGAGGGCAGCGCCGGCCCCGACCGGGTGATGCACTACAACGGCTTCCTCACCGCCGAAATCAACGGCGCCGCAGCACCCGGCTACAGCTCCGGCCAGGCCGAGGCGGCAATCGCCCAGTTGCTCAAGGAGGAACTGCCCAATGGCATGAGCTATGAATGGACCGACCTGACCTACCAGCAGATCCTCGCCGGCAACAGCGCGATCTTCGTCTTCCCGCTCTGCGTGTTGCTGGCCTTCCTGGTGCTGGCCGCCCAGTACGAAAGCTGGAGCCTGCCGCTGGCGGTGATCCTGATCGTGCCGATGACCCTGCTCTCGGCCATCAGCGGGGTGATCCTGGCCGGCGGCGACAACAACATCTTCACCCAGATCGGCCTGATCGTGCTGGTGGGCCTGGCGTGCAAGAACGCCATCCTCATCGTCGAGTTCGCCAAGGAGCAACAGGAGGCGGGCATGGATCGCGTCAGTGCCGTGCTGCAGGCCTGCCGCCTGCGTCTACGGCCGATCCTGATGACCAGCTTCGCCTTCATCATGGGCGTGGTGCCGCTGGTGCTGTCCTCCGGCGCCGGCGCCGAGATGCGCCACGCCATGGGCGTGGCGGTGTTCAGCGGGATGCTCGGGGTGACCTTCTTCGGCCTGCTGCTGACCCCGCTGTTCTATGTGCTGATCCGCGCCTTCGTCGAGAAGCGCGAGGCGAGAAGAGCCGCGCGCGTGCTGGAGGTGCAGGCATGAGAGCTTTCGCCGGCAACCCCCTGACAATCAGCCTGCTTGCCCTGACGCTGGGCGCCTGCGCCGTTGGCCCGGACTATAAAAGCCCGCAAACCGCGCCGGCCGAGCTGTCCAGCGCCGCAACCGGCCACTACGAGCGCTCGCGCTTCGAGGCGCGCTGGTGGCAACAATTCGATGACCCGACCCTGAACCAGCTGGTACAGCAGTCGCTCGAGGAAAACCGCCAACTGCGCGTAGCCTTTGCCCGCCTGCGCGCGGCCCGGGCCATCCGCGATGACGTGGCCAACGATCAGCTGCCAACCCTCACCAGCCGCGCCAGTGGCGAATTCGGCAAAGCCCAGCAGCCCGCCATCAGCGAGCGACGGGTAAACAGCGAACGCTATGACCTGGGCCTGGACATGGCCTGGGAGCTGGATCTGTTCGGCCGCATTCAGCGTCAACTGGAAGCCAGCGAGGCGCAGATCGAGGTCGCCGAAGCCGATTACCAGCAGCTACAGGTCAGCCTGATCGCCGAACTGGCGGATGCCTACGGCAACCTGCGCGGCGCCCAGCTGCGTGAACGCATCGCCCGGGAAAACCTGGGCAACCAGCAGGAGTCGCGCGGCATCACCGAGCGACGGCGTGACGCCGGCGTGGGCAGCGAGCTGGATGTGTTGCGCTCGGACGCCCGCCTGGCCGCCACCGAAGCCAGCCTGCCGCAACTGCAAGCCGAACAGCTGCGGGCCCGCAACCGTATTGCCACCCTGCTCGGCCAGCGTCCGGAACAATTGCGCGTGGATCTGTCCGCGCAGCCATTGCCGGCCATCGCCAAGGCCCTGCCGGTTGGCGACCCGAGCGAACTGCTGCGCCGCCGCCCGGATGTGCGCGCCGCCGAACGACAGCTGGCCGCAACCACTGCAACCGTCGGCGTGGCCACCGCCGACCTGTTCCCGCGGGTCAGATTGAGCGGTTTCCTCGGCTTTACCGCCGGGCGCGGTTCGTTACTCGGCTCATCAGCGGCGCGCGCCTGGGCTGTGGCGCCGACCATCAGCTGGGCCGCGTTCGACCTGGGCAGCGTGCGCGCCCGTTTGCGCGGCGCCGAAGCCGAGGCCGATGGCGCCCTGGCCAACTACCAACAGCAGGTATTGCTGGCCCTGGAAGAGACGGAGAACGCCTTCAACGATTACGCCAAACGCCAGCAACGCCTGCTCGCCCTGGTGCGCCAGTCGGCAGCCAGCCGCGCCGCCGCCGAACAAGCCGGGGTGCGCTATCGCGAAGGCGAAGTGGACTTCCTCGTGCTGCTGGATGCCGAACGCGAACGCCTGGCCGCCGAAGATGCCCAGGCCCAGGCCGAAGTCGAGCTGTATCGCGGCATAGTCGCCATCTACAAGGCGCTCGGCGGCGGTTGGCAGGTTGATGTTGTAGGGCTGCGCTCCTCGACGCCAACCGACAGGTTGGCGTCGAGCGCTATTCTCGCAATAGCCCCAGGGGGATATGCGCCTTACCAGTGGAGATAGAACATGCCTTTGGCCAGCAGCACGATGCCGAGCATCTGCGCCAGCACGGCCCAGTGCAGCTTACGGTAAAGACTCGGGGTCATACGCCCGGATCTGAGCAGTATGGCGACCAGGCCGAAGCTGAAAAATACACTGACGGCCAGCGCGATCTTCAGGCTCAGTAAGCTGGCGAAACTGCTGGCGAAAGGGTCGGCCAGAGCCTGGCGGTGCTGCCAGGCCAGACCGAAGCCGGCGCCATAGACCAACAGCACGACCCAGTGCAGCACCGTGCGCGTACGCCGGCCGAGCGCCTGTTCCAGCTCGGCCACGGCGGCAGCGCCTACTACTAGTTGTGGCTTGACCTTGGCGAGGATCAGCACCTCGTAGAACAGCGTGCCGATAAAGGCAATCGCCGCGAGCAGGTGAATCACATGCAGCAGTGGATAACTCATCGCCATGGTTCTAACTACTCAGACCGTGCGCGAGAAGCGGCCTTTCTGCTCGCCGCCCAGGTAGGCGTCGAAGGCCATGGCCACGCTGCGCATCATCAGGTGGCCCTGGGGCAGCAGCAGCAAGGCGTCGGCGTGGATCTCCACCAGACCGTCGGCGACCTGCTCGTCGAGCTTGGCCAGCGACTCGGCGAAATACTCGACGAAGCGGATGCCGTGATTGGCCTCGATCTTGGCGAAGTCGACCCGGCCATGGCACATCAGGTCGCTGATCACCTCGCGCCGCAGCAGGTCGTCGGCGCTCAGGCGATAGCCGCGGTGCACCGGCAGCAGGCCCTGGTCGAGCCGCGCATAGTACTGCGAGAGTTCCTTGACGCTCTGACTGTAGCTGTCGCCGACCTTGCCGATCGAGGACACGCCGAGGCCGATGAGGTCGCAATCGGCATGGGTCGAGTAGCCCTGGAAGTTGCGCTGCAGGGTGCCGTTGGCGCGGGCCAGGGCCAGCTCGTCATCCGGCAGGGCGAAGTGATCCATGCCGATATACACGTAGCCGGCCGCGGTCAGGCGTTCGATGGTCAGCTCCAGCAGTTCGAGCTTGCGCTCCGGCGGTGGCATGTCTTCGCGGCGGATCAGCCGCTGGGCGCGCACCAGTTCCGGCAGGTGGGCGTAGCTGTAGGCGGCGATACGATCCGGACGCAGGGCGATGATCTTGCTCAGGGTGGTGTCGAAACTGGCCACGGTCTGCAGCGGCAGGCCATAGATCAGGTCGACGCTGACCGATTTGAACTGCGCCTCGCGCGCGGCGGCGACCAGGGCGTAGACCTGTTCCTCGCTCTGCACCCGGTTGACCGCCGCCTGCACATCCGCATCGAAGTCCTGCACGCCAAAGCTCAGGCGATTGAAGCCGAGCTGGCGCAGGTTATGGATCTGCTCGGTGTCGATGGTGCGCGGGTCGACCTCGATGGAGAACTCGTGGTCGTCGCTGTCATCCATGTCGAACGCCTGGTGCAGGCTGTCCATCAGGTCGGCCAGTTGCGCGCCGGTCAGGTAGGTCGGCGTGCCGCCACCGAGGTGCAACTGGGTCAGTTTGCGCGTGCTGGCGAACAGCTCCGCCTGCATGGCGATCTCGCGCTTGAGGTAGGTCAGGTACTCCACCGCGCGATGGGTCTTCTGGGTGATGATCTTGTTGCAGGCGCAGTAGTAGCACAGGCTCTTGCAGAACGGGATGTGGATATACAGCGACAACGGCTTGGGCGCGGGCACCTGATTGCTGGCCTGGGCAGCGTGCTGATAATCATCGACGGCGAACGCCTGATGGAACTGCGGCGCAGTGGGATAGGAGGTATAGCGCGGCCCCGGGCGATCATACTTCTCGACCAGGGCGCGGTTGAAATTCAGCGATTGACCCATGTTCGATCACCTCGTAGCGTGAGTAGGATGGCCGCGGCAGCGGCTATGTCGGCGCCGGCAAGCATTGGCCCGACTGGGGCGCAAACGCGCGATTATGCCGCCATTGTACTATGTGCCACTCACCCGTCATCTGACGGCGATCAATCCGTACGCAAGACGAAACACGGAAACAGCTGTTCCAAGCACTGCCAGAGCTCACTCACATCTGCGGGCGCGGCGACCCGGGGCAAACTGGGATCGTACATCCGCTCGCTGCGCACCAACTGCACGGCGAGGTTCCTGACGCCGAAGGCATGCAGGCGCTGGCCGATTTGCCAGAGCCGCTCGGCATCCAGTAGGTGCCAGTGCACGGTGATCCGACATTCGTAGTCGACGCCGCTGGCCAGCAGGTGTTCCAGGCTGCGCCAGTTGGCTTTGCCGCTGCCGCTGACGCCGGTGATCAACTCGGCATCCTCGGCCAGCGCCTTGATGTCGAAACCGACCCAATCCGTCGCCTTGAGCGCCCAGGCAAATGCCCAGGGCTTGATCCCGGCACTGTGCAGACCCACGCGGAACCCCAACTGACGCACCTGCTGCATGGCCGGCACCAGACCGCCCTGCAAGGTCGCCTCGCCGCCGCTGAAGACCACGGCCTGGAGCAACCCCTGGCGCCGCTGAAGAAACGCCAGCACCTGCGCCCAGGGGATTTCCTGCTCGCCGCGGGCGGGGATCAACTGCGGGTTGTGGCAATAACGACAGCGCCAGGCGCAACCCTGGCAGAACAGCACACAGGCCAGCAATCCGGGATAGTCGAGGGTGGTCAGGGGCACCATGCCCCCGACCCGTAGCGCTCTACTCACGCGGCCCGCACTCGCGCCGCCGCTTCGGTAAAGTGCTGGCGCTCAAAGTGCTCGGACTGCTTGCCCGGATTGAAGGCGGTGACCGGGCGGTGATAACCCATCACCCGGGTCCAGACTTCGCAGCGTTGGCGTTGTTCTTCAGGCAGTTGCTCGGCTTGCTTCATGGTGTCGCTCCTTGTTGTGGATAAAGGTTGCTTGATTCAGTTGCAGGTCGCCGTGGTGCAGCTCTGTTTCTGCAACAGAACCTCGTCGCATTTCGGGCAGAACTCGTGTTCGCCATCCAGGTAGCCGTGCACCGGACAGATCGAAAAAGTCGGCGTGATCGTCAGATAAGGCAGGCGGAAGCGGCTCAGGGCGTTGCGCACCAGCTGCTTGCAGGCCTGGATCGAGGAGATCCGCTCGGCCATGTACAGGTGCAGCACGGTGCCGCCGGTGTACTTGCACTGCAGTTCGTCCTGCAGCTCCAGCGCCTCGAAAGGGTCGTCGGTGAAGCCCACCGGCAATTGCGAGGAGTTGGTGTAGTAAGGCGCTTCCAAGCTGCCGGACTGGAGAATGTCCGGGTAGCGCTTGCAGTCTTCCTTGGCGAAACGATAGGTGGTGCCCTCGGCCGGGGTGGCCTCGAGGTTGTACATCTGCCCGGTTTCTTCCTGGAAGCGCACCAGGGTGGCCCGCACATGGTCGAGCAGGAGCAAGGCGAACTCGCGCCCCTTCGGCGTATGCATGCCTTCTTCATCGCCCGTGAAGTTGCGCAGCATTTCATGCATGCCATTGAGGCCGATGGTCGAGAAGTGATTGCGCAGGGTACCCAGATAACGCTTGGTATAAGGGTAGAGGCCGGCGTCCATGTGGTGCTGGATCACCTTGCGCTTGACCTCCAGGCTCTCCATCGCCAGCTCCATCAACTGATCGAGGCGCTTGAGCAGACCCTGGGTGTCGCCCTTGAACAGGTAGCCCAGGCGCGCGCAGTTGATCGTCACCACCCCCAGCGAGCCGGTCTGCTCGGCCGAGCCGAACAGGCCGCCGCCGCGTTTGAGCAGTTCGCGCACGTCCAGTTGCAGGCGACAGCACATCGAGCGCACCTGATTGGGCTGCATGTCGGAATTGAGGAAGTTCTGGAAGTACGGCAGGCCGTAGCGCGCGGTCATCTCGAACAGGCGGTCGGCGTTCTCGCTGTCCCAGGGGAAGTCGTGGGTGATGTTGTAGGTCGGGATCGGGAAGGTGAATACCCGGCCCATGGAGTCGCCGGCCTGCATCACCTCGATATAGGCGCGGTTGATCAGCTCCATCTCGGCCTGCAGCTCGCCATAGGCGAAGGGCATTTCCACCCCGCCGATATAAGGGATCTGTTCGCGCAGGTCTTCCGGGCAGACCCAGTCGAAGGTCAGGTTGGTGAACGGCGTCTGGGTGCCCCAGCGCGACGGCACGTTGAGGTTGTAGATGAACTCCTGGACGGCCTGACGCACCTCGGCGAAGCCCAGATTATCCTTGCGCACATAGGGCGCCAGGTAGGTATCGAAGGAGCTGAAGGCCTGGGCGCCGGCCCACTCGTTCTGCAGGGTGCCGAGGAAATTGACCATTTGCCCCAGGGCGCTGGACAGGTGCTTGGGCGGCCCCGCCTCGACCCGCCCGGGAATGCCGTTGAAGCCCTCGTTGAGCAGGCTGCGCAACGACCAGCCGGCGCAGTAACCGGCGAGCATGTCGAGGTCGTGGATATGCAGGTCGGCCTCGCGATGGGCCTGGCCGATTTCCGCGCTGTACACCTCGTCCAGCCAGTAGTTGGCGGTGACCTTGCCCGACACGTTGAGAATCAACCCGCCGAGGGAATAGCCCTGGTTGGCGTTGGCACGCACCCGCCAGTCCTCGCGCGACAGGTACTCGTTCATCGACGCGGCCACATCCACCAGCGCCTTGCGATCGCGGCGCAGCCGACCGTGGCGCTCGCGGTAGACGATATAGGCCCGCGCGGTCTGATAGAAACCGGCCTCCATCAGCACCCGCTCGACGCGGTCTTGCACCTGCTCGACGTCGATATTGGGCAAGTCCAGCAGACGCACCAGCACCGCTTCGGCCAAGTCCCCGGCCTGCGCCTCATCGAACTCGCCACTGGCCTCGCCCGCCGCGATTATCGCCTGGCGAATCTTGCCGAGATCGAACGCGGCGATGCTGCCATCGCGCTTGCATAACTGCTGAGGATGAAGGGCTTTAACCGGGCTGAGCATATTGTCTCCTGACACCACATATAGATATTTATTTATCTGTAACCACAATATGCAGTGGAAGTTACGCCAGAAACACTAGCCGGAGATTGACCTCGATCAAGAACCGCACGGCGCATGAGTTGGCCATTTGCTGGACTGCACAAAATCCGTTGCACATAGGCATGCACTGTTCTGCGACGCCATGGCCTGACTGGAAAGACTGGGGGGCATCCAGCCTATGGAACGATGCAAAACCGCCCCGGAGAGGCGCGCTGACGGCACCGTGGAGGGTTACCTCGTTTATTTAGGCTCTGTACCCGTTAGGTGCTGTATCGCCAGGCACGAACCGTCTGCGATCCGTAGGAGGCCCGACCTCGGGGCGAGCTTTGGCTATATCCGCGAAACGATGGGCAGGCAGCCCTGCGGGCTGCATTCGCCGCGAGGCGCGTGACCCACATGGATGTGGGAAATGCCGCTAGCCTGTCAGGAACAGGCGCGGCCCTCCGACAAGAGATCGCGCCTGCAACACATAATTGAGACAGAGCCTTTATTCAGTGCCAAACCCGACCTAAAGGGGTGAACTGGGCCTAAAAACAGGCAAAAGGAGCCTCGCCAAGCGAGCAACGAGACTTTTTGTTGATGCTTAGTTGACCGTAGATCGCCTTCGGTTGGTCAAATGGTGCCTTAGGGTTAGCCGGGCGGGTTGGCAGCGCATTCTCGGACGGCCTGCTAGGCAGTGACCTACCCCGCCAAACCCAGTAGCGCTTTGCGTTACACTCACGCGGCGAGCATAACCACAAAAAACCGCGTGAAACTGCCATGACAGCACTCTGTACTGCCTTGCCCGACCAGCTTCGCCTGTTGCTGGTGGATGACCATCGGATCTTTCTCGATGGCCTCAGCCTGGCCCTGGCGCCGCTCTGCCCGAATCTGCAGGTTCATACCGCGCAGGATGCCGCCGCCGCCGAGGCGTGCCTGAGCCAGCACGATTTCGACCTGATCCTGCTGGATTTGCGGCTGCCGGACGTCGCCGGACTGGAACTGCTGCAGCGCTGGCAGCAACAAGGACGCATGACCCCGGTGGCGATTCTCAGTGCCAGCGATTCCAATCTGGATGCTCAGGCGGCGCTGGCCGCCGGCGCTCTGGGTTTTATCCCGAAAAGCGCCAACAGCGAAGAACTGCGCCAGGCGGTGACCCGCGTGTTGCTCGGGGAAACCCTGCCGATTGCCACTGCCAAGCCACCGCTGACGCCGCGCCAGCAGGAAATCCTGCTGCTGCTGGCCGATGGCCTGCCGAACAAGGCCATCAGCCGCCACCTGGGCCTGTCCGAAGACACGGTGAAGACCCACCTCAAAGCGCTGTTTCAGGAGCTCGACGTGCATACCCGTACCGCCTGCGTCAGCGCTGCGCGCCAGCGTGGATGGTTATAGGGATGAACGTTGCGGCGCTGGGCTGACGCGGATCGCCGCCCGGCTCATCCGGCGTTTCGCGGCACAAGCCAAGCTTCGCCGGACACCGCCTCACTCGCTGCCGACAACCTGTTCCGATGCTTTCTCCGCGGCCGGCAGCAAAACCGCCAGAGCCTGGCGCAAGCGCGCCGGCAACAGCGGTTTACCGAGCAGGGTGACGTGGGCGGGAATACAGCGCTCCTGCAGCTCGGGGCTGATATCGGCACTGATCAGCAAGGCCGGCAGCATGTTCCCCAGCTCTTCGCGCAAACGCTCAATGGCGCGTAAACCATCTTCGTTGGCGGCCAGGCGGTAATCGCTGATCAACAGCTGCGGCGCCGCCTCTGCCAGGCACGCCAGGGCCGCCGGCAGATCGGCACAGGCCCAGACCTCACAGCCCCAACGCCGCAACAAACCGGACAACGCCTCGCGCCCGGCTTCATCGTCCTCCAGCAGCAAAACCCGCCCACGCAATGCGCTGCCGACCGGTTTGGCTGGCGGCCACTCGGCCACGGCGGCGCGCGGCAAGCGCAAACCAAAGCAGGCGCCCTGCCCCGGACGGGACTCCAGCTGCAACGGATGCTCCAGCAGCGTGGCCAGCTGCTGGACGATGGCCAGGCCAAGCCCCAGGCCACGCTCGGCATTGCGTCCGGGATTATCCAACTGGCGGAACTCCTCGAAGACCTGCGCCTGCTCTTGCGTGCTCAGGCCACGACCGTCGTCGGCAACTTGCAGCAGCACGCCAGCGGCATCTTCCCGGGCGCTGAGCGTCACCCGCCGCGCCTGGGCATGGCGCAGGGCATTGTTGAGCAGATTGCGCAACACCCGCTCGAGCAGCAAAGGGTCGCTGCGCACCCACAAATCCGCGCAGTGCAGATCCAACTCGACGCCCTGCAACTCGGCTTCGCGTTTGGTTTCGCCGCTCAAGCGCTCGAGCAGCGGGCGCAGGGCGAATACTTCAAGCTTGGCTTGCACCCCGCCGGGCAAGGTCAGGCGGGTGTAGTCCAACAGCGATTGCAGCAGGCGGCTGAGTTGCTCCACCGAAGTCGCCAGACGAGCGCTGACCCGCCGCAGATCCGGTTCCTGGCTTTGTTCGAGCAGGTGCTGGGCGTACAAACCCATGGCGTTGAGCGGCTGGCGCAGGTCATGGCTGGCGGCAGCGAGCAGGCGCAACTTGCGCGCGTCATCCGCTTCGGCACGCTGACGGGCCAGGTCGAGCAGACGCAGATTGAGCCAGGCGCCGCGCTGGCCGTGCTCCTGCAGATAAGCGCCGCCACTGCCGATCAGGTTGGCGCAGAGCAGAAACAGCCCCTGATAGGCCAACGCGCCGCCCGGATCGGTCAGCAGCAAGCCAAGCGCCAGAAACAGGATGCAGAAGCCCCAGGCGGCCAGGCTCACGGCGCGAAATGAGACGCCGAGCAGCACGTAACCGAACAACAGAATCAGGAACAGACCGTCGTAGGGCATGGCCACGCCCTGCAGCCAGCACAGGTGGATGATCACCGCCACGCAGGCGCCGTTCAGCGCGTAAGCGCCAATGTAGGCGAGCAATACCCGTCGCGGCGGGCGCTGCGGACGACGGCAGTAGACGAAAGCAGCCAGCACGCCAAGAATGCCCAGCGCGCGCAGGGGCACCAGCGACAGGCTCACCGTCAGCGGTATCAGCAGCAGATCGAGGGCGGTGTAGATCAACTGGAACACAATCGCGGTGCTGACGATCAACAGCAAGCGTCGACTGATGCGCTGCACCCGGTGCTCGACAAAACCCTGTTCCAGCGCCGGAACAAAGCATAACCGTCGGTAGCCACGGCGCTGTTGCGCCAGCAGCAGGCGTTCTTCCTGCTCCAGGTTCATCGGGCCCCGTCCGTTAGCGCGCGCGACGGGGCATGCCACAACCCGGAGTCAAGGCTCGGCGGGTTCGCTGACCTGCTGTTTGGCGGCAATCGCATCATAGGTATCGACTCGGTGTTGGTCGGCGGCGCTGAACAACCGCTGGCGCAAACGCTGCTGCTCATACTGCTGATCCGCCGGACTCAAGCCGTTGCTGTGCAGCGTGGCCAGTTGCTCGCGATAAGTCGTATAACGCTGTTGCCAGGCACGCTCGCTACGTTGTTCGAGCAACAGACGCTCGACAGTCGCCGGATCATAGGACAAAGCCAATGACTGGCGCACCTGTTCCTCACTCGCCCCCTCACGCCACAACCGCTCACTCTCCCCCCGCTGTTCCTGCGCCTGCAGCTGACGCTCCTCGCTGGCGCGCATGGCCGCGGGCAATTGTCCGCGTAAGCGCTGTTGGGCATCGGCCTTGCCCTGTTCGCTCAGGTCTTCGCGCCCGAGTATGGCCAAACTGTCGAGGGTATAGCGTGCATAGGCCTCTTCGGCACCAAACAAGGCCTCGACCGCCCCTGCCGAAAAGTGTCGGCGGCGCAACTCGGCCAGGCTATCGAACGCCTGCTGCAAAGCCGCCAACTGCGCTTGCGGCTGGAGTTGTTGCTGGCCGTTCAGCGGTTGCTGCAACAGCGCCAGGCTGGCGCGCTTGTACTCCAGATAATCGCCCAGCAAGCCGATCAACTGGCCCAGCGCCGGCTCCTGCAAGCGAGCGTTGGCGTCGGCCAGCAACGCCTCAACCGAGGCATCGAGCCCCGCTTGATCGACAGCGCTAAGGAAATAATCGAAATAGTCACGCAGGGCCAGGTCGAGCTGCAGATTTCCGGCGCTGTCGATCTTCAACTCGCCGTCGACCTCGGTACCGTTCATGCCCGGCAGCAACGTCACTGGCGCGGTCGGGGCGACAGCCGTTGGCGCCGGCTGAGGCAACGAGGGGCTGGCAATGGCCGGAGTGACAACTTGAGCCTGGCTGGCCGAATCGACCAGAGCCGCAGCGGACTCCGGCCACTGCCAGTAGAGCGTCAGCCCGGCGGCACCGATGGCCAGCATGGCCAACGGGATAATGGAGCGGATGGGCAAAGGCATGTGACCTCCGGAATGCGGACTGCCTAACAGCCCGCAGGTATAACTGGGATCAGACGCCTTTGTTCTTCAGGCGGTTGGCATGCTGGCGATACAGCGAGACAGGTTCGGTCCAGCCGCGCAGACCGAACAGGTGGTTGATCGCATCGGCATGGTTCAGGTGATAGCTGTCGCCGAGTACCTGGCCCAGGTAGGTCGAGCAGACACCCACCAGGCCGTCGTTCTTCTCGCTGCCGAAGGCCAGACCGGTGATGGCCAGGAACGGATCGAGCGCATCGAAGATGTTGGTGTAGGACGAATTGCCGGTCCAGGAGAAGTAGCGGATGTTATAGCCACGCACATTCTGCACTTCGGTGGACTTGGCACAGTAGCTGGCGTTGTTCACCCCCCACGGATGGCGACTGTTGAGGGCCGCGGTGCCCGGGGTGGTCAGGGTTTCCAGGGAGGCCAGACCGTCCTGCGGATTGTTGTTGCCGGAGAGCAGGTTGATGACCATGCCCAGTGCATTGGCGATGGTATTGGCGCCGCCCTCGATGGCGCCGTTCGGCGGCACCACGCCACGCACCACGTCGGCGACTTTCGAGCCCTTGTTGACGCCGTTGACCGAAGTCACCGAAGCCACCAGATCCGGACGCAGGGAAGCGGCCACCCGCGAGGTCGGTGAGCCCTGGCTGTGGCCGATCAGGTTGACCTTGCCGCCGTTGGCCGCCGCCCAGGGCACAATCTGCCGCGCCAGATCGGCGCCGCGCTGCTCGCTGTCGTTGAACGCGGCAACGCTGGCCACATAGACCTTGGCGCCATCGCGCTCGAGGTTCCAGGGGATGGTATGGAAGTAGTTGATCAGGCCGCCGAGGGTGTCGAAGCCGCTGATGCCGTGCACCAGCACGATGGGGTACTTGGTCTGGGTGTAACCGGCCTGGGCCGTGGCCGCGCCGACCAGGGCGACGGCAGCTAAAGCAGTACAGATAACGCGACGCATGGGTGCCTCCTTATTTTTCTTGTGGGCACGCCGGGAGACTGCGTCCGGCGTGCCCACACTGTAAGGAAGCGAGGACGGCCGGCCCATCGCCCAGATGGGTGAAGAGCCGGCAGCGCATGAATCGGGGTGTCGAGGCGATGGCCTATTCGGCTGCGGCGATCAGCGCAGGATCGTCCGGTTGGCTGCGGCGGAAGAAACCGGCGCTCAGCGTACCCCGCTGCTCGACGCCAATCGGCGAGACGTAAGCGCCTACAGCAAAACGCTGCAAGCCGGTGTTCAGCAAGCCCCGAGGCCCAGCTGCATGAATGCCAGCCCGCCCTGGTGCCAGCCCCACCAGGCCAGGGCCAGCAGCGTGGCGACCGACATGAGCAAGGCACTGTGCAGCCAATATTCTGTATTCATGCTCCGACTCCAACGCCTTGCAGGCGCGCTACCGGCTGCTCGCGTACCGGCCAGTTCAGCGCCGCGGCAAGCAGGCTGAGGAGGATCGCGATCAGCCAGACCAGATCATAGCTGCCGGTGCGGTCGTACAGGTAACCGCCCAGCCAGCCGCCGAGAAAGGCGCCGACCTGATGAAAGAGAAAGATGATGCCACCGAGCATCGACAGGTTGCGCACGCCGAACAGGGTCGCCACGGTGCCGTTGGTCAACGGCACCGTGGCCAACCACAGCAAACCCATGGCGATGCCAAAAACATAGGCGCTCCAGGTGCTCAGCGGGGCCAGGATGAAGGCCGCGATCACCACTGCGCGGGCCAGGTACAGGCCCGTCAGCAGACGCGGCTTGGACATCCGCCCACCGAGCCAACCGGCCGTGTAGGTGCCGAGCACGTTGAACAGGCCAATCAGCGCCAGCACCGTGGTACCGACCAACGCCGGCAAATGCTGATCGACCAGGTAAGCCGGCAAATGCACGCCGATGAATACCACCTGGAAACCGCAGACAAAAAAACCCAGCCCGAGCAACCAGAAACCCGAATGCCCGCTGGCCTCACGCAGTGCCTCGCGCAAGGTTTGTTCGTGGCCCAGAACCGGCTGCGGCTTGTCCTTGACCATCGCCGCCAAGGGCACGATCAAGGCCACCAGTAAACCGAGGGCGAGCAAGGCGGCGGACCAACCGAGCCAGCTGATCAGGCCCAGGGTGCCGGGCAACATGACGAACTGGCCGAGCGAGCCGGCCGCTGCGGCAATCCCCATGGCCATGCTGCGCTGTTCCATCGGCACGACGCGGCCGACCACCCCGAGAATCACCGAGAACGAGGTGCCGGACAGGCCGACGCCGATCAGCAAACCGGCGCTCAGCGACAATGACCAGACCGAATCGGCCAGGCCCATCAAGACCAGGCCACAGGCATAGAACACTCCACCGACCACCACCGTGCGCTGCGCGCCGTAGCGATCGGCCAGGGCGCCGGTGAACGGCTGGGTCAAGCCCCAGATCAGGTTCTGCAGGGCGATGGCGAAGGCGAACACCTCGCGGCCCCAACCGAACTCGGCGCTCATCGGTGGCAGGAACAGGCCGAAGCCGTGTCGAATGCCCAACGACAGGGCGAGGATCAACGACCCGCCCAGCAGAATCCAACCACTCTTGCGCCAAACGGCAGTCATAAAAGCGTCCTTTCGCGGGCAGGCACCCGCCTTCTCGAGAAAAATATGTCGCGCGCTCCCGGCTCGTCGAACGACGCCATCGAGGCGGCTCTCTGGTGCCGCCGATGCATCGCGTCAGTTGCTCCTGCTGCCGATCCGCATGGCCAGGTCGAAGCACGCCCACAGCTTACGTCCGTGCATGCTGCGCCCCAGCCCACGGCTTCGGCCAGACCGGTGGAGCACGGTTGATTCGACCTTTGCGGGTTTTCAGCAGTGAATACTGAGCGACATCAAGCGCGACAGCTATAAGCGCATCGCCGTAGAGCCCGCTCAGGCCACGGCTGACGCTACGCATGGGTTATACCGGCATGGGGGCGACAACATGGACAGTTGTATATACCCCCCTCCGCCGGAGCGGCAGCTACAGTTACCCGGCAATCCAGCGCTACAGATCGAATTCAGCGTTTGCGGCACAGGCTCAGGCCGTCGCCCAGCGGCAACAGCGACAGGTCGATACGCGCATCGTCATGCAGCGCACGGTTGAGCGCCTGGATGGCGCGGGTATCTTCGCTGTCCGGGTTCGGCTCCAGCACCCGGCCGCTCCACAGGGTGTTGTCGAACAGGATCAGGCCGCCCTGGCGCACCAGCCGCAGGGCATGCTCCAGGTAGGCCGGGTAGTTGGTCTTGTCGGCGTCGATGAAGATCAGGTCGAAGCTGCCGGCCTGCCCTGCACGTTCAAGCCCGGCCAAGGTATCCAGGGCCGGCGCCAGGCGTTGTTCGATGCGCTCAGCGAGGCCGGCTTCGCGCCAGTAGCGCTCGGCGATGGCGTTGTAGTCGCCGGGGATATCGCAGCAGATCATCCGCCCCTCCTGCACCATGGCCTGGGCCATGCAGAGAGCGCTGTAGCCGGTGAAGGTGCCGACCTCGAGTATCCGCCGGGCGCCGATCAACTGCACCAGCAGCGCCATGAACTGGCCCTGCTCGGGAGCGATTTGCCAGTTGGCATTGGCCAGTTGCGCCGTCTCGTCGCGCAGCCGCTTGAGCAGCGGCGTTTCGCGCAGGGACACGTCGAGCAGATAGCGGTAAAGGTTGTCGTCGAGCGTGAGGGTGCGGTTGGTCATGGGCTCTCCATGGATGAACACGCGCTACTGGCGTTCTCGTAGGAGCTGGCGCACCCGGGCAATCAGGGATTAGTCGCCAACTCCGCGGTAAATACCCGCTTGGCATCCAGGTAGGTGCGCTGCCAGTAGCTGTTGCTGAGGCTGTCCAGGCGCACGGTGCCGCCGCTGGAGGGCGCATGCACGAAGCGCCCGTCGCCGACGTAGATGCCGGCATGGCTGACCTGGCGCCCACCGTTGGTGGCGAAGAACAGCAGATCACCGCTTTGCAGGGCATTACGGGCAACGGCTGGCGCGCGCATGCGGATTAGTTCGCGGGTCGAACGCGGCAGGCTGACGCCGGCAGCGTCACGGTAGACATAGCCAATCAGCCCGCTGCAGTCGAAACCGCCTGCCGGGGTATTGCCGCCATAGCGATAAGGCGTACCGACCAACCCGAGGGCGCGGAACAATACGTTCTCGGCGCCACCGTGAGAGCTGGCGACGGGCACATGAATGGTTGGTTGTGGAGTAGGAGCACGGCCCGCGCAACCAGTCAGCAGCGCGGCAAGCAGGAACAGGGCAACAGGGGTCGTGACGTTCATCAGCGAAGCGATCCAGAGCCTGAATGCGCTCTACTGTGCCTACTCGGGAGAAACAGCGCAACCTTTGCGGCTGCGCCAGACAATCAGGGGTGCCGGACGGGCTGATCGGCCGACGCCAGGGCCAGGGCTCGTTTGGCTTCGATAAAGGTGCGGTTCCAATAGCGATCTTCCAGGCTATCTACCCGCACACCGCCGCTGCGGCTGCTGGAGGAGTGGATAAACTGATCGTCGCCCAGGTAGATGCCCGCATGGCTGACACGGCCGCGGCCATTGGTGCTGAAGAACAGCAGATCGCCCGGTTCCAACTCTTCACGCTCGACCAGGGGCGCATCGATATTGATCATTTCGCGAGTCGAACGCGGCAATTGCATACCGAGCTCTTCCTGGAACAGGTAACCGATGAAGCCACTGCAATCGAACCCAGACTTCACCGTGCTGCCGCCGTAGCGATAACGGGTGCCCACCAGCGCCAGGCCATGGGACAGAATGCTGTCGGCCAACTGAGGGAGTTCGTAGGGTTTTTCGGTGGCGAAGTCGACCATTGCTGCGGCGTCGGTCTCATCGAAAACAACCGTATGCTTAGCCGGCTTGGCCTGCATCACTGCAGTGCTCGCCGGCGTTTGCGGCGCATGCCCGGCACAGGCGGCCAGAGCCAGAGTGAGCGCAAGAGGCACGAGCGGTGCGAAGTTTTTGAACATGGGCACAAGGTGTCGTAGTTTTTCCAGGGCGCGACTATGCCTTCTACGCCCTTCATTTGCAAATTCTATGGGGCTTGATGTGACTCAGCAGTTCCGGCAAAACATCTAAGCGCCGCACCGCAAGAAACGAACATGCCATTGAATTGCCAGTAACTTTTAAGCTCTAATCGGCCCTGGTCGTCGGATCGATTTTTTTCGCTCAAGGGAATGAGAGTCCTCAGCAGTTTCTGCTGCCGTTGTTTGCTTTCCCGCCTGCGTAAAAAGCCAATTCCCTCGAGACCCTCACCGAGTCGACAAGGAGTTTTCATCATGCGCATGCTTAAAAAAACCGGCCCCCTCGTTCTGGGCGCCTGCATTGGTCTTTCGGCAGGCTGCGCCAACATGTCGCAGAACGAGTGGATGAACAAAGAGAACATCGGCACCCTCGCCGGTGCTGCCGCGGGCGTGCTGATCGGCAGCCAGGTCGGCAGTGGCAGCGGCCGCACCGCCGCCATGATGGTTGGCGCCCTGGCGGGCGGCATGCTCGGCAAATCCATCGGCGCCAAACTGGACGAACGCGATCGCCAGGCCCTGGCCTTGCAGACCCAACAGGTGCTGAACAACAGCCTCGATGGCCAGGCCAGCACCTGGACCTCCGGCCACAGCGGCGCCAGCGCGCAAATCACCCCGGTCAGCACCGAAATCCGCTCGCGCACTGTCGCGGTCAAGCGCACCGCCCAGGTTCAGCCGGTGCCCAACATGCAATTGCTGAACAAGCCCTACCGCGCCTTGAAATCCGCCAACGTGCGCAGCGCGCCGAGCACCAGCGCCGAAAAAGTCGGCGGCCTGGCCAGCGGCAGCACCTTCACCGCCATCGGCCGCACCGACAACGACTGGATCATGGTCGGACGTCAGGGCGTCAGCATCGGTTATGTCTACGCCCCGCTGGTCGCCGCCGTCGGCAGCCAAACCACGGCCAGCACCGCTCAACCTGTCGCGCCCGCTACCGACCTGGATGCCATGGATGTCGCCAGCGCCAAGGAGCAGGGTTTCGACCTGGACAGCCTGAGCCTGGTGGAAGAACAAGTCACCGCCCAGACCACCTGCCGCACGGTCAATTACAACATGACCAGCAAGGGCGCCAACGACCAGCAAACCGTTCAGGCCTGCCAGGCCGCCGATGGTGCGTGGGAACTGATCTGACCGGGATATGAACATGAAGAACTTTGCAGCCCTCAGCCTCATGGCGCTGAGCGTGGTCGCGCAGGCGGCCGATAACAGCCACCGCTTGGCCTATTCGAAGGCGGAGAATGTCGAAGTATTCGTCGACCATGCCAGCGGCCAGCCCTGGTGCAGCAGCGCCCTGAACATGCGCTTCGCCTTCGGCGGCGCGGCCAATCAGAACACCCTCGAGCGCCTGCTGCCGAAACTGGGCGGATTGCTCGCCAGCCAGTGCCCACAAGCCGAAAGCCTGAACTGGCAAAGCCTCGACCAGAACGGCCAGCTGCAGGCCCAAGGCAGCGCCAGCAAGAGCGGCGCCTGGCTCGCCCAGGTGACGCCAAGCGCCCCTGCCAGCACAGCGCCTCCTGCCCTGGCAGGCCACACACCGATCCCAGCCACCGCGCCAGCCAGCGTAGCGGCCGATCCGCCAACACAGCCTGCTGCAGCGCCCGCCAGCGCCGCCGCAGCAGCGCCAACTGCCGAGCCAATAGCAGCCGAGCCAATAACTGCCGGGCCAATCGCAGCCGAGCCAATCGTCGAACCAACCGCCACGCAAACAACCGCAGCCCCGGCCGCAACCGTTGCGGCACCGGCGGTTCCGAGCAATGACTTCAGCGTGGCCGGCTGGAAGCCGCCCCTGGAGAGCGACGTGCTCGCCCAGGCCAGCTTCCTGAGCATCATCCAGGATCAGAGCGGCTGCCGCTTTCGCACCAGCTACAAGCAGGAAGGCGACAGCCAGTTCATCCAGGCCGAATCCACCGGCATCAGCTGCGGCCCGGACGGTTTCGCCAGCGGCACGGGACAACTGCTGCTCAAACGTAGCGATGGTGTCGAGCTCAAGCGTATCAAGGCCAGTTTCCATCGCGGCCTGCCGATCAGCGACGGCACTCTCGACCTGCCCGTGGTCGGCTTCGACGAAGAGCAGAACATGCTGCTGTGGCTGAGCAGCGACCCGGTCAACCGCGTGCATTACCTGGTGCGGGCAAAACACAACCGCTATGCCGGCAGCTGGCACCTGGAACAACCGCTGCTACTGGCCCTGACCGACAACGCCGAGCTGTTTCGCCAAGCCGAAAGCATCCGCACCATCCTGTTCGCCCCGCTCGCCCAGCTCGACAAGCAACGGCCCAAGGAAACCTGGATCAGCGCCTACGCCATGCGCGACCTGGACAAGGGCCTGCTCAAGGGCGACCGCGACGCCTGGCTGTACGAGGTCGGATTGCAGCGCAACTACCGCAGCAAACTCTGGGACTTCGACCCCAACCGCGCCAACAACCACCTCTTCGCATTCGAGCGCAAGCAGGCAGAAATCGCCCGCCGCGAAGCCGAGCAGAAGGCGCGCGACGAACAGCGCCTGCGCGAGCAGGTGGCCTACCAGGCTGAAGAGCAGCTACGTCTTTTCGAGGCCATGCAAGAGCAGAGCCGCAATCCGCGCAAGCTGATGGCAAGCCTGATCGACGATGTCGGCCAGGGTTCCGGCTATCGCGCACTGATGCGCGGCGAGGCGCGCGACATCCGTCAGGTCGTGCACATCGACGGCAAACAGGACGACGCCTGGGTTCTGGACTACCCCTATGAGGCCCGACTCAGCGCCGACGACGCCGATCAGCAGCCGGAGAACGGCTGGTACCTGATTCAGGGCAAGGTCAGCCTGGACACCAGCAAGCGCGACGGCCAGGAACTGCCGCTGACATTGATCGCGGCCAATTCGTTGCTGGCCTGCGCAGACCAGGGCTGCGCCGATCTGCGCGACCCGCTCAAGCTCACGCGCCAGCGCCTGAACAATCCCGAGTGGACGCCCGAAGAAGCCAAGAACCAAGTCCGTGCCGCCTGGCCGGATCGTTATCCCCAGGCCCAGGTACAGGAGTGAACCGCATGCCAAAACAACTCAAATTCATCGTACCCGGGGCCGCACTGGTGGTATTGCTTGGCGGCTATTTCGGTCTCAGCCAGGTTGCCGCGAACAGCGCTGAGAGCCGGATCGAAGACTGGCTCTACGACAATGAACTGGACGGCCAGGTCAGCTGGCGGTCGCTGTCCTCGAGCCCGTTTGGCGGCACCGTGGTGCTCGCCGGCGTCGAAGTCATGGGCTCCGCCGGCGCACTCAAAGGTCTGGACCTGAGCATCCAGCGCCTGCAGATCAGCGATCTGGTCAATGAGCGTGAGCGCAAGAGCCTGAGCCTCGATATCCAGGGCATCAGCTTCCCGAACAGCGACAAAGGCCTGGGCCAACAGCTCAACGCGGAAGTCTTCGGCAACCTGCTGCTCGACAGTGGCCGCAGCGAACTGCAACCCTTCGACCTGAAACTGCAGGGGCGCTATGACAATGACGAGCAACAGGCCAGCTACAGCCTGGCGCTGACGTTGCCGGAGTTGCTGGAGATCGAAAGCAGCCAGACCATCGACAGGGTGCGTGACCTCGATAGCCTGTTCAGCGGTGCCGTCGCCCAGGCCTCCAGGCACAGTTCCGTGCTGGCCCGCTCCGGCATCGGCAAGCACCTGGAGGGCGACCTCGACACCGCGCTCAAACGCCTGCTCAGCATCGAGCTGGGCGACAGCGCCTTCAGCCTGCGCGACCTCGGCTACTTCAAGCGCAGCAACGCGCTGCACCAGCGCTATGCCCTGAGCCTCGACCCCACCAGCCAGGATGATGCCGAAACCCAGCGCCAGGCGGCGTTTGCACGGCAGATGCGCAACGAGCAGAAGGGTTGCGAAGACCAGCTGGCGCCGCTCTACCGCGATGCCGAGCAGGCCTGCTCCAGCTGGCTGGCCACCCTCAATGGCCAGAACGAGGGAATCCGCCTGAGCAGTTCGCCGGAGGAACGAGTACGCCTGTCCGACCTGTTCAATGCGGCGCAGCGCCCCGATCGGGCCGAGCGCTTGCTGAGCCGCCTCAACCTGCGCATCGACAGCCTGTGATACCCAGGCTCTCCGTGCTGCGCGCAGAGGGCCTGTTCGCTACCGACAAACCTGCTCGACTGACGAGATAAACAGCATGTCTTATGACTATGGCTCCCAGACCCTGGGAATTCGCAACCCGTTCCGTTTCGAAGGCAGCCTGATTGCAACGCGCGGTGCCCTGGTCGCACTCGGCGGATTTTATGCCCTGTTCCAGGTCGCCGGTCTGGTCAACCGCGGCCGTGACCTGGAAGGCTGGATCTGCGCGGGCCTCGGCCTGCTGCTGGTGATCTGGGGCTTGACCGTATTGGGTCAGGGCCTGCTCAAGGTGTTCCGCTTCTACGTCGGCCGCAACGTGCCGGCCAGCCTGGCGCCGAACCAGGCCGACAGCGCTAGCCGCGATCACAATGCCTATCGCAGCGAAGAACTGCGCGACATGTTGATGGCACGCAAGAACACCACCTTCAAAGAACCGCAAAGCCTGTTCTCCCGCCTGATCCACAGCCTGCTGCCGCGCCTGCTGTTCATGCCGCCGGTGTACCGCGCGCTGGCGGAAAACCTGCTGTTCAGCCTCAGCGTCTCGCTGTTCATGCTGCTCGCCTTCGGCCTGGTCTGGTTCGCCAACGCCACCGGCCTGGCACGCCTGGACAACACGCCGGTGATGGCCTGGCTGGGGCTGCTGCTGACCCTCTACCTGCTCAAACTGTGGCTGGGCATGCGTGAGCCATTCCGCCACTTCAGCCGCGGCGCCATGGACATCAGCCTGCTGCGGATCGGCCTGACCCTGGCCCTGGCGATCCTCCTGCCGGTCGCGCTGGCGTATGTCCACCGCCATGTGCAGGCCATCCCCCGCTTGCCGATCAACACCCTGCCCCACCTGCTGACCCTGCTGCTGCTCGGCGCCATCACCACCGGCCTGGGCCTGTACCTGCTGGCGCAGCGTCTCAAGCTGGCCGAACCGAGCACCGAAGTCTCCGAACACCGCAACAACTGGCAGAAGAACCTGATGCCGCGCGAGCTGTTCATCCACCTGGACTCGCACATCCTGGCCAACCGCCGCCATCGGGAAATCCCCAACCGGATCTATCAGAAATTCGAACCCTCGCTGTGCCAGGAAGGCGGCAGCGAGAAAGGCACCTTCGCCGGGCGCACCCTGGTGGAAACCCAACCGATCCTCAGCGAAATAGCCTATGGCAGCGGCTTCCGCGCCGTTCGCATCGCCACCAGCGGGCTCGGCCAGACGCTGCTGGCGGTAGGTGCCCTGAGCCTGATCGGCCTCAGCGCCGACCTGGCGCGCGTGGCGCACCAGCCCGCACTGCTGAGCGGCCTGATCATGCCCGGCCTGCTGTTGATCTTCGGCACGGTGCTGAGCCGCATGGGCAATGCCTTCTGGGCCGAGATGCAGTTCCGCTCGCTGCTCCTGGAGTTGAGCGTGGAAGGCACCTACACCGAGTCGAAACTCTCCACCGGCACCGGCATCTATGACAGCACCCGCTCGGAGAACACCGTAGTACGCTCGACCATCACGCCCTGGTTCCTGGTCAGCGACCTGCTCACCAGCACCTTCGCCATCACTGGCAACATGAACCTCGAACAGGAACGCCACATCCTCTCGCTGGGCAAGGCCGACGACGCCCTGGACGCGGTACTCGGTGAACTGGAGGAGTTCTTCGCCAGCCGCCAGACCATCGCCGGCATCAACGAGGTGGATCTGCAGTCGGCCAGCCAGATCTACCAGATGAACGAGCAGACCCGCGCCCTACCCGCCCAGCCGACGACCCTCGCGCTGCCGGCCGAACAGGCCGCCGGCTCGATCGCCCGCACAGAAGAACAAGGCGCAACCACCTGAAGGCCCAACCTACTCCGGCGCCGACCACAGCTGTTGCAGCCGGGTCAGCGCCTGGGCCGCCCCCATTTGCACATGCACATCGACGACAGCGCTCAGATCGCCGCGGGCGGGGTTGATCTCGACGGTGAAACCGCCCGCCTGACGGGTGCGCAGCACTGGCTCGACGATATAGGGGAAGCTGGCGCTGGTGCCGATGCTGACGACCGCCTCGAAGCCTTTGCCCAGCTCGGTATACAGGCTGTCGATGGCCTGCTCCGGGAGCATTTCCTCGAACAGCACCACCGGCGGACGCAGGATGCCGCCGCACTGCCCGCACCTGGGCGGCAACGGCCGGCTCAGGTGCTCGGCCAATTGCGCATCGATGGCGCCGCAGGATTGGCAATACAGCGGCGCCAGCTCGCCGTGGATCTCGATCAGGCGCTCCGGCGGGCTGCCGGCGGCGCGGTGATAGCCGTCGATATTCTGGGTCAGCACCCAACACTGGGGTTTCAAACGCTGCAACTCGGCGATGGCGTAGTGCCCGGCATTGGCCCGGGCGCCGAGGCAGGCTTTGCCCAGTTCGGCCAGGTACTTCCAACACAGCGCCGGGTCGCGCTGCAGCATGGATCCGGAAAGCGCCGCCTCGATCGGCAGGCCTTCGGCGGTCTGGCCGTTGTACAGGCCGCCGATACCGCGGTAGGTCGGCAAGCCGGAGTCGGCGGACAGACCGGCGCCGGTAATGATCAGGATGCGCTCGGCCGCCACTATGGCCTGGGCGACACGGGCAATGACCTCGTCCATCTCAAGCGCTCCCGCGTAGGGCGGACGACGCTCTTTTCGTCCACCGCCATATCAACAGGTGGATGGAGAAAGCGTCATCCACCCTACCTTTTCAATGATTGACCGTGTACGCCAGCATCATCGACAACTGGCACAGCGGCCGACCGCTCTGCGCCTGCCACTGATTGAACGCCGCCTGCACCGCGGCGCGGTCTTTCAGGCTGGTCGGCACCTTGTCGACGATGCCCTGCGCCTTGAGCGCGGCGACCATGTCATCGCTGGGAATAAAGGTGTCCTTGCCGACCATGCGCAGGAAACGCGGTGCGGACAAACCGCCCAGCTGGCTGCCGTGCTTGGCCAGGTATGTCCATAAGCCGACGATATCGTTCACTGGCCAGTCGGCGATGAACGCGCCGAAGCTGCCGTGGGCACGGGTTATATCCAGCACCAGCTGGGCATTGCGCGGCACGCTCTTGAGCTTGCCCAGATGGCGGATGATGCGCGCATCCTGCATCAGGTTTTCCAGGTGCTCGGCGCTCATCAGCACGACTTTTTCCGGATCGAAAGCGAAAAACACCTGCTCGAACGCCGGCCACTTGGCGTCGACCAGGCTGTGCTTGAGGCCGGCGCGGAAGACCCGCAGGCTGATGGTGGAGAGATAACGGTCATCGCTCAACGCGCGCAACTCGGCAGCGCTGCGCGGTTGCGGCAAGTGCGCTTCCAGCGCCGCAACCGAGCCGAAGCGGTTCAGACAGTATTCGTTCAGCCATTGGTAGTCGCGCATCGTCTCTCGCCTTTGCTCGTCGCTGGCAGCCTGGCGCGGCCCTACAGGTTCATCACATTGACGAAGCGCGAGGCGGCGCTGTCGTCAATCTTGAGGTTCTTGAAGTCGAACAGGTTGCGGTCGGCCAGTTGCGAGGGCACCACATTCTGCAAGGCGCGGAACATGATCTCGGTACGCCCCGGCGACTTGCGTTCCCATTCATGCAGCATCTCCTTGACCACCTGGCGCTGCAGGTTCTCCTGCGAGCCGCAGAGGTTGCACGGAATGATCGGGAAGTCCTTGAGCCTGCTGTAGGCCTCGATATCGTTTTCGCCGCAGTAGGCCAACGGGCGGATCACCACGTTGCGCCCATCGTCGGCGCGCAGTTTCGGCGGCATGGCCTTGAGGGTGCCGCCGTAGAACATGTTGAGGAAGAACGTTTCCAGGATGTCGTCGCGATGATGCCCCAGGGCCATCTTGGTCGCGCCTATTTCGTCGGCGAAGGTATACAGGGTGCCACGGCGCAGACGGGAGCACAGCGAACAGGTGGTCTTGCCTTCCGGGATTATCTCCTTGACCACCGAATAGGTGTCTTTTTCGACGATGTGGTACGGCACACCGATGGACTTCAGGTAATCCGGCAACACATGTTCGGGGAAACCTGGCTGTTTCTGATCCATATTTACCGCGACTATCTCGAACTTGATCGGCGCGACCTTCTGCATATGCAGCAGCACGTCGAGCATGGTGTAGCTGTCCTTGCCCCCGGACAGGCAGACCATGACCTTGTCGCCGTCCTCGATCATGTTGAAGTCGGCAATGGCTTCGCCGGCCTGACGGCGCAGGCGTTTTTGCAGTTTGTTCTGATTGACCGAGAGACTACCCATGGTGCGCTGGAATCCGGAGGCTTACTAAAGTGCGGCATTTTACCTAGAAAGCGCGGCGCGCCCCACCCCAATCACGCTGAATGTTAGGGTCTGTTGCCGTTTCATCGCGACCGCGCCGGAGCCTGTTTTAGCGCGAGGCAAGGCACGAGACGCGAAGTTTGGTTGTTCCAAATGAGTGTCGAGAAACGCAGCATCGCGCTAAAACAGGCCCGGCCCTGCGGGTTGCGCGGAAAATCTCGCCATGCGTTGTTGTAGGACTTGGCAAGGGAACAACCATTACCGGCGTCCTACGCCTAGCCTGGCGAGATTTTTCGCGGCAACGCGGCTTGCGCTGAAACGGCAACAGACCCTAGGCTCGGTTAATGAACGACGAACTCGACCCCGCTGCCGATCTGGCCGAACACCTGTACCAGTTGCTGCAGGACGCCCCTGCCGGGATTGGCGAATACCAGTTGATCCAGCAGTTGAAAGATCGCCACTGCACGCACATCCCCCATCTGCCGTTGACCGACAACCTGGTGCTGTTTCGCACCCACTTCCTGGTATTCAACGCCCTGTACCGGCTGCGCGAACGGTTATGCAGCGAGCAACTCGGCTTTGTCCAGATCAGCCCGCTGCACATCCAGCTGCTGCCTTACCAGGCCGGTAGTGCCGAACTGAGCGAACACGACCCGCTACGCGACTATTACCTGGATCTCAGCCAGTTGAGCGACACCGACGAACAGGCTGTGGAGAAGCTGCTGGCCAGTTTCTGGACACGCATGCAAGGCGGCGAGGAAAAGCGCGCAGCACTGGAGCTGTTTGAACTGAGCGAAAGCCAGCAACCCCTCAATCTCGGGCTTATCAAGTATCGCTACCGGCAACTGGTCAGCCAGCACCATCCGGATCGCGGCGGCAGCACTGCGCGCCTGCAATCGATCAATAAAGCCATGGAAATTCTAGAACGCTATTACGACTGATATTCAGATACCCATTTGCTCTAAAACCAGCCCCTTCATCAACCCCGGCCTCCGCCTATACTGCGACATATGGTCGCATAGGTTCGGCTTAATACCCGGTAGCGCTGCATACGTGCGCCGGGCACTTCGCTGGGGGGCGATCACATAACAAGAGGAGGTGTCTGGCATGATCCATCACGTTTGGGGGCTCTTCACCCATCCCGATCAGGAATGGCAAGAAATTCGTGGCGAAGAAGAAACCATCAGCCACATGTACCTCACCCACATCCTGGTGCTCGCTGCAGTTCCGGCGGTTTCGGCCTTTCTCGGTACCACCCAGGTTGGCTGGTCCATCGGTGATCAGGCACCGGTAATGCTGACCCAAGCCAGCGCATTGCAAATGACCATCATGACCTACCTGGCGATGCTCGCCGGTGTTGCGGTGATGGGCGCCTTCATTCACTGGATGGCACGCACCTATGACGCCAGCCCCAACCTGACCCAATGCATCGTATTCGCCGCTTATACCGCGACGCCCTTGTTCGTCGCTGGCCTGGCGGCACTCTATCCAAATATGTGGCTGGCCATGGTGGTGGGAACGCTGGCCATCAGTTACACCGTCTACCTGCTCTATGTGGGCATACCCACCTTCATGAACATCCCCGAAGATGAGGGTTTCATGTTCTCCAGCTCGGTGCTGGCGGTTGGCCTGGTGGTGCTGGTGGCGATGATCGCCAGCTCGGTGATTCTCTGGGGGCTTGGGGTAGGCCCGGTGTATACCAGCTAAAACATGGCGCGCGCGCAGACAGTACGGAACCACCTTGCGGTGGTTCCGTCGTTTTAGGGCTGCCGTAGCGGCTCGGCTTAGGCATAATCGCGCCGTCATCCTCAGGCCGCGCCCATGCCCGAACACATCCTCGCCCGCGTCGAAACCTGTTACCAGCAGGCCGAAGCTTTTTTCAAACAGCGTTTTGCCCGTGCCGAGGTGAGTTTCAAACTGCGCGGGCAAAAAGCCGGGGTGGCGCACCTGACGGAAAACAAGCTGCGCTTCAACCCGCAGTTGTATCGGGAAAACCGCGAAGACTTCCTCAAGCAGACGGTGGCCCACGAAGTGGCGCACCTGATCGCCCACCAACTGTTTGGCCTGACGATCCAGCCGCATGGCGAGGAATGGCAACTGATCATGCGCGGCGTCTACGAACTGCCGCCAAACCGCTGCCATAGCTATGACGTCAAACGCCGCCAGGTCAGCCGCTTCATTTACCGCTGCAGCTGCCCTCAGGGCGACTTCCCCTTCTCCGCCCAACGCCATGCCCTGGTCGGCAAAGGCCGGCGCTACTTCTGCCGGCGCTGCAAGGTGATCCTGAGCTTTACCGGCGAACAGCGGCTGGAGTGAACGACTCTTTCTCCGGAAAATCGATCACCAACGGCAAGCCATCACTTTAAGCAAACCTCGCCCCAGAGCTGGGCTCAGCTCACCTGCACGGCGTACTCCGGCCCCCTTACAGATGTTTTACAACTGTAAAGAGTCTCGCGTTACAGGTGCATTACGACGCCCTGTAAGAGCGCCGCCAAACACCTTATAAAATTCTTAATAAACAACATCTTATGCACGAATAAGAGCATTGGCACGCAAGCTGCTCAAGGGTTATCGAGAGAGAAAAACAGTCCTCTCGACCAATAACAATGAGCGCCGGCCACGTCTGTCCCACCAGCAGGATGTGCCGGCAACAGCCTGGAGCACTGCCATGCATGACTCTCCCAGCCCTCACACCGGCTTCACGCGCCGGCGCTTCATGTCCCTTTCCGGCCAGTCCCTGCTCGCCCTCGGCGCCACGGCCGTGGCCGCGCAACTGATCCCGGTCACCCTGCTCGCCGATGAGGCACTGCCCGCCCTGCCCCAGGGCCTGCTGCGCATGGGCCGCGACATCTACCCGCATGACCGCCTGAACGATCTGCACTACGCCAAGCCACTGGCCGAACTGGTGGCCAAACAACCCGAGCTGATCGCCGACGGTCTGCGCGAGCTGCAGGCCAGCGCCGAGCGGCGTCACGGCCAGCCCTTCGAAGGCCTCAACACGGAAATCGATCGGGTCGCCCTGCTGCGCGAGATCGAAACCGGGCCGTTCTTTCGTGCCGTGCGCAACGCCCTGATGTTCGGCCTCTACGACAACCCGGCGCTGTTCCCGCTGTTCGGCTACGAAGGCTCCTCGGTGGAGAAAGGCGGCTACCTGGCGCGCGGTTACAACGACCTCGACTGGCTCTGACCCACGCCTGACCAATCGCAGCTCATCCAATTCCAACAACGAGGGGAACACCCCATGGCAGCGAAATTCGCACAAGACGACGGCGACGTCGTGGTCATCATCGGCTCCGGTGCCGGCGGCGGCACCCTGGCCCACGCCCTGGCCAAGCAGGGCATCCGCAGCGTGGTGCTGGAAGCCGGCAAGCGCTTCGAAATGGCCGACATCGAGAACGATGAATGGGCGATGTTCAACAAGATTTCCTGGCTCGACAAACGCATTGCCACCGGCGGCTGGGACATCGCGCAGAACCATCCCAACCTGCCGGCCTGGATCGTCAAGGCAGTCGGCGGCAGCACCGTGCACTGGGCCGGCGTGGCCCTGCGCTTTCGCGATTTCGAGTTCCGCATGCGCACGGAAAATGGCGAGATCAAGGGCGCCAACCTGCTCGACTGGCCGCTCGGCTACGAGGAGCTGGAACCCTGGTACGTCAAGGCCGAGCGGCATATGGGCGTGACCGGCCCCAGCACCGGCATGCCCTATCACCAGTGGCACAACTCCTTCAAGGTGCTGGCCGAGGGCGCCAAACGGGTCGGCTACCAGGAAATCCAATCCGGCCCCATGGCGATCAACACCCAGGCCTACGACGGCCGGCCGGGCTGCCAGCAGATCGGTTTCTGCATGCAGGGCTGCCGCATCGGGGCCAAGTGGTCGACCCTCTACACCGACATTCCGCGCGCCGAAGCCACCGGCCACTGCGAGGTACGCCCGCAGTCCATGGTTCTGCGCATCGAGCATGACGCCCGCGGCAAAGTCAATGCGGTGGTCTACGCCGACGCCCAGGGCCGCCAGCAGCGGCAGAAGGCGCGCGTGGTGTGCGTGGCCGGCAACTCCATCGAGTCGCCACGCCTGCTGCTCAATTCCGAGTCCTCGACCTTCAAGGACGGCCTGGCCAACTCCTCCGGCCAGGTCGGGCGCAATTACATGACCCACACCACCGCCGGCATCTACGCCACCCTGCCCAAGCCGGTGCACATGTACCGCGGCACCACCTGCGCCGGGGTGATCTCCGACGAGTCGTACAACGACCCCGCGCGCGGCTTCATCGGCGGTTACCGCCTGGAGGTGCTGTCGCTCGGCCTGCCGTTCATGTCCGCTTTTCTCGACCCGACGCCACAGGGCTGGGGTCGCGCCTTCGCCTCGAAGATGGAGCGCTACGACCACATGTCCGGGGTCTGGCTGTGTGGCGAGGATCTGCCCATGGAGGGCAACCGCATCACCCTGCACGCCAGCGAGAAGGACCAGTACGGCCTGCCGGTACCGGTGGTGAACAAGGACGACCATGCCTTCGACGTCGCCATGCGCGAGCACGGCATCGAGCAGACCCGCAAGTGCTACGAGGCGGTCGGCGCCACCGAAGTGATCCGCCTGCCGTCCTACCCGGCCAGCCACAACATGGGCACCAACCGCATGAGCGCCAAGGCCGCCGACGGGGTGGTCAACAAGTGGGGGCAGAGCCACGACATCCCCAACCTGTTCGTCTCCGATGGCAGCCAGTTCACCACCAGCGGCGGCCAGAACCCGACCCTGACCATCGTCGCCCTGGCCCTGCGCCAGGCCGAGTACATCGGCACGCAGCTCAGCCAGCGTGCCCTCTGACAGAAACAATGGAGCCCAGCACATGACCGTACCAAGCAACGCACAGCGCCTCTGGATGTTCGAGCAGATGCTCGTCAGCCGCTACCTGGAGGAGTCCATCGAGCGCATCTATATGGAAGGTAAGACCCCGGTATTCAACATGGCCAACGGGCCGATTCCCGGCGAAATGCACCTGTCCAACGGCCAGGAGCCCTGCGCCGTCGGCGTCTGCGCGCACCTGAATGCCGAGGACATCGTCACCGCCACCCACCGCCCGCACCACATCGCCGTGGCCAAGGGTGTGCATCTCAATGAGATGGTCGCGGAAATCTTCGGCAAGAAGACCGGCCTGTCCGGCGGCCGCGGCGGCCATATGCACCTGTTCGATGCCCGGGTGAACTTCTCCTGCTCGGGGATCATCGCCGAAGGCATGGGTCCGGCCGTGGGCGCGGCGCTGTCGCGCCAGCTGCAGGACAAGCCGGGCGTGGCGGTGGCCTTTATCGGCGAGGGCGCGGCCAACCAGGGCGCCTTCCACGAGACGCTGAACCTCGCCGCCCTGTGGAAGCTGCCGGTGGTGTTCGTCATCGAGGACAACGCCTGGGGCATCTCGGTGGCCAAGCAGGCCTCCACCGCGATCGAGCGTAACTACCTGCGCGCGGCGGCCTACGGCATGCCTGGGGTGTTCGTCCCCGGCAACGACGCCGACGCCATCTTCGCCGCTGCGTCTGCTGCCATCGAGCGCGCCCGCGCCGGTGGCGGGCCGAGCCTGATCGAGATCGAGACCTCGCGCCTGGCCGGCCACTTCATGGGCGACGGCGAGCAGTACCGCCCGGCCGGCGAGAAGGAAGCGCTGCAGGCCAAGGATCCGATTCCCGCCTACCGCCAGCGCCTGCTCGAGCTGGGCGTGCTGGACGAGCGCGGCGCCGAGGAGATCGCCGCGCGCGCCCGCGGGCGGGTCGACGAGGCCGTGCTGTTCGCCCGCGAAAGCCCCTACCCGGCCCCCGAAGAGGCGCTGGAAAAGGTGTTCGTTTGAACGTCGTGTCCGCACGCGCATACCAACAGACAGAAAGGATGTGCTTATGAATCAGCAAGCCAGTATGACCGCCGCGGTATGGCATGGACGCCGCGACATCCGCCTGGAACAGGTTGCCCTTCCCGGCACGCCGCCACCCGGTTGGGTGCAGATCAAGGTGCACTGGTGCGGCATCTGCGGCTCCGACTTGCATGAATACCTGGCCGGGCCGGTGTTTATCCCGATGGACAGCCCGCATCCGCTCACAGGGTTGCAGGGGCAATGCATCCTCGGCCATGAGTTCAGCGGCGAGATAGTCGCCCTGGGCGAAGGCGTCAGTGACTTTGCCTGCGGCGAGCGGGTGGCGGCCGATGCCTGCCAGCACTGCGGCCAGTGCCTGTTCTGTCGGCAGGGCCAGTACAACCTGTGCGAGAACCTGGCCTTCACCGGGCTGATGAACAACGGCGCCTTCGCCGAGTTGGTCAATGTACCGGCCAACCTGCTGTACCGGCTGCCGGAGGGATTCCCCAGCGAAGCCGGGGCGTTGATCGAACCGCTGGCCGTGGGCATGCATGCGGTGAAAAAGGCCGGCAGCCTGCGCGACCAGACCGTGGTGGTGGTCGGTGCCGGCACCATCGGCCTGTGCACCATCATGTGCGCCAAGGCCGCGGGCGCCTCGCGCATCATCGCCCTGGAGATGTCCGCCGCACGCAAGGCCAAGGCCCTGGAAGTCGGCGCCAGCCACGTCATCGATCCCAGCGAGTGCGACGCCGTCGCCGCCGTGCGCGAACTCAGCGAGGGCTACGGAGCCGCGGTTTCCTTCGAGTGCATCGGTCACAAAGCCACGGCCAAGCTGGCCATCGACGTGATTCGCAAGGCCGGGCGCTGCGTGATGGTCGGCATCTTCGAGGAGCCCAGCGAGTTCAACTTCTTCGAGATCGTCGCCACCGAGAAACAGGTCATCGGCTCGCTCGCCTATGCCGGCGAATTCGCCGACGTGATCGAGCTGATCGCCGACGGCCGCATCGATGTCACGCCTTTGATCACCGGGCGGATCGGCCTGCAGCAGATCATCGAGCAGGGCTTCGAAGAGCTGGTGAACAACAAGGACCACAACGTCAAGATCATCGTCAGCCCCAGCCCGCTGGCGAGCTGACCGGCCAAGAAATCCAGGAGACAACCATGACCACAGCAGTCAAACAACGCAAACTCACCGTCGCCCGCGCCATGGCCGAGGCGGTGGCCCAGGAAATGCGCCTCGATCCCCGCGTGTTCGTGATGGGCGAGGACATCGGCCCGCTCGGCGGGGTATTCGGCAACACCCGCGGCCTGCATGAAGAATTCGGCGGTGCGCGGGTACGCGACACGCCGATCTCCGAGACCGCCTTTATCGGCGCCGCGGTGGGCGCGGCCTCCGATGGCATGCGCCCGATCGTCGAGCTGATGTTCGTCGACTTCTTCGGCGTGTGCATGGACGCCATCTACAATCTGATGGCGAAGAACACCTACTTCTCCGGCGGCAAGGTCAGGGTGCCGATGGTGCTGATGGCCTCCACCGGCGCCGGCTATTCCGATGCCGGCCAGCACTCGCAGTGCCTGTACGCCACCTTCGCCCACCTGCCGGGGATGAAGGTGGTGGTGCCGAGCAACGCCTATGACGCCAAGGGCCTGATGACCGCGGCGATCCGCGACGACAACCCGGTGATCTTCCTGTTCCACAAGGCCCTGCAGGGCATGGGCTGGCTGGGCAC
Organism: Pseudomonas sp. sp1636; assembly: GCF_030376615.1. GTDB lineage: Bacteria > Pseudomonadota > Gammaproteobacteria > Pseudomonadales > Pseudomonadaceae > Aquipseudomonas. Next base: position 88,378 of record NZ_JARRAB010000013.1, read on the forward strand.
CGAGAAAGGCGCCACGGTGGCGGTACCGGAGGAACCCTACTGCCTGGAGATCGGCAAGGCCAAGACCCTGCGCGAGGGCACGGATGTGTCCATCGTCAGCCTCGGCGTCGGCGTGCACCACGCCCTGCGCGCGGCCCAGCAGCTGGCACAGGACGGCGTCAGCGCCGAGGTCATCGACCTGCGCAGCCTGGTACCTCTGGACCGCGACCACGTGATCGCCTCGGTGCGCAAGACCGGCCGGCTGATCGTGGTCGACGAGGACTATCACAGCTTCGGCGTCAGCGGCGAGATCATCGCCAGCGTGGTCGAGCACGACATCGGCATGCTCAAGGCGCGGCCGCAGCGGGTGGCCTTCCCGGACATCCCAATCCCCTTCACCCCGGTCATGGAGCAATGGGCCCTACCCAATGCCGAGAAGATTGTGGCCGCTTACCAACAGATGCACGAGGAACACAACCGATGAGTACTCCCATCCTGATTGCCGACGATCTCTGGGACGGCGACGCCGAAGCGGTGATCACCTCTTGGCTGGTCAGCGACGGCGCCGAGGTCGGCCAGGGCGACCTGGTCGCCGAGATCATGTCCGAGAAGGCCCAGTTCGAGATCGAGGCGCCGGCCGCTGGCGTGCTGAAGATCCTCGAGGAAGAAGACGCGGTGATCGCCAAGGGCGCGACCATCGGCCGGGTGGAGTAGCCCATGACTGCCATGACACAAACCGCGGATTGCCTGCCGGGCACGACTACAGTGCCGCTCAAGGGCATGCGCAAGATGATCGCGGCGAAGATGCACGAGAGCCTGCACAGTTCCGCCCAGCTCACCCACCACGCCGAGTGCGAACTGACCGCGCTGCAGGCGCGGCGCGCGCGCTTGAAGGCGGCCGGCAGTGCGGTGTCGTTGCAGGATCTATTGCTGCACCAGATCGTCCAGACCCTGGGCGCGCACCCGAGCCTCAACGCCACCCTGCAGGACAACCAGATCACCCGCTATCAGGCGGTGCACCTGGGCCTGGCCATCCCGCTGCCCGGTGACCTGCTGGTGGCGCCGGCGCTGTTCGACGCCGACCAGCTGGATGCCGAGCAACTGGCCGAGGCGCGCCGCGCCCTGGTCGACAAGGCCCAGGCCGGCAAGCTGTCGGTCAGGGAGCTGACCGGTGCGACCATCACGGTATCCAACCTGGGCCTGTCGCGGGTACGCTTCTTTACCCCTATCCTCAATGTGCCGCAGGTGGCGATCATCGGCATCGGCGGCAGCCAGCGGCGCTTGCAGCGCGAGGCCGATGGCACCCTGGTGGAACGGGACTTCATGGGCTTGTCGCTGACCTTCGATCACCGTGCGGTGAACGGCGCGCCGGCGGCGGACTTTCTCGATGACCTGTGCCGGCGACTGGAAAACGAAGAGGTGACATGACAAGCATACAGCGACTGCCGGTCGAAGCCGGTCTGGATGCGGAACGGCAGTTGTTGGATCGGGTGCATGGCGGCGCCCTCGACTGCGGCCTGCTGTTCTGGCGGCCGCTGGATGCCGCGCTGGTGATGCCGCGCCGACTCAACCGCCTGGACGGCTTCGCGGCTGCCGAGGCGGACTGTGCCGCGCAGGGCTGGCCGGTAGCCCTGCGCGACACCGGCGGCGAGCCGGTGCCGCAATCGGCGGCGGTGCTCAACGTGGCCCTGGCCTATGCCGTGCCAGCCAGCGACAACGAACAGAAACGCATCGAAACCGCCTACCTGCGCCTGTGCGAACCGCTGCGCGCCTGGCTTCGCGGCCTGGGCCTAGATCCCGGCCTGGGCGAAGTGGACGGCGCCTTCTGCGACGGCCGCTACAACGTCACCCTGGGTGGGCGCAAACTGGTCGGCACCGCGCAACGCTGGCGTCGCCGGCCGAGCGACGGGCGTCACGTGTGCCTGGCCCATGCCGCGGTGCTGCTGGAGAACCAGCGCCAGTCGATGGTCGAGGCGGTCAATACTTTCTATGCCGGCTGCGCACTGCCGAGCCGTTGCCGGGTCGCCAGCCATGTGGCGCTGGAGGAATTGCTCGAGGATGTCTGGCCGGCTACCGATGGCCTGCTGGGTTGCTACCGGCAGCAGTTTCAGACGATGGGATTGGTGCTGTCACCGTAGAAGGCCCGGGCCGCACCCTACGGCCCCCTCACCCTAACTCTCTCTTAGCCGGCCGCCCCCCAAAAGGGCGAGGGGACTCATCAGCGTAAGCCCTGCAATCTGTAGGAGCGGTCCATGACCGCGAAAGTGTCTGGCCTCGCGTGGTTCGCGGGCATGGCCCGCTCCTACAAGGAATAGCTGCATACAACAGCTAACTGGTACATCGCCTAAAAAAACCCGCTCCGCGGCCAGGCCGGCGGCTCACTCCCATGCCTTCGGCGGCACTATGTTGTAGACCTTCATCCAGCGATAGATGGTCGGCCGCGACAGCGACAATTCGCGCGCCGCGGCGCTGACATTCCAGCGGTGCCGGCGCAGGGTTGCCTCGAGCTGCGCAGCCGGATCGGTGCTTAACGTACGGGCCTGTTCTGCCGGCACTGGCAGACGCGGCCCCGGGCTGGGCAGGCACTGCTCGGGCAGGTCGTCGACGGTGATCTCGTCGCCTTCGCAGGTGGCCAGGGCGTACTGCAGCGCGTTGCGCAGTTCGCGGATATTGCCCGGCCAGGCATAGCCCAGCAGCGCACTCATGGCATCGCCGCGCAGGCGCGGCGGACGCTGGCGCTGCTCGCTCAACTCGATGAACAGCCGCTCGATCAGGTAACCCTTGTCGGCCCGCTCGCGCAGCGCCGGCAGTTTCAGGGTGGCGCCGTTGAGGCGGTAGTAGAGATCCTCGCGAAATTGTCCGGCCTCGATCATCTGGCGAATATCGCGGTGGCTGGCGGCGATCACCCGGATGTCCACCTTGATCGGCTTGTCCGCCCCCAGCGGCATCACTTCCTGCTCGGCCAGCACCCGCAGCAGGCGGGTCTGCAGGTGCAGCGGCATGTCGCCGATCTCGTCGAGGAACAGGCTGCCGCCATCGGCCTGCTGGATCAGCCCGCGCATGCCCTTGCCGCGCGCGCCGGTGAAGCTGCCCGGCTGGTAGCCGAACAGTTCGCTCTCGATCAGCGACTCGGGCATGGCCGCACAATTGATCGCGACGAAGGCGGCTTGGCTGCGATTACCGCTCTCATGCAGGGCACGGGCCAGGCGTTCCTTGCCGGTGCCGGTCTCGCCATTGAGCAGGACGTTGAGTGGCTCGCTGCACAGGCGCTTGGCGCGGGCCAGCATCTTGCGCATCAAGGGGTCGTCGTCGGCCAACTCGTCCAGGGCGCAACGTGGCAGCTCGCGACTGCTGGCCAGCGCCGGCGCAGATGCGCGGCGCGGCTCCATCAGGGCGGCGAAATACAGCGCATTCTGCCGATGGGTGCGGAAGGCGCGCACATGGTCGGCGCTGGCATAGGGAATATTGAAAACATCCTCCAGTTCGCAATCGAACAGCTGCTGCACGCCAATCTTGGGCGCCAGCGCGGAAGGCCGCAGCGGCAGCTCCAGGGCGCACTCGGCGAGCAGTCTCCGACCCGCGGTGTTGGCCGCCAGCAGGCTGCCATCCTCGGCCATCGCCAGCAGGTAATGACGGTTGATCAGGACGAACTCGCGCGAGCTGTCCAGGCAGAGGATGTGGCTGTCGCGGTAGCGCCGAAGAAAATAGACGTCCTCGATCATCCGCGCGTACTGCTTGACCAGTTGCAGGGCAAAGGTCTGCGAGTCTTTCGAGGGCGGCGACTGCAGGGCGGAGATGTCCAGCACGGCAAGCAGTTGGCCCTGGGGGTTGAAGATCGGCACCGCGGTGCAAGTGAGGCTGACATGGTGGGCGCTGAAGTGGTCATGGTGGTGACAGGTCAGGGCCTGCTGCTCCTTGATGCAGGTGCCCACCGCGCAAGTGCCGGCGTGATCCTCGCTCCAGTCGGCCCCCAGGTAGAGGCCGGTCTTGCGGTGCGCGGCCTTGTCGTCCGGGTCGCCGAGAAACTGCACGGTGATCCCGCGGTTGTCGGTGAGCAGCACCACATAGCCCAGCTCGGCGATATGCCGGTACAGCTGTTCGACGCCGGCGCGGGCCACGTTGATCAGTTCGTCGGCCTGATCCTGGTGATCGAGCAGCACCTGGCGCGGGACGAAACGCGGCGGAGCCGGCTTGGCCGGATCCAGGCCGTAGTCCTGGATGCAGCGTTGCCAGGAGCGCGAGATCAGCGGGTCGAAACCTTGCCCCAGCGGGGCCAGCGCAGGGTCGGCGGCATGGGACAGGACAGTGTCGATATGCACACTGCTGGGCCGGGTGATGCGCATGCAACCTCCTCGGACGCGCGACCCACCCTGCTCAGGCAGCACGCGCTGACGATCTTGTTTTTGTTGCGCCCCGCCCGCTCGCTGGCAAGCCGGGCGCATCCGTCTGTGGATCAGAGTCTACTCCCCCAGCGCCGGCCCTGCGAAGCCTGTAATGCCTGTAACTACGGGCATTACAGCTGTAAGCGGCGTGACAGTCGGCGGCCTTGCTCTGGTTGCCGCAAGCCGATTCGACATCCGAAAAAAGCCATTGAAAATCAATCGCCTGCAGCCACAACCAAGAGCCGCAACGGGGTTGGCATGGGTTCTGCCATCCAGTCGATGAGCCCGGCAACGGGCCCCCATAACAACAAGACGAGGATGCAGCATGCCCGCCATCACCCCGATGCCTTTTACCGATACCACTCGCAGCGCCGACAGCCAGCCCTGGCCATTGCTTTGCCGTCCCGGCTTGCCGCAGAGCCAGCAGGCGGTGCGGCGATCACCCCGCCGCTGACCGCTGCCCACTTCCCACTGTCCCAGTCGACCGACATTGCAGGCGCGCAAGCCTGCGGCGGGCGACCGTTTGCCCATCCTGTACCAGGAGTATCGCCATGACTTTCCAAGCAGCAACCCAGCTGTTGCGCCGTTTCCTCCTCACTCTCGCCGCTGCCGCGCTGTCGCCATTGGCCCTGGCCGGTGGACTTCCCGGCGTGCAAGGGCTGCAGCACATCGGCATCACCGCCCCCAGCCTGCGCCAGGCGACGGATTTCTTCGTCGAGGTGCTCGGCTGCGAGCCCTACTTCACCTTCGGCGAGTTCAAGTTCGCCGACGACTGGATGGAGCGCCACCTCAACGTGCATCCGCGCGCCGCGATCAAGGACTTCCAGATGGTTCGCTGCGGCAACGGCACCAACCTGGAAATCTTCGAGTACAGCGCGCCGGATCAGAACCGCCGGCTGCCGCGCAACAGCGACATCGGCGGCCACCATCTGGCGTTCTACGTGGACGACATGGACGCGGCGGTCGCCTACCTGAAGTCGCAGCAGGTGCGGGTGCTCGATACGCCCAGCACCTTCCGCGAAGGCCCGGCAGCCGGCCTGACCTGGGTGTACTTCCTGGCGCCCTGGGGCCTGCAGCTGGAGCTGGTGAGTTTTCCGCGCGGAATGCAGTACGAGCAGGGGCTGGATCGACTGCTGTGGGACCCACGCCAGCCGCAGCAATAGTCCCGCCAGCCCAGCTGTCGACGAGAAATGCACCGCTCAAATCAAACAAGAAAAACGAGGAGGCAAGATGCTGCCAAATACGCCAATGCCGCTACGCCCTGGCGCTCGGCAAGTCGATGCGAAAGTGTGGATAGTGCTGTGGGGATTGCTGCTGTTGGGCGCGCTGCTGTCCTGGGGCAGGCCGGCCCAAGCCCTGGATCTGGATGCCGGCGACTACGTGCCGGCTGCCGCCGACACCACCCTGGGGCTGCTCTACCTGCAGTACGCGGAGCGCGACCATCTCTATCGGGACGGCGACCAGCAGGCCGGTTCGACCGGGCTGGATTCGCAGATCGGCATCCTGCGGCTGGTGCACTACACCGACCTGGGTGGCTACCGCATCGCACCGCAGATCCTGCTGCCATTCGGCCGCCTCGACGGGCGTCACGATGGCGGCGCACTGGGCGACAGCAGCGGCCTGGCCGACCCGATCCTGGCGATGCCGATCTGGCTGCTCAACCAGCCGGAGCGGCGGCGCTTCTTCGGCATCACGCCCTACCTGTTCCTCCCGCTCGGCAGCTACGACCACGAGCGGGCGCTGAACCTCGGCGAGAATCGCTGGAAGTTCAATCTGCAGGCCGGCTATGTCACCGGGCTCGGCGCCAAGCTGGCGCTGGATCTGGCGGCCGACGTGACCTTCTACGGGCGCAACCACAGCTACGGCGCGCACAAGTGGACCCATCGACAGAAACCCAGCTACCAGTACCAGGGCTTTCTGCGCTATCCGCTGCGCGACAACCTCGACCTGCGCGTCGGCCTGTCGCACCAGAGCGGCGGCGAGAACCGCATGGAGCAGAGCTGGCTGGACGACAGCCAACGCAGCAGCAAGTGGTCGGCGGGCTTCGCCTGGTTCTTCCTGCCCGACACCCAACTGGCGGCCACTGTCGGCCGGGACATCGCAGTGGAACACGGCTTTCGCGAAGACAGCCGGCTGAATATCCGGCTGCTCCAGGTGTTCTGAGAGGCGCCGGGTTCGGCGGCCGGCGCGAGGCCGATGCGGTCGCCGGCCGCTCAGGAGCGAAGCGCCATCCCGCTTACGCCACGACCTTGGCCGCCTTCAGCGCGGCGATTCGCTCGGCCGAATAACCCAGTTCGCGCAGCACTTCCTCGGTGTGGGCACCCAATGCCGCGCCTATGTGCCTGGGCGCGGGCAAACCGGCGGAAAACTTGAGCGGGCAGGCGAGTTGCTGCTGCGGGTCGCTACCCGCGCGCGGCACTTCGGCGATCACTTGGCGGGCCTTGAGCTGCGGATGCTCGACCGCCTCGGCCAGGCTCAACATCGGCTCGACGCAGGCGTCCAGGCCGGCGAATAGCTGGCTCCACTCGGCGAAATCGCGCTTCTCGAATTCGATCTCGATCTCGCGCTTGAGCGCCTGCTGTTCTTCCGGCTTGGACGACAAGCCGCGTGTAGCCAGCTCCGGACGGCCGAGCGCCGTGCAGAACTGCTGCATGAATTGCGGCTCCAGGCTGCCGACCGAAAACCAGCGCCCGTCGCGGGTACGGTAGTAGTCGTAGAAGCTGCCGCCGTTGAGCGCCTGGTTCTGCATCTGCGGCTCGACGCCGGCGGCCAGGTAACCGGCGCCGGCCATGCCGTGCAGGCTGAAGGCGCAGTCGGTCATGCTCACATCGACCTGCTGCCCCTCCCCCGTGACCTGGCGCTGGATCACCGCCGCCAGCAGGCCCATCACTCCGTGCAGCGAGCCGCCGGCGATGTCCGCCAGCTGTACGCCCAAGGGCAGCGGCCCGCTGTCGCGGCGCCCGGTGTAGCTGGCGATGCCGGCCAGGGCCAGGTAGTTGATGTCGTGGCCGGCGCGATCCTTGTACGGGCCGGTCTGGCCGTAGCCGGTGATAGACACGTAGATCAGCCTGGGGTTGATCGCCTTGAGCGCGGCATAGCCGACGCCGAGCTTGTCCATCACCCCGGGGCGGAACTGTTCCAGGACGATGTCGTACTCGGCCACCAATTGCTTGACCATGGCCACCGCCTCGGCCTGCTTGAGGTCCAGGGCGATGCAGCGCTTGTTGCGGTTGAGGTAGGCGTGGCTGGCGGAGACGCCGCCATCGTGCGGCGGCAACACCCGCAGCAGATCCATGCGGCTGGGCGACTCGACCCGCAGCACCTCGGCGCCCATGTCGGCCAGCAGCAGCGAGGCAAAAGGCCCCGGCAGCAGGGTGGAAAAATCGAGAATCTTCAGCGAAGACAGCGGGCCGTTCATTGCAGCTCCTTGGGGCAAAATCGGTATGCGGATAAAGCACGCAGGCAACAGTCACTGCCAGTGCAATGGCTGCCCGGCATCGAGTTTGGCCAACTCGGCGACAAAACGCGCCTCCAGCACATTACGCCGGATTTTCATGGTCGGGGTCATGCAGCCGTTATCCACCGTCCAGGCTTCGCGCACCAGCACGAAGTGACTAATCCGTTCGTGGGCCTGCAGTTGGGCATTGAGCTGCAGTAAGGTCTGCTGCAGATCGGCCGCCACCTGTTCACGGGCCTGTTCGCGGGCCACTGGCGAGAGCTCGATCAGCGCCAACGGCTGATCCAGATTGCTGCCCATCAGGCACACCTGCTCGACCCAGAGGTTCTTGGCGATCTCGCCCTCGATCGGCGCCGGCGCCACGTACTTGCCTTTGCTGGTCTTGAAAATGTCCTTCACCCGTCCGGTGATCCGCAGGTAGCCGGCTGCATCGATCGCCCCCTTATCGCCGGTGTGCAGCCAGCCGTCGACCAGGGTCTGCGCGGTTTTTTCCGGCTCCAGATAGTAGCCCAGCATCAAGCAGGGGCTGCGAAACAGAATCTCGCCGTTGTCGGCGATGCGCACCTCATTCTCCGGCATGGGCCGGCCGACCGAACCGAAACACACCTGACCGGGCCGATTGAAGGTGCCATAGGCGAAATTCTCGGTCATGCCGTAGCCCTCGCAGAGGGTCAGGCCGATGCCCTGGTACCAGTCGAGCAACCCCCTGGGGGTGGCTGCAGCACCGCTGATCAGGATGCGCGCACGATCCAGCCCCAAGCTCTTGCGCAGCTGCTTCGCCACCAGCCGACCGAGCAGAGGAATGCGCAACAAGCGCTGCAACCAGGCCTGCGGCAACTGCGCCAGCACGCCCTGCTGAAAGCGCGTCCACAGCCGCGGCACCGAGAAGAACACCGTAGGCCGTACATGCTTGAGGTCGCTGGCGAAGCTCTCCAGCGACTCGACGAAGGCCACCCGCCCCGCGCTGTACAGGCTGCTCATCTGCACCAGAAAACGCTCGGCGGCGTGGGACAGCGGCAGGTAGGAAAAATACTGATCGCGCTCGCTGATCTGCATCTCCAGCACCGATCGGCTGGCGGCGAAGGCAAAGGCGCGCGGGCTGAGCATCACGCCCTTGGGCTGGCCGGTGGTGCCGGAGGTGTAGAGGATGCTCAACAGCTCATCCGGCGTCTGTTGGTGGCCGACCTGCAAGGGCGCATGCGCCGCCAGCAGGCTCGCCCAGTCATGCTGCGCGGCGAGGGTCGGATACGGCAAGGCGATACGCATCACTTCGGGCGGAATACCGGCGGCGAAGGCTTCCGGCTGATCGAGCTTGCCGAGGAAGATCGCCTTGCACTGCGAATGGCGCAGCACATAAGCGATGCTCTCGGCCGACTGCAACGGATACAGCGGCACGCTGACCAGGCCGGCGAGCATGATCGCCAGGTCGGCGATAAACCATTCGGCGCAGTTCTTCGCCAGCAGCGCCACCCGCTCGCCGGGCTGACAGCCCAGCGCCTGCAACGCGCTGGCCATACGTCGTGCCTGCTCATCGACCTGGCGCCAGGTGAAGTCGTGCCACTGGCCATTCACCGGTTGAGTCAGCCAGACCGCATCCGGGCGTTTCTCCAGCCAGTAAGCCAGGCGCTCGAGCGGCAGTTGATCGGTCATATCGCTGTCCTTTTCTTATTGTTTTAGCTGTGCCATTGCCTGCACAGGTCGGCTGTCAGCCCGTTCCCTGCTCTACCGTACAGTTCTGTGTCAGAGCCGCATGCCGCGACTGATGATCTCCTTCATGATCTCCGAGGTGCCGGCGAAGATGCGCTGGATGCGCGCGTTCGCGTACATCTTGCAGATCGGATACTCCCACATGTAGCCCCAGCCGCCGTGCAGCTGCACGCCCTCGTCGACCACCTTGCCGAGCAGTTCGGTGGTGAACAGTTTGGCTTCGGCGGCCACTTCCGGGGTCAGCTTTTTCTGGTTGTGATCCATCACGCAGCGGTCGACGAAGACCTGGGCCACATCGACCTGGGTGCGCATCTCGGCCAGCTTGAAGCGGGTGTTCTGAAAGTGCGAAATAGGTCGATCGAAGGCCTTGCGCTGCTTCACGTAGTCGATGGTGGTCTGCAGCGCCGCCTCGGCGCCGGCCACCGCGCCGCAGGCATTGGTCAGACGCTCCTGGGCGAGCATGTTCATCAGGTAGAAGAAGCCGCCCTTGGCGTCGCCGAGCAGGTTGGCCTTGGGCACCTTGACGTTATTGAAGAACAGCTCGGCGGTGTCCTGACTGTGCATGCCGAGCTTCTTCAGCTTGGCGCCGCGTTCGAAACCGGGCATGCCGCGCTCCACCAGAAACAGGCCCATGGCGTGCTTGTTGGTCGGGTCGGTCTTCGCCGCGACTATCACCACATCGGCCAGCAGGCCGTTGGAGATAAACACCTTGGAGCCGTTCAGCTCATAGTGGTCGCCCTTGTCCACCGCCGTGGTGCGCATGCCGGCGAGATCCGAGCCGGCGCTCGGCTCGGTCATCGCCACCGCGAGGATCAGTTCGCCGCGAATGATCCCCGGCAGCAGGCGCGCCTTCTGCTCGGCGTTGCCGTACTCGGCGAGATAGGGGCCGCACAGCGCCGAGTGCAGCGGCAGCATGAAGCCGGCCTCGTTGATGTAGGCCAACTCCTCGGCCATGATCTGCTCGTAGCGGAAGTCCTTGAGCCCGGCGCCGCCGTATTCCTCGTCCGCCCAGGGCAGCAGAAAACCCATCTCACCGGCCTTCAGCCAGGCCTCGCGGCTGACCACCCCGGCCTCCTCCCACGCCTCCTGATGCGGCAGCACTTCCTTGCGCAGAAAAGCCCGGAAAGATTCGCGAAACATGGCGTGTTCGGTATCGAAATGGATGCGCTGCATGCGGGTGACTCCCGGTGAATTAACTCGTTGCGCAGAGTAGGCGCCTGCGCCGCGCCCGCTCAATGACCCCAGCGCTCAGACTCGATTGACCCATTCGCTCGCGCGCACAGACGGCTTGTCCTGATCCGCCGCACCTGCCTACCATCGGCACACCGAACAGGAGCCGCCCATGCGCGAACGCACCATCGCCAGCCACTTCGTCCGCGCCGCCTTGCGGGGCGCCGAACGCCATGGCCACGATTGCCTGGCGCTGTTGCGTCAGCTGAACATCCAGCCGGCGCTGCTCGATGAACCCCGCGCACGGGTGGCCCCCGAGCAATTCGCCCGCCTGCTGCAGCGGCTGTGGGAAAGCCTCGACGACGAGTACCTGGGTTTTGGCCGCAGCGCCAGCAAACGCGGCACCTTCGCCATGATGTGCCACGCGATCATCCACTGCCGCAGCCTGGAGAAGGCCCTGAGCCGTGGCGCACTGTTCTACAGCCTGTTCCCCGAAGCCCCGACCATCAGCCTCAGCCGCGAAGGCGACTGGGCGCGCTTGAGCGTGGACGACTCGAACCTGCTGGATCCCGATCACTTCCTGGTCGAGAGCCTGCTGGTGATCTGGCATCGCCTCGGCAGTTGGCTGATCGGCCAGCGCATCCGCCTGGAAGAAGCCACCTTCGGCTATGCCGAGCCGGCGCACAGCACCGAGTACGGGCTGCTGTTCCCCTGCCCGCGACGCTTTGCCGCCGGCAGCACCAGCCTGCTGTTCCATGCCCGCTACCTGAGCATGCCGCTGCTGCAGGACGAGCGCACGCTCAAGCAGTTCCTGCAACACTCGCCCGCCGATCTGCTGGCGCGGCCGGACGGTGGCGACAGCCTGAGCAGCCAGATCCGGCGCCTGCTCGGCCGCGATTGCAGCAGCTGGCCGGATCTGGAAGCGGTCGCCCAGCACCTGCACATGAGCCCGCAAACCCTGCGCCGGCATCTGCGCGAAGAGGGTTCGAGTTTTCAGGAACTGAAGGATCAATTGCGCCGCGATCTGGCGATCTACCTGCTCGGCCGCGACGAGCTGTCGACCCAGGCCATCGCCGAACAGCTCGGCTTCTCCGAGCCTTCGGCCTTTCACCGCGCGTTCAAGAAATGGAGCGGGCTGACCCCGGGCGCCTATCGCGCCCAGGAAAGCTGAGGCGCCGCCCAACCCGGATTCACCTTGGCAAAACTTACCGCGTTCTCGCCCGCCAAGCGGCCAGCAGAACAGGCCGTGCAAAGCCAAGCGCGCGCTGCCGCGCACAAATGTTATGCGCCTGCCGAACAAGCCGCTTAGCCAACGAGCGAGCAGCGCTCCCGACCACCCATGCGTGCCAGTTCGCCCACCAGGGTCTAGCCTGAAACCGGTGTCAGGATCGGCCCACGCGGCCCCCTTTCGCCCCAGCGCAAGCACGCGCCTGAAACAGGAGCATTCATCGATGAACGACTTTGTGGTCAGCGCCCGCCGCGTCAGGCAAGGCGCTTTCGAGGCAGAACCCGGCCCTTCGCATATGCTGCTGGTGCCTGTCGATGCCAAGCAGCCGCTGCCCAGCCATGGGCGCATGGGCGCAACCTGGATCAAGGCCTGGTTGCAGCAGTTATTGCACGCGGCGATCTGGGGCACGGACGAGCGTACCGGCGCCGAGCGCGGCGACATCCTGGTCTATGTGCACGGTTACAACAACAGCGCCGCGGAAGTGCTCAAGCGCCACCGCCGACTCCAGGCCGACCTGATCGCCATCGGCTGGAAAGGCGCATTGGTGTCCTTCGACTGGCCTAGCGACAACCGCGCCATTGGCTATCTGGAAGACCGCCACGACGCCAAGCGTAGCGCCATGCAGCTGGTCACCGACCTGATCGCCCTGCTGGCAGCCAGGCAGACCCCGGACTGCGCGGTCAACACCCACATCCTCGCCCACTCCATGGGTGCCTATGTGGTGCGCGAAGCCTTCGACGACGCCGACGATGCACGCCTGGAAAACAACAGCTGGATGATCAGCCAGCTGTGCTTTATCGGCGCCGACGTATCGGCCGCCTCGCTCGACGCTGGGCATGCCAGCAGTGACTCGCTGTACCGCCACTGCACACGCCTGACCAACTACTTCAGCTTCGGCGACAGCGTGCTGAAACTGTCCAACGTCAAACGTGCCGGCGTGGCCCCACGGGTCGGCCGCGTCGGCCTGCCGGAGTCGGCCCCACGCAAGGCGGTGGATATCGACTGCAGCGCCTATCACCAGGCGCTATTGGCCGATGCCGCACGGCAGGCAAACGACCAGCCACACGGTTTTTTCGGCAACCGGGATCACTCCTGGTTCATCGGCAACCGGGTGTTCACCCGGGATCTGTTCGAGACGCTCAAGGGCGACCTGGATCGCAGCATCATTGCCGCCCGCGAACCGCTCAGCGGTTCGCGCCGGCTCAGCCTGGCACGCCTGTAGCAACCGCGGCGCCGGCGCCATGCGCAAGCAGAGACAGCGGGAGCCTCGCGTCGAGGCGTGTTGGCATCGGTTAACGGGCGCAGAACCAAAAAAAAAACGGGAGCCCAATCGGGCTCCCGCACTCATTCGCAGAGAAAAGTCGCAACCGACTCGCACCGTTTGCAACAAAAACCTCACCTGCGTTCCCGAAGAAACGCGGGCTCATTCTGGCAAGAATCCACCTACCTGTTCGTGTAGCTTTGTTGTCGCTGTGCAAAGAAATGTAAACGCGCACACTGCTGGCAGGCTGCCACGGCAACCGGCAGAATGCCGGCATGAGCGACTTCTACCTGCCCCCTTGCTGCACCGCGTTGAGCGATCACTGGCCATTGCCGCAGGCGCTGGCCGGCGTGCAGCTGATCAGCACGCGTTTCGATCCCGCCCGGCTCGGCGCCGAGGACTTCAGCCGCAGCGGCATTGCGGCCGTCAGCGGTGTGGCCAAGCGCCAGACCGAATACCTCGCCGGCCGCCTGTGCGCGCGTGAAGCCTTGCGCCGCGTGACCGGCATGGCCTCGGTGCCGGCGGTTGGCGCCGACCGCGCACCGCAATGGCCCGCCGCGGTTAGCGGTTCGATCACCCACGGCAACGGCTGGGCCGCCGCCCTGGCGGCGCACGCCAGCGCCTGGCGCGGCCTCGGCCTGGACGTCGAACAGCCACTGCCGCCGGCGCGCGCCGAACGCCTGGCCGCGGAGATTCTCACCGCCAACGAAATGCAGCAGTTGCATGCCCTGGCACCCGAGCAACGCGCAAGGCGCGTCAGCCTGACCTTCTCGCTCAAGGAAAGCCTGTTCAAGGCGCTCTACCCCCTGGTCTTGCGCCGTTTCTACTTCCACGACGCCGAGCTGCTGGATTGCCACGACACCGGCAACGCGCAGCTGCGCCTGCTGATCGACCTGCATCCCGATTGGCCCGCCGGCAGCCGGCTGGATGGCCAATTCGTCGAGTTCGACGGTTACCTGCTCAGCCTGGTCGCTATTGCGGCCTGATCGGTTACGCCGCACGGCCCAATGCACCGGGCAAATCCGATAAACTCCGCGCATTGCCGCCAGGAGTGACCCATGCGCGAAGAACTGAATCAAGGCCTGATCGATTTCCTCAAGGCCTCGCCCACCCCCTTTCACGCCACCGCCAGCCTGACCCAGCGCCTGGAAGCCGCCGGCTACCTGCACCTCGACGAGCGTTCCAGCTGGCACACCCAAGCCGGCGGCCGCTACTACGTGACCCGCAACGACTCCTCGCTGATCGCCTTCAAGCTGGGCCAGCGGGCGCCGCTGGAAGGCGGCCTGCGCCTGGTCGGCGCGCACACCGACAGCCCCTGCCTGCGGGTCAAGCCGCAGCCGGAGCTGCAGCGCCAGGGTTTCTTTCAGTTGGGCGTGGAAGTCTATGGCGGCGCCTTGCTCGCGCCCTGGTTCGACCGCGACCTGTCCCTGGCCGGACGGGTGACCTACCGCCGGGCCGGCAAGGTGGAAAGCCAGCTGATCGACTTCCAAGCGCCGATCGCGGTGATTCCCAACCTGGCCATTCACCTCAACCGCGAGGCCAACCAAGGCTGGGCGATCAATGCGCAGACCGAGCTGCCGCCGATTCTGGCGCAGCTGGCCGCCCCGGAAGCGGCTGACTTCCGTGCCCTGCTCACCGAGCAACTGGCCCGCGAGCACGATTTCAATGCCGATGCGGTGCTCGACTATGAACTGAGCTTCTACGACACCCAGAGCGCCGCGGTCATCGGCCTGAACGGCGACTTCATCGCCGGTGCGCGCCTGGACAACCTGCTGTCCTGCTATGCCGGCCTGCAGGCGTTGCTCGCCGCCCCGGACATCGAGACCTGCGTGCTGGTCTGCACCGACCATGAAGAGGTCGGCTCCAGCTCGGCCTGCGGTGCCGACGGATCGATGCTCGAACAGGTGCTGCGCCGCGTGCTGCCGGAGGGCGACGGCTTCGTGCGCAGCATCCAGCGCTCGCTGCTGGTGTCCGCCGACAACGCCCACGCCGTGCACCCCAACTACCCGGACAAGCACGACGAAAACCACGGGCCGAAACTCAACGCCGGCCCGGTAATCAAGATCAACAGCAACCAGCGCTACGCCACCAGCAGCGAAAGCGCCGGGTTCTTCCGCCACCTGTGCCTGGAGAATGAAGTACCGGTGCAGAGTTTCGTGGTGCGCAGCGACATGGCCTGCGGCTCGACCATCGGTCCGATCACCGCCAGCCAATTGGGCGTGCGCACCGTCGACATCGGCCTGCCGACCTTCGCCATGCACTCGATCCGCGAACTGGCCGGCAGCCACGACCTGGCTCATTTGATCAAGGTGCTGACGGCGTTCTACGCGAGCGCCGAGCTGCCCTGATGGACTACCAGCAGCTCGCCGGCCTGCGCCAGCACCACCCGGCCTGGCGCCTGCTGTGTTCGCCCCATGCGCCGTTGATCGTCAGCTTCCTCTAGCGCACCTTCCGCGTGCCCAACCTGCGCAGCCTCGACCAGCACAGCCTGGCCTCGCGCCTGGAGGATCACCTCTACGCCTTGCGCCAGACCCAGGGCGACGAGGCCTTTCCGCGGGCGGCCGCGGCCTACCTCGACGAATGGGCGGACAACGCCAACGGCTGGCTGCGCAAGTACTACCCGGCCAGCGGCGACGAGGCGCACTTCGAGCTGAGCGCCGCCAGCGAGAAGGCCATCGAATGGCTGACCAGCCTGGGCAAGCGCCAGTTCGTCGGCACCGAGTCGCGCCTGCTGACCATCTTCGAGCTGCTCAAGCAGATGGTCGAAGGCAGCGAAACCGACCCCGAAACCCGCATCCATGAGCTGGAGAAGCGCAAGGCCGGCATCGACAGCGAGATCGCCCAGATCCGCGCCGGCCAGCTCGAACTGATGGACGAGACGCGGGTCAAGGAGCGCTTTCTCGAGGTTGCCGCCGGCGCCCGCAGCCTGCTGGCGGACTTTCGCGAGGTGGAACAGAACTTCCGCGACCTCGATCGCGCCGTGCGCGAGCGCATCGCCACCTGGGAAGGCAGCAAGGACGAGCTGATCGGCGAGATCTTCGGCGAGCACGAGGCCATCGCCGACTCCGACCAGGGCCGCAGCTTTCGCGCCTTCTGGGATTTCCTGATGTCGCCGGCGCGCCAGGAGGAACTCTCCGCGCTGCTGCAACAGGTCTTCGCCCTGGCCCCGGTGCAGAGCCTGGAACCGAACCGGCGCCTGCTGCGCATGCACTACGACTGGCTGGCAGCCGGGGAAACCGCGCAGCGCACCGTGGCCCGTCTGTCCGAGCAACTGCGCCGCTACCTGGACGACCAGGCCTGGCTGGAGAACCGGCGGATCATGCGCCTGCTGCGCGATATCGAGGGTCAGGCTCTGCAGCTGCGCGAACGCCCGCCGAGCGAGCTGGCGTTGAGCCTGGACGCCGCCCCCCCCCGAGCTCAACCTGGCCCTGGATCGGCCGCTGTACAGCCCGCCGCTGAAGCCGCGGATCGAGCAGCAGATCCTGCTCGAAGGCGAACCCGCAGGCGACCACGACGCGCTGTTCGAGCAGGTACAGATCGATAAGGCGCGCCTGCTCGGGCAGATCCGCCGCGCCCTGCAGAGCGAGACGCGGATCAACCTCGGCGAACTGCTGCAACGCCACCCGCTGCAGCAGGGCCTGGCCGAGCTGGTGGCCTACCTGGAACTGGCCGCCAACGACAAACTTCGGCAGCGACCTCTCGGCCCTGCGCGAGCTGCCCAACATCACGCTCGAAGAGAGCTTTTCCGCCTACGGCGCGGCCTTCCGCCGCCGCTTCGGCATCGACAACGAGCAGGCCCTGGAGCTGTTCAGCCAGACCGTGTCGATGAAATCGGTGGGCAATCTCACCGATTTCGTCCGCGAACACATGCTCGAAGAGCTGCCGATGCAGGCGCGCATCGGCGCGCTGATCAACCACTTCGACGACCTCAATCGCGCCCACGAGGCGGTGCTCAAGGCCAAGGATCAGATCGCCCGGCTGCGTCCGCTAAGCGAGGACTGCCAGCGCCACGCCACGGTCGCCGCCGAGGCCGAGCACTTCACCGCCTGCCGCGAGGCGCTGTCGCCCTGGTTCGCCCAACTCAAGGGCGAGTTGCTCGGCAAACGCCTGAGCAACCTGGAACAGGACGGCGCGCGCCTCGGCGAGCGCCGCGAACAGGGCCAGGCGCGGCGCGACGAGCTGAACCGCGCCATCGCCCAGGACGGCGGCGACCGCCTGGCCGCGATCAAGACCGAGATCCACGCCAGGAGCGCCGAGCAGCAGCGCCGGCAGAGCCGCGCCGAGCAGTACGCAACGCCCTGGCCTTTCCCGCCCAGCCGCGGGCGCTGGTGATCCTCGGCCAGGGTTACGCCCTGGAACGCCTCGGCGACATCCCCTGGCTGCACCAGCAGCCCCTGCACTACTGGGGCGATATCGACAGCCACGGTTTCGCCATTCTCGACCGCCTGCGCGCGCACCTGCCCCAGGCCAAATCGCTGCTGATGGATCGCGCCACCCTGCTGGAACATAGGGCGCTCTGGGGCCAGGAGCCGGCCGACAAGCGCTGCAACGCCGAGCTCGGCCGTTTGACCGAGGCCGAGCAGGCGCTCTACCGCGAACTGCGTGAAGACCGCCTCGGTGCACGCCTGCGCCTCGAACAGGAGCGTGTGCGCTTCGGCTGGCTGCAACAGACGCTGCAAAGGCTCTGAAACCGGCAGGCGAGCGACGCATTCCGCCAGAGGCCACGCGGCCGCCTGACGATGGTGCGCACGGCGCACCCTGGGCGCTGAATCACTCCGGCACCTCGACGCTGACGTGCAGCGCATCGTGGCGCCAGAACTCCAGGTCGCAGTCGATCAGCCGGCCGTGCTGGTCGCGATTGACCCGCACGATGCGTAGCGCCGGGCTGCCCACCGCCACCTTCAAGGCCGCCGCCGCTTCGCTGTGCAGGGCGGTGGGCACCATATCGAAACGCACCCGACCGTAATGAACGCCGTACTCGCGGGCATAGAGTTCGGTCAATGAGCGGGTCAGGTCGTAATCGAGAATGCCGGCGAAGTAGCTCGGGTTGAGGTAGTGCTCGACATACAGCACCAGGCGCCCGTCGATGCGCCGCGCCCGGCGGATCTGGTAGACGCTGGACAGTGCCGGCAGCGCCAGTATCTGGCAGATCTCGGCGCTGGCCGGGATCAGCCGCGCGCTCAACACTTCGGTGGCCGGCACCCGTCCCTGCTCATCGACCATGGCGTGAAAGTGGCTGCGCACCAGCGGGTTGTAAGCCACCCGCGGCGGCGAGACGAACCAGCCGCGGCGCTCCTCGCGGTAGATCAAGCCCTGCGCCTCAAGCTGGCCCAGCGCCTCGCGCAGGGTGATGCGGGTGGTATCGAACACCTCGCTAAGCTTGCGCTCGGCCGGCAACTGGCTGCCGGAAGGCAGCAGGCCATGCTCGATCTGTTCCTCTAAGGCCCGGCAGATGGCAGTGACTGCCCGTGGCGTTGCATCACCCATCAAGACCCCCACAACTGGACTAGTCCAAATCGGCCTGCGAGCCTGAAACGGCTCGTACAGCCTCGACAATCATGTTTCAAGGTTAAGCAGTCTAGATGACCGAGCCATGACAACACTCTTTCAAGGCGGGCCTAAAACCGCCGAGGCATGGATAAAACGGCAAATAATCGGGCGCTTATTCATGGTCTACGCTTGTTATTCGCCAGTTTGGCGAAGCGTTCGCAGATCGGCAAATGAGCCGCCTACATAAAACTGTCATTTAACTGGCCTAACTTGACCCGGCCTTACTGATCTAGACCAGAACTTTCCACCGCACGCACTTTGATCGCAAAGGAGTTTCCCATGAAGCAACTGCTGCTGGCGTCACTAATGGGCTCGGCCATCGCCCTGGCCACCTCGGCCATGGCCGCTGAAACGGACTTGCAAGCACTGGAACAGGCTGCGCGCGCCGAAGGCGCGGTGAACAGCGTGGGCATGCCCGATAGCTGGGCCAACTGGAAGGACACCTGGGTCGACCTGGAAAAGCGCTATGCCCTCAAGCACATGGACACCGACATGAGCTCGGCCCAGGAAATCGCCAAGTTCGCCGCCGAGAAAGAAAATGCCACCGCCGACATCGGCGATGTCGGTGCCGCCTTCGGCCCCATCGCCGTGCAGCAGGGGGTGACCCAGCCGTACAAGCCGAGCACCTGGGAGCAGATCCCGGCCTGGGCCAAGGATCAGGACGGCCACTGGATGCTGGCCTATACCGGCTCCATCGCCTTTATCGTCAACAAGCAGCTGGTCAAGGACATCCCGACCAGCTGGGCCGACCTGAAGACCGGCACATACAAGGTGTCTGCCGGTGACGTCAGCACCGCCGCGCAGGCGGTTAACGGGGTGCTGGCCGCCGCCATCGCCATGGGCGGCAATGAAGGCAACGTCAAACCGGCACTGGAGCTATACGCCGAACTGGCCAAGCAAGGCCGCCTGTCGCTGGCCAACCCGACCATCCAGACCCTGGAAAAAGGCGAAGTGGAAGTCGGCGTGGTCTGGGACTTCAACGGCCTGAGCTACCGCGACCAGATCGACCCCGAACGCTTCGAGGTGCTGATCCCTTCTGACGGCTCGGTCATCTCCGGCTACAGCACCATCATCAACAAGTGGGCGAAAAACCCCAACGCGGCCAAGCTGGCCCGCGAATACATCCTCAGCGACGCCGGCCAGATCAACCTGGCCAAGGGCAACGCCCGGCCGATCCGCGCCGAGCACCTGAGCCTGCCGGCCGAGGTGCAGGCCAAGCTGCTGCCCCAGGCACAGTACGCCAAGGTGCAGCCGATCAAGGATGCGGCCGTCTGGGAAGCCACCTCCAAAGCCCTGCCGCGCCTGTGGCAAGAGCACGTCATCATCCATATGAACTAATCCAATCGGGCCCTGGGCTGTACCCGCCAGGGCCGCTTCGGTTGCTAAGGCGTTTAACCATGTCGCACAACGTCATCCTCGTCGTACTGGATGGCCTGAGTTTCCAGGTGGCCCAGCATGCGCTGGGCCATTTGCAGGCTTACTGCCAGGCCGGGCGCGCCGCGCTGTACAAGCTCGACTGTGAACTGCCGGCACTCTCGCGGCCACTCTACGAAGCCATACTCACCGGGGTTGCGCCCATCGACAGCGGCATCGTGCATAACGATGTGGTGCGCCTATCGAGGCAACGCAGCCTCTTCCATTACGCCCGCGACGCCGGCCTGACCACCGCTGCCGCGGCCTATCACTGGATCAGCGAGCTGTACAACCGCGCCCCCTTCCAGGCGGCCCGCGACCGCCACACGGCGGACGAGGCGCTGCCGATTCAATACGGCCATTTCTACTACGCCGACCATTACCCGGACTCGCACCTGTTCGCCGATGCCGACAGCCTGCGCCAGCGCCATCGACCCAACCTGCTGCTGGTGCACCCGATGAATATCGATGACGCCGGCCACAAGCATGGCCTCGATAGCCCGCAATACCGCAACAGCGCACGTCGGGCCGATGTGCTCTTGGCCGAATACCTGCAGACCTGGCTGGAGGCCGGCTACCAGATTCTAGTCACCGCCGACCACGGCATGAATAACGACCGCTCGCACAACGGCCTGCTGGCGGAAGAGCGCGAAGTGCCGCTGATCGTGCTCGGCAGCGCCTTCAGCCTCGACCCCAGCGCCCAGCCCAAGCAGCTGGAGCTGTGCGGCACGGTCTGCGAGCTGCTGGGCGTGGCCCATGACAAGCCCTTCTGCCGGGAGCTGTTAGCATGATGCCCGCCCTGCGTGGCAAGTGGCTGGCCTTGCTGTGCCTGCTGCCCTTTGCCCTGTTCTTTATCGCCTTCCAGGTCGCCCCGCTGCTCTGGGTAGCCACTCACAGCCTCAATAGCGGCGCTGGCTGGGGCCTGGGCAATTTCCAGGAAGCCCTGGCCTCGCCCTTCTACCGCCAGGCGATCCGTCACAGCCTGGAAGTGAGCTTCTGGTCGAGCCTGATCGGCATCAGCATCGCCATCCTCGGCAGCTATTCGCTGCGCCAGGTCGACAGCAAGCTGCGCGACTTCGTCATGGCCTTCTCCAATATGACCAGCAACTTCTCCGGGGTGCCGCTGGCTTTCGCTTTCATTATCTTGCTCGGTTTCAACGGTGCGCTGACCATCCTGCTCAAGCAGATGGGCATCATCGAAGACTTCAACCTCTACTCCAAGACCGGCCTGATCGTGCTCTACAGCTACTTTCAGATCCCGCTGGGGGTACTGCTGCTCTACCCGGCCTTCGATGCCCTGCACCAAGACTGGCGCGAATCCGCCGAGCTGCTGGGCGCCAATGCCTGGCAATTCTGGCGGCATATCGGCCTGCCGGTGATGGCTCCGGCCTTGCTCGGCACCTTCGTCATCCTCCTGGCCAACGCCCTGGGCGCCTACGCCACCGTGTACGCCCTGACCACCGGCAACTTCAACATCCTGCCGATTCGAATTGCCGCCATGGTTTCCGGCGATATCTTCCTCGACCCGAATATGGCCAGCGCCCTGGCGATGATCCTGGTCGGTCTGATGACCCTGATCACCGTGATTCACCAATGGCTGCTGCGCCGGAGCTACCATGTCGCCCGCTGAAAACCGCTCACCGCTGTTCCACCAAGTGGTGGTCTACGGCCTGTTCATCATTCTTCTGCTGCCGCTACTGGGCACCCTGCTCTATTCGCTGTCCAGCAGCTGGTCGGCGAGCATTCTGCCCAGCGGCCTGACCTTCAAGTGGTACCTGGCGCTATGGAGCGACGAGCGTTTCCTGGCCGCCTTCGGCCGCTCGCTGCTGGTCTGCTTTGCCGCCCTGGCGCTGGCCTTGCTGCTGATTCTGCCGCTGTTGTTCGTGATTCATTACCACTTCCCCAAGCTGGACGCGCTGATGAACGTGCTGATCCTGCTGCCGTTCGCCATCCCCCCGGTGGTGTCCTCGGTGGGGCTGATGCAGCTGTTCGCCGGCGGCCCCTTGGCGATTCTCGGCACGCCCTGGATCCTCATCGGCACCTACTTCACCATCGCCCTGCCCTTTATGTACCGGGCGATCAGCAACAACCTACAGGCCATCAACCTGCGCGACCTGATGGACGCCGCCCACCTGCTGGGAGCCAGCACCTGGCGCGCGGCTTTTATGGTGGTGCTGCCCAACCTGCGCAAGGGCCTGATGGTCTCGGTGTTCCTCTCCTTCAGCTTCCTGTTCGGTGAATTCGTCTTCGCCAACCTGCTGGTCGGCAGCCGCTACGAGACCCTGCAGGTCTACCTGTACAACATGCGCAACGACAGCGGCCACTTCACCAGCGCCCTGGTGATCTCCTACTTTATGTTCGTGCTGCTGATGACCTGGGCGGCCAACCGCTTGAACCAGGATAAATCGTGATCGTTCACGCGTGCAGGAGCCCGCGCGCCAGCGATCCACGCGAACACCGATACGAGCCGGCGCCTGTGACGACCGTCAATAAGGATCTGCAATGAGTTACCTGTCTATTCAAGGCCTGCATAAAAGCTATGGCCCCACCGCCATCTTCAGCGACATCAACTGCGAGATCGGCAAGGGCGAATTCATCACCCTGCTCGGCCCCTCCGGCTGCGGCAAGTCCACCCTGCTGCGCTGCGTCGCCGGCCTGACCGGAGTCAACGGCGGACAGATACGCCTCGATGGCCAGGATCTGCTGCCGGTCGCCCCGCAGAAACGCGGCATCGGCATGGTGTTCCAGAGCTACGCGCTGTTCCCCAATATGACCGTGCAGCAGAACGTCGCCTTCGGCCTGCGCATGCAAAAGGTCAAGGGCAGCGAGGCCGAGCAGCGGGTCAAGGAGGTGCTGGAGCTGGTCGAGCTCAATGACTTCGCCGGGCGCTATCCGCAACAGCTGTCCGGCGGTCAATGCCAGCGCGTGGCCCTGGCCCGCTCGCTGGTCACCCGCCCGCGCCTGCTGCTGCTCGACGAGCCGCTGTCGGCCCTCGATGCACGGATTCGCAAACACCTGCGCGAGCAGATCCGGCAGATCCAGCGCGAATTGGGCCTGACCACTGTCTTCGTCACCCACGACCAGGAGGAAGCCCTGGTCATGTCCGACCGTATCTTCCTGATGAACGCCGGCCAGATCGTCCAGAGCGGCGATGCCGAGACCCTCTACACGGCACCGGCGGATGCCTTTGCCGCCGGCTTTATCGGCAACTACAACCTGCTCGATGCCGCAACCGCCAGCCGCCTGTTCGGTCGAGCGATCGGCAGCAGTGTCGCCATCCGCCCGGAAGCCATCCAGATCGGCGCACAAGGCAGCATCGCCGCGCAGATCCGCAGCCACAGCCTGCTCGGCAACGTCATCCGCTACCGTGTCGAGGCAGGCGGCGTCGAACTGCTGGTCGATGTACTGAATCGCTCGGCCAGCGACATGCACGCCTGCGGCCAGTGCATCAAGCTGAACATCGAAGACTCTGCAATTTGTGAGGTGGCCTGATGGCCCTGGCAATTTTCGACCTGGATGAAACCCTGATCGGCGGCGACTGCGCCAGCCTGTGGAGCACGGAAATGGTCAAGCTCGGCTGGGCCGACGGCGAGCGCTTTATCGCCCGCGAGCAGGCCCTGATGCGCCAGTACAGCGCCGGCGAACTGGCCATGGAAGACTACATGGCCTACACCCTCTCGCCCCTGGTGGGACGCACGCCCGAGGAAGTCGCCCAGGTGGTCGAGCCCTTTGTCGAAGAAGTGATCGAACCGATTTTCTACCACGACGCCATCCGCTGCCTGAGCAACCACCGGATCGCCGGTGACCGCATTCTGCTGATTTCCGCCTCGGCGCACTTCCTGGTCAGCGCCATCGCCAGCCGCCTCAAGGTCGAAGAAGTGCTCGCCATCGACCTGGAACAACAGCACGGCCACTACAGCGGCAAAACCCAGGGCGTGCTGACCTACCGCGAAGGCAAAGTCAGGCGTCTGCACAGCTGGCTGGAAGAACACGGCGAAAGCCTCGCAGGGGCCTACTTCTACTCCGATTCGCGCAACGACCTGCCGCTGCTGCGAGTGGTCGACAAACCCCACGCGGTCAACCCCGATCCAACCCTGCGGCAACACGCACAACAAGCCGGCTGGCCGATTCTGCACTGGCGCTGATGCAAAACGGAAACTGGCGTGCGCAGGCCATCACAGGCTATAAAGCGCCCCACCGCCGATAACTGCACCACGCCACCATGCCCAACGACTCCCCCCTGGCCGCCTATCAGCAGGCCATTGACCGCGACGGCTTCAAATCCGACCCGGCGCAATGGCGCGCCGCGCAAGCCTTGCACCGCTGCCAACAGGCGCTGCATCAAAGCAACCCCGAGCAGCCCCCCACCGGAGTCTACCTATGGGGCCCGGTGGGCCGCGGTAAAACCTGGCTGATGGACAGTTTCTACCGCAGCCTGCGCGTGCCGGCGCGGCGCCAGCACTTCCATCACTTTATGCGCTGGGTGCATATCCGCCTGTTCCAGCTGACCGGAACCGCCGACCCGCTACAGGCCCTGGCCCGAGAGTTGAGTGAAGAAGTACGGGTGCTGTGCTTCGACGAGTTGTTCGTCAGCGATATTGGCGATGCGATCATTCTCGGCCGCCTGTTTCAGGTGATGTTTGAGCAGGGCGTGGTGCTGGTCGCCACCTCCAACCAGCCGCCCGAACAGTTGTATGCCGATGGTTTCAACCGCGAACGCTTTCTCCCGGCTATTGCCGCCCTGCAACGTCATATGCAGGCGGTAGCCATCGACGGCGACGAAGACCACCGCCTGCATCCAGGCGTCAGCCATAGCCGTTATTGGGTCGCCACCCCCGGGATTCCCTGTGTGCTCAATCGGCCGTTCAGCCAGCTGGCCGCCGGCAGGCCGAGCAGTACGGAGCCGCTGCCCTTGGGCCAGCGCAGCCTGCAAGTGGTGCGCCATTGCGCCACGGCGGTCTGGTGCCGCTTTGCCGACCTCTGCGAACAGCCCCTGGCCGCCATGGACTTTATCGCCCTGTGCGACCGTTTCAGCGCCATCCTGCTCAGCGAAGTACCGAACCTGAGCAGCCCGCAACGCGCGGCGAAGATCGCCCGCGGCACCGAAGACGGCGTCGAGCGTGTACTGGCCGGTGATCGCCAATTGCCCACGCTGTCGGTCAAGGATGACAGCGTGCGGCGCTTTATCGCCCTGGTCGATGAGTGCTACGACCGCAAGGTGCCGCTGTATATCGAGGCCCAGGTGCCCCTCAGCGAACTCTATTGCGAGGGCTACCTGAGCTTTGCCTTTCGCCGCACCCTGAGTCGTCTGCAGGAAATGCAACTGCAACGTTTTGGTCAGCACCAGCAGAGCGACTAGCCGTCGTTTTTCAGCGGCCTGCCAGGGCGGAACGCTCTGGCGCACCATCAAGGCTTTGCAACGCGTGCAGCAGTGCCTTGCTCAGATCCACGGTGGAAAACTTGGTGAGCACGGCGTTAGCGCCTACCGAGCGTGCCTTTTCGGTGTTCATGGTGCTGTCCAGCGAGGTGTGCAACAGCACGTAGGTCTGGCCAATGTCGCTGCGCCGACGAATTTGCCGAACCAGGCTGTAACCGTCCATCTCCGGCATTTCGATGTCCGAGACCAGAACCTCGATCGGCAGCCCGGCCAGATGCTGGGCAAGCAATACATCCAGCGCACTAGCGGCGCTTCTCACCGCCTGGCAATCCAGATCGAGCTTGCGCAGGGTGGCCAGCGTCTGCTGCAGGGCCACGTGGGAGTCGTCCACCACCAAGACGCGGCGACCGCGCAGCAGCTTGCGCTCGGCATCGGTGAGCAACTGCTCATCGACCTCCTCCGGGGCTGCGGGGGTGATCTCGTGCAACACTTTCTCGATATCGAGAATCTGCACGATGGCACCATCGATTTGGGTCACCCCAGTGATAAAGGCTCGCGCCCCGGCACCCGCCGGTGGCGGGCGTATGTCATGGGTGGAACACTGGACGATTCGCTCCACGCTTTGCACATGCAAGCCCTGCCGCGAGCGGCTCAATTCGGTGACGATCAGACAACCGTCCTGGCTGTCGCTCTCGCCACGCTCGCCAATTGCCCGCGCCAGGTCGACGACGATCAAGGACGCGCCGCGCAGACTTGCCACGCCGCGCACGTGGGGGTGGCGATTGGGTAACTTGGTCAATCCCGGGCAAGGAATGATTTCCTTGACCTTGAGCAGATTGATGCCTAACAACCTGCCGCTGTGCAAACGGAACAACAACAGCGATAACGCATCCCCCAACACCACACTCATCGACCACCCTCCGTTTCAAACTCAGGCCTGTACATGCTTAAAGCCTAACAGTTGGGTTCGCTTAATCGGGCAAAAATTACTGCCCCGGATCGCCGCCGCCAAGACACTCAGCGTAAGAACTCCACAACCTGCTCGGCCTCGAACGGCCAGTTGAGTTCGGCCCCGGTATCACAACGGCGCAACACGGGGATACGCAAGGCATAGCGCTCGACCCAGTCTTCACGCTCGACGATGTCGATCAGTTCGACCAGCAAACCATGTTCGACGAAAGGCATCAGCATCGCCTCGGCCACGTCGCACAAATGACAGCCGAGGGTGCCGTACAGTTGACATTCAGGGAGCATCGCAGGCCTCCATAGATGGGACTTGCAGTCTAGCAGTCTGTCGGACTTAACACTGTCCTCCGGCGGAAAAGCCGGGCTTGACTCGCCAGTCACGCTCAACTCATTGATAAATAAAGCGTGCCGACTAAAGTCTAAAGGCTCGCCGGGCGCGCTCGTGGTTTATTCCACAGCGCCGTAACAGGCCGGTCATGCACCGGGCCGCACACCATCATGGAGACAATAATAATGAGTAAAACACGCCTCGCCCAAGCAGTGGCATTTGCCACGTTGGGCGCCAGCCTCACCCTGCCATCCCTGGCTCACGCCGAGTTCATCAAAGACAGCAAAGCCAGCTTGGAGCTGCGTAACTTCTATTTCAATCGCGACCTGCACCACACCACCGCCGCGCAGCAATCCAAACGTGAGGAGTGGGCACAAGGCTTTATCTTCAAAGCCGAGTCCGGCTTTACCGAAGGTACCGTCGGTTTCGGCCTGGACGCCTATGCCGGCCTGGGCCTGAAACTCGATTCGTCGGATGAGCGTGCCGGCACCAACCTGCTGCCAAGCACTTTCGGCGATGAGGGGCCGGGCGAATACTCCGAAGCGACTGCCACGCTCAAGGCCAAGGTCTCCAAGACCGTGCTCAAGGTCGGCGGCCTGATGCCCAAGCTGCCGAGCGTGTCGGCCAACGACTCGCGCCTGCTGCCGCAGAACTTCCTCGGCGGCCACCTGAACTCCCAGGAGATCGCCGGCCTGACGGTCGATGCGGGGCAACTGAAGGAGCTCAATCAGCGCGACTCCAGCGACTTCGAGGATCTGAGTGTTAATAGCGCGGGCGGCATACGCAACTTCAAGTTCGGCAGCAACGGCAATCAGGGTGACGACTTCAACTTCGCCGGGCTGTCCTACAAGTGGCAGGACAACCTGACCACCAGCTACCACTACGGCGAGCTGGAAGAACTGTACAAACAGCACATCTTCAACCTGGTGCACGTGCTGCCGATCGCCGACAAGCAGTCGTTAAAAACCGACCTGCGCTACGCCCGCTCCACCGACGACGGCCGCAGCAACATCGACAACAACTACGTCGGCGCCATGTTCACCTACGCCCTGAACGGCCACAGCTTCGGCCTCGGCTACCAGAAAATGAGCGGCGATACCGGTTATGCCTATCTCAACGGCACCGACCCGTTTCTGGTCAACTACGTGCAGATCGGCGATTTCGCCAGCAAGGACGAGACCTCCTGGCAGGCGCGTTATGACTTCAACTTCGCCTCCATCGGCATCCCCGGCCTGACCTTCATGACCCGCTACATCAGCGGCGACAACATCGACCGCGGTGCAGCCTTGTCCGAGGGCAAGGAGTGGGAACGCGACATGGACATCGGCTACGTCGTCCAGGAAGGCGCCCTGAAGAACCTCGGGGTGAAATGGCGCAACGCCACGGTGCGTTCCGACGCACTCGGCGAACTCGACGAAAACCGCCTGATCGTCTCTTACACCATCCCCCTGCTGTAACCTTGACTGAAAGTAAAAAGCCCGCTCATTCGAGCGGGCTTTTTACCTTTTAGATCGCCTTGGTCAGTCCTCGCTATGCGAGCCGATCTTGTGGATCGACAAGTCGGCGCCATTGAACTCTTCTTCCTGGCTCAAGCGAATGCCGACCAACGCCTTGAGCGCACCATACACCAGCAAGCCACCGCACAACGCCACCAGCACGCCCAGTACGGTACCGGCCAGCTGACTGCCCAGGCTGACACCACCCAGGCCGCCCAAGGCCTGCTGACCGAAGAGCCCACAGGCGAGCCCACCCCACACGCCGCACAGGCCGTGCAGCGGCCAGACGCCGAGCACGTCGTCGATCTTCCATTTGACCTGGGTCGCGGTGAACGCCCAGACGAACAGCGCCCCGGCGATGGCGCCGGTGGCCAAGGCGCCGACCGGGTGCATCAGGTCGGAGCCGGCGCAGACCGCCACCAGGCCGGCCAACGGGCCGTTGTGCAGAAATCCCGGGTCATTGCGCCCAACCAGCAAGGCCGCCACGGTGCCGCCGACCATCGCCATCAGGGTATTGACCGCCACCAGGCCGCTGACGCTGCCCAGGGTCTGCGCACTCATCACGTTGAAGCCGAACCAGCCGATGATCAGGATCCACGAACCCAGGGCGAGAAACGGAATATTCGACGGCGCGAAGGCCACCAGCCGGCCGTCGCGATAGCGCCCGTTACGCCGCCCCAGCAATAACACCGCGCCCAGGGCCAGCCACCCGCCCACGGCATGCACCACCACCGAACCGGCGAAGTCATGGAAGGGCGCACCGAATTGCGCCTCCAGCCAACCCTGTACGCCGTAGTTGCCGTTCCAGATCATGCCTTCGAAGAACGGATAGACGAAGGCCACGATCAGAACAGTGGCGCACAGTTGCGGACCGAACCTGGCGCGCTCGGCGATACCGCCGGAGATGATCGCCGGAATCGCTGCGGCGAAGGTCAGCAGGAAGAAGAACTTGACCAAGGCATAACCATTGCCTTCGGTCAGCACGCTCGCCGGCTCGAGGAAGTTCACCCCATAGGCAATCCAATAGCCGATAAAGAAATAGGCCAGGGCCGACACGGCAAAGTCGGAGATGATCTTCGACAAGGCGTTGACCTGGTTCTTCTGGCGAACCGTGCCCACCTCGAGAAAGGCGAAACCGGCGTGCATGGCCAATACCATGACCGCACCGAGCAGGATAAACAGGGTATTTGAGCCGTGAATCAGGGTTTCCACAGCACTATTGATGTTTTCCATTAGCGAAGAAAACTCCGTGGTTAGGGAAAAAGCACCAAAGCGGGTCATTCGTGGCTGCAGACGCACCATATGGCAGCACAACAACCGACACGCCTCATGTAGCGCCGCTATCCAGGGCACCAAGATGGTTCCTGTCAAAACCGCACAAGAGGTACTTAATCTATATTTATTAGTAACTTATCAATGCACCATGGCGTCCAGGCCGACCCTTGCCGAGCTCCATAAAAGAGCACTTCAGTAAGGGCGCGCACCAGTACGATGCAAGCGCTGTACCAGTGCATGATCGGTCAGCAGCTGAAACCGCCTGGCAATATGAAGAAGGAACCCAATCCCCGCACAACACTCGAACCACTTACACTGAACAGAACCGCTCAAGGAGAGACCCGATGC
This sequence comes from Pseudomonas sp. sp1636, assembly GCF_030376615.1. Lineage (GTDB taxonomy): Bacteria > Pseudomonadota > Gammaproteobacteria > Pseudomonadales > Pseudomonadaceae > Aquipseudomonas. Next base: position 118,315 of record NZ_JARRAB010000013.1, read on the forward strand.
CTCGTAAAAACGCCAGCGCAACCAGCCAGGACGAACTGCTCAACGAATTTCAGGCACTGGTTAGCGACACTGAAAAACTGCTGCAACATTCGGCCAGCCTGGTTGGTGAGCAAGCCGAAGAGCTGCGCGAACAGATCCGCACCAGCCTAGGCCGCGCCCGCTCCACCTTGCACAATGCAGAAGACTCGCTACGTGATCGCGGCAAGGCTGCAGTCCAGGCAACCGAGGGTTATGTGCAAACCCATCCCTGGCAGACTCTGGGCGTTGCCGCCGCTATCGGTTTGCTGCTGGGCATGCTGATCACGCGGCGCTGATGAGAGAAGACATGGACGCCACACCGCCCTCCACACCCAGCCGCGGCGCCTCTCCGCGACGCTTTGCCGGTGCCCTGCTGGGTTTATTACATGGCCATATCGCACTGTTTGGCGAAGAGCTGAAAGAACAGCAAAGCCATACACTTCGTCTGTTGGTACTGGCTAGCCTGAGTCTGCTGTTTGGCCTGCTCCTGGTGATTGGCCTCTCCGCTGCGCTGCTGATCAGTTTCTGGGATAGCCATCGGCTGACCGTGATCATCCTTCTGTGCGCGGCTTATTCCCTGGGCCTGCTGATTTGCCTGCTACGCCTGCTGACACACCTGCGCAATGCCCCTCCACCGTTCAGTGCCAGCCTCGAAGAACTGGCCCGTGACCGCGAGCAACTGCTGCCATGAGCCTACCTGAACTGCCCGCCAAGGCCTCGCGCAGCGAGTTACGCAAAGCCATGCTGCGCCTGCGCCTGGAAATGCATCGCCAGGAACTGCGCCACGAAACCCTGGTGATCCTGCAACCGCTACGCCAGGCGCAGTATTTCAGCAGCCATTGGCGTGAAGAGCTGGGCAACAGCAATGCACCCCTTTGGGTCGCCGGTGGCGCCCTACTGCTGGCAACGCTGGGTATACGCCGCGGTAACTGGCGACGCTGGCTGCGCATCGCCCTGATCGCCTTCCCGCTGCTCAGGCGCAACCCGCCGCGAGGCACTGACAACGAGGCAAAGGCCCCATAAGCGTGCCACTCGATCTTGCCTAGCTGCACCATAACGCCGCACTTCGCGGCGTTTTGCTGCCTGCCCATAAGCGAAGGAAGTGCCCGGCGCTCGACGGTCAACTGCTCGCCGTCTTTCAACCTTTTATCGACACTGCCGCTGGCCCTCTGCACTCGGCCGAGCCACTGCGCAGCGCTGCGAAAACCTCCCGCTGCCGCGAACAGGCCCTGGCGCGCTTCCATGGAGCCCCATTGACTGGCTCTTAGCCTGAATATCTCGCCAACTGCGCCCCGCCCAGCCGCTACCCAGCTTGAAGCAGTTGCAGCGCAGCGGCATCGACCCATCGCGCAGCGTCTTCGAGATTACCGAACTGGGCGGCGCCAGCCAGCGCTTGCCCGGCGTGGTCGCGCGTTCCCGTGAAGCCGATGCGCGCATCGCCATCGATGACTTCGGTGCTGGTTATTCGCAACTCGATCGGCTGCTGGCCTTACCGCCGGGCATTCTCAAGCTGGATATGCGCCTGTTCCAGGCAGCGGCCTGGGGCGGCCCCAGCGGCGAAGTGGTCAAAGCCCTGACGCAGATGGTCGAGAAAACCGGCTGCAGGCTTATAGCCGCTGTAAGCACAGACATGCTTACCTGCGGTCGCTACTGCAGCTTTGCACGCTGAAATTTTCCGCCCGCAACGGGGCACCAGCTAGGCTTGAAAGACCGAGAGGCAACCCTGAGACGTGGTTCTCCATGCCTGATAATGCCCCCCGCAAGCTTGCGATTACCCTGGTGCTGGCCCTGCTCGCAGGCCTACAGGGCACCGCTGCAGAACCGACCTACAGCGATATCGCACCGATCCTGCAAAACCGCTGCGTGCTCTGCCATGCCGGGCCGCAGCCGCCGTTGGGCTTGCGCCTCGAGAACCTTGCACAACTACTCAAGGGCAGCCAACGTGGCCCTGTCGTGCAGGCCGGCGATCCCGCCGGCAGCGAGCTGATCAAGCGTCTCAAAGGCATCAGCCAACCACGCATGCCGCTGAGCGGCCCGCCTTTCCTCAGCGCCGCCGAGATCGACCTGTTTGAACGCTGGATTGCCGCCGGACTCAAGCCCGCTGTCGCCCCACGCGCAACAGACGCAGCGGCCGGCCCTGGGGCGGCGCCTGCAGCCACGCCTGGCACTATGCCGAACTACAGCCATGTGGAAGCGATCTTCGCCCGACGCTGCGCCAAATGCCATTCGCCTCATGGGTTGATGGGGGCCGCGCCCGAGGGCTATCTGCTGTCTTCCTATGCGACGACCCTGGCTTACGCCGACCGCGCGCGGGTAGTACCCGGTTCGGCAGACGCCAGCGAGTTGGTGCGGCGTATCCGCGGGCAGTCCCGGCCACGCATGCCATACGATGGCCCACCCTTTCTCGACGAGACGGAAATTAGCCTGATCGTCGACTGGGTCAATCAAGGGGCACGCGATGCGCAGGGCAAACCCGCACCGGTGCCGAGCGGGGCCAAGGTGCGCCTGCAAGGCACGCTCGGCGCCAACTGGCGGCTGGATACGCTGCCGCTCAAGATCGACGCCAAGACGCGCATCGATCATTCGCCCCAAGCCGGCGACTACGTGCAAGTGCGTGGTCGCCTGATGCGGGACGGCAGCGTACTGGTCGAGCGGATCAGGCCACGCTCACGTTAGCCGCGCCTTCTCCCCGACAGATCCAGCATACAAACGGGTTTATCCGCGAAGTTTTATCGCCGTCTCAGGGTTTTCACGGATAAATCCGCCCCTCATGCAGCAGGTCACTGGGACGGCGCGACTACTTACCGCGCTGGGCATCGACACTGAAGGCGCCCGCACCCTGCACGTAAAGCAGAAGCAATCCGCCAGCCATGGCGAGGTTCTTCATGAACATGATCATTTGCGTCTGTTCGGCAAAGTTATTATGAAAAATCAACGCGGACGCTATACAGAAAGCGGACAGCGCCAGCGCCGCCCAGCGAGTGAGAAAACCGAAGATCAGTGCAAGACTGCCGCCGATTTCCAACGCGATTACCAGCGGCAACAGCGCGCCGGGCACGCCCATGCTCTCCATATACCCCTGGGTACCGGCATAACCGGTGATCTTGCTGAATCCGGCCAACAGAAAAATATGAGCCAGCAGCAGCCGAGCGACCAAGACGATTGCATTATTCATACATCCTCCATTATGAGAGAAAACCGTTTAAGCGAACGCTAACGGCCTGCTTCAGTGGATCACCCTATATTCGCTGTTGCGGGAAGTGCCGATGAGCAGGGGCATGCTTTCACGTAACAAGCCCCAGCTGGCAGGATGCCTCCATTCGCAGCTTGATTTGACCTTAGCAATGCCACCCGCCTTCCGCCACTCGAAGCCAAATTGAGCGGTGCCGCACACTGCCCGCATCCCTGCCTTGCGACACGAGCAAGCCTGGATACTTGCAGGAAAGTCCGGCAACCCCGAAGCTAGGAACCATCTGCCACTGAATGGCGAGGACTGGCCTTGGACTGGCAAACACTGCTCAATCGCGAACGACTCGGCAAACCGACGCACAGCGCCGATGAACTGGGCCGCACGCCCTTTCATAAAGATCATGACCGGATCATCTTTTCCGGTGCCTTTCGCCGCCTGGGACGCAAGACCCAGGTGCACCCGGTGTCGAGCAACGATCATATCCACACGCGCCTGACCCACTCGCTGGAAGTCAGCTGCGTCGGCCGCTCGCTGGGCATGCGCGTGGGCGAAATGATTCGTTCCGAGCTACCCGCCTGGTGCGAGCCGAGCGACCTGGGCATGGTCGTGCAGTCGGCGTGTCTGGCCCATGACATCGGTAACCCGCCGTTCGGCCACTCTGGCGAGGATGCGATTCGTCACTGGTTCCAGCAGGCCGCCGGGCGTGGCTGGCTGGACTCCATGAGCGCCGCCGAACGCGGCGACTTCCTCAGTTTCGAAGGCAACGCCCAGGGTTTTCGCGTACTCACCCAACTGGAATATCACCAGTTCGACGGCGGCACCCGGCTGACCTACGCCACCCTCGGCACCTACCTGAAATACCCCTGGACGGCGCGTCACGCCGAAGCGCTCGGCTACAAGAAACACAAGTTCGGTTGTTACCAGAGCGAGCTGCCGCTGCTCGAGCAAATCGCCCACAAGCTCGGCCTGCCGCAACTGGAAGAACAACGCTGGGCGCGCCATCCGCTGGTCTACCTGATGGAGGCGGCGGATGACATCTGCTACGGCCTGATTGACCTGGAAGATGGCCTGGAGATGGAGTTGCTCGACTACCGCGAGGTCGAGGCCCTGCTCCTCGACCTGGTCGGTGACGACCTGCCGGAAACCTACCGCCAGCTTGGCCCGAAGGATTCCAAACGACGCAAACTGGCAATCCTGCGCGGCAAGGCCATCGAACACCTGACCAACGCCGCCGCCTACGCCTTTGTCGAGCAACAGAACGCCCTGCTGAGCGGCACCCTGCAGGGCGACCTGGTCGAGCATATGCACGGCACCGCCAAGCGTTGCGTGCAGAGCGCCAAGGACATGGCGCGGGAGAAGATCTTCCAGGACAAGCGCAAGACCCTGCACGAGATCGGCGCCTACACCACCCTGGAAATCCTCCTCAACGCCTTTTGTGGCGCCGCACTGGAGCAGCACGGCGGACGCACGCCATCGTTCAAGCACCGGCGCATCCTCGACCTGCTCGGCAACAACGCGCCGGATCCGCACGGATCGCTGTATAGCTCGTTTCTGCGCATGATCGACTTCATCGCCGGCATGACCGACAGCTACGCTACTGAAATGGCCCGTGAAATGACGGGACGTTCGAGCCCGGTGTAATCCATGAAAAGCGTGCTACGCAAAACCTTCAGCTGGCATGCCGGCCCGCCGGCTTGGGGGCCGGCGATGGTCGCCGGCTTCGGCTGCGCCCTGCCCCTGCTGTTGGGTTTGTTCAGCGGCCACCCGGGCTTTCTCTGGGCCTCGGTGGGCGCCTTTCAGGCCGCCCAGGCCAACCCCCTGCACCGCCTCGGCATGCTGCGCATGTTGATGCTCATCGGCCTCGGCGCCTGCAGTGCCGGTCTGGGTTTCTGGGCGGCCAGCGATCCGCTGCTCAGTCTCGGTCTGTTCGCTGCCTTTGGCTGCTTGCTCGCCTGGCTGCAACGCTTTGGCAGCGAGGCCGGCAAACTCGGCATAGGCCTGGCCGTCTGCTTGTGCCTGGGCCAAGGTCAGCAAGGCCTGGGCAACCTGGATAAACCGCTCGCCATTGCCACCTTGTTCGTCCTCGGCGGTCTCTGGGTGATGCTCCTGGCGTTCGGCCTGCGCGGCATGCATGGCCTGCGCATGTGGCCGTACATGCCACGCTTCGTCAGCCTGCTCAAAGTACTCAAGCGCCACGCCAAGCGCTTGCCTCGGCAGCAGTGGCGCCTGCATGCGCTGGCTTGCACCCTGGCCTTCTCGCTTGCCGGCCTGGTCGTCAATCTGGCCGATTTGCAACGTGGTTACTGGTTGACCTTGACCGTGGTCACCACCCTGCAGCTGGAATTCCAGGGCAGCCTGGTGCGCGCCCTGCAATCGAGCCTGGCCAGCCTAGGGGCTGCCGGGTTATTGATTTTGCTCGGCCACAGCCTGCAGGATCCAGCGCTGATGGTCGCCACTCTGCTGCCGTTGATAACCCTCAACCGTGCCATACAAGCCAACCACTATGCTTTGTTCGTGCTGCAAACCACCGTCTGCTTCGTCTTGCTGGCCGAAAGCCTGGCGCAAGACTGGCAGCTTGCCGAAGTGCGTTTGCTCAACGCCTTGTTTGGCGTGATTCTGGCCTTGTTCGTCGCCCTGCTGATGCACGGCGTGCAGCAGTTGCTGGAAAAACACGCAAAGCGCATGGCCGCTCCTCACCAGACGCCTTGAGTCGAGACAGCAGGCCGATACGCCTACATAGCGCCGTTCTAAACAGAAATTTTCTTATGATTTTCCGCTTTTAGCCGGCAGCCCTCGGCCCCCTTCACTATGCTTTCTCGGCCCGCAGCGCAATTCACGGAGTGACGCGCTATGCCCAGCACCGCCAGGCCCCGCGACCACCTCTTCCCCCTGCATGTACATATCAGCCTGTTGTTCACCCTGCTGTTGTTGCTGACCGGCGTGGCGCTCGGGCTGTTCAACTACCAGCAGAACACCCAGATCATTCTCTCCAGCAGCGCCAAGCTGTTCGAGCGCATCCAACAGGATGTGCAGGAGGATCTCCAGCACACCTATCAGCCGATCCGTCGCCTGCTCAGCTTGCTGACCCGCGCCGAGCAAATCCACGGGCACGATCGCTATGAGCGCATGGCGCTGCTACCGCTCTTCGCCCAGGCCCTGCGCGACAACCCCAAGCTCGCCTCGCTCTACCTGGGTTATGGGGATGGCGATTTCTTCATGGTTCGCCCGCTCCGCAGCGACTCGCTGAAAAACGCCTTCGACGCCCCACCCGACGCGGCCTTCCAAGTATGGAGCATCAACCGCCTAGGTCAGGCGCGCCCAGACTCCGAATACCAGTTCTTCGACGACAACCTGCAGTTGCTCAGCTGGCGACAGAACCTCAAGGAGCGCTACGACCCACGCTCTCGCCCCTGGTACAGCAGCGCCCTGGCCAGTGACCAGCACTTCACCACGGCCCCTTATGTGTTTTTCTCCACGGGAGAAGTGGGCACCACCATCGCCCGTCACGGCACCGGCGAGACCGTGCTCGGCGCCGACCTGACCCTGGCCGACCTCTCGGCGACCCTGGCCCAGCATCAGGTCACGAGCAACAGCCAAGTCGTCCTGTTCGACGCCAGTGGCAACGCCGTGGCCTATCCCGACAGCGCACGCCTGGTGATGACGAATAACGGCGAACCGCATCTGATTCCGGCACGCGAGCTCAGCGCCGAACTCGCCGCACTGTTCGCCGACGGCCTGGATGGCTCACGACAAGGCGTCATGGAATTGAGCAAGCAGCGCTGGGTGGTGTCACGCCATCATCTACAGGAAGGCGGCCCGCAAGGACTGTACCTGGCGTTACTGGTGCCGGAAGACGAACTGCTGGCCGACGCCTACCGCATCCGCTGGCAAGGTGCGCTGATCACCCTGACCACGCTGCTGTTGTGCCTGCCGTTGGGCTGGCTAACCTCGCGCATCGTGGCCAAACCCTTGCGCGCCCTGGTACTGGAAGCGCAAGCGATCCGTCGCTTCGACTTCAGCTACCCGCCCAGCGGCCACTCACCAGTGCTGGAAGTGGATCAACTGGCCGAGTCCATGGCGCGGATGAAAGAGACTATTTCCAGCTTCCTCGACATCGCTGCCAGCCTCTGCGCCGAAACCCACTTCGATGCCCTGCTTGAACGGATCCTGCAGGAAACCGTGACCATCAGCGCGGCCCACGGTGGCCTGATCTACCTGATCGACGCCGACAGCGGACGCCTGGAGCCCCACGGCCTGTTTCTCAATGGCACACAACACAGCCTCGGCAAACACGGCATTCGCGGCTACGCCAAGGCCGCCAGCCAGCTGCCCACCTGGCTGCAACAAGCAGCCAGTGGCGGTAACAGCGCGATAACTTCGCTCGGCTTCGACCAGGCCGGCGACTACAGGAGCCTGCTGCAGGCCCTCGACAGCCCGCGGGTGCACCTGCTTGCGACAGGCCTGCGCAACCGCCAGGGCGACACCCTGGGAGTCCTGGTGCTGCTGCACTGCGACCGTGGCGAACCATCCGATTTGGCCATGCAGAGCCCCGAGCACGTGGCCTTCGTCGAGGCGGTGTCTGGAGTGGCGGCGCTGTGCATCGACAGCCAACGCCTGCTGGAACGGCAGAAACAGCTGCTCAATGCCTTTATCCAGCTGATCGCTGGCGCCATCGATGCCAAGAGCCCTTACACCGGCGGTCACTGCCAGCGTGTGCCGGAAATCACCCTGATGCTGGCCCGCGCAGCGGCCGACAGCGATGCGCCGGCCTTTCGCGACTATCGCCCCAACGCCGAGGAATGGGAGACGTTGCATATCGCCGCCTGGCTGCATGATTGCGGCAAGGTCACCACTCCCGAATACGTGGTGGACAAGGCGACCAAGCTGGAGGCCCTCTACGATCGCATTCATGAAGTGCGCACGCGCTTCGAGGTACTCAAGCGCGACGCCTGGATTGCCTATTGGCAAGGCTGTGCGCAGGGGGGCGAGCAGGCGCGGCTGGCCGTCTTGCGCGATGCCGCACTGGCCACCCTGGACGATGAGTTCGCCTTGGTCGCACGCAGTAATCTGGGCAGCGAGGCCATGGCCGAGGCAGATCTGGCGCGCCTGCAGCAGATCGCCACACGCACCTGGATACGCACCCTGGATGATCGCCTCGGCCTGTCCTGGGAAGAGACCCAACGCCATGAGCGGCGACCCGCGCCAAACCTGCCAGTCGAAGAACCGTTGCTGGCCGACAAGCCCGAGCACCTGATCGAACGTGCGGCCACAGAAATCATCCCGCCGGACAATCCCTGGGGTTTCAAACTCGAGGTTCCCAAGTACAAGTTCAACCGCGGCGAACTGCACAACCTGAGCATTCCCCGTGGCACCCTGACGGGCGAAGAGCGCTACATCATCAACCACCACATCGTGCAAAGCATTCTCATGCTCGACCGCCTGCCCTTCCCCGCACACTTGCAGAACGTCACCGAGATCGCCGGTGGCCATCACGAAAGAATGGATGGCAACGGTTATCCGAAACGCCTGCGGCGCGAGCAGATGAGCCTGCCGGCACGAATGATGGCGATAGCCGATATTTTCGAGGCGTTGACTGCCGCGGATCGACCCTACAAGCAGGGCAAGCGGCTCTCGGAATCGCTGAACATCATGGCCGCCATGTGCGCGGACGCACACATAGATCCAGACTTGTTTCGCTTGTTCGTCCGCGCGGGAGTCTATCGGCACTACGCCGAACGCTTTATGCACGCACAACAGATCGATGAGGTAGACGAACTCAGCGTACTGAGCAAAGCCGGCCTGACAGGCTAGCCGTCGGCTGGGCTTGAGGCGGTCTTACGGAAGGCAGGGAAAGGCACAGGCAGGCATAGGCAGCACCGCTGAAGCAACGGCTGGGCATGCGGGCATGCCCAGCCGGCAGACATCAGGCCGGAGTATTGATAGTGCTTTCCGGATACCAAACGTCCATCAGTGGGCTGACAGTGATGTCGACCAACTCATCGCGACTTTTCAACCAAGCCTCGACCTGGGCACGCTGTTCTTCGCTGACCGAACCGCGCTTGGCCAGACACACCAGACCATAGTCATCGCCGCCGACATAGCCCAGACCATTGGCGGTCATGGCGTCACGCAGGAACTGATCGAGGAAGGCGTCAATGGCTTCTTCGGCCAGATCGTCTTTGAAGTTCAGGTTCAGCTCAAAACCCAGCTCCTGGAATTCATCCACGCAGAGTTTTTTGCGCAAACGGCGGGAACGGTTAGTAGCCATGGAACAATCCTCAAAAGTGATAACGCGCGGCACTTTAGCAGCTTGCTGCCCGAATTGCCTGCCTCTCTGCCCGCCAGGCGATGGGCGCGACGCCGCTAAGCCGCCTGAGCACGCATTTACGCCGACCACTGAACGGCGCAGGCATGACGGCCCTGGAGCATCTTGGGCATAATGTGCGGCAATTCGCAAAACCTCGACGGGATCTTCTGTACATGTCGCTCGTGCTCTCCAACCCTCGCCTGGCGGGTATCCAGCCATGATCAACACCTTGCGCAAACTGGCCATCGCCGCCTTGCTCCTGCCACTCGCCTTGCCCTCGCATGCGGCCGTCAACAGCAGCCTGTCAAGCAAAGTGCAACAGTCGCTGAAAACCAACAAAATCAGCAGCCAATCGCTGTCGGTGGTCACCCTACCGCTTACCGGCCCAGGCAACAGCAGCTTCTTCAACGCCGACGTGTCGGTCAATCCGGCCTCGACCATGAAACTGCTCACCACCTTTGCCGCCCTGGAACTGCTCGGCCCGACGCACCAGTGGAAAACCGAGTTCTACAGCGACGGCCCACTGAAAGACGGCGTGCTGCACGGCAACCTGTTTCTCAAAGGCGGCGGCGATCCCAAGCTGAACATGGAGCGGCTCTGGCTGCTGCTGCGCGACCTGCGCGCCAACGGCGTGCAGCAGATAAGCGGCGACCTGGTGCTTGACCGCAGCCACTTCAACCAGCCCGCGCTGCCGACCTTCAACGACGACGGCAACGACTCCAACAAGCCTTATCTGGTCACCCCCGACGCCTTGCTGGTCAACCTCAAGGCGCTGCGCTTCGTCGCGCGTACCGACGGCGGCAAGGTGCATATCGCAGTCGAACCGCCGCTTGCCGAAATCCGCATCGACAATCGGGTCAAGGCGCTGCCGGCAGGCAAATGCCCGGGCTGGCCGGATGTGCGTTACAACCCGGTGAAGCAGTTCGACGGCACCACCGTGATCGTCAGCGGCAAACTGGCAGAGGGCTGCAGCGCCCAGACCTACCTGTCCCTGCTCGACCATCCCGGCTATGCGGCCGGCACCGTACGGGCCATCTGGCAGGAACTGGGCGGCAAGATCCTCGGCCAGGATCGCCTCGCCGAGGTACCGAAAAATGCGCGCCTGCTGGCCCGCGCCTTCTCCCCGGATCTGGTGGAGATCATCCGCGACATCAACAAATACAGTAACAACACCATGGCCCGTCAGCTGTTTCTCAGCCTCGGCGCGCAGTTTCGCAACGAAGCCGATGGCGACGATGCCAAGGCCGCGCAGCGCGTGATCCGTGGCTGGCTGGCGCGCAAGGGCATTACCGCCCCGCACCTGGTAATCGAAAATGGTTCCGGCCTGTCGCGCGACGAACGCGTCAGCGCGCGTGAGCTGGCGCAATTGCTCCAGGCTGCCTGGAAAAGCCCCTATGCCGCCGAGTTCATCAGCTCCCTGCCGCTGGTGGCCATGGACGGCACCATGCGTAAACGCCTGCAGCGCACCGCCTTGGTTGGCGAGGCACACATCAAGACCGGCACCCTGAACAATGTCCGCGCCATCGCCGGCTACAGTCGCGACAGCAATGGCAACAGCTGGGCGGTGGTGGCGATTCTCAACGACCCGAAGCCCTGGGGCGCCTCGTCGATTCTCGACCAGGTACTGATCGACCTGTATCGCCAACCCAAGCACAAGTGAGTCCTCGCGCAGGCGGCTGGCCGGCATTCAGCCGCGCAAGCCGCCTTCGCGCTCCCAGGCGCAGCGCACCCGTAATTCGCCTTCCTGAGGGCTGTGACAGCCGTTGTCCGACTCCCAGCGAAAGGTATGGGTACCGTTCAGTTCGGTTTCCAGATGCACCACGGCACTGGCCCAATACAGGCGCCTGAGCAGCGTCTCGAACTGCTCGACCCACAGGCTCCACTCGTACTCGACCGCGCGGTAACTGGCGCCGAAGTGAATCACCTGGGTCTGGTACAGACCCTCGCCGGGCTGCTGGCAAAAGGCAAACATCTCGCGCCCCAGAAATGGCCAAGCCTCGCCAGCCGGCAACTCACCCAACACCTGATGGTTGATCTCGCGGCGCAGACGACTCTGCGTCTGGCTATCGGATGGCCAATCGCGGATGCAGCCATAAACAATGGATTCGGACTCCACGCGGGCACTCCAGAAAATCAAGGCTGCCTTCTATCACAGCGCCGAGCGTCAAGAAAGGAACTGCTGGGAAACTTTGTGTTTTGCCGCCCATCGCCGCACTCCCAGCTCATGAGGTATGGCGGGGGCCGCTACGCATGCCCCAGGCCAGCAACGTCATCAACAGCGCCAGGCCGGTCAGCACCATGAACGGCAAGTGATAGTGGCCGGTAAGATCGCGCGCCAACCCGATCAGAACCGGCGCCAGACACGCCATGCTGTAGCCCATGCAGAGCATCATCGCGGTCCAGCGGCTGACCGCCAACGGCGAGCCCGCCTCATACAGCGGCAACACCAGCGACAAGGCAAAGGAGCCGCCGAGACCGAAGCCGATGGTGGCCGCCCAGAGTTCCGGGGCGAAGGTCGGAACCAGGGTGATCATCGCCAAGCTGATGGACGACGCCAAACCGCATGCGACCAACAACCAGTAGCGATTGCCGAAACGCTGGGCCAACCAGGGCAGCAGGAAGGCGCTGGGCACGCCCATCAGCATCGAGAGACTGAACAGTGCATTGCTGCGCAACAGGGGCAAACCGGCCTCGTGGTAACGCGCCACCGCCCAGGTGGCCAGGGCATAGAACAGCCCGGATTGGAGCGCGAAGAAGGCGCTGATCAACCAGGCTCTGGGCTGATTCCATGGCAAGCCGCGGGCCCCTTCGGCGGCATCCGCAGACTCCGCCTGGCTGGGCAGGCACAACCATAACAATAGCCCCAACGCTGCGGGCAAGGCCCAAACCGCCAGCCCCTGCGACCAACTGTCGCCGAACAGTTGCGTGGCGGGTGCCGTCAGCACGGCACCCGCAGCGCCACCAATCGCCATGCTCAAGGAATACCAGCCGACCACAATGCCCATCTGCCCAACGAAGTGCCGCTTGATAAACCCCGAGAGCAACGGTCCGGCAATGGCAATTGCCGCACCGAGCAGCACCGCACTGGCAATCAGCACAGCGCTGGACTGGCCGGCCAAGCGCATCAGTAAGGCGACCGCGATCCCACCCATGCACAAAGCGATGCTGCGTTCCAGTCCCAGACGCAACGCCACACGCGGTGCGAAAGGTGCCAGCAAGCCCATGCATAGCACCGGCAATGCCGTGGTCAGGCTGATCAGGCTACGGCTCAATGCCAGCTCATCGGCAATTCGCTCGATCAGCGGCGCCAGAGAGGTAATCCCAGGCCGTAGATTGATCGCCGCCACCACCAGAGCCAGCAACAGCAGGGTTCTAGACCTGGTTTTCAATTTGCGGCGGCCCGGAGCGATCGAAAAGACGGTTGGCAACAAGCTTCTGATAAGGCTTTCACTAAAGTTCCAACATCGTGAGGACTAGACAGAACGGGTTGGCAACCCTACCGCCGAGGCAATCAGAGAGCAAGCCTGCGGGCATTAAAGCTGACCAAAAGGTCAGCACTGTATGGCGGAAAAAATCCGTCCAACCGGCTTGGCACGACCAGGACGGCCGGGCTAATCAGATCGCAGGATCGCCCGCATGCCAGGCAATCCTGCGACCAGCGGCGAGGCTGTTGCGCGAACGGTCAGGTGTCGCCCGTACGATCATTGTGGCCAAGATCCCGGGCCGGGTCGATCAAGTCACGCAAGCGCTGCTTGAGCACCTTGGCTTCGGGAAAACCGCCGTCGGCCTTGCGTTCCCAGAGCTGCACGCCAGCGCAGGTGACGCGAAACACCCCACCGGTGCCAGGCTCCAAGCTGACCTTGCCCAGATCATCGGCAAAGGTCGACAGCAGTTCCTGGGCCAACCAGGCCGCGCGCAACAACCACTGACACTGACTGCAATAGGTGATGGTCACTTCGACTTTGGCGCTGGACATAATCAACTCTGCTTAGGCGAAAAGAATCATGATAACCCCGCCCCGCAAGCGAGGCGGCAAGCTAAAAGGCTCGCTTACCTTGCGTAGGTAAGCGAGCCTTTTAGCTGGAGCCCCGACTAGCCCGTGACAGGCTTAACAGGCTTCAAGCAATTTTTGCCAGCAATTCACGGGCTTCCTGCTTCTGCTCGTCATCGCCATCGTTGATGACCTCATTGAGAATGCCGCAAGCACTTTCCAGGCTACCCTGCTCGATGTAGGCCAGTGCCAAGTTGAGTTTGGCCAGGGCATCGTGGCTCCCGGCCAACTGATCGAGGTCGTGCAACAGCTCGCCGCCATCGGCAAGGTCTTGATCGCGGACGCCTTCAGGCAGTTCCTCCTGCAGCCAGTCGGCGGCCGATGCCTCTTCAACCAGCATCGACTGGGCGAAGGGACTGCGTGCATCGCGATGGCCCGTTAGCTCAAAAGCCTCTGGCAGATCGTCATCCTCGGCAACCTGTTGCGTCGAGGCAACACTCTTTTTGCGCAGGCTGGTTGGGAACGGGCTCACCAAATCCCAATCCGCATCCAGCGACAAGTCATCCAGATTGAGCTGAAAGTCCTCGGTATGGGTTTCATCCGCTTGCAGCGGAGCCTGCAAGTGCGTTTCGTCCAGCACCAGCGCGGCGTCGTCCAGCTTGTCCGTCGCCACGGGGGTATCAAGCAAACCTGGATGACGCGTCTTGAGCTGATCGATACGCGCCGCTGTGAAACCGGCATTGCGTAACTTTGCTTCCTCCTCGACGAAGGCCTGAGCATTGCCCTGCTGCGCCAGCACTTCCAGCAGGCGGAAGCGAATATCGCTGCGCTCAGGCTGAGCATCCAGAGCCTTGCCGAGAAGTGCCGCCGCCTCACTGAGGCGGCCATAGGCAATATAGATATTCGCGCCGCCCAATGCGTCGTCTGGAATGGCTGCAGCGGCCGCGGGTTGATTGGCGCGAGCAACCACAGGCACGCTGCGCAGCGGCGGCGCAATTGGCTCAGGCACGGTCAATACGGGCTCGGTTAATGGTTGCGCCTGTTGAGTTGGCGGGGTAGCCAGGTGCCGGGAACGCCATAACAACCCGAAAAGGCCAAACAACAGTAAGACCAGTGCAGCCACGCCCGCGCTAAACCAGTTGCGGCTCGGCGTCTCGCTTGGCTGGTTCGACTCAACGGGCGAAGACTCCGGCGCGGCAGGCGCCGGAGACGATTGCACGAGTGCAGGGCGTTCCAGCAACTGGGCTTGTAACTCCGCCAGTTGCTGATCCTTGTCACCCACCTGTGCCTGCAGCTGCTGTAACTGCGCCTGCAGAGCGCTGATGCTCTGTTGCAGTTTGAGATTTTCCTCAGCCTGGCTGAGCAACTCCTGATCCAGGCGCCGCTGCATGTGTGCCATCTGCTCGACCTGCGAGTCGACCGGCGGCTCATCGGGCGCCAGGGGTTGCACGCTGGCGGTGGCGGTGGCAATAGGCGCACTGCCGGCCTGAGCGGCATCCGGCAGCAGCAGATCGGCCCCAACTTGCAGGCGATTGATATCGCCTCGGCTGAATGCCTGCGGATTGAGCGCATGGATATCGCGCATCAAGGCTTGCTGCGATGCCTGGCTACCCGCAGCGCGCAAGTTTGCGGCGATCTTCCACAGGCTGTCACCGCTGACTACCTGGTAACGCGTACCCGCTTCGGCTGCCGGCATGGCGCGAGGCGCAGCAACAGTAGCTGGCGATGCCGGCGCGCGCACGGACGGCACCTGCACTTCTGGCGCGGCAGCGACAGCACGGTAGGCCGATGAACTGGGCGGATCGAGCAGCAGGGTGTATTCGCGCAGCAGCTGGCCATTGGGCCGCGCCACTTCGACAATGAAATTCAAATAGGGCTCACGCACCGGCTGGCTCGACACCACACGAATCACACTGTTGCCGCCGCGCAGCAAAGGGGTGAAACGCAGATCGTTGAGAAAGAACAAGCGGTCGACGCCAGAACGGCTGAATGCATCGGCAGATGCGAGCCGCACCAACAGATCGCTGCTGGCCAGATCGGCAGCTTCCAACAATTCGATTTCAGCCTCTAGCGGCTGATTCAAGGCTGAATGCAGGGTGATTTCGCCCAGCCCCAAGGCTGGTACTACCCCGGAATAGAATGCTGAGCTTGAAGCAAGGCCGAACAGCAATTGCCGAACTCGAGACATATGAACTCTCCCGCTGACTCCGCTCCCGAGTCGTCACACCACCCCACGCCTTGGCGTGTGTATCCGTCAGTGGTGAAAACAGTGGGTGCAGCAAATTCTTACGTCGGGGCAAACACTCCGTGTCGAGCCCGGCCCATGAGTGAGTATGGCCATGATTTGCAAGCCTGCATGCTTTAGTACGCACACCGCGACAAGACAAGTAGCAATCATACGCAAAAGCGCGACAAAGAAGTCAATAAAATGACCCGCAAAACCACCCGGCATGCCGACGACACACGACTGTCAGACCCTTGTCGAACGCACGCGCCAAGCCGCCAGCACCGTCAGGGTGAAGACCGCCGCCATCAACCAAAAACTCTGCTGGAATGCCACGGCTTCGGCCGCCAGGCCTCCCGTTTCCCGGCCATGACGCCACTCGAGAAAAAAGGTCAGTAAATTGACGCCAAACGCCCCACCCAACTGACGAACGAAAGTAATGGCACCGGCGCCCAATGCCAGCTCTTGCGCACTGAGAATGTCCAGCGAGCCCGTGCTCAGCGCCGGCAACAGCAGCCCGAGCCCGGCCCGCCCGACACAGGCCCAGAAACACAGCACGGTGAAGGAGGCGCCCTGCTCGAGCCAGCCAAATCCTGCGGCAGACAAGGCGAAGATCAGTAATCCGCTGACCAGCAGCAAGGCCGCCGACTGCCTATCGCTCAGCCAGCCGCCGGCAAAGGACGCGGCCCCCATCAGCACCCCTGTTGGCAACAGCAACAAGCCGGCGCGTCCGGCGCTGTAGCCTTCGACTGTTTGCAGGTACAGCGGGATCAGGTAGGTCGAACCATACAGACCCATGCCCAAAGTCAAGGCTACCCAGCTGGCATTGCGAAAGCCGGCATGGCGCCACAAACGCAACGGCAGCAGCGGCTTGGCACTGCGCCAGCTGCGCCGGAGAAAACCGCTGAACGCCAGCGTACCCAGCAGACCGGGCAGCCACACCCGCGGCGCCAGCCAGGCAAAGCGCTGAGCCTCGGCCAGGGCGCCGAGCAGGGCAAACACCCCCACGCACAATAAAACCAAGGCCCATACATCCAGCAAAGGCGTGGTCTTATCCCGCTGACTGGGCAACAACCACTGCCCGCCCAGCAGCGCCAGGACGCACATGGGCAATGGCAACCAGAAGACCGCCCCCCAGCCAAAATGATCGACCAGATAACCGCCGATGGTTGGCCCCAATGTGGGTGCGACCATCACCCCCAGACCGTAGAGACCCAAGGCCATGCCCCGGCCGCCGCCAATGAATACGCGAAAGATCAGCACCATGGCCAATGGCTGGACGACACCGGCACACAGCCCCTGGACGATGCGCAGGGCAATCAGCTGCCAGGCCTCTTGCGCGAGCAGTGCCAGCAACGAACTAAGGATGAACAGCGACAGGCCGAACTGCGCCGTGTGCCTGGCGCCAAAACGCGAATGCGCCCAAGCGGCCAATAGCAGACCGACGGTCATGGCCGCGAGAAAACCAGTGGACAGCCACTGCGCCTGCGGCCGGCCAATCGAAAAGTCCAGCATGATCGCCGGCAAGGCCACATTGATGCTGGTCGAGGCCAGCACCATGGCCATGCTGCCGATCATCAATATGCCCAACAACCAGTGCGGATAGCGCGCGCCGAAACGCGCCTGCAAGTCCGCCAGACCCTGCCCCATCAGCGCTTTTCCAGGTTACCCAGAATCCGTGCATGCACCTGCTGGCAACGGCGCAGTTCCTCTTCGTCGATCCCGGCGAAGAGTTCTTTGCGTAGCTGGGTGGAAATGGCCTCGATCTTTTCGATCAACGGCTGCGCTGACGGTCTCAGGGAGATTTTCTTGGCGCGGCGGTCTTCCGGCACCGCCTGCCGGTTGACCAGGCCTTGGGCTTCCAGGCTATCCAACAGCCGGGCCAGGGTGGGGCCTTCGACCCCCACGCTTTGCGCCAGCTCACGCTGGGTCGGCAACTCGTCAAAGCGCGACAGATGCAAGAGCACCAACCAACGCGCCTGTGACAGACCGAGCCCCACCAGGCGCCGATCGAGTTCGGCGCGCCAGGAACGGGATAACTGGGCTAATTGCATGGCGAAACGGTGTGGATCCAACTGCGACTGCGACATGGCTAAACGGCTCTTTAAATATCAAAATCTAATTATTAGCGAGCTAACCATGATCATAGCCCCGAGAGCAAGAGTCCTGATATCTCTCGGATATTTCACCATTTTACAGGCTGGCTTTCGACCACGCCCCGCAGGCCATCAATCGACACCAGCGCTCGCCAGAGGGGCGCACCGGATACCTGCTCGATGTTGCGGGTCAGGCTTGCCAGCGCTCAGACGCCGAACTCGGCCTGCAACGCGGCCCGCACGCAGTACAAGACGCCGTCCTCGGCCCGGCCGACGAACAAGCCGCTGACTTCAGCCACCGGCGGCAGTTCGCCTTCTCCGTCGAGAAAGGCATCCTGGATCTCGCCGAGCAGTTCTTCCGGCAGATCCAGCGCTTGCTCCAGGGATAGCTGCTGGCGACCGATGGCCTCGGCCAACAGGCTGTAGACGTTCTTTTCGCTGCACTTGAGTTGGCTGGCGATCTGCTGCGGGGTCATGCCGGCACGGGCCAGGCTGACCAGCTCATGCCGCAGGTCGAGCACCACTCGCGGCGCCTCGGCATTCCCACCCAACACTTCGAGAAAGGCTTCGCCATAGCGTTCCAACTTGCGCGCACCGACCCCGCTGACCTGAGCCATTTCGGCCAGGGTGCCGGGCTTGCTACGGAGCATTTCCAGCAGGGTAGCGTCGGGAAAGATCACATAGGGCGGCACCGCATGCTCCTCGGCCAACTTGCGGCGCAGCGCGCGCAGGGCTTCCCATTGCTCGCGTTCGTCGCCGCGCACCAGTTGGCTGGCCGCGCTGCTGGAGGATTTCGCCGTGTGCTGCGGCTTCAGATCGCGGCGCAATTGCAGGGTCACCTCACCGCGCAACAAGGGCCGGCAGCTCTCGGAGAGACGCAGGCCGCCGTAGCCTTCGAGGTCGACATCCGCCAGGCCGCGCGCCACCAACTGGCGGAACAGCGAGCGCCACTCGCCCTCGCTGAGCGCCTTGCCGACGCCGAACACCGTCAGGTGCTGGTGACCCAGGCCACGCACCTTGTCATTGTCGCGGCCGAGCAACAGGTCGACCAGATGGCCGACGCCATAGCGCTGACCGCTGCGATGGATCGCCGAGAGTGCCTGACGTGCCGGCTCGGTGGCGTCCCAGGTCTGCACGCCATCGATGCAGTTGTCGCAATGGCCGCAGGGCTTGGGCATGTCCTCGTCGAAATAAGCCAGCAGCGTCTGCCGTCGGCAGCGGGTTTCCTCGCAGAGCGCAAGCATGGCATCGAGCTTGTGCTGTTCGAGACGCTTGTGCCGCTCGTCGCCTTCGGAGTTGTTGAGCATCTGTTTGAGCAACAACACATCCTGCAGGCCGTAGGCCATCCAGGCATCGGCGGGCAGGCCATCACGGCCGGCGCGACCGGTTTCCTGATAATAGGCCTCCAGCGATTTGGGCAGATCCAGGTGGGCGACGAAGCGCACGTTCGGCTTGTCGATGCCCATGCCGAAGGCAATGGTCGCCACCATGATCAGGCCTTCCTCGTTGAGGAAGCGCTTCTGGTGATAGGCGCGCAGGTCATTCGCCAAGCCGGCGTGATAAGGCAACGCCGGGAAGCCCTGCCCGGAGAGAAAGGCCGCGACTTCGTCGACTTTCTTGCGCGACAGGCAGTAGACGATGCCGGCATCGCCCTTGCGCTCGGCGAGGAAGGCCAGCAACTGCTTACGCGGCTGATCCTTGGGCACGATGCGATAAAAGATGTTCGGCCGGTCGAAGCTCGACAGGAAACGCTCGGCGTTTTGCAAATGCAGACGCTGAACGATTTCTTCACGGGTGCGCATGTCCGCCGTAGCGGTCAGGGCGATGCGCGGCACATGGGGAAACAGCTCGGCCAACTGGCCGAGCTGCAGGTATTCCGGGCGAAAGTCATGCCCCCACTGCGACACGCAATGCGCCTCGTCGATGGCGAACAGGGCGATCTCCAGACGCTGCAGGAACGCCAGCATGCGCGGTTGCACCAGGCGTTCCGGAGCCAGGTAGAGCATTTTTATCTCGCCGCGGTTGATCCGCTCGGCAATCTCGCGCTGCTGCTCGGCGCTCAGGGTGGAATTCAGGGCCACTGCGGCCACCCCCAACTCGTCGAGAGTGGCGACCTGGTCGTCCATCAAGGCGATCAGGGGCGACACCACCACCGCCAACCCCTCGCGCAGCAAGGCCGGCACCTGAAAGCACAGCGACTTGCCACCGCCGGTCGGCATCAGCACCAGGGCGTCGCCGCCGCCCGCCACGCGCTCGATGATCGCCCCCTGGCGGCCACGGAAGCTGTCATAACCGAAAACGTCTTTGAGGATGCGCTGTGCGTGGTCGAGCATGAAAGGTCTCCGAAACGAGCCGCGCATTATACGCACCTGCTTGCCGGATCGAGTTTTGATGTGTTTTTCGCCGCGCATATCCCTAGAACTATGGCTGCTGCAGCAGGTCTGGACTAGAATCCATCCTCGTTTACTTCTTCAAGGTAGCCCACGATGTCCTTCGCCGAGCAACTGTCCCGCCTGCAAGCCTTCCTCGACGCCGATGAGCTGCACGACGAGGCTCTGGACTACGTGGCCGCCCACGGCTACCTCACCGCCTTGTCGATCTGTCCCGATCCGGTACCGGAGCGTGAGTGGATCGATGCCCTGTTCTCCGAGCCACCGCATTACCGCAGCGACGAGGAGCGCGACGACATCGAGGCCACCCTGGTACAACTGCAGACTCATATCGCCCGCCAACTGGCCAGCGACGACGACCCGGAAGTACCTTGCGAACTGGATCTCGGCGAAGAGCCGGACGACTCCGACCTGCGCGGCTGGTGCATCGGTTTCATGGAAGGGGTGTTCCTGCGTGAAGCGGCCTGGTTCGACGATGCCGAAGACGAGGTCAGCGAGCTGCTGCTGCCGATCATGGTCGCCTCCGGCTTGTTCGATGAGCAGCCGGAGTTCGCCGAAATCGCCGGCGACCGCGACCTGGTGGACAGCATGGTCGAGCAAATCCCCGAACTGCTGACCGCGCTGTTCCTGCTGTGCCATGCCCCGGAAGAAAAACCAGCCCTGCTCAAACCGCGTCACCACTAAGCCTGCGCCATGGCGCATGACGTACAGGAAAGCCGCAACCCGCTGACTCGCTACGCACTGCTGGCCTTGGGTTGGCTGTGCGTGGCGCTCGGGGTAATCGGTATTTTTCTGCCGGTGCTGCCGACCACGCCGTTCCTGTTACTGGCCGCGGCCTGCTTTGTCCGCAGTTCAAAGCGCTTCTATCTGTGGCTGGTGCTGCATCCCAGGCTCGGCCCCTGGGTGCGCGATTATCTCGACGGCCAGGGCATCCCACTCAAGGCCAAGGTCTACAGCATCGCCCTGATGTGGTTCAGCATCGCCCTCTCCTGCTACCTGATCCCGCTGTTCTGGGCACGCGCCTTTATGCTGACCAGCGCGCTGTTGGTGAGCATCTATATCCTCAAGCAGAAAACCCTGCCCAACCCGCGTTAGCACGATCAGTACCCCTGGGCTGCTGGCCAGCCTGGGGCTGTTACTCCGCGACGCTGCGTTTCGGCCATTTTTGCCTTGCCTCGGCTGCCTCGCCTACATTGTTCAACGGCCGGCTAGACGGTATCTATTTTCAGGGCACCATCGTCAAGCAGATTAGTGATAATGCTGGCCTCATTTGCCGTGCCATAAAATGTTGCCAGATTAATGTTATCCAGCACTATCTGCTGTTCAACCGAACCGCTGGCATCGACATCCACCGAAATAGTGGTGGTCGTCCCGGCAAACGCGAAGTCCAGGTAACTTTGCAAGCTTGCAGCGTTCGCCCCTACACCCGATAGCAATTGCGACAAATCCAGCACATCCGAGTTAGTACCGCTGGAGTCTATGAAAAAATCGGTAATCCTATCAGTCCCATCGCCCAGACCACCTGGGCGCCAAACATACGTATCTATACCTGCACCGCCGCTCATAATGTCGGCACCCAGACCACCGATCAATATGTCGTCGTCATCACCGCCGAGCAGCGTGTCATTGCCCGACCCACCGAACAAAACATCATTGCCACTCCCGCCGAAGATATTGTCATTTCCCTCTTGCCCATATACCAGGTCGTTTCCTGCGCCCGCGTCAATGCTGTCATGCCCAAGTGCACGCCCCGATTCCTGGCCAAGCTCATCCGCATGGGTAAGTACATAATTGACCGTATCCGCCCGAGTCCACGCTGCATATGCACCCGCACCAGCGCCCGCCTCAAGTGCAGAAAACACCTGCCAACCCGCACCAGGATTCATAGCCAACGCTGCCGCAGCGGCCAGAATATCGCTATACAAGACGTCGCCAAAAATCAGGTCATCTCCCGCGCCCCCCAGAATAGTGTCATTACCTGCATCGAAAAGCTGAGTCGAGGGATTGAAGTCGGCCAGCACACTCGCCAGTTGCTCGCCGGTGGTAATGTTGCTGGCTACATCGGGGTTGACCGAGGCCAGTTCTCCCTCGATCTGATTGAGTATATCGAGCGCCGTACCGCCCACATTGATACCGACAGCTTGAATTTGTCCGAAGCTCGCCTCGAGCAAAGCCACTTCACTTACCCGATCGTCATTCTGGCTGCCCGACTGGTTGTGCATGCCGAGGACATGAGCAACCGCCGTGCTGGTAGCGCCATTGGTGACGGTATTGTTAAGGTTGGTTGAGTCCCCGGTTAACCAACTGTTCGGCGCACCATCGGAGACAAACACCACCTGATTGATCACATTGGCGCCGGTATATGGGGCGTCGGCACCTACGCTTGCAACCCAGTTCAACGCCACTTGCAAGCCAGCCTCATAATTCGTCCAGCCGTTGGCGAGCAGACCATTTACCGCATTTTGCGCGGCGATCAGTTCACCACCCTTGATATCGAAAACCCCAAGACTATTGGCCGAGTTATTGAAGTCGACGAGTTGGATCCGCACATTGTCGGCGGCACTGACCGCAAGCCCAGAAAGCAGGCCATTAACGGCCAACTTGAGCGCGGACATGCGACTCATGGTCGTCCCATTGAAGCTGATATTCGTTGTCATACTGCCGGAGGAGTCAAGCACAAGTATCATGTTGACATTTTTTCCAACGAGGTTACTGCGGCCCTCATCGCCCACCAGAATATCGTCTCCGCCCTTGCCTGTAATGACACCTGCCCCTGCTGGAGTCACATACAGGGCGGCACTGCCCGCCACGTCGTTGGCGTTGGACGCAACCACGAACTGGCCTGCAAACTGCGGCTGAAAAACAACGTCCAGAGTGGCCGATGCATGGTCGCCATCGGCATCAATAACACCGATGTCAAAAGACGTGCCGATTGGATCCTCTTCGATCCGGTCAACAATCGAGGAACCGCTCACCCGGAACCCGGCCCCACCGGTGTCAGACAGATCGATTCGGGTTATTCCCGTCAACAACGTAGGGATAGCGGTCAGCACGCCCTCGGTGAATACCGTGGTACCGCTCTCAGTGACGCTATTACCCAACGCGTCCTGACCATAAACAGTCCAATTGACCGCGTTCGTTGTATCTGAACTCTGAATATCAATGGAAAACTGTGCGCTGACTACCGGGCTGGCGTAGGAGAAGTAGAGTGCCACACCGCCACTTACCCACTGATTATCTGCAGCAAGACCCTGCTGACTTGAATTCACCGAGCCAACAGAAGAATCGACCGACATAACGACCGTCTGCCCGACCGGAATAGAGTCTGTAGGCTTGTAGAGCGCTCCTGTATCCGTCACCAACAGGTAGTCCTGATTGCCGCCGATATTCTGGTTGAAAATCGCACCAAATGTCTGGACGGGGCCATCCAGCTTACCGTTCATATAAATTACATAATTGCCTGCCACGTCATAGGACAGGGTAAATATCAGCGACTGCCCCCCGCTTCCGGTATAGGGTGCCGGCGTTGTGCTGGTGAAGGCGTAGAGCACACCCGTATCGCCAGACCTGACCTCGTAATAAACGGTATGACCACCCGAAGTAAGCGACGATGCGGCGAACGTAACACTGGAGCCATTCCAGCCGGCAATGTTCCCACTCAAGTCAGGACTTCCAGGTGCATCCGCGCCAATAACGGGATCAGAGCTACCCGTCGCGTAGCCCGATGGATCATTGTTCAAGAATGCGTCTGAAACAGTGGTGAGTGTCGGCGTGTCGTCAATGATCCGGACGATCAACTGGTCGCTGGCAGCACTGCCGCCCACACCCAATACGCTGATCGCGACGCTGTCATCAAAGTGGGTGCCGGTAGCGCCTGGGTGGCTATCATTATCAATGGTCGCGCTCAGCCTGTAGCTGTAGCTCAGCGTGCCTGCGTTGCTCGTGCCGCTGTAATCGTTCAGGGTCAACAGCCCTTCGCCGGTATTGATCACCTGGTTGCTCGCGGCCAAAGCCTGCAGTTGCGTCAAACTCAGGGTCACCCCACCAACCGTGAGGCTGGCGATGCCGTCGGTAGCCGACACCGTGAAGCTGCCGTCGATGATTTCGCTGGTGTCCTCCACCGAGGTCAAGCCTTTTTCGTAAACAGTCGCATCGGGGCCATGCAGCGCGGCGGTCACCACCTGGGCGCTGTCGTCAGCACCGAGGATGGTAATGCTCAGGGTCGCAGTAGCAGTGTCGCCATCGGCGTCCTGCATGGTGTAGCTGAAGGTCTCGCTCAGGCTCTCGCCAGCGTCCAACCCCTGCACCGCCGGGTTGGCGTTGTTCAGGCTGTAGCTGTAAGTGCCGTTACCGGTGTCGCTGAAGGTGCCGTAGGTGGCGGCGGTGCTGGCCCAGCCGACGAAGCTGGTCGGGGTGTCCGCGCCCGGCTGGCCGTTGGCGTGCAGGTCGTTGTCGAGCACGCTGCCGGTGATCGGGGTAAGGCTGTCCTCGCCGATGCTGTTGCTGTCATCCAGCGCATTGGGCACATCGTCGACGATTTCGATGACGACGCTGGCCGGCGCCGAGCTGGCCGTGCCGTCCGACACGCTGAGCGTGAAGTTGTCGCTCTCGATACCCGGGCCGTCGGTGGTCGGGCTGGTCAGCTCATAGCTGTAACTGGCCACCCCGGTGGTGCTGTTGTAGGCGCTGATGGTCAGGCTGCCGTGGGCGCCGGCGAACACGCTGCCGGCCAGGCTGCCGATGGCCACGGTCACGCCGTTGATGGTCACGCTCTGCAGGTCGTCCAGGCCGTCGGCGTCGCTCAGGGTGAAGGTGCCGCTGGCGAATTCGCTGTTGCTGGCGGCGTCCGAGCCCTGGGCCAAACCGGCCTCGAAGACTCGGTCGTTAGCCCCTTGGTTGCCCGGATCGACCGTCAGTACCGGCACATCGTTGCTGCCGGTGATGGTGATGGTCAGGGTGGCCGTGGCGGTGTCGCCATCGGCGTCCTGCATCGTATAGCTGAAGGTCTCGCTCAGGCTCTCACCCGCATCCAACCCCTGCACCGCCGGGTTGGCGTTGTC
>NZ_JARRAB010000014.1 GCF_030376615.1 Pseudomonas sp. sp1636
TGCAGCTCATGACTAATGCACAGTGGCAAGAATTTCTAAAAACCGCGCGACGCATCCTTGGGCAAGGAGCGCCCGTTTCATGGGCAAGCAAATCTTGGTGTGCCTGGACTACGTTTCAAAGCTTGAGCTCAGACATAAATTACTGGAAAAGTGGTCTTCCAGATGAGCATGATATTTATGAGAGTTACACGGCCGACGGTGGAGTTTGGGGGCAACCGTTCCACTACGGGCAAATTGCCCACTTTATAATTCCTGCACAATTCTATTGGGAAAAAATTGAAAACAAAGAATTTACCCATGGCCACAGACAACAAAATATAAGCGAACTATCGCAAGAATTAACCACACTTGGAATTCCTCACAGACTGACCGAGTTGGTCCTAGAGATAAAGCTTTACTAGCGAGTGGCCACATCTAACTACTGGTTCAAGTCGTTCGCTTCGCTCACTCGGGACCGGCTAAAGCCGGCCCCTTAACCAAACGTTATGCACTATGAATAAAATAATCAGCGTTGCCTTGACGATTCTCTTGAACGGCTGTGCAACTTACAAAGTTGAAAGAGCCGATAACGCTTCCGCAACGAAAACTAAAATCGATGCGGGCAACCAAATAACCGTTACAAAAGAAAATCTATATCCTGGTGGATTTCAGTGCTTTGAACCAATGATGTTTGTACTCACACTGGGGATAATACCCACTCACTGCGTATACGCATATAGCGCAACGAGTATCACCACATCCTTAGATCAGCAAGAAATTGTATCGCTTGGGAATTTTAAAATAACTACCATAGGTGGCTGGGCTGCGCTACTGCTAGCACCACTACCGAAATGGAACTTTGGATCACCAACCGATCCCGAGCGTGAAATACAACAAATAATTATTAGCGAGTAATAGCGCATAACAATTGGTATATGGACTCTCCCCACAAGCAGTGAGCAAAGCTTTTCTTTTACCCCTGTCGTCAGCGCGGTTGCATTCGTATATCCGGCCTGTTTTGGGCTTCACCGCCCTGGCCACTCTGTAGTTCGCGCAGCGGGGGGCCAAGCGTTCAATCGATCACGAAGATCATGATTGTTATCGGCCTTATTCCGCTGCAGGACTCGCCTGTTCCGACAGTGTTGCTGCTCACCACAACCACAAGAAAACCACTATTCCTTTCTGATTACACCCGCCGTCAGGCGGGCTTTACGCTTTGCCAGTCACCACTGAAACGTCGCTCATGGCACCACACCGCCCAGCAAATCCTGACCAGTTTGTTGGCCAGGGCCACGGCCGCCTTGTTGTGGCCGATACGGGCTGCGGTCTCGACGGCCCAGCGCTGTAACTGGGTCAATTTCTCTGGTGTGCGGGCCTGACAGCGTTCAAACCGTTTGCTGCGCTCACTCGGGATTGGCTAAAGCCCGCCCCTTAACCAAACGTTAGATGCTTTGGCCCACCATCCGTCAACGCTCGCTTGCCCCGGTGAATACCATGTAATACATTGCATTCACCAGTATGGAGGGCATCCCAATGAGCGTCACAACCGTCCGGCTACAACCTGAACTCGAAGAAAGTCTTGGAGCCATGGCCGAAAAGCTTCATCGGAGTAAAAGCTGGCTTATAAATCAAGCGCTTAGAGAATTTTTTGAGCGCCAGACATTAGAGCAAAGCCGCTGGCAGGAAACGCTACAAGCCATGGAGTCCGTAGCACAAGGCAAGGTTGTGTCCGGTGAAGCAGTGAACACCTGGCTCCAAAGCTGGGGCAGCTCCAATGAACTGCCACCGCCGAAGGCGGGCCAATGAAACTGGTCTATTCAGAAGAATCCGTCGCAGATTTGGTTCGTCTCCGGGCATTCATTGCTGAAAAAGATCCCCTTGCCGCCGCACGTGTAGCAACAGAGCTTATTGCGCGCATCGAGAATCTTCGCCTATTCCTGACAATGGGCCGCGCAGTCGAATTAGCTCCAGACCCAAAAGTAATTCGTGACGCAGTTTTCGGAAAATACGTAATTCGGTATGCAACTCATACCGAAACTGTCGTGATCTTGCGTATATGGCACCACTATGAAGACCGCATGCAAAGCACCTAACTACTGGTATTCAAATCGTTCGCTTCGCTCACTGGGACGGGCTAAAGCCCGCCCTTAACCAAACGTTAGGAACCATACATGCGCCTATTCGCCATTTTGATCACTTTTCTTTCTCTGTACGGCTGCACTGAAAAAATAAATGATGTGCTACCAACAATAGATCACCCGATTTTGGGAGCATGGCAATTCACCGCAACTCAAATCAACTGTAATGAAAGGTACGAATTTCATCCCAATGGCACAAGAACATATGCGAGTGCGGAGGAGGAGGGCGAAAGTAAATATGAAATATCACCTGCCCCGCTCCCATCAGGATTTTATAAAATAAAAAACACAATAACAAATAATAATGGCAAGCATGACTGTGCCGGCGGCAGCACTCCTGCGGGTGACGAAGTTGTGATTTTTATTCTCTTTAATTCTTCAAAAGAACAATTCATCATGTGTCAAAGTGAGTCATTAGAAAGCTGTTTTGGCCCTTTTACTCGACTAACCAAAAATGGCTCATAACTAGTGGCTCAAGTCGTTCGCTTCGCTCACTCGGGCCGGCTAAAGCCCGGCCCTTAACCAAACGTTAGGCCTAATGAAAGTTCTTATCTTTGGCAACTCCGGTTCTGGAAAGTCCACGCTTGCTCGGGGTCTAGTTCAAGATCACGGGTTGGCCCATCTCGATCTTGATTCAATCGTATGGGAGCCCGGCAAGATCGCCGTTCCGCGGACAGCAGAAGCTGTGAGCCAGTCACTTCAAGCATTTCTTGCCTCTCACGAACATTGGGTTATTGAGGGCTGTTACGGCGAGCTCATTGAAGCAGCCGCTAATCATTGCTCTGAACTGATCTTTCTTAACCCTGGTCTTGAGGCCTGTCTTGAGCACAATCGACATCGCCCATGGGAACCTCATAAATATTCGTCCAAGCGCGCTCAAGATGAAATGCTGGACAACCTACAAGCTTGGGTAGCCGGCTACTATGAGCGCCAGGATCAATGGTCGTACCACGCTCACCGTCGTGTCTTTGATACTTTCGCAGGCCACAAGTGCGAACGTTTTACAGAATAATCAGCTGTGGCCTAACAACTGGTTAAAACCGTTCGCTTCGCTCACTGGGACGGCGTGCCGCCGCCCTTAACCTAAACGTTAGACAAAGTCAGCGTAGAAGTCGGGGGCATTTTCATGAAGCAAAAAGCCTTTGGTATCAGAGGTGCACCAACTGAGAGCGAGCTAGATCTCAACATTCGATTCGCCCTGCATAATGTTCACTGTGCGGTTGAAGACATAATTCAGTTGTTCAGAATACCCGTGTTTGATCTGTCCCGGCCGGTAAATCCCCGCTGGGACATGAAGGATATGCTTGCGCATCTGGTTGCTTGGCATGAGAGCTTCGCAAAAAACTTGGTGCTACTTGCAAAAGGGGAGCCGCCTGACCCTCCGCGAGGTTCGTTGGGAGAGGTTAATCGAGAAGGTGTGCTGAGGCTTCGGGGGCAATCCATAGATCAGCTTATTCGGCGATTCAGAAAAGCGCAGAAACTTATTGAAGCACACGCCCTCGACGAGCGTATTGTCATTATTCCTTATCGGAAACCTGGCACAAGCTACACTCGCTTGCAGCATCTAGATGTTGTTGCGCATCACATCCGAGGGCATTTTTGGGAAATGCTCAGAAAAAGTCTGGAAAATCCGGATAGGGCTGCCGAATAGGACGTTATACATGTGGCCTCGCCCATCATTCAACACCGGCTGGTGCGATAAAGCCGTGCCAGCCGGTTAATTCAAACGCCATGCACCACCAAGGAACCACATTATCATGCGATACCTAATCGCTTTAGGTCTTACCATGATTGTTTCTTCATGCATTTTAATTGGTGACGGGATGTTTTTGGTCAAAGGAGAGTTAACTGGCCTGGCAGTCAATGAAACCTGCTTGCTTTCCCTGAATTTAAACAGCGAAGAAAAAACACCACGTTGGAGAACTCGCGGGGTAAGCGGAAATTTCAGTGCCGACTTCACTGTCTCGCCATACTCGGCAATTTACCAAATAAAAGTTTCGTGCAATGGGAAAATCGTCGCGTCAAGAGATGTTAGATACCCCGAAGATATGGGAGTCGGTGGGAAAGTACAGCTGGGTGCAATCAATGTGCAATGGTGAAGTATGATAAGCGATTTAAGTCGCTCGCTTCGTGTGATGTCCCTTAATCTTTACGTTAGGCAATGCAGGAGAAATCCATGGAAAACCCATATAGCCCACCGCAGAGTAATCTTTCAGCAGGCTTGTTGAATGATAGCGTCGGGGTAAATGCAGTCAGAATAGGCCAGAAATTCATAATTTTTGCGATTTTGACTAACTTTGCCTCTACCGCGCTAACTCAGTTAAACCCACTCTTGGGGTTGTTTGCTTTCATTGCTCTCGGCATGGCTATTTATGGTTTATTTTTGCTTGGGAAAGGCATGGGAGCCTCTATATGGCTAAAAATCATTGTTGTCATTCTTATGATAGTTCCGCTTGTAAATATTATTACGTTGCTGGTTATAAATGGAAAGGCGACCAAGCTTCTTAAGCGCGCCGGATATAAAGTTGGCCTTGCCGGAGCCTACAAGTAAGGGGTAAGGGGGCTTGATTACACTGAATCGGCTCATGTCATTTAAAGCCCGATCCTTGGCTTAATCGTTATTTTTGTTAAAGGTTCAGCATGCATATTGATACCGCCACGAAAGCCGATTATTTCGCATTAATTGAGATTTGGGAGTCATCTGTTCGTGCCACCCATGATTTTTTAAGTGACGAAAATATTGCATCATTAAAACCATTGTTGCTTGAGCGTTATTTTGATGCGGTAGATCTGCGAGTGGCTAAAAATGAAAATAGCGAAATTGTTGGTTTTATTGGGGTGGCAGAGTGCAATGTCGAAATGCTATTTATCTCGCCCGACTATAGGCATAAAGGTATTGGTTCGTTATTGCTTAGGCATGCCATAAAGAATCAGGCTGCACACAAAGTAGATGTAAATGAGCAAAACCCCGATGCGATTGGTTTTTATAAGCGCTTAGGGTTTAACGTAATTGGTCGTTCGCCATTGGATGGGCAAGGTAATCCATTCCCTTTGCTTCATTTGGAGCTAGCCGGAACATAACAAGCTGTTACGCAAGGACAAGGCACCCTGGTGGCGCAGCGCACCCTGTACGCCGCGCTTACCTTGTGCGCGATCCGCCGATCCGGCAGATCCTGCTTGAGGCCGATCGAAGATCGGCATGTCAGGCCTCAAGGGGCGGCAGGCATTACGGATTTTGCAGCGAGAAGGGGCTCGGGTTGGTTCGAGAGAGGTTCATGCGGGCTTGCGGGATAAGGGCGAGCGAGCTCACGCCGAGGTGTGCAGCAGGCCATTGCTGGCCTGTTAAAAACCCCTGAAGTTTGTGCTTCAGGGGTTTCTCCGTGTTCGCGGGTTGCGTGGCCGTCTGGCTATTTGCGCCGCCACTGCCCTTGCAGCTGGATGTACTGGCCCGGTGGGGTCTTGTCGATGGCTTTCTGGCCGGCGATGGCTTCCACGTCGCTGCGCTGGATGCCGTTCTGGGTCGCCAGTTTCTGGTATTCGGCGCGGCGCGCCTGGTTGATCAGGCGCGCGATTTCGTCTGCGCCGGCGCCCGACTTGACTACGCCGAGGTAACCGTTGGGCATTTCGCCGAGCTGGCCGCTGGCCTTGGCAGCGCCGAGGGCGGACATGGCTTCGTTGAGGTTCAGGGCCAGCACCGGCAGGCTCAGGCTGAGCAACAGGAACAGGCTGGCGATTCGTTTGGTCAGGGTCATGGTGTGGCTCCTTAGAACAGTCCGCTGGACTCGCTGAACATGCTGTCCAGTGCCTTGTCCACCTTGATATAGATTTCGTGCTCGATCTTTACGTTGAGGTTGATGTTGATCGGCTCTTTGGGCGCCGCCAGCTGTACCGTCGGGGTACAGGCCGCGCTCAGCAGGCCCATCAACAGGGCCGCGAAACAACTACGCAAGCGCATGGCGCTTCTCCTTGGCTAAGGTTCCTTGGGGGATGCCGCATTGCGTTCCAGCATACGCTGCTGCACCCGTTGCTTGATGATCGCGTTCACTTTATCGGTCAATTGCAGGCTGGCCAACAGGGTCGGGATGTCTTCCTCCAGGTTGATGTTGAAGTGGATCGGATAGCCCTGTTCGATGGCCGGGTTGCGCCCTTCCAGGCGCATGGCCAGCTGTAATTTGCCTTGTCGAGCATAATTGACCTGGCTGCGCAGTGTCGTGTAGTGGAAGTTTTCCAAAGATTGCGTCACCAGTTGCATGGTCGGGTTGCTGCGGCCCAGTGCCCTGATGCGCTCCGAATGAAATTCCAGGCGCCCGCCCGGGGCGCGCGCCAGCAGCTGGCCCTGTTCGATCTCGACACCGGCGGGGCTGATGCTCAGCGGCAGTTGACCGTCGATGAGGCCGCTGCCCGCCAGGCCCTCGGCCGGGTAGAGGGTGAAGAACTGATTGAGGTCGAGACCTTGCAGGTGCAGGGGGAATACCAGGCTGGACTGCTGCAGATCCCACTGGCCGGGGTTGAGCCAGAGCGTACCGCCCATTACCGAGGCCTGGGCCTGTTGCAGCTCGAGCAAGCCCCGGCTCGGCTGGGCGCGTGCGGCCTTGTAGGTGGCGCGTAGCAGTGTCGGGCCGATGGGTATGCCCGGGTCGACTTGTTCCAGGCGCAGCTCGCTCAGCTCGAGATGGAGCTGGCGCTGATCGAGGCGCAGTTGCAGGCGCGCGTCCAGGCCGCTGAGCTCGCTACGGTCATAGATGCCGGCCAGGCCTTGGCCGCTGAGGTTGAGCTGGATAGCGGGCGAGGCGCGGCCCGGGGCGAGGTTGAGGCTGGCGTCGCCGCTCAGGCGGCCGTTGTTGAGGTCGAGCAGCGCCGGCCAATCGGTCAGGATCTTAGCCAGCGGATTGCCGGCACGCAGAAACACTTCAGTCAGCTGCGCCTTCAGCTGCAGGCCCTTGCTGCTGGTGTGTTGCAGTTGCACGGCCAGCTGCAGATCGGCATCTGCCGCCACCTGGCCGCTCAGCTCGAGCCGTTGCGGGCTGGCCGCTAGCGTGCCTTGCCAGCGCCAGCCCTGTGGCTCGAGGCTGGCCTGTTCGAGGCGCTGGGTGGCCAAGCTGGCCGAACCGTGCAAGTGCCACGCCTGCAAGGTGCCGGCCTGGTGCTGCGCGTGCAGCTGCAAGTCCCGGGAGGTCGCACCGAGCTGCAGCAGACGCAGCTCGGCAGTGCTCAGTTCGCCCAGTTCGAGTTGCGAGTCTGGGCTCAGGTCGAGGCGCAGTTGTTCGGTGTCCAGGTAGCCGTTGAAGTGCAGCCTGGCTTGCAGGTCGCGGAGTTTCCAGTCGTCGACAGCCAAGCCCGGGCTGTCGACGCTGAGCTGCGCGTTGTCCAGCTGCACGGCCCAGGGCGGTGCGTTGGCCAGGGCCAGCCTGGCCTGCAGCTCGAGTTGGCTGGCGCCGCTACTGGTCAGGCTGAGCGCCAACGGCAGCGAGCGCTCGGCCAGGTTGCCGGGTAGCTCGCTGAGTGGGCTGGCGGGTTGAATGCGCAGGTGCAGCGCGTCGGGGTGCAAGGTTAGCGGCAGTGCGCTTAGCCACTCGGCGGGCAGTTGCTTGAGCTGCAGGTCGGCTTCCAGGCCTTCGGCGAACCATTGCCCCTCGACGCCGCGGGCGCTGACGCTGAAGTCGCCTTGCACCTGACCGGCACCGGGGATGGGCCAGGGTTGAGGCAGGCTGGCGCTGGCGTCGAATCGGCCACTGGCGCGGCGCAGTTGCTCCAGGTTCAGGCTGCCGGTCGTTAGCTGCAGTTGCCAATTCGCCGTTAGTCGCGCCGCGCTCGGGGCGCTGGGCAGTCGTGCGTCAGGGGCGAGCAGCCACTCGCTGAGCCAGTCTTGCAGGGTCACGGCCTGGCTGAGATCGGGCGCACTCAGCTGGCCGCTCCATAACGGCCCGGCAGGGCTGTCGCGCAGGCTGCTGTGCAGGCTCAGTTGGCGTTGTCCGTCGACTGCCAGGCTCAGTTGCAGGGCCGCCGCCTGAGCGTCGCCCTGTAGCTGTGCGCGCCAGGCCAGCTGTTGCTCGCGGTGTTGCAGGTTGAGCTGCAGCTGCAGTGCCCGCCGGGCAGTTTGCTGCTGGGTCAGTTGCAGGTCGCCTTGCAGGCTGCAGCGTCCGCTGGCGCAGGGCAGCTCGGCGACGACCTCATCGACGCGCAGGCTGAGCGGCAGCCAGGCGAGGGCTGCTGCCAACTGCTGCCGATCCAACTCGGTGCTGGTGGGTTGCACGGCGCTGCTCTGCGCGGCGGGTTGCCAGGTCACGGCGAGCCGTTGCAAGCGAATATGCTGGAAGAAGGGCGGGGCGAGGCTGAATTGCCGCCAATCCAGATGCAGTCGCTGCGCCTCTACTGCTGCCACGCCGGGGTTGCCATGCTGTTGCAGGGCGAGGTGCGCCAGGTCGATGCCGGTGAGCGATAGGCTGAGTCCCTGCCACTCGAGCTGGCGAATCGCATGCTGCTCGAGCAAACGCAGCCAACTGAAATAGCCGTAACCGCCTAACAGCACCAGCAGCGTGAGTACGCTGATGATTCGCAGCCCGGAACGCCGGCTGATCATGAGTACATTTCCATTGTGGTAAGGGCAGGGTGCTGCCTGGACGTTAACCCATGAGTCAGGGGCTGCCAATCAAGCGTTGGCGGGTGGTTGCAGAACCAGTGTGCCGGTCGTCGGCTATGTCGCTGAACCTGGCCGCGATAGCCGTTTGTTTAGCCGCAATATGTCGGCAAATACCCAAAAAGTGGCTATCGAGCGTCGCCCCCGGGCGTGCTTGGCGGCTGGCCTTTGCCGCCGCAAACGCTTGTGTTGCGGAGCTGCGTCGAGACCTGGCGGTATTCCTCCGGGAAGACCGCCTGAGGGCCAGTCCTGCTCGGGACAGGCCCCTAAATAGAGCGTTCTGGCCGGCCGGTGGAAAAACTTGTGCACAATTGCGCTGCGCCTTGTCAAGGCTGAATTTGTGATTGATGTAAATCCTTGATTCCGTATGAATATTTTTTAAGTCAATGAAAAATATGATTTTTTTGCGTTGGTGAAAAAATCATCAGTTTGACCCCAGGCCCCATGGCATAGGTGATCAGGCGGCTTGCGCCCATGTTATCCACTGAGTTATCCACAGCTTCTGTGGATTGTCGCAAAGCTGTGCTGCGATCCTCCTTGGGGCGGGCTTGTCCGGGCTTTACCTCGGCGAAAAAAGGAGTAGAGTGCGCGCCTTTCCCGCTTCAGCTGCTGCTTAGGTCACGCGCATTGCCTCGTTTATCCGCTGCAACGTCCCCTGTTAACCCTCGCTTGCCGATGCGGGTTGCGCTCTGGCTGCTGGACAGCCCGCACTTCGGTCATGCAGCAAGCGTCAAACGCTTCGCCGGCCAGTTGCTCAAGCAGCCGGCGCGGCAGGGTGTGGTGCTGGCTCAGAGTCGGCTGGGGCAATTGCTCTGCCGCGACTGTGGCAATACCCGCGACCGGCGTATCGGCCTCGAATTGCTGCGTCAGGCTGCACGTTCCGGCGATCGTTGCGCCCAGCTGGAGCTGGGGCGGCTGTATAGCCAGCCACGCAGCAATGCAGCGCTGCAGGCGCGCCACTGGCTGGAGCTGGCGGCGGCGCAGGGTTCGGCTGAAGCCGAGCAGTTGCTGACCGGCCTCTGATCCCCGTCTCAGGGTTCTGCGTGGGGCCGGGCTGGGTATACTGCCCGGCAATCTTGCGCGGAGCCGCTTATGCCAATCGATTTACTTTCCCAGCTCCCTGCGCTGCTGTTCGGCCTGGTCGCTGCCGGCCTGCCGTTGCTGGCGTTGGCCTGGTCGCTGCAACGGCGGGCGGCCGCTGCGCAATTCGAAACCGGCCTGCTGCAGGAGCGCCTGAGCGCTGCGCAGTTGGCCCAGGCCGGCTTGAGTGCGCAGCTCGAAGAGTGCCGCCAGGAGCTCGCCGAGATCAGCGAGATCAAGGCCGATCAGCAAGCCGAGTTGGCGGCCAAACGGCGCGAGAGCGAACTGCTCCAGCACGAACGGCAGATCGCCCGCGACGCCGCCCTGGCCTGGCACCAGCAACGCGAACAGCAGGAAGCCGAACTGCGTCGTCTGGGCGCCGAGCGCGCGGGCCTGAGTGCCGAGTTACGTGAGCAGCAGGCGAGTCATCAACAGCGCCTGGACGACCTGCAAGGCTCGCGCGATGAGCTGCGCGCCCAGTTCGCCGAGTTGGCCGGGAAGATCTTCGACGAGCGCGAGCAACGCTTTGCCGAGACCAGCCAGCAGCGCCTTGGCCAGTTGCTCGATCCGCTCAAGGAGCGCATCCAGTCCTTTGAACAACGCGTCGAGGAGAGCTACCGGCAGGAAGCCCGCGAGCGTTTCTCGCTGGGCAAGGAGCTTGAGCGCTTACAACAGCTCAATCAGCGTCTGGGCGATGAAGCGACCAACCTGACGCGCGCCCTGAAAGGCCAGAAAACCCAGGGCAACTGGGGCGAACTGGTGCTGGAACGGGTGCTGGAGCAGGCCGGGCTGGAAAAGGGGCGCGAGTACCAGACCCAGGTCAGTCTGAAGAGTGCCGACGGCCAACGCTTTCAACCCGATGTGCTGATCCAGCTACCCGGCGACCGCCAGGTGGTGGTGGATGCCAAGGTCAGCCTGACGGCCTACCAGCAATACATCGCCGGTGCAGACGAACCCGCCCGGCAACAGGCCCTGAAGCAGCATGTGCTGTCGTTGCGTGGTCATCTGAAGGGCTTGTCGCTGAAGGATTACCAGCGCCTGGAAGGGTTGCACAGCCTGGATTTCGTGTTGTTGTTCGTGCCGATCGAGGCGGCTTTCGCCGCCGCCCTGCAGGCCGACAGTGGGCTGCTCCAGGAAGCCTTCGAGCAGCACATCGTGATCGTCAGCCCGACTACCCTGCTGGCGACCCTGCGGCTGATCGACAGCCTCTGGCGCCAGGAGCGGCAAGGCCAGAACGCGCGTGAGATCGCCGAGCGCGCCGGGGCCTTGTACGACAAGTTCGTCGCCTTCATCCAGGATCTGGACGAAGTCGGCGCGCGCCTGCAGCAGCTGGACAAGGCCTACGCCGCGGCGCGCAACAAACTCTGCGAGGGTCGCGGCAATATCGTCGGCCGGGTGGAGAACCTCAAGCTGCTCGGCGCCCGGGCGAGCAAGAGCCTGCCCGCCGAGCTGCTCGAACAGGCCGCCGGTGTGCCGCTGCTGGACGAGGTGGGCGAGTGAACCGCGCGGGCAATGGCGCCAACCGGCCATAAGGATGCGTCCGCGCTCAGACCAGCCACAATACCCCGAGCCCCGCCAGCAGGCCGACGGCCATCACCGGCAAGGTGCGCAGCGCCAACTGGCGCCCGCCGATCAGGCCAATCAGCAGTCCCTTTACCAGGCTGTTGCTCAGCACCGCGAGGAAGATGCCTTGCACCGCCACCTGGGCATTCAGCTCGGCCCCGGCGCTGCGTGCCAGGGACAGGGTGATGGCGTCGACATCGGTAAGCCCGGCGAGCAGGGCGACCAGGTACACGCCGACATCGCCGAGCCAGTGTCGCGCCGCTTCGACCAGGAACAGGATCAGCAGCAAGAGTGCGCCGAAGCGCAGCGCCGGGCCGATCTCGAACGGGTTCTGCAGCGCCGGCTCGGCGTTTTCTTGCGGTGTGTGGCTGGCGATGCGGAAGTAGCCCAGCGCGCCGAGCGCATAGCACAGGGTCGCCACGCCCAGCGGCCAGATCAGCTGCGGCAGCAGGCGGGAATTGACCAGGCCGACCTCCAGCAGCACGCGCGGGAACATCAGCGCCGAGGTCGCCAATAGCCCCGCGGCCAGCAGGGCCTGCAGGTCGCGGCCATGATGCAGGCGGGCGAGGGTGACGGTCATGGCGGTGGAGGACACGATGCTGCCCAATAGGGCGGTCAGCATCAGGCCATGGCGGTTGCCGGCCAGGCGAATCGCCACATAGCCGATGAAGCCGATGGCGGCGATCAGCACCACCATCCACCAGAAGATATAGGGGTTGAAGGCCTGCCAGGGGCCATAGCCCTTATTGGGTAGGGCTGGCAGCAGCACCAGGGAGATGAACAGCAGTTTCAGAACGCCGGACAGCTCGGCCTCGCTGAGCCGCTGCAGCGAACCGTGCAGCACCCGCTTGAGGCTCAGCAGCAAGGCCACCGCCACGGCGCCGGCGGCGGCCAGCGGCGGGTGGCCGGCGACCGCCAGGCTGCCGAGGAGGAAGGTGATCAGCAGCGCCACCTCGCTGGTCATGCCCAGGTCGCCCTGGCGTTGCAGGTCGCCGAAGTAGGAGGCGATCACCAGGGCGGCGAAGCTGGCGAAGATCACTGCCCAGGCGGCGACCCCGAAGCGTTCGCCGAGCAGCAGGGCAAAGCCGCCGAGCAGCCCGCTCAGGGCGAAGGTGCGGATGCCGGCGGCGAAGCGGCCGTCTTCGATATTGCGCTGCTGCCAGCCGCGTTCGGCGCCGATCAACAGGCCAGCAGCCAGGGCGCTGGCGAAGTTCAGCAGGGTATCCAGGGCCTCGGGCATGGCGCGTCCTTGAGCGGGCGGTATGCTGGCAGTCTAGCCAGTTGGCGCTGCGCCGCATTGCGCCAGGTCAGGAACGTGGGCGCGGCGCAACGCCAATCGCGGCGATGGGTTGTCCGGATTTCATCCCGCTGGCCGTTCAGCGCAGGGTCAGGTGGCGGCTGAGCAGGGCGCGCAAGGCGGCCGGTTTGACCGGCTTGGCCAGGTAGTCGAGGCCGGCGGCATGCACCTCGGCGATCAGTTCGGGGCGGCCGTCGGCGCTGATCACCACACCGGGCACCGGCTCGCCTAAACGGGTGCGCAGCCAGGCCATCAACTCGGTGCCGGTCTCGCCTTCGTCGAGGTGGTAGTCGACCAGGGCCAGGTGCGGGCGCACATCTTCGCCGAGCAGGTGCTCGCATTCCAGGCGGTTGCGGGCGGTCCACACCTGGCAGCCCCAGCGTGACAGCAGGCTGTGCATGCCGGTGAGGATGCTGTCCTCGTTGTCGATGCACAACACCTGGCTGCCGGTCAGCGACTGGCCATTGAGTTCGGCGCTGGCCGACTTGGGCTTGGCCAGCGGGGTGCGCGCCAGCGGCACGCTGACGCTGAACACGCTGCCCTTGCCCGGCCAGGAGCGCACCTCCAGTTTGTGTTCGAGTACCCGGCACAGGCCGTCGGCAATCGCCAGGCCGAGGCCGAGGCCTTTCTCGGCGCGGGTCTGGTGGCTGTCCAGGCGCTTGAATTCTTCGAAGATGACCTTGAGCTTGTCGTGCGGGATGCCCGGGCCGCGATCCCAGACTTCCAGGCGCAGCTGCCCGCCTGCGCGGCGTACGCCCAGCAGCACGCGGCCCTTGGCGTAGCGGAAGGCGTTGGTGAGGAAGTTCTGCAGCACCCGGCGCAACAGCTTGCTGTCGCTGTCCACGCGCAGGCGGCTGCCGCGCAAGCGGAAGTCGACGCCTTGCTCGGCCGCCAGAACCTTGAACTCGGCGCCCAGGGTGTCGAGCAGTGAGTTGAGCTCGAAGGCGTTGCGCTCCGGGGTGATGCGGCCATTTTCCAGGCGCGAGATGTCCAGCAGGTCGCTGATCAGGTCTTCCGCCGAACGCAACGAGCTGTCCAGGTGGCGCACCAGTTCCTGGGCCTCGTGCGGTAACGCGTCGTCCTGGTGGGAGAGGGCGGCGGAGAACAGCCGCGCGGCGTTCAGCGGCTGCATCAGGTCGTGGCTGACGGCGGCGAGAAAGCGGGTTTTCGACTGGTTGGCGGCCTCGGCCACGCCCTTGGCCTCGATCAGCGCCTGGTTCAGTTGCGACAACTCATGGGTGCGCTCGGCCACCCGTTGTTCCAGGCTTTCGTTGGCCTCCTTGAGTGCCTGCTCGGCCTCGCGGAATTCGGTGATGTCGGTGAAGCTCATGACGAAGCCGCCACCGGGCATCGGGTTGCCGATCAACTCGATCACCCGGCCGTTGGGGAAGGTGCGTTCGTAGCTGTGTGGCGTGCCTTGACGCATCCAGTGCAGGCGCCGGGCGACGCTTTCTTCGATATCCACGTCGTCAGCGCCGAGCAGGCCGCGCTCGGCGTTGAAGCGGATCAGCTGGCCAATCGGCCGGCCGACATAGACCTGGCCGTCGGGGTAGTCGAACAGCTCGAGGTAGCGCTGGTTCCAGGCCACCAGGCGCAGCGCCTGGTCGACCACGCTGATGCCCTGGGTGATGTTCTCGATCGCGCCCTGCAGCAGGGCGCGGTTGAACTGCAGCACCTCGCTGGCTTCGTCGGCGATGCGCACCACATCCTCGACCTGCATCTCG
The DNA here is from genome assembly GCF_030376615.1 of Pseudomonas sp. sp1636. GTDB lineage: Bacteria > Pseudomonadota > Gammaproteobacteria > Pseudomonadales > Pseudomonadaceae > Aquipseudomonas. The sequence continues at coordinate 14,419 of NZ_JARRAB010000014.1, forward strand.
CGCCCCTCGATGGCCGCCTTGACCACTGCGCGGGTCGAGGAGGCGCCGAGTACGCCGGCGAGCAGGCGCTCGGTGTGGGCAATCCACTCGCTGTTGGCCGGCAGATTGGGGTTGAAGCTTTGCCCCTGGCGGTAGGCGCAGCGCATGAAGCTCTGCTGCGCGCGCTCCTCGCCGACGAAGCGGCTGGCGAGGAGCAGCAAGTCGTTGACCTGCACCGCCAGTAGGCTGCGGCTGCTTGGCTTGGCACCGAAATCGTGGCCGATGAAGCGCCCGGCCTGCCAGTGTTCGGAGACGCGCGTGCGGGAGAAGTAGGAGACCCAGGCGAACAGGGTGACGTTGCCGGCCAGCGACAGCACCACGCCGCGGGTCAGGGCGTCGACTTCGAAGCCGATCGGCGTGTAGAGCAGGCCCCGCAGGCCGGGGAAGCTTTCCAGCGGCCAGCCCAGGCTGCGTGCCACCAGGGGCAATACCAGGCTGTAGAACCACAGCAGCGAGCCGACGGCCAGTCCGGCGAACACCCCGCGGCGGTTGGCCTGCTTCCAGATCAGGGCGCCGAACATCGCCGGTGCCAACTGGGCGATGGCGGCGAACGAGACCTGGCCGATGGTCGCCAGGCTGGCGTTGGAACCGAGCAGGCGGTAGCACACGTAAGCCAGCAGCAGGATCAGCACGATGCTGACCCGGCGCGCCGTGAGCATCCAGTGGCGAAAGGCCTCGAACGGCCGTTCGGTGGTCTGCCGCCGTAACAGCCAGGGCAGTAACATGTCGTTGGAGATCATGGTCGACAAGGCGACGGACGCGACTATGACCATGCCGGTGGCGGCCGAGGCGCCGCCGATGAAGGCCAGTACGGCCAGAGTCGGGTGCGCCTGGGCCAGCGGCAGGCTGATGACGAAAGAGTCCGGGGTCACCCCGGCCGGCAGCAGCATCTGCCCGGCCAGGGCGATCGGTACGACGAACAGGGCGGCGAGCACCAGATAGATCGGGAACACCCAGCGGGCCAGGCGCAGGTCCTGCGGCTCGATGTTTTCCACCACGGCGACATGGAACTGCCGCGGCAGGCAGATGATGGCGATCATCGACATGCCGGTCAGCGCCAGCATCGCCGGCCAGTTCACCGCCTCGGCCCAGAAATCATCGAGGGCGGGAGTACTGCGGGCCTGCTCGAACAGGTCGCCGAAACCGTTGTACAGGCCATAGGTGACGAAGGCGCCGACAGACAGGAAGGCCAGCAGCTTGACCAGCGACTCGAAGGCGATCGCCAGCACCATGCCGCGGTGGTGTTCGGTGACGTCCAGGTTGCGGGTGCCGAACAGGATGGTGAACAGCGCCAGAACCAGCGATACGATCAGCGCGGTGTCTTGGGCGCGGATGCCGGTGGAGTCGGCGCCGGCACCGATCAGCAGGTTGACCCCGAGGACGATGCCCTTGAGTTGCAGGGCGATATAGGGCAGCACGCCGACCAGGCAAATCAGCGCCACCACTATCGCCAGGGTCTGGGATTTGCCGTAGCGCGCGGCGATGAAGTCGGCGATGGAGGTGATGTTCTCCTCTTTGCTGATCATCACCATCTTCTGCAGCACCCAGGGGGCGAACAGCATGAGGATGATCGGCCCCAGGTAGATCGGCAGGAACGACCAGAGCTGCTCGGTGGCCTGGCCGACCGCGCCGAAGAAGGTCCAACTGGTGCAATAGACCGCCAGCGACAGGCTGTAGACCCAGGCGCGCATGCGCGGCGGCAAGGGCGCGCGGCGGCGGTCGCCATAGAAGGCGATGGCGAAGAGAATGGCCATGTAGATCAAGGCGACCGCTGCGATCAGCCCGCTGGACAACGACATGAGTGCTCCGGCAGCAAACTAGGTGGAACTTATCCGGTCTTAATTCAGGTGCTGATCACAGCGCCCGCCAAGAGCAGACAATACTTCAAATGAATCCCCAACAGTGTCGCAGCAAAGCCCCGTGCCGTCAGGCGCGACCAAGGTCGCAGGCAGGGGCGAAAGCCAGTGGGCTGCTACCGTTTGGTAATTGTGGCCGGGCGTCCGCCCTGTTAGCGTGGCGCGCTTGCGCCTAGTCAGAGGAGGGAGCCCATGTTCAAGCCGCAACTGATTACCCTGCAGCGCGGAGCGCTGCGTGTCGAACCGATGCTCGATGCCGATATTCCGGCGCTGGTGGCCTTGGCCGAAGCCAATCGTCAGGAGCTGATCCACATGAGTGGCACCCAGCGTCTGGATTGGTACCGCCAGGGCCTGCTCGAGCAACGCGAAGGCAAGGCGTTGCCGTTCGTCATTCGCCTCGGCGAGCAGTTGGTGGGCACCACCCGTTTCGGCGACTTCATGCCGGCACTGCCCGCCGCCGAGATCGGCTGGACCTGGCTCGATCACCGCCAGCACGGCACCGGCCTGAACGCCATGGTCAAGTACCTGATGCTGCGCCACGCCTTCGAGAACTGGTGCATGGTGCGGGTGCAGTTGAAAACCGCCGCCAGCAACCTGCGCTCGCAGCGCGCCATCGAAAAACTCGGCGCCCAGCGCGAAGGCGTGCTGCGCAACCATCGCCGGCTGGCCGACGGGCGCCTGGACGACAGCGTGCTGTACAGCATCACCGACCAGGATTGGCCGGCCATCAAGCAACAACTGGAGGCGCGCTTCAGCGCTTGAGCGATGGCCCAGGACAGTACCGAACAGACCCGTTTCTGGCAGTCCCGCGAGCTCGGTGGGGTCGAGTTGCTGCACGCCCATTATGTGGAACAGCGCTTTTCGCCTCACGTACACGACAGTTTCGTCTTCGCGGTGATCGAGCGGGGCGCCCACCGCTTTCGTCATCTGGGGAGCGAGCATCTGGCGCCCACCGGCGGGATGATCCTGATCAACCCGGATGAGGTGCATTCCTGTGCCAAGGCCGGCGATGCCGGCTGGCACTATCGCGCCTTCTATCCGCAGGTGGCCCAGGTCAATGGCGTGCTGGACGAGCTGGGCTTGGCGAGTAGCGGTCAGCCGGGGTTTGCCAGTAGTGTGCTGTACGACCTGCAGTTGCATCGGATGTTTGCGCGTCTGCACCGCTTGCTCGAAGGCGATGCCAGTGCCTTGCAGCAGCAGACCGCTTGGCGCGAGGCGATTCTGTTGCTGTTTCAGCGCCATGCGCGTATCCCCCAGGCGCCGCTTCCCGGGCGTGAGCCGCAGGCGGTGGCGCGGGCCAAGGAATTGCTCAACAGCCAGCTCGCCGAACCGCCGTCGCTGGAGCAGCTGGCGGCGGCGGTCAACCTGTCGCCGTTCCACTTCGCCCGGGTATTTCGCCGTGCCACCGGCCTGCCGCCGCATGCCTGGCTGCAGCAGCGACGCCTGGAGCGGGCGCGTGTCCTGCTCAAGGGCGGTTGCGCGCCGCTGAGCGTGGCCATGCAGCTGGGCTTCGCCGACCAGAGCCACCTGGGTCGGCAATTCAAGCAGGCCTACGGCGTCGCTCCCGGCGAGTACCGCAAGGCCTGCCAGGGTTGAGGGCGGCGCACTGCAGCAGCGCAAGATCGTTCAAGACCTTGGGCTGAGGCGGCGCTAGGCTGTCGGGTCAGGAGGAGAACCCATATGACCCGCTCGCAAGAATTCGCCCAGGGCACGCGCGACATGCTGCCGATGCTGCTTGGCGCCATGCCCTTCGGCATCATCTTCGGCAGCCTGGCCGGCGCCGCCGGCCTGAGCGCCTGGCAAACCATCGGCATGTCGTTGCTGGTGTTCGCCGGCTCGGCGCAATTTATCGCCATCAGTTTGCTCGGCGCCGGCACCGGCCTGGCCGTGCTGCTGCTCACCACGCTGGTGGTCAACCTGCGGCACGCCCTGTACAGCGCCAGCCTGCAGCCCTTCGTCCGCCATCTGCCCAAGCGCTGGCGCATGCCGCTGGCGTTCTGGTTGACCGACGAGGCCTACGCGGTGGTGCTGCATCGCTACACCGACGCGGACAGCTCGCCGCACAAGCACTGGTATTTCCTCGGTGCGGCGCTGGCCATGTACCTGAACTGGCAGCTGTGCACCCTGGTCGGCGTGCTGTTCGGCCAGCGCGTGCCGAACCTCGCCGCCTGGGGCCTGGATTTCGCCATGCTGGCGACCTTTATCGGCATCGTCGTGCCGATGCTGCGCAACCGTCCGCAGGTGGCGGCGGCGCTGGTGGCCGGCGCGCTGGCGCTGGCCGGCCATGCCTGGCCGTACAAGCTCGGCTTGCTGGCCGCGGCATTCGGCGGGATCGTCGTCGGCGTGCTGTTGGAGCGCTGTAATCAAGCGGTTGTCGAGGAGTTGGCCTGATGGATAACTGGTGGTTGATCCTGGGCATGCTGGCGATCACTTTTTCGATTCGCTACAGCCTGTTCGCCTTTCCCGAGCTGCGCTTTGCGCCGCTGGTACGCCAGGGTCTGCATTTCGTGCCGACCGCCGTACTCACCGCCATCGTGGTGCCGGGCATGTTGTTGCCGGACGGCCAGCACTGGGCGCTGCGCCTGGACAATGCCTACCTGTTGGCGGGGCTGGCGACGGTCGCCATCGCCGCCGTCACCCGCCATCTGCTGGCGACCATCGGTGGCGGTCTGCTGGTGTTCTTCCTGTTGCGTTGGGCGCTGGGCCAGTTGCCGCTCTGAAGCCGACGTTTCGCGTCGGCCTGAGTCGGCGGCGGGAGGGCGTCGGCGCTGGCGCCACTCCTGGCCTTCACGCGAACTCGCCGGCAAAAATCGTCGTTGCCTGTGGCTTTGCCGGGGCTTGATGCAGTCCAATGCTGGACGGGCGCCGAGGCGTTCGCGGTTTTCCCGGCCCTGCACGGCCCTATTCAGGTACACGGATGATGACCCCACACTCGCAATTCACCCTGCTCGGTAAAAGGCGTTTCCTGCCGTTTTTCCTGACCCAGCTGTTGGGCGCCTTCAACGACAACATCTTCAAGCAGTCGCTGATCCTCGCCATCCTCTACAAACTCAGTTCCGGTGCAGACAGCAGCCTGTTGGTCAATCTGTGCGCGCTGCTGTTCATCCTGCCGTTCTTCCTGTTTTCCGCGCTCGGTGGGCAGTTCGGCGAGAAGTTCGCCAAGGACAGCCTGATCCGCGCGATCAAGTTCGCCGAGATCCTGATCATGCTCGCCGGCGCCGCCGGAGTGCTGCTCAATAACCTGCCGCTGATGCTCGCCGTGCTGTTCTGCATGGGCACCCAGTCGGCGCTGTTCGGCCCGGTCAAGTATTCGATTCTGCCGCAGCACCTGCGCGAAGAGGAATTGGTCGGCGGCAACGCGCTGGTGGAGATGGGCACCTTCCTGGCCATTCTCGCCGGCACCATCGGCGCCGGCATCATGATGGCCAGCAGCGGCTATGCCAGCCTGGTCGCCGCCACCGTGGTGACGGTGGCGGTGCTCGGCTATCTGGCCAGCCGCGGCATTCCGCGGGCCCATGCGGCGCTGCCGGAGCTGGTGCTGGACTGGAACATCCTGCGCCAGTCCTGGCGCATCATGCGCCTGGGCCTGGTCGAGCAGCGGCCTGCGGTGTCGCGTTCGCTGCTTGGCAACTCCTGGTTCTGGTTCCTCGGTGCGGTCTACCTGACGCAGATCCCGGCCTACGCCAAGCAGTGGCTGTACGGCGACGAGAGCGTGGTGACCCTGATTCTGACGGTGTTCTCGGTGGGCATCGCGTTGGGTTCGATGCTGTGCGAGCGGATGAGCGGGCACAAGGTGGAAATCGGCCTGGTGCCCTTCGGCTCGATCGGCCTGACCCTGTTCGGCGTGCTGCTCTGGTGGCATTCCGGCGACTTCGCCCAGGGGGCGCAGGCCCACGATTGGCTGGCAGTGCTGGGTTATGCCCAGGCCTGGTGGATTCTCGGCTCGATCCTCGGTATCGGTTTGTTCGGCGGCTTCTACATAGTGCCGCTGTACGCCCTGATCCAGTCGCGCACCCTGGAGCATGAGCGGGCGCGGGTGATCGCCGCCAACAACATCCTCAACGCGCTGTTCATGGTGGTCTCGGCAATCGCCTCGATCCTCTTTCTCAGCGTCGCCGAACTGTCGATTCCGCAGCTGTTTCTGGTCATCTCGCTGATGAACGTCGCGGTCAGCAGTTACATCTTCAAGGTCGTGCCGGAATTCAGCATGCGCTTTTTGATCTGGTTGCTCGGTCACTCGCTGTACCGGGTCGAGCACCAGGGGCTGGACGCTATTCCCGAGGAAGGCCCGGCGGTGCTGGTGTGCAACCATGTGTCCTTCGTCGACGCGCTGCTGGTCGGCGGCGCGGTGCGTCGGCCGGTGCGTTTCGTCATGTATTACAAGATCTACAACCTGCCGCTACTCAATTTCATCTTCCGCACCGCCGGTACCGTGCCGATTGCCGGGCGTAGCGAGGATCTGCTGATTTACGACGCGGCGTTCAAGAAGATCGCCGAGTACCTGCGGGCTGGCGAGCTGGTGTGCATCTTCCCGGAGGGCAAGTTGACCGGCGACGGCGAGATCAACGAGTTCAAGAGCGGTATCGAACGCATCCTCGCGGAAAATCCGGTGCCGGTGGTGCCCATGGCGCTGCAAGGCCTGTGGGGCAGCTTCTTCAGTCGAGATCCGCGCAAGGGGCTGTTCAAGCGCCTGTGGTCGCGGATCAAGCTGGTGGCGGGCGCCCCGCTCAGCCCGGAACAGGCTGACCGCCAGCGGTTGCAGGCCCAGGTGGCGGCGTTGCGTGGCGATCTGCGCTGAGCCGCTTGTATCAATGCGCCGCGCTACCGGTAGTGCCCGCGGGCAAGCGCCTGGTCAGCAGCACCGCGAGCATGCTGGCGGCGATGCCGATGGCGCCGCCGAGGTTGCGCAGGATGTTGAACAGGCTCGAGGCCGAGCCGGCATCCTCGGGCAGGACGTAGGCGGTGGCGATCAAGGAAATGGTCACCATCACCAGCAGTTCGCCTCGTGCTACGTGCTGGTTGTCCTGCACCAGGACTTGCTCGATGCGCGCGCCGAGCTGGCTGGACACGCGGGTGATTTCGCCTTGAGCGTAGGCGTTGTCGGTACTTTCGAGAAAGCGTCCGACCAGCAACCAGTGCGCGAAGAGTATTGCCGCGATCAGGCCGAGTACGGCTAAGACAACAAACAGGCGGCGTTTCAGTTGGGCGGGCATGGCTGCGCTCGGAGCTCGGACAAAAGTGGCAACGAATTTAGCAGTGTTCCTTTAACATCTGCAGTCGTTAGACTTCAGCAATTTTGTTGCTTATAGGGAACAGTCATGGGGCTGGATGATGCGCTGATCTTTACCCGCGTGGTCGAATGCCACAGCTTTACCCAGGCGGCCCAGGGACTGGGCATGCAGAAATCCACGGTCAGCCGGCGCATCGCCTTGCTCGAGGAACGCTTGGGCGTGCGTTTGCTCAATCGCACCACCCGCAAGTTGCGCCTGACGGAGGTCGGCCAGGCCTATTACGAGCGCTGCCGGCAGATCATGTTGGATTTTGCCGAGGCCGAGCAGGCGGTCATGCAGTTACAGCAGGCGCCGTCGGGCTTATTGCGCATCACCGCGCCGATCGAGTTCGGTCAGTTGCTTCTCGGGCGGGTGCTCGGCGACTTCATGCGTCAATACCCGCAGATTACCGCCGAGGTGGAGCTGACCTCGCGGCATGTCGATCCGGTCGAGGAGGGTATCGATATCGCCATTCTGGTCGGCCAGCCGCAGGATTCCACCCTGATCGCGCGTAAGCTGTTCGAGACCGAGCGGTGCCTATGCGCCAGCCCCAACTACCTCGCCAGCCATGGCATGCCGCGCTCTGCTGCTGAGTTGACGGATCACCGGGCGATCCTGCTGCCCCACGACTCGCCGCGTTATTGGCCGCTGCTGGGCGAGAACATTGCCTGCCGGCGCGTGCTGTCGTGCAACAACATCACCTTCGCCCGCGAAGTCGCCTTGGCCGGCGCCGGCATCGCCGCGCTGCCGCGCATGATCTGCGAGGAGGCGCTGCGCAATGGGCGCCTGGTGCAGCTATTGCCTGGGGCACGCCTGCCGGTCGGCGAGTTATATGCGGTCTATCCGTCCCGGCGCTTTCAGGCGATGAAGGTGAAAACCTTCCTCGATTTTCTGATGGGCTGCCTGCCGATGCAGCGGGCGCCTTCGCTGGAGCCGGTGGCGGCAGGCCTGTTAACATCGCCGCCTTAACCGGCTTTCACTGCACTTCTTCGAGAATCTCAATGACCACCGTCCGTACCCGTATCGCGCCGTCGCCGACTGGCGATCCGCACGTAGGCACCGCCTATATCGCCTTGTTCAACCTGTGCTTTGCCCGTCAGCACGGTGGCGAATTCATTTTGCGTATCGAGGATACCGATCAGTTGCGTTCGACCCGCGAGTCGGAACAGCAAATCTACGACGCCTTGCGCTGGCTCGGCATCGAATGGAGCGAAGGCCCGGATGTCGGCGGCCCGCATGGCCCGTATCGGCAGAGCGAGCGCGGGCATATCTACCAGAAGTACAGCGCCGAGCTGGTGGGCAAGGGCCATGCCTTCCACTGTTTCTGCAGCGCCGAACGCCTGGACAAAGTCCGCGCCGAGCAGATGGAGGCCAAGCAGACGCCGCGCTACGACGGTCACTGCATGAGCCTGGCTGACGCTGAGGTGCAGCAGCGCCTGGCGGCCGGCGAGCCCAACGTGGTGCGCATGAAGGTGCCGAGCGAAGGCGTCTGCGTGGTGCCGGACATGCTCCGCGGCGAGGTCGAGATCCCCTGGGATCGCATGGACATGCAGGTGCTGATGAAGACCGATGGCCTGCCGACCTATTTCCTGGCCAACGTGGTCGACGACCACCTGATGGGCATCACCCATGTGCTGCGCGGCGAGGAGTGGTTGCCGTCGGCGCCCAAGCTGATCCTGCTGTATGAATACTTCGGCTGGGACAAGCCGCAGTTGTGCTACATGCCGCTGCTGCGCAATCCGGACAAGAGCAAGCTGTCCAAGCGCAAGAACCCGACCTCGATCACCTTCTACGAGCGCATGGGTTACCTGCCCCAGGCCATGCTCAACTACCTCGGGCGCATGGGTTGGTCGATGCCGGACGAGCGCGAGAAGTTCAGCCTCGACGAGATGGTCGAGCATTTCGATATCCAGCGCGTGTCACTCGGTGGGCCGATCTTCGACCTGGAGAAACTGTCCTGGCTCAATGGCCAGTGGATGCGCGAGCTGAGTGTCGAGGAGTTCGCCGCCGGTGCGCAGAAATGGGCGTTCAACTCCGATTACCTGATGCGGATCGCGCCGCATGTGCAGGGCAGGGTGGAAACCTTCAGTCAGATCGCTCCTTTGGCCGGTTTCTTCTTCGCCGGTGGGGTTAACCCCGACGCCAAACTGTTCGCGCACAAGAAGCTCGCACCGGATCAGGTGCGTCAGCTCATGCAGTTGATCCTGTGGAAGCTGGAAGCGCTGCGCCAGTGGGAAAAAGATCGCATCACCGGCTGCATCCAGGCGGTGGCCGAGCATCTGCAACTGAAGCTGCGTGACGCCATGCCGCTGATGTTCGCGGCTATCACCGGTCAGGCCAGTTCGGTGTCGGTACTCGATGCCATGGAAATTATCGGCCCGGATCTCACCCGCTTCCGTCTGCGCCAGGCCGTTGAGTTGCTCGGCGGCGTGTCGAAGAAGGAAAACAAAGAGTGGGAAAAACTGCTGGCAGCCATCGCTTGATCGGGTCGTTATCGGTGGGCAAGGGTAAGTGATTGTTATGCCAGCAGAAAAAAACAGGGAAGTGGTTAAAATTTTGTTGACAGTACCCAGGGGCGCCCTTAACATGCGCCCCGTCCTTGAGATGGGGCTATAGCTCAGCTGGGAGAGCGCTTGCATGGCATGCAAGAGGTCGACGGTTCGATCCCGTCTAGCTCCACCAATCTCAAAGCCGCAAGGCTTGCCACAGTCAGCTCTCGAGTTGGCTGAGTTTTGAAGGGTATCTGCGTCCCCTTCGTCTAGTGGCCTAGGACACCGCCCTTTCACGGCGGTAACAGGGGTTCGAGTCCCCTAGGGGACGCCATTATTTCCAGCCGCAATGCTTCGGCATTGTGCGTCGAGAGACATTAAATCCGGGGCTATAGCTCAGCTGGGAGAGCGCTTGCATGGCATGCAAGAGGTCGACGGTTCGATCCCGTCTAGCTCCACCAATTCCACGACAGGCCAGCTTGGGAGCCTGTCTGACTTGACCGTTCGTAGCGAGGGAAAGCTCGGTTTGAGTCAGTTTTGTTGGTCTTTCGAGGCGAATAGCTAGCTATTTAACGAGAAAGAACGGCAAAAATGACCAATCCGGCTTTTCCGCAGTAGAACAGCGTTAAGTCCGACAGGCTCCTCACGCTGGCCTTGTTTTTCGAAGGTTTCGTCCCCTTCGTCTAGTGGCCTAGGACACCGCCCTTTCACGGCGGTAACAGGGGTTCGAGTCCCCTAGGGGACGCCATTTTTGCCCGCCCTGCGGGATTTTAAAGGGTCATTCTTCACGGAATGGCCCTTTTGTTTTTCTGCTTTGACTTTCCTTTCCGATAGAGCAGCCGACCAGCGGTAAGGTCTTCGCCTTGCTTAAATTTATTACATGCATAATATTTCAATCGTAATATTTTTGGAGGCGAGCATGAACGACAAGAAAGCCCAGACCCGCGAACGCATCCTGGCTGCGGCAAGTGCCGCGCTGGTTCGGCGCGGTCCCGCCGAGCCGAGTGTCGGCGAGGTGATGGGGGCCGCCGGGCTGACCGTGGGCGGCTTCTACGCGCATTTCGAGAGCAAGGATGCGCTGATGCTGGAGGCGTTCAGGCAGTTGCTCGGCCAGCGTCGCGAGCTAATCAAGCAGATGGACAACGATCTGCCGGCCGACGAGCGCCGGGCGTTGCTGGCGGCGTTCTATCTGTCGCGCAAGCACCGCGATGCCAGCGAGCAAGCTTGCCCGCTGCCCAGTTCGCTGGGCGAGTTGACACGTTTGCCCGATGGCTTTCGCACGGCCTTGGCCGAGCACCTGGAATTGATGGTGGCGCAGTTGTCGGCAAGCGCCGAGGAGGCGCCCAGCGTGCTTGCCGATATTGCCCTGATGGTAGGGGGGCTGGCGTTGGCGCGGGCGCTGGGCCCCGGCGAGTTGTCTGACCGCGTTTTGCGTGCCGCCAAGTCGGCAATCGTTTGAGGCAATCGTTTGATGTGAGCCTGTCGTTTGAGGAGAAGGGCAATGAGCAACTTGAGCTGGGTTCGTGGATTCAACGCCACCTTCGGTTGGGTGGCGCCCTATGCAGTGGCGAGCAAGATGCGCCGCGAGTTCATGACGCCGCGCGAGCTGCCGCCACGCAATTGGGAGTTGCCGATGCTGGCCCAGGCCGAGCGCATTACCCTGCGTTTCGGCCTGTCGGCATTGCGCTGGGGTAGCGGGCCGACGGTGCTGTTGATGCACGGCTGGGAGGGTCGGCCGACCCAGTTCGCCGAGTTGATCAAGGCTCTGGTGCTGGCCGGTTACGGCGTGGTCGCCCTGGATGCCCCGGCACACGGGCGCTCGCCAGGGCAGGAGGCGAATGTGGTGCTGTTCGCCCGCGCCCTGCTCGAGGCCGCCAGTGAGCTGCCGCCGCTGCACGCGGTGATCGGCCACTCGATGGGCGGTGCCAGCGCCTTGCTGGCGACGCAGATGGGGCTGCGTGCCGAGTCCGTGGTCAGCATCGCGGCGCCGAGCCGGATTCTTACCATGCTGCGGCGTTTTGCCCGCTATATGGGCTTGCCCGCCCAGGCACGGGCGCATTTTGTCCGTCTGGTCGAAGAAAAAGCCGGCATGCCGGCCGGGCATCTCGATGTGGCGCGCTATCGCCTCGACTTCCCCGGTTTGATCGTGCATGCCGCCGATGATCCCATGGTGCCGTTCAGCGAGGCGCAGGCGATTCATGAGGCCTGGTTCGACAGCCGCTTGCTGCGCCTGGAGCAGGGCGGGCACCAGCGGGTGTTGGCCGATCCGCGTTTGGTGCAGGCGGTTATGCAGTTATTGGGTGGGCTGCGTCAGGCTTCGTTAAGCGAGCTGGCCTCATAGTTTTCCACGCGGTTACGGCCGCCGGCCTTGGCCCGATAAAGCGCCTGGTCGGCGCGATTGAGTAGCTGTTTGCTGTCCGCACTGTCGGGGATCTCGGCGCACACGCCGATGCTGATGGTCAGTTCGATGCTCTGGTCTTGATAGCTGCAGGGGTGACGGGCCAGATCATCGCGCAATTGTTCCGCCAGGCCATGGGCGCCGGCCAGATCGGTATCGCCCAGCACGGCGACGAACTCTTCGCCGCCGAAGCGGGCGAGCAGATCGCCCGCGCGCAAGCGCTGTTGCAGGCGTTGGGCGGCGTGGTGCAGGCAGGCATCGCCGGCCAGATGGCCGTAGCGGTCGTTGACCTGTTTGAAATGGTCAAGATCCATCATCAGGATGGCCATGGGACGCTGGCTGCGCACGGCTTGGGCCAGGCTGCGGCGCAATTCTTCGTTGAGGGTCTGGCGGTTGAACAGGCCGGTAAGGCTGTCCCGGCGACTCAGCTCGGACAATTGCTGGTGGGCGCCGGACAGCGCCGCCAGGGCCTGTTCCAGCGCCGCTGTGCGTTGCTGAACCCGGGTCTCCAGGCCTTCGTTGAGTTGTCGTTGCAGGTTCAGGTTTTTGGTCTGCTCCAGGCTCAGTTGTTGCTCCTGGGCGAGCAGTTGCATCTGGGCCAGGCCTTGGGCGTGCTGCGCCTGGCGGATGCGTGCTGCCAGGGCGATGGAGAAGACCGCCAGCTCGATCAGTCCGCCGATCTGTTGCGCGTGCAGGGCCAGCCGCGAGTGGGCGATCAAGCCAGTGCCGCTGAGGATGCTGAACAGGCTGGCGGCGATCAGCACGAACCAGCCGATGGCGAATAGCCGGGCGGGTTTATAGCCCTCGCGCCAGCGCAGCAGGGTGAACAGGCAGGCGAGCACGGCGCAGGCGATGACCAGGGCAAAGCTGGCGAGCAGCGCCACCCGGTAGGGGGCGAACAGGGACAGGCCGATGGCCAGGGCGGTGCAGCTCAGCAGGATGCGGACGACCTGGGTGTAGCGCTGCGATGCGTGCCTGAGGTCGAGCACGCCATGGGTGAACAGGATGCCGAAGAGGATGGCTACGGTTGAGCTGAGCGGGAAGCTTAGCTGGTGCCAAGCAAGCGAATGCGGCCACAACCATTGCAGGGCGAAGCCGAGCTGGATGAACTGGTAGCCGCCGAAACTGGCGACGAACAGGCTGTACCAGAGGTAGTTGCGGTCGCGGGTGATGATGAAGATCGACAAGTTGTAGATGCACATCGCCGCCAGCGCGCCGAAGAACAGGCCTTGCAGAAGCAGCATGCGTTGTTCGTGGCGGTTGAAGGCTTCGCGGGTCATCAGGCTGGCGCTGAGGTTGGCCGAACCTTCGGTCTGCATGCGCAGGATCAGCTCGCGGCTTTCCCCGGCGGCCAGGCTTAGCGGTAGCAGCAGTTGCCGGTGCTCGAGCCAGCGTGCCGCGAATGGGCGCTGGTCGCCGGAGCGATAGACCCGCTCGCCCTCCAGGCCGTAGGCGTCGAGGTAATCCAGTAGCGGATTGCCGATCAGCAGCAGCCAATCCATGGGGCGGGCTGCGGGGTTATGCAGTTGCAGGCGCAGCCAGTAGGCACTGCCGGTATAGCCAAAGCTGGCATCGCGGCGCCCCACCGGCTGCCAGGCCGAGTCAGGCAGGCTGCGCACATCGTCCAGCGTGGCCCGTTGCTGCGGGTCTTGCCAAACCTGCATGAATGGCCCGGGCAGCACGGCTTGCCCGGTGGCGGGCAGCGACAGAACACTCGCCTGGCTCAGGCTGGGTAATAGCAACAACAGCAACACGCGTAAGGCTGCAAGCAAGTGCAAGGTTCTCGGATAAGTGAAGGTCGAGATGGGGCAGTGCCGGACGATAGCCTAGTGGCTTCGGGCTATTAACCAAAATCTTTTAGGTCGGTGCTGATGCTCGGCGGCCGATCCATGCCGTGCTGCTGGCGACCCGTCAGGGGGGCGGCATGGAGTTGTCGCGCCTTTAGCGTCTAGAATGGGGCGTCGGCCAAGCACGGCAGTCCATCATTTCAAGATTCAGGAGCGAAGCCATGAACCCGGCGGTGAAGAGCGATCCAGTACCGGTGCGTCTTGAGGTTGCGGGTGTCCGGGGCTGGCGCAGCGCTTCGGCCACGCCTGCGGGCGCGTTGAGCGGCAATCCGGAGCAGTCGCGATGAACTGGGATCTGGCTAATCCATTCGTGATCGACCTCCGTGTGGTTGCCGACGACATCGACGGCCTCGGCCATGCCAATAACGCGGTCTACGTCAGCTGGCTGGAGCGCTGCGCCTGGCGTCACTCGCAATACCTGGGCCTCGACCTGGCCGAGTACCGCCGACTCGACCGGGCCATGGCAGTGCTGCGCCACGAGATCGACTACCTGGCCAGCGCTTATGAAGACCAGGAGTTGCAGATGGCCACCTGGATCGTCGATTCGGATCGGCGTCTGAAGATGGATCGGTGCTTTCAGCTGATCCGCCCGGCGGATGGCACCACCCTGTTACGGGCCAAGACCACGTTCGTCTGCATCGAATTGTCCAGCGGCAAGCCCAGGCGCATGCCGGCCGAGTTCGTCGAAGGCTACGGCCGTGCTCTGCAGTTGCCCTTCCCGCTAGAGCTTTGACCGGCGTTTTCATTGCGCTCGTGGGGGCGCGTGCCCTGGCGGACATTTCATCCGGGGCAATTGGCCGCGTACACTACGCGGCGTTTTTCCGAGAATATTGCTATGCAGATCGCCCTTGCGCCGATGGAAGGATTGGTCGATGAGATCCTCCGCGATGTGCTGACCCGGGTCGGCGGCATCGACTGGTGCGTGACCGAGTTTATCCGTGTCACCGAGCGGGTGCAGCCTGCCTCGACCTACCGCAAGTTGGCGCCGGAGTTGTTCGCTGCTGCGCAAACGGCCGCCGGCACGCCATTGCGCGTGCAGTTTCTCGGCTCCGACCCGCAGTGTTTGGCGGATAACGCCGCCTTTGCCTGTGGCCTCGGTGCACCGGTGATCGACCTCAACTTCGGCTGTCCGGCGAAAACCGTGAACAAGTCCCGCGGCGGCGCGGTGCTGTTGAAAGAGCCGGAACTGCTCCATGCCATCGTCCGCGAGGTGCGCCGCACGGTGCCGGCCGCGATTGCGGTAACCGCCAAGATGCGCCTGGGTTTCGAGCATAAAGACTACGCCCTGGAATGCGCCGAGGCCCTGGCCGAAGGCGGTGCGGCGCAGCTGGTGGTGCACGCGCGAACCAAGGTCGAGGGCTACAAGCCGCCGGCGCATTGGGAGTGGGTGGCGCGGGTGCAGGAGGCGGTCAAGGTGCCGGTGTTCGCCAATGGCGAGATATGGACGCTGGATGACTGGCGGCGCTGCCGCGAAATCAGCGGCGTCGAGGACATCATGCTCGGCCGCGGCCTGGTGGCGCGGCCGGATCTGGCCCGGCAGATCGCCGCGGCGCGGGCCGGGCAGGCCGTGGTCGAGATGGACTGGGCCGGGCTGCAACCCTTGCTCGCCGAGTTCTGGCGGCAGGCGCGGCGCAAGATGTCCCCGCGTTATGCGCCGGGGCGCTTGAAGCAATGGCTGGCGATGCTCACCCGCAGCTACCCCGAGGCGTTCGCATTGTTCAATCTGCTGCGCCGGGAAAACGATTGCCGTCGGATCGATGCCTTGCTCGGCGTCGATTTCCCGCCGAGCGAGCGCCAGGAACAACTGGCCATCGGCTGAGCGCAAGGCGTTCTCGTCGGCGCCAGGGGCATCTTCAGCGTCCGCCGCTGACATCCAGCAACGCGCCGCTGGTGTAGGAGGCCTGCTCGCTGGCCAGCCAGAGAATCGCCTGGGCGACTTCCTCGGCCAGGCCACCACGGCCCATGGGCACGCTCCGGCTGACCCGGGCGACCCGCGCCGGTTCGCCGCCGCTGGCGTGGATCTCGGTGTCGATCACCCCGGGGCGCACGGCATTCACCCGGATGCCTTCTGCCGCGACTTCCTTGGCCAGGCCCAGGGTCAGGCTGTCGATGGCGCCTTTGGCGGCGGCATAGTCGATGTATTCGCCGGGCGCGCCGAGGCGGGCGGCCACCGACGACAGGTTGACGATGGCGCCGCCACGGCCGCCATGGCGGGTCGACATGCGCTTGATCGCCTCGCGGGCGCAGAGAAAGCTGCCGAATACGTTGACGCCGAAGACCCGCTGCCAGCGGCCGAGATCCATCTGTTCCAGAGGCATTTGTTGCTCCAGGATGCCGGCGTTGTTGACCAGCACGTCGAGGCGGCCGAAGTGTTGCTCGAGGCTGGCGAACAGCCGCAGCACCTGGGCCTCATCGGCGACGTCGGCCTGCACGGCGATGGCCTGGCCGCCGGCGTCGACGATCTGTTTGGCCAGGGCCTCGGCGGTTTGCCTGTGCTGGCGGTAATTGAGGCATAGGGCATAGCCCTGGGCCGCTGCCAGCCGGGCGGTGGCGGCGCCGATGCCGCGACTGGCACCGGTGATCAGCATGACTTTACGCATGGGGCGGGTCTCCGGAACGCTCTGGGCGCGGTTGGCGGCGTGGCGCGGGTGTATTGCGGCGCGGCCCTTCAGGACGTCGCCGGACGCTGGCGGGTGTGTGCCAGCAGCGCGCGGAACTCGGGCAATGGCAGCGGCTTGCTGAACAGGTAGCCCTGGTACAGGTGGCAGCCTTGTTGCTGGAGAAAATCCAGCTGTTCTTGCTGCTCGACCCCTTCGGCGATGATCGCCAGGCCCAGGCTGCGCGCCATGGCGACGATGGCGCGGATGATTTCCGCATCGTTGCCATCCTGGGGGGCGTCGCGGACGAAGGATTGGTCGATCTTCAGCAGGTTCACCGGCAGGCGTTTGAGGTAGGTCAGCGAGGAATAGCCCGTGCCGAAATCGTCCATGGCGAAGCTGACTCCGAGCTTCTTCAGGCGATTCATCTTGGCGATGGTGTCCTCGATGTTCTGGATGACGATGCCTTCGGTGATTTCCAGCTTGAGCATGGGGTTGGGCAGGGTGCTGTTGCGCAGGCTGCTTTCCACGCGCTCGACAAAGTCGTTGTGGCGGAATTGGCGCGGGCTGATGTTGACGCACAGGCTGAAACTCTGCGCATCGATCAAGCCTTCTTCGAGCAGTTGCGCGCAGGCATGGCAGGCTTCGGCGAGCACCCAGCCGCCGACTTCGAGGATCAATCCGCTCTCTTCCAGGACGTGGATGAACAGTGCCGGCGACTGTGCGCCCAGGGTTGGATGGAGCCAGCGCAACAGGACTTCGGCGCCGATGATCTGGCCGGAGCGGGCATCCGCCTGGGCCTGAAAGTACAGCTCGAACTCGCCGCGCGCCAGGGCCAGGCGCAGATCGTTTTCCAGGCGTAAACGCTCGCTGGCGGCTTGCTGCATGGTGCTGCGAAACAGCTTGATGGTGTTGCGCCCCGAATCCTTGGCCCGGTACAAGGCGATATCGGCGCGTTTGAGCAGGTCGGTCGGGGTGTTGCCATGGTCGGGAATCAGGGCGATGCCGATGCTCGGGGTGATTTGCAGGCGGTGGCCATCCAGCATCATGGGTTCGGCCAGCAGGTGGCGCAGATATTCAGCGACCTTGCGGGCCTGGCGGATGACTTCCGAGCGCTTGCCTTCGAGACCGGAGAGCAGCACGACGAATTCGTCGCCGCCGAGGCGGGCGACCGTGTCTTCCTGGCGCACGCTGGCTTCCAGGCGGGCGGTGACCAGCTTGAGCACCGCGTCGCCGACCGGGTGGCCGAGCGAGTCGTTGATGTGCTTGAAGTGGTCGAGGTCGAGAAACAGCAGGGCGCCGCGCAGGTCGTGGCGCTTGAGCAGGGCGATCTGCTGGGTCAGGCGATCCATCAGCAGGGCGCGGTTGGGCAGGTTGGTCAGCGAGTCGTGATAAGCCAGGTGCTGGATGCGCGCCTCGGCCTCTTTCAGCTTGCCGACGTCGCGGGCGGTGAGCAGCAGGCATTGGCGGCCATCGAGTTCGATGAGTTCGACCGAGACCTCGACCAGCCTGGTGCTGCCGTCGCGGTGGCGCCCCAGCATTTCCCGGTGCAGTATGCGGCCGTCGCGCTGGAGGATTTCGAGCATCTCCTGGCGCTGTCCGGGGTCGGCCCAGATATTCATTTCCAGGGCGCTGCGACCGATGACCTCCTCGGCGCGGTAGCCGGTGAGGCGGGTGAAGCCTTCGTTGACCTCGATGTAGCGGGCGCTGTCGCGCTCGGTGATGGTGATGGCATCGGGGCTGGAATGGAAGGCTTTGGCGAATTTCTCCTCGCTGGCCTTGAGCGCGGCTTCGGCATGCTGGCGCGCGCTGATGTCCATCAGGGTACCGGCCATGCGCAGCGGTTCGCCCTGCTCGCTGCGATAGAGTTTGGCGGTGCTTTCCAGGTAGTGGGTTTCGCCGTTGCGAAAGCGCGCCCGGTAGGTGATCTGAAATTCGTTGCGGCGGCCACTGAGCAATTCCCGGTAGGCCTGACGAATATGCGCCCGGTCGTCTCTTGGCACCTGCGCGAAGAACAGCCGGAAATCGCCGTGATAGGGTTCGGGCGCTAGCCCGTGGAGCGCCGAGGCGCGTTCCGAGCCGTACAGCATGTCGCTGGGAATATGCCAATCCCAGGTGCCGAGACTGGCCGAATCCAGGGCCAGGGTCAGGCGTTCCTGGCTGTCGTGCAGGGCCTGCTCCTGGAGCCGTTGCTGGGTGATGTCGCGTACGGTCAAGACCAGGCAGGGGCGGCCGTCCAGTTCGATTTCGCCGCCGTGTATCAGGTTGTAGATGATGTGCCCGTCGCGGCGGGTTAACTGGGACTCCAGCGGAGGCAGCCGACCGTCGGGCTGCAGGGCGTCGAGCAGGCGCTGGCGGTCGTCGGAGCTCCAGATGCCCAGTTCGAGCGAGGTGTGCCCCAGCACTTCGTCATTGCTCCAGCCGAACTGGCGCGCGAAGCTGGTGTTCACCTCGATAAAATACCCACTGGCTTTTTCGGTGATCACCATCGCGTCGGGGCTGTGGCGGAAGGCCTTGGCGAATTTATCTTCGCTGGCTCGCAGCGCCGCCTCGGCATGCTTGCGTTCGCTGGTGTCGAGGAAGGTGCAGAGCAAAAAGGCTTGCCCGTCCAGCTCGATGTACTGGCTGGACATCAGTCCGTCGAGAATGCGTCCGTCACGGGCGCGCATCTGCACTTCCTGGACGATAGGCTCGGGACTGGTCGCGGCGTTATGGCGCAGAAAATCGCGCTGCTCGATGTCCACCCAGAGTTTCAGGTCGAGGGTCGAGCGACCGATGATTTCGCTGCTCGACCAGCCGAAGGTGCTTTCGAAGTGCTGGTTGGCTTCGGTGATGACACTGTCGACGAAACGCACCAGCAGCACTACGTCGGGGCTCAGATGAAACAGAGTGGCGAAGCGCTGTTCGGAATTGATCAGCGCCTGGGCATGTTCCTGTTGGGCACTGATGTCGCGGATGACGCCGAACATCTGCTGACGACCGTCGTTGCCGACGTGCAGGCTGCCGCTAATTTCCAGCCAGTGCAGGCTGCCGTCCGGCCAGCGAATCCGGTGGCGTAGGGCGCGATGACGCGGCGAGCCGTCGAGGATCGCCCGAAACACTTGCAGCACCTCTGGGCGGTCTTCTTCGGGAATCAGGCCGATGTAGTCGACTTGGCTGGGTAACGGACGATGCGGATCCAGGCCAAACAGCGCTTGTGCGCCACGCGACCAACTGACCTGGCCACTTTCCACGTCCCAGAACCAGGCGCCTAGTTGCGCGCCGTTCAGCGCCGCCAGCAGGCATGGGGCATCGTCCCAGCTGCTCTCGAATGCAGCGGGATCCAGGGCCGGAATATGTGGCAGCGGTGGCAGGCGATCAGAAGATTTGGCCACGACCGATCCTTTCTGTGCGCAGAGAAACGTGACGACCCTTGGAGTATCGCGGTGGCTGGATCATGCAGGCGCCTTCGTTAGCGTTATGCGGCTCACGTTAGCCTTTGCCTGGGCGCCTGTGCAAGGCTGTCGCGCTGGGCGTCGAGCAGTAGCATAAAGGCCTGTGCGGCATTCGACAGGGTGCGCTCGGTGTGCGAGATATAACCGAGCTGCCGCGACAGCTGGATGCCGGGCAACGGCAGGCGCGCGACCTGTTCGTCGAGCATGGTGCGCGGCAATACGCTCCAGGCCAGACCGATGGACACCATCATCTTGATGGTTTCCAGGTAGTTGGTGCTCATGGCGATATTCGGCGTCAGCGCCTGGGCTTCGAACAGGCGCCGCACTATGTGGTGGGTGAAGGTGTTGCCGCCGGGAAATACCGCCGGATGGCGGGCCACGTCGGCCAGGCTGATTACGCCGCTGCGGGCCAGCGGGTGTTCGGGGGCGGCGACGAAATCCAGCGGGTCGTCCCATACCGCGACCGCATGCACCGGTTCGCGGGTCTCCGGAGCCAGGGTGATCACCGCCAGCTCGGCGCGGCCATGCAGGACTTCCTCATAGGCCACTTCGGAGTCGAGAAACTGGATGTCCAGTGCCACCTGCGGGTGCATTCGGGTGAAGGCGCGCAGCAGCGGCGGCAAACGGTGCAGGCCGATGTGGTGGCTGGTGGCCAACGTCAGCCGGCCGCCGACCTCGCCGTTGAGGTTGTTCAGGGCGCGGCGGGTGTCGTCCAGCACATTGAGAATCTGGTAGGCGCGCGGCAATAGCGCGCGGCCGGCCTCGGTCAGGCTCACCTCGCGACCCAGGCGGTCGAACAGGCGCACATTCAATTGCTGTTCCAGGCTGGCGATGCGTTTGCTCACCGCCGGCTGGGTCAGGTGCAGGCGTTCGGCGGCCTCGGAGAAGCTGCCCAGCTCGGCGATGGCGATAAAGGCATTGAGGGGGGCGAGATCCATAACGAAATAGCTCCAAGCGCTAAGCCATAGGCTGCAAGGGGAAAGCCGCGAGCCCTGGCGTGCAGCTTGAGGCTTACAGCGTATGACTATTCCTATCAGGAATCCTTTGAATAAAAAATATGAATTTGAGTAATTGAACCCAAGCCCATAGGATCACCCTATAAATACAGGGCTATTCGTCCTTGGATAGAAACACGCTGATGAGGGAACCGCTGATGGCCGGCAAAACGCTCTACGACAAGCTCTGGGAAATGCATGAGGTGAAGCGCCGCGACGATGGTTCGTCGCTGATCTACATCGACCGCCATATCCTCCACGAAGTGACCTCGCCGCAGGCTTTCGAAGGGCTGCGTCTGGCTGGACGCAAGCCGTGGCGTATCGATGCCAACATCGCCACCCCGGATCACAATGTGCCGACCACCAAGGCCGAGCGCCAGGGCGGTCTGGAGTCCATCGCCGATGAAGTCTCGCGCATTCAGGTGCAGACCCTCGACGAGAACTGCGACGACTTCGGCATCCTCGAATTCAAGATGAACGACCTGCGCCAGGGCATCGTCCATGTGATCGGTCCGGAGCAGGGCGCGACCTTGCCGGGCATGACCGTGGTCTGCGGCGATTCGCACACCTCGACCCACGGCGCCTTCGGTGCTTTGGCCCATGGCATCGGCACCTCCGAGGTCGAGCATGTGCTGGCCACCCAGTGCCTGGTGGCGAAGAAGATGAAAAACATGCAGGTGCGCGTCGACGGCACCCTGCCGTTCGGCGTCACCGCCAAGGACATAGTGCTGGCGGTGATCGGCAAGATCGGCACCGCCGGCGGCAACGGCCATGCCCTGGAGTTCGCCGGCAGCGCGATCCGCGAGCTGTCCCTGGAAGGGCGCATGACCATCTGCAACATGTCGATCGAGGCGGGCGCGCGGGTCGGCCTGGTGGCGGTGGACGAGAAGACCATCGCCTACGTCGAGGGCCGCCCGTTCGCGCCCAAGGGCGCCGACTGGGGCAAGGCGGTCGCCCAGTGGCAGGAGCTGGTCTCCGATGCCGATGCGCAGTTCGATAAAGTCGTCGAGTTGCGTGCCGAAGAGATCAAGCCGCAAGTCAGTTGGGGCACTTCGCCGGAAATGGTGCTGGCGGTTGACCAGTACGTGCCGGATCCGGCGGTCGAGGCCGATCCGGTGAAGAAGGACTCGATCACCCGTGCCCTTAAGTACATGGGCCTGAATGCCAACCAGGCGATCACCGATATCCAGTTGGATCGGGTGTTTATCGGCTCCTGCACCAACTCGCGCATCGAAGACCTGCGCGCCGCCGCCGCCGTGGCCAAGGGCCGCAAGGTCGCCGCGACCGTCAAGCAGGCCATGGTGGTGCCGGGTTCCGGCCTGGTCAAAGCCCAGGCCGAACAAGAGGGGTTGGACAGGATCTTTATCGAAGCGGGTTTCGAATGGCGTGAGCCGGGTTGCTCCATGTGCCTGGCGATGAACCCGGACAAGCTCGGCAGTGGCGAGCATTGCGCCTCGACCTCCAACCGCAACTTCGAAGGCCGTCAGGGCGCCGGTGGGCGTACCCATCTGGTCAGCCCAGCCATGGCGGCCGCGGCGGCGGTGACCGGCCACTTTATCGATGTGCGCGAATTGATCCGGCCTTAAGGAGAGCGAAGATGAGAGCCTTTACCCAACATACCGGCCTGGTCGCCCCCTTGGATCGCGCCAACGTCGACACCGATCAGATCATTCCCAAGCAGTTCTTGAAGTCGATCAAGCGCAGCGGCTTCGGCCCCAACCTGTTCGACGAGTGGCGCTACCTGGATGTCGGTCAGCCCAACCAGGACAGCTCCAAGCGTCCGCTGAACCCCGATTTCGTGTTGAATTTTCCGCGTTACCAGGGCGCCAGCGTGCTGCTGGCACGGGAGAACTTCGGTTGCGGCTCGAGTCGCGAACACGCGCCCTGGGCCCTGGAAGAGTACGGTTTCCGCGCGATCATCGCGCCGAGCTTTGCCGATATCTTCTACAACAACAGCTTCAAGAACGGCCTGCTGCCGATCGTCCTCGACGAGCAGGAGGTCGATGAGCTGTTCCAGCAGAGCGAAGCCAGCGAAGGCTACCAGCTGACCGTCGACCTGGCGGCGCAGACCGTGACCCGCCCGGATGGCAAGCAATACGCTTTCGAGGTGGATGCCTTCCGCAAGCATTGCCTGTTCAACGGCCTGGACGACATCGGCCTGACCCTGCAGGATGCCGAGGCGATCAAGGCCTTCGAAGTCGACTGCCAGCAGCGCAGCCCCTGGTTGTTCGGCGCAATTAAATAATTAGCGGTGCGCCGCGCGCACCCGTTAACCGAGTTGAGGGTGCGCACGGCGCACCCTACGGCGTATTGAGGACAAGATGAGCAAACAGATTCTGATTCTGCCCGGCGACGGTATCGGCCCGGAAATCATGGCCGAGGCGGTCAAGGTGCTGCGGCTGGCCAACGACAAGTTCGACCTGGGGCTCGAACTGTCGTTCGACCAGCTGGGCGGCGCCGCCTATGAGCAATACGGCGTGCCGTTGGCCGACGAGACCCTGGCGCGCGCCCGCGCCGCCGATGCGATCCTGCTCGGCGCGGTGGGTGGCCCCCAGTGGGATGCCATCGATCCGGCCCTGCGCCCGGAACGCGGGTTGCTGAAGATCCGCTCGCAACTGGGTCTGTTCGCCAACCTGCGCCCGGCCATCCTCTATCCGCAGCTGGCCGATGCCTCGTCGCTCAAGCCCGAAGTGGTTGCCGGCCTGAACATCCTGATCGTGCGTGAACTGACCGGCGGCATCTACTTCGGCAGCCCGCGCGAATCCCGCGTGCTGGAAAACGGCGAGCGCACGGCGTTCGACACCCTGCCGTACAGCGAGAGCGAGATCCGCCGCATCGCCCAAGTCGGCTTCGACATGGCGCGGGTGCGCGGCAGCAAGCTGTGCTCGGTGGACAAGGCCAACGTACTGGCCTCCAGCCAGTTGTGGCGCGCCGTGGTCGAGGAAGTGGCCAAGGATTACCCGGACGTCCAGCTCAGCCATATGTACGTCGATAACGCGGCGATGCAGCTGGTGCGCGCGCCCAAGCAGTTCGACGTGATGGTCACCGACAACATGTTCGGCGACATTCTGTCGGATGAGGCTTCCATGCTCACCGGTTCTATCGGCATGCTGCCGTCTGCTTCGCTGGATGCCAACAACAAGGGCATGTACGAGCCGTGCCATGGTTCGGCGCCGGACATTGCCGGGCAGGGCATCGCCAATCCGCTGGCGACCATTCTCTCGGTGTCGATGATGTTGCGCTACAGCTTCAACCAGGGCCAGGCCGCAGATGCCATCGAGCAGGCGGTCAGCAAGGTGCTCGATCAAGGCCTGCGCACCGGCGACATCCATTCCGTCGGTACGACCAAGGTCGGCACTGCGGCCATGGGCGATGCGGTAGTCGAGGCGTTGCGTAGTCTGTAATCTTCCAGGTTCTCCGGAGCGTTTCCGGCGGTCTGTTCATATAGGTGTAGTGGTTATGAAACGTGTAGGTCTGATCGGTTGGCGTGGCATGGTCGGTTCCGTGCTGATGCAGCGCATGCTGGAAGAGCAGGATTTCGACTTGATCGAGCCGGTGTTCTTCACCACCTCCAATGTTGGCGGTCAGGGGCCGGCCATCGGCAAGGACATCGCCCCGCTGAAGGATGCCTACAGCATCGACGAGCTGAAGAACCTGGACGTGATCCTCACCTGTCAGGGTGGCGACTACACCAGCGAAGTCTTCCCCAAGCTGCGCGAAGCCGGTTGGCGGGGTTACTGGATCGATGCCGCATCCTCGCTGCGCATGGCCGACGACGCGGTGATCGTGCTCGATCCGGTCAACCGCAAGGTGATCGATCAGCAGCTGGATGCCGGAACCAAGAACTACATCGGCGGCAACTGCACCGTCAGCCTGATGCTGATGGCCTTGGGCGGTCTCTACGAAGCCGGTCTGGTCGAGTGGATGAGCGCCATGACCTACCAGGCGGCGAGCGGTGCCGGCGCGCAGAACATGCGCGAGCTGATCAAGCAGATGGGTGCGATCAACGCCTCGGTCGCCGATGAACTGGCCGATCCGGCCAGCGCCATCCTGGATATCGACCGCAAGGTGGCCGAAGCCATGCGCGGCGAGTCCTTCCCGGTGGACAACTTCGGCGTGCCCCTGGCCGGTAGCCTGATTCCCTATATCGACAAGGAGCTGCCCAACGGCCAGAGCCGCGAAGAGTGGAAAGGCCAGGCGGAGACCAACAAGATTCTCGGCCGCTTCAAGAACCCGATTCCGGTCGACGGCCTCTGCGTGCGCATCGGCGCCATGCGCTGCCACAGCCAGGCGTTGACCATCAAGCTGAACAAGGACGTGCCGCTGTCCGACATCGAAGGCCTGATCAGCCAGCACAACCCTTGGGTCAAGTTGGTGCCCAATCAGCGCGAAGCCAGTATCCGTGAGCTTGGCCCAACCGCCGTTACCGGCACCCTGAGCGTACCGGTCGGGCGTCTGCGCAAGCTGAACATGGGCTCGCAATACCTCGGCGCCTTCACCGTCGGCGATCAGTTATTGTGGGGCGCCGCCGAGCCGCTGCGCCGCATGCTGCGGATTCTGCTGGAGCGTTGATCGCACCCGCAGTGAGTTTTGCCTGAGCAGGCCCGGCGGCAATGAATGGGAGCGAGTGGTGCCGATGATCGAGAGGTTGAGCGATCATCGGTGCAGCTGGCTCCTTTGCATTTGTGGGGCTGCGCTATACAGTGCGGTGCTAATCTCGTCAGAAGCCTGTCCATGACCCGTACCTTTGATATTGCCGTGATCGGCGCCACCGGCAGTGTGGGCGAAACCCTCGTGCAACTGCTCGAAGAGCGCGATTTTCCCGTGACCAATCTGCACCTGCTGGCCAGCGGCGAATCGGCCGGGCGCTCGCTGTCTTTCAAGGGCAAGAATCTGCGGGTGCGCAGCCTGGAAGCCTTCGATTTCTCCAGCGTCGGCCTGGCGTTCTTTGCCGCCAATGAGGCGGTTACCCGCCGCTATGCGCCCAAGGCGCATGCGGCCGGTTGTACGCTGATCGATCTGGCCGCCGCTCTGCCGGCCGAGCAAGCGCCTCGCGTGGTGCCTGAAGTAAACCCCGAGGTCTTGAGCAGGCTCGGTGCACCCTATCAATTGACCAGCCCGAGTCCCTCGGCGATTGCCGTGGCAGTGGTATTGGCCGCTCTGCGCAAGCAGATCAAGGTGCAGCGGGTGGCGGTCACCGCGTGTTTGGCTGTTTCCAGTCGCGGGCGCGAAGGGGTGTCCGAGTTGGCGCGGCAAACCGCTGAGCTGCTTAACGGTCGTTCATTCGAGCCGCAGTTGTTCGATCGGCAAGTTGCCTTTAATCTGCTGGCGCAAGTGGATGCGCCGGATAGCGACGGCCATGGAGTGCTGGAAAAGCGTTTGGCCAGTGAGCTGAAGGAATTGTTCGGTGCGCCGCAATTAAAGGTATCGGCAACCTTCATTCAGGCTCCGGTGTTTTTTGGTGACAGCCTCAGCGTGTCGCTGCAGGCCGATGCAGTGGTCGATCTCGCGGCGATTTGCACGGCTTTGCAAGGATGCCCCGCCCTGGAATACATTGAACCGGGCGATTATCCGACGGCGGTGGGCGATGCGGTCGGTCAGGATGTGGTGTGTGTAGGCCGCGTGCGTGGCGGACAGGATGATCCTGCCGAACTCAATTTGTGGATTGCGTCTGATAATGTGAGGAAAGGCGCCGCCTTGAACGCTGTGCAATTGGCTGAGTTATTGATAAAACACTATCTGTAAAAGATACTTACCTAGAAATCTGAATAACCTTTCGAGCTTAGCAATACTGGCTGAGTTGGTTGCTGAATGGGGAGCCACCGTCGGGTGGATGCAGGCAGCAGCTATCAAGACCCTCTCGAATATCGAGAAAAAAAGATAAAACAAGGGATAACGCTATGGTTCGGGTTCGCAAACTGGTGCTGGCAATCGCAGCTGCTTCGGCGCTGTCCTCCGGTATGGCGCATGCGCTGGGACTGGGTGAAGTGACCCTGCAGTCGGCGCTGAATCAGCCGTTGGTGGCTGAGATCGAATTGCTGGAGGTGCGCGACCTGGCCTCCACTGAATTGCTGCCGAGCCTGGCGTCCCCTGAAGAGTTCACCAGGGCTGGGGTCGATCGCCAATACTTTCTGACCGACCTCAAGTTCACCCCGGTACTCAAGCCGAATGGCAAGAGCGTCATTCGCGTGACCTCCAGCAAACCGGTGCGTGAGCCCTACCTGAATTTTCTGGTCGAGGTGTTGTGGCCCAATGGCCGCCTGTTGCGCGAGTTCACGCTGCTGCTCGATCCGCCTCTCTACTCGCCGCAAACCGCGGCCGCCGCTGCGCCACAGCTGCCAGTAGCTGCTCCGGCGCCACGCCCGCTAGCCGCCCCCATTCAGCGTTCCGCCCCGCAAGCCAGTGCTCCGGCAACGCGTGCGCCTGCCGCCGCGGCAAGTGCCCTGCAAGGCAATGAATACAAGACCACCGCCAATGACACGCTGTGGGAAATCGCCCAGCGCGTGCGCGGTGGTGGCAGCGTGCAGCAAACCATGCTGGCCATTCAGGATCTGAACCCTGATGCCTTTATCGGTGGCAATATCAATCGCCTGAAGAGCGGCCAGGTGTTGCGTCTGCCCGAAGAGCAGCAGATCAAAAGCCGTGCCCAGACCGAAGCCGTGACCCAGGTTACCGAACAGAATGCGGCCTGGCGCGAGGGGCGTGGCGTTGCTGCCGGCGCACGCCAGATGGATGCGACCAGGCGCAGTGTCGCCGGCGCCGCTCCAGCCGAGGCCAAAACTCAGGACAGCCTGAAGCTGCTCTCTGCCGATACCGGCAAGGCCGCCACTGGCAGTGACGCCGGTGCCGCCGACAGCAAGGCACTGAGCGACAAGTTGGCGGTGACCCAGGAAGGCCTGGATTCCACTCGCCGCGAGAACGAAGAGCTGAAAGGGCGCATGAGTGACCTGCAAGGTCAGCTGGAAAAATTGCAGCGCCTGATTCAACTGAAAGATGACCAGCTGGCCAAGCTGCAGGCCGATCTCGCCGCGCAAGGGCAGGCTCCTGTCCTGGAAGCCCCGGCCCTGGCGGCAGTACCGGCAGCACCTGTAACTGCGCCGGTTGCCCCTGCTGAAGCCGAAACCCCCGGCCTTAACTACAGCGAGGCGCCTGCGGCGACAGAAGAGCCCGCGGCTCCAGCAGTTGAGCCCCAGCAGCCGGTCGCTCAGCCTGCTGTAGCCGTTGAGCCTGCAGCGGCGCCCGTCGCCGAGCCGGCGCCAGCTCCGGTGGTAAAAGCGGCTGCACCAGTTCCGGCCAAGCCTGTTGAGGCGCCGCCACAGCTCAACACGCTCGATGATTTGCTCGCCAATCCCATGCTGCTAGGGCTGGCCGGCGGTGGCGCTTTGCTGGTGCTGTTGATCGGGTTGATGATGCTGTCGCGCCGCAATGCTTTGAAGGAAGCCGAATCGCAGCAGGCCCTGGCGGCCGAGAACCGTGACAATAGTTTCGATGGCGATATGGAGCTACCGGCCGACAGTTTTGCCGATGCCCCCCTCGACAGTGCAGACAGCGCTGAGCCAGGCGAAGAGCGTGTGATTGCGCAAACCAGTGATGCGCTGGGCGAGGCGGACATCTATATCGCCTACGGCCGTTTCAATCAGGCCGCCGAATTGTTGCAGAACGCCATCAACGATGAGCCGCAGCGCAGTGACTTGCGACTCAAATTGCTGGAGGTTTGTGCCGAGTTGGGCGACCGTGAAGGCTTCGCCCGCCAGGAAAGCGAGCTGCGTGAGATAGGCGGTGCTTGCGCCGAAGTCGAGCAATTGAAAGGCAAGTATCCGGCAATCGCGGCTTTCGCGGGCGCTGCGGTGGCCGGTGCGGCTGTCGCCAGCTTGGCCGATGATGATTTTGACAGTTTCAGCCTGGATGATCTGACCTTGGATGAGCCTGAGCAGCCGGCCGCTGAAGCAGGCGAGCTGGACGATGCCTTCGACCTGAGCCTGGATGATCTTGAGTCCGATCTTGAACGCGATTTGAATGCTTTGGGGGCTGATGCTTCGTTGGACGATCTGGACAGTCTGTCGTTGGACAGCGACCTGGATCTGAGTGCTCCAGTCGAGTCGCTTGCGGGTAAAGACGATGGGCTGGAATTCGATCTGAGTCTTGACGCTGACTCCAGCGATAGCGTGGAGTTGGGCGGGGAGCTGGCGGATTTCAGCTTGGATCTGGAACTCGAGAGTAAGCCGGCAGAAGCCGAGGAAGATGAGTTCCTGTTGAGTCTGGACGATGAACCGACTGTCGAGGCAGTTGCTGACGAGTTGGCTGGTTTGCGTCTCGACCTGCCGAGCGAAACCGCAGGTGCTGATTTCGATCTGCCTGACGATTTCGATCTGTCGCTCAGCGATGATGTTCCCGCTCAGCCCGCCAGCGATAGTTTCGCAGCTCGGCTCGATGAAGTGACCGCAGAGCTGGAGCAGTTGTCGGAGAATCTGGAGCAGCCCGCCGAGTTGGCTCAGCCTGCCCTTGACGCTGCGCGGCAAGGGGCGGATCTGGATGGTGACGATGATTTCGATTTCCTCTCGGGAACCGATGAAAGCGCCACCAAGCTCGATCTGGCGCGCGCCTATATCGACATGGGCGATACCGAGGGTGCGCGTGACATCCTCGGTGAAGTGATCGCCGAAGGTAGCGATGATCAGCAGCAGGAAGCGCGTGAGTTGATCTCTAACTTGGTTTGATACATGTCTGAAGCATTACTCGCAACGGCAGCCGACTCGGCTGCCGTTGGCATTTACAGGGTCGCCCTCGGTGTCGAATACAAAGGCTCACGTTACCGTGGCTTTCAGCGTCAGCGTGCCGGCGTGCCGACCATCCAGGCGTCTCTGGAAAAAGCCTTGGCGAAAGTGGCTGGTGGCGCGCCGGTCACCTTGAGTTGTGCCGGGCGTACCGATGCACTGGTGCACGCCAGTGCTCAAGTGGTGCATTTCGATACGCCGGTCGAGCGCTCCACGCTCGCCTGGGTCATGGGGGCCAACAGGAATCTGCCGGCCGATATCAGCGTGGTGTGGGCCAAGCTCATGCCGGCGCACTTCGATGCGCGCTTCTGCGCCATGGCCAGGCGTTATCGGTATGTGATCTACAACGATCAAATTCGCCCGGCGCATATGGCCGAGGAAGTGACCTGGAATCATCGGCCGCTGGATATCGGGCGTATGCGCGAAGCGGCGCAGGCCTTGGTCGGTACCCACGATTTCAGCGCCTTCCGCGCCCGTCAGTGTCAGGCCAAGTCGCCGATCAAGACGGTGCACCACTTGACGCTGATCGAGCATGGCCGCTTTATCGTTCTGGATATCCGTGCCAATGCGTTCTTGCATCACATGGTGCGTAACATTGCCGGGGTGCTGATGGCCATTGGCGCCGGCGAGCAGCCGGTGGAATGGGCGCGTGCGGTGCTGGAAACCGGAGTGCGGCGCACCGGCGGGGTGACTGCGCATCCTTACGGGTTGTATCTGGTGCAAGTCGACTACCCGCAGGAGTTCGACTTGCCCGGGCGTTATCTCGGCCCGCACTTCCTCTCGGGGTTGCCGGATGTGATGGCAGACGCTTAGGCAGGCATTTGCTACCATCGGCCCTTTACTGGAGGTATTCGCCCGTTGTCAGTCGTGCGCTGCAAGATCTGTGGAATTACTCGCGTAGAAGACGCATTGGCCGCTGTTGAGGCGGGTGCCGACGCTATTGGCCTGGTGTTTTATGCCAAGAGCCCGCGAGCTGTCACTGTGGCGCAGGCGCAGGCGATCCTGACGGCGTTGCCGCCGTTCGTGACCGCTGTGGGGCTTTTCGTCGATAGCGAACGCAGTGAATTGAACGCTATCCTCGATGTGCTGCCGCTCGATCTGTTGCAGTTCCATGGCGATGAATCTCCGGCTGCTTGTGAGGGCTTTCGTCGGCCGTACATCAAAGCCTTACGGGTCAAGCCGGGTGACGATATGGCTGCGCGGATCGGCTTGTATGCCTCTGCCGCCGGGGTCTTGCTGGATACTTTCGTGCCGGGCGTGCCGGGGGGAACCGGCGAGGCGTTCGACTGGTCATTGGTGCCCCGCGGCTTGCCGGTGCCGATCATCCTGGCAGGCGGTCTGACGCCGGAGAATGTGCGCGCCGCTATCGAGCAGGTGCGACCCTATGCGGTGGATGTCAGCGGTGGCGTCGAGGCGAGCAAGGGGCTGAAGGATCGCGACAAGATTCATGCATTCGTGCGCGCGGTCAGGAGCGCCTGAGGCAATGGTTGTGCGATGTGACGGCGGCGCAGGCTTGGCCGTCCATAACCCTGATGCAGGTACTGTAATGACCGCCTTTGGCAGTCGAGGTCAAGGTGGCGGGCTTTTCGCTTGCAGAGGCCGGCCCCTGGTAAGACTGCCCTCGTGAATTTGCTTGGATGTGCCGACAAGGCCCTGTGCCAGACGCCTGTTCGAGCCCACAGTTTTGGAGAATCAAGAGCATGAGCAACTGGTTGGTAGACAAACTGATCCCATCGATCATGCGGTCCGAAGTCAAGAAGAGTTCGGTGCCCGAGGGGCTCTGGCACAAGTGCCCGTCTTGCGATGCGGTGTTGTACAAGCCCGAGCTGGAGAAGACTCTGGATGTCTGCCCCAAGTGCAACCACCATATGCGCATCAATGCGCGTGCGCGTCTGGATATCTTCCTGGATGCCGAAGGCCGCGCAGAAATCGGCGCGGAACTGGAGCCGGTTGACCGCCTGAAGTTCCGCGACAGCAAGAAATACAAGGATCGCCTGACCGCTGCGCAGAAGCAGACGGGCGAAAAAGACGCGCTGATTGCCATGCGCGGCACGCTTGAAGCAATGCCGGTGGTGGCCTGCGCCTTCGAGTTCTCCTTCATGGGAGGGTCGATGGGAGCGATCGTTGGCGAACGCTTCGTGCGCGCCGCCAATGTGGCGCTGGAGCAGCGTTGCCCGTTCGTGTGCTTCTCCGCTTCGGGCGGTGCGCGGATGCAGGAAGCGCTGATCTCCCTGATGCAGATGGCCAAGACGTCTGCGGTGCTGGCGCGTCTGCGCGAAGAAGGTATCCCGTTTATCTCGGTGCTGACCGATCCGGTTTATGGCGGCGTTTCCGCCAGCCTGGCCATGCTCGGCGATGTCATTGTCGCCGAACCCAAGGCGCTGATCGGTTTTGCCGGCCCGCGGGTGATCGAGCAGACGGTGCGTGAAAAGCTCCCGGAAGGTTTCCAGCGCAGCGAGTTCCTCATCGAGCACGGCGCCATCGACATGATCATTCCGCGTGACGAGTTGCGTGCGCGCCTGGCCAGGCTGTTGGCTCAGTTTATGGGGCTGCCGTCGCCCGTCGCTGCTGCGTTGCCGGTCACGGCATGAGCGAACGCTCCCTGGCCGATTGGCTGGCGTACCTGGAGCAATTGCATCCAAGCGCCATTGATATGGGGCTGGAGCGATCCGCGGCAGTGGCGCAGCGCTTGGGCTTGTCCCGGCCGGCGCCGCGGGTGATCACGGTCACCGGCACCAATGGCAAGGGTTCGACCTGCGCTTTCCTGGCGGCCTTGCTGCAAGAACAGGGGCTCAAGGTCGGGGTGTATAGCTCACCCCATCTGTTGCGTTATAACGAGCGGGTGCAGATTGCGGGTGTCGAAGCCAGCGATGCCGCGCTTTGTCAGGCCTTCGCTGCAGTCGAAGCCGCGCGTGGCGAGATTTCCCTGACCTATTTCGAGATGGGCACCCTGGCGGCTTTCTGGCTGTTTCAGCGTGCAGCCTTGGATGCCGTGGTGCTGGAAGTCGGGTTGGGCGGGCGACTGGATGCGGTCAACCTGATCGACGCCGATCTGGCCCTGGTGACCAGCATCGGTATCGATCACGCGGAATGGCTGGGCGATAACCGTGAGTCGGTGGCCTTCGAGAAGGCGGGTATCTTTCGCCCGGGCAAGCCGGCGTTGTGCGCTGACCTCGATCCGCCGCAGACGTTGCTGGAGCAAGTGGCGCTGCTGGATGCGCCGTTTTTTCTGCGCGGGCGTGATTACGATCTGAGCATCGAAGGGTTAGGCTGGTCCTGGTTCGGCTTGAATGGCAAGGGCGAGGCCCTGCGGCTGGAGCACTTGCCATTGCTCGATCTGCCGATGGAAAACGCCGCGCTGGCCTTGCAGGCCTATGCCTTGCTCGATCTGCCCTGGCAGGCTGAGCAAATCGCCAAGGCCTTGTCGCGCACCCGGGTAACCGGTCGTCTGGATCGCAGAAGGCTGAATTGGCAGGGTAAGCCACTGACGCTGCTGCTGGATGTTGGGCATAATCCCCACGCGGCCGAGTATTTGGCGCAGCGCTTGTCTGGCACGCCGCCGATCGGCAAGCGCGTGGCGGTATTCGGCCTGCTGGCCGATAAGGACTTGGCCGGCGTAGTGGCGCCCTTGCTCGCTGAGGTGGTGGACTGGGCCGTGGCGCCGCTGCCGACCAGTCGCACCCGTCCGGCTGGCGAGCTGCAGGCGTACTTGCACAACCGTGGCGCGCAGGTGACGGCCTACGCCGATGTGCAGGCGGCGTTGCAGGCGCAATGTACGCGCGCGTCGGCTGGGGATGAAATCCTGCTGTTCGGGTCTTTTTACTGCGTGGCCGAGGCCCTGGACTGGCTGGCCCGCCATGCCAAGGGGGATGTGCAGGATGGCTTTGCTGGATAAAGGATTGAGGCAGCGCATGGTTGGTGCCTTGGTGTTGGTAGCCTTGGCGGTGATTTTTCTGCCCATGCTGCTGTCGCGTGAAGACGAGTTGCGGCGGGTGGCGGTCGATGCGCCGGCCATGCCGCAGGCGCCGGCCATGCCGCAGATTGAAATGCAGCCCGTGATCGTGCCGGAGCCCCAGGTGTTGCCCGAGGAGTTGGAGCCCATTGCCGAGGCCGAACCCCCGGCGGAAGTGGCGCCTGCGCCGCAGCCTGAGCCGGTGCTGACGCCCTCCGCGCCAGTCAGTGCGCCGGCACAAGCGTCCGTCAGTCGCCTGGATGCCAACAGCTTGCCGGTCAGTTGGTCGGTGCAGTTGGCCAGCCTGTCCAGTCGCGCGGGTGCGCAAACGCTGCAGAAGACCCTGCGCAGTCAGGGCTACAACGCCTATATCCGCCATGTGGATGGGATGAATCGGGTGTTTGTCGGCCCCGTGATCGAGCGAACCGAAGCCAATCGCTTGCGTGAGCAGTTGAACCGTCAGCACAAGCTCAGCGGCATTGTCGTGCGCTTTCAGCCGGAACGCAGCTAATCCTTTGCTTACCCCATGCGAGGGGCTCTGTTAAAATGCAGCGCCTTTCTCGTCGGTAATCTGCATCGTGGCATTCACTTGGGTCGATTGGGCGATTATCGCCATCATCGTCGTATCGAGCTTGATCAGTTTGAGCCGTGGTTTCGTCAAAGAAGCCTTGTCCTTGCTCACCTGGATCATTGCCGGCGTGGTTGCCTGGATGTTCGGTGGGGCGTTGTCCGAGCACCTCGGCGGATGGATCGAAACCCCTTCGGCGCGGGTGATAGCAGCCTGCGCCTTACTCTTTATCGTCACCTTGCTGGTTGGCGCGCTGGTCAATTACCTGATCGGCGAGCTGATCCGTGTGACCGGACTTTCCGGCACCGATCGTTTTCTCGGCATGGCCTTCGGCGCTGCCCGCGGTGGTTTGCTGGTGATCGTACTGGTCGGCCTGCTCAGCCTGGCGCCGGTGCAGCAAGATCCGTGGTGGCAGCAATCGACGCTGTTGCCGCATTTTTTAATGGTCGCGGACTGGTCGAAGAATCTCATTTTGGGGCTGTCCAGCCAGTGGCTTGCCAGCGGCATTAGCGCACCGGCCGAGCTGCCGTTCAAAGAAGCGCTGATGCAGCATAAACTGCCTTAAACGCATTCAGAATTAGCCTGTTTCACTTCAGTAGGGGTTGCGTCACATGTGCGGCATTGTCGGTATCGTCGGTAAATCGAACGTCAATCAGGCGCTGTATGACGGTCTAACCGTCCTTCAGCACCGCGGCCAGGATGCTGCCGGTATTGTCACCAGTCATGATGGGCGGCTGTTCCTGCGCAAGGATAATGGCCTGGTGCGCGATGTCTTTCACCAGCGCCATATGCAGCGCCTGGTCGGCCACATGGGCATCGGCCATGTGCGCTACCCCACCGCCGGCAGTTCCAGCTCGGCCGAGGCGCAACCCTTCTACGTCAACTCGCCCTACGGCATCACCCTGGCGCACAACGGCAACCTGACCAACGTCGAACAGTTGGCCAAGGAAATCTACGAATCCGACCTGCGTCACGTCAACACCAACTCCGACTCGGAAGTGTTGCTCAACGTATTCGCCCACGAACTGGCCCAGCGCGGCCAGTTGCAGCCGACCGAGGAAGACATCTTCGCCGCGGTCAGCCAGGTGCATGAACGCTGCATCGGCGGTTACGCGGTGGTGGCGATGATCACCGGTTACGGCATCGTCGGTTTTCGCGACCCCTACGGCATTCGTCCGATCGTTTTCGGTCAGCGTCACACCGATGAAGGCGTGGAGTACATGATTGCCTCGGAAAGCGTGTCGCTGGACGTGCTCGGCTTCACCCTGATTCGCGATTTGGCGCCGGGCGAGGCGGTGTACATCACCGAGGACGGCAAGCTGTCGACCCGCCAGTGCGCGAGCAATCCGCAGCTCTCGCCGTGCATCTTCGAGCATGTCTATCTGGCGCGTCCGGACTCGATCATGGACGGTGTCTCGGTGTACAAGGCACGCCTGCGCATGGGCGAGAAGCTGGCCGAGAAGATCCTCCGCGAGCGCCCCGATCACGATATCGACGTGGTCATCCCGATTCCCGACACCAGCCGCACCTCGGCGCTGGAGCTGGCCAATCACCTGGGCGTGAAGTTTCGCGAAGGCTTCGTCAAGAACCGCTACATCGGCCGCACCTTCATCATGCCGGGCCAGGCGGCGCGCAAGAAGTCGGTACGCCAGAAGCTCAACGCCATCGAGCTGGAGTTTCGCGGCAAGAACGTGATGCTGGTGGACGACTCCATCGTGCGCGGCACCACCTGCAAGCAGATCATCCAGATGGCCCGCGAAGCCGGGGCGAAGAACGTCTACTTCTGTTCGGCGGCACCTGCGGTGCGTTACCCCAACGTGTATGGCATCGACATGCCCAGCGCCCACGAGCTGATCGCGCATAACCGCAGCACCGAGCAGGTTGCCGAGCTGATCGGGGCCGACTGGCTGGTGTATCAGGATCTGCCGGATCTGATCGAGGCGGTCGGTGGCGGCAAGATCAAGATCGAGCACTTCGACTGCGCGGTATTCGACGGCCAGTACATTACCGGCGATGTCGATGAGGTGTACCTGAACAAGATCGAGCAGGCGCGTAACGATCTCTCCAAGGTCAAGTCCCAGGCGGTCAGCGCGATTATCGACCTGTATAACAATTGAGCTGCAAGCTTCAAGTCGCAAGCTGCAAGCCTGTAGCCCGGATTGCATCCGGGCTCCGCTGTGTGTGAGGTGGGAAAATGACGCAAGAATGGGATGCCGGTCGCCTGGACAGCGATCTGGACGGTGTGGGTTTCGCCACCCTGGCGGTGCGTGCCGGCCAGCACCGTTCGCCTGAGGGCGAGCACAGCGAGGCGATTTACCCCACCTCCAGCTATGTGTTCCGTAGCGCCGCCGATGCCGCCGCCCGCTTTGCCGGCGAAGTGCCGGGTAACGTCTACTCGCGTTACACCAACCCCACCGTGCGCGCCTTCGAGGAGCGCATTGCCGCGCTGGAAGGCGCCGAGCAGGCGGTCGCGACCTCGTCCGGCATGTCGGCGATTCTGGCCTTGGTCATGAGCCTGTGCAGCGGCGGTGATCACATACTGGTGTCGCGCAGCGTGTTTGGCTCGACCATCAGCCTGTTCGAGAAATACCTCAAGCGCTTTGGCGTGCAGGTCGATTACGTGCCGCTGGCCGATCTGCACGCCTGGGCCGCTGCCTTCAAGGCCAATACCAAGCTGCTGTTCGTCGAGTCGCCATCCAACCCGTTGGCCGAGCTGGTGGATATCAGCGCCCTGGCGGAAATCGCCCATAGCAAAAATGCGCTGCTGGCGGTGGACAACTGCTTCTGCACCCCGGCGTTGCAGCAGCCGCTCAAGCTGGGCGCGGACATCGTCATGCATTCGGCGACCAAGTACATCGACGGCCAGGGTCGCAGTATGGGTGGCGTGGTCGCCGGCAAGGCCGAGCTGATGAAGGAGGTGGTCGGTTTTCTGCGTACCGCAGGGCCGACCCTCAGCCCGTTCAACGCCTGGATCTTCCTCAAGGGCCTGGAAACCCTGCGCGTGCGCATGCAGGCGCATTGCGCCAGTGCTCAGCAGCTGGCGGAGTGGCTGGAGCGGCAACCGGGCATCGAGCATGTCTATTATTCCGGTCTGCCCAGCCATCCGCAGCATGAGCTGGCCAAGCGTCAGCAAAGCGGCTTCGGCGCGGTAGTCAGTTTTGAGGTCAAGGGCGGTAAGGCGGCGGCCTGGCGCTTTATCGACGCCACCCGGGTGATCTCCATCACCACCAATCTGGGTGACACCAAGACCACCATCGCCCACCCGGCTACCACTTCCCACGGTCGCTTGTCGCCGGCCGAGCGCGCCAGCTCCGGCATTCACGACAACCTGATTCGGCTGGCGGTGGGCTTGGAGGACATCGTCGATCTGCAGGCGGATTTGGCCCGCGGTCTGGCGGCGCTCTAGCAGCTCGAAGCAACAAGCCCCGGCGAGAGCCGCAATGCTGTTCACTGAAGAGGGGCAGCGTTGCGCTCAATCGGGAAGCGGGTGTTTGCCATCTTCATCGTCCTGGGTCTCGATGATCCGGAACGAATGGTTGCAGCCATGCCCACTGACTGGCGCCGAACTGACGGGCAAACGTTGAAGCCAACGTCGCTCGGCGCCCGCCGATGAGCCATCGCCAGCCTGGCTGGCCTCCCTTCGGGCCAGGTTATAGGCCATGCCCCCGTTACGTGTTGCATGAGGGGGTAATGCTTGTGGCGACGCGGATTTACCCACGAATTTCGCGGCTGAAGCCGCTCCGGCAGCTAGAGCCTCACCCCGGGGCGTGCTTGCGCTAACTGGGACAGAGCCTTTGGGGGCGGGGGTCATTCGCGCAGGTCGATGGCCGGTGTGTTGTCGTCGCGATCGAACAACTTGCTTGGGTCGCGCGGCAGGATGCCGGGGCGGTAGTTCTCGCGGGTGTCGTCAAGTATCCGGATGTCGCTGTACTTCTTGCCCGACAGGGCTGCCAGGCCAGCGGCGTCGCGCACCACGGTAGGGCGCAGGAACACCATCAGGTTGCGTTTGATATGGGTGTCCTTGGTTGAGCGGAACAGCCGGCCGAGCAGGGGAATGTCGCCCAGCAGCGGGACTTTCGAGTTGGTCTGGGTGACGTCGTCCTGGATCAGTCCGCCCAATACGATGACCTGGCCATCCTCGGCGAGGATGGTGCTCTTGATCGAGCGCTTGTTGGTGATCAGATCCACCGCCTGGACAGTCTGGGTGACGACGGGGGCGATGGAGGAGATTTCCTGCTCGATCTCCAGGCGCAGACTGGCGCCTTCGTTGATGTGCGGGGTGACCTTGAGGGTGACGCCGATGTCCTTCCGTTCGATGGTGGTGAAGGGGTTGTCGGCGCCGGCGGCGCTGGTGGTGAAGGAGCCGGTCTGGAAGGGGACGTTCTGGCCGACCAGGATTTCCGCTTTCTGGTGATCCAGGGTGAGCAGGCTGGGCGTCGACAGCAGGTTGCTCTTGGCGTTGGCCGACAGCGCGGTGATCAGCACGGCGAAGCTGTCGGTGCCGAGGCCGATGATGGCGCCATCCGGCAGGTTGTTGAGGAGCGGGTTGTCGATGTTGTTGCGTTGATCCTGGATGGCTTGCAGCACGCTGCCGACCGGGAGCCCAGTGCCGCCGAAGTTCACCGTGCCGAGGCCGCCGGTGTCGCCGCGCGCATCGACCGCCCACTGCACGCCAAGGGCCTCGCTGATGTCGCCGGAGACTTCGACTATGGCGGCCTCCACCATCACCTGCGCCCGGGGTACGTCGAGTTGACGGACGATGTCTTCAAGGGTTGCTACTACATCGGGTTCGGCCAGCAGCACTAGTGCGTTGAGGCTCTCGTCGGCACGGATCAAGATATTCTGCGGCTTGCCGGCGGCTTCGCTGCCGTCCTGGGCATTCAGGCCTTCGGATATGTCGCCGAGGGTTTCCGCCAGGGCCTTGGCGTCGTTATGCCGCAGGCGGATGACCCGGGTATTGGCCGAGCGGCTGGTCGGGGTGTCCAGCGACTGGGCCAATGCCAGCAATTTGGCGCGGGCAGCCGGTGGGCCGAGCAGGATCAGGCGATTGGTGCGCGCGTCGGCAATTACCTGAACTCCGGAGGCGCCTTTGGCCTGGCCGCGCTCCAGGGAGCGATTGAGGACTTCGGCGGTGTCCATGACCCAGGCGTGTTGCAGGTTGAGCACGCTGTAGTCGCGCTCGCCTTTCTGGTCGAGTTGGCGCAGCAAGTCTTCGATGCGGGCGATATTGGCACTGCGATCGCTGATGATGATGGCGTTGGCCGAGGTGACGGCGGCCAAGTGGCCGTACTGCGGCACCAGCGGGCGAATCAGTGGGATGAGTTCGGTTGCCGAGGTGTGCTGTACTTGGATCAGGCGGGTCTCCAGGCGATCCGGGGCGGCGCGGCCTTGGCCGGCATCGGCCTTGGCTTCGGCGTTGGGTACGATACGCGCCTGTTCGCCCTGGGTGATGACGCTGAAGCCGTGGGTGGCCATCACCGAGAGAAACAGTTGATAGATTTCGCTCAGGGTCAGTGGTGTGCTCGAGACCACGCTGACTTGGCCTTTGACCCGTGGATCGACGATGAAGGTTTCCCCGGTGATCTGCGCAATCTGGTCGATAAACTCGCGGATATCGGCGCCCTTCAGGTTGATGGTCCAGCTTTCTTCCTGTTGGTTGGCACTGGGTGTTGTCGGGTTGATGGCGGCATTCAGTGGCAAAGAGCTGACGGCCAGGCCGGCGGCCAGCAGGGCGAAGGTGAGACGCGAGAAGATCGGGGTCATCGGTTCAGTTGCTTTCCGTAGTCTGGTCGGCGGGTTCGGCGTCCGCGGGCAGGGTGCCGGACGCCTCCATCTGTTCGCGCAGGGTGTCCATGCGCTCGCGCAGTTGCGTGAGGTTGTCGGCTTCCAGCTGGTTGAGTTGATCCAGCGCATCCGCCGCGGTCTCCTCGGGCATGTAGGCCGCACCTTCGTCGCTGGAGCGGCTGTGTGGAAATGCCAGGGTTTCCAGGCGGCCATTGCGCAGCAACTCTACTCGATCGGCGTAGACCGCGTGCAGACTTACGCCGCCAGTCACTTCGCTGCCTGTGGTGTGGCGTTGTGCCTGGTTGTTCTCCAGGCGAATGATTGCACTGGAACGTTTGGGGTCGGCATGCACGAAGCTGCCCAGCAGTGTCAGGCGCATGGTCGTGGCTGGCGGTGGTGCATCGTCGTTCTGGCTGCTGCCGAATAATTGCTCCAGGCGTTGACTGGAGGCGGGCGTCGGCAAATTGGCCACATGTGGCGC
Source organism: Pseudomonas sp. sp1636 (assembly GCF_030376615.1). Classification (GTDB taxonomy): domain Bacteria; phylum Pseudomonadota; class Gammaproteobacteria; order Pseudomonadales; family Pseudomonadaceae; genus Aquipseudomonas. The sequence continues at coordinate 54,903 of NZ_JARRAB010000014.1, forward strand.
GCTGGCCGCAATCGGCGCACGTAGCAAGCGCAGCCAGTCGGCGGTTTGCCAGGCCAGGCTGATGCTCATGAGCAGAATGACCAGGGCGCTGACCGAGGTGGTCGCGTGCGGTTGCATCCAGCGTCGAGTAGCCAAAAAAGGCAAAGGCGTCACTCCAGAAATTTATTGTTATGTGGCCTGGATCGCGCGTCGATCATAGCCAGTTGCCGAACATTTGACAGCCCCCCGTCAGGGTGGTGTGTCACGCCCTGCGATGTGCTAAAGATAGCTCAGTGTTTCCGCTCTAGTGCGGGGAATCCATCACAACCCATCGGCGCAAGTGCAGGCGTATAACAAGTTAGAGTCAGTCGTGGTACGCCGGCCAGGTTACCGTTTCAAGGCTTATCCAGGATGAACGCACTGCCCACTGCAGTTCCGCTACGTCGTTTGCCGTTCAGCTTCGCCAAGCGCCACGGCGTGGTCTTGCTGATCGAAGCCGATCCACCTTGCTTGGCTCACCGTGCCGCCGTCGAGCTGGTCGCGTTGGCCGAGGCGCAGCGTTTTGCCGGGCGTCGATTACCCTTGCAGACATTGTCCGAAGACGCTTTCGAGCAGGCGCTGGCCAAGGCCTATCAACATGAGTCGGGGGCCATGCAGCTTGCCGAGGGCCTTGGTGGCAGTCTCGATCTGGCGGCCTTGGCCGAGCAGGTGCCGGAAACCGAAGACCTGCTGGAGCAGGAAGACGATGCGCCGATCATCCGCCTGATTAATGCCATCCTCGGTGAAGCGATCAAGGAGAGTGCCTCGGATATCCACCTGGAGACCTTCGAGAAGCGCCTGGTCGTACGTTTTCGCGTAGACGGCATCCTGCGTGAGGTGCTCGAACCCAAACGCGAGCTGGCGGCGTTGCTGGTGTCGCGGATCAAGGTCATGGCGCGCCTGGATATCGCCGAGAAGCGCGTGCCCCAGGACGGCCGTATCTCCCTGCGTGTCGGTGGTCGCGAGGTGGACATTCGCGTCTCGACGCTACCCTCGGCCAATGGTGAGCGGGTGGTGTTGCGTTTGCTCGACAAACAGGCTGGGCGCCTGACTTTGCAGCACTTGGGCATGAGTGCGCGGGATCGTCAGGTGATGGAGACGACCGTGCGCAAACCCCACGGCATCCTGCTGGTCACCGGGCCTACCGGGTCGGGCAAGACCACCACGCTGTACGCCAGTCTGGTCAGCCTGAATGACCACACGCGCAATATTCTCACGGTGGAAGATCCGATCGAATACCACCTCGAAGGCATCGGTCAGACCCAGGTCAACAGCAAAGTCGACATGACCTTCGCCCGCGGTCTGCGGGCGATTCTGCGGCAAGACCCGGATGTGGTGATGGTCGGCGAAATCCGCGACAAGGAAACCGCCGAAATTGCCGTGCAGGCGTCATTAACCGGGCACCTGGTTCTCTCGACCCTGCACACCAATAGCGCGGTCGGTGCCATTACCCGGTTGGTGGACATGGGCATCGAGCCGTTCCTGTTGTCGTCATCCCTGCTCGGCGTATTGGCCCAGCGCCTGGTGAGGGTGCTCTGCCCGCACTGCAAGACGGCCTACCAGGCCGATGCCGCCGAGTGCGCGCTGCTCGGCGTGGCCGCCGAACCGGCGGCGACCCTGTATCGTCCGTGCGGCTGCAGCGAGTGCCATCAGCAGGGCTACCGCGGGCGTACCGGGATTTACGAATTGGTGGTGTTCGACGACCACTTGCGTACGCTGATCCATAACGCCGCATCGGAGCAAGAGATGGTTCGTCATGCCCGCTCGCTCGGCCCGAGCATCCGCGAGGACGGTCGGCGCAAGGTGCTGGAAGGGCTGACCAGTCTTGAAGAAGTGCTGCGTGTGACCTTGGACGAGTGACTTAGGACGATAATGGCTGCTTTCGAATACCTTGCCCTTGATGGCAAAGGCCGCCAGCAGAAAGGCGTGCTGGAAGCTGACAGCGCGCGTCAGGTGCGTCAATTGCTGCGCGAGCGGCAACTGGCGCCGTTGGCGGTCAAGGCGACACGCACCCGCGAACAGGCCGGCGTCGGCGGGCATTTCAGCTTTGTGCGTGGGCTCTCGGCAAGTGATCTGGCGCTGCTCACCCGCCAGTTGGCGACCCTGATACAAGCCGCACTGCCGGTCGAGGAGGCACTGCGCGCCGCCGCCGCCCAGGCTCGTTTGCCGCGCATCCAGGGCATGCTGCTGGCCGTGCGTGCCCGGGTTCTGGAGGGGCACAACCTGGCGAACAGCCTGAACGAGTTCCCCGCGGCTTTTCCCGAACTGTACCGTGCCACCGTGGCGGCAGGTGAGCACGCCGGGCACCTGGGGCCGGTGCTGGAACAATTGGCCGATTACACCGAGCAGCGTCAGCAATCGCGGCAGAAGATCCAGCTGGCGCTGCTCTATCCGCTGATTCTGATGTGTACCTCGCTGCTGATCGTCGGCTTTCTGCTCGGTTATGTGGTGCCGGATATCGTGCGGGTGTTCGTCGACTCCGGACAAACCCTGCCGGCGCTGACTCGCGGGCTGATCGTTTTGAGTGAGTGGGTCAAGGGTTGGGGTTGGCTGGCGGTTGTTCTGGCTCTGCTGGGCTTTTTCGCCCTGCGTTGGGCGCTGCGCGATGAGGCGGTGAAATTGCGCTGGCATGCGTTCTTGCTGCGCGTGCCGCTGGTCGGGCGGTTGATTCGCGCCACCGATTGTGCGCGTTTCGCTTCGACCCTGGCGATCCTCACCCGCAGCGGCGTGCCGCTGGTGGAGGCGCTGGGCATCGGTGCCGAAGTGATAGTCAATCGGCTGATTCGGGCGCAGGTGGTGGTGGCCGCGCAAAAGGTTCGCGAAGGCGGTAGCCTGACCCGTGCCCTGGAAGCCAGCGGGCAATTTCCGCCGATGATGCTGCACATGATCGCCAGCGGCGAGCGCTCCGGCGAGCTGGATCAGATGCTTGCGCGTACGGCGCGCAATCAGGAGAACGACCTGAGCGCCCAGGTGGCGCTGCTGGTCGGTTTGTTCGAACCTTTCATGTTGGTGTTTATGGGCGCAGTGGTGCTGGTCATAGTCCTGGCCATCCTGCTGCCGATTCTGTCTCTCAATCAGTTGGTGGGCTAAAGCAGTGAACAAGCGTCAGACGGGTTTTACCCTGATCGAAATCATGGTGGTGGTGGTGATCCTCGGCATTCTCGCCGCCCTGGTGGTGCCGCAGATCATGAGCCGGCCGGATCAGGCCAAGGTCACAGTGGCCATGGGCGATATCAAGGCGGTGTCCGCCGCGTTGGATCTGTACAGGTTGGATAATCAGACCTACCCGAGCACCCAGCAGGGTTTGGAAGCGCTGGTGCAGAAGCCCTCCGGCAACCCGCCGGCGAAGAACTGGAATCGCGACGGCTACCTCAAGCGCCTCCCCGTCGATCCGTGGGGCAACGTCTATCAATACCTGGCGCCCGGCACCAAAGGCGCTTTCGACCTCTATTCATTGGGTGCCGACGGCAAGCAGGGCGGTCACGACCTGGATGCCGATATTGGCAACTGGGATCTTTGATGAGGCTGGACTGAGCCATGCTTGTCGGCCGCGGTGGCGCGTCCAGCCCGATCCGGGGGTTTACCCTGGTCGAGCTGCTGGTGGTTATCGTGATTATCGGCAGTCTGATTGGCCTGGCCGTACTCAGCACGGGAATCGCCGGCCCGGCTCGGGAGTTGCGCAACGAAGCCGAACGGCTGGCCGGATTGATCGGTGTGCTGGCCGAGGAAGCGGTGCTGGATAATCGCGAATACGGCTTGCTGTTGAATGCCGAAGGCTATCGGGTGTTGCGTTACGATCCGCTATCGGCACACTGGCAGGCTCTGGCTGACAAGCCGCATCGCTTGCCGGCCTGGGCCGAGTTACGTGTCGAGCTGGAAGGCGAGGCGCTGCAATTGCCGCAGCCGGCAGCCGAACCGCGCAGTGCGGCTAATCCCGTACCGCAACTGCTGCTGCTCTCCAGCGGCGAGCTCAGCCCCTTTCGCTTGTATCTGAGCGAGCGGCGCAAGGACGGCTTGCGCTTACTGTTGTCCAGCGATGGCTTCCGTTTGCCCAAGGTCGAGGTTGACGCTCAGGCGGGGCGGCCGGGATGAAGGCGTGCCGTGCTTTCACCCTGCTTGAGGTGCTGGTTGCCCTGGCAATCTTCGCCGTAGTCGCCGCCAGCGTACTGGCCGCCAGTGCGCGCAGCCTGCAAACCGCTGCCCGCCTGGAAGAGAAAACCTTGGCGATGTGGATTGCCGATAATCGCTTGAGCGAGTTGCAGTTGGCCGAGACCCCGGCCAGAGATGGGCGCGATCAGGGCGAGCTGGAGTTCGCCGGGCGGCGTTGGCAATGGCAGAGTGAAATCCAGGAGACCAGCGAGCCGAGCATGCGTCGGGTCACCCTGTGGGTGGCGCCGCGTCCGGAAAGAAACCGCCTGGGTGGCGACCTGCGCGAGCGCGCGGTCGTCAGCCTCAGCGGCTTTCTCGGGGATGGGCGATGAGACGCGCGCGTGGCTTCACCCTGCTCGAGCTGCTGATCGCCATTGCGCTGTTCGCCCTGCTCGGCTTGGCCGCCTACCGCATGCTCGACAGCGTGCTGCTGACCGACAGCAGCACGCGCGCCCACGAACAACAACTGCGTGAGCTGGTGCGCGCCATCGCCGTCTTCGAGCGCGACCTGCTGCAGGTCAGCGCGCGGCCGGTGCGCGATCCTTTTGGCGAGCTGCGTCCGGCCCTGCTTGGCGAGGAGGGCGATGGCGCCGGTGTGGAACTGAGCCACGCTGGTTGGCGTAATCCGCTCGGCCTGGCGCGCGCCAATGTGCAGCGGGTGCGTTGGCAACTGAGCGGCGAGCAATGGCAGCGTCGCTACTGGAATGTGCTCGACCAGGCACAGGACAGCCAGCCCCAGGTGCAGCAGGCGCTGAATGGGGTGCTAGGCATACGCCTGCGTTATCTGGATGGCGACGGCCGCTGGCAAAGCAGTTGGCCGCCGGCCGAAGCGAGTGGCGAATTACAGCTGACCGAGTTGCCGCAGGCGGTCGAACTGCTACTGGAGCATCGCCGCTATGGCGAGCTGCGGCGATTACTGCGTTTGCCCGATGCGCTGCCCAAGGAGACGGCGCAGGCGCCGGTGGCGGGACAGCCGCAAGCAACTGCTGAGGTGCTCGAACCATGAAGGCGCAACGAGGTGTGGCGCTGATCACCGTGATGCTGGTGGTGGCAGTGGTGACGGTAGTCTGTGCCGGGATTATCGCTCGTCAGCAATTGTCGATTCGCAGCAGCGCCAATCAGTTGCACGTACGCCAGGCCTGGCATTACGCCCTGGGTGGCGAGACCCTGGCCAAGGCGCTATTGCGGCGTGATCTGGAGCAAGGCAACCCGCGTGCGCCGGTGGATCATCTGGGTGAGCCTTGGGCGCGGCCGTTGGCGCCTTTCGCTCTGGACGAAGGCGGTGAGCTGCGGGTGCGTATCACCGATCCGAGCGGGCGCTTCAACCTCAACAGCCTGGTGCGCCAAAGTGCGCCTGATGACGCCGCCGTGGCGCAGTTTCGCCGCTTGCTCTTGGGCCTGCAGATCGATGCAGCCTATGCCGAGCGCCTGCTCGATTGGCTGGATGCCGATCAGGAGCCGAGCGGTGGCTTGGGTGCCGAGGATAATCAATACTTACTGGCAGCGCCGCCCTATCGTGCCGCCAACCGCGCACTGGTCGACGTGTCTGAACTGCGCCTGTTATTGGGGATGAGCGAGGCCGAATACCAGCGTCTGTTGCCGTTCGTCAGTGCCTTGCCGGCGGATGCGACCTTGAACGTCAACACCGCCAATGCTCGGGTGTTGGCGAGCCTGGCCGACGGGCTGTCGCTGAGTACGGCGCAGGGGCTGGTTGCCGCGCGGGCGAGCCAGGGTTATGCCGATGTAGCGAGTTTTCTTGCACGATTGCCCGGGTTGCAGGTGCGGAACCAGGCGTTGGCGGTCGGTAGCCAGTATTTTCAGGTGATCAGCGAGGTCAGTGTGGGTGATCGCCGTCAGGTTTTACGCAGCAGCTTGCAGCGCGCCAGCGATGGCAAATTGTATGTCCTAGCCCGTGATCTGGGGCAGAGCGGTGTGCCGCCTGCGCCTGCCGAGGAAGTCGAGCGATGAATCAGTGGTGTGTGTTTCTGCCGCCGGCGGCTTGTGCCGGCGCCTCTGCGGAGTTGCTGGTGCAACGGGTGCGCGAGGGTGGCAGCCAGTGTCTGCCGTTTGCCGAGGCGGTGGCCGGGGCGGGCGATGCCTGGACCCTGGTTCTGCCGGTCGAGGCGGTGACGGCTTGTGCCGTGCGTCTGCCGACGCAGAAGGCCCGCTGGTTGCGCCAGGCCTTGCCGTTCGCGGTGGAAGAGTTGCTCGCCGAGGACATCGAACAGTTGCATCTGGCCTTGGGTGCAAAGCTTGAGGACGGCCGTCATCGGGTGTTTGCCGTACGCCGCAGTTGGCTGGCGAGTTGGCTGGCGCTGTGCGAAACGCCGCCACGCACGATTGCCGTGGATGCCGATCTGCTGCCGCGGCAGGGCACCCAGCTGCTGCAACTGGAGTCGCGCTGGTTGCTCGGCGGCGAAGGGGTGGCACGCCTGGCGCTGAGGGGTGAGGATTGGCCGGCGCTGGCCGCCGCCTGCGCGCATCCGCATATCGCCTATCGAGCCGCCCGGCAGGCGGGGCTGCAGCCGGTGGATGAGACTGCCGACATCTTCGATGGTTATACCTGGCTGGCTGGCCAGACGAGCGAGAACAATTTGGCCCAGGGCGAATTTGCCCCGCACGACAGCGGCAGCCAATGGTTGCGCTGGCGTCCGCTGCTGGGGTTGGTTGGCCTGTGGCTGGTCTTGCAGTGGGGCTTCAATCTGGCCCAGGGCTGGCATTTGCAGAGCCGGGCCGAGGCCTACGCCGAGTCGAGCGCAGCGCTCTATCGAGAACTGTTCCCCGAAGACCGCAAGCTGGTCAATCTGCGTGCCCAGCTGGATCAGCACCTGGCCGCGGGCGGCGCCAGTGGCCAGGGGCGTCTGCTCGGCCTGCTTGTCCAGGTGAGCCAAGCGCTGACGCTCGAGGGCGCGCCGATCCAGGTGCAGCAGGTGGATTTCAGCGAGGTGCGCGGCGACTTGGCCATGCAGGTGCAGGCGCCCGGGTTTGCCGAACTGGAGCGCCTGCGTGAACGTCTGCAGGAGGCCGGCTTGGCGGTGCAACTGGGGTCGGCCAGCCGGGAGGGCGCTGGGGTCAGCGCACGTTTGGTGATCGGGGGATGAACATGGATCGTCTGGGCGAGTTGAGAAAGCCATTCGCGGTGCGCCTGCAAAGTTCCGCGGTGTTGCAGCGCTGGCGCGGTTTGGCGTCGCGCGAGCGGCGGGCATTGAGCCTGTTGGTGCTGGTGGTGTTGCTGGTGCTGGTGTATCTGCTGCTCTGGCAGCCGGCGCAACAGAGCGTTGCCGTGGCGCGCGACGCGTTCGAGCGGGAGCGCGCCCTGCATGCCTATATGCAGGCGCAGGCGCCCTTGGCACGCAGCATGGCAAGCAAACCGCAGGTCGGTCTGGATCCGGCGCGCCTGCAAGGCGTGGTCACCGCCAGCGCCGCCGAGCAGGGCCTGACGATCGAACGACTGGACAGCGATAGCGGCGGCACGCTGCAGGTCAATGTGCAGCCAGCGCCGTTCGCCCAGCTGTTGCGTTGGTTCGCCGCGCTGGAGCAGCAAGGCGTACAGATTAGCGAGGTCGGGCTGGATCGCCATGAGGATGCGCGAGTGGCGGCAAGATTGAGCCTGCGCGTGGCGTTTTAAGCTGGGCGATGCACGGTTGGAATCGGATTGGGCTAGGGCTTCTTGCTGCGGCTCGGCGGCGTGCCATTTTCTGCTGTTTCAGAAAAACTTTAAGCAGAGTATTGACTTAGGTAAGGCCCACAAGTAAATTGCGCGCCTCACAAAGCGAAGGGTGATTAGCTCAGCTGGGAGAGCATCTGCCTTACAAGCAGAGGGTCGGCGGTTCGATCCCGTCATCACCCACCACTCTTTGTGAATTCGGACGCAAGTCCGACCGACACGCAGCGGTAGTTCAGTCGGTTAGAATACCGGCCTGTCACGCCGGGGGTCGCGGGTTCGAGTCCCGTCCGCTGCGCCATATTTTCCATCTCGGGTTCGCCCGGCATGAGGCAGAAAGGCTGTAAAGTCGATTTGCCAGATGAAGCAAGAGTTCTTTGGACGCAAGTCCATCCGACACGCAGCGGTAGTTCAGTCGGTTAGAATACCGGCCTGTCACGCCGGGGGTCGCGGGTTCGAGTCCCGTCCGCTGCGCCATATAGGAAACCCTCAGGTAGCGATACCTGAGGGTTTTTTGTTGCCCGCGACAAATTGTCATCTTGTATTCATCTCTCCCCTTTAGCTTGATAGACACGTTGTCTCTATCAGCCAAAGCATCAAGCGGGAGGAATCACCAATGGATGACTATCAAGAAGAACTGCTCGAGTCCCGCGTCTTTGACCAGGACGACTGCGAGGCGGTTGAAGACGCTACCGAGCTTTGAAGCCCTGGCGCCTGCAGTAGGTCGTTATTCGGCCTGGCGTTGGGCGCGGCGGAACTCGCCCGGAGTCTGCCGGTTCCAGCGTTTGAAGGCGCGCTGGAAGGCCTCGGCGGAGGCGAAGCCGAGCAGGTAGGCGATTTCGCCGAAGGCCAACTCGGTGTCGCGGATATAGGCCATGGCCAGGTCGCGGCGGGTTTCGTTGAGGATGGCGCGGAACTGCGTGCCTTCCTCGGCCAGCTTGCGCCGTAGCGTCCAGCTCGGCAGCTGCAGGCGCGCGGCGACTTCCTGCAGGTCGGGCTCGCGACCGTGCAGCAAGGGCCCGAGCAGCTGGGTGATGCGCTCGCGCAGGCTGCGGGTGCGGGTCAGTTGTTCCAACTCCCGTTCACAGAGTTCCAGCAGCTGGCGCCAGGTGCTGGGGCAATGCTCGGGGTTGCGCAGGTTGAGCACGGCCTGATGCAGGCGCAACTGATTGTGCTCGGCAGCAAATTCCACGGGGCAGTCGAACCGTTCGCTGTACTGCGCGCTGTAGCTGGGCGCGGGAAATTCGATCTGGATTTTTTCCACGCTCAGGCGCTGATTGGCCAGATTGCCCAGTTGCTGCGCCCAGCCGGCCAGTACCGAGTCGATGACGAAGCGGTTGTAGGCGTTGTACGGGCTGATCGAGTAAAAGCGTAGCCAGGCTCCCTGGGCGTCTTCGTGCAGGCTGGATTGGCCGCGATAATTGGACGCATACAGTGGTTCGAAGCGGATCAGCGCGCGGGCGGCTTCACGCACGGTCGGCGCCTGGGCCGCGGTGACGCCGGCCAGGCCGGCCTGGCTGAGGCGGCTCAAACGCCCCATCAGCAGGCCGAGGCCGGGTTCGCCGGTCAGTTGAATCGCCGCGTGACCCAGGCGCATGTAGCGTGGAATCGACAGGCGTGCTCGGGGTTCGGCCAGCCGGGCTGGATCTAGGCCATAGCTCTCGAGCAGGGGCTGGGGGTCTTGCCCGAGCTGGCGCACGGCATCGTCCAGACTGTGGACGAAGCCGACCGAGAGGTCGCCGAGGCGAACCCGTTGTGGTTTCACTCGGCGCCTATCCAGATGTTCAGTAGATGGCTACCTGGCGCCGCACTGGCTTGTTCGACCTCACGGGGAATCAGCAGGATGTCCCGCGAGGCGCCGCCAATCGGCCAGTCCAGCTTGCCGCGCAGGAACAGCGGCGGGCTGCTACGGCGGCCGTCAATCAGGGATACAGTGCTCTGCGGGTAGCCGGGGCGCCAGTCGCGCTCGACCTGGAAATCCAGGGCGCCGACGCTGAGGCGTTGCGCCGGGCCGGCATCGGCTCGCCACGGCCAGGGCTCAAGATGCGGGCTGCCCTGAATCTTGCCCTGCGGGGAAAACACCAGGCTGAGGTTGCGCAGCGGGCCTGCACCGCTGTGCAGGCGGCCGTCTTCCACGCGCGGCTCGGGCAGCAGGATCGAACCCGCCAGCAGGGTGACGCGGTACTCGCGGGCGAGCCCGGCGAACAGTTGCTGGTAATCCTCGGCCATCTGCCCGGCCTTCATCCGCAGCAGGGCTTCGTCCAGGCGTTCGGCATCCAGATTCAGCAGCAGCGCCTCGATGGCCAGCAGCGGGTTGCCGAGCAGCAGCCAGTCGCGTACTTCCCGGCGGCTGCGGGCCTGATAGAACTCGACTTTCTCGCCACGCGCCAGCAGCCAGGTGCCGATATGTTCGGGCAGCGCCACCAGGGTGTTCGGGCCGAGCAGGCCGGCATTGCGGGCGTTATCCAGTGCGGCAGCCAGTTTCAGGCGCAGGTGGGCCGGGCTCTGGTAATCCATGGGGTAGAGTTGCGGGCGGATCAATAGCAGGTTGCCGCGTGCCTGCACCGGGGCCGGTTCGCTGCTGATCGAGCTGCGCAGGTCGGACAGGTAATGGGCGGCCGGGCGCCGTTCGGCCCAGATCAGCAATGCCAACAGGCAGGCGCCGACAATCAGGGCGACGAGAAATATCGAGAGTTTACGGGTCATGGCTACAGGGTAGGTCGATGAGTGGCCGCCTGCCAAGTGGTGGAGTTAATTTCGATCATCATTTTGTAATTTTGGGTCATTGAGGCGTCGGGGCCGGCTCTTTATTGTCTAGTCCATACCGACCGCGGTCCAGTTGAGACCACGGCATTCCGTGAAATGCACAGGCTCGATGTGGAGACTTCCATGACTGCTCGTTATCCCAATTTGCTGGCCCCGCTGGATCTGGGCTTCACCACCCTGAAGAACCGCACCCTGATGGGTTCGATGCACACCGGCCTGGAAGAGAAGCCGGGCGGCTTCGAGCGCATGGCGGCCTATTTCGCCGAGCGTGCCCGTGGCGGCGTCGGCCTGATGGTGACCGGCGGCATCGGCCCGAACGAGGAGGGCGGTGTCTATTCCGGCGCGGCCAAGCTGACCACCGAGGAAGAAGCGCAAAAGCACAAGATCGTCACCCAGGCGGTGCACGAGGCGGACGGCAAGATCTGCATGCAGATTCTGCATGCCGGGCGTTATGCCTACAGCCCCAAGTCGGTCGCGCCGAGCGCCATCCAGGCGCCGATCAACCCGTTCAAGCCCAAAGAGTTGGACGAGGACGGCATCGAGAAGCAGATCCAGGACTTCATCAATTGCTCGCTACTGGCCCAGCAGGCCGAGTACGACGGCGTCGAGATCATGGGCTCGGAAGGTTACTTCATCAACCAGTTCCTCGCCGCCCACACCAACCACCGCACCGACCGCTGGGGCGGCAGCTACGAGAACCGCATGCGCCTGCCGGTGGAGATCGTCCGCCGCGTGCGCGAGGCGGTGGGGCCGAACTTCATCATCATCTACCGCCTGTCGATGCTCGATCTGGTCGCGGGTGGCAGCAGCTGGGACGAGATCGTCCTGCTGGCCAAGGCCATCGAGGCGGCCGGCGCGACCCTGATCAATACCGGCATCGGTTGGCACGAGGCGCGCATTCCGACCATCGCCACCAAGGTGCCGCGTGCGGCCTTCACCAAGGTCACCGCCAAACTGCGTGGCGAGGTGAAGATTCCGCTGATCACCACGAACCGCATCAACACCCCGGAAGTGGCCGAGCAGGTGCTGGCCGAGGGCGACGCCGACATGGTTTCCATGGCCCGTCCGTTCCTCGCCGATCCGGACTTCGTCAACAAGGCTGCCGCCGGTCGGGCGGACGAGATCAACACCTGCATTGGCTGCAATCAGGCCTGCCTGGATCACACCTTCAGCGGCAAGCTGACCAGCTGCCTGGTCAACCCGCGCGCCTGTCACGAGACCGAGCTCAATTACATCCCGGTCACCCAGGTGAAGAAAATTGCCGTGGTTGGCGCCGGCCCGGCCGGCCTGGCCGCCGCCACCGTGGCCGCCGAGCGCGGTCACAGCGTGACCCTGTTCGACGCAGGCAATGAGATCGGCGGTCAGTTCAATGTGGCCAAACAGGTGCCCGGCAAAGAAGAGTTTTTCGAGACCCTGCGCTATTTCAAGCGCAAGCTGGAAACCAGCGGTGTGGAGCTGCACCTGAATACCCGGGTCAGTGCTGCCGAACTGGCCGAGGGCGGCTTCGCCGAGGTCATCCTGGCCACCGGCATCGCGCCGCGCACGCCGGCGATTGCCGGGGTGGATCACCCCAAGGTGATCGGCTACCTGGATGCCATCCTCGCGCGCAAGCCGGTTGGCCAACAGGTCGCCGTGATCGGGGCCGGCGGCATCGGCTTCGATGTTTCCGAGTTCATCACCCATCAGGGGCAGGCCAGCAGCCTCGACCGCGAGGCATTCTGGCGCGAGTGGGGCATCGACGCCGCGCTCGAGGCCCGTGGCGGAGTCGCTGGAATCCAGGCCGAAGTGCAGGCCCCGGCACGCCAGGTGTTTCTGCTGCAGCGCAAGAAGTCCAAGGTCGGCGACGGCCTGGGCAAGACCACCGGCTGGATTCACCGCGCCGGACTGAAGAACAAGAACGTGCAGATGCTCAATTCGGTCGAATACCTCAAGGTCGACGACGAGGGGCTGCACATCCGTATTGGCGAGGGTGAACCGCAGGTGCTGGCGGTGGATACCGTGATCCTGTGCGCCGGTCAGGATCCGCTACGCGAGTTGCAGGACGAACTGGTTGCGAGCGGACAAAAAGTGCACCTGATCGGCGGTGCCGATGTGGCTAGCGAGCTGGACGCCAAGCGGGCGATCGATCAAGGCTCGCGGCTGGCTGCGCAGCTATGACGGGGGCGTCGAGCATGACTGCAGCGCTGGCCGTGCAGCCGGCGGTGGCCGCGGCACTGCATAAATGGCATGCAATGATTGCGGCCGGTGACCTGAGCGCCTTGCCGGCGCTGCTGCATCCGCAGGCAGTGTTCCGCTCGCCGATGGCCTTCAAACCCTATTCGGGGGCGCCGTTGGTGACACTGATTCTCAACACTGTGTCTCAGGTGTTCGAGAGTTTCGCCTACCATCGCGAATTGGCCAGTGCCGACGGTCTGAGCTTGGTGCTGGAGTTCTCTGCCAGCGTGGGTGAGCGCGAGCTGAAGGGGATCGACATGATTCGTTTCGACGACGCCGGCAAGATCGTCGAGTTCGAGGTGATGATCCGGCCCATGAGCGGACTGCAGGCGTTGGGCGAGGAAATGGCCAAGCGTCTGGCGCCATTGCTCTCTGCAACCAAAAGCTGATCGTTGCACCGAGCCCGTCACAGTTTCACCCTGCCGCTTGTCCGTTCGGATCCGGCGCCAGGGTGGCTGCCAACCCTGTCACATTGCTGGCGTTGGTTTTTACCCTAGACTTGCTTGAACGATGGCTGGCGACTGCGTTGCAGGTTTCGCCGTGCCTGTCAGAATGGTGGCCGGCGCGTTGAGACACCTGATGTTCTTCAGCGAGCCGTAGCGCTTGAGCGGATTTCACCGTGTCTAGAGGGAAACCGATGAGCATGCAGAACAAGCCGCAGATGGTTGAGGCCGTGATGTTCTTCAGTGAGCGCGGTGGCATCTGCAAACAGATGTTCTTTGCCGAGTTCGAGGCCTTGCTCGACGGCGTGGTGAATATGCCGGAATTCGCCGACCAGCAGATGCGTATTGCCTATGTGGCGATCAATCCGCGTCTGTTGATCCGGGCGGCGGTGTTCTTCTATCTGGACTTCGACGAGAAAGGCGCTCCGGACTCGGGCTGGAATATCCCTCTGCAACACCTGTCCGAGCGCGCCGGGCGGGGCCCCGATCTCGGCGCCGGGCCGATTCGGCTGGCCTGTCGCAGCCAGTGCCCGGTGTCCTGGCACCAGATGCACCTGTGGGATCCGAGCCTGGCACCAGGGCAGAATGATTTGCTGTTGCTGCGGGATGCCGTCAAACGCAACAGCTTGGGCTTGCTGGTTGAGGATGACAGCGTCCAGGCGATTGCTCCCGAGCGTTTGCACATGGCATCGGAAGACAAGTGGTATGCGCCCGATGCGGCCAGCGAGGTGGCCGATAAAGTCGCCGAGACGATGAATCAGGAGCATCGTCTGAAGACCGCACAGCTGATCAAGCAGCAGCGTTTGCGCATCAGCAGCCTGAGCCAGCAACACGAAGAGGAAGTGGCCAAACTCAAGCTGGCCAATGAAGAGCAGGGCAAGAGCCTGCAGGTGCAGGCCCGCGAGCTGCATCGGGCGTTGCGCCAACAACAGGAATTGAACGCCAGTCTCAAGGCGCAATTGGCCGCTCAGGCGGCCAGTATGCAGTCGTTGCGCGAGGAAATGACCGAGCAGGTGCGCGATTCTGAGTGCCACGACCGAAGCGAAAGCGAGATTCTGCGGGTTCAGTTCGAGAGTGAGCTGCAAACCAAAATCGCCTCGGCGGTGGCCGAGTACAAGGAGCAAGTCGCCATTCGCGATGTCGAACTCGCCTACCGCAATGAGCAGGGCGCGCAGGCGCAGCAGGAAGTCGAGCGGCTCAAGCGTGAGCGCGACGAACTGGTCGGTCAGGGCGGCGAGCAGATTCTCGAGCGGTTGGCCACGCTTGGCGTGGTCTTCGTGGTCTATCACCCTGGCGCCGGGCACTTGACCATTCCCTTGCAGGACATCGGCAGCTATCGGGACAACCCTGTGGCCTATGCGGCGGCCAAGTGCTTCGTCTCCGAAGCGCAGTATCGACAGTGGCTGGCGCACTATCAACAACCCAATTGCGAGGCGACCCTGCCCAGTGGACAACGCTGCGCCATCCCGATCGACCGTGTCGATACCCCGAGCCGCTTCACCGTCGGCGACTCCAACTGCTGCGAGCGGCACAAGGCCGGTAGCCGCTTGCGCACAGTCGGCTAAGTCTTGCCGCTGGTTGAGCCCAACTGGGCGCCCAAGGCGCCGCTCGAACCCTTGCATCTGCAGTGGCTGGCGGCGGCCGGCATCGAGTTGGCGGTGTTGCGTCTGGATCTGATCGATCCGCTGATCAGCGGCAACAAGTGGTTCAAGCTGGCGCCCTACCTGCAAGCGGCCTGCGCGGTTGCTGCCGAGGGGCTGATCAGCCTCGGCGGGGCCCATTCCAATCACCTGCATGCGCTGGCCGCCGCGGGCAAACGCTTCGACTTTCCCACGGTGGCTTTGCTCCGCGGCACGCCGCAGGACACGCCGACCGTGCGCGATCTGCAGCGCTTCGGCATGCAGCTGCACTGGCTCGGTTATGGCGGCTATCGTGCCCGCCATCAGCCGGGTTTCTGGGATCCCTGGCGTGAGCGTTACCGCACCCTGCATCCGGTGCCCGAGGGCGGCGGTGGGCTGCCGGGAGCCATGGGTTGTAGCGGCTTGGTGAACCAGGTACGGGAGCAGCTGAGCGTGCTCGGTTGGGCGGATTATCACGGCTGGTGGCTGGCGGCGGGTACGGGAACCACCCTGGCGGGCCTGGTGCTGGGCGAGGCCGGTGCTCATCCGGTCTACGGCGCCGTGGCGGTGCCTGCCGATCATGGCGTGGCGCAAAACGTGCGGGCGCTTCTCGACGAGGCGCGGGCCGCGGAGGGCGGCTATCAGTTGCTCGACGCCAGCCGCGGCGGGTTTGCCAGGGTCGATGCGGCGCTGCTGGCGTTTCTTCGGGCCAGCGAAGCGGCCAGCGGGCTGGCGTTGGAGCCGCTGTATACCGCCAAGGCGCTAATGGCGTTGCGTCAGCACGTCGAGGCCGGTTACTTTGCGCGTGGCAGCCGCCTGGTGTTCGTGCATACCGGCGGCCTGCAGGGCCGTGCCGCGGCGTTGCGCCAGCATGCGGCGGAGCATGCCAGGCGATGAAAACACGCCCGCGATGGCGTTGGTTCTTTGCGCAACCTCTGAGTCTTGACCGGCGGAGCCTGGATACCCATGAGTGACCCCCTGAATCCCGAGCAGTTGCGCAGTTTTACCCCGCTCAATGTGCTGTCCGAGCACCAGTGGCGGGAATTGCGCCATCAGCTGGTACCGCAGCCGCTGCTGGCCGGGCAGCTCCTCTTTCGTCAGGGCGATCAGGCGGGGCTGACCTACTACCTGCTCGCGGGAGAGTTGCTGCTGCAGACGGCCGATGGCCGGCAACAGCGTCTGCTCGCCGGCAGTGAGGCCAGTTGCTATCCGCTGTCGCCCAGTTTGCCGCGTTTGCATGAAGCGCGTGCCGCGAGCGATGCCAGCCTGCTGGTCGTCGACACGGCCACGCTCAACCGGCTATTGACCTGGCGCCTGGCCTATCAGGATTTGCTCCTCGAACTTGGCCAGAACCATGCCGATGTGGCGTGGCTGGAGCGTCTGCTGGAGAATCCGGTATTCGCCAAGGTGCCGCCGAGCAATGTGCGCGTCATGCTCGAGCGTCTGCAGCGCATCGAGCTGGCGGCGGGCACCACCCTGTTGCGTGAAGGGGAGCCTGGCGATTGCTGTTACTTCCTCGAAAGCGGTCGTGCCGAAGTGATTCGCGGTGCCGCTAGCGAGCAGCAGGTGTTGGCCGAGCTGGAGGTGGGTGCCTGTTTCGGTGAAGAAGCCTTGCTCGCCGACCGCCCGCGCAATGCCACTGTGACCCTGCTGGAGAATGGCGTGGTGTTGCGCCTCGATCGTCAGGACTTTTTCTCTTTGCTCAAGGCGCCCGTGGTCGACGAAGTCTCGCTGGGCGAAGCGGCACGCCTGCTGGCGGCCGGCGCACAGTGGCTGGACGTGCGCCTGCAGGAGGAGTACGAGCAGGCCCATGCCTTGGAGTCCCTGCATATGCCATTGCAGCTACTGCGCCTGAAGGCGCGGTTGTTGGATAAGGCGCGTACCTATCTGTGTTATTGCGACAGTGGCAAACGCAGCGCCAGCGCGGTGTTCTTGCTTACACAGCTGGGTTTCAGTGCCTACGCGTTGCGCGACGGCGTGGACGTGTTGCCGGCGCTGCAGCGCGATGCTCTGCTGTGCGAAAGCGGCTCGGGTTATCTGGCGCGATCCGGTGGGCGTACCGAGCGCAGCCGCTAATCAGGATCGGCGCGGGACGCCGCCGGCAACCTGGCTCGGCGGATGGCCCTGTGCCCTCGCGGGCTATTTTTCAGCGGCGTCGGGCATTGCTGACGGCCAGTCATCGCTGACCAGAAACACCCGCTCCACCTCCTGCCAGTCGCCCTGCGGGCTGTGTTGCAGCCGCACCAGTAATTGCGCCTTGGCCTGCGGCTGCAGGGCGTGCAACCAATCTTGCAGTGTTTCGCTGGGCCACAGCTCGTCACGGCCAACTCGCGCCGGCGCCAGCCAGGCCGCGCGTGGTAAAGGTTGCCAGCGGCCGTCGGTGCGCTGTGCGGCGAAACCAGGCCAGTCGCGCCGGTGCAGCCAGCGGCCAGTCAAGTGTTGCGGGTTGGCGCCCGGAGGTGGCACGCAAGGTTGCGGCCAGGGGTAGAACAGGTAACCGCCGAGCCAGAGTGCCGCCTGCGCCGTGCACAGCTCCAGTTCGGCCAGCGCCGGGCGTGCTTCGCCGCGTGCCGACATGGGTAACTGGTGCTGACTGAGATGGTCGAGCTTGATATCCAGGCGATCATGGCAGCCCGGGCCGATCCAGTGGGCGAGCTCGGCGCCGCTTTGCCGTTGCGGGCCGAGATAGAGCTTGATCGCCAGCTCCAGATGGTGCACGCCTTCCTCGTCGCGCAGCAACAAGTCGAGTTCGCCGAGGGTTCGTCCGTTCTGCCGGATCGGCAGGTTGGCCGCCAGCAGTTCGATGCCGGGGGCGGCATGCAGGGCGAATTGCCAGAGGCGTTCGTAATACAGACCCAGGCGCCGCACCGAACTCTGCGCCAGCCAATTCAGCAAACTGCCGGGGTCGCGGTCGAGGCGGATCAGCCAGTCGGCCAGGGTGTCGGGCGCACGGCTCCATGAGCTGACGCTGAGCGGGTGGCGTTGCGGCCACGGCATTGCGCTGAGCAGTGGCGGTGACAGCAGCACCCAGGCCAGATCCCGCACCACGGGTTGGCGCAATTGTTGCGGCAGGTCGGTCAGCGAGGCGAGCGGTGTCATAACCCGAGCATAGCGCCAAATCCTTGCTTGGCGGCGGTTAAGCGGTGCGCTCGTGCGGCCGCTGGGCAGGGCGCGCGTTTGCCGCTGCCTGTGGCTTTCGCCCATAATCGGACTTCTCTAGATCCAGAGCTTGCGGGAGCACCATGGAGCAATTTCGTAATATCGGCATCATCGGCCGTCTGGGTAGCACCCAGGTGCTGGATACCATCCGCCGGCTGAAGCGGTTTCTGATTGACCGTCACCTGCATGTGATTCTCGAAGACACCATCGCCGAAGTACTGCCAGGCCATGGCTTGCAAACTTCCTCGCGGAAGATTCTCGGCGAGGTCTGTGACCTGGTGATTGTCGTCGGCGGCGACGGCAGCATGCTCGGCGCGGCCCGTGCACTGGCGCGGCACAAGGTGCCGGTGCTGGGGGTCAACCGCGGCAGCCTGGGCTTTCTTACCGATATCCGCCCGGATGAGCTGGAGCTCAAGGTGGCCCAGGTGCTGGAAGGCAACTACCTGACCGAGAACCGCTTCCTGTTGGAGGCCGAGGTACGCCGGCATGGCGAAGCGATCGGTCAGGGCGATGCGCTCAACGATGTGGTGCTGCACCCGGGCAAGTCGACGCGGATGATCGAATTCGAGTTGTACATCGATGGCCAGTTCGTCTGCAGCCAGAAGGCCGACGGCCTGATCGTCGCCACGCCGACCGGCTCCACGGCCTATGCCTTGTCTGCCGGCGGGCCGATCATGCACCCCAAGCTGGACGCCATGGTCATCGTGCCGATGTATCCGCATACGCTGTCCAGCCGGCCCATCGTGGTGGATGGCAACAGCGAGCTGAAGATCGTCGTGTCCAAAGACCTGCAGATTTACCCGCAGGTTTCCTGCGATGGCCAGAATCACTTCACCTGCGCGCCGGGCGATACCATCACCGTGGGCAAGAAACCGCAGAAGCTCTGTCTGATCCATCCACTCGATCACAACTACTACGAGGTCTGCCGCAACAAGCTGGGTTGGGGCAGTCGGCTCGGGGGCGGAGGGGACTGAATGCACCTCGATCCCACGCGTGGCTATGACCTGATCGGCGATATTCACGGTTGTGCACTGACCCTTGAGCGCTTGCTCGAAACCCTCGGCTATCGGCGTCAAGCTGGGGTCTGGCGGCATCCGCAGCGGATGGCGATTTTTCTCGGCGACCTGGTCGACCGCGGTCCGCGTATCCGTGAAGCCTTGCATCTGGTCTATGACATGGTTCAGGCCGGCGCGGCGCTGTGCATCATGGGCAATCACGAGTTCAATGCCCTCGGTTGGAGCACCCTGGCCGCGCCCGGCAGCGCCCAACATTATGTCCGCGAGCACACCCCGCGACATGCGCGGCTGATCAAGGAGACCCTGGAGCAGTTCGAGGCCTATCCCGCGGAATGGTCCGAGTTTCTCGCCTGGTTCTATGAGCTGCCGCTGTTTATCGATGCGGGGCATTTTCGCGTGGTGCATGCCTGCTGGGACGCCGGCCTGATCGAACCGCTGCGTGCCCAGTTCGCCGACGCTTGTATCGACGAGCACTTCCTCCAGGCTTCGGCCGTGCGTGGCAGCTTCGCCAATACCGCGCTGGACCGTTTGCTGCGCGGCACCGACATGCGCCTGCCGCATGGTTTGACCTTGACCAGTGGCGAGGGTTTTCCCCGTGCACATTTCCGCACCAAATTCTGGGAGGAAGACCCGCAGACTTATGGCGATATCGTCTTTCAGCCCGATGCCTTGCCGGAGCTGGCCGCACAAACGCCGCTGACCGAGTTGCAAAAGAACGAGCTGCTGCGCTATGGCGCCGATCAACCATTACTGTTCGTCGGCCACTATTGGCGCAGCGGCAAGCCGACGCCGATCCGTCCCAACTTGGCGTGTCTGGATTACAGCGCGGTGATGTACGGCAAATTGGTGGCCTATCGTCTGGATCAGGAGACGCGTCTGGATCCGCACAAGTTCGTCTGGGTCGAAGTGCAACGGCCGGAGGCTCCGCGATGAGCCCGGTTGCTGTTTTGCGGCTGCCGATCCAGACCGATCTCAGTGGTTTTATCGTCTTGCTGCAGCGCTTGCAGGTGCCGCACCGGGTTTCCGAGGAAGCTGGCGAACAGGTGCTGTGGGTGCCGGCCGAGTTGGCCGAGCGGGTGCGCGATCTGCATCTGCGCTACCCGCAGGGCGATGCGGCGCTGCAGGCGCCTGCGTCGGCGCAGGCCACGGCGGGGTTTGCCCGGCAGTTGCGCGAAAGTCCGCTGACGGCCGGCATGCTCGGGCTGACCCTGCTGGTGGCCATGCTGACCGCGCTGGGCGACAACTTCGCGGCGATCCGCTGGTTGAGCTTCGTCGATTTCCGCATTCAGGGCGATTACATCTATTTCAGTTACCTGGCCGAAATGCTCGAAACGCGGCAGTGGTGGCGCCTGGTCACGCCGATGTTGATTCATTTCGGCCTGCTGCACCTGGCGATGAACGCGCTCTGGTACTGGGTGCTGGGGCGGCGCGTCGAGGCGCGCCAGGGGGCATGGATGCTGCTTGGGCTGACGCTGCTGTTCAGCCTGGCATCCAACCTTGCCCAGTACAGTTTTTCCGGGCCTGCCTTGTTTGGCGGCTTGTCCGGCGTGCTCTACGGGCTGCTGGGGCATTGCTGGCTGTTTCAGCGCCTGGCGCCCAATGCCGAGTATCGCTTGCCGCAGGGCGTGCTGGTGATGATGTTGGCCTGGCTGCTGATCTGCATGACCGGTATCTTCGAGCTGCTGCAGTTCGGTGCGATTGCCAATGCCGCCCATGTCGGCGGGTTGCTCGCCGGTTGTCTCACCGGCCTGCTGGGCGGCGCCTTGGCACGCCGGCGCAGCTGACAGCCTGTTAAACTGCCGCTTCGTCTTTCGGAGGTATCCATGTCGTCGTCCTTTCTCGAAACAATCGAAAACATCACCCCAGAGATTTACCAGAGCCTGAAGCTGGCGGTGGAAATCGGCAAATGGGCCGATGGGCGCAAGTTGTCCCAGGAGCAAAAAGAACTCAGCCTGCAGGCGCTGATCGCCTGGGAGTTGCAAAACCTCCCCGAGGAACAACGCACCGGTTACATGGGCGGGCAGGCTTGCGGCTCCAAGTCCAAGCCGGCCGTGGAAGAAGCGCCGAACCCGCAGTACAAGGCCCTGCACTGATGGTCGAGTTGGCACGCGGCGCCCTGAGCAAGATGGCGGCGCGCCTGGATGCGCCCGTGCAGTATGCGTTTCGCCTGGACGCCGAAGAGGTGGCGGTCAATCCATTGATCGGCAAGACCTTGCGCCTCGAATACCTGGGCGCCATCCATTGCAGCCACTGCGGGCGCAAGACCAAGACCAGTTTCAGCCAGGGCTACTGCTACCCCTGCATGCAGAAGCTGGCGCAGTGCGATATCTGCATCATGAGCCCGGAGCGCTGCCACTACGACGCCGGCACCTGCCGCGAACCGAGCTGGGGCGAGCAATTCTGCATGACCGATCATGTGGTCTACCTGGCCAACTCCTCGGGCGTGAAGGTCGGCATCACCCGCGCCACGCAGGTTCCGACACGCTGGATCGATCAGGGCGCATGCCAGGCCTTGCCGATCCTGCGGGTGGCGACCCGGCAGCAGTCGGGCCTGGTCGAAGACCTGCTGCGCACGCAGGTCGCGGACAAGACCAACTGGCGTGCCCTGCTCAAGGGCGATGCCGCGCCGGTCGACCTGGCGGCAATTCGCGAGCAGCTATTCGCCAACTGCGGCGCGGGGCTCACCGAGTTGCAGCAGCGCTTCGGCCTGCAGGCGATCCAGTCGCTGAGCGATCAGCCGCCGCTGGACATCCGCTACCCGATCGAGGCCTACCCGGCCAAGATCAGCAGCTTCAACCTGGACAAGAACCCGATTGCCGAAGGCACCCTGCTCGGAATCAAGGGCCAGTACCTGATGTTCGACACCGGGGTGATCAATATCCGCAAGTACACCAGCTATCAGATAGCGGCAAGCTGTACGGCATAAGCTGCGAGCTTGAAGCCGTGACGACCGCAACCCACTTGCAGCTTGAAGCACGTCGCTTGAAGCTGCCGCGAAGAGGCTCCCATGCGCACCGAACAACCGAAGATGATTTACCTCAAGGACTATCAGGCGCCGGACTACCTGATCGACGAGACGCACCTGACTTTCGAGTTGTTCGAAGAGCACACCCTGGTGCATGCGCAGCTGGTGATGCGGCGCAATCCGGCCTGCGGCAATGATCTGCCGTTGCTGGTACTCGACGGCCAGGAGTTGGAGCTGCTCAGCCTGGCCCTTGATGGCGAGGAGCTGAGCGCTGGCGATTACCGGCTCAGCGCCAGCCACCTGAGCCTGCAGCCGAAGAACGCCAGCTTCGTCATCGACAGCAGCGTGCGCATCCACCCGGAGCGCAACACCGCCCTGGAAGGCCTGTACAAGTCCGGCGGGATGTTCTGCACCCAATGCGAGGCCGAGGGCTTCCGCAAGATCACCTACTACCTCGACCGCCCGGACGTGATGAGCAAGTTCACCACCACCCTGAGCGCCGAGCAGCACCGCTACCCGGTGCTGCTGTCCAACGGCAACCCGATTGCCAGCGGCCCGGAGGAAGGCGGCCGGCACTGGGCGACCTGGCAGGATCCGTTCAAGAAACCGGCCTACCTGTTCGCCCTGGTGGCGGGCGACCTCTGGTGCGTGGAAGACAGCTTCACCACCCTGAGCGCTCGCGAGGTGGCGCTGCGCATCTATGTCGAGCCGGAGAATATCGACAAGTGCCAGCACGCCATGGACAGCCTGAAGAAGGCGATGAAGTGGGACGAGCAGGTTTACGGCCGCGAGTACGACCTGGACATCTTCATGATAGTCGCGGTCAACGACTTCAACATGGGCGCCATGGAGAACAAGGGCCTCAATATCTTCAACTCCAGCTGCGTGCTGGCCAAGGCCGAGACTGCCACCGACGCCGCCCACCAGCGGGTCGAGGCGGTGGTGGCCCACGAGTACTTCCACAACTGGTCGGGCAACCGGGTGACCTGCCGCGACTGGTTCCAGTTGTCGCTGAAAGAAGGCTTCACCGTGTTCCGCGACGCCGAGTTCAGCGCCGACATGAACTCGCGCACGGTCAAACGCATCGAGGACGTGGCCTACCTGCGCACCCACCAGTTCGCCGAGGACGCCGGGCCCATGGCCCATCCGGTGCGCCCGGAGGCCTTCATGGAGATTTCCAACTTCTACACCCTGACCGTCTACGAGAAGGGTTCGGAAGTGGTGCGCATGATCCGCACCCTGGTCGGCGAGGCGGGCTTTCGCCAGGGCAGCGACCTGTATTTCGCGCGCCACGATGGCTTTGCTGCGACCTGCGACGATTTCATCAAGGCCATGGAAGAGGCCAATGGCGTCGACCTGAGCCAGTTCAAGCGCTGGTACAGCCAGGGCGGGACGCCGCGGCTGGCGGTCAGCGAGGCTTACGATGCCGCCGCCAAGACCTACAGCCTGAGCTTCAGGCAGAGCTGTCCGGCCACGCCGGGGCAGAAGGACAAACTACCCTTCGTCATCCCCGTGGAGCTGGGCCTGCTCGGCGCGCAGGGCCAGGCCTTGCCGCTGCGCCTGGCCGGCGAAGCCGGCGCTGGGGCGGCGTCGCGGGTGATCTCGATCACCGAAGCCGAGCAGGTGGTGACCTTCGTCGATGTCGCCGAACAGCCGCTGCCTTCGCTGCTGCGCGGCTTCTCCGCGCCGGTCAAACTGAGCTTTCCTTATAGCCGCGACCAGTTGATGTTCCTCATGCAGCACGACGCCGACGGTTTCAACCGCTGGGAAGCCGGTCAGCAGTTGGCCGTGCAGGTGTTGCAGGAATTGATCGGCCAGCATCAGCGCGGCGAGCCTTTGCAGCTGGATCAACGCCTGGTCGGCGCCCTGCGCAGCGTGCTGGATAACGATAGGTTGGATCAGGCCATGGTCGCCGAACTGCTTTCGTTGCCGGGCGAGGCCTACCTCAGCGAAATCAGTGCAGTGGCCGATGTCGATGCCATCCATGGCGCCCGCGAATTCACCCGCCGGCAACTGGCCGAGGCGCTGTTCGATCCGCTCTGGCAGCGTTACCGGGCCAATCGCGAGCTTTCGCGCAGCACGGCCTATGTTGCCGAGGCCGAGCACTTCGCCCGGCGCAGCCTGCAGAACATTGCATTGTCCTACCTGATGCTCAGCGGCAGGCCCGAGGTGCTGGCGGCTTGTCTGGAACAGTTTGAAGTGTGCGACAACATGACCGAGCGCCTTGGCGCCTTGGCGGTGTTGGTCAATTCGCCGTTCGAGGAGGAAAAAGCCAAGGCCTTAGCCAGCTTCGCCGACTTCTTCCAGGGCAACCCGTTGGTCATGGATCAGTGGTTCAGCGTCCAGGCGGCTTGCAGCCTGCCGGGCGCCTTGGCGCGGGTACAGCAACTGATGGAACACCCGGCCTTTACCCTGAAAAACCCGAACAAGGTGCGCGCCCTGATCGGGGCGTTCAGCGGGCAGAACCTGGTCAATTTCCATCGGCTCGACGGCAGCGGCTACCGCTTCCTCGCCGATCAGGTGATTACCCTCAATGCCCTCAACCCGCAGATCGCCGCGCGCTTGCTCGGGCCGTTAACCCGCTGGGGTAAATACGACGACGCGCGCCAGGCCTTGATGAGGGCCGAGCTGGAGCGGATTCTCGCCTCTGGCGAGCTGTCCAGCGATGTCTTCGAGGTGGTCAGCAAGAGTCTGGCGAGCTGAAGCCGTTTATATCCGTCAACTAGCTTGTAGCTAATCATCGATATGCAAATAACCCAGCCTTAGCGCTGGGTTATTTGCATTATGCCGCTCTGATTTTGTCTTACAAAGTGTTGCGCTGATGTTACCAACTGTCGTGCCGGGTAACACCTTACTGTTACCTGTAGCGGGCGGGCAGGTATTTCTGCATAAATAGCGGAGGTGGCCAGCTTGGGTTGAATTAACGTCGTTGCGCTAACTTCATGACCCGCGCGCCGAAGCAAGGACGGATGAGGTCATCCGGCAGACAAAAAAAGCCAATGGCTGTTTCAATATGCTGCATTTGTCTGATGAATGATCAGTCATAAAGTGAACTTTCGGAGTGCTCGCTGCGGGGCAATTATTTTTATACGAGCGTTTGAATTGGCATTGTGGTTGCAATAACTCCAAGGATTTTACCTTGCCACTGTGCATGCCGACGCTAGGTGCATGCGAGCGCATTGGGGGCCTTCCAATAACATCAAGGCCGTCATCAGTATGGTCGTAGCGTGTCTCGGCATGAGGCATACAAAAGAATGATCTGTCCACGGAGTAAAGTTTCGATGGCAATAAAGTCCCGTAAGTCCGTATTGCGTTTCGCACCTGCCAAGGCAGGTTTTGCCTTTGTTGGCATCCTTCCGCTGCTGGTGGCGGCCCATGCCCAGGCCGTGGAATTCAGCTTCGCCGACAATGAAATCAGCGGCTCCATCGACTCCACCGTGTCCTACGGCCAACTGTGGCGCGTACAGGGTCAGGACAAGACCAATAACGACATCAACACCAACGACGGTAACCGCAACTTCGACACGGGTTTGGTCTCTGAGGTCTATAAAATCACCACCGATCTAGGGGTGAATTACAAGAATTATGGCGCCTTTATTCGTGGTACTGCGTTCTATGACACTCAGATCATGGATCGCCGCAATGATTACTATGATGCGAATAGTCCTGTGCAGCCTAGTCAGAGCTATCCCAATGATGATCGCTTTACGTATGAAACCCGGCATAAAGCAGGGCGTAGTGCGCAGATTCTGGATGCCTATATCTATGGTAGCTGGGATGTGGCGGATATGCCGGTTACCGCGCGTTTCGGTAAGCAGGTGTTTAACTGGGGCGAGGGCTTGTTCTACCGCGGTGGTATCAATACTACCAACCCGATCGATGCCGCCAAATTCCGCCTGCCAGGCTCTGAGCTAAAGGAAGTGTTGGTGCCGCTTGAGGCGTTTAACGTCAGTGTTGGCTTGAGCGACAATTTGTCGGTGGAGGCTTTTTATCAGTTTAACTGGAAAGAGTCGGCCATTGACCCGGTGGGCACCTATTTCTCAGAAACCGACCTGTTTGCAGATGGCGGCAACACGGCATATACCGAACAACCTGCATTGGCCGCGCTTCGTCCTCTCTATCAGGGGCTGTCGGCCGGCAATGTCGGTGGTTTGAGTGGTAACGATTACTTCGATACTAACGGCACCTTCAAAGTGGCGACTATCGGTGGGGATATCAATGCCAAGAACGATGGTCAGTTTGGCTTGGCATTTCGCTATATCGCCGAAGAGTTAAACTCCACCGAGTTCGGTTTCTATTTTGTTAATTACCATGCCAAGGAACCGTCTATTTTTGCCGATGTGGATGATAGTTTCGCGGGGCTGAACCCGTTGGCTATCGGTGCTGCTGTTACTCCTGCGCTGACACCCCAGGTGCAGCAGGCAGTGGCAGCTCAAGCCGGCGTTCCTTTAGCTACCTTGCAGGCTGTGATTGCCAATCCGGCGCTAAATCCTGGTCTTGCAGCTGCTTACGCTGGGGCTCTGACTGGTGCGGTAAACTCTGCCGTGGGCGGATTGTCAGCTATTGATTTGGCCAATAACATAATCGGTAGCCGTGAATACCCCGAAGATATCCGCATGTACGGTATGAGTTTCAATACCACTGTTGGCGATGCATCGGTGTTTGGTGAATTGTCCTACAGGCCGAATCTGCCGATTGGTGTGGCTACCACCAACGACATGCTGGGTGATTTGCTTAGCCAGGCGGCCTTTATGACTGCTGGTCAAAGAGTAAATATCGGTGGCCAAAATGTAGTACTCACCGACACCGTCAGCAACTACGAGCGAGTGGAGGTCTTTAATGCCTCGCTCGGCACTATCTACAATTTTGGTCCCGCACTGGGCTTCGATTCGCTGTTTGGTGTTGCTGAACTGGCGTCCGAGCACCTGCGCGGTAGTGATCTGCAATACAGCTCTCGCAATGGCAATCGTTACTACGCCGGTCGTCCCAATGGCTCCTACGTTTCTGGTTATGATCGCGACGACCAGGTTAATAAAAACGCCTACGGTTACACCCTGATGCTTTCCGGTACCTGGAACGACGTCTACGCCGGGGTCAACCTGTCGCCGTTTGCCGTCTATAAGGACGACTTCGAAGGTAACTCGCACCAGACCGGCAACTTTATCGAAGGGCGTAAGGCCTACACCCTGGGGCTGCGCGCCAGCTACCAGAGCAATCTGGAAGCCGAGCTGCAGTACACCGAGTTCTACGGCGCCGGGCAGAACAACGCAACGCGCGATCGCGACAATATCGGTTTGAACGTCAAGTACTCCTTCTAAACACAACTAGAAAATACCGGGTGCCTGCGGGCGCCCGATTGCTGACTTATCACGGAGAATCAAGATGCTGAAAAAGCACACGCTGATGGGGGCCGCTATTGCGCTGGCGCTGTCTGCTGGTAGCGCGCTGGCCGCGGTTTCGCCGCAGGATGCCGCCAAGTTGGGCGCAAGCCTCACCCCTTTCGGTGCCGAGAAGGCCGCTAACGCGGCCGGTACCATTCCCGAGTGGACCGGTGGCATCACTAAGGCGCCGGCCGGCTATACAGCTGCGGGTCAGCATCATGTGGATCCATTCGCCGCCGACAAGCCGCTGTTTACCATCACCAAGGCCAATCTGGAGCAGTACAAGGACAACTTGACTCCGGGTCAGATTGCCATGTTCAACACCTATCCCAACACCTATCAGATGCCGGTATACCAGACCCGTCGCTCCGGCTCTGCGCCGCAGTGGGTGTATGACAACAGCATCAAGAACGCCAGCACGGCCAAGTTGCTGGATGGCGGTAACGGTTTCACCGACGCCTATGGCGGCATCCCGTTTCCGATCCCACAAAATGGTGTAGAGGCGCTGTGGAACCACATTGCCCGTTACCGTGGTAGCTATATCGTGCGCCGCGCTTCGGAAGTGGCCGTGCAGCGCAATGGCAGCTACTCCCTGGTGACCTCGCAGCAGGAAGCGCTGTTCAAGTTCTACAACCCCAAAGGCACGGCTGCCGACCTGAACAACGTCATGTTCTACTACCTGTCGTTCACCAAGAGCCCGGCGCGTCTGGCCGGTGGTGCGGTGCTGGTGCATGAGACCCTGGATCAGGTGAAAGAGCCGCGTCAGGCCTGGGGTTATAGCGCCGGTCAGCGCCGCGTGCGCCGCGCGCCGAACCTGGCGTATGACACGCCGATCGCTGCCGCCGATGGCCTGCGTACCGCCGACGACACCGACATGATCAACGGTTCGCCCGATCGCTACGACTGGAAGCTGGTGGGCAAGAAGGAAATCTACATTCCTTACAACAGCTATAAAGTCACCAGCCCGGAAGTCAAGTACGAGAACCTGCTGCAAGTGGGTCACCTGAATCCGGCCTTCACCCGCAACGAGCTTCACCGCGTGTGGGTGGTCGAGGGCACGCTGAAGTCCGGTGCTCGTCACATCTACTCCAAGCGTACCCTGTTCCTCGACGAGGATAGCTGGCAAGCTGCGGTGGTTGACCAGTACGACGGTCGTGGCGAGCTGTGGCGTGTATCCCTGGCTTACCTGAAGAACTACTACGATCTGCCGACCACCTGGTCTGCGCTGGATAGCTTCCACGATCTGCAGGCCCGTCGTTACCACGTGCAGAACCTGGATAACGAAGAGTCGAGCACTATCGACTTCAGCCAGCCGGTTCCGGACGATGGCTACTTCAAGCCGGCTGCCCTGCGTCGTCGCGGTACGCGTTGATTCGGGCGTAGAGTCGCTGAAAGGCCGCTACAGTCGTAGCGGCCTTTTCTATTTTGCCGGCAGAAACAGGCGCAAGCAGTTGGCGGCCTTAACAAAACATAACGTCACGTCGATTGTCAGGCCTTTCTAAAGCTCGCTAGCATAAGCGGTCTGCTAAAAAGCAGTGCCATCGATAACAACAAGGGAGAAGGTATATGAGTGAGCCCGTCACGCGGCGCACCCGGGCCGGTCTGTTCAATGCACCGGCGTTGCGCTTCTACTCGCCGCTGGCTAAAGCGCTCTCGCTCTGCAGTGTGCTGTCCGTTGTGCTTTTTGCTGCCGCGCCATTGCAGGCGCAAACCGCCGCCGATTCAGCCGTTCGTTACTCGATCGAATCGCCCAGCGCAGTGAAAAAACTGCTGTTGGACGTTACCCGCGTCGGCCAGCGCCTGGTGGCTGTTGGCGACCGTGGGCATATCCTCTACTCCGACGACAATGCCGTCAGCTGGACTCAGGCCAAGGTGCCGACCCGGCAGATGCTTACCGCGGTGTTCTTTGTCGATGACCAGCATGGCTGGGCGGTTGGCCACGACGCACAAATTCTCGCCAGTAACGATGGCGGCGCTACCTGGGTCAAACAGTTCGAGGATCAGGAGCGCGAGGCCGGTTCGCCTTTCCTGGATGTCTGGTTCAAGGATCTGAACAATGGTTTCGTCGTCGGCGCCTATGGTGCGTTGTACGCGACGACCGATGGCGGCAAGAACTGGGAAGATGTCGGTGACCGCCTCGACAGCGAAGACGGTTACCACCTCAATGCCATAGTCGCGGTCAAGGATGCCGGCCTGTTCGTCGTCGGCGAACTGGGTGGCATGTTCCGCTCGGCCGATTGGGGGCAAACCTGGGAAACCATTCAGGGGCCCTACGAGGGCTCACTGTTCGGCGCTCTTGGCACCAGCGAAACCGGCAGCTTGTTGGTTTATGGTCTGCGCGGCCATATGTTCCGCTCCAGCGATTTCGGCGATAGCTGGCAGCAGATCGAGCTGAATACCCCGAATAACGGTCCGCTGGAGTTCGGCCTGGCCGATGGCAACCAACTTGCCGACGGCTCGATCGTGGTCGTTGGGCATGGCGGCACCGTGTTGAAAAGCAGCGATGACGGGCGAACCTTCAGTTTGCTCAATCGCGTCGACCGGCTCTCGCTAGCGGGCGTCACTGCACTGGATAACGGCAACCTGATTCTGGTGGGGCAGGGCGGCGTCCTCGTCGCTGCGCCGACTGGCGCCGATCTGGGCCAACAATAATAAGCCGGGAGAGTTTGCATGAGTAAGCATCAACAACAACCTGCGTCTGTCCTCGAGCGGTTGATCTTCAATAACCGTCCGGCGGTGATTGTACTGTGCCTGCTGATCAGTGTTTTTCTGTTCTATCAGGCTGCCCAGGTGCGCCCACAAACCAGTTTCGAGAAGATGATCCCGCTGGGCCATCCCTATATCCAGAAGATGCTCGAGCATCGCAATGACCTGGCGAACCTGGGCAACACCGTGCGCATCTCGGTGGAAGCGGTCGATGGCGACATCTTCACCAAGGAGTACATGGAGACCCTGCGTCAGATCAGCGACGAAGTGTTCTACATTCCCGGTGTCGATCGTTCCGGGCTGAAATCGCTGTGGAGCCCGAGCGTGCGCTGGACCGAGGTGACGGAAGAGGGCTTCGCCGGCGGCGAAGTGATTCCGCAGACCTACGACGGTTCCAGCGACAGCCTGGAGGATTTGCGCAGCAATATCCTCAAGTCCGGGCAGGTCGGCCGGCTGGTGGCCAACAACTTCAAATCGAGCATCGTCGATGTGCCGCTGCTGGAGTCCTACCCGAATCCCGAGAACCAGGGCGAGCTGATTCCGCTGAACTACCAGAAATTCTCCCACGAGCTGGAAGAGAAGATTCGCGAGAAGTACCAGGCACAAAACCCTAACGTGAAGGTGCACATCATCGGCTTCGCCAAGAAAGTTGGCGATCTGATCGATGGTCTGGTCGGTGTGGCCTTGTTCTTTGCCGTGGCCATCGGCATCACCTTCGCCCTGCTGCTGTGGTTCACCCATTGCTTCAAGAGCACCCTGGCGGTGGTCATCACCACCCTGATCGCGGTGGTCTGGCAGCTCGGCTTGCTGCACACCCTGGGCTTCGGCCTGGATCCCTATTCGATGCTGGTACCGTTTCTGGTGTTCGCCATCGGCATCTCCCATGGGGTGCAGAAAATCAACGGTATCGCCATGGCCTCGGGGGAGGCGACGAGTCCGTTGTCTGCCGCGCGCATGGCGTTCCGCCAACTGTTCATTCCCGGCTTGGTCGCCTTGCTGTCGGATGCGGTCGGCTTCATTACCCTGCTGCTGATCGATATCGGCGTGATCCGTGAACTGGCCATCGGTGCGTCGATGGGGGTGGCGGTGATTATCCTGACCAACCTGATCCTGCTGCCGGTGATGATTTCCTATATCGGCATCAGCAAGAAGGCGGTCAAGATCAGCCGTGAAGAGGCGGCCAAGGATCACCCGCTCTGGCGTCTGCTTTCCAACTTCGCCCATCCGATGGTGGCGCCGGTGTCCGTGCTGGTTGCCATGGTGGCCCTGGCCGGTGGCGTCTGGTATGGCCAGAACCTGAAGATCGGCGACCTCGACCAGGGCGCGCCGGAGCTGCATCCGGACTCGCGCTACAACCTGGACAACGATTTCGTCATCCACAACTACTCGACCAGCTCCGATGTGCTGGTGGTGATGGTCAAGACCAAGACGGAAGGTTGCTCGACCTACCCGGCGCTGTCGGCCATGGACGAGCTGACGTGGAAGATGGAGAACACCGAGGGCGTGCAGTCGGCCATTTCCATGGTCACGGTGTCGCGTCAGGTGATCAAGGGCATGAACGAGGGCAACCTGAAATGGGAAACCTTGTCGCGTAACCAGGACGTGCTGAACAACTCGATTGCCCGCGCCGACGGTCTGTACAACTCCGATTGTTCGGTGGCGCCGGTGCTGGTGTTCCTCAACGATCACAAGGCGGAAACCCTGGAGCGGGCGGTCGCGGTCGTCGAAGGTTTCGCCAAGGAAACCAACAGGGAAGGCCTGGAGTTCATCCTGGCCGCCGGTAACGCGGGTATCGAAGCGGCCACCAACGAAGTGATCGCCGCGTCGGAGACCACCATGCTGGTGGCGGTCTATGCCGCCGTGAGCATCATGTGCCTGCTGACCTTCCGTTCCATTGCGGCGACCCTTTGTGTGATTCTGCCGCTGGTGTTGACTTCGGTGCTGGGTAACGCCCTGATGGCTTATATGGGCATCGGCGTGAAGGTGGCCACCCTGCCGGTGATTGCCTTGGGTGTGGGCATCGGTGTCGACTACGGCATCTATATCTACAGCCGCATGGAGACCTACCTGCGCCAGGGGCTGTCGTTGCAGGAGGCCTACTACGAGACCCTCAAGTCGACCGGTAAGGCCGTGCTGTTTACCGGCGTATGCCTGGCGATCGGCGTGGCGACCTGGATCTTCTCGGCGATCAAGTTCCAGGCCGACATGGGCCTGATGCTGACCTTCATGTTCCTCTGGAACATGATCGGCGCGATCTGGCTGCTGCCGGCACTGGCACGCTTCCTGATCAACCCGGAGAAGCTGCGCCACAAGGCCTGATCGGCAGACGCAGTACTAAAGAACCGCGGCCTTAGGGACGCGGTTTTTTTATCTCGCCAGTAGCGGCATGGCGTCCTGGCTGCTGCTCGGTGGTTGCGTCGCGGGCGGTTATCCTAGAGTACGTTCAAGGCGTTAAAGGCGAGGTGAGGCCATGCTCCTGCGTCTGGCCGCGGATGCCGTGTTGCTGCTGCATCTGCTGTTCATTGCGTTCGCGCTACTCGGTGGTTTGCCGGTGTTGCGCTGGCGTTGGCTTGCCTGGCTGCATCTGCCTGCTGTGCTCTGGGCGGTGGCGGTCGAGTCGCTACAGCTGCTGTGCCCGCTGACGCCACTGGAGAACGCTTTGCGTCAAGGCGCAGGGCAAGCGGGTTACAGCACCGGCTTTATCCAGCACTATCTGCTGCCGATCCTCTATCCGAGCGGGCTCACGCCCTTTATCCAGCTGTGGTTGGCCGCGTTGCTGCTGTTGCCGAACCTGCTGGTTTATGGCTTTTTGCTCTGGCGTTGGCGCAGCCGTTAGCCGGTCTGCCAGTGACAGCGGTTTGCCTTGGTCATTCAGCAACATGATGGTACGTGGGGCGGAATATTTCCTTGGCTACACTGCGCCCGGTCTTCCATCGCACAACAAGGCGGCTTCCATATGCAAAACCGCATGATGATTACCGGCGCAGGTTCGGGCTTGGGTCGTGAAATCGCCCTGCGCTGGGCGCGCGAGGGCTGGCGCCTGGCGCTTGCCGATGTCAACGAGGCGGGTCTGGGCGAGACCCTGCAATTGATCCGCGCCGCCGGCGGCGAGGGTTTCACCCAGCGTTGCGACGTGCGCGACTACAGCCAGCTGACCGCTTTGGCGCAGGCCTGCGAGGAAAAGTTCGGCGGCATCGATGTAATCGTCAATAACGCCGGTGTGGCCTCGGGCGGCTTCTTCAGTGAATTGTCGCTGGAGGATTGGGACTGGCAGATCGCGATCAACCTGATGGGCGTGGTCAAGGGCTGCAAGGCGTTCCTGCCGTTGCTCGAACGCAGCAAGGGCCGGATCGTCAACATCGCCTCGATGGCGGCCTTGATGCAGGGCCCGGCGATGAGCAATTACAACGTGGCCAAGGCCGGTGTAGTGGCGCTGTCGGAGAGCCTGCTGATCGAACTGAAACAACAGCAAGTTGGGGTGCACGTGGTCTGCCCGTCGTTCTTCCAGACCAACCTGCTCGATTCCTTCCGTGGCCCGACGCCAGCGATGAAGGCCCAGGTCGGCAAGCTGCTGGAAAGCTCGCCGATCAGCGCCGCGGACATCGCCGCCTATATCTATGACGAGATGGCCAAGGGCGAGTTCCTGATTCTGCCCCATGAGCAGGGCCGCATGGCCTGGGCGTTGAAGCAGAACAACCCGCAATTGCTCTATGACGAAATGACCGACATGGCCGACAGGATGCGCGCCAAGGGCAAGCCGGCGTAATCCAGCTCGAGGTGCTGCGGCGGGCGAGGTTGATCCCTGCGCCAGCCGGCTGCTCAGCGCGCCATGCGCGCCGAGCAGAAAATCGCCAGGATGATCAACGTGCCGCCGAGCAGCATGCGCAGGGTCGGTACCTCGTTGAACAGCCACCAGGCGAGGGCGATGCCGTAGACCGGCTCCAGGGCGAAGATCACCGCCGCGCTGCGCGCCTTGATCACGCGCAGGCTGGCGACGAACAGGCTGTGCGCCAAACCGGTACAGAACACCCCGAGCAGGGCCAGCCAGAACCAGTCGAGCAACCGCAGGCCGGGCAGCAGGGGCCAGGCCAAGGGCAGGAAGCACAGCAGCACCGTGAGGTTCTGGCACAGCGCCGCCTGCACCGGATCCAGGCCGCGGGTGCTGGCGCGATTGAGCAGCGACAGCAGGGCGAACAGCAAGCCCGACAACACCGCCCAGAGCAGCCCGACCGTGGCCTGATTGCCGAGGTCGAAATTCGGCGTGACCAGGATCAACCCCAGGCAGACCACGGCGACCATGGCGAATTCGCCGGGTCGCGTGCGTTCGCGAAACAGCAGGCCTTCGAGCAATACGGTAAACGCCGGGAAGCTGGCGAAGCCGAGGGTGGCGATGGCCACCCCGGAAACCGTCACCGCCTCGAAGAAGGTCAGCCAATGGCTGCCGAGCAACAAGCCGCCGAGTACCAGCATGGCCAGCTGACGGGCGTTTGGCCGTTGGCTGTGCTCCTGGCTGAGGAGGCGGGCGAACAGGGCCAGGGCGACGACGGCGAAAATCGCCCGGCCGCCGACGATGGCCATGGGCAGGGTATTGGCCAGTTTGCCGAAGATCCCCGACAGGCCGAACAGCAGGGCGCCGAGGTGAATCGCCAGCAGTGCCTTGCGCTCGGTCATGCCAGGCGCGCCCCATTGGGCAGCGGTTTGTCGAAGCTGGCCAATACCACCTTGTCGTTCGCGTCATAGACGCCGGTGACCAGCACCTCGGAGCGGATCCCGGCGATGCGCTTGGGGGCGAAATTACACACGCAGAGTACCTGGCGGCCGACCAGCTCGGCGCATGGGTAGTGCTCGGTGAGTTGCGCGCTGGAGGTTTTCACCCCGAGCTCGCCGAGGTCGACCCGCAGTACGTAGGCCGGCTTGCGGGCCTTGGCGTTCGGCTCGGCGCAGAGCACTGTGCCCACACGCAATTCCACCCGTTGAAAGTCTGCCCATTCGATCTGCTGCATAACGTCTCCCTATCCAGTGCCAGCAAGTCTAGGGAGAGAAGCGGGCCCTGTCTGTCGCGGGAGTCGCGGCCTTTGTCGCGTTACTCGTGGCGCCGGCGCAATGCGCGCGGGGTGCAGCCGAACTGGCGCAAGAGCGCCGCGCTAAAGGCACTTTGCGAACTGTAGCCGACCCGCGCGGCGATCTCGCCGACCGCCAGCCGGCTGGTGCACAGCAACTGGCGGCCCAGGTGCAGGCGCCGGCTGCGCACATAGGCCATGGGCGTCTGTCCGGTTTCGTCGAGAAAGCGCGCATGGAAGCGCGCCGCCGACAAGCCGGCCAGCCGCGCCAGGTCGCCAACCTGCAGCGGATGGGCGGCATGCCGGTCGATGTGCGCATCCAGGGCGGCCAGCGGCAGGCCTTGCCCGTCGGGCAGCGCGACGCGCTCGCAGGTCAGGCTGGCGAGCAACAGGGCGGCGCCTTGCCGGGCGATCACCGGGTCATCGATCGGGCTGGCCGCCAGCCAACTGACCAGCTGGCTTTGCGCCGGGTCGAGACTCAGGGTACCGGGGTGTTCGAGCAGGTGGCGGCTGGCATCGGCATGCATGCCCAGGTGCTGTTGCAGCCAGAGTTCCGAGGGCACGTCGAGCACCAGGCACTGGCTGCCGCTGCTGCTGCCACAGGCATGCTGCGCCGCCGTCGGCACCACGGCGAGGGTCTGGCGGATCACCTGGCTGCCCAGCCCGGCCACTTCGAAGTCCAGTTGCCCGCTCAGGCCGAAGACCAGCTGCGCATGGGCATGGCTGTGGTTGAGCAGTTCATGGCTGTAGTGACGCAAAGAGAGCAGCGAAGGCATGGCCGGTTCCTCGTGACAGGCCGCCAGTTTAGCAGGCCGTTGCGCAGGGCCGTGACGGCTTGCTGTCATCGAACTGCCATGGCCTCGTCACAGTCGTTTCACCGCCGCTGGGCAAACTGCTCAAAATTCAGCCGGAAGCCGCCCATGACCAGCGCCCAGCTCGTCACACCGAGTCGCAAGCAACGAGTCCGCACCCTGTGGATTTCCGATGTCCACCTGGGCACCCGCGATTGCCAGGCCGAACACCTGGCGGCATTCCTCAAACGCTATCAAACCGAGCGGATTTACCTGGTCGGCGACATCATCGACGGCTGGAAGCTGCGCGGCGGCATCTACTGGCCGCAGGCGCATAGCAACGTGATCCGCCGCCTGCTGACCATGAGCAAGCGCGGCACCGAGGTGGTTTACATCACCGGCAACCACGACGAGTTCCTGCGCCGTTATTCGGCGCTGCTGCTGGGCAATATCCAGTTGGTCGACGAGGCCGAGCACATCACCGCCGACGGCCGCCGGTTGCTGGTGATCCACGGCGACCAGTTCGATGTGATCACCCGCTACCACCGCTGGCTGGCCTTTCTCGGCGACTCGGCCTACGAATTGACCCTGACCCTCAACCGCTGGCTCAATCATTGGCGCAGTCGCTACGGCTACGGTTACTGGTCGCTGTCGGCCTACCTCAAGCACAAGGTCAAGGGGGCGGTGAACTTTATCAGCGACTTCGAGCAGGCGATCGTCCACGAATGCCTCAAGCGTGGCTTCAATGGCGTGGTCTGCGGGCATATCCACCACGCCGAGATCCGCCCGATGGGCGAGGTGGAATACATGAACTGCGGCGACTGGGTCGAGTCCTGCACGGCCTTGATCGAACACCTGGACGGGCGCATCGAGCTGTATCGGCTGGCCGACGACCAGGCTCGGCAGGCGCAGTTGCAGGTCGAGCCGCTGGCCGCAGTCGAGCCGCCGGCATGAGGCTACTGATCGTCTCGGATGCCTGGTTGCCGCAGGTCAACGGTGTGGTTACCAGCTTGCAGGCTCTGGTCGGCGAACTGCGCGGCCTGGGCCATCAGGTCAAGCTGCTGTCGCCGCCGGATTTTCGCCGTTTGCCGTGCCCGAGCTACCCGGAGATTCCGCTGGCGTGGAACCTCTGGCGGGTCGGCCCGGCAATCCGCGAATTTCGGCCCGACTGCGTCCATCTGGCCACCGAAGGGCCGCTCGGTTGGGCCGCCAGGCGTTGGCTGAACAAGCGTGGCTTGGCGTTTTCCAGCGCCATCCATACGCGCTTTCCCGAGTACGTCCATGGCCGCTGGCCGTGGCTGCCACTGCGTTGGGGCTATGCCTACCTGCGCATTTTCCACCGCCCGAGCCAGGCCGTGCTGGTGACCACCGAGCGTCTGCGCGCGGAGTTTGCCGGTTGGGGTCTGCAGCGCCTGGCGCTCTGGCGCAAGGGGGTCGATACGCGCTTGTTTCAGCCGCAGATGCCGCTGTTAGCGGCGGCCAAACCGGTGTTCCTGTGTGTCGGGCGGATCGCCGCGGAAAAGAACCTGGAGGCTTTTCTCGCCCTCGACCTGCCCGGCGAGAAGTGGGTGGTCGGCGACGGTCCGTTGCGTGAAGCCTTGCAGGCGCGTTATCCGCAGGCGAGGTTTCTCGGCTATCGGCATGGCGAAGAACTGGCCGAGGCCTACCGCCAGGCCAGCGTGCTGGTGTTTCCCTCGCGTACCGATACCTATGGTCTGGTGATGCTCGAGGCACTGGCCTGCGGTACGCCGGTAGCGGCCTTCCCGGTGCCCGGGCCGCTGGATGTGCTGGAGGCGGGCGTCAGCGGGGCGCTGGCCGAAGATTTGCGCGAGGCCTGCCTGGCGGCTCTGGCGCTCGATAGGGCGCGCTGCGCGGCGTTGGCGGCGCAGCAATCCTGGCGGGTCTCGGCGCTGGAGTTTCTGGCCCGCCAGTCGTTGCTCGACGGCGAGCCGTGCCTGGGCCTGGGGCCGCTCGCGGAGAGTTCATAGGCTGAGTTAGGCGCGCGGGCGCGGTGCGTCGCGGGTGTCGCGAGAGGCGCCGCACTGAGCGGTATGTCGACTGCGCGAGCGGTGTTTGGCGCCGCTAGCCCAGCCTACCCGACGAGCGCCAGCCCGGCGGCGTTACATGATCACCTTGTCGCGCAACTTCTCGGCCGCCTGTTGCAGCGCCTGGATCACCCGTTGCTTGTCGAAGTTCTGGATGCCGTTGGTGTCCAGGTACATGGAGAAGCCGGGCAACTCATGCTCGACATAGCTGGAGGTGGCGCCCAGGTCGCGGCGGAAATCCACCACCTGGTAGATCTGTACCGGGCGGGTGAAGCCCTTGACGCTGATCTGGCCCTTGTCGCGACACATGATGAGGTCTTTGACCAACGAGTAGGTTTCGTGGGAGATCAGGATCTCGCCGGCTTCGGCGGCGCTTTCCAGGCGGCTGGCGAGGTTTACGTCGCGGCCGATGATGGTGTAGTCCATGCGCGTGTCGGCGCCGAAGTTGCCGACCGTGCAGTAGCCGGTGTTCAGGCCCATGCGGATTTCCAACGGCTTGGTGATGCCCTGGGCGCGCCACTGCTGGCGCAGTACTTTCATGTGTTTGCGCATGGCCACGGCCATCGATACCGCGGCCATGGCGTCTTGCTTGGCGCCTTTGCTGGCCGGATCGCCGAAGAACACCATGACGCTGTCGCCGATGAACTTGTCGATGGTGCCGCCGTATTTCAGGCAGATTTTCGACATCTCGTTGAGGTAGCTGTTGAGCAGGTCGGTCAGGGCCTCGGCTTCCAGCTCCTCGGACAGCTCGGTAAAGCCCTTGATGTCGGAGAAGAACACCGT
This sequence comes from Pseudomonas sp. sp1636, assembly GCF_030376615.1. GTDB lineage: Bacteria > Pseudomonadota > Gammaproteobacteria > Pseudomonadales > Pseudomonadaceae > Aquipseudomonas. The sequence continues at coordinate 93,682 of NZ_JARRAB010000014.1, forward strand.
GAGTTTCTTGCGCTGGGTCTCCAGGCGCACGCTCTTCTTGCCGGTGAAGATCGACTCCCACACCTGTGGCGACAGGTATTTGGCCAGATTGCGGGCCAGGCGTGCGGCTTTTTCCTGTTCGCGTTTGATGTCGCTGCGCACCTGATCCAGGTGTAAGCCTTGCTGGTGCACGAAATAAGCGCTGATGCAGATATACAAGGTGCTGAAGGCGATGCTCACCAGGGCGACCAGGGCCGGGGTGTTGGGGATGAATTTCAGCTCGATCAGCGCCGCGTTGAGCAAGGTGCTGCTGACTGCGATCAGCAGGGCCACGCTCAGGTAGCGCAGGCCGCCGGCCACCATCGAGCTGTAGGCCAGGATCAGCAGGCACATCAGGCTGGGCACCACCGAGAAACCGAGCAGCGCGAGCGCTGCGCCGCAGTGCAGGGCGTCGATGAACAGCAGGGCCAGGGCGGCGGTTTGCGGGTGGTCACGCTTGAAGCGTTGGCCAAGGTGGTGGGCCAGATGCGGATAGAGCAGGGCATAGGGCACCATCCACAGAATGTCGTAGGCGAAATGCTGGGTATAGGTGCCGGCCGCGATGCTCGCGGCCACGGCGATATAGGCCAGTATGCGTGAGTAATACTCGCGCAGTGGTGGCGCCGGTAATGCGGGGAGTCGGTTCTGGGTGGTGACATTCATGCTGTGGAAAGGATCCCTGCTGATTATCCAACGTCTCTGCTGGACGTCTAAGTAGCGCTGCAAGCGCCGAACCAGGATTGCGACAGAGCACGGATCATAACCAAGCAGCATGGGGCGAGCCAAGCATCGCGGCCAAACGGGATAAATATGCCGGCTTGTGGCCGACCTCGGCGCACCTTGAGCGCTGTCGGCTCAGAATTTGATGCGTGCGCTAACAGCATCCTTGAGCATTACCCAGTCGCCCATGAAGCTGTACAACGGGTATTGAAAGGTCGCCGGGCGGTTCTTCTCGAAAATGAAGTGGCCGACCCAGGCGAAACCATAACCGGCGAATGGCATGGCCAGCAGCCACAGCCACTGTTGTGTGATCAGGACGTGGGCTAGGATGGCCAGCACCAGCAGGCTGCCGACATAGTGAAGGCGGCGGCAGATGGGGTTGCTGTGTTCTTGCAGGTAATAGGGGTAGAACTCGGCGAAGCTGGTGTAACGAGCGCCGGTTTGCGTAGCCATGGCGTGCCTCCTGGTATTGCTCTGGCCGTACCGAGGGTTCAGCGGCTGCGGGATTTTTCGCCGTCTAACGGCGGTCCTGTTGGGCCAGTGACATTCCGTGGCGGGTTCGACATCACCCGGGTGAGTATCGTACCCGGTTGTAGGCGGCATAGGGCACAGAAGATCCATCGCCTGACTGCCGTCGGCACTGCGCTCAGTGTCTCCAGAATGCGGGCATCAACAGCACCAGCACGGTAAGGATTTCCAGGCGGCCGAGCAGCATGCCGGCGGTCAACAGCCACTTGGCCGTGTCCGGTAGGCTCGAGAAGTTGCCGGCCGGACCAATGGTCGGGCCCATCCCCGGGCCGACCCCGGACACGGTACTGGCCGCGCCGCTGAGCGCGGTGATCCAGTCCAGGCCGCAGAGCGTCAGGGCCAGCGCCAGCGCGGCGATGGTGATGGTGAAGAAAAACGAAAAGGTCAGGATCGAACGGACGATGTCTTCGTCCAGACGGTGCTGATTGTATTGCTGCTTGATCACCGCGCGCGGATGCACCAATTGCAGCAGGTTGGCCTTGAGCAGGATATAGGCGACCTGGAAGCGGAAGATCTTCAGGCCGCCGGCGGTCGAGCCGGAGCAGCCGCCGATAAAGCCCAGGTAGAAGAACAGCATGCCGGCGAAGCCGCCCCACAGGGTGTAGTCGCCCAGGGCAAAGCCGGTGGTGGTCATGATCGAGGTGGTGTTCACCGCCACGTGGCGCACCGCCTCCAGCCAGTGCAGTTCGGTGGTCAGGCTGTACCAGGTACCGAGCGCCAGCCAGGTACTCAGCAAGATGGCGAGGAAACCGCGAACCTGCTGATCGCGCAATAGCGCCTGGAAGTTGCCCCGCAGCATCGAAACATAGAGGACGAACGGCAGGCTGCCGAGAATCATCACCAGTACCGAAACCCAGTGCACCGCAGGCTGCGACCACTTGCCGATAGAGCTGTCCGAGGTGGAGAAGCCGCCGGTGGCAATCGCCGACATGGTGTGGTTGATCGCGTCGAACACGCCCATGCCCGCGGCCCAGAACGCCAGGAAACTCAGCAGGCTGATGCCCACGTAGGCGGCGATCATGTATTTGGCGACCATGTGCGAGCGCGGCATGACCTTGTCCGAACGATCCGAGGATTCGGTCTGGAACAGGCGCATGCCACCGATGCGCAGCATCGGCAAAATCGCCACGGCCATGGCGATGAAACCGATGCCGCCGAGCCAGTGCAGCAGCGAGCGCCAGATCAGAATACCCGGCGACATGCTGTCCAGGCCGCTGAGCACGGTGGCGCCGGTGGCGGTGATGCCGGACATGCTCTCGAAGATGGCGTCGGCGAGGCTCATGTGTTGCGCCAGCATGAAGGGTAGCGCGGCGAAGATGCACACCAGCAGCCAGCTCGACACCGTCAGCATGTACATGTCGCGCGGCCGCAGTTCGACGCCTTGCGGGTGGCCATGCGCGACCATGGCCAGCCCGGCGACGAAGGTGATCAGGCTCGACCAAAGATAGGCATTGAGTTCATGGGCGCGCTCAAAGATCACCAGGGTAAACATCGGCACCACCATGCTCACCGCCAGGGTGATCAGGAAAATACCGTTGATGAAGGCGATGATGCGTAGGGTCGGCAAGGCCATCTAGTGGGTTTCCAGGCGAATAATGTCGTCAATCAAGGTGATGGAGCTGCCGGTAGGCGCCGCGGGCAACCTGGTCGGGGTTTAGTGTCTCCAGAAGGCGCGGGTGACCAGAACCAATACGGTGAGAATCTCCAGGCGACCCAGCAGCATGCCGAGGGTCAGCAGCCATTTGGCCGCATCCGGCAAGCTGGCGAAGTTACCGGCCGGCCCGATGATCGGGCCAAGCCCCGGGCCGACATTACAGACTGCGGTGGCTGCCGCCGTCAGTGCGGTAGTCCAGTCCAGCCCAATCAGTGCCAGCCCCAGGGCGATCAGGCCGATGGTGATGGTGAAGAAGAAAGAGAAGGTAAGGATCGAACGGACGATCTCCTCATCGAGGTTATGCCCGTTGTAGCGCTGCTTGATCACCGCGCGCGGATGAACCAGTTGGTTGAGACCGCTGCGTAGCAGGGTATAGGCCACCTGAAAGCGGAAGATTTTCAGGCCGCCCGAGGTCGAGCCCGAGCAACCGCCGACGAAGGTCAGATAGAAGAACACCATCACGGCGAAATCGCCCCAGAGGCTGTAATCGCCGAGAGCATAGCCGGTAGTGGTGACCACCGAAACCACGTTGAGGGTGACGATGCGCAAGGCATCCAGATACGCGTAGTCGGAGTGCGTCCACAGCCACAGGCTGAACAGCAGGCAGGTGCAGACCAGCATCGAGACAAAGCCGCGCACTTGCTGATCCTTGACCAAGGCCCGGCGGTTGCCGCGGATGGTGGCGACGAAGAGGGTGAAGGGCAGGCCGCCCAAGAGCATCAAGACGACCGCCACCCAGTGTGCCGCCGGGCCGAAATGCCCGATGGAGGCGTCGTAGGTGGAGTAACCGCCAGTGGAGATCGAGGTCATCGCATGGTTGATGGCATCGAACCAGCTCATCCCGGCGAGCCAGTAAGCCAGGATGCCGGCCAGGGTCAGGGTGACGAAGATGGCGATGATGTACTTGGCCGCCATATGCGAGCGCGGCATGACCTTCTCGCCCCAGTCCGACGATTCGCTCTGGAACAGGCGCATGCCGCCGACGCGCAGCAGCGGCAAAATCGCCACCGCCATGCCGATAAAGCCGATACCGCCCAGCCACTGCAGCAGCGAACGCCAGATCAACAGCCCTGGCGAGGCGCTGTCGAGACCGGTCAGAACGGTGGAGCCAGTGGTGGTGATGCCCGACATGGTTTCGAAGAAGGCATCGGTATAGCTGATGTGCTGAATCAGCATCATCGGCAGGGCGGCGAAGATGCACACCACCAGCCAGCTGATGGTGGTCAGCATGTACATGTCGCGTGGACGCAACTGAGCGTTGACAGTGCGCCCGGAGAGCACCAGGGCGAGGCCGCTGGCGAGGGTGATCAGGCTCGACCAGAGAAAGGCATTGAGATCATCGGTGCGTTCGAAGACCAGTAGCGTCAGCATGGGGATGGTCATGCTGACGGCCAGGGTAATCAGAAAGATGCCGAGGATGAAAGCGATGATGCGCAGCGTCGGCAAGGCCATGAAATGGGGCTCGGATTGAGTGCGGCAAAGGGCGCCATTCTACTCGCGCCGCAGGGGCTGTAAACCAGCCCGCGCATGCGCCGGGAAACCGCGGCATGGGCTTAGGCGGCGTCGCCATCAGCCATCGCAGCGCGCGTGGACGCTCGGCGAATCGGCTTTCATCGCGGCCATTGATCCGGAGCTTTACAAGCGCCTGGCTCTGCATAAAATAGCCGCCAGGTGCCGGCCCTTGCCGGTTTCTGAGCCCTCTTAAATCATGTCGAACGCTAATTCTTGCCTTACGTGCGGTGCCTGCTGCGCGCATTTTCGTGTGTCTTTCTTCTGGGGTGAGTGCCAATCGGCCGGCGGCACGGTGCCGGATGACCAGGTGGTGCTGATCACGCCGCATCGGGTCGCCATGCGCGGCACCGAGCACAAGCCCGCCCGCTGTGTCGCCCTGCTCGGTGAAGTGGGGCAGGGTGTGCGCTGCACGCTTTACGAACAACGCTCCAGTACGTGCCGTGGATTCGAGGCGTCCTGGGCCAATGGCGAGCCTGAACCGCGCTGTGACGATGCCCGGCGCGCCCATGGCCTGCCGCCATTGACGCCGCCTGTGCGGCCGAGTGTGGCACCCGAACGGGTTGCCTAGTGGTGGCGGTCAGGTCGTTGAATACGGGCTCCGTGGACTTTGCGGCTATTACTCCGCGGTGACTGATTTAGGCTATGTCTTAGTTATGTGTTGCAAGCACTTTGCATGGGGCGTTGATGCTGAAGGCTTTGCGCTGTTCACCCTGGCAGCACGCGTCTTGTAGCCCGGATGCAATCCGGGGAAGGTTTGTGCGGCTGCCAGCGCTTCCCGGATTGCATCCGGGCTACGGGATGGCAAGCACCGCTGACCCTGCCCACACCAGCATGCGCAGCGGACAAAACCTACCGGCCCCATGTAACAGGTAACGGGTACATAGCCCTGATTTAGCCGTTGCTCGCGACCTGTTGCAACGGCCTGTTGGCTGCCGGGGGATAGTTTTTCCCCAGCCTCGGGCACCAGGCTCTAGAATTCCCGCTTAATTTTGTTCAAGAGGTGGCCGATGGATGCTCTCGATGCTCTGCTCAATCGTGTTTCAGTGCCGCGTTTGCGCGAGCCTGCACCGGATGCCGCGCAGCGCGAACTGCTGTTTCGCGCGGCATTGCGGGCGCCGGATCACGGCCAGTTGCGGCCGTGGCGCTTTCTCACGATTGAGGGCGCCGGACGTGAGCGCCTGGGCGAGTTGTTTGCCCAGGCCTTGGCGGCAGGCGCGGATGAAGTCGGCGAGGAGGCCTTGGCCAAGGCGCGAGCCATGCCCCTGCGGGCGCCGTTGCTGATAGTGGTGGTGGCGCGCGTGCAGGCCCATGCCAAGGTGCCGCAGCAGGAGCAGGTGATCGCGGCGGCTTGCGCGACCCATGCCATTCTGCTCGCCGCCCATAGCCAAGGCATAGGCGCGGTCTGGCGTACCGGTGACTTGGCCTACAACCCCCGGGTGGCTGCCGGCCTGGGCTTGGCCAGCGACGAACAAATCGTCGCCTTCCTTTACCTGGGGACTGCCGAACGCGAATTGCGCAAGCCCGTGCCGTTGGCGGTAGCCGATTTCGTCAGCGCCTGGCCGGGCGCGTAACGGGCGATTCGCCGGGCGCTACTCGCTGGAGATGATCGGTGCGGCACAAAGCTGGCGGGCTGTCGCCCTACTTGTCAGTCTGCGGTTTTAGCGGCAGCAGCAGGCTGGCGCTGAAGCCACCTGCGGGATGATTGTTCAGCTCCAGTCGACCGCCGTGGCGCTCGGCGGCGCGGCGGGCAATCGCCAGGCCCAGGCCATGCCCCGGCTTGCTTTGCTCGGGGGCGCGGAAGAAGGGTTCGCCCAGCCGGGTCAAATATTCGGCGGCAACCCCAGGCCCGTGGTCGCGTACGCTGAGGCACAGTTCGTCGGCCTGGCGCTCGGCCTTGAGTTCGATCGGCTGGCCTGCCGGGTTGAAGCGCAAGGCGTTGCGCAGCAGGTTATCCAGCGCCCGTTCGAGCATGTCCGGCCAGCCGTGCAGGTTCACTCCGGGTTGCAGTTCGATCTCCACCCGTTGTTCCGGGGTGTCGAGTTGTGCGTCTTCTTGTAGCTTGCGCAGCAGCGCCGCAAGGTCGACCGGTTGCGCCGCGCCAGGGTCGGCGTCGAGGCGGGCGAGGGCGAGAATCTCGCCGATCAGGGCTTCCAGGCGGTCGCACTCGCGCGCCAGGCGTGGCCAGAGATCCTCCCGTTCGCCGGGCTCGGCGCGTTCGGCCAGTGCCAGGGCCACGCGCAGGCGGGCCAGGGGCGAGCGCAGTTCGTGGGAGACGTCGCGCAGCAGTTGGCGCTGGCTGCCGATCAGCCCTTGCAGGCGTGCGCCCATGCGGTTGAAGTCGCGGGCCAGCACGCCCAATTCGTCGCGTCTATTGGCCAGGCGGGCCAGGCTGTTTTGCTGGTAAGCGGTTTGCCCCAGGTCGTACACGGCGCCGCGCAGGCGATCCAGCGGACGGGTAATGGACAGGGTCAGCAGCAGGCTGAACAGAGTCAGCACTATCAGGGCGATGGTCAGTGCGCTGAGCGGCCAGAACAGGCTGTCACGGTGCCAGGCGGCCAGTTCCGGATGCGGGATACGGTAGATGAACAGGTAGGTTGCGCCACTCAGCGGGCTGCTGTAGTCGGTGGTCAGACGGCGCCAGGGCAGGCGTCTGTCATTATGCTGGCGCGCCTCGAAGGCCGCGGCGCGTGGCGGGAATGTGCCCTTGACCAGGGGTTGGCCGTTGTCGTCAAGCACTTGCACGTTGACGCGCGAGGTTTTTCTGAGCCGTTCGAGAAAGGCCTGAGCGGCGTCGGCGCCCTGTTCTTCGTAGCGGCTTGTCCAGGTTTCGGCCACCCCATCCAGGGCCGGATGCTGGCTGAGAATCCAGGCGTCCTGGTTCAGCGCTCGTCCCAGCAACATGGACAGCCCGGCAACCAGGGCGATGGCCAGCCAGAAGCTGGCGAAGATGCGCCAGAACAATGAACGCACGGATGACTCCTTCTTGGTCGCGAAAAAACCCATCAAGCCAGGGCTTGATGGGTGGGCTGGTGTGGGCATGCACGGCTGGCCGGGGTCAGCCTGCCGTGGTTATTCGGCCTTGGCCTTGCCGGCCTGCTCGGCTTTCCAGGCCTTGAAGGCTGCGCGCTCGGCGCGACGCTCCTGCATTTTTTTCTGGTGCTCGTCGAAGGTCTTCTGCTGTTCTGGCCTGAGCAGGTCGCGAATGCTGCTGTGCTGCTTGTCCTGGGCGGCTTTCAGCTCATCCTGCAGGGCCTTTTGTTCGGCGGCCGGGAGTTTTTCCAGGTAGCGCTGGGTGATCTCGTGGCGGCTTTTCATCTGTTCGCCCATCAACTTGCGGAGTTCGCGGCGTTGTTCCTGGCTCAGGTCGAGGTCGTTGAACATCCGCGAACCGTGTCTGTCGCCGTGTCCGCCGTAGCCGTCGTGATGCGGGCCACCTTCGGGCATGGCCATGGCCAGCGTTGGCAGGGTCAGGGCGAGTAACAGGGCGGTGAGGGTCTTGCGCATGGTGTGTCTCCTTGTCTCGATGCCGGTTAGTTACCGGATGCGCCCAGTCTAGGCGGGGCAAGGTCAAGAGCCGTCAGGCAAGGGTAAAGCTTGAGTAAAGGCGACGGGATCCGGCGTTAGCAGAGTGTCAGGCGCTGTAGTAGTAACCGCGGCTGCGCAAGGCGAGGATGCGTGGGTGCCCGTCCGGATGGGGGCCGAGTTTCTTGCGCAGGTTGCTGACGTGCATGTCGAGACTGCGGTCGTACAGCGTCAGCTTACGGCCCAGCGCCAATTGCGCCAGTTCCTGTTTGTCCACGGGCTCGCCGGGTTGTTGCAGCAGCGCTTCGAGCAGGCGGCTTTCCGACAGGGTGAGAATGACCTCGTGCTCGCCGATCGTCACCACGCCGCGCGCCTGACTGAAGCACAGGTCGCCCAGTTGCAGTTGGCTGGACACGGCAGGGTGCAGGCTGCGCCGCAACACGGCGCGCAAGCGGGCGGTCAGCTCACGCGGGTCGCAGGGCTTGGCCAGGTAGTCGTCGGCGCCAAGCTCCAGGCCGAGAATGCGATCCAGCGGCTCGCCACGGGCTGACAGCATCAACACCGGTAGCTCGGGGTGATCGCTGCGCAATTGCTTGAGCAACTCCAGGCCACTGCCGTCGGGCAGCATCACATCGAGCACCACCGCATCGGGAGTCTGGTGGGTCAGGGCGCGGCGTGCGCTGTTGCCATCATGGCAGGCGCTGACCTGGAAGCCTTCCTGGGTCAGCCAGCTGGCCAGCAGCTCGCACAATTCGATGTCGTCGTCGATTAGGAGAAGAGCGCTCATAGGGTTTTCAGTTTATCCACTCACGCCGCGAACGACGATTGCCGCGCAGCAGGGCGCCGAGGATGACGCCCAGCAGTGCGGCGCCAGCCCCCACCGCAAACCATTGCTGCCGATCAGCGAGCAACGGCGCGGGTGTATTGGCCTGGGTTTTCTTCAGTTGCAGCTTGAGACGTTGGTTTTCCTGGCGCAGGCGCTGCAATTGCGCGCTGTCGCGTTCGCCGCCACTGGCTTGCAGTTCTGCACCCAACGCTTCGCGTTGTTGCTCGCTGGTGGCCAGGCGCTGTTTGAGGGCGTCGATCTGCGCTTGTTCTGCCGTAACCGTTGCGGAGGGTGCAGGCGGGGTTTGCTCGGCCTGCAGATCAAGCGGCAGCAGCAACAGCGCAAACAAAAAAGACCACGAGCCTGGACGCATTGGAACTCCTATGTCTTATTGGATTGTGGTGGGCGAGCAGCGCGCTGCAGTTAGTGCGAGTTAAGGCAGAACCAGCTTGAACGGCTTGACCAGCACCGCGGCATAGACGCCGGCTGCGCGGTAAGGGTCGGCGTCGGCCCAGCTTTGGGCTGCATGCAGCGATTCGAACTCGGCAACGATCAGGCTGCCGGAAAAGCCCGCCGAGCCCGGGTCGTTGCTGTCGACCGCCGGGTGCGGGCCGGCGAGCACCAGGCGACCTTCGCTTTTCAGTTGTTCCAGCCGGGCGAGGTGCGCGGGGCGAGCCGCCAGACGGTTTTCCAGGGAGTTTTCTACATCGGTGGCGATAATGGCGTAGAGCATCTCTATCCTTAATGGGTGTGCGTCAGCCTTAGTTAGCGCAGAAAAGCAGCACGAACTGGCAAAGTCGAGAAATTGTTTAGCAGCCCGTTGAAAGCTACCGAGTTGGCCGTCTATTGCAACATGATCCCGCGTTTCCCGCGCGTTAACTGCATTTGCCGGCCGCTTTACTCGCTGCGCAAACGCCGTGGGCCAGCTTTTAGGTGCCAGTTTGTTTCAGCAGTTTATTAGTGATAGCAGCAAGAGTTCGCCGGTGTCGGCATAATAACAAACATAAATTATCGAGAAAGCGTTCCTTATGGATGTTGATTTGCATTGCCATAGCACGGCCTCAGACGGCGCGCTGGCGCCTGCTGTGGTGGTCGCGCGGGCGCACGAACGTGGGGTGCGGCTGCTGGCGCTGACCGATCACGACACCCTGGACGGCCTCGACGAGGCGCGTGCGGCGGCCCAGACCTTGGATATGCAGCTGGTCAATGGCATCGAGCTGTCCTGTACCTGGGGTGGCGCCACCATTCATGTGCTCGGTTATGCCTTCGCCAGCGATGCGCCCGCCTTGCTCCAGTCGATTGCCGAGTTGCATGAGGGGCGCTGGTTGCGCGCCGCAGAAATCAGTAAGCGTCTGGACAACAAAGGCATGCCCGGTGCCCTGGACGGTGCGCGGGCCGTGCAGCAGGAGCTGGGCGACAGCGGCAACGCACCGGCCCGGCCGCACTTTGCCGAGTTCATGGTGCGCGCCGGCCACGTCAAGGATCGCGCCGAAGCCTTTCGCAAATGGCTCGGCTCGGGCAAGTTGGGGGACGTCAAGCAGCATTGGCCGACGTTGCCGCAGGCCATCGCTACCTTGCAGCAGGCCGGCGCCTTGATCAGCCTGGCGCACCCGTGGCAGTACGACTTTACTCGTAGTAAGCGACGCAAGTTGATCGCCGATTTTGTTGCGGCGGGTGGCCATGCACTGGAGGTGGTCAACGGCATGCAGCCGGCTGAACAGGTTGGCGGTCTGGCGATTCTGGCGCGCGAATTCGGCCTGCTGGCAAGTGCCGGCAGTGACTTTCATGCACCTGGCGACTGGTCTGAATTGGGTATGTATCGCCCTGTACCCGAAGACTTGTCGCCCCTCTGGGCGCGTTTTCAGCATGTCCAACAGCCTACTGCAAGTTGAACAGGGAGTTAACGTGAGTCAATTTTTCCAGGTTCACCCGGAGAACCCACAGCTGCGCCTGATCAAGCAGGCGGTGGAAATCCTCAGGGCCGGCGGCATAGTGATTTATCCCACCGATTCGTCCTATGCGCTGGGTTGCCGTATCGGCGACAAGAATGCCGTGGAGCGTATCCGTCGTTTGCGCCTGCTGGACGATAAACACAATTTCACCCTGGTCTGTCGCGACCTGTCGCAGCTTGGTTTATTCGCCAAGGTCGATACCGCGGCCTTTCGGCTGCTGAAAAACCATACGCCGGGGCCTTACACCTTCATCCTCAATGCCACGCGCGAAGTGCCGCGTATGTTGCTGCACCCCAAGCGCCGCACCATCGGTTTGCGTGTGCCCAGCCACCCGATTGCCCACGCCTTGCTCAGCGAACTCGGCGAGCCGCTGATGAGCGTCAGTCTGATTCTGCCGGGCGAGACGCTGCCGATGAGCGATCCCTATGAAATGCGCCAGCTTCTCGAGCACCAGGTCGACCTGATCATCGATGGTGGTTTTGGCGGGCTTGAGGCCTCCACCGTGATTAACCTGGTCGACGACGAACCGCAAGTCATTCGCGTCGGTTGCGGAGATCCAACGCCTTTCGGCGAGGTGTGAGAGCTCGTGAAAAAACTCTCGCCTACTACGACCGCCTCCAAACGTCCGCTGCGGCGTTGCGCTACGTGAAAAGCAGGTTCATTTAGCTCACTAAACTCCCCTGTTTTTCACGCAGTGCGCCTTGCCGCGAACGTCTGGAAACGGTCGCGCGACGGCGCTCGATATTTTCACAACCTCTGAGAGCCTCGCCCGAAGAGCGCAGAATGCCTCGTGCCGGCTAGAGAATCAGCGCCACCAGCAGTGCCACCAGCAGGATGATGACGAAGTCGGTGCCGCTGAGCGCACCAGCGGCCGGCAGGGTGTCGACCCGCTGAGCCAGGGCGGCGGCTTCCGCTGGCGTCAGGGCATCCACCCGGCTGCGAGCCAGGGCCGCGGGGACATCCATGGCTTGCAAGCGCTGCTCGACGTCGGCACGGTTGAGGAATTCACGGACTTTGTCGCGATCGACCTGCAGGGTTTGTTCGGCGATGACTTCTTGCGTGCCGATCATGCCGGCCTGAACGGTTGGCGGTAGCAGGAACAGTAGCAATCCTGCCAGCAGAGCGACGCTCAGCGTTAGGGCGGGAATTTTCATGGCGTGCCTCCCCGGGAATGGTCGGGATTCGCGTCAAGCCTTGCACTGCTGTGGCCGCGCGATTCTGCCGTCGATCCTGCCTGGCGGCTTCATTAATTAAGACTGGCTGCGTGCCCGAGCGGTTCCTTTGTCGTTTTTCCCGCGGCAGCTGCGGGCCTCGTTATACTTCGCGTCTTGTTGATTCGCTTAGGTAACCTGGTTTGAGCCTTGTTGATTCCGAACGCCGCGTGCTGTCCGGTATGCGCCCTAGTGGCCGTCTGCACCTTGGTCATTACCATGGCGTGCTGAAGAACTGGATCAAGTTGCAGCACGAATACGAATGCTTTTTCTGCATCGTCGATTGGCACGCACTGACGACCAACTACCAGGAGGTCGGGCCGATCTCCCAACATGTCATGGACATGGCGGTGGATTGGCTGGCCGCCGGGGTCAGTCCCAGTTCCGCGACCCTGTTCATCCAGTCGCAAGTGCCTGAGCACGCCGAACTGCATCTGCTGCTGTCGATGATCTGCCCGCTCAGCTGGCTGGAGCGGGTGCCATCCTATAAGGAGCAGCAAGACCGGCTGCCGGGCAGGGAGCTCGCCACCTATGGTTTTCTGGGTTACCCGCTGCTGCAAACGGCGGATATCCTGCTGTACCGAGCCGGACTGGTGCCGGTTGGCGCCGATCAATTGCCGCATATCGAGTTCGCCCGCGAAGTGGCTCGACGCTTCAATCATCTCTATGGCCGCGAGCCGGGCTTTGAGCTGAAAGCCGAGGCGGCGATTCGCAAGCTCGGCAAGAAAACTGCCACGCTCTACAATAATTTGCGCAAGGCGTTCCAGGAACAGGGCGACGTAGAGGCTCTGGAAACCGCTCGGGCGCTGCTTAAAGAGCAACAGAGCATCACTCTGGGCGATAAGGAACGTCTGTTCGGTTACCTGGAAGGTGGCGGCAGGGTGTTGCTGCCCGAGCCGCGCCCGTTGCTCAGCGAGGCGCCGAAGCTGCCGGGACTGGATGGCAGCAAGATGTCCAAATCCAACGGCAATGCCATTTTTTTGCGCGACAGCAACGCCGAGGTCGAAGAAAAGATCAGGCGCATGCCCACTGACCCGGCGCGGGTGCACCGGGACGATCCGGGCAATCCTGCCCATTGCCCGGTTTGGCCGCTGCACGAGGTTTACACCAGTGCAGAGACACGTGCGGCGCTGCAGCAAGGCTGCCAGAGTGCCGGCATCGGCTGTCTGGAGTGCAAGGGGCCATTGATCGAGGCCGTGCAAAAAGAACTGCAACCCTTGCAGGCGCGTGCCGCCGATTATCAGGACAACCCCGAGTTGCTGCGCAGTATCCTCGCCGAGGGCGCCGAGCGCGCGCGCAATGAAGCCCGGGAAACCTTGACCGAGGTGCGCTTGGCCCTGGGTTTGAATTACCGCTGAGCAGGAATTCGATAAATCAATATGCACAGCCAGCCATCGGAACAACCTGTCGACAGTCAAGCGGGCGCCCAGCAAGAGTTGCCGTTCGCGTTGGTATACGGCCGGGCGGTGACCGAGATGCCGCTGGATCTGTATATCCCGCCGGACGCGCTGGAGGTGTTTCTCGAGGCCTTCGAGGGGCCTTTGGATCTGCTGCTTTATCTGATCCGCAAGCAAAATATCGATGTGCTGGATATCCCCGTGGCGGAAATCACCCGGCAGTACATGGGTTATGTCGAGTTGATGCAGTCGGTGCGCCTGGAACTGGCCGCCGAGTACCTGGTGATGGCGGCGATGCTCGCCGAGATCAAGTCGCGCATGCTCCTGCCGCGTTCGAGCGAGGCCGCGGAGGAGGAGGACGACCCGCGGGCCGAACTGATTCGCCGTCTGCAGGAGTACGAGCGCTACAAGGCCGCTGCCGAAGGGCTCGACATGCTGCCCAGGGTTGGCCGCGACCTGACGGTGCCGCGCCTGGAGGCGCCGCAGGCGCAGGCGCGCAAGCTGCTGCCGAGCGTCAATCTGGAGGAGCTGTTGTTGTCGATGGCGCAGGTGTTGCGCCGCGCCGATATGTTTGAAAGCCACCAGGTCAGCCGTGAGACGCTGTCCACCCGCGAGCGCATGAGCGAGGTGCTGGAGCGTCTCAAGGGCGGCGCTTTCGTGCCCTTCGTCGAGCTGTTTACGGCTGCGGAGGGGCGCTTGGGCGTGGTGGTGACCTTTATGGCGGTGCTCGAACTGATCAAGGAATCGCTGGTCGAGCTGGTGCAGAATGAAGCCTTTGGATCCATCCACGTGCGCGCGCGAGCCGAATGAGCATGAACCTGAGCAATCCCCGCGAACTGGCCAGCCTGCTGGAAGCCTTCTTGCTCGCCTCCGGCAAGCCGCAATCGTTGGAGCGCCTGTTCGAGCTGTTCGAGGAGGCTGAACGCCCGGCGCCGGCGGTATTCAAAAAAGCCCTGGAGCAACTGCGCCAGTCCTGCGAGGGGCGCGCCTTCGAGCTGGTCGAGGTGGCTTCCGGCTACCGCCTGCAGGTGCGCGAGTGTTATGCGCCCTGGGTCGGGCGCTTGTGGGAAGAGCGTCCGCAGCGCTATTCGCGGGCCATGCTCGAGACCCTGGCGCTGATTGCCTACCGGCAGCCGATTACCCGCGGCGAGATCGAGGATATTCGCGGCGTGGCGGTCAACAGCCACATCGTTAAAACCCTGCTGGAGCGCGAATGGATCCGCGTGGTCGGTCACCGCGACGTGCCGGGCAAACCGGCGATGTTGGCGACCACCAAGGCATTTCTCGATCACTTCAATCTGCAAAGCCTCGATCAGCTACCGCCGCTGGCGGCCCTGCGTGAATTGGAGCCCGAGCCATTGCTGGCCTTCGACGACGAGCTCGCCGCGCCGCAAAGCCTGCAGGCCCGCGCCGATCTGGCGCTCGCCGATGAGCCGGTGGTGGAGGCGAGCGAGGAAACCAGCTTCAGCAGCCTGCTGGCCGAGCTGGACTCCATGGAGCAGGGCTTGAAGACCGACTTCGAGGATTTTTCGGCGCTGGCGGTGGATGAGGGTGAAGGCGACGAGCTGGCCGACCAGGCGCCGGTTATCGAAAAGACGGCTGGCTGTTCGTCTGCCGACTAGTCTCAAGCCGTGCGTGCGCCGCGTGTTTCGCGTATGATCCGCGCCCCTTCGACGACTTGCGGTCGTCCATCACTAGAGAAACACCGGGAGGTGCCCAGATGAGTGAATCCGAAGAATACAGTCCAGCCGGCGAAAAACTGCAGAAAGTCATGGCGCGCATGGGCCTGGCCTCGCGCCGCGAGATTGAAGGCTGGATCAGCGCCGGCCGGGTCAAGGTCAATGGCGCGGTTGCCGGCCTCGGTCAGCGGGTCGACCTGCACGATGCCATCGCCATCGATGGCCGCCTGATCAAGCGCGAAGAAGCCGCCGAAAGCGTGCGCCGCGTGATTATCTACAACAAGCCGGAAGGCGAGATCTGCACCCGCGACGACCCCGAAGGGCGTCCGACCGTGTTCGACCGCCTGCCGCGGCCAAAAGAAGGGCGCTGGATCAACATCGGCCGCCTCGACATCAATACCACCGGTTTGCTGATGTTCACCACCGACGGTGAGCTGGCCAACCGCTTGATGCATCCGTCCTACCAGATGGATCGCGAATACGCGGTGCGCGTGCGTGGCGAAGTCGACGATGACATGATCGAACGGCTGAAAGCCGGCGTGATGCTCGAAGACGGTCCGGCCAAGTTCACCGATATCAAGGTGGCGCCGGGCGGTGTGGGCTTCAATCACTGGTATCACTGCGTGGTGATGGAAGGGCGTAACCGTGAAGTACGCCGCCTGTGGGAGTCCCAGGGCTTGGTGGTCAGCCGCTTGAAGCGCGTGCGTTTCGGCCCGGTGTTTATCACCTCGGACCTGACCATGGGCCGCTGGCGCGAAATGAGCCAGCGCGAAGTGGATATTCTCAGCGAGGAAGTCGGTCTCAAACCGATCGCCTTGCCGGACATGAAAGAAAAGACCCGCGACAAGCTGGAGCGCTTGCAGCGCAAATCGGCCAAGCCGGTCGGTCGCGGCGAGCGTCCGGTGCGAACCTTGCGCCCGGCCCATGGTGGTGGCCAGGTGGACGCCGAGCAAGGCCGCTCGCGCGCACCCCGTGGCGAAGGTGCGGAGCGCCCGCCGCGCACCCCGCGCGGCGAAGGCGGCGAGCGTGCGGTACGTACTCCGCGCAGCGAAGATGGCGAGCGTGCGGTGCGTACCCCGCGCCCGCCGCGCGCAGACAAGGGCCGGGCGGAGCAGGGTCGTCCGCAGGGCAAGGGGACGCCAGTTGCCGAGCGGCCGCGGGATGTCAACAAGAAGAGCCCGAACAAACCCAAGTCTGTGCGTCCAGGCGTCGAGCTGAGCGAGCGTCCTGGGCGCAAGCCGGCCGCTCCAACCAAGCGGCGCAGCCAGCCGGCGGGCGAAGGGCAGCGTCCAGGCTTTGGTCGTGGCGGGCGCAAGCCAGAGTAACGGTGAGACGAGCCGCGATCTTTGGAGCGAAAAAAGGGACTCGATAGAGTCCCTTTTTTCTGTGTGCGGGTTTTATCCGGCCATGCTCAGGCGATTGCGTCCATCGCGCTTGGCTACATAGAGTGCGCTATCGGCGCGCCGCAGCAGGCTCTCCGCTGATTCGCCGGCGAGCAGGCTCGCGCAGCCGAGGCTGATGGACACCTCTATCGGTCGGCCTTGGGCCAGGCATTGCAGCTCTTGCACGGCATGCCGCAAGCGCTCGCCGACCATGCCGGCGGCTTCGCGGCAGGTTCCCGAGAGCAGTACGAGGAACTCTTCGCCGCCGTAACGAAACACCATGTCGATGTTGCGCAGCTGGCTTTTCAGGGTGGCGGCCACGTCGATCAGCACCTCGTCGCCGACGCTATGGCCGTGGCTGTCGTTGATCCGCTTGAAGTGGTCGAGGTCGAGCATCAGCAGCGAGAGCGGTTGCTGGTTGCGTCGTGCCAGATCGATTTCACGCTGCAGAATCTGATCCATGGCAATGCGGTTGCCGGTGTTGGTCAGCGGGTCGCGCAGCGCACTCTGGATCGCGGCGCGGTAGAGCAGGGCATTGCGCAGCGGGAACAGCAAGCTGGCGAGCAGGGACTCCAATTGGCCGAGCTCCTCGTCGCTGAAGCGCTGCTGCCGGCGAAAAATCAGCTCGCCGAGGTATTCGCCTTCATGGCTCAACCGGTAACCGGCCGAGTGGTTGGCGCGCTCACCCAATTCCAGGCGCAGGTCAGAGGTTGGCTGTTGGTAAGTCAGTGCATCGAGCGGCACCAGGCCTTGCACGGCGGTGAAGAACAGTTTGAGGATGCGTTCGGCATCCAGGCTGGTCTGCAGTTGCATGCCGAGTTGCTGGCGCAGCTGTGCCAGGCTGATCGGGCGCAGGGAGCGCGTGCGATTGCCGGAAAAGCCCAGGCGCTGAAGCTTGGCTGCATCGAAATCGATAGTGTTGGTTTGGCTGGGGGTAACCATGAATGCTGAACCTCTGGCGCATTGATGCGGCAACACTGGCTATAGAGCGAATTTCATGCCAAGAGGTTCGGGAGATATAAAAATTATTTGAACTCAGTCACTTACAGCAATCTTGCGCGGCCAGTGGCCAGTATCGCTGGTGCCTTTGCCGGCAAACTGTTGCCGGCCGGCGGGTGCGTTGCCATTTTTCTGCCGCTTCAGCTGGCGCTTGCGAGTCTTACTGGGCGTCGAATGCCTGGCCATTGACGCCGCTGCTGTCGGGGCCCATCAGGTACAGGTAGACCGGCATAATCGCCTCAGGCAGCGGGTTGCTCGCCGGGTTTTCCCCTGGATAGGCCTGGGCGCGCATATCGGTACGGGTGGCGCCCGGGTTAATGCTGTTGGCGCGCACCGGCGCCACGCCGTCGACTTCATCGGCCAGAACCTGCATCAAGCCCTCGGTGGCGAACTTGGAGACCGCGTAAGCGCCCCAATAGGCGCGGCCTTTGCGTCCGACGCTGCTCGAGGTGAAGACCACCGAGGCGTCGCTGGAAAGCTTCAGCAGGGGCAGCAGGGTGCTGGTGAGCATAAAGGTGGCGCTGACATTGACCTGCATCACGCGCATGAAATTGTCGCCGGAGAGCTGCTCCAGCGGTGTGCGCGGGCCAACAATCGAGGCGTTGTGCAGCAGGCCATCGAGCTTGCCGAATTCGCGCTCGATCATGGCTGCCAGTTCGTCGTACTGGTGCGGTAGGGCGGTTTCCAGGTTGAACGGGATCACCGCGGGTTGCGGGTGGCCGGCGGCTTCGATGGCGTCGTAGACCTGGCAGAGGTTTGCTTCAGTCTTGCCCAGCAGCAGCACGGTCGCCCCGTGGCCGGCAAAGGTTCGGGCGGCGGCGGCGCCAATCCCGCGGCCGGCGCCGGTGACCAGGATCACCCGATCCTTGAGCAAATCGGGGCGGGCGGAATATTGGAACATGGGTGGCTCCTTCGGGGGCGGCAAGCCTCAAGCGGCAAGCATCAAGTTAAAAGCTAAAGAGTGGCTGCGGGCTTCCGGCCGCATGCGGGGGGGAGCGTGCGGCTGCTGCGTCAGCAGCTGCACAGCGCCCGTTCGAGCACTGCGCGCAGCTCCAGCGGGTGGTCGACTACTACGTCGGCGCCCCAGTTTCTCGGGTTGTCGTCCGGGTGAATATAGCCATAGGTCACCGCCGCGGTTCTGGTTCCGGCGGCACGCCCCGACTCGATGTCGCGCAGGTCGTCGCCGACGAACAGGACGCTGGCTGGATCCAGGCCCAGTTGGCTGCAGGCCAGGATCATCGGCTCCGGATCGGGTTTGCTGTTGCTGACATGCTCCGGGCAGATCAGGATGGCCGAGCGCTCGGCCAGGCCCAGTCGCTGCATAATCGGTTCGGCGAAGCGCAGCGGTTTGTTGGTCACCACGCCCCAGATCAGCTTGGCCCGCTCGATATCGGCGAGCAGTTCATTGATGCCGTCGAAAGGGTGGGTCAGCACCGCACAGTGAGCCTGATAACGTTCGAGGAACTCTAGGCGCAGGGCTTCGAACTGCTCGGCCAGCGGATCCATGGCGAAACTCGCCGCAACCATGGCGCGGGCGCCGCCGGAAATTTGGTCGCGGATCAGTTTGTCATCCACTGCGGCGAGTCCGCGTTCGGCGCGCATCGCCTGGCAGATGGCGATAAAGTCCGGTGCGCTGTCGAGCAGGGTGCCATCCATATCGAAAAGAACTGCACGCAAACGCATCAGGCCTCCTTGAGCGTTTGGAGCATGTAATTGACGTCGACATCCGCTTCCAACTTGTAATGTTTGGTCAGCGGGTTGTAGGTCAGGCCGATGATGTCTTTGACCTGCAGGCCGGCTTCGCGGCTCCAGGCGCCCAGTTCCGAGGGGCGGATGAACTTCTTGAAGTCATGGGTGCCGCGCGGTAGCAGGCGCAGCAGGTACTCCGCGCCTATCACCGCGAACATGTAAGCCTTGGGGTTGCGGTTGATGGTGGAGAAGAATACCTGGCCGCCGGGCTTGACCAGGGTCTGACAGGCGCGGATCACCGAGGCCGGATCCGGAACGTGTTCGAGCATTTCCAGGCAGGTGACCACGTCGAACTGCCCGGGCATTTCCAGCGCCAGGGCTTCGGCCGTGATCTGTCGGTACTGCACCGAGACGCCGGACTCCAGTTGATGCAGCTGGGCCACGGCCAGGGGGGCTTCGCCCATGTCGATACCGGTTACTTCGGCGCCGCGCTGGGCCATGGCTTCGCTGAGAATGCCGCCGCCGCAGCCGATGTCGAGCACCTTCTTGCCGGCCAGGCTGACGCGTTCCGCAATCCAGTTGACCCGCAGCGGGTTGATCTCGTGCAGGGGTTTGAATTCGCTTTCGCGATCCCACCAGCGGTGGGCGAGGGCTTCGAATTTGGCGATTTCGGCGTGATCGACGTTGCTCATAAGTCTTCCTGGGTGAAACGGCAAAATGGCAGGCCTGGGCTAAATGGCTTCATGTTGCCAGTTTCGTGGTTTGGAGTGGGTGTCTATTGCGCAGCCGATCCTATGTCAGGTTGTCGCAGCCAGACCGGTGTTCTATTGCTTGCTGGCGATCTTCGCCCCCCAGGCGCGAGCGTTGGCGATGATCCGTTGTTCGTCCAGGCGCGTCAGCCGGCCGGCGTCGAGCAGGTGCTTGCCGCCAACCCAGACGTCTTCGACGCAGTCGCGGTTGCTGGTATAGATCAGTTGCGAAACCGGGTCGTAGATCGGCTGCTGGGCCAGGCCGGCCAGGTTGAATGTCACCAGGTCGGCGGCTTTGCCCGGCTCCAACGAGCCGATCCGGTCATCCAGGCCGAGGGCGCGGGCGCCATTCAGGGTCGCCATGCGCAGAGCCCGGTGGGCATCCAGGGCGCTGGCCGAGCCGGCGACGGCTTTGGCCAGCAGGGCGGCCGTGCGGGTTTCGCCGAGCAGATCCAGGTCGTTGTTGCTGGCGGCGCCGTCGGTGCCGATGGCCACATTGACTCCGGCCTGCCAGAGCTTTTCCACCGGACAGAAGCCGCAGGCCAGCTTGAGGTTGGACTCCGGGCAATGGATCACGCTGCTGTTGCTGGCCACCAGCAGGGCCAGATCCTCATCATCGATCTGGGTCATGTGCACGGCCTGAAAGCGCGGGCCGAGCAGGCCGAGTCGCGCCAATCGCGCCAACGGTCGCTCGCCATAGCGCTGCAGGCTCTGCTGCACCTCGAAGGCGGTTTCATGCACGTGCATATGGATGCCGGCATCCAACTCTTCGGCGAGTATGCGGATGTTTTCCAGCTTGTCGTCGCTCACCGTATAGGGGGCGTGGGGGCCGAAGGCGACGCTCAGGCGCGGGTGATGCTTGAGGTCGTCGAACAGTGCCAGCCCTTTGCGCAGCGCTTCGTCGGCATCGCGGGCGCCGGGAATGGGGAAATCCAGTACCGGAATGGTTATCTGCGCGCGCATACCGCTCTTGTGCACCAGTTCGCTGGCCACTTCGGGGAAGAAGTACATGTCCGAGAAGCAGGTGATGCCACCCTTGAGTTGCTCGGCGATGGCCAGTTCGGTGCCGTCCAGGACGAAGCGTTCATCCACCCAGCGGGCCTCGGCCGGCCAGATGTGCTGCTCCAGCCAATTGGCCAGCGGCAGTTCGTCGGCCATGCCGCGGAACAGGCTCATGGCGGCGTGGCCGTGAGCGTTGACTAGCCCCGGTGCCAGCAGTCGGCCGGGCAGTTCGCGGACTTCCAGTGCTTTGTGCTTGAGGGCTTCGGCCCGCGGCGCGATCAGCGCGATGCGTCCGTCGCGGATGCCCAGGCCGTGCTCGTGCAGCACCACTCCCGCGGGTTCGACCGGCACCAGCCAGGTTGGGAGTAGGAGAAGGTCGAGAGGGGCTTCGGGCATGCCTGGGGCTTCCTGCAAGTATCTGAATCGTCGAGTTTATAGGGGAATGTCGTGCGCTTGAAGCCGTGCAGCCATAAGCCGTAAGTTTCAGGCGGCAAGTAAAAGCGAAAAGCTTGACGAACACTCGGGTGCCGAGTCGGGCGCTACGCCGCTTGCCGCCGTATCTCTGCGTATAATGGTCGGCTTTTCGGGGCGAGGTGTGTCATGCGCGAGCAATTGTTAGCGGCGGAGAAGGTTCAGGCCATTGATTGGCGCGATGGCGCTCTGCATCTGCTCGATCAGCGCGTGTTGCCGTTCGAGCAAAGTTGGCATGTCTGCCGTTCGGCAGCGGCCGTCGCCGAGGCGATTCGCCTGATGGTGGTGCGTGGGGCGCCGGCTATCGGCATCAGTGCGGCCTACGCGGTGGTGCTCGGCGCGCGCGCGCGGGTGGCCGCGGGCGGTGACTGGCGTGCGGCCTTGGAGGCAGATTTTCAGGTGCTGGCCGAGTCGCGGCCGACGGCGGTCAATCTGTTTTGGGCGCTCAATCGAATGCGTGAGCGCATGGCGCGTATTAAAGAAGGTGAGGATCCGGTTGCGCTGCTGGAGAGCGAGGCGCTGGGTATTCATCAGAGCGACCGTGAAGCCAACCTGACCATGGCGCAGATCGGTGTCGACCTGATTCGCAAGCATCAGGGCAATCGGCAGAACCTGTTGACCCACTGCAATGCCGGTGCCCTGGCCACTGGCGGCTTCGGTACGGCGCTGGGGGTGATTCGCGCGGCCTACCTGGAGGGGTTGGTCGAGCGCATTTATGTCGATGAAACCCGTCCCTGGCTGCAAGGCTCGCGCCTGACCGCCTGGGAGTTGGCGGGCGAGGGTATCCCGGTCAGCCTGAATGTCGATTCGGCTGCGGCGCACCTGATGAAGACCCGCGGTATCACCTGGGTTATCGTCGGTGCCGACCGGATCGCCGCCAATGGCGATGTGGCGAACAAGATCGGCACTTACCAGTTGGCGGTCAATGCCATGCACCATGGTGTGCGTTTCATGGTGGTGGCGCCGAGCTCGACCATCGATATGGCGCTGGAAAGCGGTGACGACATCCCCATCGAAGAGCGTGATGCCAGCGAGCTGCTGGAACTCAATGGTCAGCGAGTGGCGGCGGGGGTGGATGCGCTCAATCCGGTGTTTGACGTGACCCCGGCTGATCTGGTTGATTTCATCGTGACCGAGAAGGGGGTGGTTGAGCGGCCGGATGCGGCGAAAATGGCCCGCTTGATGTGCCGCAAGCGCTTGCATTGAGCCGGTTGGGTGCACCCTCTCCCTGCTCGGTCAGTGGCCGCCTGGGGATAGGTGCGGGGCAGTGATTGTGATAAACTCCGGCGGTTTTCAGGGGCGCCGGCCACGGTCGCCTTAACTGCGCAGATACATGGCATAACTCATTGATTTTTCGTGAGTCGCTGCGGGCATTAAGCTGCGGCGGCAAGCTTCGCCTCGTTCAGGATGAATGACGCGGAGTTTCACCAGAAAAGGAACCAGGCTACTCATGGGCGAACTGGCCAAAGAAATCCTCCCGGTCAATATCGAAGACGAACTCAAGCAGTCCTACCTCGACTACGCGATGAGCGTAATCGTCGGGCGTGCCCTGCCGGATGCGCGCGATGGCTTGAAGCCCGTGCATCGGCGTGTGCTCTTTGCAATGAGTGAGTTGGGTAACGACTGGAACAAGGCATACAAGAAGTCCGCCCGCGTGGTCGGTGACGTGATCGGTAAGTACCACCCGCATGGCGATACCGCGGTGTACGACACCATCGTCCGTATGGCTCAGCCCTTCTCCCTGCGTTACCTGCTGGTCGACGGTCAGGGCAACTTCGGTTCGGTGGACGGCGACAACGCCGCCGCCATGCGTTACACCGAAGTGCGCATGACCAAACTGGCCCACGAACTGCTGGCCGACCTGCACAAGGAAACCGTCGACTGGGTGCCGAACTACGACGGCACCGAGATGATTCCGGCGGTCATGCCGACCAAAGTACCCAATCTGTTGGTCAACGGTTCCAGTGGGATCGCCGTGGGCATGGCCACCAACATTCCGCCGCACAACCTCACGGAAGTGATCAACGGCTGCCTGGCGCTGATCGACAACCCCGAGCTGACGGTCGATGAACTGATGCAGTACATCCCGGGCCCGGACTTCCCCACGGCGGCGATCATCAACGGCCGTGCCGGCATCATCGAGGCCTACCGCACCGGTCGCGGGCGCATCTATATGCGCGCCCGGGCGATCATCGAAGACATCGACAAGGTCGGCGGCCGTCAGCAGATCATCGTCAGCGAGCTGCCGTATCAGCTGAACAAGGCACGCCTGATCGAGAAGATCGCCGAGCTGGTCAAAGAGAAGAAGCTCGACGGCATCACCGAGTTGCGTGACGAGTCCGACAAGGACGGCATGCGCATCGTCATCGAGTTGCGCCGCGGCGAAGTGGCGGAAGTGGTGCTCAACAACCTCTACGCCCAGACCCAGATGCAGAGCGTATTCGGCATCAACGTGGTGGCGCTGATCGATGGCCAGCCGAAAGTCCTCAATCTCAAGGACATGCTCGAAGCCTTTGTTCTGCACCGCCGAGAAGTGGTCACCCGGCGCACCGTGTTCGAGCTGCGCAAGGCGCGCGAGCGCGGGCATATCCTCGAAGGCCAGGCAGTGGCACTGTCCAACATCGATCCGGTGATCGCCCTGATTAAGGCCTCGCCGTCGCCTGCCGAAGCCAAGGAAGCGTTGATTGCCACCGCCTGGGAATCGACTGCGGTGGAAGCCATGGTCGAGCGCGCCGGTGCCGACTCCTGCCGTCCGGAAACCCTCGAACCGCAGTACGGTCTGCGCGATGGCAAGTATTACCTGTCGCCGGAACAGGCCCAGGCCATTCTGGAGTTGCGCCTGCACCGCCTGACCGGTCTGGAGCACGAGAAGCTGCTGGCCGAATACCAGGAAATTCTCACCCAGATCGGCGAGCTGATCCGCATCCTCACCAGCGCCGTGCGCCTGATGGAAGTGATTCGCGAAGAGCTGGAAGCGGTCAAGGCCGAGTTCGGCGATGCGCGCCGCACCGAGATTCTCGATGCGCGTCTGGATCTGACCCTGGGCGACTTGATCACCGAAGAAGAGCGGGTGGTGACCATCTCCCACACCGGTTACGCCAAATCGCAGCCGCTGAGCGCCTATCAGGCGCAGCGTCGTGGCGGTAAAGGCAAGTCGGCCACCGGCATCAAGGATGAGGACTACATTGCCCACCTGCTGGTTGCCAACAGCCACTCCACCCTGTTGCTGTTCTCCAGCAAGGGCAAGGTGTACTGGCTGAAGACCTACGAAATTCCCGAGGCCTCGCGTGCCGCCCGCGGTCGTCCGCTGGTCAATCTGTTGCCGCTGGATGAGGGCGAGTACATCACCACCATGCTGCAGATCGATCTGGAAGCCCTGCAGCAGAGTGCCGGTGCCGATGAAGAGCTGGACGACGCCGAGGATGCGGTGATCGAGGGCGAGGTGCTCGAAGCCGACGATGCTGCCGATGTGGCCGAGGTCGAGGAAATCGACGGCGAGACGGCGCAGCTGGTGGCCGAACCCACCGGAGCCTATATCTTCATGGCCACCGCTTTCGGTACGGTGAAGAGGGCCCCGCTGGCGCAATTCAGCCGGCCACGTTCCAGCGGCCTGATCGCCCTGAAACTCAAGGAAGGCGACACCCTGATCGCCGCCGCCATCACTGACGGCTCCACGGAGGTCATGCTGTTCTCCGAGGCTGGCAAGGTGATTCGCTTCGCCGAGAGTGCGGTGAAGGTCAGGAACCGGGTCGCGGGCGGTATTCGTGGCATGCGGCTGGGTAAGGGCCAGCAGTTGATCTCCATGTTGATTCCCGAGTCGGGGGCGCAGATTCTCACCGCTTCCGAGCGTGGTTTCGGCAAGCGCACGCCGTTGAGCAAGTTTCCCCGTCGCGGACGTGGCGGCCAGGGCGTGATCGCCATGGTCAGCAACGAACGTAACGGCAAGCTGGTGGGCGCCGTGCAGGTACTCGACGACGAGGAAATCATGCTGATTTCCGACCAGGGCACCTTGGTGCGTACCCGGGTTGGCGAAGTCTCCAGCCTCGGCCGTAACACCCAGGGCGTGACCCTGATCAAGCTGGCCAAGGATGAAAAGCTGGTGGGCCTCGAGCGGGTGCAGGAACCATCCGCAGAGGAGGCTGACGAGTTGCTTGAAGGTGACGAGGCTCTGGGCGACGATGGGGCGGAAGCTGCTGACGAGAGTCCTGCCAGCGAAGAGTGATGTGCATGAGCGAGGTGCGACCTCGCTCATTGCCGCGTTGGATTCGGCGGCTGGCCGGCAGTGGCCAGTCGTCCAACATTTGAGCGAGAGTGGATGTGAGCAAACGAGCCTATAACTTCTGCGCCGGCCCGGCCGCGCTTCCTGAAGCTGTTCTGCAACGCGCCCAGGCGGAACTCCTCGACTGGCAGGGTAAAGGCCTGTCGGTGATGGAGATGAGCCACCGCAGCGACGACTACATGGCCATTGCCGCCAAGGCCGAGCAGGATTTGCGCGATTTGCTCAGTATTCCCTCCGACTATAAAGTGCTGTTTCTGCAGGGCGGTGCCAGCCAGCAGTTCGCCGAGATTCCGCTCAACCTGCTGCCTGAAGACGGCGTGGCCGACTACATCGACACCGGCATTTGGTCGAAGAAGAGCATCGAAGAGGCTCGCCGTTACGGCGCCATCAATGTCGCCGCCAGCGCCAAGCCTTACGACTATTTCGCGATTCCCGGGCAGAACGAGTGGCAACTGTCGAACCGTGCCGCCTACCTGCATTACACGCCGAACGAGACCATCGGCGGCCTCGAATTCGACTGGATTCCCGAGGTCGGTGACGTGCCTTTGGTGGCGGATATGTCTTCGGACATCCTCTCGCGGCCGATCGATGTGTCGAAGTTCGGCCTGATCTATGCGGGCGCGCAGAAGAATATCGGCCCGTCCGGCCTGGTGGTGACCATCGTTCGCGAAGACCTGCTCGGCCGCGCCCGCAGCATCTGCCCGACCATGCTCAATTACAAGGTCGCTGCCGACAACGGCTCGATGTACAACACTCCGGCGACCTTTTCCTGGTACCTCTCCGGCCTGGTGTTCGAATGGTTGAAGGAGCAGGGCGGGGTCGAGGCCATGGAGCGGCGTAACCGGGCCAAGAAAGAGCTGCTCTACGGCGTTATCGATGGCAGCGAGCTGTACAGCAACCCGATTGCGCTCAATGCCCGCTCCTGGATGAACGTGCCCTTCCGTCTGGTCGACGAGCGTCTGGACAAACCGTTCCTCGCTGGTGCCGAGGCCCGCAACCTGCTTAACCTCAAGGGTCACCGTTCGGTCGGCGGCATGCGTGCCTCCATCTATAACGCCGTGGGCCTGGATGCCGTCGAGGCGCTGGTGGCTTATATGGCGGAATTCGAGAGGGAACACGGCTGATGTCCGAGCAAGAGTTGCAGGCCCTGCGCCTGCGCATCGATAACCTCGACGAGCGAATTCTCGAGCTGATCAGCGATCGCGCGCGCTGCGCCGAAGAAGTGGCACGGGTCAAGATGCTGGCGTTGCCGCAAGGCGAGAAGCCGGTGTTCTACCGTCCCGAGCGTGAAGCCCAGGTGCTCAAACGCATCATGGAGCGCAACCAGGGGCCGCTGGGCAACGAGGAAATGGCGCGGCTGTTTCGCGAGATCATGTCCTCCTGCCTGGCCTTGGAGAACCCGCTGAAGGTCGCTTACCTCGGCCCGGAAGGCACCTTCTCCCAGGCTGCGGCGATGAAGCATTTCGGTCACGCGGTGATCAGCGTGCCGATGGCGGCGATCGACGAGGTGTTTCGCGAGGTGGCCGCCGGCGCGGTCAACTTCGGCGTGGTGCCGGTGGAGAACTCCACCGAGGGCGCGATCAACCACACCCTGGACAGTTTCCTCGAGCACGACATGGTCATCTGCGGCGAGGTCGAGCTGCGTATCCACCATCATCTGCTGGTCGGCGAAACCACCAAGACCGACAAGATCACCCGCATCTACTCCCATGCCCAGTCGCTGGCCCAGTGCCGCAAGTGGCTGGATGCGCACTACCCGAACGTCGAGCGGGTGGCGGTGTCGAGCAACGCCGACGCAGCCAAGCGGGTCAAGAGCGAGTGGAATTCGGCGGCGATTGCCGGCGACATGGCGGCCAGTCTGTATGGCTTGAGCAAGCTGGCCGAGAAGATCGAGGATCGCCCGGACAACTCGACGCGCTTCTTGATCATCGGCAGCCAGGAAGTGCCGCCGACCGGCGACGACAAGACCTCGGTCATCGTCTCCATGCGCAACAAGCCGGGCGCCCTGCATGAACTGCTGGTGCCATTCCACACCAACGGCATCGACCTGACCCGCATCGAGACCCGCCCGTCGCGCAGCGGCAAGTGGACCTACGTGTTTTTCATCGACTTCGTCGGCCATCACCGCGATCCGCTGATCAAGGACGTGCTGGAGAAGATCAACCAGGAAGCCGTGGCGCTCAAGGTGCTGGGCTCCTACCCGAAGGCGGTACTTTAATCCGGGCCGTCTCGGGCGCTGCATGAGCTCTGCGTAGGCGCGGCCTCGGCCGCGAAATTCGCGACTGAAGTCGCTCCTACGAAGGGCGCGAGCGCCCAGCCGTGCTAACGAGGCTTTGCTATGACCGATTTCCTTGCCCTGGCCCAGCCTGGGGTGCAAAAGCTGTCGCCCTATGTGCCGGGCAAACCGGTGGACGAGCTGGCCCGCGAGCTGGACCTGGATCCAGCCACCATCGTCAAGCTGGCCAGCAATGAAAACCCGCTGGGCCCGAGCCCGAAAGCGCTGCAGGCGATTGCTGAGGCGCTGGCCGAGCTGACCCGCTATCCCGATGGCAATGGCTTCGAACTGAAAAGCCGGCTGGCCGAGCGCTGTGGCGTGCAGGTCAATCAGGTCACCCTGGGTAACGGCTCCAACGACATTCTCGAGTTGGTGGCGCGTGCTTATCTGGCGCCCGGTCTGAATGCGGTGTTCAGCGAGCATGCCTTTGCCGTCTACCCGATTGCCACCCAAGCGGTCGGGGCGCAAGGCAAGGTGGTGCCAGCCAAAGACCATGGTCACGATCTGCAGGCCATGCTCGCCGCCATCGACGCCCATACCCGGGTGGTGTTCATCGCCAATCCGAACAACCCGACCGGCACCTGGTTCGGTTCGCAGGCGCTGAGCGAGTTCCTCGCCCGTGTGCCGGAACATGTGCTGGTGGTGCTGGACGAGGCCTATATCGAATACGCCGAGGGCGACGCGTTGCCGGATGGCCTCGACTACTTGGCCGACTACCCGAACCTGCTGGTGTCGCGCACCTTCTCCAAAGCCTATGGTCTGGCGGCGTTGCGCGTCGGTTACGCGATCGGTTCGGCGCAGATCGCCGATGTGCTCAACCGTGTGCGTCAGCCGTTCAACGTCAACAGCCTGGCCTTGGCGGCCGCCTGTGCGGCGTTCGACGATGCCGAGTACCTGGCGCAAAGTCGTCGGGTCAACGCCGCCGGCATGGCGCAGCTGGAAGCGGGTTTCCGCGCGCTGGAACTGAGCTGGATTCCGTCCAAGGGCAACTTCATTGCCGTCGACCTCGGTCGTGAGTCCATGCCGATATACCAGGCACTGCTGCGTGAAGGCGTGATAGTGCGGCCGGTGGCCAATTACGGCATGCCGACCTACCTGCGTGTCTCCATTGGCTTGGCGCAAGAAAATGCCCGCTTCCTCGAGGCGCTGGCCAAGGTGCTGGGCGCGTGAGGGAGTCGAAGGCCGTCGTAACCAAAGTGCAATCCGGCGACCCTATGATCGGCCGCCTGGTGGTGGTCGGTCTCGGTTTGATCGGCGGTTCGTTCGCCAAGGGTTTGCGTGAGCGCGGCCTGTGTCGGGAGGTCGTGGGGGTCGATCTTGACCCGCAGTCGCGTCGTCTGGCTATCGAGCAGGGCGTGGTCGATCGCTGCGAGGAGCAGTTGGCCAGCGCCTGTCAGGGGGCCGCGGTGATCCAGTTGGCAGTGCCCATCCTGGCCATGGAAAAGCTGCTGGTGGAGCTGGCCAAGCTCGACCTGGGCGATGCCGTGCTCACCGATGTCGGCAGTGCCAAAGGCAATGTGGTGCGGGCTGCCGGTGCGGCGTTTGGCGCGATGCCTGCGCGCTTCGTGCCGGGCCATCCGATTGCCGGTTCCGAGCGAAGTGGCGTGGAGGCGGCCAATGCCGAGTTGTTTCGTCGGCATAAGGTGATTTTGACACCGCTCGCACAAACCGATCCGCAGGCGTTGCAGTTGGTCGACCGGCTCTGGCGCGAGCTGGGTGCGGATGTCGAGCATATGCAGGTCGAGCACCATGATCAGGTGCTCGCCGCGACCAGTCATCTGCCGCACCTGCTGGCGTTTGGTCTGGTCGACTCGCTGGCCAAACGCAGCGAGAATCTGGAGATTTTCCGTTACGCTGCCGGCGGCTTCCGCGATTTCACGCGGATCGCCGGTAGCGACCCGGTGATGTGGCACGACATCTTTCTCGCCAATCGCGAGGCCGTGCTGCATACCCTGGATCTATTTCGCGGCGACCTCGACGCTTTGCGCGATGCGGTCGACGCTGGGGATGGCCATCAGCTGCTGGGGGTGTTTACCCGCGCTCGGGTGGCCCGCGAACATTTCAGCAAAATTCTAGCCCGACGGGCCTATGTGGACGCTATGCACTCGAATGATCTGATTTTTCTGGCTAACCCCGGTGGCAAACTGTCTGGGCGGATTCGCGTTCCGGGCGACAAATCCATCTCGCACCGCTCGATCATGCTGGGTTCGCTGGCCGAGGGGACTACCGAGGTCGAAGGTTTCCTCGAGGGCGAAGATGCCCTGGCGACCCTGCAGGCCTTCCGCGACATGGGTGTGGTGATCGAAGGCCCGCACCACGGTCGGGTGACTATTCATGGCGTTGGTCTGCATGGTTTGCAGGCGCCGCCCGGGCCTATCTATCTGGGCAACTCCGGCACCTCCATGCGCCTGCTCGCCGGCCTGCTGGCGGGGCAGTCGTTCGACACCACCCTGACTGGCGATGCTTCGTTGTCCAAGCGGCCGATGAATCGGGTGGCCAAGCCGCTACGCGAGATGGGCGCGCTGATCGAAACCGCTGCCGAGGGGCGTCCACCGTTGACCATTCGTGGCGGTCAGCGTCTGGGGGGGATGCATTATGAAATGCCGATGGCCAGCGCCCAGGTAAAATCCTGCCTGTTGTTGGCCGGCTTGTATGCGGCGGGGCAGACCTCGGTCACCGAGCCGGCACCGACCCGCGACCATACCGAGCGCATGCTGCGCGGCTTCGGCTATCCGGTGGCGGTCGAGGGCAGCACCGCCAGCCTGGAGTCCGGTCATCGGCTGAGTGCCAGCCATATCGAGGTGCCGGCGGACATTTCCTCGGCCGCCTTCTTCCTGGTCGCCGGCAGCATCGCCGAGGATTCCGAGCTGGTTCTCGAACATGTCGGCATCAACCCGACCCGCACCGGGGTGATCGACATCCTCAAGCTGATGGGCGGCGATATCGGCCTGGAGAATCAGCGTGAAGTCGGTGGCGAGCCGGTGGCGGACATTCGCGTACGCAGTGCCAAGCTGCACGGCATCGATATTCCGGAGCATCTGGTGCCGCTGGCCATCGACGAATTCCCCGTGCTGTTCGTGGCGGCTGCGTGTGCCGCAGGCCGCACCGTGCTGCGCGGTGCCGAGGAGCTGCGGGTCAAGGAATCCGACCGTATCCAGGTCATGGCCGACGGCCTGCAGGCGCTGGGGGTCAAGGTCGAGCCGACTCCGGACGGCATTATTATCGATGGGGTCGCCACCGGCGGCGGCAGCATGGGTGGTGGCGAGGTCTGGAGTCATGGCGACCATCGTATTGCCATGGCTTTCAGCGTGGCATCGCTGCGCGCCACGGCGCCGATCCGTATCCACGATTGCGCCAACGTCGCCACCTCGTTCCCGAACTTCCTGGCCCTGGCGGCACAGGTCGGTATCCGGGTCGCCGAGGAGGGCAAGTCATGATCGCCGTGGCGTCGGTTATCACTATCGATGGGCCAAGCGGCTCGGGCAAGGGCACAATCGCCGGCTTGCTGGCGCGGCAGTTGGGCTGGAACCTGCTGGATTCCGGAGCCCTGTATCGCTTGCTGGCATTTGCCGCGCGCAACCATGGGGTCGACCTAACCAACGAGGAGGCGATGAAGGTGCTGGCCGCCCACCTGGACGTGCAGTTCGTCGCAGGGGACGAGAGCCAGCGCATCATCCTCGAAGGCGAGGAAGTGACCGACGTCATTCGCAACGAGCAGATCGGCGCAGGCGCCTCGCAAGTGGCTGCGCTACCCGCCGTGCGCGAGGCGTTGCTGCAGCGCCAGCGGGCATTCCAGGAAATGCCCGGGTTGGTCGCCGATGGTCGCGATATGGGCACCGTGGTGTTTCCCGACGCGCCACTGAAGATTTTTCTAACCGCCAGCGCCGAGGAGCGTGCTCGGCGGCGTTACTTGCAGTTGAAGGGCAAGGGCGATGATGTTAATCTCGCGAGTCTTCTCGACGAGATTCGGGCGCGCGATGAGCGCGATACCCAGCGCGCAGTGGCTCCGCTCAAACCGGCAGCCGATGCGATCCAGCTGGATTCCACCGACCTCTCGATCGAGCAGGTGCTGGAACGAATTCTGAGTGAGGTCGCCATCCGCGATCTTGCCGGATAACCCGAGCCTCAGCTGCTTAAGCTGATCAGCTCACCAGGAAGCATGCGGGAGACCAGTCCTAGTCCCGTGTGCCTTCTTTTATATGAACGTACCCACATTGTCTGGAATGTGGTTTGGGCGGATTCCCTGCCCTGAATCAACAGGAATTAAAATGAGCGAAAGCTTTGCTGAACTGTTTGAAGAAAGCCTAAAAACCCTGAACCTTCAGGCTGGCTCGATCATCACCGCTATCATCGTCGACATCGATTACCAAGCTGGTTGGGTAACCGTTCACGCTGGTTTGAAGTCGGAAGGCCTCATCCCGCTGGAACAGTTCCACAACGACGCTGGCGAGCTGACCATCAAGGTCGGTGACGAAGTTCACGTTGCGCTGGACGCGGTTGAAGATGGCTTTGGTGAAACCAAGCTGTCCCGCGAAAAAGCCAAACGTGCCGAGTGCTGGATCGTTCTGGAAGCAGCTTTCGCCGCCGAGGAAGTGGTCAAGGGCGTTATCAACGGTAAGGTTAAAGGCGGCTTCACTGTCGACGTTAACGGCATCCGTGCGTTCCTCCCAGGTTCCTTGGTCGATGTCCGTCCGGTGCGTGATACCACTCACCTGGAAGGCAAAGAGCTCGAATTCAAAGTCATCAAGCTGGATCAGAAGCGCAACAACGTTGTCGTTTCCCGTCGCAGCGTGCTGGAAGCCGAGAACAGCGCCGAGCGCGAAGCTCTGCTGGAATCCCTGCAGGAAGGCCAGCAAGTCAAGGGTATCGTCAAGAACCTCACGGATTACGGCGCGTTCGTCGATCTGGGTGGCGTCGATGGCCTGCTGCACATCACCGACATGGCCTGGAAGCGCATCAAGCATCCGTCCGAGATCGTCAACGTTGGCGACGAGATCGACGTCAAGGTACTGAAGTACGATCGCGAGCGTAACCGCGTTTCCCTGGGTCTGAAGCAACTGGGCGAAGACCCATGGGTTGCTATCAAGGCGCGTTACCCGGAAGGCACCCGCGTTACCGCGCGCGTCACCAACCTGACCGACTACGGCTGCTTCGCCGAGCTGGAAGAAGGCGTGGAAGGCCTGGTACACGTATCCGAAATGGATTGGACCAACAAGAACATCCACCCGTCCAAAGTCGTACAGGTTGGCGACGAAGTGGAAGTTCAGGTTCTGGATATCGACGAAGAGCGTCGCCGTATCTCCCTGGGTATCAAGCAGTGCAAAACTAACCCGTGGGAAGATTTCTCCGGTCAGTTCAACAAGGGCGACAAGATCTCCGGCACCATCAAGTCGATCACCGATTTCGGTATCTTCATTGGTCTGGATGGCGGCATCGACGGCCTGGTTCATCTGTCCGACATCTCCTGGAACGAAGTCGGCGAAGAAGCCGTACGCCGCTTCAAGAAGGGCGACGAGCTGGAAACCGTTATCCTCTCCGTCGATCCGGAGCGTGAGCGCATTTCCCTCGGCATCAAGCAGCTGGAAGAAGACCCGTTCTCCGACTACGTTGCTGTTAACGATAAAGGCACCATCGTGCGCGGTATCGTTAAAGAAGTTGACGCCAAGGGCGCGATCATCACCCTGGCCGATGGTATCGAAGCGACTCTGAAAGCCTCCGAAATCAGCCGTGACCGCGTTGAAGACGCGCGCAACGTACTGAAAGAAGGCGAAGAAGTAGAAGCCAAGATCATCAGCGTTGACCGTAAGAGCCGCGTAATCAGCTTGTCGGTCAAGTCGAAAGACGTTGAAGACGAGAAAGAAGCCATCAAGGAAATGCGCAAGCAGGAAGTTGAAGCTTCTGGTCCGACCACCATTGGTGATCTGCTCCGTGCACAAATGGAAAAGCAGAACTAAGTTCGGCTAATCCAGAAAAAGGGCGACTTCGGTCGCCCTTTTTTGTGTCCGGAATTTGCTCGGTTGTCGGCTCGCCGCTGACTTCCGTTTGGGTTGCCTGCGCCTGCTGTGCAGTGATTTGGCTGTTGCGCTGATGACGTGCAGCGCACTCGTCCATGTCGTTGAGTCGACGCTTGCGAGGCTGTGCACAATGCCTATCGGTCTGCCCACGTGCTGCGTGAGGTGGCGTGCAGCGTGCCGCGCCGGCAGTCTCGCCGGGAGATGGGCGGTGACGGCGGCCGCGCCACGCCCCTCTCTACGGGCGTTGGTCAAGTCTGGTGGCGTCTTGGCTGGCGCTGTTTGGCGCTTTTACCCGAGTACTCGGTCGCACCACCAGCCACAGGGCAATGGCGATCAACACGCCGCCATACAGGTAGGCCCAGGACAGTGGTTCGTCGAGGAGCAGGGCGCCCCACAACACACCGAACGGCGGGATCAGAAAGGTGGTGGTCGATGCCTTGATCGGGCCGATATCGGTCAGCAGGCGGAAATACAGCACGTAA
Source organism: Pseudomonas sp. sp1636 (assembly GCF_030376615.1). Lineage (GTDB taxonomy): Bacteria > Pseudomonadota > Gammaproteobacteria > Pseudomonadales > Pseudomonadaceae > Aquipseudomonas. The sequence continues at coordinate 128,043 of NZ_JARRAB010000014.1, forward strand.
GCGAAGGCCGTGCAGATAAAGCCAAGCCCAGCCAGGGACAGCCACTCCTGAAGGCCGCCCCAGCTCGCTGGCGGTTGTAGGATCAAACTGCCCGCGAACAGGGGCAGGAGGAACAGGCTGGCACCGCAGAGGCTGCTGAACGCGGTGAGGCGATTGTCCAGGCCGCCTTGCTGGCCGATCCAGCGCCGGGTGAGAAAGCCGGCAAAACCGTAACAGGTGGTGGCGATCAGGCAGGCCGCGGCGCCGAGCAGCAGTTGCTGATCGACCGCGACCGGGCCGGTGCGGGTCAACACGGCGACGCCAAACAAGCCAAGCGCCACTCCAGCGGCTTTGCTCAACGTCAGCGCCTCGGCGAAGAACAGCATGCCGATCAGTACGCCCATCATCGGCGTGGTGGCGTTGAATATCGCCGAGTAGCCGGCGGGCAGCACCAGCGCCGCCAGGCAATACATGGCCGACGGCAGACCGGCATTGATCACTCCGAGCACCAGGCAGTGCTTGAGCTTGCCGCGAAAGTCCCACTGCACTCGCATGATCAGCAAAATTGCCAGCAGGCCGAGAGCGCCCAGGCTGGCGCGGAAGAATGCGCTCGGCATGCTGCCGAGCACGGGGGCAACGATGCGCATGAATAGAAAGCTGGCGCCCCAGATGGCGGCGAGCACTAACAGGCGCAGCAGGTCGGCGAGGCGCACAACGAACTCCAGATCGGCTAGCAGGCCGTTGAAAAATGTAGGCTAGGGGCGAGCAGTGTTGCCGGGCATGTTTGGCAAGGCAATGCGAAAACAACTTTTAAATTCGCCAGCCGGGAATATTTCGCCGCGATAAACCCAGTTAGGCGTTTTTCCGGCTTTTCCTCGGGGCAGTCACTGGCTAAGCTCGGCAGTTCATTCAGTCGGTTCATTTTTTACTTAGAGGTCTGTCCATGCCGCAGCAATGGCCCGCCAGCGCTATCGCCACGCTTATCCTCGATGGTTTTGACGATTATCGTGAGCAGTTCCGTCAGATCACCAACGGGGGCCGGGTACGATTCGAGCAGGCGCAGTGGCAGGAAATTCAGCGGGCTGCGGCCGCCCGTATTGCCCTGTACGAAGAGTTCGTCAGCGAGGTCAGTGAGCGTCTGCGCCAGGCCTACCCGGCTGAGGTGCTGCTGGATGTGGCGCAGTGGCCGCTGGTCAAGTCGGCCTACATCGCCCTGATCAACGTGCGTTGCGACGACGAACTGGCGGAGACCTGGTTCAACTCGATCTTCTGCGGGCTGTTCAGCCATGACCAGATTAACGATGGCTGCATGTTCATTCACACCACGCGCCCGGCGCTACGGGCCAATGCCCCGGCGCCGCTGACCCGGATTTACCGACCCCAGGGTAATATCGAGCAGGCGCTGCGGCAGATCTTCGAGGATTACCGTTTCGAAGTGGCTTACGAGAACCTCGAACGGGATCTGGCGCGGTTGCTCAAGCAGATGCGCGAGAACTTGCCGGACTGGGTGTGCAAGGATCCGCAGCTGAGTATCGAACTGTTCTCCTCGCGCCTGTACCGCAACAAGGGCGCCTATCTGGTCGGGCGCATCAATACCCGTGACGAGCAGTGGCCGCTGGTGATCCCGCTGCTGCACCGCGAGGATCAGGGAATTCAGATCGATACGCTGATCACCGATGAGGCCGAGGTGTCGATCATCTTCTCCTTCACCCGTTCCTATTTCATGGTGCGGGTCGGCTATCCGGCCGAGTTCGTCGGCTTTCTCAAGCGCATCCTGCCGGGCAAGCACATTGCCGAGCTGTATACCTCGATCGGTTTCTACAAGCATGGCAAGTCGGAATTCTACCGTGCGCTGATCAACCACCTGGCCAACACCGACGACAAGTTCATCATGGCCCCCGGCGTGCGCGGCATGGTCATGAGCGTGTTCACCCTGACGGGCTTCAACACCGTGTTCAAGATCATCAAGGATCGCTTCGCGCCGTCGAAGAACGTCGACCGCAATACGGTGATCGAGAAGTACCGCCTGGTGAAGAGTGTCGACCGGGTCGGCAGGATGGCCGATACCCAGGAATTCGCCGATTTTCGCTTCCCCAAGGCCAAGTTCGAGGCGGCTTGTCTGGCCGAGTTGCTGGAAGTGGCGCCGTCGACCGTCGAGGTCGACGGCGATACCGTGCTGATCCGCCACTGCTGGACCGAGCGGCGCATGACCCCGCTGAATATGTATGTCGAAAATGCCAGCGAAGCCCAGGTTCGCGAAGCGCTGGATGATTATGGCCTGGCGATCAAGCAGTTGGCCGCGGCCAATATCTTCCCCGGCGACATGCTGCTGAAGAACTTTGGCGTCACCCGCCATGGCCGAGTGGTGTTTTACGACTACGACGAAATTTGCTTTCTCACCGAAGTCAATTTTCGACATATTCCGCCGCCGCGCTATCCGGAGGATGAGATGGCCTCCGAACCCTGGTATTCCGTGGCGCCGCTGGACGTGTTCCCCGAGGAGTTCCCGCCGTTCCTGTTTGCCGATATCAAACAGCGCCGTTTGTTCAGCCAGTTGCATGGCGAATTGTATGACGCCGATTATTGGAAAAGCCTGCAAGATGCGATTCGCGCCGGCAAGGTGATCGACGTATTCCCTTACCGGCGCAAAACCGAGCAGGCTGAATAGGGGCTGTCACGGGGCGGTGCGCAACCTTTGGCACTGGCTTTTGCCCAGGCCGACAGTCGGTCATGTTTAGGGCTGTTTGATTTGCGGCAAGCCTCGGCAATTGCGCCGGGGTTAATCTACGCTGAGATGAGGCGCATCGAGCGCCTTGTTGAAGTCCTTGGCAGGAGGGTATTCCATGAGCGCCAAGTTGTATAACGCCTTACACGACCTGTTGGTTGCCTTGGGCTTGCTTGATCGGCCGAAACTGCAACCTGTCCCTGTGCGTACCGACGATCAGCGCCGCCCGCAAGCGCCGCGTCGACGCCGCTAATATTTCAAGGCAGGGTGGGCTTTTAGCCCACCAAAGCCGTTTATCGACAACCGCCGCTTCGGCTGAGCCACAGCCAAGCTAGAGCAGGTGCGGGTGGTCGATAAACCATTGCTCGATCAGTTCGCGCATGCGCTCACCGGAAAAGCTCGGGAAATGCCCGCCATGTAGGTTGCGTACCGGTAGGTGGCGCAGCCGGGCCAGGCTTTGCGCGTAATCCTGCAGGTTCGAGTGATAAGCATCTTCGATCAACGGGCCGTCATAGAGAATATCGCCGGAGAACAACGTCTGCGTCGCCGCCTCCCATAGGCTGATACCGCCGGGTGAATGACCTGGGGTATGCAACACCTGCAATACCCGGTCGCCTAAATCCAGCACATCGCCGTCTTCGATCAGGCGCGTCGCCGGCGCCGCCTTGACCCGGTATTCGGCGTAGCACAGCGGGCAATCTGGGTGCGCCTCGAACATCTCGTCGTTGACGAAATCCGCCGCCAGGGTATTGGCCCCGGTCGGCGCGGCGAGGATGTCTGCCTCGGCAGGATGCACCAGGCGTTCGGTGAGCTCGTGATGGCCGGCGATATGGTCGAAGTGGGTATGGCTGGCCACCGCCAGCAATGGCCGCTCGGTGAGCCAGGGCAATTGCTCGCGCAGGCTGACCAGGCCGGAACCGGAGTCGATCAGTGCGTCGTGCTCACGTCCTCGCACATGCCACAGGTTGCAGCGGTAGAAGGGGCGGATATAGGGCTCATGGATCAGTGCGATGCCATCCTGCAGATGACGCACCTCGAACCAGTTGTTGCGGGTGACGATTTTCATCTGGCTGACCTTGTCGCCTGGTGTAGCTTGAGTCTAGGCGCAGCGCCCAGTGGCAAGCCACGCCGTTCGGCGGCCGCCGTCAGGGATGGAGGGGGCAGCTCAGTACTTCGATGATCAACGGATGAGCGTTTGGTGCCTCGCGCAGTAGCTGGGCCAGGTGTGCGCGCCGGGGATGCCGAATAGGGTGTCGACGCCCCAGGTTTCGAGTTGCTTGACGAGAAATTCGCCACGTCCGGGCCTGTGTGGGCTACCTGCCGGAACGCTATGCCCACGCCTGGGGCGAGCAGGGTCGCTTGCGCGCTGTCAGCGGAGCTTGTGGCACACTGCGCGACTGAGGAGATGCCGATGCCACGCCCCCATTGCCCACGCTGTAACCGTCCGCTCGATCGCTGTTTATGTGCGCTGATTCCCCGGTTGCCGAGTCGCACGCGGGTGCTGATCCTGCAGCACCCGAGCGAGGTCAGGCATGCGTTGAATACCGCGCGGTTGGCGGCGTTGGCGTTGCCCAACGCCGAGTTGCGCGTCGGCGAAGTGTTCGAGGATTTGCCGGCGTTGTTGACGCCGCCGGGCTATCGGGCCTGCTTATTGTTTCCGGGGGAGGAGGCCCAGCCGCTGCTGCAGTTGGCGGCGCATCTGCACGAGCAGCCGCTGCTGCTGGTGGTGCCGGATGGCACCTGGCGCAAGGCGCGCAAACTGCTGCATTGCAATCCGGCGCTGGCTGCTCTGCCGCGAGTCAGCCTGCAACCCGGCCTGCAGTCGCGCTACCGGTTACGCAAGGCGCCGCAGGCGGGGGCACTGTCGACCATCGAAGCCATTGTCAGTGCACTGGAAACCCTGGAGGCGCCGGCCCGTTTCGATGCGCTGCTCAAACCCTTTGAAGCCCTGATCGAGGGACAGATCGCGGCGATGGGCGAGGAGACCTTCAGGCGCAATCACTAGGGCGGCTGAGCCGGCGGCTCGCAGGGTCTTGCGTTGCCCGCGCTCCCGGCAAGTCCGGTACGCGCTTTTCATGCGCGGCTCATCGTTCGCGCAGCGCTTCGGCGCGGGCCTTGAGTACGGGCTTGAGTAGGTAATCGAGAACGCTTTTCTCGCCGGTGATGATGTCTACGGTGGCGATCATGCCGGGAATGATCAGCAAGGGATGTTCATCGCTGCCCAGGTGGCTTTTATCGGTGCGTAGCTGGATCAGGTAGAAGCTGTTGCCTTCCTCGTCGGTGATGGTGTCGGCGCTGATCAATTCCAGATTGGCTTTTAGTCCACCATAAATGGTGTAGTCGTAGGCACTGAACTTGACCATGGCCTTCTGTCCTGGATGGAGGAAGGCTACATCCTGCGGGCGCACCTTGGCTTCTATCCGCAGGTTGTCTTCCAGGGGCACGATTTCCAGCATGTCGCTGCCCGGCTGGACGACGCCGCCGATGGTGTTGATTTTCAGCTGCTTGATGATGCCCTTGACCGGGGACAGAACCGTGGTGCGGCTGACGCGGTCTTGAATGGCGGAGCTGTTGGCGGTGATTTTCTTCAGTTCGGTGCGCAGTTCATTGAGCGCCTTGAAAGCGTCGGAGCGGAACGCCAACTCGGACTCCTCGATTTTGCTCTTGATCTCGCTAACGGCCGATTCTGCCCTGGGAATCGCCAGGTTAGTGGCATTCAAAGAGCCGCGAACTTCCACGGCGCTGCGCTGCAAACGCAGTATCTCCACTTGGGAAATCGCGCCCGTGGCGACCAGGGGTTGTGACATATTCAGCTCTTGCTGCAGCAAGCCCAGGCTGGAGCGGTATTGCTGGGACTTGGAGCGGAACTCGGCGAGCTCTTGGGTTTTCTGCCGTAATTGCTCGCCGAGTGTGCGTTGTTCGCTGTGCAGGCGCCGTTGTCGCGAGCGGTAGAGCGCCAGCTCGTCTTCGGCCAATTGCGGGGCCAGGCGCTGGATTTCCTCCGGCATGGCGATGGGCCGGCCTTCGGCTTCGGCGCTCAGGCGTTCGATGCGGGCGATCAGGGATAAACGGTCGGCTTCGGCTTCACCTTGACTGGACAGAAAACGGGTGTCATCCAGGCGCATCAACACCTCGTTCTTTTCCACCAGTTGGCCTTCGCGCACGAAAATCTCGCTGACGATGCCGCCCTCGAGGTTCTGGATGACCTGAATTTTGCTCAAGGGAATGGCCTTGCCTTCGCCGGTGGTAACCTCTTCGAGCACGGCAAAATTGGCCCAGAGCAGGGCGGCGATCAGGCAGGCACAGACTACCCAGATGGTGATGCGCGACAGCCAGGGCGAGTCCTCGAGAATCGCGCCCTCGACTTCCGGCATGAACTCGGTGTCCTGCTTGCGCCTGCCCAGGCTGGCAAAGTAAGCGAAGATGGCTTGATGCGGTTGCATAAGTACCTTCCTATTCCGCTGCCGGGCCGACGCGGCCCTTGCGCAAGGCTTCGATCACTGCCTCCTTAGGGCCATCGGCAACGATCTGGCCGTTGTCCAGCACCACCAGGCGATCGACCAGGCTGAGCATCGAGCTACGGTGGGTGATCAGGAGCATGGTTTTGCCCTGAGCCCAGGCATGCAGGCGACTGCGCAGGATTTCCTCGCTGCTATTGTCCATCGCACTGGTCGGCTCGTCGAACACCAGGATCTGTGGGTCGAGCAGCAGCGCGCGGGCCAGCAATACGGCTTGGCGCTGGCCGCCAGAGAGCTGTTGGCCACGCTCGCCAACCGGGCGCTCGAAGCCTTGCGGGTGCTGTCGGGCCAGCTCGCTGACGCCGGTCAGTTCGGCCACTTCGAGCATCCGTGCATCGCTGATATAGCGTGCGCCGAGGGTCAGGTTGTCGCGCAGGCTGCCGGCCAATAGCGGCAGATCGTGGGCAACGTAGCCGATCTGGTGGCGCAGGTCGGCCACGTCGAGTTGACGTAGATCCAGGCCGTCGAGCAGGATTTGCCCCTCATCCGGGGCGTAGAACCCCAGCAGCAGGCGTGCCAGGGTGCTCTTGCCCGAGCCGCTACGACCGATGATGCCGACCCGCTCGCCAGCATTCAAACGCAGGCTGACCTTGGTCAGTGCCGGATTGCTTTGCCCCGGGTAGCTGAAGCTGACCTGATGCACATCGAGGGTGCCTTGCAGCAGGGTGCGCTCCAGCGGCCGCTGCTTGGCTTGGCGTTCCTGCGGCAGTCCCATCAGTGCGTCGGTGCTTTTCATGGTCAGGCGCGCCTGCTGGTAGCGGGTGATCAATCCGGCAACCTGGCCGAGCGGAGCCAACACCCGGCTATTGAGCATGTAGCAGGCGATCAGCGCGCCGACACTCATGTCGCCAGCAATGATCGCGTAGACCCCGGCGATGATGATGGCCATGCCGGCGCATTGCTGGAGAAACAGGGTGCCGTTGGTGGCGAGGGATGAGAGGAAGCGAGCGTGAGCATCCAGCCGGGTCAGGGCGCCATGGGTGGTTTCCCACTGGTGTTGGCGTTCGCTTTCCGCACCACAGGCTTTGAGGGTTTCCAGGCCGCCGAGGGTTTCGATCAATAGCGCCTGACGCTCCGCGCCCAGTACCAGGCTGCGTTGCACGGTGTCGCGCAAGCGGCCCTGAATGATCAGGGCGAAGATCGCCGTGAGCGGAAAGGCCAGCAGTGGAATGGCAATCAGTGAACCGCCGAGCAAACCTATCACCATAATCATCAGCAGGGCGAAGGGCAGGTCGATCAGGCTGGTCAGGGTCACCGCGGTCAGGAATTCGCGCAGGCCCTGGAAATCGTGAATGTTCTGGGCGAAGCCGCCGACAGTTGCCGGGCGCGCTTTCATGGCCATGCCGGTGATGCGTTCGAACAGGGTGGCGGAGAGCACCACGTCGGTCTTCTTGCCGGCGCTGTCCAGTAGATTGGCGCGCAGTACCCGCAGCAGCAGTTCGAAGGAGGTGCCGATGAACAGGCCGATGGCCAGCACCCAGAGGGTGGCCGTGGCCTGGTTGGGCACCACGCGGTCGTAGGTCTGCATGACGAACAGCGGCACCATCAGGCCGAGCAGGTTGACCAGCAGGCTGGCGAGCATGGCATCGGTATACAGCCAGCGGGACAGCTTGAGCGTGTCGCGGAACCAGGCATCGATGCGTGGCAATAGCGGCGTGCGCACGTCTTCCAGTTCGTGCCGCGGACGCGCGAAGAACGCCTGGCCGCTGTATTCCTCGGCCAGTTGCTCGCGCGCAACGTGCTGTTCGCCACCGTCCGCCTCGGACGGCATGATCAAGGCCTGGTCGTCGGCTTCCCATTGGCGCAGGACTGCGCTACGCCCGTTTTTGAGCAATAGCAATACCGGCAGGTTCAGTGCGGAAATGGCCGTCAGTTCGCGCTGCAGCAAGCGACCTTGCAAGCCGCCCCGTGCTGCTGCGCGGGGCAGCAGGTTGGCACTTAGGCGCTGCTGCGGCATCGGCAAGCCGGCACTCAAGCTGCCGCGGCTGGCGGTACAGCCGTGGAGTTTGCAGAGGATCAGCAAACCGTCCAGCAAGGGGTCGTCGTGGCTCAAGCGGGGATCGCTGGTGGGCTCGGCTCTTTCCATGGTCGTCACGTTTTACTGCTCCTTAACAGGCCATTGAAAAACTACTGCGCTCGGCGATGCAGTGATGCAGCGCGGCGGAGTAACAGCCGAAGGCTGGCCAGCAGGGCGAACAAAGCGAGTCAATCGGTCTGAAACTGCGCACTTACACCAGGTGAACTGCGCTTTTCGACCGATTCCGCCTTGCCTGGCCGTCGCTCGCTACATGTGTCAACGGCCGGCTAAGCGGGACTACTTCATTTCCGGCAGGCGTGCCTCGCTCTTTACTTCGGAAAGGGCTACAGCCTCGGCCGGTACAATCACCTGCTGGTGGCGCAGCAGATCGCCCATGGCAGCCATCACGCGGTACATGGAGAACTCTTCGGTGTAGCGCACTTCGCTGTAGCGGCGGTTGGCGGTGAAGAGTTCGTTCTCACTGTCCAGCAAATCGAGCAGGGTGCGCTGGTTCAGGCTGAACTGCTGCTGGTACGCCTCGCGAACCCTTCTGGTGTAGTCGGCATAGTCGCGTGCCTTCGGCGTTTGCAGGCGGGCGTTGTCCATGGCGTTCCAGGCCAGCGAAAGATTTTCGTTGAGTACCCGCAGGGCGTTGTTGCGAATGTCCATCGATTCGTTGATCTGGTGGGCGGAGGATTGCAGGCGCGCTTTATCGCGCATGCCGTTGAACAGGTTGTAGTTCATTACCACGGCGGCACGCCACGTGTTGTAGTGGCCTTCGTCGCCCTGAATGTTGTCGTCGGCGCTGGTTGCCAGCTCGACGTCGAAGCGCGGGTAGAACGGCGACTTGGCAACCTGATACTGCTGCTCGGCGGCCTGCACGTCGGCTTGTGCTGACTTCAGGAAGGGGTTGTTTTGCATAACCGCTTGCCGGGCGGCGTGTAAATCCTCCGGTATCGCGCTCTTGATCGAAACCGGGGCTGCCAGTTCGTCTGGCGTGCGACCGGTGATGCTGATGAAGTTCGCCTCGGCATCCGCCAGGTTGACCTGCTCGGTATAGAGGTTGTTTTCCGCCAGCGCCAAGCGTGCGTTGGATTGATCGAAGTCGGCGGTGCTGCCGACGCCTTGGCGGTTGCGCAGATCGATTTGATCGGTGATGCGTTGGTGGGCCAGCAGATTGTTTTTCGCCAGATCGACCATTTCACGCCGTTTCAGGATATCGAGATAAACCTCAACGGTGCGCAGCGCCAGGCTTTCAGTCGTGCCGAGTACCCGGTAGGCCCGCGAGTTTACTACCGCTTCGGTGCGTGCGACTTCATTAGGGGTATTGAAGCCATCGAACAGCATCTGCCGTAGACGCAGCTCGGCGTTTCGATAGTTAAGCGTTTCCGTGTTGTGGTCATTGGGCGGGTTGAGGCGGGTGCTTGGGCTGTCGGTATTTTCCCGACCGTAACCGACCAGCAAGTCGACTGTCGGCAGGTAGCCACCTTTGGCTATCTTCACTTCTTCGTCCGACGCAAGGCGGTTGTTGATTCCCGCGTGAATTTCCGGGTGATTGTCCAGGGTGCTTTGAATGGCTTCAGACAATGTCATCGCCTGGGTATAGGAACACGTCAGTACCAACAGCATGCTGCTCCACAGCGGATTGGCAACTCGCATGTGATGAATCTCCTTGTCGACTGTTGTTTTGTCGTCAAATATTTGACTTTTTCTTATTAATATCTTTTAAGTCTTCTAACATCACAGCTAAGAACATATTTAGCCAAGCCTAAGAAAAAGTTCTCACAAGCGTTATGAGGAAAAAATCTTATGCAGCCAGGGAAAAGCAGGATCATTGTTTTATATCAAAGGTCACGCAGTTGGCGGGTTTCAGCTTTGTGCGTGACGATAACAGGCGGTCTGCACGATTCGCAGCGCATAGGGCGGGGATGGTTCTGATGGAGTAGTACGGTAACCAAGTAGCGCTATTTTTCTGGCGCGGGTGTTTCCATGAGCTGGTATGCCGTTCCATTTCACTCAGTTGCTTCTTATGTTTCGCCCGGCGTATGGAAAGGTGCATCGACTCTTTTTCAGACGTGTCGGCGGTGGCTGGCAGCGTAGTGAGGGAGGAATCATGGCTACTTTGATTGGTGTCGTCAGCCAGGTTGTCGGCGAGGTTTTTGCGGTAGCCGGCGACGGAACGCGTAGGCTTCTCATCGAGGGCGATCGGGTTTTCGCCGGTGAACAGCTAGTTACCGGAGCCGCTGGTGCGGTAGCTATCGCCTTGGCCAGTGGTGGCGAGCTGACCCTCGGGCGTGACAGCAACCAAATGCTGGATACGCAGGTGCTGGCAGATATGCGCGGTGACGGTGTAGTAGCGCCCGCGTCAGCGGCGCCAACCGCGCCTAGTGACCAGGATCTGGCCGATATCGAGCAACTGCAGGCGGCCATCGAAGCGGGTGTCGACCCGAGCGCCGCTCTTGCTGCCACGGCTGCAGGGCCAGGGGCGGGTGGCGCAGACGGGGGGGGCGGCCATTCGTTCATCTTGCTGAGTGAAACTGCCGGAGCGCTCGATCCAGTCATCGGCTTCCCTACCGAGGGTCTGAGCTTCGTTCCGGAGTTTCCCGATCCGGATATCGAACAGTTGGATGAGCAGTCGGACGAACCACCGATCATTCCCCAAATTATTTTAGGTGAACGCCAGACGGTATCCGAATCCGCGCTGGCGACGGGGTCTAACTCGGCATCGGACGGCGAGTTCGCCAGCGGTACTTTCCGTTTGTCGCATGCCGGCGGGTTAAGCGTTCTGCAGAGCCTCTCCATTAACGGCGTGACAGTGTCCATCGTGAGTCTGGTGGGGGTAAGTGTCGTTGCTGAGCATGGCACGCTCAGCATTACCGGCTACGACGGTACGACTGGGCTGGTCAGCTACAGCTATGAGCTGACCAGTCCTGCCAACAGCAGCTCCGGTAACCAAACTAGTGTATTCGCCCTAAGCGTCTCAGACGGCATGCAGTCATCGACGCCGACGAATCTCATCATCGAGATATTCGACGACGTGCCCAATGCGGTGGATGACAGCAACAGCATCGCCGAAGACAGCGTGGCGCCGATCACTGGCAGCGTGCTCGACAACGACCTGCACGCCAACGGCCAACCGGGTGCGGACACCCCGACCAGCTTCGTCGGCTGGGCCAGCACCGCCGCCAGCTACGGCACCTTCAGCGATACCGGCAACGGCACCTACAGCTACAGCCTGAACAACGTCAACCCGGCGGTGCAGAGCCTGGCCGCCGGTGAGAGCCTGAGCGAGACCTTCAGCTACACCATGCAGGACGCCGATGGCGACACTGATACTGCGACTCTGACCATCACCGTCCTGGGCAGTAACGATGGGCCGGGGCTCAGCGTCGATCCTGGCAACCAGGGCGGCAACGACCAGGTGTTTGAAGCCGGCTTGGCGAATGGCTCGAATGCCGGGGTGAGCAGCATTGTGGCCAGCGGCGCCTTCACCCTGAGCGACGCCGACGGCCTGGACGACCTGCAGAGCGTGACCATCAATGGCGTCACCGTGGCCATCGGCAGTTTGGCCGGCAGCGTGTTCGCCGGCAGCAACGGCAACCTGACGATTGACTCCTACAACGCAGCCACCGGGGTGGCCAGCTACAGCTATCAGCTGACCAGCCCGACCACCGACGGCCCGGGTATCGAGAGCGACAACTTCACGCTCAGCGTGTCGGACGGCACGGCCAGCTCGGCGCCGGCCAGCATCGTCATCGAGATCGTCGACGATGTGCCGCATGCCGTGGATGACAGCAACAGCATCGCCGAAGACAGCGTGGCGCCGATCAG